>NZ_CANMQQ010000043.1 GCF_947500045.1 uncultured Ruegeria sp. | reverse complement strand
ACACCCAGACAGGGCTTGCAGATGAACCCGATCTGGCTGCCTGCGCCAGAGACCGTTGTCGCGCGGTTCTTTGAGATCTCCCGCGAGGGCTATCAGAACTTCTCGCTCTGGCAGCATCTGGGCTGGTCGCTGCTGCGGGTGATTGTCGGCTTTGTTGCCGGGGCTCTGGTGGGTATTCCGCTGGGCTATGCCATGGGTCTGTCGGGTTGGTTCCGCGGTTGGTTTGATCC
>NZ_CANMQQ010000042.1 GCF_947500045.1 uncultured Ruegeria sp. | reverse complement strand
CCGTACCGCGCCTTGCCCTCTTTCAAGGTCGCATAGGCCTGCGGGCACAAAGCTTCCAGCTTCTCGCCCACATTCTCGCCCCGCAAAATAACCTGTCCCATATGAGACACATCAAAAACCGCTGCCTTCTCACGACATTGCTTATGCTCGCCCATGATCCCCAAGGGATACTGAACAGGCATCTCCCAGCCCGCAAAATCAACCAACTTGCCACCCAACTCAACATGCAAATC
>NZ_CANMQQ010000041.1 GCF_947500045.1 uncultured Ruegeria sp. | reverse complement strand
AAGCGAGTAGGCCGCATGAATCTTCGAGATATTCACCCCGGACACGCCCGCACGCGCGGCGATGGTCATGATCCACAGGGCCGCAAGGAACAGCAGAACAATCTTGCCGGTCTCCCAGATGCCAAACCAGATGATGACCAGAGGAATCAGCGCCAATGGCGGCACCGGGCGCATGAACTCGACAATCGGATCAAACCAACCGCGGAACCAACCCGACAGACCCATGGCATAGCCCAGCGGAATACC
>NZ_CANMQQ010000040.1 GCF_947500045.1 uncultured Ruegeria sp. | reverse complement strand
GCTCAATCCTCCCACCCATTGGAAGAATTGAAGCGGCAGTTCATGCACCGATCAAGGAAGAGTTTTTCAACAAAATATCCGCACAACCGACATTGGGCAGCGCTCACCAGATGATCGGCTCGATATTGTGACAACCGCCACTACAAACCTCGTCAGTGTACCCACTTGATCTCTTCAAGGGCGCAACTCGCGCGACCAACTGACGGTTTTGACAGCATCACTGGCCATTTAGGCTAATTCGCCACGCAAACTTGTCATTTGCGCATTGCATTAGCTCAATTTTTCGGCCCTAGTACCGCACCAACACCAATTACACCTGGACTGCCCGTGACAGACAGCGCTCCCGTCATTGAGATCAATAACCTTCACAAAAGTTTTGGCCGCCTTGAGGTTCTCAAGGGTGTGGATATTACCGCGCAT
>NZ_CANMQQ010000039.1 GCF_947500045.1 uncultured Ruegeria sp. | reverse complement strand
TGCGGACAAAGCGGACACTTTCCAAATGGCGGCGTCGGAAGGCGACTGAATTGAGACCGAATACTATTAGACGGTTTAATTGTCACTTATGGGCAAGACTACATAGCTGGGTAGGTCGCTGCGATGCATGTCATTGCTGTACATATCGTTTTGCAAGCAACCAGTGTATTCCGCCTGAGGCTCTCTTTGTTCTATGCGAACAGGGCCGCCATCGCGCGTGGCAACTCCAGCATGTATTGCTGCCATGCATATGTTGCTCCACCACGCGTAAGTTCCGCATCCTTGCACGTTAAATGGACGTATTCTCTGCGCCTCTCTAGTGCAGTTGCATTCCATAGGAAGTTCGGCTTCGCCGATATGGCCTGGGCAATCCGGCAAGTCCTCGACCGAGAGCGCGCTCGTTCCAAAACCGCAGACCAATAGGCACGCGATTGTCAGATAGAA
>NZ_CANMQQ010000038.1 GCF_947500045.1 uncultured Ruegeria sp. | reverse complement strand
ATCTGGCACAGCTTGTCGTTCAGATCATCGATCATCTCGTGATAGCCCTGTGCCTGATCTTCGGGGCAGAACGGGTGTAGGTTGCCGAACTCGGGCCAGGTGACCGGGATCATCTCAACCGTGGCGTTCAGCTTCATGGTGCAGGACCCCAGCGGGATCATCGCCCGATCCAGCGCCAGATCGCGGTCAGCCAGACGGCGCATATAGCGTGTGATCTCGGCCTCGGCCCGGTTCTTGTGGAAGATCTCGTGGGTCAGATACTCGCTTTCGCGCAGCGCATGTTCCGGCAGGCGGTAGAGCTTGTTCGAGCTGTCATCCGCCCGATCGATGCCAAAGGCACCCCAGACGGCCTCGATGGTCTCGGGGCGGGTCTGTTCGTCCAGGCTGATGCCGACCTTGCTGTCGCCGACCTTGCGCAGGTTGACGCCGCGGGCCACGGCGGCCTCCATCACGACATTCTGCAGATGGCCGACCTCAACCGTAATCGTGTCGAAGAACACTTCCGGTTCCACCGCAAAGCCTGCCTCTTCCAGGCCAGCCGCCAGACGCGAGGTCTTGCGATGCACCGATTGTGCGATGGCCTTGATGCCATCGGGGCCATGGTACACGGCATACATCGAGGCAATCACCGCCAGCAGTGCCTGCGCGGT
>NZ_CANMQQ010000037.1 GCF_947500045.1 uncultured Ruegeria sp. | reverse complement strand
CATCCATCGTTGCTTGAGCAGGACAATAAATTGCGCATTTGACAACAAGTATTTGCGGCCCACATGCTGAAACGTGAAAATCGAGGTGTAACGACCAAAGGTAATTTCATGTTTAGATCATCAACCCGAAGTGAAGCAGAGAGTTTGTTAAGCGGACTTGCTCTTGGATTTTCTGCCGACCCATTCATGCGTTGGCTGTATCCTGAACCTGCCGATTTCCTTACCCACTTCCCGCGCGTAATGGACTTCTTTGGGGGGCGTGCATTTGAACAGGGCAGCGCGTTTCGAAACGATGATTTTACTGCTGGCGCACTTTGGCTTCCGCCAAGCATTCACCCTGACGAAGAACGGCTTGTCGCCTGTTTTGAGCAGACGGTCTCATCAGAAAAGCATGATGCGTTGTTCGAAACCTTCGGGCAGATGGACAATTATCATCCCGATGAGGACTGCTGGCATTTAGCCTTTATTGCGGTCGATCCAATTCGCCAAGGAAAAGGGTTGGGGTCCGCGTTGCTTGAATGCTGCCTCAAACGTTGTGATGAAGATGGAAGACCTGCTTACTTAGAGTCGACAAACCCTACAAATCTATCGCTGTATAAGCGCTATGGTTTCCAAGAGATGGGTCTAATCAAAGCCGACCAAGCCCCACCCCTGTTTCCGATGTTTCGAGCCGCCCAATAGCGGTAGATCAAACGGCTGCATTTGTCTGCAATCTGTGAGTT
>NZ_CANMQQ010000036.1 GCF_947500045.1 uncultured Ruegeria sp. | reverse complement strand
GCTCGAAACAGCGATTGCCAGGCTGCATGACGAAGGTCGTTACCGGACGTTTATAGATATTGAACGTCGCAACGGGCATTTCCCGCATGCGGTGCGGACCTGTCCGGACGGGTCTCAGCAGAATATCACCGTTTGGTGCGGCAATGATTATCTGGGCATGGGGCAGAACCCTATTGTGCTGGAGGCCATGCACGAAGCGGTTGACGCGGCGGGTGCGGGCTCGGGCGGGACGCGCAACATTTCGGGCACGACGGTGTATCACAAGCGGCTTGAGGCCGAGTTGGCCGACCTGCATGGCAAGGAAGCCGCGCTGCTGTTCACCAGCGCCTATATCGCCAATGATGCGACGCTGAGCACGCTGCCCAAACTGTTCCCCGGCCTGATTATTTATTCCGACGCGCTGAACCATGCCTCGATGATTGAAGGCGTGCGCCGCAATGGCGGTGCCAAGCGCATCTTCCGCCACAATGACGTCGCCCATCTGCGCGAGCTGATGGCAGCGGATGACCCGGCAGCCCCCAAGCTGATCGCCTTTGAGTCGGTCTATTCGATGGATGGTGATTTTGGCCCCATCGAAGAGATCTGCGATCTGGCCGACGAATTTGGTGCACTGACTTATATTGATGAGGTCCACGCGGTCGGCATGTACGGCACCCGTGGTGGTGGTGTGACCGAACGTGACCGGCTGGCGCATCGCATCGACATCATCAACGGCACTCTGGCCAAGGCTTACGGCGTCATGGGCGGCTACATCGCGGCCAGCGCCAAGATGTGCGACGCGATCCGGTCATATGCACCGGGCTTTATCTTCACCACGTCGCTGCCACCTGCGGTTGCGGCTGGGGCAGCGGCATCGGTTGCGTATCTCAAACGCACGCCCGAGCTGCGCGAGCAGCACCAGACCCAGGCCAACATCCTCAAGCTGCGCCTGAAAGGGCTGGGCCTGCCGCTGATCGATCATGGCAGCCACATTGTGCCGGTGATCGTTGGCAATCCGGTGCATACCAAAATCCTCAGCGACCGATTGCTGGATGACTATGGCATCTATGTCCAGCCGATCAATTTCCCAACCGTCCCCCGCGGCACCGAACGCCTGCGTTTCACCCCGTCGCCCGTGCATGGGCCGGATGAAAT
>NZ_CANMQQ010000035.1 GCF_947500045.1 uncultured Ruegeria sp. | reverse complement strand
GAAAAAGGCCGCCCCGATGTGGAGCGGCCTTCATTAGTCTCACCGATGAGCCGGGCTGAAGCCCGGCCTACCGACTTACTCGATGATTTTCGACACGACGCCGGCGCCGACGGTGCGGCCGCCTTCGCGGATGGCGAAACGCAGGCCGTCTTCCATCGCGATCGGTGCGATCAGCTCGACGGTGAAGCCGACGTTGTCGCCGGGCATAACCATCTCGGTGCCAGCCGCCAGGGTCACGGTACCGGTCACGTCAGTTGTACGGAAGTAGAACTGAGGACGGTAGTTCGCGAAGAACGGAGTGTGACGACCGCCTTCTTCCTTGGTCAGGATGTAGGCTTCGGCTTCGAACTTAGTGTGCGGCGTAACCGAACCCGGCTTACACAGAACCTGACCACGCTCAACGCCTTCACGGTCGATGCCGCGCAGCAGGGCGCCGATGTTGTCACCCGCTTCACCGCGATCCAGCAGCTTGCGGAACATTTCAACACCGGTACAGGTGGTTTTCTGAGTGTCACGGATGCCGACGATTTCAATCTCGTCGCCAACATTGATCACGCCACGCTCAACACGGCCCGTCACAACGGTACCACGACCCGAGATCGAGAACACGTCTTCGACCGGCATCAGGAACGGCTTGTCAACTTCACGCTCAGGGGTGTCGATGTATTCATCAACAGCCGCCATCAGTTCGCGGATCTTCTCTTCGCCAATCTCAGGCTTGTTGCCTTCCATCGCGGCCAGAGCCGAACCTGCAATGATCGGAATGTCATCGCCGGGATATTCATACGAAGACAGCAGCTCGCGGATTTCCATTTCCACCAGCTCCAGCAGCTCTTCGTCGTCAACCTGGTCCACTTTGTTCATGAACACGACCATCTTCGGGATGCCAACCTGGCGACCCAGCAGGATGTGCTCACGCGTTTGCGGCATCGGGCCGTCAGCGGCGTTCACAACCAGAACAGCGCCGTCCATCTGGGCCGCACCGGTGATCATGTTCTTGACGTAGTCGGCGTGGCCGGGGCAGTCGACATGCGCATAGTGGCGCGCGTCGGTCTCGTATTCCACGTGGGCGGTCGAGATGGTGATGCCGCGCGCTTTCTCTTCCGGCGCGCCGTCAATCTGGTCATACGCTTTGAAATCACCAAAATACTTGGTGATCGCTGCGGTCAGCGTGGTCTTGCCGTGGTCAACGTGGCCAATCGTTCCAATGTTGACGTGCGGCTTATTACGCTCAAACTTTTCCTTTGCCAT
>NZ_CANMQQ010000034.1 GCF_947500045.1 uncultured Ruegeria sp. | reverse complement strand
TTTTTGGCGGGGTTTTTTGTGTTTTGTGGTTTTTGTTTTGTGATTATTCTGCGGCGTCTTCGTATTCTGACATTGGGGGGCATGTGCAGATGAGGTTTCGGTCGCCGTATGCGTTGTCGACGCGGTTGACGGGGGACCAGTATTTGTCGACGCCCATGGAGCCCGGAGGGAAGCAGGCCTGTTCGCGGGTGTAGGGGCGGTCCCATTCGCCTACCAGATCACGCACCGTGTGGGGGGCGTTTTTCAGCGGGTTGTTTTCCGCATCGATCTTGCCGTCGATGATGTCCTGCGCCTCGGCCCGAATGGACAGCATGGCGTCGCAGAAGCGGTCCAGCTCGTCCATGGGTTCCGATTCCGTGGGCTCGACCATCAGGGTCCCGGCCACCGGCCAGCTCATCGTTGGTGCGTGGAAGCCGCTGTCGATCAGCCGCTTGGCCACATCGTCGACCGAGACATGCGCCGCCTCGTCCAGCGGACGGGTGTCGAGGATGCATTCATGCGCCACCCGGCCCGTTTCCGAGGTGTAGAGGATCGGATAGGCATCAGCCAGACGTGCGGCGATGTAGTTGGCGTTCAGGATCGCCACCTTGGTCGCCTGGGTCAGACCTTCGCCCCCCATCAGCAGCACATAAGCCCATGAGACGGGAAGAATGGATGGCGAGCCGAAGGGCGCCGCCGAGACCGGACCCAGCGCGGTGCCGTATTCGGGGTGACCGGGCAGGTGCTCTTCCAGGTGTGCCTTGACGCCGATCGGGCCCATGCCGGGGCCGCCGCCGCCATGCGGGATGCAGAAGGTCTTGTGCAGGTTCAGGTGGCTGACGTCACCGCCAATGTCACCGGGACGCGACAGGCCCACCATGGCGTTCATGTTGGCCCCGTCGATATAGACCTGACCGCCGTGGTCATGGGTGATCTGGCAGACCTCCTGCACGGTGGTCTCGAACACGCCATGGGTGGACGGGTAGGTGATCATGCAGGCGGCCAGATGATCCGAATGCTTCTCGGCCTTTTCACGGAAATCGGCAACATCGATATTGCCGTTCTCATCCGCTTTTACCGGCACCACCTGATAGCCCACCATCTGCGCCGAGGCCGGGTTGGTGCCATGCGCCGAGGTTGGGATCAGGCAGACGTTGCGCTGCGCCTCACCCCGCGACGCGTGATAGTTGCGGATGGTCAGCAGACCCGCATATTCACCCTGCGCGCCCGAGTTGGGCTGCTGGGAGATCGCGTCATAGCCGGTGATCTGGCACAGCTTGTCGTTCAGATCATCGATCATCTCGTGATAGCCCTGTGCCTGATCTTCGGGGCAGAACGGGTG
>NZ_CANMQQ010000033.1 GCF_947500045.1 uncultured Ruegeria sp. | reverse complement strand
GTCAGCTGTGAGCCGATTCTGTTGAAAAACAACGTGTTGCTGACGCAGAAAGTGATGAGCTGAACAGAGCGCGAGCGCCTTTCTGGTCAGGCTTTGCGCGTTTGCTGCGGTGCAGGAAAGATTTTGGCCAGTTTCCGGAGGTTCTGGGCGGTCGCGGCGAGGAGGAATTCGTCATTGGCACCACATGGTCCGCGTAATCGGAGCCGTCCCAGACCGAGGATGCGCTTGAGGTGGGCAAAGAGCATCTCGACCTTCTTCCTGAGTTTCATCGAGATGTCGTATTGGCGGGTTTTGGCGATGTCGCGGGCAACCTGACGGGCATCTTCATGCTCTTCGCGGGTAATCTTGCACGCACCTGCGTTCGGGCAGCATTTGGCTTTTGATGGACAGGCCTGGCAAACGTCTTTCAGGGCGCGGTAACGGGCCGTGCCCTTGCCAGTTGGCCCTCGGTTTGGGTTAGAATAGTTGCGTCGGAACTGCTTGAGTTCCTGGCCCTCAGGGCAAATGTACTGATCGTTTTCTGCATCCCACTCGAAATCCGCCCGCGTCCAGGTGCCATCGTTGCGCCCGGACTTGTCGAAGACCGGAATGTGCGGGGCGATGTTGCGGTCGACAAGCCAGCCCAAGAGCGGCCCGGTGCCATAGGCGGTGTCCGCGATCAGGCGCTCCGGATGTAGATCGAACTTCGCTTTCACGCGGTCCAGCATCGTCTTGGTCGATCCGACCTCTGCCTGCCGGATTGATCTGGTGCCTTCCACGTCGACTATAACCCCGTGATCCGTGTCGATCAGGTAATTGTCGGAATAGCTGAAGAAAGCAGGCCCTTTACGCGCTGCCGTCCATTGGCTGGCAGGGTCAGAATGCGAGGTGAACTTGGGTTGCACCTCGCTCGCAGCTCCGAAAGCCGCCTCATCCAGGGTGTCGAGATATTCGCGGACCGCACGAGGCGCATCTTCTGGATCGATGGTTGATGCATCCCATTCTTCCTTTGGCGTTGAGTTTTGTTTGTTTGCATCGGCTTCGATCAAGCTGGCATCGATTGCCATGCGCTGACCGCTGACCAGACCTTCCTCGATGCACCGCGCGACAGTCGTCTCGAAAAGGTGGCGCAGCAGTTCGCTCTCGCGGAAGCGTCCATGCCGGTTCTTGGAGAACGTCGAGTGATCCGGGATACGGTCATTCAGATCGAGGCGGCAAAACCATCGATATGCCAGGTTCAGATGCACCTCTTCGCACAGCCGTCGCTCAGAGCGGATGCCAAAGCAATAGCCGACCAGCAGCATCCGGATCAGCAGTTCAGGATCGACCGATGGACGGCCGGTGTGGCTGTAGAAATCCGCGAGATGCACTCGAATGCTGCTCAAATCAACAAAGCGATCAATCGACCGAAGTAAGTGATCTTGGGGAACGTGGTTCTCCAATGAGAACTCATAGAACAGCGACGATTGCGCTTCCTGCCTCGGTCCCAACATCGCTCAATCCTCCCACCCATTGGAAGAATTGAAGCGGCAGTTCATGCACCGATCAAGGAAGAGTTTTTCAACAAAATA
>NZ_CANMQQ010000032.1 GCF_947500045.1 uncultured Ruegeria sp. | reverse complement strand
CATGTGCCGTAGGCGACGCTTGATAAACCTGTGATCTTGTTCGACGATGTTGTTATTCGGCATGAATGATCGCGACGTTCCAATCGGAGGTTTTGAAGGCTTCGATGTGGATTACTATTGGTCCACCGGGATTGGGGCGTTGGGAGTACGAATGGCGGGCAGGCCGAAGTATCTGATGAGCTGTGATCTCGAGTTGTTATCTGGCCGCCCCTTCGACTTGCCCGCCGCTACCGGTGCTCGAACCGGTGGCGCACTTCGGTAGCGACCGCTGCGAGCGCGAATCCGTAGTTGTCGTGTAGCCCGCTGGCTCTCTTGGTTGCTGACCATGGAAAGGAGCCCGTTATGAAAATCATAGCCCTGGATGTGCATCGCACTTTCGCCCAGGTGGCGATCCTGGAGAATGGTAAGATCCGGGATGCCAGTCGCCTTGAGCTTGAATGCGAACAAATTCTGAAATTCGCTGAGCGGTTGAACGTGGACGATGAGATCGTCCTGGAAGCGACAGTCAACACAAAGGCCATATTCCGGCTGCTGTCGCCTTTTGTGAACCGTGTTGTCATCTCGAATCCTCTGCTCGTTCGTGACATCGCCTGGGCCAAAGTCAAGGCCGACAAGATCGACGCGAGCGTTCTGGCGAAGCTTCACGCCAGTGGCTTTCTGCCAGAAGTTTGGATGCCGGATGAAGAAACGGAACGGCTGCGTCGGGTCGTGGCTGAGCGGGTGCAACTGGTTTCCCAGATGACCCGTCTCAAGAACAGGATCCATTCGGTGCTGCATGCCAATCTGATCCCGCCGTATAATGCGTCTCTTTTTACAAAGCGTGAAAGGAAATGGCTGGAGGCACAACCTGTCGAGCAAGACCAGCGCCGCGTCATCCTCCGTCATGCCAGCGAGCTGGACCGTCTCGGTTGCGAACTCAAACAGATCGACGAAGATCTCGCACAAACAGCGCTTCAGGAGCCGCGCGTGAAACAGCTGATGACAATCACTGGCGTGAACATGGTCGTTGCTTTGAGTGTTCTGGCCGCTATTGGCGATATCGGGCGCTTCTCGTCTCCGGAGAAACTCGTCAGCTATTTCGGTCTCAATCCGCGGGTACGCCAATCCGGTGACAAAGCGGCATATCACGGCCGCATCACCAAACAAGGTAGATCGCGTGCGCGTGCGATGCTGGTTGAGGCGGCATGGTCGGTCTCTCGTACGCCCGGGCCGCTCAGAGCCTTCTTTCGGAGGATCAGGGAAAGGCAAGGCAACCAAATCGCAGCGGTGGCGACGGCGCGCAAACTGACAGTGGTCATCTGGCACATGCTCTCCAAGGGCGAAGAATACATTTGGAGCCGTCCCGCTCTGTTGGACTGGAAGCTCAGAAAGCTGGAACTGACGGCTGGCTACCCCTCTCACCGCGGTGGGGGAACGAAAGGCTCAGCTGCCGACTACAGCCTCAAATCAGTGCGCGATCGAGAGAGAGAAGCTGTCGGTCACGCCGAAGAAGTTTACCGGCGTTTCGTCATAAAGTGGAAACAGAAATCTCCGATGGCAAAGCCCGTCGCACCTCAGTAGCTCACCCAAAGACAAGGGCGCGGTGCCTCAAAAAGTTCTTGTCAAATACATCCGTCAAATATTT
>NZ_CANMQQ010000031.1 GCF_947500045.1 uncultured Ruegeria sp. | reverse complement strand
CGGCCCTAAGCGGACACCCAGCAGGCGTTCTTGATGCTGTAGTCGCAGCCCGCTTTGCGGTCATTCGCTGCATACGCAACATCAGGGCAAGATCGAACTCACGATCTGCAGGGCTTTGCAGACGTTCCCTTTGGAAGGCCATGTGTCCGCTTGGCTGAGGGACAACAAGTTTTATTTCAAAGTCGCATACTCATCTCATGCCATGCCATTCCTCCGTGGTCGGAGGCAGACCGCCTCAGATAACCATAGCCGAGCTTTTCATAGAGTGGCACATGATGCTCTTTGCACATCAGATGGATCGCCTCCTTGTTCATCTGCTGCATCCGCCTAACAAACTCATCCATCAGAGACCTTGAATGGCCCTTGCCTTGTTCGGTCGGGTCTACGACGACGGACATGATGACCACATTGGGAGCGTCAGGGTCGTGGCCGATAAGCTCCTTGAAGTCCTCGTCAGACATCTCAACCTCATGAGCGCATCCGCAGTTGATGAAGCCCACAACCGCTCCATCTACTTCGAGGATCAGAAAGCCATCGGGGTAGGTCTCAATCCGTTTGCAGATTTTGGCGTGTGTCGCAGCCTCTTCACCTTCGTAGGCGGAGATCTCGATTTCAAAGCAGCGATCCGCATCAGCGGTTTGGGCATTTCTAAAATTGCGCATACAAATCTCCCATGTGTCTTAGAGAGATATAGCCCAAGAAACTCGAAGCTGTCTTGCGGCCAGCAAAGCGTATCGATAACCAGCCAAAGGCGCGAATTGCAGCCTCAGCCGATTTTGGCTCGAACTGTTCATCTGACGGTTTCAGCAGGTCATAGGGTCGGTTTAGGCGGCACCAAGGTCCGGAAAACGGGACAAAATTGCCAGTCGCAGCACGCGCATAATCACGAAGAGTTTGCAAAAATCAGCGGCGAACGGCCGAAATGATGACGGACGGAGCCGGGACCAGAAAACCGCCATTGTGTTTAATACCTTGTGAGCGAGTACGTGCCGCCAAATCAGAGCGAATTGCATCTCGTTTTGTGACTGGCTGCGCTCCCAAAAGTGATGCTGCGCGAACGGCACCCTGATCAAAGGCATCAAACAAGTCTTCAGGTTGCTGCAGATACAGTTCTGAGGGCACGTCGATCAACTGAACCTCTGCAAATCCCGCTTTGGCGACCATAGGTTCAGCAGCTGAGCGGTCCACAAGCATATGGGCATCAGGTCCGAAGGGCAATGTGACCGAGGGGTCGCCCAGGCGTCCAACCGCATCGAACAACCAACCGAATGCACCATCTGATCCTTTCCCTCTCCAGATTGAAAACGCGATACGCCCGCCCGGTCTCAATACTCTTGCCGCTTCCGCCAAACCACGTTCAGGATCGGGAAAGTGCGGTACGCCAAAACCAATAGTGACAGCGTCAAAACTGTTATCGGCAAAGTCCATTGACATCGCATCTCCTTGGACAAAGGAAGCGCCCGGCACAGCAGATTGAGCAAGGGATATCATAGCCGCAGAAAAGTCGAGTCCAGTTACAGAAGCGCCTCTTGCCGAAAGTTCCGAAGCGACAACACCATGCCCGGTGCATAGATCAAGAACCGTTGACTTAGATCCAGCCGAAACCGCATCCGAAAGCCTTTGCGCAACAACGAGCGTAGCTCGGTCGAACCCATCTGCATAACCCTTGGCGATAGCTGGATTGGCCCAGCCTTCGCGCTCCATCTTTTCAAAATCATTGAGGTCGGTCATGCATCCTCCAAATCAGGTCAACGTAGCACCAACGGTTTTCTGAAGCTAATGGAAGCACTCTTGGCGCCGAACGACACCC
>NZ_CANMQQ010000030.1 GCF_947500045.1 uncultured Ruegeria sp. | reverse complement strand
ATCTCAAAGAACCGCGCGACAACGGTCTCTGGCGCAGGCAGCCAGATCGGGTTCATCTGCAAGCCCTGTCTGGGTGTAAAGCTGATCGCGCCCTTGCCCGTCAGACTGACAGAGCCATCACCGGTATTCACCTTACCCTCGGGGCCTATGGCAGTGCCGTTGATGGCAATGAGCTTCGCGCCGTCCTTACGTTTGGCTTCGTCATTCTTGTCAAACAGAATGGTCGAGGACCGCCCCGCAGGCGCCGCAAAGGCGTCGTCCTTGGCAAAACCACTACCGGGCTCAACCTCGAACTTTTCAGCCTCTTCCCCAAAGGCCGGGACGCGGATGAACACGGTTGCATCATCCGTGCTGCCATCGGCATTTTCCAGCGTGTAGGTGAACTGCGTATCACCCACGAAAGGGCCAGGCACATGGATCGGGATCAGTTTCGATCCCGTGAAGGCCGCCCAGATCACAAAGATCACCAGCACCGAGATGATCGACGCAGCCCGATCCGCCCGAACCGCGCTTTCATCACCGAAGGTCACGGTTTTCAGGCTGGTGAAGTCCTGCCGCGACTGCAGGCCGCGGCGCATGGCATAAACGATGAAAAAGGCGCCGGCGAACAGACCGATATAAAAGAGAAGTACAATCATGATGCCTGCTCCGTCCGACCCATAATTTCTTCTTCCATCTCCCAGATCATCGAGAGAATCTCGTCGCGTTTTTCCGCAAACCCTTCAGATTTCTTGACATCGCGCAGGTCCGCATTCACGCCCCGCTCGGCAAAGGGCAGGTTGTATTCGCGGTGTATCCGGCCCGGCCTGGGGGCCATCACGATCAGCCGCTCGCCCAGCAACAGCGCCTCTTCCACCGAGTGGGTGATCAGAATGATGGTCTTGCCGGTTTCCTTCCACAATTTCAGAACCAGCCCCTGCATCTTTTCACGGGTCAGCGCATCCAGCGCGCCAAGGGGTTCGTCCATCAAGATCACGTCGGGCTCATTGGCCAGACACCGGGCCAGCGCCACACGCTGCTGCATGCCGCCCGACAGCTCATAAACCGCCTTGTCCTTGAAATCCTGCAGGCCCACGACGTCAAGCAAGTGCTCCGAGATCTTGTCCCGTTCCGCCTTGGGCATGCCTTTCATGCGCGGGCCAAACTCGACGTTTTCCCGCACGTTCATCCATTCGAACAGGGCCCCTTTCTGGAACACCATTCCGCGCTCGGCATCCGGGCCTTTGACCAGATGACCGTTCAATTCGATCTTGCCAGATGTGGGCGCCAAAAACCCCGCCACAATATTGAGAAGCGTGGTCTTGCCGCAGCCCGAAGGCCCCAGCACCGACATCAGCTCACCCTCTTTCAGGCTGAGCGAGACATCCTGAAGCGCTTGCACAGATGAGCCATTGGGTAAGTCGAAGCGCATGGACAAATCGACAATGTCCAGTTCAGGCATTCTGTATCCTTCCTGCGTGCATAACCGAGGACCGACCCAATTGATGGGCCGGTCACAAAGTGTGGTGGTCGCGCTTTACTTGCTTGCGGCAGACAAAGGATCGGTGTTCACCGCACCTTCATATGATTGCAGTGCGGAATCGATACTGCCCGCATCTACAAACACGTTGGCAACACCCAGCATGAAGTTCTGGGCGCCACCACCCAGCCACTTACCAGACAGCTGCTCTTCCGCCGACGGGAAGGTGAAATCGGTAATTGTCGCCTCGGCATCCGCAGGGTCCATACCCGCATCCTTGGCAATCACCTGCAGCATCTCGTCCTTATCCGCTCCGGCGTTCCATTTGGCATTGGCATTCGCAGTGATTTGCAGAAACTTCGACAGCAGTTCGGGCTCTTCCTCGATAAAGCTCGACGGGGCACTGGTCACGTCGAAAACCAGGATGCCCAGCTCTTCCTTCTCGGCCCCGGTCAACAGGAAATTCCCGTGCTCGGTCATGCGGCGCAGCGCGCCCCCCCAACCGCACACCATGTCCAGATTGCCCTGGGCAAAGGCCGCCGCACCATCCGCAGGCGCCATGTCGACAATCTCCATCGAGCCGACATCAACACCAAAATGGTTCATCTGCGACAGGAACCCGTAATGCGCCGCCGTTCCGATCGGAACACCAACCTTCTTGCCGTTCAGCTCGGCCGCGTTGGTCTTGTCGATCTCAAGCGCTTCGGCAACCACGCAATTGTCGTTCTCCGAATAGCTGACCGCTACATCAACAGCTTGCAGGTCCTGACCCGCCGAGGTGGCAACCACAAATGGCGGAACACCCTGGCTGACCGCAATCTGAACGTCCCCAGACGCCATCGCCGCAGACATCGCTGTCCCGGTGTCAAACGACACCCAGTTGATCTTGACACCCATCTCATCTTCATAGGTCCCATTGGCCTTCGCATACTGAAACGGCATCGGCCATTCCAGAAAATACGCAACCGTAATCTCATCAAGCGCAGATGCCTGCGTCGCAGTCATCGCAGCAATCCCGGCA
>NZ_CANMQQ010000029.1 GCF_947500045.1 uncultured Ruegeria sp. | reverse complement strand
TGTCAACGGCGGTGAGAAAGTCGACCACTGGGCGGAGCAAAAGTCGTCCACTGCTTGGGTGACCGGCGCCTTGGCAAACGCGCTCCCAAATAGCTGGCGGTTGCCAAGGCGTCTTGGTCCGCCAGGACCAATCTTTTCTGTGTTTTAGGAGTTCTGCCGGGCCCTGCTCTGTGCCAGGCGATAGCTTTCTCCGTTCATCTCCAGGATGCTGACGTGGTGGGTCAGCCGGTCGAGCAAGGCACCGGTGAGGCGTTCCGATCCGAATGTTTCCGTCCATTCATCGAAGGGCAGGTTCGAGGTAATCAGGATCGAGCCGCGCTCGTATCGTTGGGAGATCAACTCGAACAGCAACTCAGCGCCAGTTTTGCTGAGGGGCACGAAGCCCAACTCGTCGATGATCAGGAGCTTCTGCTTCACCAGCTGTTTCTGAAGGCGTAGGAGCTGGCGCTCGTCGCGGGCTTCCATCAACTCGTGCACGATTGCGGCAGCGGTTGTGAAGCGAACCGCCAGGCCTTTCTGGCAGGCGGCCAGACCGAGGCCGAGCGCCACGTGGGTCTTACCGGTGCCGCTGGGGCCGAGGGCAATGACGTTCTCGCAACGGTCGATCCATTCGCAACGGGCGAGTTCGAGTACCTGCATCTTGTTGAGGCTTGGGATCGCGGCAAAATCGAAGCTATCGAGGCTCTTGGTCGCCGGGAATTTCGCGGCCTTGATCCGGCGTTCGATCATCCGCTGTTCCCGGTCTATGAGTTCGAGCTCGATCAGACGGGCCAGGAACTGGACATGGTCGCGGCCCTCGGCGGCACAGAGCCGGGCCTGCTTGTCGTATTCCCGCAGGATGGTCGGCAGCTTCAGCTTTTTGAGTTGGTGGTTCAGCAGGATTTGTGGCGTCTCCGTCATGTCGAGGCACCTGTTGTCAGGCACATGTAGCTGGCCGGAGATGTCGTCGCCACCTTGGCCCGTGGCAGGAACGGGTAGACATCCAGATTGAGCCTCGGCGGCCGCCGCTCCACGCGACACAGCACCAGATGCTTCACGGCATCAAAACTGATCGCACCCATCTGAAGAGCCGTCTTCACGGCAGCATGAACCTCTTCCATCTCGAAGCTTTCGAGCAGCCGTAGGACCTGCACGTATTCGCGCCGTCCGGCTTTCAGCATGCGTGCCTCCATTAGCTTCTGGAGAGTATCAAACGCCTTGGGAAGCTCCCATCCGGCCAGCGGAGCCGCCTGTTCGAATGCGTTTATCTTCTTCTCAATCAGCGGCAGGTAATGAACCGGATCGAAGACCATGTCCTCGCGGTTGTAGCTGCGAACATGCCGCGCGATGACCTCGCCGCCACATCCGATCACCAGTCGGTCGACATAGGCGCGGATCCAGACATCGCGGTGTCCAAAGGCAACCGGTACGGAATAATCATTGGTCTTGTAACGTACCAACGCGAGCGAACTGACCCGGCCCGTTGCCTGGTCGCAGGCTTCGAAGGACCGGGCGGGAAGCGGCGCCATGATTTCCAGATCGCGTTGAAGCCGCTCTCCAATCGTCTCATTGTGCCCGCGCAGCTTGTCGTTTTGGCGCTTCCGGCACTGCTCTTCGAGCCAGTTGTTGAAGGCATCCCAAGTCGGAAAACTCGGGACCGGCACCATGAAGTTGCGCCGGGAATAGCCAACCAGCCCTTCGACGGACCCCTTGTCGTTGCCCTTGCCAGGACGCCCGTAGCGGTCCCGGATCACGTAATGAGACAGCATCTCGCTGAACAGCCGCGCGCGTCTGCGAGTTCCGTCGGGCTCGATCTTCGCCACAAGGCACCGGTCGTTGTCGTACAGGATCGACTGCGGAACCGCCCCGAAGAACCCAAAGGCATGGACGTGGCCATCCATCCAGGCTTCCGCGGTCGCCGCCGGATAGGCCCGGACGTAGCAGGCGTCGCTGTGCGGCAGATCCAAGGCAAAGAAGTGAGCCTTCTGCTCAATGCCACCGATCACCACCACTGCTTCGCCGAAGTCGGCCTGAGCATGGCCGGGTGCATGATTAAGCGGCACGAACATCTCCCGATGCCGTCGACCATGCTCCCGAACATAGTCCTTGATAATGGTGTAACCACCCTCGAAGCCATGCTCATCGCGCAGGCGTTCGAAGATCCGCTTGGCCGTATGCCGCTGTTTGCGCGGTCGCTGGCGATCTTCCGACAGCCATTGATCGATGATCCTGGTGAACCCATCCAGCTTGGGCCGCCGGATCGGTGCTGACCGCCGGTAGCCGGGCGGGACCGAAAACGCCAAAATCTTGCGAACGCTGTCACGAGATATCCCGAAATGCCGGGCCGCTTCTCGCTGACTCATACCCTCGGCACAGGCCAGACGAACTTTACGATACAAATCCACGGAAAAGATCCTCCCGCCCCCCCTCCGTTACTGAAAGAAGGGCAAAGATGGACGACTTTTACGCCGCCCGCAGCAGGCTCATCCCGCCGCTACCGTGGTCGACTTTCTCACCGCCGTTCTCAA
>NZ_CANMQQ010000028.1 GCF_947500045.1 uncultured Ruegeria sp. | reverse complement strand
GCGATGGCCTTGATGCCATCGGGGCCATGGTACACGGCATACATCGAGGCAATCACCGCCAGCAGTGCCTGCGCGGTGCAGACGTTCGAGTTGGCTTTTTCACGGCGGATATGCTGCTCGCGGGTCTGCAGCGCCAGGCGATAGGCCTTGTTGCCCCGGCTGTCGATCGACACACCGATGATCCGGCCCGGCATCGACCGCTTCAGCTTGTCGGTGGTCGCCATATAGGCCGCGTGCGGGCCGCCATAGCCCATCGGCACGCCAAAGCGCTGGGTCGAGCCGATGGCGATATCCGCGCCCATCTCACCCGGTGACTTCAGCAGCGCCAGCGACAGGATGTCGGCGGCGACAATGGCGATGGCTTTATGTTCATGCAGCGCCGCGATCTCAGCCGAGAAGTCGCGCACATGACCATGGGTGCCGGGATACTGGAAGATCGCACCAAAGACGGAACCTGCATCCAGCGTGTCGGGATCAGCCACCTGCACATCGATGCCCAGAGGCTCGGCGCGCGTTTTAATGACCGCGATGGTCTGCGGGTGGCAGTTCTTATCCACGAAGAAGGCCGCGTTATTGGCCTTGGAACGGCCGCCCCGCTTGGCCATCGCCATCGCCTCGGCGGCTGCGGTGGCTTCGTCCAGCAAGGACGCGTTGGCCACGTCCAGCCCGGTCAGATCGCTGACCATGGTCTGGAAGTTCAACAGCGCCTCGAGCCGGCCCTGGCTGATCTCGGGCTGATAGGGCGTATAGGCGGTGTACCAGGCCGGGTTTTCCAGGATGTTGCGCAGGATCGGCGCCGGGGTGGTGGTGCCATAATATCCCTGACCGATCAGCGAGGTCAGAACCTTGTTCTTGCTCGCCACCTCTTTCATGTAGAACAGCGCATCGCGCTCGGTCATCGCCGGACCCCAGTCCAGCGGCTCTTTCTGCCGGATCGCGGGCGGGACGGTGGCGTCGATCAGCTCATCCAGTGTCTTGAAGCCGATCACCTTGAGCATGTCGCGCATCTCGGCCGGGCTGGGCCCGATATGGCGACGGTTGGCGAAGTCATAGGCTTCGTAATCGGTCAGTTTGAAGGCCATGTGGTGCGCTCCTCAGGGAATGTCTCGTCCGGCCGCTGCGGCAAATGCCTCCGGCGCGGGGTGAGGGCCGTCCCGGAAACTGTCCGGGGGACAGCTTCAGGCCCGAACGGGCGAAGCCCAAATTCGGCGGCATGAGTTAAAGAGATGGAGCCCCAATGCCGGGGCTCCGCAAAGTATCAACCGATGAAGGCCTTATAACCAGCCTCATCCATCAGATCCTCAAGCTGCGATGCATCCGCGATCTTGATCTTGTAGATCCAGGCCGCGCCTTCGGGGTCGTCATTCAGCGAACCCGGATTGTCGGCCAGCACCTCGTTCACTTCCGTGATCTCACCATCAACCGGCGCATAAAGCTCGGACGCGGCCTTGACGGATTCAATCACGCCAATCTCGCCGCCCTTTTCGAACTCGTCGCCTGCTTCCTGCTGTTCCACGAAGACCACGTCGCCCAGTTGCTCGGCGGCGTGTTTGGTGATGCCCAGCGTGGCGATGTCGCCCTCAACAGCCAGCCATTCATGCTCTTCGGAATAATAGGTTGCCATCGTGTCTCTCTCCTGACTTCAACGCTTGTAATTCTGTGTGACGAAGGGCAGCGCCACGATCTGCGCCGGCTGCGGCTTGCCCCGGATGATCAGGTTCACCGTCTCGCCCGGCTCTGTGTGCCCCGCAGAGACATAGCCCATCGCCACCGGTCCGCCGACCGTGGGACCAAACACGCCCGAGGTGATCTGACCGATCGTATTGCCCTCGGTGCACTGGATTTCCACACCCTGACGCGCCGGGGCCCGGCCCTCGGGCTTGATGCCCACCAGCTTGCGCGCAGGCCCCTCGGCCAGTTCTTTCTGAACACGCTCTGCGCCCGGGAACCCGCCTTCTTCCTTGCGGCGCTTCTGGATCGCCCAGGCCAGCGACGCCTCGATCGGCGTGGTGCCCTGGTCAATGTCATTGCCGTAAAGGCACAGACCCGCCTCAAGCCGCAGGCTATCGCGCGCGCCCAGACCGGCCACATCGCAATCATCATGCGCCAAAAACGCACGGGTCACTTCGATCGCCTTGTCCTCGGGGATCGAGATCTCGTACCCGTCCTCGCCGGTATAGCCCAGCCGTGAGATGCGGCATTCGACACCATTGATCGGGGCCACGGTGGTTTCCATGAACTTCAGATCGCGCGCCGCCAGGCACAGTTCGCCCACAACGTTTTCTGCCGCCGGACCCTGAACCGCAACCAGCGCGCGGTCAAAGATCTCGATCACTTCGACGCCGTCCAGATTGGCTTTCATATGCGGAATGTCCTGATGCCGCAGCGCCGCGTTCACCACCACAAAGTAATGATCACCCGCGTTCGACACGATCAGGTCATCCATGATCCCGCCATCCGCATTCGTAAAGAACCCGTACCGCGCCTTGCCCTCTTTCAAGGTCGCATAGGCCTGCGGGCACAAAGCTTCCAGCTTCTCGCCCACATTCTC
>NZ_CANMQQ010000027.1 GCF_947500045.1 uncultured Ruegeria sp. | reverse complement strand
CCGTCATTGAGATCAATAACCTTCACAAAAGTTTTGGCCGCCTTGAGGTTCTCAAGGGTGTGGATATTACCGCGCATCGGGGGGATGTTGTTTCGCTGATCGGGTCTTCTGGGTCTGGCAAGTCGACATTGCTGCGGTGCTGCAATCTGCTGGAAGACAGCCAGCAGGGCGAGATTTTGTTCAAGGGAGAGCCGGTGCGCTGGTCTGGTGAGGGGCACGGGCGTCGTCCGTCTGATCCCAAACAAGTTCTGCGCATCCGAACCAACCTGTCGATGGTGTTTCAGCAATTCAATCTCTGGGCGCATTTGACCATCCTGCAGAATGTGATGGAGGCTCCGGTCACCGTTCTGGGCCGCGACCGGGCCGAGGTCGAGGACAGCGCGCGCAGATATCTGGAAAAGGTGGGCATCGGCGACAAATGCGACGTCTACCCGGCGCAGCTTTCGGGTGGTCAACAACAGCGCGCGGCAATCGCACGCGGGCTTTGCATGGAACCGCAGGCGCTGCTGTTTGATGAACCCACCTCGGCGCTGGATCCGGAACTGGAACAGGAAGTGATCAAGGTGATCAAGGATCTGGCCGCCGAGGGGCGCACTATGATCATCGTGACCCATGACATGAAGATGGCGGCGGATATTTCCAGCCATGTCGTATTCCTGCATCAGGGCCTGATCGAAGAAGAGGGTACGCCCGAAGACATCTTTACTACCCCTGAATCCGAACGGCTTCAGGGCTTTCTCTCCGCCACTCAGGCGGCATAATCACGGACAGAACCAATAAAGGGGAGTTACAAATGAAAAACCTGATTCTGACCACCGCAGCACTGGCGCTGACCGCCGGTATCGCCATGGCCGACACCGTGCGCATGGGCACCGAGGGCGCCTATCCTCCGTACAACTTCATCAACGATGCCGGTGAGGTTGACGGGTTCGAGCGCGAGCTGGGCGATGAGCTGTGCAAGCGCGCAAGTCTGGACTGCGAATGGGTCAAGAATGATTGGGATTCGATCATTCCGAACCTGACTTCGGGCAATTACGATACCATCATGGCGGGCATGTCCATCACCGATGAACGTGACGAAGTGATTGATTTCACGCAAAACTACCTGCCTCCGACCGCATCGGTCTTTGTTGCGACCTCGGCGGATGTCGACACTGCCGGCGGTGTGATCGCGACCCAGACCTCGACCACGCAGGCTTCTTACGTCGCCAATAGCGGCGCAACGCTGGTGGAATTTGCAACCCCCGAGGAAACCATCGCCGCGGTGCGCAACGGTGAGGCGGACGCCGTCTTTGCAGACAAAGACTACCTGCTCCCGATCGTCGAGGAATCGGGGGGTGAGCTTGTCATCGTGGGCGAAGACATCCCGCTGGGTGACGGCGTCGGACTGGGCCTGCGCGAGTCGGATGGCGAGCTGCAGGGCAAGTTCAACGACGCGATCACGTCGATGAAGGACGATGGCTCGCTGAACGAGATGATCGTCAAGTGGTTCGGCGAAGACGCCCCCAGATACTGATCCGACACTGATCCCCGGGCCCGCCATTGTGATGGCGGGCCCGGCTTTGTTCATGTGCATGGCACCGCAGCCTCGCAGGCTTTGAAATGTTCTCTTACTGCTCTGATCCCGATACGCTGGGCACGGTCCGCTGGTTCTCGTGTTATCTGACCAATGGCGTCCACTGGTCGTTCTACCTGTCGTTCCTCAAGGTGCTGGTCCTGCTGGCGATCACCGCCCCGGTGGCCCTGAGCTTTGGTTTTGGCGGCGCGATGGCGGCGCGATCGCATATCCCGCCGGTCAGCTGGCTGGGCAAGGGCTATATCGCCATCGTGCGCGGCGTGCCCGATATCGCGTTTTTCCTGTTCTTCGTGATCGCGCTGGATCAGGGGTTCGAATGGATCAGGCACAAGGTGCTGTGCCCCGGCTGGACCGACCCGATCCGTCAGGGCAGCGATTTCATCGTCTGCCAGCAGGCAAAACTGCCCCTGGGCTCAGCCCCGGAATGGGCACATGAAACCTATGGCTTTTTCCTCGCCGTCATCACCTTTTCCATCGTCTTCGGTGCCTTTGCCGCCAACGTCCTGTTCGGCGGGATGCGCGCGGTGCCGCATGCGCAGCTGGAAACGGCCGAAGCCTATGGCATGAACCGCCGCCAGACGTTCTGGAAAATCCTCGTACCGCAAATGTGGGTCTATGCCCTGCCCGGCCTGTCCAACCTGTGGATGGTGCTGATCAAGGCCACGCCGCTGCTGTTTTTGCTGGGGATCGAAGATATCGTCTATTGGGCGCGCGAGCTGGGCGGCACCAAGACGTCCCGCTTTACCGACTATCCGCATGGCGACTGGCGCATGTGGTATTTCCTCGTCCTGCTGCTCTTTTATCTGGGCATGACCCGTGTCTCAGAGCTTGGGCTTGAGAAACTGATGCGCCGCCTGTCCCACGGTCAGGCCACCTCCGGCGGAGAGCTTTTGCGCAAGGAGACCACCGCATGAGCTGCCTCCAAACCATTCAGGATTATGGCCTGCGGTCGCTGGGCTTCGGCGAACGCCTGCTGCCCAAGACCGACTTTACCTTGTGCGAGCATTTTACCCTGATCGGCTCGGGCATGATCTGGAATATCTATTTCGGCATCATGGCAATGGTCACGGGGTTCTTCCTGGCCACCGCTCTGGCGATGGGCAAGGCATCTTCGAACAAGTGGCTGCGCAAACCGTCCGAGTGGTTCATCTTCCTGTTCCGGGGCTCGCCGCTGTTTATTCAGTTCTTCTTTGCCTATTTCTTCTTCCTGTCGCTGAAGAAACCCTACCCGATGTTCGACGCCTTCACCTCGGCCTGGCTGGGGGCGCTGATCGTGCTGTTTTTGAATACCGCCGCCTATTCGGGCGAGATCTTCTATGGCGCCCTGCGCTCGATCCCCAAGGGCGATATCGAGGCCGCGGATGCCTATGGCATGTCCGGCTGGTCCCG
>NZ_CANMQQ010000026.1:0-2500 GCF_947500045.1 uncultured Ruegeria sp. | reverse complement strand
AATTCATGGCTAAGTGGGAAAGCAAGTGGGACGACCAAAACAACCAGGAGGTTGGCTTAGAAGCAGCCATCCTTTAAAGATAGCGTAACAGCTCACTGGTCTAAATAAGTTGTCCTGCGGCGAAGATGTAACGGGGCTCAAGCCATGAGCCGAAGTCTAGGGATGCGTAAGCATCGGTAGCAGAGCGTAGTGTGACATAAGACTTATCCTGTATTGCCGCCGGTCATTTTGGTGTGTGTAAACGCGCTCAAGTAGCCGAATAGGCGGTAGCGCAGGATCAAGTCTTTTCGATGAAGCGGGCGCGTGAGCGATCCCGTGGAGAGATCACTAGTGAGAATGATGACATGAGTAGCGACAAAGAGTGTGAGAGACACTCTCGCCGAAAGTCCAAGGGTTCCTGCTTAAAGCTAATCTGAGCAGGGTAAGCCGGCCCCTAAGCCGAGGCCGAAAGGCGTAGGCGATGGGAACTAGGTTAATATTCCTAGGCCGTGGAGTGGTGACGGATCTCAGAGGTAGTTCATCCTTATTGGATTGAATGGGCTGCTGAGAGGTTCCTGGAAATAGCCCTCCTATAAGACCGTACCCTAAACCGACACAGGTGGACTGGTAGAGAATACCAAGGCGCTTGAGAGAACGATGTTGAAGGAACTCGGCAAAATACCTCCGTAAGTTCGCGAGAAGGAGGCCCGGTTCCTAGGCAACTAGGGGCTGGGGGCACAAACCAGGGGGTGGCGACTGTTTATTAAAAACACAGGGCTCTGCGAAGTCGCAAGACGACGTATAGGGTCTGACGCCTGCCCGGTGCCTGAAGGTTAAAAGGAGAGGTGAGAGCCTTGAATTGAAGCCCAGGTAAACGGCGGCCGTAACTATAACGGTCCTAAGGTAGCGAAATTCCTTGTCGGGTAAGTTCCGACCTGCACGAATGGCGTAACGACTTCCCCGCTGTCTCCAACATCGACTCAGCGAAATTGAATTGCCTGTCAAGATGCAGGCTTCCCGCGGTTAGACGGAAAGACCCCGTGCACCTTTACTACAGCTTCGCACTGGCATCAGGATTGTGATGTGCAGGATAGGTGGTGGGCTTTGAAGCAGAGACGCAAGTCTTTGTGGAGCCTCCCTTGAGATACCACCCTTCGCACTCTTGATGTCTAACCGCGGTCCGTTATCCGGATCCGGGACCCTGCGTGGCGGGTAGTTTGACTGGGGCGGTCGCCTCCTAAAGCGTAACGGAGGCGCGCGAAGGTTGGCTCAGAGCGGTCGGAAATCGCTCGTTGAGTGCAATGGCAGAAGCCAGCCTGACTGCGAGACTGACAAGTCGAGCAGAGTCGAAAGACGGCCATAGTGATCCGGTGGTCCCGAGTGGAAGGGCCATCGCTCAACGGATAAAAGGTACGCCGGGGATAACAGGCTGATACTGCCCAAGAGTCCATATCGACGGCAGTGTTTGGCACCTCGATGTCGGCTCATCTCATCCTGGGGCTGGAGCAGGTCCCAAGGGTACGGCTGTTCGCCGTTTAAAGAGGTACGTGAGCTGGGTTTAGAACGTCGTGAGACAGTTCGGTCCCTATCTGCCGTGGGTGTAGGAGACTTGAGAGGAGTTGCCCCTAGTACGAGAGGACCGGGGTGAACGATCCACTGGTGGACCAGTTGTCGTGCCAACGGCAGTGCTGGGTAGCTATGATCGGACAGGATAACCGCTGAAGGCATCTAAGCGGGAAGCCCCCCTCAAAACAAGGTCTCCCTGAGGGCCGTGGAAGACCACCACGTCAATAGGCCGGAGATGTAAGCGCAGTAATGCGTTCAGTTGACCGGTACTAATCGCCCGATAGGCTTGATTTGATCCAGTAATGGAAAGACAAATCAAAAACATACACCTCATTAAACATGGATAACTTCGCAGCATCTCGCTGCGGTGTTGATTGAATATACAACCGAGTGGCAACGCGCATTTGCACGCAAATACGCTGCCTGCCACCCGTCGCGTTTGCTTCGCAAATCGCGACGTGGGCTTTTCCTCGGTTTGGTGGTCATAGCGCAAGTGAAACACCCGGTCCCATCCCGAACCCGGAAGTTAAGCACTGCCGCGCCAATGGTACTTGGGCTTAAGCCCCGGGAGAGTAGGTCACCGCCAAACCTAGAAAAAGCCCTCAAACTTCTCTCTAAACGATAACAAACGTGTGCGACCCAGGTCTCAAATAGCCAAATTGGCGCTAGACCAACGCAGGGCCTCAAGTAGCGTAAGCGACAGGCCAAAAGTGTCGCGGGATGGAGCAGCCCGGTAGCTCGTCAGGCTCATAACCTGAAGGTCGTAGGTTCAAATCCTACTCCCGCAACCAAAAATACTAAGCAATATTAGATGTTACGCACCGCCTAAGGGCGGTGTTCTTATTTGCGCCAACACAAATGGAACCACTGTGGAAGCAAATGTTTGCTCAACGATCAAACCTCGTCAGGCTCATAACCTGAAAGCCAAACGCTCAAACCCTACTCCCAAACCGAA
>NZ_CANMQQ010000025.1 GCF_947500045.1 uncultured Ruegeria sp. | reverse complement strand
GCCGCGATTTGCACCAAGGATCGGTCTGGGATGGGTCGACGTTCGCCGCGCGTCGCATGAACTGGTAATGTGCGGACTTTACCGCCGTCGCTCTTTCGGGTGATTGCTGACGCAGCATTCGCTCGTGCGCGCGGCACGCTGGTCTCTGCGTTGCAGCAAATATCGCTAGACCGGTGATTCAAAGTAAATCTGAGGCGTGAAATTCGAATAGATCTTTCGCTGCACCCAGGACTGGCTATCGAGGACCTGACAAAGCGGACTTGTGGGGCTGCGGTTAGCTTTAATGCGGGAGGGCCCACGCTTGCGCGGCACCGCTCCGTTGGCAGTGCAGCGCATCCTGTCGAAAGGATCTTTTAAGTGTGGCTAAACCTTGCGGATTATGAACCCGCTGATGGCTGCAATCTTGTTACGTCGTCGACGGTGGCCTGAGCCTATCGTCATTCCCGCATTTATTTGGGCACCGTCATCTAAACGTTGACGCCTAGTGACAAAATTGGTAACGTTCCCAGAATCACCAATGGATAGTGAATTTGACCAGAAGACCCACAATCATCGATGTTGCGAAACAGGCAGGCGTTTCCAAGAGCACTGTGGCGCGGGTAATGTCCGGCGGTCAGCATGTGTCAGCGAGGGTCGTTGAACTGGTTGAATCCGCTGCGAAAGAAATCGGATACCAGAAAAACAACCTGGCAGTCAGTATGCGTTCGGGCCGTAGCGGGCTCATTGGTATCGTTGTTCCCGACATTTCGAACCCATTTTGGGCAGAGGTCGCGCGCGGCGCACAGGATGCTGCGGCCTCAACTAATTCATCGTTGCTGATTTTCTCGTCAGATTGGAAATCAGAACGCGAGAGAAAGCATCTTCAAGCATTGGTAAATACGCGGGTGGATGGATTCGTGCTCAACAGGATCTCGGATTCCTCGGATGGGCGCGACCTTGAGTTGCTGGGCGCGCCTTCGCTTCTCCTAGGGACAACGGCCGATCTTTTCCCTGAGAAATCAAGCGTTGGATCAGACATTACGCAAGGTGTCGGCGTCGCGCTGGATTACCTAACAGCCCATGGTCACGAGCTTCCGAAGCTCATTTTGGGTTCCGAGCGTCGTTTGGCCCGAGCCAAATTCATCACGGCGGTGAACGAGTACTACATCAACCGAGATGTCGACCCGACGCGTATCCCTACCGAGGACGGGGCATATACTGTCGACGGTGGACGGGCAGCAATGGCGAGACTCCTAAAGACACACGCGGGCGGACACCTCACGATTTTTGCGGCAAATGATCTGATGGCGCTTGGAGCTATCCTCGAAGCGCGCTCGCAGGGTTTGAACTGCCCTCGAGACGTATCTGTCATGGGGTTTGACGGCATCCCTGCAGGCGAATTCTGCGACCCGCCGCTGACGACGGTTGGCAAGCCCGCCAAAGAGATCGGCAGGCAATCCATCCTGTCGTTGCAGCGTCTCATTGATGGGGATGCGGCCGTGGCCAAGTTGCGTCTCGCGTGTGAACTCGTTGAGCGTGGCAGCGTATTGAACCTGAACCCGGAAATCGCACTGGCCCAGACCGGCTGAACCCACATCGAAAGGAATTTGACGTGAAAGTTGTAGTTCGGCAAAAATTGGGAACGTTCCCTAGATGAATCAGAAGTTTGAAAACCTTCAGCAATCGTTCCGGCGCTGGTGGCCGTTTTACGTTATGCTTGCGCCCGGGCTTCTGTTTTATTTGGTCTATCACTATCTGCCGATCTGGGAGGCGAGGCTGGCATTCCAGGATGTGCGGATCATTCCCCCCAATATCTGGGTCGGCACCAAGCATTTTGTTGCCCTGGCATCCTCACCGGTTTTCCTTCAGGTGCTGATGAACACAATTGTCATCAGCGCGATGAAGCTCGTTTTCATCTTTCCTGTGCCGATTCTGGTTGCGCTCCTGCTCAACGAGGTGCGGTCCGCAAATTACCGTAAGTTTGTACAATCCGTCATCTACCTCCCACATTATCTGTCCTGGGTGGTGATTGCCGGGATCACGGTCGCGACACTTTCCCCAAGCGATGGTGCGGTGAATGAAGTGATTGGATTGATGGGCTTTGATCCTATTCCTTTCATGACCGATACTGGGTCGATCCGCTGGGTTTTGGTGTTCAGCGAAATGTGGCGCAGTGCCGGATGGGATTCACTCATCTATTTCGCGGCTATCGTCGGGATCAGCCAGGAGCTCTACGAAGCCGCAGAAATGGACGGTGCCGGGCGGTGGCAGAAAATCTGGTTTGTCACCATCCCCGGTATAGCACCCACGATTGCCACGCTCTTTATCCTCAACGTCGGTTTGTTTCTCAGCCAGGGCTTCGATCAGGTCATCAACCTGTCCAACGACGTTGTCCGCAGTCACATCGATATCGTTGATACCTACGTCTATCGCATTGGCCTGCAAACCGGGGAGTTTGCCCTGGCAACGGCTGCCGGCCTGTTCAAAGGCGTGATTGGCATGATCCTGATCATCAGCGCGCACACGATTTCCAAGCGTTTGACCGGAAAGGGAGTCTGGTAATGTTCACCAACAGCCGCAGCACGCCTTTTGAGCGCATCGAATATATACTGATCCTGTCTGCCCTCTTCTTGATGGTTGTGGTGACGGCCCAGCCTATCCTGCACCTGGTCGCTGTCTCCTTCTCTGACCCCGCTGAAGTCCCCGGCATGAGCGGGTTAGAGGTGCTGCCAAGAGGCGTCTCCTTCGATGTCTGGAGCCTGCTCATACAGAATCCGAACGTGCAGCGTGGCTTTTTGAACGCGGCCATCATTACCGCAGCGGGCACCGTCATCGCAGTGCTGGGCACGACGCTAATGGCCTGGGCATTGGCGCAACAGCGCCTTCCAGGACGCCGTATCATCCTTCTACTGGTCCTGGTTACGGTCGTTTTTGACCCCGGCATCATCCCGGAATTCTTTGTGATGAAGAACATCGGGCTTCTGAACAGTTATTGGTCGGTCATCCTGTTTCGCGCCGTGTTCGCCTGGTATCTGATCATCCTCATCCGGCTTTTCGAAGAAGTCCCAAGCGAGCTTCTGGAGGCGGCCGAACTTGATGGCGCCAATCCCTTTCAGACACTTTGGTATGTGATCGTGCCCGTCGCCAAATCTTCGATCGCGATGATCACACTTTTCTATCTTGTCCTGAACTGGAACGAATTCTTCAGGGCGATGATTTATCTTAATGATCCGGACAAATGGCCTTTGCAGGTTGTCCTTCGCCAATTCGTTGTCGAAGGAGACAAGGTTGGCATGGTCGGCCTGGCAAACGTGTCTGCCAATACCGACGTAAACCAGATCAGTATCCGAGCGCTCAAAGCGGGCATGATCACGCTCACCATCGCGCCGCTCGTCCTGATTTATCCGCTCATTCTCAAGTATTTCACCAAAGGGACCATGTCCGGGGCGGTGAAAGGATGAGCGCTCGACACTTAAACATCAAATCAACATGGGAGATACAAACGATGTTCTACAAGGCAAGCAAGACTCTGTCTGCCGCACTGCTGGCGGGCACCTTTCTGAGCGGAGCGGCAATTGCCGAACCGGTCACCATTCGCATGGTGCTGAAAGACTTCATTTCAACGAATCCCAACTCGGTTGCCCATGTCGAACGCATTGAAGCGGCACTCGCCGAGCAGGGTCATGAAATTGACATCGAGATCGTGGACCTGCCTGCATCCGGCTATGCCGATGCGCTGGGGATCATGCTTTTGTCGGGTGATCTGCCGGACCTGATCTATTTTCAGGGCGGTGACCGCAAAATCGCAGACCAGAACGTGCTCGAAGACTGGCGTCCGTGGATCGCCGAAACAGAACACCTGAAGGGTGCGCTTTATCCCCACAACGAAGCACGCCTGGACAATTATCCATACCTGATGCACGTCTTTCCGCTGCGCGCCCAACAACCGGTCATTCGGACCGATTGGTTGGAGGCGACCGGATTGTCAGCGCCAGCGACCGTTGATGAATATACAGCCCTGCTCACGGCAATCCGCGATAACGACCTCGATGGCGATGGAGAAAACAACACCTTCGGCACCACTGCCGGCGGCAGCCTGAAGGAGCTTAACGGCTACCTAAATCCGGCGTTCGGGATCACCGCTACATGGCTTGAAGATGGGTCCGGTAGTTGGATCCATTCGCAGATCAGCGCTCAGGAGCGGGACAAACTGGCTTACTATAGTCAGCTGTATGCAGAAGGGTTGCTCGACCCCGAGTACATCACGATCAACTGGGAAGCGAAGGAGGATCGGTTCTATACTGGTCGTGTCGGTGTTGTTTCGGCGTCCCGACCTTCAAACGTTGTGGTTTATCAGACGAAGATGAACACGGTGCATCCTAACACGACCTTGACGTTGCTGGACCCACCAGCTGGTCCCGGCGGCCAGGGGTTGCTGGCTGTCGACGTCTCGAAAGAAGGCCGTGGGTGGGCCATGTCAGCATTGTCCGAAAACAAGGAGGCGGTCGCGACACTTCTGGATTTCATGGCAAGCCCCGAGGGACAGTTCATGGAACAATTCGGACTTGAAGGCATTCACCACGTGATCAACGGCGACCAGGTTGAAGTTTTGCCCGACCTTGGATCGTGGGAAAGCCCCTTCATGATCTCTGCGTCCTGGACCCCCCCGGTGGAGTTGTTCCCGGCCCCTGCCCGCCAGTATTTGCAGAACACGCAGGATCACTTTCTGCCTGACAATGCGTTTGCCTTCCCATCCGAACTCGCCGCAGCCGTCGATGCGACAACAAATATCTATAACGAGTGGGCATTCAAATTTGTATCAGGCACGGCCTCCTTCGATCAGTGGGGCGAATATGTAGAGGCTTGGAAGGCGGCTGGCGGTGACAGCCTGATCGATCACGCAAGCCAGGTTCTGCAATGATCAAGAGAGAAGAAAACGGCGCGACCTTTCGGGGTCGCGTCCGCGCCGCTCTTTACGGGGTGGCATACGGCGATGCTATGGGTGGTCCTGTCGAAAAACTATCGGCTGGCGAAATTGCTGAGAAGTATGGACGGGTTACGTCGGTTGATCGGCGTTGGCATCGGTTGGATGAAGACGAGGTGTCCCGAAACGGCCGCACACGTGGCCACGGGATCATCACCGATGACACGTTGATGACGATCTGTCTGATGGAGGTTTACACTGATCTGCGACGGCACATCGATGCCTGGGATATGGCCGGTCCCTTCGTTCGCAAAATCGCATGGGAAAAACGCTGGATCCCGGAACTTGAGAAAAACACGGTCCTGATCGAGCGTCTGTTTTACCCCGAGAAGTGGATTTATCACCGTCTCCAGCTTGCGGCCTGTGACCCAAGGCAAGGCGGTGTCGGCAACATGGTTAATTGCGGCGCCGCGATGTATGCAGCACCCATTGGCATCGTAAATGCCTGCAACCCTGCTGCGGCTTACAACGAGGCCATCGGATTTATGTCCGGGCATCAGCAAAGCTACGGGCTTGAAGCGGCTGGTGTTTTTGCGGCTTGTGTAGCCGAGGCGTTTCGGCCCGAAGCAACAGTCCGGGATATCGTCCAAGTGGCTTTGAAACATGCCAAGGACGGCACGTTTTCCGCAATCGAAGCCGCCACAAAATTGGCATCTGATCTAAAAGGTTCATCCCGCAGCTATTCAGAGATCGTGACTACGCTTCACGATGCGATGCTTACGTTTTCGCCTATGGGCGATGATGTGCGACATGGGCCAGAAAAAGCAGGCCAGGCGACCGCTGGCTACCAGCCCTCTCGCCTGCTTTCGATTGAGGAACTGCCGCTCGCGCTGGCCTTCATCATACTCAACGACGGAGATTTCAAAGGCACAATCGAGGATTCGATCAATTCTGGCCGGGACACAGATTCAATTGGCATCATGGCTGGCGCAATCCTCGGGGCCATGGGTGGTGAGGCAACGATCGATCAAGCGACGCTCGCTCACATTGATGGGACGAACAAGCTGGATATCCTTGCGATTGCCGATGCATTTTCTGAGGCCGCGAAAGAGATCCTGCGCGATGACCTATCCAGAAACGCCAGTTGGCAGCGAAGCCTCTCGGAGCTCGGCTGCCAGACGACCCCCGTCGTGAAGGGAAAAGCAACATGAAACACATCATCTTGGACGGGCTTGGTAAAGCCTACGGCGCCGTCGAGATTTTCCGCGACCTCAATCTTGAAATTGAACAAGGTGAATTTGTGGTCCTGGTGGGTCCTTCCGGGTGTGGAAAGTCCACCTTGCTACGGCTTATTGCAGGACTTGAGGACATTACATCAGGCAATCTCTTGATCGGTGACGAACGCGTCAACAACAAGCCCGCGAAACAGCGTGACATCGCGATGGTATTCCAGAGTTATGCTCTCTACCCGCATATGAAAGTTGCGGACAACATGAGCTTTGCCCTTCGATTGTCCAAGGTGTCGAAAGCCGAACGTGCACGCCGTGTTGAAGAAGCAGCGGATATTCTAGGGCTGACCGAGCTGCTGGACCGGCTTCCGCGCGATTTGTCAGGTGGGCAACGGCAGCGAGTCGCAATGGGTCGAGCGATTGTTCGTGATCCGCAGGCATTTTTGTTTGACGAACCCTTGTCCAATCTTGATGCAAAGCTTCGACACAAGATGCGCGGTGAAATCCGCAAACTGCACCAGCGTCTTGGCCGGACCATGGTCTATGTGACGCATGACCAGACCGAAGCCATGACCATGGCAGATCGTATCGTCGTGATGCATGGCGGGCGGATCGAACAGGTCGGCGCCCCTCGAGACCTCTATGGTGATCCGGATAATCTGTTTGTTGCCGGTTTCATCGGAACGCCAGAGATCAACCGCTTTCCAGGGCGGATCGAGGGCGGATCTGTGCAACTGGAATGCGGGGTGTCCTTCCCAATGGACTTGACGTCAAACATCCGCGCAGGCTCTGAGATTATCTGTGGGTTTCGTCCGCAACATGTTTCCATCGCGTCTGAAGGTCCTAACGCAGAGGTCACATTGGTAGAACCAACCGGCGAAGGCCAGGAGATGCTGGTGCGCGTCGGATCGCAAGAGGTCACGATCGTTGCGAATGAGCAATCTGACGTCCGGATCGGTCAGCAGGTCAAGCTCGGTTTCGACACCTCCAAAGCTCTGATCTTTGATAGCGCAACGCATGACCGGACTCGGTGACAGCCCAGGTTCCCCTCAAAAACACAGGCAGGCAAACGGATGCTAACGATCTTTGGCTCCATCAACATCGACCAGGTCATACGTGTACCCAATATTCCGGTGCCCGGTGAAACGGTGCTGGGCGACCGGGTCATGGACACGCACGGCGGCAAGGGGGCCAATCAGGCCGTTGCTGGTGCGCGGATGGGTGCCGGAACAATCCCGGTGGTCATGATCGGGACGGTTGGCGATGACGCCTTCGGCAAGGCGGCGTTGCAGAATTTTGCCGAGAATAAGGTTCGCGCGGACTGCACGGTACTGCCGGATTGCGCCACCGGAACCGCCTTCATCACACTAGGAAGTGATGGTGAAAATGCGATTACCGTCGTTCCCGATGCAAATGGCCTTCTGGAGGCAGCTCATGCCTCGGTTGAGGTGTTGCAAAAGACGTCGGTGCTGTTGTGCCAGGGGGAGGTCAGTCTGAAAGAGACTGCTCATGTCATGGGCGTCCATCGATCTGCAAACCCGAATGGCACCAGCGTGCTCAACCTTGCACCGGTGCCGCAGGATGGCGACCTTGGAACCCTGCGGGCTGCGCTTGAAACCTGCGACATTCTGATCGTGAACGAGGGAGAAGCCGAAGCGATATGTGACCTGCTGGCAGCACCAGACAAACGAGATCTTTCCGCATTGGCAAAGGCAATTGGCTGCGAGGTCGTTGTAACGCGTGGGCCGGATGGCGCAGACCTCTTCCTCAAAGATGGTCGTGTCACACATGTGTCCAGCCCTCAGATTGACCCTGTCGATACAACCGGTGCCGGGGATACATTCTGCGGCGCGTTTGCGGCCTTGCTTGCCGAGGGCCGGGAAATGAAACCGGCTTTGGCGATGGCCTGCGAAGCTGCAGCCAAAGCGTGTTGCGCCATCGGCGCTCAGACCGGGATGCCCAGGCGGCACGAGATTTTGAAAGACACAGATCCCTCATGAAACCCACACTCTCCTACTTCCACCTGCCAATGGCCGCGACCGCTTTCGGTGTTTTTACGATTGTCTGGTTTGGCTTTGCCACCACGGGCAGCACAGCCGGGGCTTTGAAGTTTCTGCTCATTGGGTTGACGCTCACGCTACTCGAAATCTCGCTGTCTTTCGACAACGCGGTCGTGAATGCCAACAAACTCAAATACATGACACCGCTTTGGCAAAGGCGGTTTCTGACCTGGGGCATCCTGGTGGCGGTCTTTGGGATGCGGATCGTGTTTCCGATTGTGATCGTCTCTGTCGCCGCCGGCATTGGGCCAGTTGCGGCGACCATACTGGCTGCAACCGAGCCGGAAACCTATTCCCACATCATGCATGACGCCCATGTCTCGGTCGCCGCCTTTGGGGGGACATATCTGATGATGGTAGCGCTCAGCTTCTTTGTCGATACCGAGAAGAATGTTGACTGGATCCGCTTCGTTGAAACACGGCTTCGTGCCTGCGCCGATCTGCGCGCAATCGAGGTTGTATTCGTCCTCTGCCTGATCATCGGCTTCACGCTGGCGCAGAGCGAAGGACAAGAGACCGAGTTCCTGTTCGCATCGGTTTTGGGCCTGCTGGCCTTCCTGCTGGTCGAGGTTCTGGGTGACCTGCTCGACAAAAGCCAGACGAATGCGGCAATTGCCTCAGGTGGGCTTGGAGCATTCCTATACCTTGAGGTTCTCGATGCCTCGTTCAGCTTTGACGGGGTGATCGGGGCGTTCGCGCTGACCAATAACATGTTTCTGATCGCTGTCGGTCTGGGTATCGGGGCCTTCTACGTCCGATCGATGACGATCATGCTTGTGGAAAGGGACACGCTGTCCGAGTTGCGCTTCCTGGAGCATGGGGCGTTCTACTCTGTCCTTGCGCTTGCGGTCATTATGCTGACCCAGTCGGTCGTATCGGTTCCGGAATACGTCACCGGGCCGCTCAGTATTGGCTTTATCGCACTCGCGACATTCAGTTCAGTCAGATACGCGAAGCGGCCCGCTTGATCCTTCGACAAATTAGGAAGTGAAAACTGCGACATTTTATACGCTTAAGCGTAGTACTGGATAGATCATGTATATGCCCAAATTGTCCTGCAAACGCGTTATTACCAAGTTGGTTCATGCCGTGTAGAGCAAGAATGGCCGCTCTTCATGCTGCGCGACAGCGAGTGATCTTAATCACCTGCAGCGAGTACGCTTTTGGTAGGTATGCATTGCAATTTCTTGAGCGTCCGGGTTGGGCTCACTCCTGCCATTCTCTGCGGAACGCTTCAACTGGTGGTAAGAGCCCTGACCGGCCTTTGCCCAGATTTCACGCATTTTCTAAAGCGGCATGATAATCCGGCCCAGAGCGGACCTTGAGTATTGGCTTTGATCGCTGCGCTCGCATTCCGCATTCCAGCCATTCGCCGCGGGCGCAAAATTTCGGGTTGGTCGAATTCACGCAACGCGCAACAAAGTGAATTTTCGCTGCACGTGCCCCAATGGCAGCTAACTGCACATCGCATCGTCCAGTACAATCAAAGAGCGCACAATGTCGAACCTTCAGTTCGCACAGTCGGAATTCTCTATCGATGGTCTTCGCCGATATTGGCTTGGTGTCAGACCTGTGTATTTCCGGAATGCGCGCGTGAAATGCTGCGGGTGTTCATAACCCGCAGCAAATGCGACATCGATTATTTTCGTATCGGGATTGTCCAGCAACAAACAGGCGTTCTGGAACCGTGCTTCCTGAATTATTGAAGTGTAGGTTTTGCCGTGTCTGGACAGTGTTCGTTGAGAACGGCGGTGAGAAAGTCGACCACGGTAGCGGCGGGATGAGCCTGCTGCGGGCGGCGTAAAAGTCGTCCATC
>NZ_CANMQQ010000024.1 GCF_947500045.1 uncultured Ruegeria sp. | reverse complement strand
TCACGTTTCAGCATGTGGGCCGCAAATACTTGTTGTCAAATGCGCAATTTATTGTCCTGCTCAAGCAACGATGGATGACTGAATTGGGCTGAGGCGTGTGGGGGCAATACAACATTCGGAGGTCGGGCGCACTTCACTTGGATGAACACCGGCCCAGACCGGACATCTAGCAGCCAACCGAGATGCTGCGGTCAGCCCACAAAGCCGCCATTCGCAGAAATGACCGCGCTCAGGCGCGATCTACTTCATTGCCAGGTTTCACTACCCCAAAGAAATGGGGGCAGATTCGTGACCTCTGGCAGGATGTTGACCGACGTAATGGAACGCTGCCAAAGAATCTTTGATGTCGGTTTCCATACTTCCGCACCTCGCATCGAAAATGCGAATTATTCAAGGTCGTTGGTTGCGAAACATCGCTTGATCAGATTGTTGTCGTGACCTTGTTTAGTCCCTCAGGCGCATCGGCATTTTCACCCAATTCAAGCGCCAGCCGCTCAACGAGCTTGTAGAAAGCCAGGATCTGGATGAGGGGCGTGAGGAATGCGTTGTCTGTATCCGGTACTGCAAGATCAGCGGAGTCATCACTGGAGATCAGAAATGTATCTGCGCCCTTCTTGCGAATGCTGTCGGCCGTGGAACGTGCGGACGAGGCAGATTGGTCGCTCGGGTCAAAGACCAGCGCCGCAAACTTACGCTCTGCCAAGACCACAGGACCATGTAAGACCTCTGCCGAAGAGAACACCTCGGCATGAATGCGGCAGGTTTCCTTGAGCTTCAATGCAGCTTCGGCTGCGACGGCCAAGCCGGGCCCCCTGCCTACAGTAAAAACAGACCCTGCACGGGCAAGCGCGAATTGCACTGCGGACCAATCGCATTCCAATGCTGCGCGTGCTAGCTTTGGTACATCCCGCAACGCGTTTTCCAGATCGCGATCCGCGGTATAGCCCGCGACAAATCCGAGGACGGCAAAGAGCGAACTGACGAAGGATTTTGTTGCCGCCACCGCTTTTTCCGGCCCGGCCAGCACAGGTAATACCGTGTCTGCGTCACGTCCGACCGGGCTGTCAGTCTCGTTCAAGATGGCAAGGGTATGGGCGCCACCCTGACGCGCGGCGCGTTGCAGGGCGACGAGGTCGGGGCTGCCGCCGGATTGCGAGATTGTCACACAGGCAAAATCCGTCAATTTCAGAGGGGTTTTGTAAACCGAAGCAATCGAGGGTCCGATTGATGCGACGGGCAAGCCGGTCTTCATCTCAATCAGGTATTTGAGAAACGTGGCGGCGTGGTCGGATGTCCCGCGTGCGCAGGTCACAAAGCCACGCAAGTTCAAATTAGATGCATGTTGACCAGCCTTCAGATACAAATCCAAACCCTCAATGATCTGGCGCGAAAGAACATCGGGGATTTCACCGATTTCCCGGGCCATAATGGTTTTTACATTTGCGTTGTTCATGTCAGGCAACCCCGGTGATCATCGAGACGATCTCGTTCTTGTCGGTCTTCGCGGTCTCACGAATGCCGATCTGCTCTCCGCGGCGCAGCACGCAAATTCGGTCCGACAGTTTGAACACCTGATCCAAGCTGTGGCTGATGATCAGAATGGCCAGGTTCTTTTCCTTGAGGCTGGCGATCAGATCTTCGACCTTGCCCGTCTCAGCCACCCCGAGTGCTGCCGTGGGTTCATCCAGCAAGACAAGCTTGCTTGCCCAATGCGTGGCGCGCGCTATCGCTATGCCCTGCCGCTGACCACCGCTAAGGTCGCTGATGGTTGAACTGGCCGACGGAATACGCACATCCAGATCGTCCACTAGCTCTTGCGATTCACGTCGCATGCGCGCCTTGTCGAGCAAACCAAACGGAGGTTTCGTCAACTCGCGCCCCAGGAACATGTTCATGAAAACCGGTTGCTGATCGGCAAGTGCCAGATCCTGATAGACAACTTCAATACCATTACTGCGCGCCGCGCTGGCATCGCTAAACGATGCTTCTTGACCATCCAGTTTGATTTCCCCCGAGGTCGGAGTGTAGACGCCTGAGATGATTTTGATCAGCGTGGATTTTCCCGCACCGTTGTCGCCGACAAGTGCCACGATTTCACCGGCCTTCAAATCCAGCGAGAAATCCTGAATGGCAACGATGCCGCCAAAAGCCTTATGGATGTTTTTCAGGGACAGAACATTGAGTTCATTATTCATGACAATGCCTTTTCCGGCCAACCTGTGACCTCTCCGAAAATGTTTTCGATGGTTGTAACAGCGGGGGTGCCGCTGGCGACGCCGGACACACCCACAATATTAGCGCGGGTGACGAAGGCCTGTCCGCGGAAGCCAAACACGACGGTATCGCCGGTCTTGGGTTGCACGGGGCCGGTCGCGTCGATCATTCCATAGTAGTCGATGGCCGAGTAGTCAGGGATTTCAACACTGGCCAGCGCCTTGCGCGAAGAAGTCGGTTCCGAGGCGATCAACGCATGCACATCGTATTTTGGAAAAACCGGATCGACATACAATCCGCCCCCAAAACAGAACGCATTGCCACCGTGGTGGTGCGACACTTCGGACAGATACAACACTGCTGGGTCCTCGGGCAGGTCTTCGACCGCATGTAACGGGGTTGTTCCATGCAGCGCGTTGCCCGGTTCGCATTGGGTGGCCCCGGCTTCTGCCAGAGCTGATAAAACGACGCTTGAATTGGTGCCTGGCGCGTTCACCTCTATCTCGCTGCGCCCAGCGGCGTCCAATGCCTCACGTGCTCTGGCCAGAGTTTGCAAATTGGGCGTCGGGATCACCTTGCGGGTCTCCTGATCGAACAAAAGCGCAGGGAAAGTCGTGATCCCGGCAAAGCCCGCGCCGTCTTGCGCGTCAAACTTATCCGCGATGGCGCGTATGTCTTCAGCTGCAAAACCGCCCTCATGGCCGCGATAGAAGGTATCGCCCTCAGTTTGAATGCGGGCCAGCAGGTTTTGAACGCGCCCAGCCTTGTGGGCTGCGTTTGCAGCCTCGCGCATCTTGTCGTCGCTAAACACCGTCCAAAAGTCAGGCTGCAACTGGCTGGCCGCAAAATTTGCATTTCCTCCGGGCACCTGCACCAGATGGCCCAAGTGACCGGTTTTCATTCCAGCTCGGTGACAAGCCACGGCGCAATCCAGATCAACAGCGACGGACTTTTTAATTCCGCCGCGCATGGCCGCCTGACAGAACCCTGAATGCCGGCCGACCTGTTTAGTCATGGCAAAGGTTTTCAAACCAAGTTTGTTGGCCTCGGTCGAGAGATGTCGCGCGTTGCGTTCGACCGCGTCCAGATCCAGTACATAGGAATTTGGCGGGATTGCACCCTGTTGGTGCAGCGCCATTGCGGCTTCGACAAAGCCCGGGTTTCGGCGGATCAATACATCCAGAAACATCTGTTTGCTCCTCCTTATCGGCTGCTGTCGCGTAGCGACACGGCCACGGCGAGCAGAATGATCAAGCCGCGCACAATCATCTGGTCTGAGACCTTCAGGTTCATCAGGATCAGACCGTTGTTCAGCATGCCCATCAGCAGCGATCCAAGCAACGCCCCGATCACTGAGCCTTTGCCACCATTCAGAGCCGTTCCGCCCACGATCACGGCAGCGATCACCGTCATCAGATCGCTTTCGCCGAGGGTATACTTGGCCGCTTGCAGGCGTCCTGCATAAAGCAGCCCTGCCAGCCCCGCCGTACCGCCGCAAATCATCATCACATAGAGGCGGACACGCGGCACCTTGATCCCTGTCACCTGCGCGGCGCGTGGATTGTCGCCGGTGGCCAGCACATGGGCACCAAACCGTGTATGTCGGTAGAAGATATGCCCTATGGCAGCGGCAACAACTGTCCAGATCAACAGCGACGGGACTGAGAACAGTTTGCCCGAGCCAAAGAACCCGGTGAAGGCTTCGTTCATGACAGGTACCGAGCGCAGATCGGTCATCGACCGGGCGATCCCAGCAAACAGGCCCATCGTGGCGAGCGTTACAAGAAATGAGGGCAGCTTGAGATACGCCACCAGAACGCCGTTCAATGCGCCAATGAGAATGCCGACGCCCAGTCCGGCCGCGACGCCCATGATTAGGGGATAATCGCGCAGAACTACAGCGGCGGTCAGGGCTGAGACAGCGACAATAGAACCAAAGCTCAGGTCGATTTCGCCCGCTGACAACGCGAAGACAAGACCAATGGCCATGATTGTCGCTGGCGCAGTTTGCAGGAAGATATTGGTCAGGTTGCGTTGGGTCAGAAATCCATCGTCATACAGTGTCACTGCAAAAAAGATGAAGATCGCAATAAATCCGATATAGACAACCATATTCTGGAAGTCGAAACCGGAGAGACGTTGTTTTACGGCGGTCATGTCAGTCTTTCGATATCCGGGCGTTTAAGGAACGAAAGCGCGCGAACGCGCTTCCGCAGATCGGGTCAGCGCAGTGTCTCGGGCGCTTCGCTGTTAAGGGATTTCATCCAGCCTTCGGCGATTGAATCCGCGTCGATGGACAGCGCGTCGACCACTAGGAAGGGATCGACCTCACGCCCCAAAAGACCAGCGGCAGCGGCACGTGCGGCATAGACTCCGATATTGTAGGTTTCGTCCGCAACGATCCCGGCGATGTTGCCCCCGTTTTTCATGTCCAAAGCAGCGGGTTCGTTCAGGTCAATCGTCACCACTTTGGTATGGTCATTGCCCTGCTGACGCAGAACCGAAATCACCCCCAGTGCCGGTTCTGCCCAAGGCGTATAGATGCCGTCAATGTCGGGATTACGTGACAGCATTCCACGAGCGATGTCTTCGGCATTGGCCGGATCTGTCATGCCGGATTCCGTTACGATTGTGATATCAGGATACTCGTTTTCGATGGTCCATTTGAACGCATTGTCGCGTTGGTTGGTCACCGGGAAATCGGCATCATGATACATGTAGCCAACTTCGCCTTTGCCACCCATGGCCTCGGCCAATGCGATGGCGGCCTTGTTACCGATCTGGAAAAGGTCAGCGGAGACAACCGTCACATAGTCCTCACCATGGGTGAAACCGTTGACTGCATTGTCGATAAACACAAGCTTAACACCCGCGTCACGGGCGATGCCGTACACTCCAGACGCAGTCGGCGGATCGATGGGCAGCGACAGGATGATTGACGGGTTCCGCGCCATCACGGTTTCCACATCGGATTTCTGGCGCGCTGGATCGAACCCGGCATCGGTTTCTGCTATCACTTCGATGCCTAGGCGCGCGAATTCATCCTTGGCCCCCTGTGCAACAGCATTGGACCAGTCATATAGCTCGTGCCAGACAAGGGCTGCGGTGTAAGACCCTTGCGAGACCTTGGCGATATCCTCGTCACTAAGCGAGAATTCAGAGACAGGCGTCGGGGCTTCCCCATTGGGCCCTTTGGTCAGCGGTTTTTCTGCCATTGCAACGGAGCCAACCAAAACCAAAGCGGCGGCGGCCAGTACTGAATGTTGGAAAATCATTTAAGTTTCCTCCCTTTACGTGTATGCCGCCAAGTGCGGCCTTAGTGCTGCGAACTGTCTTTGGACGAGACGGTAGCGGGTCCAACGAGAACGCAGCTTCTCGTTGGGCCTTGACTACAAGCGATCAGTTTTTCGTCACACTCTTTGGAGCATCGATGTGCAGGGACTGCATCCAGCCTTCGACCACATTGTCAGCCGTTACGGTTACGGCCGGTGCGACCACAAATGGCGGTACGTCCTGATCCAGCAGATCAAGGATTGCAGCAGCGGCCATCGCGCGGCCCAGCTCATAGGCTTCATCCGCCACAATCGCGGCTACGTTGCCACCACGCACCATGTCCAACGCTACAGGTTCTGAGAGATCGAGTGTGACCATCTTGGTTGTTGTGTTGCCATTGGCGCGCAGCGCGGCCAGAACCCCCTCAGCCGGACCGGCCCAAGTGACATAGATTCCACCGATATCCGGGTTGCGAAGCAACATCGCGTTGGCGATGTCTTCGGCGCGGGCCGGATCGCTGATGCCTTGCTCCGCTACAATCGAGATGTCGGGATAGTCATTTTCAATGGTGGTCTTAAAGGCGTTGTCGCGCTGATTGGTCACGTAGTATGCGGCGTCATGATAGATCCAGCCAACTGTGCCTTTGCCACCCATGGAGGCGGCCAGTGCGTCAGCGGCTTGCTTGCCCATCTGGAACAGATCGTCGGTGACGATGGCGGCATAGTCGGCTGGGTGTTCGTAACCAGAAGGCAGGTTTGACAGGAAGACTAGCTTAACGTCATTGTCGCGGGCTTCCTGAAATGCGGCCGCAGATGTCACCGGATCAAGCGGCAACGAAAGAATAATGCTGGGGTTTTTGGTCAGTGCCGTTTCAATGTCGCTACGTTGTTTGGCCGCGTCAAACCCAGCGCTCGTAGTTGCCACGACTTCGATACCCGCCCGAGCCAGTTCATCCGTCGCACCGGCGGTCACAGCATTCACAAAGTCACTCTGGTCATGCCAAAGCAGGGCTGCTGTATGACCACCCGCGCGGATGGCCTCCAGATCGGCCTCAGCCACCATCACTGATGCGGACGGAGTCGCCGTCTCTCCCTGAGGTCCGACGGTTTCGGCCAAAACGGACGTCGCGAATGCCAGTGCCGCCCCTACAGCCAGTTGGGTTATGTAGTGTTTCATGGTTTTCCTCCTGGGTTAATCGATAGTTCCGCAATACCGCACCATGAACAGCGCAAAGGCGCGGATCGCAGCGAGGTATTCTTCAACTGAGATGCATTCTTCGAACGTGTGGGCGACGCTGATGTCACCCGGAGCGCAATAGACCGCCGGACAGCCGATCTGGTCCACCAGAAATGGGTTTTCTGACCAATAGGGCGCGCCCCCAATCTCACCTCGCCGGCCAAACGCCTCCTGCACGCAAGTCCCCAGAGCCACAGCATCCGGGTGGTCAGAATCGATTTCAACCGGTGACCCGCCCAGCGAATGATCGCGTCCTGCGGGGTAGGTGATGTTGACCGTGATACCGTCTTGCAAATCAGAACAATTGACGGCGTCTTCGAACGCCCGTGCGGTGTCTTCAAGGTCTTCGCCCGGACGCAATTTACGGATCAGTGACAGCCTGCATTCGCCGGGAACGGCGATGTATCCGCCGCCATTAATGTCGGTGACAAGAATATTGGATGCCCCAACCAGATCATGCTTCGGTCCCGCTGCCAGATCTTCTTCGTGACGCCAGATGGCCGAAAGCACCTGATGCGTGGCTTTCAAGGCGTCGACACCCTTTTCAGGCGTACCGAAATAAGCGGATTTCCCGGCAACGGTGATCTCGGCGATAAAGAACCCAATTTGCGCCGTGTAGACATCCAACCGGGTCGGCTCCACGTAGACTGCAAAATCAGGCGTGGCGATCTGACCCGCCTTGACCCGCCGCACCAGATCCGCGGCACCAGAGCTCACCCCGGTGCCCGGTTCGCCACTTTCCTCATCTCCGATAAAAGCAAAAGAAACGCTGCCCTTCAGCTGAATGCCCGCTTCGTTTAAGAGGCGCACCGCCGCCAGAGCCGCACAAATTCCACCCTTAAGATCACAGGCTCCGCGACCCCAGATCTTGCCATCAATCACAGGTGCCGCGAACGGGTCTTCCCGCTCGGTCCCGGCCCATTTTTCAGCCCATCCACGGACATGCACTGTATCAGTATGCCCAACAAACATGAGCGTCGGACCATCGCCTGATCCTGTCTTTTGCCCCCAAACATTCGGTCGGCCAGGCAGAAAATCACCACGGCCCGGATCAAGGCCTATGTCAGTCATTTCATCTATCAGAAGCGCGGCGAAATTCGCCTCATTTCCGGTGACGCTTTCCCGTCCAAGTGCACGCTGAAGCAACAGGACATCCGCTTCGGCATTCTGGGACGCGCTCAACCTGTCATTCAAGGGGCTGCTCATGCCGCACCCTCCTGAAACGTTTCAATCTCTGGAGGAGGCACCACGATATTCGCCCCGGGCAAGTCGCGGGCAAACAGCGCGATGTGCAGCCGCGACAAGGCGACCGCAGTCCCACCGGCCAAAGCGGCGTGATTGCCCAAAGCCGACGCTTCGACGGGAATGGCGCGTGGGAGATTGCGCGCAATCTCCTGCTCGATCATGCGGATTAGCTCTTCGCGCGCACCAATAGATCCGCCGATTACCACACAATTCGGATCGATCACTGCTGCAATGGCACCAATGGTGCGGGCGATATAACTGGCAGTTGTCTGTAGCACATTTGCGGCGGCCTCTTCACCCGCCACAAAGGCGTCAAAAATCTCTGGAACGGTCTTTTGCATACCGGTTTCTTGCCGGTAACCGCCAACAATCGCTGTAGTCGCGGTAACGCGCTCCAAAGCGCCCACTTTCAGGCTCTCTGGTTCTGTGGGATCTGCACCAAACGGAATGAACCCGACCTCGCCAGCGCCGCCCGTGGCACCCCGCACCAACTGGCCGCCAATAACGACACCGGCACCGATGCCCGTGCCGATCGAGAGAAATACGAGATCATCCTTGTCGCCCTGATGCGTCATCCAATGCTCTCCGAGCGCCGCAAGGTTCACGTCATTTTCGACGATCACCTCAATGCCGAGGCTTACGCGCAGAAGTGAGGAAAAATCGATCCTGTCGATACCGATAATGTTCGGGGCCAGATTTATGTGGCCGGTTTCCAGATCCGGCACGCCAGGAACACCGATCACTGCAACACGAATCTTGCTCGGTGCAATTCCTAGATTGCTTGTGGCCCCATTCACCATGCGCGCGATCTGATCGACCACTGCTTCGCCACCGTCTTTGCAGGTTGGTTCAGCGACTTCGGCCACAACTGCGCCCGACAGATTGCATAATGCGACGCGGACCTTGGTGCCGCCAAGATCAACGCTAGCCACAAGCGCGGCATCAGGCACGATCTCATAAACCACTGCGCGACGCCCAACATTGCCCTCAGTTCGACCAACGGTCTGAACCCAGCCGTCCTCCTCCAGTGAAGATACGATCTCGGACACTGTTTGCTTGGAGTACCCGGTCATCTTAGCAACGCTCGCACGCGAGATCGGACCGTAGGTCGTGATTGCCTGCACAATGTTGCTTAATGTCATCCGGCGCGAAAGGTTTGTCGGGTCCGCCACGGCATTTCCTCATTAGTTCGTCAACTAACCGAACTATTAGACATTGACTGATGAGTCAAGAGTGTAGGCAATACGCTTGATCCACGGCGATAGGAGAATTGAGCTTCCTTTACCTCAACCTAAGTAGCGCGGTGCAATGCGGCCCGTTCCAGCCATTCATCGGGGCAGTCCGCGCCGCAATGCGGCTTCACCGAACCGGACTTTCGCTGCGGGCGCAAATTTCAACGGTGGTCGAACTCACACACCGCGGACGAAGTGTGAATTTGCGGCTGAAGCCGAAAGGTCCGCTCTCACGCGATTAACACTTGTCAGGCGAAGTGCTAAACTTCACTACTTCCTCTGAAGCTCTATCACTGGTTTCATTGGAAAAATTCAAATGGTCCAATTACTCCAAAATTTAACAGAATGGCTCAACGTGTTAAGCGACCAAGTAAGCTTACACTACCAAGTGTTGCTTACGCGCGCCGCCGCGCGTCGATGTTAGCCTGAAGCTTAGCGGCAAAAGCGAGGTGATTGCTCAACTTCGCAGTTACAATAACTTCCTGCGCGTCGTTGAGGGCCGCCTGGGCGCGATGTAACTCTATCGCGTTGCCGGTCTTGTCAAAAAATGCAACGTGAGCGCGCGCTAAATTCATAAGCGTCACAGCCCAGTCGTAAACTACTGGTCCGTGTGCCTGTTGCTCCAAAGCAGCACGGTATGCGTTGAGGGCCTCCTCAAGCCGGCCGGTTCCGCCCTCTCGTTCACCAAGGGCAAGGTTCACGAGCGCACTACCGAGGCACGACTGCGTCACCGCCCAAAAGATGGGCGCGCGCTCTCGAGTAAATTCCTTCAGCGCGAGGCGGTATGCAGCGACGGCCTTCTTTATCTTGCGGGTGCCGCCCTCCCTTTGACCAAGGGCATTCAGCGCGTTGCCGAGGTTCATCTGCATCTTTGCCCATTCGAAGGGCGCTCTCTCTCGGGTGACTTCCTCCGATGCGAGGCGGTAAGAGCGCACGGCCTCCTCAAGCCGGCCGGTGTCGCCCTCCCTTTGACCAAGAGCCAAGAGCGCGTTCCCAAGGTTCATCTGAGTCGCCGCCCATTTGAGGGGCAAGCGCTCTCGGGTGATTTCCTTCAGGGCGAGGTCGTATGAGGCTACGGCCTCCTCGAGCCGGCCAGTGTCGCCCTCCCGTTCACCAAGGACCCTCAATGCGTTGCCGAGATTCATCTGTGTTAGTGCCCATAAGATGGGCGCGGAGGTCTGTTCTTTAAGAGCGGCGCTGAAGGCGGCGACGGCCTCTTGCAGTCGATCGGTGCCGTTCTCCCGTTCACCGAGGGTAAAGAGCGCAATGCCGAGATCCATCATCGCGCCGCCCCGCTGTTGAGGAGTGTCTGCACGGTTCTGCGCGATTTTGCACAGTGCAGCAGCGACACGGAGGTCGAGGTTCTGACCCCGCTCAACGCCCCGTTCGAGCCACTCCGTCCATGTATCTACCAACGCGTCGAAACGGAACGCGGGATCAGGCGTTTGAAGGTCCACTTGGCAGACGATCTTTGCCGCAGCTCCTTCGGCGTCGAATGCTAGAAGGTGTTGATCGATGGCGATGTTAAGGGTTTCCGCAAACACAGACTGCTCTCGCTTTAGGCTTGCCTCTGCTGCAGCGATGGCGCGGTCGGCCACAACGACGCCTTCGTCGAACTTGCCCTTCTTGTTCAGCGCGTCGAGTTCGGCCGCTACCGCATCGATAAACGGATCAAGGTTGCTTCGCGTTTCCGCGCGGCGACGCATACTGGCGACGATATCGACCGCGTTGCATATATCTTTCAGAGCCTGCTCAAGATTGTCCGTCTGTGGCGAAACGCGATTGGCGATTTCGAGGATCGTAGACTTAGAAATGTTCTGGCTATTTTCGGCAACTACCTTGGCGACGAGCGCGGCAACCTGTTCTTCGTCGAGGCCATATTTATTTATGTCGCGTCCTGCGGCGTAGCCGCCGCGGTCTGCTGAAACTTGCAGCGGCTGCTCAGCCACGGCTCATGCCTTGAGCGGCGTTGAGATGTTCACGTCGCGCCCGGCTGCGATACCTTGCCGGTCTGCAATCACCATAATCCTGTTGTCGATGCCCACGCCTTGACCGTCGGCGACGAGCGCGCCACGGAGCGCTTCGGCAAGCTTCTTGATTTTGGCCTGCGTGTCAGCGTCGAGATCGTCCACGTCCTCAGCTACTGAAATGGCGCGATGCTCGGCCTCGGGATTGGCTTCCAGCTTCTTGACGTTTTTGGGCGAGGCAGGGAGCAGTGCTTCCTTCAGCCCCGCATAAGCATCCTTGGCGGCGGCACCAACGGCCTCCTTCCCGAGCGCGGCTGCACCAGATGCTAGAGTAGCTGCGGCGAGCGTTCCGATGGTTATGGGATCGGCCAAACTCAAATCCTTATGGTATTAAGTTTCCAAAACATGCCTGACTTGAACTGGTGAGGTCAACGAAAAATCCAACCCGCTTCTTGACAAGGTATGAAGATTTACCGCTCGTAAAGCGCAGCGGATCCCGGATACACACGTTCCGTGTACTTAACACTATTACCAATAATGTTAAGCGATTTATCCATATTTCGAGCACAGCGGACCTTCGTGCAGGACGCGGCATCTGTCATAGTGGGCTCACTGCCGACCTCGGAGGCGGTGCGGCATCATGTGATATGTTAGCGTCGTCAACGTCGGGTTGTCGTTGTGGGAGGGCATGGCGGATCGGAGGATCAGTCATGGAAACACCAAACTTACCGGCCATTCGTGCGCTTCGCCCGGCTTGGAACAAGGGACGCATCGTAGGACAAAAACGGCCATTGAAACCAAAACATGTCTGGGCGATCCGTGTTCGACTTGAACTGGCCGAGAACCATCGAGACCTCGCGCTGTTCAATATGGCCATCGACAGCAAACTGCGCGGCTGTGACCTCGTGAAAATGAAAGTCGTCGATGTGATGGCCTCTGGTCAGATCAAGGAACGGGCGTCGGTTCTGCAAAGCAAGACACAGAAACCTGTGCGATTTGAGATATCCGAAGGCACACGCGCCTCTGTCAAAAAGTGGATGGAAGATGAGCTCATGGTCGGCTCGGAGTACCTATGGCCGGGTCGGTTCCATGAGCGCCTGCATATCTCGACCCGGCAGTATGCACGGATTGTTCGCGACTGGGTTACGTCAATCGGTCTGGAGGCGAGTGCCTATGGCACCCACTCGATGCGCCGAACCAAAGTCACCCAGATATACAAGAAGACCGGCAACCTTCGAGCCGTTCAGCTTCTTCTCGGTCACACAAAGATGGACAGCACTGTCCGATACCTGAGTGTTGAACTCGAGGATGCTTTGGCCATCGCGGAAGCCATTGAAATCTAGCGAATTTGGGTCGCTTTCACTAGCGGCCCTAAGCGGACACCCAGCAGGCGTTCTTGATGCTGTAGTCGCAGCCCGCTTTGCGGTCATTCGCTGCATACGC
>NZ_CANMQQ010000023.1 GCF_947500045.1 uncultured Ruegeria sp. | reverse complement strand
CGTCGCGATCATTCATGCCGAATAACAACATCGTCGAACAAGATCACAGGTTTATCAAGCGTCGCCTACGGCACATGTGCGGGTTCGAATCGTTCAGATCCGCTTCGGCTACTCTGGACGGCATTGAGGTCGTCAACATGATCCGAAAGCAGCAATTCCCCAACACTGCGACATTCGGCTTTCGGATGTTTGCAGAGATCGCAGGATAGCTGCGTCTAGTATAACGCTGGTTCTGGTCATTCGAAAAGTTTGCGACACATCCCTCTTACAGTAGTTCCTGTTCAGGTAGCCGAATACTACGTTCACTTTCACTGAAACTGTCGAACGAGAAATTCCAACTTGCGCCTGGCCACAATAGCTCAAGTTGCCTTTTGGCTGGTCGGTAGGCGGCGGTGTAGAGTGTACCGAACCCCGACTTAAAGGCGGTTGAATAAAGCGGAGGACGTAGAAAAGCATCAATGAACCGCTGCTCGCTCTCCGGGTGATGATTGAGGCGGTTCAACAGAAATCTCTCGCGCTCAACAGTCGCGGTAAACCGGGCGTGCTGTGACCATTCGACATGGCCCTGATGGTTCGTGGCTACGGGCAGGTCCGAGATTTGCGGGTGCCGGTCGGGCGCAAGGTAGACCGTGCTGTGGTTGTACTGCGCATCCAGAACGGTGACGTTATAGCTCATGTGGCAGGGGATGCGGCACAGGCAGTCAACCGCCTCTGCCGTGGTCTCGCAGGTTTGCAGGACATAGCGCAGGATCAGCGGAACACCGAACCCGTCACCCACTTCACGTCGCCCACCGAAGGTGAGCGAAACAGTCAGGCCCGTGTCATTGATACCGTCGAGCAGACCCAGAACACCATCGCTCATGCCGATGACACCGCGCCCGTCCCAACGGGTTTTTAGCAGCGCAGCATCAAAGGTTTTGGGGTGATAGTCATAGTTGCGCACCAGAAACGGGGTCTTGCCACGCCAGATCGCCTGACTACAGCCCGACAGATATTTCGGTGGGCAATAGAAGCTGAGAAACCGTGCCTGGCTGTCGCTGCCACCGACAAGTTCAACGATCTCTTCGTAAAGCGGCAGCATCTCGGGCATGTGCTTTTGCAGCGCGCGCAGGCATTCGCGATAGGTGGGGCGGGTCGAATACCCCTCTTTCGCCCACCATTTGCGGTAGGCAGGCCAGTATTCGGCAAACAGCCCGGCCAGCTTGGGACCGGGCTGTTCCTCGTCAATTGAGCGAAAAACAAGCGTCATGGTGCTTTCTACATGATTTTGAACGCGGGGTCTTCCATCGGCTGTGCCGCGGGCAGCGGTTCAGCGGCGTAGGCCGAGGTGATGCCGTGAATCCACTTTTTCGACTTATCCGTTAGCTTGAATCCTTTGGTCATCGACCGCCCGCGTGTCACCAGAATGCCCAGATCAGCGCCTTCATAGCGGTAGTCGCCGACATTCGAAATGCGCAGGAAGAACGCCTCATTGTCACCCACCGCGCGGCGGTGATAGTCGAAGCGGTCAAAGACGACACGGCCATCTTCGAGCATCTTGTAGATACCCGATTGCGGCGCATGGGTGATGCGGTCCACACTGTCATCGGTGTGTTTGATCACCATCTGCGACCAGCTATCGATCATGTCCGGATCGGCCCAGCGGGCATTCAGTTCTTCAACATCCAGCTTGCACGGCTTTTTTGAGAACTCGAGCAGATGGAACAGGAACAGCGGCGCGTCCGCATGGGCAAAGGCCGCGTGATTGGTCATCGAACTGGCACCGGTGATGCGCGGGTTTAACTCACCTAGCCACAGCTCATCGGTTTTCTTGTCGATCAGGAAGTCGAGCTCGAAATATCCGCGATAGCCGGATTTGCGTAGCTCTTCACCAAACTGAAAAGTAAGCTGCCGCGCCTGTTCACGCGCTTTGGGCGCGAAAGCGGTCGAAAAGATCTCGTTTCCGCACCAGCCGCCACGATAGGGCGTAAGTTCCTCAAAGCCCACAAGTTCGGTCATCAGCGGGCCAACGATAGTGCCTTCGGCGGTGGCGCAGGCCTCGATCGCAGCACCTCGGCAATCAATCCGTTTCATGATTTTGATCTCGCCTTCGCCGACGATCTCATGCTCGTGTTTCTTGAAATCTGCCTCGGACTTGATGAAAAATGTGGTGTGGCCGCTGTCACCAAAGGCGGATTGCAGCACAAGATCATGGCCCAACCCGGCCTTGTCGCAGATCTTTTTCAGGTGGTCATAGCTTTTAACCAAGCTCAAGGTATTAGGCACAGACGGCACGCCTGCCTTGTTGCCGATGCGAACCGTTTCGATCTTGTTGTCGCATTTGGTGCGCAACTTGGCCTTGGGGAACCAAAGCTGACCGCCCAGTTCCTTGACCAGCTTCTCGGTCGTCTCATCGAACATCAGGAAGACAAACTTGGGCTTGCCACCGCGCCGCTTGACCAGATCGATGACCTCTTTGTGCTGCAGCAGATAGTTGTTGATGTCTTCGATGGACTGGAACTCATCATGCGGCATTTCAGAAGGCACGAACACGTTCGGATGTCGTCCGTCAAAGCAATCCATGTAGCAGATATAGGTGAAGTTCATCACCCATTCATCCAGCCCCAGCAGGTTGAAGTTGGTTGCAGACACGAAATAAATCGGGTCTTTGTTGGTGTGAAAATATCGGCGAATTTCCGAGATGTTCTTGAGCACCTTCTTTGGCATTTTATCCTCCCTGTCCCGTTAGGGGTTCTTGATTGAATTCAAAGCGTCTTCGGTAAAAATGCGCAGACCCAGATCGGCGCGGAAACCATGGATTTCAGACACGTCCAACTCTTGCATAAATCTTAGAATCTCGGGACTTATGACTTGCCCGGGCACCAATATGGGAAAGCCCGGCGGGTATGGGATGACGAAGGTGGCCGAGACCAGTTCCTCACCCGCCTCCAACCGGTCCAGCATGTCCTTGTCCGGCTCGGCATAGTCGCAGTTATCCTCGTCGTACGACAGGAAGAAGGCGCTGCGAATGTCGCCCGCGTCAGTGCCCGTTTCACAGCGGAAGGCATCGTGGAACCGGCTGAAATCAGGCAGCGGCGGGACGTTTTCGACAAGGTTTTTGACCCGCCTGTCAAAGGCCAGTTTTTCCATCTTGGATGCATCATCCATCAGATCGTCCAGCTCTTTGGCGATCTCGACCAGAACTTCAATCAGATACGCAACGGAACTGCGCGTAGTGCCGATATTGGTCATGAACAACACAGTGTTGCGGGAGGTCTTGTTGATCTGGATGCCGTATTTATCCATCAGGATCTTGGTTTTGAACGTATCACCATCCCAGCCGGTTGCACCCACATGCAGGGTGATACGGGTGGCATCCAACACGAATTCGTCCCGTGACCAGGAGTCCCAGACATCTGCCCAGCCTTGATCGGGGTCGAAATAGCTAGTCATCCCACTTTCACGATATTCCTCGGGAATCATCTCACCCGCAGTTACCAGTTTGAAGTATTTCTTCAGCAGCGGATGGGTGGAGACCGCCCTGCGGATCGCCATGGCGCTTTCCACTTGCCGTTGGACGAACTCGAAGCCCTCAAGCTCAACCTGCCTGCGCCCGACATCGAGAGAGGCGATGATCTGATAATTTGGCGAAGTGGACGTATGCGTCATATAAGCTTCGTGAAACGCCTCTTCGACTGCTCCCTTGAAGCGCTGATCGTTGACGTGGATCATCGATCCCTGACGCAGAGACGTCAGCGTTTTGTGCGTGGATTGTGTGGCGTAAACCCGAACCCGCGCATCGGGCGGCGCGATCAGGCGAGTGTTCAGCCAGACTTCGTCATCGGCGCCTTCCAGCAATGCTTGCTGAGCCTTGTAGGCTTCAGCATGTTCCGATGTCCGGAACTCTTCACGCAGGATATTGGCCGATCGCATCGCCGTGCGCACCCGCGAATTGGGGGCAAATCTTGCATAGGCAAACCAGGCTTCATCCCAAAGGAACACGAGGTCTTTCTTGATCGCCAGACATTCCTGCATAACCCTCTGCACGTTGTAGACGATGCCGTCGAAGGTGCAGTTGGTCAGCAATATCATGCGCACCCGATCCAGCTTACCTTCGGCACGCAGAGCCAGAAGCTTATGCTTGATCTCTCGCGTCGGCACTGCGCCGTACATCGAGAATTCGTGCAGCGGATAGCTATCCATATAGACCACGCTCGCGCCAGCCAGCACCATGCCGTAGTGGTGCGATTTATGGCAGTCGCGGTCGACCAACACGATATCACCTGGCTTTACCAATGCCTGCACAACGATTTTGTTGCACGTCGAAGTTCCGTTTGTTGCAAAAAAAGTCTGTTTTGAACCAAAGGCGCGAGCGGCGGCCTCTTGCGCTTCTTTAATCGGACCTTTGGGTTCCAACAGTGAGTCCAACCCGCCCGAGGTCGCAGATGTTTCCGCCATGAAGATGTTTGAGCCGTAGAACGCACCCATATCCTGAATCCAGTGACTGCGGCTGATCGATTTGCCTCGGCTGATCGGCATCGCATGAAACACGCCCGTGGGCTGCTTTGAATACTCCTTGAGCGCAGTGAAAAACGGCGTCTTGTACCGCCGCTGCACCCCACGCAGGATATTCAGGTGTAGTTCCAGAAAGTCTTCTTGATTGTAGAACACCCGTCGGCACAGACCCAGATCAAGACCCGCGATATCTTCAGCGGATCGGTCGGTGATCAGATACGCATCCAGTTCCGGGCGCAACATGCCGATCCGACGACAGGTTTCGGGCCCGTATTCCGAAGGCATCAGCGCTTCAAGATCTGCTCCTTCGCCATAAAGGCTTATGTAGCGGCCCAAAACGTTGGTTTCGTTCTTGGACTTCAAACCCAGACCGGGGCGGACGATCACGGCCTGTACATTTTGGTTGAACAAAACACCGATCAACGCGTCCTCGACACTGGGCACAACAACAGTTTCATAAATGAACGGGTCTTCGCTGCGGCGCATACGTTGTAGGCTGGTTTGTAAGAACTTTTCCTGCTGCTCGTTGACATTGTCGACGATCATCACCTCGAAGTACGGCCGCCCCAATGCGCGGGCTTCGTGGGTCTGGGTCGACTCGTCCTCGAATTCGTCACCTTCGGTCTCATCCGCGATTAACGGAATCGAGCGGCGGCGGTAGGCACCGGAAGTCAGCGCCCGCGCCACCCGGCGAACCGCGGTAGAGAAATCGGTGAAATTGCAATGCTCAAGCAAACGGCGCAGATAGTCGAAGGCGGACGCGCCGGGAAAGGCAAAATACATTTCGATCGGTGCGAGTGCCTGCAGCAGTTGTTGGGCGCGCATGCGATGTTTTTCGCCACCATCGCGGTAAAGTGATTCAGCCGTTTCCCGTAGCGCACTCCACCTATCAGCCCTCAACTGTGAGGCGCTGTAGTAATCTGAGATGGATGGAAGCTTTTCGCTATCGGAAATGCCGTGCATGAAATTTGTCCTTTCTGCCGATACCGAAAAGCTGCCCGGTATCAGTCTGTGCCAGAGCGCCCTTTATAGAGATACAAATTGTCGGGCTTTATCGCGGTGTTTTCGCTGTATCCCAGCGCCGTCCTCGGGTCGGCTGCAGCGACGCCTGCAACGTCGCCTTTTTGCGGAATGCGTAGTGGCCCCAGCTTGTGCAGATAGGCATCTGCACCGCTGCTGCGATCATAGACCGGGAAATCCGCCTCGCGGTCGCGGAAACTTTTGAGAACTTGGCCCAGACCTTTCAGTCCAACCTCGCGCTGCCGGCGCACCTGATCCAAATCGATCTCGATGGGGAAGATATCCTCTTGCCCGGCCGACTGGTGCAGGACGGTCGCCGAAGGGTCGACCACAAGTGAACGTCCAACGCCACCGGCAGCCAGCCCATTCACGTCGAACACGTAACACTGGAACTGCGCCGCCGTGGCCTTGGCAATCGACAATTCGGCTTCGCGGTCGGTGGTACCGGTTAAAACTGGGTGCAGCAGAACTTCGACCCCTTGCGAGGTCAAGTGGCGGGTAGTTTCGGGGAACCAGATGTCATAGCAGATCGAAAGGCCGAACCGGCCCACATCGGGCACGTCGAAGATGCAGAATTCGGTGCCCGACGCGATGTTCTGCTCATACGGTTTGAACGGGAACATCTTGGAGTATTTCGAGACGATCTCACCCTCGGGGTTTATCACCACGGATGTATTGAAAACCCGGCCATCTTCGCGCTTTTCAAACATCGAGCCGGGGATAAGCCAGATGCCATGGTGGCGCGCGGCATCCTGAAAGCGCGACAGATCGTCATTGGGAAAGGGCTGTGCAAAACGGTCGAGCGGGCCATAAGGCGCCAGCTCGCTGAACAGCGCCATTTGGGTCCAGGGGAACCGGGCCATCATGATGTCGATCCGATGCAGCATGGCGTCGACATTCGACTGCAATGCGCCAACATGCATCTGGATTCCGGTTATCGCAAAAGGGGTCATTTTTTGTATCTTCTCATTTTGTTGCCGATTGCGATCGCCGTTTTGATCCGGCGTTCTTCATCGGAGCATAAAACCGTGTGTTCACGCAAGCCTGCTGCCCTCAGGCCATGGTTATTCAGGAGTTCAACCTTCATAGAGCCGCTTCCTCGATCGCATCTTCGGTCGACGGTTCGACAAAATCGATGTCATTACGCACCCAGAAGAAGCGGAAACCGCAACTGCGCAACCATTTTTCAATCCGGTCCAGGCTGGACCATTCGCGCCGCAGCCCGCGCGTGGATTCAACCAGCGCCCACTGGCCATCGACCAGAAAATACACTGTCCAGGTATGAGGATGCGCCGAGTGGTTGGCAAAGCCCCCGCTGACCACCTCGCGCGCGGTGCGCACGGCGACGGGATAGTCACCGATGCGGTTCTCGGCCTCAAGGATGGCCAGATCGTTTTGACGGATCGTGAAAGTTGGATGCGGGGCGTCGCTCATGCAGCCTCGGACTGTGCGGTGTTGACCAGCGCTTTGCGCCGTTCACTGATCTCCGCTGGTTTGAGGTTTTCGACGCGGGTCGCCAGTGTCCAGACATGGCCGAACGGGTCGGCAATCGTCGCGCAGCGTTCGCCCCAATAGGTTTCGGATGTCTCGGCGATCAGGCTGGCACCATTCTCCAGCGCGGTTGCCAAAGTGGCGTCAGTGTCTTCGACATACATGTGATGCCCAACCGGTGTGACAGTTCCTGGCACCATTGGAACATGCGCGCCCCAACCAGCGGTGACAAACAGCATCGAGTTTCCGATCTTGATCGTCGCAAAGCCCGGCGCTTCATCCGAGTCACAGGACTGAGTCTTGGCGCCAAATGCCTTTTCATAGAATTGCAACGCCGCAGGAACGTCGGCAACGGCAAGTGATGCAGTGCAAGTGCGATAGCCGCGGGGCAAGGTGGCTGGCTTCTTGTTCATATCAGAAATCTCCGAGTAGGCGGGGATTATCCCGTTAAAGCATGCGGGTGAAATCCCACACTATGAACCATACTGTGGAGCAATCCGGCAGACCTTGCAACACTATGGTTCATAATGCTTAGATTTCGCGCTTTTGGCTCTGAAGGTGTAAACACACCATCAGAACCGGTCATCTTCCCCGGTTCTGTCGCAAACTGTTCAGATGGCAGAGCATTAGTGGAATTGGGGAGCAGTTTACCCTGCCAGTTGGGCAAACTGCTGAAACGGACGGAGTCTTGGCGTGAATTGACCTTTGCGGATCATATTGACCAATTCGATGCCGGCCAGGACAGATGCAGCTGAAGTGAAAGATTTGAAACCGAGCATCGGTCGGATCCGACGTTTGATGAACCGATGATCCTTTTCAATGATGTTATTGAGATATTTCCGCCTGACCATCTCGATTGGGATTGGGCAACCAAAGCCCTTTAGCACGTTGTTGATCGCTTTAATACCGGCTGTGTTCGCGCCGATTTTGTCGATAACGATTTTGCGTGGCAGCCCGTTAACTTCGAGCGCGCGGGCAAAAAACTTCGTTGCTGCAGCTTTGTTCCGACGCGTGGGCAGCATGAAATCAAGCGTTTTTCCGAACTTGTCGATGGCGCGATAGAGATATACCCATTCACCCTTCACTTTCACAGATGTTTCATCCATGCGCCATGAACGGTCGGTAGGACGCTTTCTATATCGTGAAGCATCGGCTACGAGACTGGCATATCGGCTCACCCAGCGGTTCAGCGTCGCGTAATCCAGATCAACGCCACGTTCCGCCATGATTTCTTCCAAATCCCGGTATGACACACCGTATCGGAGATAGAAGAAAACAGCGTACAAAATCACCTCTTTCGGAAAATGCGCACTCTTGAATGAGATCGTCACGGTTTGCTCCGGTCTTATCCGAGCGCGCGCTATCAGAACCGCAGTTAGAATGACAGTTGGGAGCAGAGTTTGCGACAAAACCACCAACATCAGCCGTTGACCCCGAGAATCGCCGCACGTTCTGGGAGCAGTTGTTTGATCTGGTCGACCAAGGTGCGACGATGATCGTCTCTACGCATTTCATGGACGAGGCAGAGCGCTGCCACCGGCTTGCAATATTGCAGCATGGGGTCAAAAAGGCGGACTGGTCGCCGCGTCAGTAGATGGACGATTTGCAGGCCGAAGTCGTGGAGGTTGAAGGGCCGGAATGACTTTCGCCATGGTCATCATGATCCCGCTGATCCAACTTTTACTGTTTGGCTATGCGATCAGCACCAATCTACGTTACGTACCCGTTGCTTTGGTGGATCAGTCCAGAACTGAGCTGTCCCGCACTTTGGCCCAAATTGTTCAGGCCACGGAGGTCGTGACAATCACTGAGGAATTGACCACAGCACAGCAGACCGCATTGCGGACATTGGCGTTCACCGAGTCCCGCGTGCGTGCCGCGCTGATAATCCCACCTGATGTCAGCCAGCGGATTGCGCGCAGTCCTTCGGTCGGGCTGGGGCTGCCTAACCCATCGACACAAAAGCGGGTTTCTGAACAACCGCAAACTTTGCAACGGAACCTCTCGACGTGCATGATTACCCGAATGCAATTGTGAGAATGATCGATCATGGATGTCCTGAGAACACCGGATGAGAGGTTTCAAGCTCTGCCCGGCTACAAATTTGATCCGAACTACGTCGAAGACCTCGAAGGCTACGAAGGTCTTCGCGTGCACTACGTGGATCATGGCCCGGATAACGCACCGCGAACATTCCTGTGCTTGCCGGGTCAGCCAACTTGGGCCTATCTTTTTCGACGGATGATACCCGTTTTTACGCAATCTGGTGCGCGTGTCATCGTGCCGGACTGGTTAGGGTTCGGTAGGTCCGACAAACCCGTCAGTGACGTATTGTACAGCTTCAACTTTCATCGCGATATGATGATCGCCCTTATAGTGAAACTGGACCTGAAAAACATCACGCTGGTGGTACAGGACTGGGGCGGCATTCTGGGATTGACCCTGCCAATGGATCTTCAGGATCGGTTTTCCCGTTTAATTGTTATGAATACGGCACTGCCGACCGGAGAGAGCCTTGGGGAAGGTTTCCAAAGCTGGAAAGACTATGTGGCCAGCCGACCGAACCTAGATTGCGGCGCGTTGATGCAGCGGGCTTGTCCACACTTGAGTGAGGCCGAGGCGCTTGCCTTTGAAGCCCCGTTCCCAGATCAACGGTACAAAGCCGGTGTCCGCCGGTTCCCCCAAATGGTGATGATTGAGCCGGGTATGGCCGGTATTGAAACAGCAAAGCGCGCCCAAAAATTCTGGCAAACAGAATGGGCCGGGGAGAGCTTCATGGCAATCGGAGCGAAAGACCCAGTTTTGGGCGTACCTGTGATGAGCAAGCTGCGCAAAGTCATCAGAGGTTGCCCTGAGCCATTGGTTTTAGAAGAGGCTGGGCATTTCGTGCAGGAATGGGGCGATCAGGTCGCAAGTGCAGCACTGAAGCATTTTGGTGACGCTTCATGAATTGAAGCAGTAGAACCGGCCGCAACGTTGCGCTTAAGGTCCGCCTCGGGCTCGAACCGATCATCTGACGGTTTCAGTAGGTCATCGGGTCGGTTCAGACGGCATCAAGGTCAGCCTAGCGGACCAAACCAAACTCTTGTGATTATACAAAGCATGTCTGCTTAGCGCCTTTCCCCGACCTTGGTGTCAGGATGTCTAAAAGCGCGTTTGACCTGTATTGCGCTCACATTTCCCAAGGCGGTTTCACTCCAATTTCTGCGACCAGAAAGTCCATGAACACCCGCACTTTCGGGGACAGTACGTTCGACTTGGGATAAATCAGCCACAAGACATTGTCTTCACTGGCCTCAAAGTTAGGAAGAACCCGTATCAAACGGCCTGATTTTAGTTGGTCATGCACGCTCCAAAGAGCGTTCAAGGAAATACCGGCTCCAGCAAGCGTGGCGCAAACCTGGCTTTGACCGTCATCGATAATCAATTGACCTTTGGCAGATGCGGGATCGAAAATGGCGTTCTCGCCTGCAGGTCCCGTCAGTGGCCGCGGTTGGTGGTTTTGGAAAGCGATCAGGTTGTGGGCTTTTAGTTCATCAGGTGTATTGGGCGTGCCGTGCGTGTCGAGGTAGTGTGGTGCGGCGCAAAGAATACGCTGGTCATCGGCCAGTTTGCGACCCTTGAGGCTGGTGTCGACAAGTGGCGCGTTCCTGAGTGCTAGATCATAACTTCCTTCGATCAGGTCGAACTGAACATCCGACAGTCGCAAGTCGAGCGTAACGTCGAGGTGCTGTTCAAGGAACTTAGGCAAGATTGGCGCGATGTAGAGTTGTGCAAAGCTGCTTGGCGCAGCGAAGCGCAATGTGCCTTTGATGGTTGTTCTCTGCTTGCCTAGAGCAGCAAGTGCGGCCTCTTCCTGCGCGATTATTTCTCGGGCGAAAGGCAGGAAATCGGCACCTTCGACTGACAGCGACACTTTGCGTGTCGTGCGATGTAGCAGTTCAGAACCCAAGCTCTGCTCTAACTTGGCGAGCTTTGCGCTTGAGACGGCCGGGGCCATTCCAAATGCGCGCCCCGCAGCGCTGATGTTCAACATTTCCGCCGCTCTTACAAACAATCGCAAGGCATCTGTATCAAATCCCATTATATAGCTAACCCGAATTATAAATCCATGAATGCGCAGTTTATATGCAATTGGATCGACGTTAAATCCCTCTCATCAATGCAACACAGCATCGCATAGGAAGGACGCGCCGATGACGCAGACAGCCACAGTCAACTACCACCTCCATAAGCCCTATCGGCAAGCTTTTGAGTTAGATGCAGGCGGGATTTTAGGCAACCTGGTTTCCCCCGAATTGGCCGCCACAAGCGTTGTGTTGGCCGATAATCGAGCGACGACCAATACGGTTACATTTGCCTCGGATGCTGTAGAATTCATAGCGCTTAAAACGCAGGTTCGGGATTTTGCCGGCGACGCCTGGAAACCGGTATACGATGCTGAGCTGACAGCGACGCTGTCGGACAGTCTGGGCGCGCGCGAGGTTGTGGTTTTCGACCATACGGTTCGGACCGATGACCCGAGTGCGACGCGCAAACCCGCGCGCAACGTCCACAGTGACTACAGCAAGGACGGAGCCGAACAGCGGCTTGTCGACCTGTTGGGTGCCGAGGTCGCATCGGAATGGGCGCAAGGCCACTTTGCTTTTATTAATGTGTGGCGTCCCGTGGAGCATCCAATTAATTCCGCGCCGCTTGGCTTTGTTCGCCCGTCATCGGTTGACCCGTCTGACTGGATCCTGCTGGATCTGATCTATCCTGACCGCAAAGGGCAAATCATGGGGCTGGTGGGCAACCCCAAGCATGAATGGATCTATCGGTCCAGAATGACACCGGATGAGGTGGCGATCTTCAACATCTATGACAATCAAGGCCTGGCTTCGATTGCGCATAGCGCCCTCGATATGGTTGAGGATCCAAACGTCACCACCAGTCGCAAAAGCATCGAGAGCCGCACTCTGGTGCGCTACTAAAGGGGGCCAGAGATGTTGGATAAGATACAGTCTACTAAGTTTGACCAGATCAACGTAGCCTACAACCGGGTGTTCCGTCCTGGGCAGTTGAGCATTGGCCTTGTGCTGCCGCTCGAAGCATACGCAGTCGGCGCAGAGCCGGCGCTGAGTGGTCATTTGGAAGCGGCTAAGAAGGCAGAGGAACTTGGATTTGCGGCACTTTGGTTGCGCGATGTGCCATTCAATGTTCCTAATTTCGGTGACCCCGGACAGATTTTCGATCCGTTTGTCTATCTGGGTGCGCTGGCAACGGCGACAGACAGGATTGCGCTTGGAACGTCGAGTGTAATCCTTCCAATACGTCACCCTGCACATGTGGCCAAGGCGGCGACGACGGCCGATGTGCTCTCGGGCGGGCGGTTGCTTTTGGGCGTAGCGTCCGGTGACCGGCCCGAGGAGTACCCGGCGATGAACCAGAGCTATGATGATCGCGGGGCACGGTTCCGCGACAGCATTGACTACATCCGGGCGGTCGGGTCGAATTATCCCACGCATGAAAACGCTCAGGGCACATTGTCCGGCGGGATTGACCTTTTGCCAAAGCCGCATGGCACACGTCTGCCGATGCTTATTACCGGCGGTAGCCAGCAATCCCCCGATTGGGTGGCGCAGAACGGCGACGGTTGGATGACCTATCCGCGGAATGCAGCGGCTCAGGGGCAGGTTATCGCGGATTATCGGCAACGTGTTAAGACTGCGGGCCAACCGGATAAGCCCGTCATGCAATCGCTTTATGTCGATGTCGTTTCTGATCCCGCAGCGCCTCCGCGCCCGATCCATCTTGGGTTTCAGTCTGGCTCCGACTTCCTTCGCAGCTATCTGCGCGAGATTGAAACGCTCGGGATCAATCACGTCGCACTGAACCTTAGGTTCAATCACGCACCCATCAACACTACCCTCGAACTTTTGGCGGACACTGTGCTGCCTGACTTTTCCTAAAGGATCAGACCAATGACCAAGACTATTCTCATTACAGGTTCAACCGATGGCATTGGCTTGCTCACGGCGACGAAACTGGCGGCCGACGGACACAACGTTCTCCTCCATGGTCGCAGCCAGCCTAAACTGGAGGCCGCCGCGACCGCAGTCGGCGGGGATGTCGAAACCTATGCCGCTGATCTGAGCGATCTGTCCGCGGTTCGAGAGCTGGCCGAAAGCATACGGGCCAAACATGGCAAACTGGATGTGTTGATCAACAATGCAGGTGTGCTGAAAACCCCGCAAACCGTTCTTGAAAACGGGCAGGACATCCGCTTTGTCGTCAACACCCTCGCGCCATTTCTGCTAACCGAATTGCTGCTGCCGATCATTCCTGCCGACGGGCGTGTTGTGAACTTGTCCTCGGCCGCACAGGCCCCGGTGAACCTCAAGGCCATGCAGGGCAATGTGCCACTTACGGATATGGAGGCCTACGCCCAAAGCAAGTTGGCGATCACCATCTGGACCCGCGAATGGTCCAAATCGCTATCCGATGCGCCTGTCATGGTCGCAGTAAATCCAGGATCGCTTTTGGCCTCAAAGATGGTGAAAGAAGGCTTTGGCTTGACTGGGAACGATATGAACATCGGTGCAGACATTCTGATTGATGCGGCATTGGGTGAGCGGTTCGCTGATGCCTCGGGTGCCTATTTTGACAATGACAGTGGGGCATTCTCAGATCCACACGCAGCAGCACTCGACAAAGGCCACGCTGCCGACGTCATGAACACCATCAAAGAACTGGTTAATCAGACCAACTGATCCGCGCGGCGCTAAAACGCCACGCACTTCTACCTTTAAGACTCCCTTACCCCTCACGCGTGCTGCGTCGAGGCCCAAGAAAGGACTGCCTGATGAAATACGAGAACTTTCAAACCTTTGATGTAGCCGTTGAAAATGGCATCGCCACAGTGACATTCAACTTTGGCTCTGTGAACGTGCAAGGCCAGGAAATGCTGGCTGATCTCAACAGTCTGGCCATGCGCTTAGAGAGAGATCGCGATACCAAGGTCGTGATCTTTCAATCGGCCAATCCGGAAATCTGGGTCTGCCACTACGACACCGAACTGCTCAAGGATATGTCGACAGAAGCGGTATCCCGCGAGAATGCGCAGCTTTTGGATCTACAGTCGGTCTGCGAACGCATCAGCAAGGTGCCGCAAGCTACTATCGCAAAGCTGGAAGGGTTTGCGCGCGGCGGCGGGCACGAGTTGGCACTAGCGCTGGACATGCGCTTTGCCGCGCGAGGCAAGTTCAAGTTCATGCAGATGGAAGTCGGAATGGGCATTTTGCCCTGTGGCGGCGGTGCCTCGCGCATGGCGCGTCAAACCGGTCTTGGCAAAGCGCTTGAGGTCATCCTGAGCGCGCAAGACTATGACGCAGATGATGCCGAGCGTTTGGGCACCATCAACAAGGCGTTGGAGCCGGATGAAATTGGTCCGTACGTGACCTCAATGGCTGAACGGATCGCAAAATTCCCGGCAGAGTCTATCAATGCCTGCAAGCAGATGGTCTACGAATCCATCGACAAACCCATTGATGAAGCGCTGAAAGCCGAAGCCTATTGGCTATATCAGGCCACCAGCAAAACCCCGGCGGTCAAACGGTTCACCATCGCAGATGAGCAAGGCTTGGAACACGACATCGAAAACCAGCGCAGGTGGGGCGATCTGGTGATGCAGGTACAAGACATCAACTGACCTACGCCCCAATACAAGGATCTCGTCAGGTGTGCATTATTGCGAAGTGCCCCTGGCGTGGCGTTACAAAAGGAATACCCCAATGAAAGCAATGGTTCTAAACTCCTACGGACCCGAAGCACCGTTCGAGTTCGCCGACGTGCCTGATCCGGTCGCGACACCTGGACATGTGGTCGTCAAAGTGGCCGCAGCCAGCGTCAATACCGTCGACACTATGATCCGAAACATGGGCGCGGACCTGCCTTTGTCCCCCCAATTGCCCGCCGTGCTTGGCATGGATTTCGCTGGCACGGTCGTTGCGATTGGCGACGGCGTGACAGGATTTGCCATAGGCGATGAGGTGTACGGTTGTGCTGGTGGATTGATGGATCTCCCGGGCGCTTTGGCGGAGTACATTAAAGCAGATGCGCGCCTGATTGCCCACAAACCCAAGACGCTGAGCATGCGGGAAGCCGCAGCGCTGCCTCTCGTCGGCATCACCGCCTATGAGGGGTTGACCCGCGCCGGCGTTGGCGAACAGAAGACCGTGCTGGTGCAAGGCGGTGCCGGTGGCGTTGGTCATGTCGCCGTTCAAATCGCCCACCACCTTGGCGCAACCGTATCCGCAACAGGTCGTGGTGCGGATCAGATGGCCCTGATCGAAGGATTGGGGGCTCGCCCATTGGATTTCACCACGCAAAAAGTCGAGGATTATGTGGCCGAACACACGGATGGCGTGGGCTTCGACATAGTGTTTGATAGCGTAGGTGGGCCGAACATGACAAATTCCTTCGAAGCGGCCAAGTTCAATGGCCATGTCGCCACGACGGTCGCGATGGTCGAGATTGATTTGACACCCGCGCATTTCAAAGGCCTGTCCCTACACGTCATCTTCATGTTGATCCCGATGATGCACGATGTCGGACGGCAAACCCACGGCGACATATTGCGGACACTGACAGATTTGGCGGATGACGGCGCGCTCAAACCTATTGTTGACGAACAGGAGTTCGGGTGGGCCGATGTCAGTGCAGCTTATGCGCACTTAACGAATGGATCTGCGGTCGGAAAAGTCGTAGTGGAGTTGTGATAAGTTTCGGCTGAGATTGGTGCGCGGAAAATGACCTTGCGCACCAACTCAGTTTGAGCTGCGAATTGATTTCACCTATCAGTGCCTAGCTGAGACTTTAGTGCAAATTGCAGCGTAGGTTTCTTTAGGCTTATTTTGTTGAAAAACTCTTCCTTGATCGGTGCATGAACTGCCGCTTCAATTCTTCCAATGGGTGGGAGGATTGAGC
>NZ_CANMQQ010000022.1 GCF_947500045.1 uncultured Ruegeria sp. | reverse complement strand
GTCTTGCCGTGGTCAACGTGGCCAATCGTTCCAATGTTGACGTGCGGCTTATTACGCTCAAACTTTTCCTTTGCCATGATGGCCTCCTGTTATTGAGAAAGGGAAGAGGTCGAACGCCCCTTCCCTGATTTCGCTTATGCGTATTTCGCCTGAATCTCGTCCGAGATGTTCTGCGGAACCGGATCGTAGTGGTCGAACTGCATGGTGAACTGGGCACGGCCAGACGACATCGAACGCAAGGTGTTGATGTAGCCGAACATGTTGGCCAGCGGCACAAACGCGTCGATCGCGATGGCGTTGCCACGGTTTTCCTGACCGGAAACCTGTCCCCGACGCGATGTCAGATCGCCGATGATACCGCCGGTGTATTCTTCCGGAGTGATCACTTCGACCTTCATGATCGGCTCAAGCAGTTTCGCACCCGCTTTGCGCATGCCTTCACGCATACCCATACGCGCCGCGATCTCAAAGGCCAGAACCGAGGAGTCCACGTCGTGGTATTTACCTTCGATCAGGGCAACCTTGAAGTCGATCACGGGGAAGCCAGCCAGCGGGCCGCTATCCATGACGGATCTGATGCCTTTTTCAACGCCCGGGATATATTCCTTGGGCACCGAACCACCAACAACACGAGATTCAAACGAATAACCTTCGCCCGGCTCTGTTGGGGTGATGATCATCTTCACCTCAGCGAACTGACCCGAACCACCCGACTGTTTCTTGTGGGTGTAAACGATCTCGGCTTCGTGACCGATGGTCTCGCGATAGGCCACCTGCGGCGCACCAATGTTCGCTTCAACCTTGAATTCACGCTTGAGACGGTCAATCAGGATGTCCAGGTGAAGTTCGCCCATGCCTTTCATGATGGTCTGACCTGATTCCAGATCAGTCTCCACACGGAAGGAGGGGTCTTCGGCGGCCAAACGGCCCAGACCCTGGCTCATTTTTTCCTGGTCAGCCTTGGTTTTCGGCTCAACCGCGATCTCGATCACCGGATCGGGGAAGGTCATGGTTTCCAGAACCACCGGATCACCGGTCGCACACAGGGTGTCACCCGTGGTGGTGTCTTTCAGACCTGCCAGTGCGATGATGTCGCCCGCGAATGCTTCCGTGATTTCCTCACGGTCATTCGAGTGCATCATCATCATACGGCCGATACGCTCTTTCTTACCCTTGGTCGAGTTCAGAAGCGTGTCGCCTTTGGCCAGAGTACCCGAGTAGATGCGGGTAAAGGTCAGCGAACCAACAAAGGGGTCGTTCATAATTTTGAACGCCAGACCCGAGAACGCCATGTCATCATCCGCGCGGCGGGCGATGTTACGGGTTTCTTCTTCGTCACCGGGTTTGAAGCCCATGTAATCAACAACGTCCAGCGGGCTGGGCAGATAGTCGATCACAGCGTTGAGCAAAGGTTGAACACCTTTGTTTTTGAACGCAGAACCACCCAGGACCGGAACAAACGCGATTTCCAAAGTACCTTTACGCAGCAAGGCGCGCAGGGTCGGAACGTCGGGCTCATTGCCTTCCAGGTATTCCATCATCGCGTCGTCGTCCATTTCGACGGCCGCTTCGATCATCTTACCGCGCCATTCGTCAGCCATGTCTTTCAGGCTGTCACGGATCGGTGCTTTGACCCAGCTTGCACCCAGGTCTTCGCCCTGCCACAGCCATTCTTCCATGGTGACCAGGTCGATCAGGCCTTCCAGCTCGGTTTCTGCACCGATCGGAATGCCAACCGGAACAGCACGTGCGCCGGTACGGTCTTCGATCATTGCAACGCAGTTAAAGAAGTCGGCGCCGATCTTGTCCATCTTGTTGACGAACACCATGCGCGGAACCTTGTAGCGGTCAGCCTGACGCCACACGGTTTCGGTCTGGGGCTCAACACCGGCGTTTGCGTCCAGAACACAAACGGCACCGTCGAGAACCGCCAGCGAGCGTTCAACTTCGATGGTGAAGTCAACGTGGCCGGGGGTGTCGATGATGTTCAGGCGGTGCTTGGGCGAGTCAGCGTTTTCGCCGTCTTCGGTGCGTTCCCAGAAAGTGGTGGTCGCAGCCGACGTGATGGTGATGCCACGTTCCTGCTCCTGCTCCATCCAGTCCATGGTGGCGGCACCGTCGTGCACCTCACCAATGTTGTGGGATTTGCCGGTGTAATACAGGATGCGTTCCGAGCAGGTGGTTTTACCTGCATCGATATGCGCCATGATACCGAAGTTACGGTAGTGATTAAGTGTATATTCGCGTGCCATTTTGATAAGCCTCTGGAATTACCAACGGTAATGGCTGAAGGCTTTGTTCGCCTCGGCCATCTTGTGGGTGTCTTCGCGCTTTTTAACGGCAGTACCGCGGGACTGTACGGCGTCCAGCAGCTCGCCCGCAAGGCGCTCTTCCATGGTGTTTTCGTTGCGGCCACGCGCAGCAGTGATCAGCCAGCGGATGGCCAGTGCTTCGCGGCGCTCGGGGCGCACTTCGACCGGAACCTGATAGGTTGCACCACCAACCCGGCGCGAGCGAACCTCGACCGACGGTTTGATGTTGTCGAGCGCTTCGTGGAACACTTCGACAGGTGCGCGCTTGATCTTGCCTTCAACGCGGTCAAAAGCGTTGTAAACGATGCGCTCTGCAACCGACTTTTTACCGTCGATCATCAGGTTGTTCATGAATTTTGTCAGTACCTTATCGCCAAATTTGGCGTCAGGCAGGACTTCGCGTTTTTCAGCGGCGTGACGACGTGACATATCAGCCTCTCCTTCTTATTTGGGACGCTTCGCGCCGTACTTCGAACGACGTTGCTTACGGTCTTTGACGCCTTGGGTATCCAGAACACCACGCAGGATGTGGTAACGGACACCGGGAAGGTCTTTTACACGACCGCCACGGATCAGAACAACCGAGTGTTCCTGCAGGTTGTGGCTTTCACCTGGGATGTACGAGATCACCTCGAACCCGTTGGTCAGGCGCACTTTGGCAACCTTACGCATAGCCGAGTTCGGCTTCTTAGGCGTGGTGGTGTAAACACGTGTGCAGACGCCGCGTTTCTGCGGGCACTGCTCCAGGTGCATCGACTTCGAGCGTTTTACTTTAGGCTGGCGCGGCTTGCGGATCAGCTGTTGGATCGTTGGCATTCCGGTTATATCCCCGTTTTGCAACACATATGACATGCACGCGGTTGCGTGCGGTTAAATTCGCTGCACTCATGCGTCCACAAGCGCAAAACCCGCGAGCGTTCCCATTCCGAGGTGAACGTCGCGGTTTGTTATCAGAGGGCGCGAACGATAAAAGTGTCCGGGCCTTGACCAGTTCATTACTGAAATCGGTTATGGGGCGGCCCCCGGTACCGAGATGACGCGCGTAATAGGGGGAGTCGGACCAAGTGTCAACAGCCGTTCGGGAAAGGCGTGACGAGCATTGACGCGCCGCATGCCTTGCCCGAACGAATTGATGCTTCTGCAACGCTGCTACATTGCGGCACCCACGCACCGGGTGCATAGTGGGCTGGTTCCGCTATCCATTGGATGATCCATGCAAGTCATTGGCCTGTGCCGATTTTCATACCCCGCCCTGGGCGATTTCCAGATCGAACACAACACGATCGAAGACCGACGCCACCATTTATACAACCCCACCCGTTTGGCAGAGCGGTTTCGTCTGTTTGAAACCGTGGTTTTGCCCAGCTTTCGTGCGCAGACAAATGAGGACTTTCAGCTTCTGATCGTCGTGGGGGAATGCCTGCCGGGGGACGCTTTTGACCGGCTCAATGATCTGACCGCGGATATCCGACAGGTGCAGATCATTCAACGAGCTGTCGATCCAAACCAGAAACATCGGCAGGTCATGAAGCAAATCCTGCAGGGCGCGCGCTTGCAACCAGACCAACCTTGCCTTCAATTCCGTCATGATGACGACGACGGCGTTTCCATTGATTTCATAGAACGGCTCTGTGAAGCCGCCGAGGATGGCGCTGGATTGGTCAGGAAAAATCAGGCCATCGGCATAGATTTCAACAATGGTTATCAGGCCAGCTTTGGACCCGAGGGCATTCAGGCGGCGCAGGTCTATAAATCGCTGCTTGGGGTGGGTCTGGGCATGCTTGTCGCAGGCGGAAGTACGCACACAATCATAAGTTTCACCCACAACCGGATCGGACGTTTCATGCCAGTCATCACCTATCCGGATCGCCCGATGTGGATCAGGTCCCTGAACAACTCGAACGACTCGCCTCGTGCGGGGAAGCAGAAATCGCAGCTTGCGCCAATAACGCCTGACATCGAGAACGAGTTTGCCACGCGTTTTGCAATTGGCCCGGATGTGGGGCGTCGATTTCAGTCCACTGGTTGACGAGACCTCTCGCGAAACAGAGTGAACATCCCTGCACCAACGACCAAAGCCGCGCCCAGTAAAGTAACTGCATCAGGCCAGTCGCCAAACACCGCCCACCCAAGCCCCAGCGCCCAAAGCAGGCTGGAGTACCGAAATGGCGCGACAAATCCAACTTCTCCGACGCGCATCACCATGACACTGAAAATATAACCCACCAGAACAAACACTGCAGCGCTGGCGACCATCACACCCGATGTGGTTGAAACCGGCACCCACCCCTCGAACAGGGATACGGCCGTCGCGACCAGTGTGATCGAAAGCGATGTTGCCAAAGTCACGACCATCGACGGCACCTCAGCTGACATGCGCCGTGTGATCAGATCACGGGCCGTGACCGAGACGACCGCGACCAGTGCATAGATCGCGTAGATGCTGAAACCATCCGGGCCGGGGCGAACGATCAATAACATGCCAGTAAATCCCATCGCAATCGCGGCGATCCTTCGCCATCTGATGGCTTCTCGAAAAAACAGCACGGCCCCCAGCGTTACTGCCAACGGCAGTGCTTGCATCACCGCTGTCACATTGGCCAAGGGCATGTGCATCAGTGCTGTCAGAAAAAAGAAAGTCACAGACAGTTCCGCAACGCACCGAAGAACCACCAGCCACTTGTCATGGCGCGAAAAATTCAGATGCAGCGCCCCAAGATGGCGCGCCAGTAAAAACACCAGGACTGTCGCCAACACACCGCGCGTGGCCACCAACTGGAACAGGGGCATGTCCTGCCCAACCACTTTCACCAGCGTATCGTTGATCGTAAAGGCAGCCATACTGCCCATCATCAGCAACGCGCCCCTTATATTTGGTGTCATGTTACTTTGGCCTAATCATGCAACAGTCGATGCATTAGTCTTAGAACTTGATGCGGCGTCAACAATTGATCCTCGTCCGGCGCAGCGACTTCTCAGCTAGCAAGGCCAGTCTGCTATGCCCCTTTCAACAAGGTGACCGCAATAATATGCCCGTTCCCTTTCAACTCATTGGTTGGGGCAATCAAATCCGGCACTTGAACAGATTGTACCCCTGAAGCAAGCGCGGCTTGTGTACCGGCCTCGCTGTCTTCGAAGGCGCCACATTGCTTGGTCGGGCAGGGGCAAATCGGTGACGCAAACATCAACAACTTTACAAAATAAATAGGGCCCAGCAATTAGCTGAGCCCCTTTGCTTCTTATGAGCGGTACGGTTACTCGCGGCTTTCCGGTGTTTCCACCAGATCGTCCAGCTCGTCACCCACCATGTCGTCGTCGAATGTCGGCGCGGCCAGAACCGCGGCGGCTTCGGCCTCTTCCCGGCGGGCTTCGATGACCACGTTGTCACGCGACTGCGCGATGTGGCGAACGGCCTGAGTGGCCCCACCGGTACCGGCTGGGATCAGGCGACCAACGATGACGTTCTCTTTCAGACCGACCAGCTTGTCTTTCTTGCCCTGAACCGAAGCCTCGGTCAGAACGCGGGTGGTTTCCTGGAACGACGCCGCCGAGATGAACGACCGAGTCTGCAGCGAGGCTTTGGTGATCCCCAAGAGGATCGGTTCGCCCTGAGCCGGACGACCACCACGCGAGAGGGTCTTCTCGTTGGCTGCGTCAAACTCTTGTTTGTCGACATGTTCGCCTTTCAGCAGGGTGGTATCGCCTGAATCCAGGATCTCCCACTTCTGCAGCATCTGACGCACGATGACCTCGATGTGCTTGTCGTTGATCTTCACGCCTTGCAGACGATAAACATCCTGCACTTCGTCGATCATGTAATCCGCCAGCGCTTCGACACCCATGATGGACAGGATGTCATGCGGAGCCGGGTTACCGTCCATCAGGTATTCACCCTTCTGGATGAAGTCCCCTTCGGCGACCGGGATGTGCTTGCCCTTGGGCACCATGTACTCGATGGTCTCCATGGACTCGTCAGCCGGTTCGATGCTGATGCGCCGCTTGTTCTTGTAGTCGCGGCCAAAGCGCACGTAACCATCGGCTTCTGCAATGATTGCGTGATCTTTCGGACGACGAGCTTCGAACAGTTCGGCCACACGCGGCAGACCACCGGTGATGTCCTTGGTCTTGGCGCCTTCACGCGGGATACGCGCGACAACGTCACCGGCTTCGATCTGCTGACCATCTTCGATCGACAGGATCGCATCCACCGACATCGGATAGTGAACCGGGTTGCCCGCATCGTTGCGGACCGGTTCGCCATCTTCACCGACCAGAATGATCTCGGGCTTGAGGTCGCTGCCTTTGGGGGCGGCGCGCCAGTCGATCACGATCTTCTGGGTCATGCCGGTCGCGTCGTCGGTCTCATCCCGGACAGCGATGCCCGAAACAAGGTCGACGTATTTCGCGGTACCGGCCTTTTCGGCGATGATCGGCAGGGTGTAGGGATCCCATTCGTACAGCTTGTCACCACGAGCCACCTTAGTGCCATCCTTGACGAACAGCTTCGAGCCATAGCTCAGCTTGTGGCTGGAACGCTCTTCACCGTGCTCGTCCTTGATCACCAGCTTCATGTTCCGGCCCATGACCAGGCTTTCGCCTGCGGTATTGACCAGAATCTGCGGGTTCTCGAACGAAATGACACCGTCCTGGCTGGCTTCCTGGAACGACTGCTGACCACCTTGAGCAACACCGCCGATGTGGAAAGTCCGCATCGTCAGCTGCGTACCGGGTTCACCGATGGACTGGGCGGCGATGATGCCGACAGCTTCACCCGTGTTCACCATGGTGCCACGCGCAAGGTCACGACCGTAGCAGGTCGCGCAGACGCCTTCCTCAGACTCACAGGTCAGAGGTGAACGGATGCGCATCGACGCAACAGCGGCTTCATCGATGATATCGGCCATACGTTCGTCGATCAGCTGACCTGCAGCGACCAGTACTTCGTCCGTTCCCGGACGCAGAACGTCATCGGCAGACACACGGCCCAGCACACGTTCAGCCAGCGAAGATACAACCTCACCATCGTTGACGGCAGCTTCGGCAGTGATCGCGCGTTCGGTACCACAGTCGATCTCACGAACGATGCAGTCCTGCGCCACGTCGACCAGACGACGGGTCAGGTAGCCCGAGTTCGCCGTCTTCAAGGCCGTATCCGACAGACCCTTACGGGCACCGTGGGTCGAGTTGAAGTACTCGAGAACGGTCAGACCTTCCTTAAAGTTTGAGATGATCGGCGTCTCGATGATGTCGCCATTCGGCTTGGCCATCAGGCCGCGCATACCGCCCAGCTGCTTCATCTGAGTGACCGAGCCACGCGCGCCCGAGTGGGCCATCATGTAGACCGAGTTCGGCTCTTGTTCGGAACCATTCGCTGCCCGCTCCGATGACGAGATCGTACTCATCATCGCCTCAGTCACGCGGTCGTTACACTTCGACCAGGCATCGACAACTTTGTTGTACTTTTCGCCCTGAGTGATCAGGCCGTCCATGTACTGCTGTTCAAAGTCCTTCACCTGACCGCGGGTTTCATCGACGATGCCCCACTTGTCGTCCGGGATAACCATATCGTCCTTACCGAACGAGATGCCTGCCCTGAACGCCTCTTTGAAGCCCATCGACATGATCTGGTCACAGAAAATAACCGACTCTTTCTGACCGCAGTAACGGTAGACGGTGTCGATCACCTGCTGCACTTCTTTCTTCCGCAGCAGACGGTTGACCAGTTCGAACGGGGCCTTGTTGTTCATCGGCAGCAAGGCACCCAGGCGCAGACGACCCGGAGTGGTCTCGAAACGCTTCTGAACTTCATTGCCTTCGTCGTCGATCTGCGCGATCCGCGCGGTGATTTTGGTGTGCAGATGCACTTCACCGGCGTCCAGCGCGTGCTGGACTTCGTCAATCGAACCAAAGACCTTGCCTTCACCCGGCATGCCTTCGCGTTCCAGGGTCACATAGTACAGACCCAGGATCATATCCTGCGACGGAACGATGATCGGCGCGCCGTTTGCAGGCGACAGAACGTTGTTCGTCGACATCATCAGAACACGCGCTTCCAGCTGGGCCTCAAGGCTTAGCGGGACGTGAACGGCCATCTGGTCACCGTCGAAGTCGGCGTTAAACGCCGAACAGACCAGCGGGTGCAGCTGGATGGCTTTACCTTCGATCAGAACCGGCTCAAACGCCTGGATACCGAGACGGTGCAGCGTCGGCGCACGGTTCAGCATGACAGGGTGTTCGCGGATCACCTCGTCGAGGATATCCCAAACTTCGGGACGCTCTTTCTCGACCAGTTTCTTCGCCTGCTTGACAGTCGAAGACAGACCCTTGGCTTCAAGGCGTGAGTAGATGAACGGCTTGAACAGTTCCAGCGCCATCTTCTTGGGCAGGCCACACTGGTGCAGCTTGAGTTCCGGGCCGGTCACAATGACCGAACGGCCCGAGAAATCGACGCGTTTCCCCAGAAGGTTCTGACGGAAGCGACCCTGTTTCCCTTTCAGCATGTCCGACAGCGATTTCAGCGGACGCTTGTTGGCACCGGTGATCACGCGGCCACGACGGCCATTGTCGAACAAGGCATCCACGGATTCCTGCAGCATCCGCTTTTCGTTGCGGACGATGATGTCAGGCGCGCGCAGTTCGATCAGACGCTTCAGACGGTTGTTCCGGTTGATGACGCGGCGATACAGATCGTTCAGATCCGAGGTCGCAAAACGGCCACCATCCAGCGGAACCAGCGGTCGCAGTTCCGGCGGAATGACCGGGATTACGGTCATGACCATCCACTCAGGCCGGTTGCCGGACTCGAGGAAGGATTCAACAACCTTCAGACGCTTGATGATCTTCTTGGGCTTCAACTCACCAGTTGCTTCGGCCAGATCAGCGCGCAGCTGCTCGGCTTCGGCTTCCAGATCGATCTGGGCCAGCATCTCACGGATGGCCTCGGCACCGATATTGGCCGTGAACGCATCCATGCCATAGACATCTTGCGCGTCCATGTACTCTTCTTCGTTCAGCATCTGGCCGTAAGAAAGGTCAGTCAGACCCGGCTCGATGACAACGTAGTTTTCAAAGTACAGAACACGTTCCAGATCGCGCAGCGTCATGTCCAGCATCAGACCGATGCGGGACGGCAGCGATTTCAGGAACCAGATATGCGCGACGGGTGCTGCCAGTTCGATATGGCCCATACGCTCGCGGCGGACTTTCTGCAGGGTGACTTCCACACCGCATTTCTCGCAGACAACGCCGCGATACTTCATCCGCTTATATTTGCCGCACAGACATTCGTAATCTTTGATCGGGCCAAAGATACGTGCGCAGAACAGACCGTCACGTTCAGGCTTGAACGTCCGGTAGTTGATGGTTTCGGGTTTCTTGATCTCGCCATAGGACCAAGACAGAATCCGCTCAGGGCTCGCCAATGAGACTTTGATTTCGTCAAAGACTTTCGGCGGCGTCAGCGGGTTGAACGGGTTATTGGTGATTTCCTGGTTCATGAGGCATCCTTTCCAGGTTCCACACAGTCAAACTGATACTTGGAAGTCGTCAGAATTGCGTGTGTAATGTCAAAATTCAGAAGGTCGGTTTGAGTGCGACACGCAGCTGTCGCGATCTTGTCGGCGGAAACGAATGAGCCAATAAGCTCGTTCTTAACTGTTCCACCAACCAGCACGCCATCTCTGTAATTCAGCACCAACTCAGTCTGACGGGTGCTGGCAAAGGTACCTGCCAGAAAACCCGCGCCGAGCAAAGCCGCAGAGATAGCGAGCCGTTTCAGCTGCATTTACCCATCTTCCTCCGCATCCAGGAGTTCCATATTCAGGCCGAGACCACGGACTTCTTTAACCAGAACGTTGAACGATTCCGGTACGCCCGCTTCAAAGTTATCCTCGCCCTTGACGATCGACTCATAAACCTTGGTCCGGCCGGCGACGTCATCCGATTTAACGGTGAGCATCTCCTGCAGGGTGTAGGCGGCGCCGTAAGCTTCCAGAGCCCAGACTTCCATCTCACCAAAGCGCTGACCACCGAACTGCGCCTTACCACCCAGCGGCTGCTGGGTAACCAGGCTGTAGGGCCCGGTCGAACGTGCGTGGATTTTGTCATCCACAAGGTGGTGCAGTTTCAGCAGATACTTGATGCCCACGGTCACCGGACGAGCGAATTGCTCACCCGTACGACCGTCGAACAGGATCGACTGACCACTTTGCGAGAAGCCCGCACGCACCAACGCGTCGTTGACGTCAGCCTCTTTGGCACCGTCAAAGACCGGGGTCGCGATCGGAACACCACGGGTCACGTTGCCCGCAGCCTCGATCAGGTGATCCTCGTCCATGCCGACAATGCCTTCTTCGTAGACATCTTCGCCATAGGCCAGTTTCATCGCTTCGCGAACTGGGGTCAGGTCGCCGGAACGGCGGTATTCACCCAGAGCGTCATCGATGTTCAGACCCAGACCGCGCGCAGCCCAACCCATGTGGGTTTCAAGGATCTGACCGACGTTCATACGCGAAGGTACACCCAGCGGGTTCAGACAGAAGTCAACCGGCGTACCATCTGCCAGGAACGGCATGTCTTCCATCGGAACAACCTTGGAAATCACACCTTTGTTCCCGTGACGACCGGCCATCTTGTCACCCGGCTGAAGCTTACGCTTCACAGCGATGAAGACTTTGACCATCTTCATCACGCCCGGCGGCAGATCGTCACCACGGCGGACTTTTTCGACCTTGTCTTCGAAACGTGCATCCAGAGCGCGCTTAAGCACTTCGTATTGCTCGTTCAGAGCTTCGACGATTTGCGCATCTTTCTCGTCTTCCAGCGCCAGCTGCCACCACTGACCACGGGTCAGAGTTTCCAGCAGGTCCTCGGTGATTGCCGACCCAGGCTTGACGCCTTTCGGGCCTTTGACAGCGGTTTTACCCAGGATCAGGCCTTGCAGACGCGCATAGATGTTACGATCAAGAATCGCCAGCTCGTCGTCCCGGTCACGGGCCAGACGTTCGACTTCCTCACGCTCGATCTGCAGCGCACGCTCGTCTTTTTCCACACCGTGACGGTTGAAGACACGAACCTCGACGACCGTACCGTAATCGCCCGGCTTCACGCGCAGCGAAGTATCGCGCACGTCAGATGCTTTTTCACCAAAGATGGCGCGCAGCAGCTTTTCTTCCGGGGTCATCGGGCTTTCGCCCTTCGGAGTGATCTTGCCGACCAGAATATCGCCCGGCTCAACATCCGCACCGATGTAAACGATGCCAGCCTCGTCGAGGTTGCGCAGCGCTTCTTCACCGACGTTCGGGATGTCGCGGGTGATCTCTTCCGGACCCAGTTTGGTATCACGGGCGGCGACTTCGAATTCCTCGATGTGAACCGAAGTAAAGACGTCATCGCGCGCGATACGTTCCGAGATCAGGATCGAGTCTTCGTAGTTGTAGCCATTCCAGGGCATGAACGCGACGACCACGTTCTTACCCAGGGCCAGTTCACCGATATCGGTGGACGGACCATCGGCAACAACCTCGCCTTTCATGACGGTGTCACCCACTTTGACCAGCGGACGCTGGTTGATGCAGGTGTTCTGGTTCGACCGCTGGAATTTGCGCAGACGGTAGATGTCAACACCCGCGTCGCCCAGTTCGAGATCCTCGGTAGCACGAATAACGATACGTTGGGCATCGACCTGGTCGATGATACCGGCACGTTTCGCCTGAATCGCAGCGCCTGAGTCGATGGCAACCTTTTCCTCGATACCGGTACCAACCAGCGGCGCTTCGGCGCGCAGCAGCGGAACCGCCTGACGTTGCATGTTCGAACCCATCAGGGCGCGGTTAGCGTCGTCATTTTCAAGGAACGGGATCAGCGATGCAGCGACCGACACCAACTGTTTCGGGCTCACGTCGATCAGGTCCACATTCTCGCGTGGGGCGAGCGTGTAGTCGCCGGACTGACGGGTCGAGACCAGATCGTTGATGAACTTGCCATCTGCATCCAGCGTCGCGTTCGCCTGCGCCACGGTGTGACGCATTTCCTCGGTCGCGGACATGTAGTGAACCTCATCGGTCACCTCGGCGTCTTTGACAACGCGGTATGGTGTTTCGATGAAGCCATACTTGTTCACGCGCGCAAAGGTGGCCAGCGAGTTGATCAGACCGATGTTTGGACCTTCGGGCGTTTCAATCGGACACATCCGACCATAGTGGGTCGGGTGCACGTCACGAACCTCAAAGCCTGCACGCTCACGCGTCAGACCACCGGGGCCAAGCGCCGAGAGACGGCGTTTGTGGGTGACTTCCGACAGCGGGTTGGTCTGGTCCATGAACTGCGACAGCTGCGACGAGCCGAAGAATTCACGAACGGCTGCAGCAGCCGGTTTCGCGTTGATCAGGTCCTGCGGCATGACAGTGTCGATCTCGACCGACGACATACGCTCTTTGATCGCGCGTTCCATGCGCAGCAGGCCAACGCGGTACTGGTTTTCCATCAGTTCGCCGACCGAACGCACACGGCGGTTGCCGAGGTGGTCGATATCGTCGATGTCACCTTTACCGTCACGCAGTTCCACCAGCGCCTTGATGCAGGCCACAATGTCTTCGCGGCGCAGGGTGCGCAGCGTGTCGGGCGCATCCAGAGCCAGGCGCATGTTCATTTTCACGCGACCAACGGCAGACAGGTCGTAACGCTCGCTGTCGAAGAACAGCGTTTCGAACAGGGCCGAGGCTGCTTCGACGGTGGGTGGTTCACCCGGACGCATGACGCGGTAGATGTCCATCAGCGCGGTGTCGCGACCCATGTTTTTGTCCGCAGCCATGGTGTTGCGCATGTAGGGGCCGACATTGACGTTGTCGATGTCCAGCACCGGAATGTCGGTGACGCCCGCGTCGATCAGCTCTTTCGCGGTGCCGCCGATTAATTCGCCGTCCTTGTCGTATTCCAGCGTCAATTCATCACCGGCTTCGACATAGATCGCGCCGTTTTCTTCGTTGATGATGTCTTTGGCGACGAACTTGCCAACGATGTTGTCAAATGGAACCAGCAGGTCGGTGACGTTACCCTCATCGATCAGTTTCTTAACCGCACGCGGGGTGACTTTCTTACCTGCTTCGGCAATCACTTCACCGGACTTTGCGTCGATCAGATCATAGGTCGGGCGGGTGCCACGCACACGTGAGGGGAAGAACGGAGTGACCCACCCCTTCTTCTTGTCCAGCTTGTAGGACACGGTGTTGTAATACGCGTCCATGATCGCTTCCTGATCCAGACCCAGCGCATACAGCAGGGTTGTCACAGGCAGTTTGCGGCGACGGTCGATACGGGCGAACACGATGTCCTTGGCGTCGAACTCAAAGTCCAGCCAGCTGCCGCGATACGGGATGATGCGGCAGGCAAACAGCAGCTTGCCCGAGGAGTGGGTCTTGCCCTTGTCGTGGTCAAAGAACACACCGGGTGAGCGGTGCATCTGGGACACGATCACACGCTCGGTGCCGTTCACGATGAATGTCCCGTTCGGTGTCATCAGGGGCATGTCGCCCATGAACACGTCCTGTTCCTTGATGTCCTTGACCGACTTGGCGCCGGTATCCTCATCGACATCAAACACGATCAAACGCAGAGTGACCTTGAGCGGCGCGCTGTAGGTCATGTCGCGCTGCATGCACTCTTCGACGTCGTATTTGGGTTTTTCCAGATCGTATTTCACGAACTCCAGAACGGAGGTTTCGTTGAAATCCTTAATCGGGAAAACCGACTGGAACACACCTTTGATACCTTCGCCGTCAGCGGGCACATCAGCATCGCCAGAGCGCAGGAATAGATCATAAGAAGATTTCTGTACCTCAATGAGGTTTGGCATCTCCAGCACTTCGCGGATTTTGCCGTAATATTTCCGAAGACGTTTCTGGCCAAGGAACGATTGAGCCATGTCAGATGTCACCTTTCGATGTTCTCAGCGGGCAAAGACACCGTCGGGCCCCGGCATCTTGCACATACGAGACGACACGTCCGGATCAATTCGTGGCCACCGTCCCGAAGGTGGCCTCCCGATCCGAAAACCGTGTCTTAGAAAACGCCCCACACACTGAGGCTCTTTCTAAGACAGGTTCGGCTGGACCCGGATTTCTCCGGGCCCAGCCAAAATTTGCGGCGCATCAGCGATGCACCTGTCGGTTGGCTTAGGCCAGCTCGACCTCGGCGCCAGCTGCTTCCAGCTTGCCTTTGACTTCTTCGGCTTCGTCTTTCGACACGCCTTCTTTGATCTTGCCGCCAGCTTCGACCAGTTCTTTGGCTTCTTTCAGGCCCAGACCGGTGATGCCGCGAACTTCTTTGATCACGTTGATTTTCGAAGCGCCGGCGTTCTTCAGAACGACGTCGAATTCGGTTTTTTCTTCCTCAGCTGCGCCACCGGCGTCGCCACCGGCTGCAACCATTACGGCTCCGCCAGCTGCGGGCTCGATGCCGTACTCGTCTTTGAGGATGGTTTTCAGTTCTTGTGCTTCCAGCAGGGTCAGACCCACGATGCTTTCTGCGAGTGCTTTCAGATCAGCCATTTTATCAGCTCTTTCCGTTTACAGTGTGTGTTCCAACGTCAGGGTGTTCACCCTACGCAGATCATTCAGTGCCAACCGCTTACGCAGCTTCCGCCTTCTCTTCGATGGTGGAAAGGATGCTTGCGATGTTGCTTGCAGGTGCGCCAATCGCGCCGGCGATGTTCGAAGCAGGTGCGCCAATGCAGCCCACGATCGAAGCAATAAGCTCTTCACGAGACGGCATTTTCGAAACTGTTTCGACGCCTTTGCGGTCCAGAGCATTCTCACCCATTGCACCACCAAGAATTTCAAAATTCTTGTTATCCTTGGCGAAGTCCTCGGCCACTTTGGCTGCTGCCACGGGGTCCTCGGAATAGGTCAGAACGGTCATACCCGTCAGCAGGTCAGCAATGCTTTCACATGGCTTTCCGTCGAGGGCGATTTTGGCAAGCCTGTTCTTGGCAACACGCACGGCACCACCCGCGTCACGAGCACGTGCGCGAAGGTCCTGCATCTCGGCAACTGTCAGACCGGCGTAGTGCGAAACCACTACGACGCCAGAGCTTTCGAAGATCTGGCCGAGTTCCTCGACCACTTTCTCTTTCTGGGCTCTATCCACAGTTCTCTCCAAGTTTGGGGCGATACCTCACCCCGGCTCATATTTGCCGCAGCTTGCGCTCCGGCGTTCAGGTCCGTTGTTACGGGATGGGCCAAAATTCGCCCGAGGATCGTGACCCTCAGAATTCTTTGGTCTTACCCGTCTCAGGCAGGGAATTAAGGGGCCAAATGACACCACCCACCGTCTTGGACGAAACGAAATAAAGCGCACGACGAATCGCACGCTTTGTTCCGCAGGTCTACTTAGGGCAGATAGCCGGGGTTTCCAAGGGGTAAAATTGCAGCGATAGGACTAATCCAAACAATCAATATCACACTCATTCAAGCCTCAGCCTGAATGACCGAGTGTCAGCAAATTAGGAAAGTATCGAGAGTTCAATCGCAAAGTCCTCATTGCATCTGCCCCATTGAGTTGCCCCTGATCTGACAACGCCTCGCGGTTGATGATGCCTCCAAAAAGGATACAGGCACAATGAATTCTCAAACGCTCGGTAAGCTCGCAATCGACTAAAATATCCCTAAAGCCCTTTAGGCCTAATGCTACTCAATTCCCGTGGGGAAGAATGGCTGTCGTCTATGGATTGGGAAATTCATATTCTACCTTGCGACCATGCCGGTCGAATTCCGGATAGGCATGGACGAACTGGTGTCCATTATTCTGAACGATTTTGACCTCGATCCTTTTTGCATCGCCATCTTCATCTTTCGCTCCAACGATCGGATCGGCGCAAGCTTATCATTTAGGACGGAACCGGCTGAATGATGACCTACAAGCGGATCGAAGATAGGGGCTTTGAGTGGCCGCAAATGCAGGATGGTGTCTCCAGCATCAATAAGTCCCGTTTTGAAGCCCTTTTTGAGGAGCTTGAGTGGAAACGCGTCACGCCGCGATAGTCGCAAGTGACAGCTAAGCGCAGCAATGTCGACTGCGCGATGGCATATATACGACCCGCTTTGGACATCCGCAAATACACACATAGCAACATCGCATCTTCACAGCCTCCATTCGCATAATTGATGCCAGTGATTGAGGATAAGACTTGTCTAACCGTTGTCATACGGGCTTCTTCTACTGTTTCTTCTACTTGTGCCGCCGCCACAAAACCATAAGCCAAGAATTTTCTCAAAGAGGAGGTTCGATATGATATACAGAAATCCGAATATTAGGTTGTTGCGATGTAATTCATCGACACCGACGGACAAAGTTGATTTGGGAGGTCACAATGTTTCGTATGTTGTTAAGCTTTATTGCAGTAGGATTGGCGCCCACGAATGTCATCGCTGACGCTGTACCAAGTGAAGAGGCTGCTGCAGGCTTGTTCTCGGACCAACCGTACTCTCCCTATGCCAACCGATCCTTTCCTGAACGCCCGCTTTGGGGGGACACTCATCTTCACACAGGGCTTTCCTTAGACGCCGGAGCCTTTGGGAACACCCTGCTACCGGACGAAGCTTGGCGTTTCGCAAAGGGTGAGCAGGTGATTTCGTCGACGGGCCAACCCGTAAGGCTGGCTCGGCCGTTGGATTGGATGGTCCTCACGGACCACACAGACCTGATGGGATTTGCCCCTGACCTGCAAGCGGGCAAGCCGGGCGTTATTGCCGATCCAAAAGGTTTGGAGTGGTACGAGGGTTACAAGGCAGGTGGGGAAGAAGCCGGTAAAGCGGCGTTCGACATCATCACTAATTTCTCGCAAATGACCCTGCCCGAAGTCCTGCTGGAGTCTTATAGCCCGGGGGCTGACGCCTTTGCCTTTACTTGGGAGCACATTGTACAGGCAGCCGAGCAGCACAATGATCCCGGTAACTTTACGGCTTTTATTGGCTTCGAGTGGACCTCTGTGCCGAAAGGTTTCAACCTGCATCGGAACGTGATGCTCCGCGATGGGCCCATCAGAGCACTTCAAATGGTGCCGCCGGTCACGCAGCCTCCGTACGGCGACACGGACCCAAAGGCCCTCTACGCTTGGCTTGAAGAGTATCAAGAGAAAACGGGCGGGCGTGCAGTTGCCTTTGCCCATAACGGCAACCTGTCGAATGGATGGATGTTTCCAACCGAAGGCACGTATCACGGCGGCAAGGTTGACGAGGAATATGTAGCCGCCCGCGCGAAATGGGAGCCACACTATGAGGTCACTCAGATCAAAGGCGACGGCGAAGCGCACCCCTTCCTGAGCCCCGATGATGAATTCGCGGATTACGAAAACTGGGACGTCGGCAACCTCGACATAACAGAGCTCAAAACCGATGACATGTTGGCTGGGGAATACGCCCGAGAGGCCCTGAAGCGTGGTTTGATGCTGGAAGAAAAGTTCGGTGTGAACCCTTACAAGTTCGGCATGGGCGGCGCGACAGACAGCCATACCTCTCTGGCCACTGCCGAAGAAGACAACTTCTTTGGAAAATCTGTCAGTGTTGAACCATCGGCCACAAGGGTCAAACACCCCTTCATCGCCAATGATCTGGGTGAAATCCCCGGCGACCTCCTTGTCGCATCGGGATACACGGCAGTTTGGGCAACCGATAATACACGTGCTTCAATCTTTGATGCGTTCAAGCGACGTGAGACTTATGCAACAACCGGTCCCCGGATCGGCCTGCGGTTCTTTGGCGGATGGGATTTCAATGACGCCGACGTTGAAACGCGCTTCCTTGCAGATGTTGGTTATACCAAGGGCGTTCCAATGGGTTCCGACATGCGTCCTCGCGAAGGTGACAGCACGCCCTCTTTCCTGATCGCTGCCCTGCGCGACCCGGTTGGTGCCAATCTGGACCGCGTGCAGGTGATTAAGGGATGGCTCGATTCCGAAGGTGCATTGCAGGAAAAGGTTTATGACGTTGCGTGGTCAAACGACCGTGTTGCCGATCAAAACGGCAAGATCCCAGCGGTTGGAAACACCGTAGATGTGGAAACCGCCAGTTGGACCAACAGTATCGGAACTGCTGAATTCGTAACCGTTTGGTCTGATCCTGATTTCGATCCGAATGCGCGAGCGTTTTATTACGTACGCGCCATCGAAATTCCAACACCGCGTTGGGTGCTGTACGACAAACTGAGGTTTGGTGCCGAATTACCGGAAGACGCAGTACTAACGCATCAGGAACGCGCGTATTCTTCGCCGATATGGTACACGCCGGCAGAGTGACGTTTTCTACGCACGTAATTGGAGACGGGGTGGTAAATTCTACGCCGACGCTCTCATTGATTATGCGAAACGCTTTGATCTACAATTTTTGCAGAATTCAATTGGTTGATGCCAGCATCGATACATAGAACCGGATCGCGTTTCATTCAGGAGCCGTCATGCGATTACTGAAAGAACCATTGTTCCATTTCTTCCTGATTGGAGCAGCCATTTTCATTTGGTTCCACATTGTATCGCCAGACAATGTGACTGTGGAAGATCTCGGGACGATAACGTTAAGCGAAAACGACGTCGCTCTGTTAGCTGTACAATTCGAAACAAGGTGGAAACGTCCGCCAAGCGATGCTGAGCTGCAAGCGTTGGTCAACGCATCAATTCGAGAAGAGGTTCTGGTTAGGGAAGCGAGAAAGCTTGGCCTCGATCGCGGAGATAGCGTGATTAGGTCGCGCTTGAGCCAAAAGATGGATTTTCTGACTGAAGCGATTGCAACATCGGTCGTTCCGGAAGATGAAGATCTAGATGGATTTCTCCAACAAAACCCGGAACGCTACGCAACACCTAACAGGGTGGCCTTTACACAGGTTTTTCTTGGTGAAAAGCCAAGTGAGGTCGAAACTGAAGCAGCACTGGCCGCCTTGCGCGCAGGACAAGAAGTTTCTGATTTGAAAGGCTCATCATTGCTGCCCGTATCAATGCCTTTGACCACCACGAGAGTAATCGACTCGGTCTTTGGAATAGGTTTTTCCGAAGGTCTTGCAACTCTCGAAGAAGGCCAGTGGATGGGGCCGGTCTTGTCGGGTTACGGGGTCCATCTGGTTCAGGTGCTGGCCATCGAACCAAGCCGGATACCTCCGTTGTCAGAGATTCACAGTGCTGTGCTGAGGGATTGGCGTCGCACCATGAGCGAAGATCTGGCGGAAGCGCAATATGAGATTCTTGCCGATAACTATGAGATCATAACACCCGATCTCTCAGGTCGGGCCAAATGAAAGTCATACTCTGCTTATTGTATGCTCTGCTGTTTGCGTGGCCCACGGGAAACGCCACTGCGCATGCACTTGATCCGGGATATCTGGAAATTCGCCAAATCGCTTCTGGCACCTGGAGCGTTCACTGGCGCAAACCCGATGTGAACGGCAAACCAATGTCGATTGACGCGGTGCTACCGGACGGCTGCACCCCGGCGCGCGGCCCTGACCCTGTTTCCGATAGCAAAGCCTGGGTTTCTTCTTGGGTTGTCGAGTGCCGCGCGGGTATCGCGGGTCAACCTATTGAGATTGAAGGTCTGGCGGTCCAAAACAACGACGTATTGGTGCGTTTACACCCCCTGCAGGCGGAGCCTACAACGCTTCGTTTCACCCCAGATACCTCCGTCCAGAACATACCTTCTGAACAGACCACATGGTCCGTTTTCATCGCGTATTTCCAACTGGGATTTGAACACATACTGGAAGGGTGGGACCACCTGCTGTTTGTCTTCGCGTTGTTCATTCTGGTGCGCGATCCCTGGAGGTTGGTGGGTGCCGTAACAGCTTTCACACTTGCCCATTCGATAACACTGGCACTGGCAACGTTTGGCGTATTGAACGTTCCCGGTCCACCGGTCGAGGCCGTCATCGCGCTTTCTATCGTTTTTCTAGCGATGGAGATCGTAAAAGGGGGCGAAGGTCGGTCCCGGCTTTCAAAACAGAAGCCCTGGATCGTTTGTTTCGGGTTCGGGCTTTTGCATGGGCTTGGTTTTGCAGGCGCTTTGGCCGACATAGGACTACCTGCCAACGATATTCCTGCAGCCTTGCTTGCCTTCAACCTTGGTGTGGAGGCCGGACAACTGAGTTTTGTCGGTAGTTTGGCTGTTCTGGTTATAGCCTGGCGATCTGTTGCGCTCCCGATCAGCCAAACGGCAACGCTTGCTACCGCCTATGGCATCGGTTCGGTATCGATGTACTGGTTCATAGAACGCATTAACGGATTTTGATGCGCCTCAGTTCTCTCAGAGTTGAGGTGGTAAATCGACTCAAAGCGCAACTTGATTGCAATGGGCAGATTCAACCGCGTGCGGTGCAACTGCATGAACTTGCGCGCACACAAACGCCCACTTCAGTAGAGTGTTCATTATTTGTGTGCCCGCGCTTCCCGCCCGGCCTGCAGGCCGGGCATGCCCTCGACTTAACTCATAGTTCGGTCACTTACGAACTCATGGCCGCTATTCATAGGCAGCTACTAATGGCATCATGAGACAAACTTAGAAATTGGTGGATATTGCGGCCTAAGTTCTTGCTTAAACGCTGCGCATTCGTGCAAGCTGAGATCATGCCTATCAAAGAAAAATTTGCCATTGCCGACGTTCGCATCCCGCTCAAACGCAAAAAAACTCTGGACCCCGCCAAGGTCGAAGGCATCGCTTACGATATGCTGGAAAATGGCCAAACCACGCCCATTCGTCTGCGTGCCGATAAAGGCGGCGGTTACATTCTTGTCGAAGGATATCACCGGCTAGAAGCCTTGCGCGCTATTGGTGAAGATGAAGTCGAAGGCTATCTGGTTCACGCTCAACTACACTGAATGTATCCAAGTTGCAGTTGTCATTCTGAGAACCTAACCAATTGATACGCTGAACGCGAAACTCCGTTCTGAGGAAGCCGTGCCGCCGCGCAAGATCAAGTGATGAACGGCAGCTTAGGGCCGTGGCAAACACTTCAACTTATTTCGAGCGCCTTGGCGCAGCATTGCCGCCCTTTACAGAGGCGGCGCGTGCGCGGTTTTTCTTGCTGCTTGGCTTACCTTTGGGTGGCGTTGGGCCTTTTGGGCGACGGGCTGGCTTTTTACCCGGACCGCTGGAGCCGTCGCTTTTGCGTCTGGGCTTGGTGTCAGCTTTGGCCTGTTCAGAGGGATCTGGAGCAGTCTTTTTTCGCGCTTTCGCAGGCTGGGGTTCGACAAGACGGCTCGGTTTGTTTGCAGCCTTCTCTGGGCCTCTCTTGCCTTTTGTGCCCCGCTTAGGGTTTGTCTTTTCAGATCTCGAAAAGTCAGGGGCAGTGTCCAACTGCACGATATCTTTCTTACCCTCGATCTTCATCTGCGGTCCGATCGCGTCTAAAAACCCGGGAACGCTGCTTTTGCGAATTTCGATATAGCTCTCTTCGTCAGCGATACGGATCGCGCCGACATCTGCCTTGGTGAGGTTTCCCGCTTTGCACACCATGGGTAGAATATGACGCGGAGATGCATTTTCATTGCGCCCTTCCGACAACGAAAACCAGACACTCGGCCCAAAGGGTACGTTCGGCTTTGGCCCTGCTTCCTTGATTTCGCTTAACTCTTCTGGTGCGGAATGCCGTTGTTGGTATTGACGGACATAGGCCGCAGCCAGTTGTTCCGGCGAGAACCTTGCCACCAGTTCATCGACTGATGCACGCTCGGTCTCGGTGACATTCGACTGCCAGTCGTCCGATGCGAACATCCGCTGCAAGTCCTGCGCGTTGATCTCTTCAGCAGAAGGTGCACGCCCCCATTCGGCCGTGAGTTTGGCGAATTTCAACAGACGCTGGGCCTTTTTGAACGACGCAGGCGCGACGATCAGAGCACTGACTCCTTTGCGCCCTGCACGTCCGGTCCGGCCTGAGCGATGCAAAAGCGTTTCATGGCTGTTAGGCAGTTCGGCATGGATCACCAGATCCAGGTTCGGCAGGTCAATCCCGCGCGCTGCGACATCGGTCGCCACACAGACACGGGCACGACCGTCGCGCATGGCCTGCAAGGCGTTGGATCGTTCGGTTTGGGACAGCTCGCCGGAAAGGGCCACAACCGAAAATCCACGGTTTGACAATCGGGCCGTCATACGACTGACCATGGCGCGCGTGTTGCAGAAGACGATGGCGTTCGGGGCCTCGTAATAGCGCAGCACGTTAATGATTGCGTTTTCACCATCCCGGGGGGCCACGTTCATTGCACGGTATTCAATATCGGCGTGTTGCGTCCGCTCACTCACAGTGCTTACCCGCTCGGCATCCCGTTGGTACCGCGCGGCCAGAGCGGTGATGGGGCGGGGAACCGTAGCCGAGAACAACAGCGTTTGGCGGTCTGTTGGCGTTTGTTCGAGGATGAACTCGAGATCTTCACGAAACCCAAGGTCGAGCATTTCATCGGCTTCATCCAGGACCACGGCGCGCACCGCTGTCAAATCAATCGAGCCGCGCATGATATGATCGCGCAACCGCCCCGGTGTCGCGACCACGATATGTGCCCCTCGGGCCAGTGCCCGGCGTTCATCCCGCATATCCATGCCGCCGACGCATGACGCAATGAAAGCCCCAGCATCGTGATAAAGCCACCCCAGTTCTCGTTTGACCTGCAGTGCCAATTCCCGCGTCGGTGCAATGACCAGCGCCAGAGGTGCGCCTGCCGCATCGAAAACCTGCGCATCGCTCAGAATGGTTGGTGCGATGGCCAAACCAAATCCAATGGTTTTCCCCGATCCGGTCTGCGCTGAAACCAACAGGTCCCGGCCCTGCAAGTCCGGTGCGGACACGGCCTCCTGGACGGGGGTCAGCGTGTCATATCCTTTGCGCTTAAGCGCATCTGCGAGTGTCGATTTCATCGCTCAATTCTCTGGGGTGATGTGGTCACGCTCGGAGCGTTCGACACACGGATCAAAGTTGAAGCGCAGTCCATACCGAGAGAAGAGCTGGATGTATAGAGCGGTAATGAATCTCAGCTGAGCACTGCAATCCACCAACCAAGCAATTCGGTCGATTTGCAGCAAGTATATCTGAAGAAGCATCTCCTCCACAGAAATCCTGTTTCAACTTGGGGCTCCACGTTCATCCGGCAGCGCTAAATGACAGACAAAGATACAATTAGTTGTGCCAGTATCTGTTTCCGGAAAAATGGACGGCGATATGTGAACGTTGGCAGGGGGCGTTGGTTTCAACTGATCGCGGTGTCTTCATTAAGTGCATGGCAAGACATCGTCGTAAAAAGATCCCAATAATACATTTGGAGTCGCAAGAGCGAAGGTCGGTTCCACCTACGATTGGTGAATTCGCGAACCCAAATGCATTGCAACCGCTGCAAATGTCGGCAATGCGGGCTGCAGCGGTAGTATGACGGCGTTGCGCGTATCATCGTCTCAAGCTGAAGCGAGATCCATCATTCGCGGTCTTTTGTCGGAGATCAGGCTGATCTCGGAAGATGCGAAGTATACGATCGAACTTGTTGGGGAACTTGCGGGATTGCTTGCGTTGGGGAGCATCCCAGAATGAAGAAAGCCGCTTTG
>NZ_CANMQQ010000021.1 GCF_947500045.1 uncultured Ruegeria sp. | reverse complement strand
GCCCGTTGCGACGTTCAATATCTATAAACGTCCGGTAACGACCTTCGTCATGCAGCCTGGCAATCGCTGTTTCGAGCCCAGATGTGTAGTTCGTCTTCATTACGCGCAGCCCACTCGTCGTTTCATCAAGCCCGGGTTGTTCCCCGCTTATTCGCCCAAACGCCAGGTAAATCCGGCCACCACCACTCCGGGAAGGGCTTTGACAAACAAATTGCGATGCACAAACTGCACCCCTGCAACCGGGATGAATTTTCCCAGACGGTATTCGAACTCGGTATCGGCGTTTCGGTAATACGCTGTCCCAGCAAAAAGGGTCCAAGACTTGCCCAGCCGACGCCCTGCTGTCGCAGAAACAGACAGATTCCCATAACTGTTCCTGAACAGCCCAATCTCTAGATCCCGTTTTGAGGTCAACCATGATACGAAAAGCCCCGGATTGAACTCTTCGAAATCCTCGCTTGAGAAGTGGTGAGAGCCGAGCAACAGCGAAATCCTATCTGGATTTGCCATCGCGGTGTCCACCCAGAGGCCTGGCAATATCCCTAGTAATAACAGGGCGGTCCAAACCCCATCTCTGGGTTTGGACCGCAGCTGGATATTTCCTCCATGGAGAAAAGAAGAAACACCCAGCATTAGTAAACCACGAGGCCGTAGGTCCCCAATTCAGGCAATCCGCCAATTGTCTGCTTGAGCTCCAGGTCTCCGTTCGACAGGATCGAGAACACCATGACCTGGCCACGGTTGCCGACCAACTGATAGATTTCAGAGCCATCAGCGCTGACTTCAATGTCACTGAAGAACAACGTCTCTGAGGGATCCTTGAAGGCGCGCGCATTCAGCAATGCCGCTGTCCCGTTTTCCCTGATCCGGAAGCTGCTGATTGAACTTGAAAGCGCGTTCGCTGCCCACAAGGTCGTTCCATCGTGTGACACGGTGACCCAGCAGTTTGCGATCTCGCCGCTCTCGACACCATCACCGGTCAGAACATCCCCCGATACCAAAGAGATGGCCCCGTTCGGCGATAGTTTATAAGTTGATAGTGATCCGGTTTGCCATGAATAAAGCGGGCTGAGCGCGACCTCTCCATTGCCCTCACGCAACATGAAATCGGGCGTCAAAAAGCGGGCTTCCGACATCAGGATCGTGTCTCCAGAAACCGCAAAGCCAACCGGAATCGCCTGAAATCGTTCAGCAGCGTCGCGCGGTGAGGAGACTTGCGAGACAGGCTCTGCCGATAAAGAGCCGCCCTGCACGCCGAAAATCTTGACCTCTCCGGTCACCAGTTCGTTCACTATGACGAAGTCGCCGGTGCTGGAGAATGCGATAGTTGATGGGCGCGCCTTGAGGTCGCGCAACGACCCGGCAACGGGGTGAAGCTTGCCATCGACGATCTGATACATGCCGATGCTTCCGGCGCTGTTGTTCATACCAACACCAGCGACGGCCAGTAAATTATCGTGAAACGCGAGGCTTATTGGGAACTGATCGGGGGCATCAACAGTATTGACAACGTTCAACGCACCCTCTGCGTCAATTGACATCAAGGACACGGTCGCATCGCCCGGGTTGACCACCGCGAGATATCGACCATCGGCAGTCATCGACAACGAGTTGGCGGATATCAACGGATCGTCTCCGTTGGCCAGCGGGTGAGAGGGGTCTTTTTTCAGATCGGGGATTTCCAAATCTCCCGTTCCTTTTCCACCAGTCGAGTATTCGCCGGAAATTTTGTAGATGCCTGAATCGTCTGCCTGATAGCCAACGACCGAATTCTCGTTAGCTTTGTTGGTAACGATAAAGAATCCTTTGTTTTCAGCCTGCGCCGAGCCTGCGAATACCAAGGCTGCAGCCAAAGAAAGATTGTACAGAGATCGCATTGCGCTCCTCCTGGGTGGTCGAGATTTGAGTGATTGGGCGTAGCCTCGATGGGTAGAGGCCACGCTGAACTAGCTAGTCCGTGTGCAGTACCGGGTACCCTTCAATGAAAATCCAATCGGTTTGCTTTGCCGGAACATGGCAGGTCTTGCATTCGAACCGATAATCAGAGGTCGTGGTCGTTTGACGGTCATCAACGTCAAAATACGCCCAGCCCCAACCAAGCCCCCAAAGATCATTGCCATCAAACCGGGCTTGCTTGTCTTTGACCATCACGAACCAACCCGTGACATCCGTGGCATATGCTGCGGTTCCGGTGCTGTATTCATCGGCTTCTGCTTCGAGCAATTCCTTGATCAGAACCGCACCATCGGGGAATGTACCGGTCTCCAGATAGTGTTCGATCACGCCGGGCTGCGTGTAAACAACATGCTGACCTGTGACCTCGCCTTCATCTAGAATTGTCCATGTCCCAAGAACCGGCCAGGTGGCACGAAATTCACCGTCAGGCATGTGGATACTGCCCTCCGGCCCGACGACCCCATAGGTCGGCACAGGAAATTCCTGTGCCGACCCGGGGACTGCTCCGATCGGGCATATCAGAGCGAGGCATTTCAATAGGCGCATCAAGTCTCAGTTCCCCTGTACGGCCCGAAGCACTGGATAGAACTGCGTGAACACGAAGTCTGTATCGGCATTGGCCTCATGACAGGAATTGCAGGATTCCGCTGGGAATGCCTCAGCTGTCTGAGCATAGGGTTCGCCATCATGTCCAAAGCTGTAATAGACCCAGCCGCCCGGCTCTTCTGCGAACCGGGCAGTATCTTTCACGGTCAGTTCGAGGCCAGCGAACTCACCTTGGAAATAACCGTTCCCGGACACCTCGAAACAGGCGCCATCTTCCTCGGTGCAGTTGTCACCTTCCCGGATCATAACCAGTTCCTTGGCGATCTGCGTGCCATTTGCCCATTCGCCGGTTTCGACGAAATGCTCAAAGGCAGAGGGCTCGACATAGACATTGTGGAACTCGGGGAACGGCGCCTCGCCATCATTCAGCGCATTTGGCGTCAGTGGCGAACCGATAAAGACCCAACGGCGATAGTCGGTGGGGGCGTTGACCGATCCATCGTTGTTGAAGGTCGCTTCGGCAATGGCATCAGAAGAGGATTGCGCCAATACCGCACCTGTCAGTGCGATGGCGGCGATTCCAGAAACAGCGGCAAAATTGGCTAACTTCATAGGTGGGGTCTCCTTATTGGCTGACCCCAAAGTTAAGTTCCTCAATCATATTGTTTGGTTATAATATCTATAACTGATCAATTGTAACATATGAGCTAAGTAATCCTATGGACTTGCGGCGTATTCGATATTTCCTGGCTGTTGCACGTACCCTGAACTTTTCTCAGGCTGCGCGTGAGTTAAAAGTGTCTCAGCCCGCGCTGAGCAAGGCAATCCAGACGCTCGAGGACGAGCTTGGTGGCCCACTTTTACGTCGCGAAGGAAGACTGACGCATCTAACGCCGCTGGGAGAGCGGATGCGCGGTTCTCTGCAGGAAATTGAGGACGCGGCACATCGCGCAGAACATCTTGCGTCGCGGATCGCCAACGCTGAGTCCACAAAAATCCGCATCGCCGTCATGTGCACGATTGACCCGGGAACAGTTGGACGTTGCCTTGCCCAGTTCCAGCAAAAGCACCCAAACTTGGGGATCGAGCTTTTGGATTTCACTGCAGCATCGATTCAGGATGCCTTGTTGGAGGGTCAAGTTGATGTTGCCATAATCGGCAGCCCCGTCGAAGCAGTGCCAAGGCTTAGGACGATTGAACTATTTCAGGAAGACATGGTCGTATCCTGCGGCCCCCAAAATCGTTTGGCGGCCCGTGAATCTATTCCGTTGAAAATGATGACGGAACATCCCTATGTCGACAGGCTACGCTGCGAGTTCCGAGACATGGTCCTGTCGATAGTGGATAAGCACGATCTAAACCTGAATGTTATTGCAAGCAGCGAACGCGAGGATTGGATCAAGTCTTTGCTGGCACAGGATCATGGAGTTTCAATCATGCCTGCCAGTTCGGCGGCATCGGCCGGTCTGAGCGCGGTGCCCTTGCAGGATCAGCAACTTCTCAGATCAGTCTACCTAGCTATCCCCAGCGGGCGCGAGGACCACACCGCTGTTCAGGCCCTGACAAAATACGCGAAGGCCTATAGTTGGAACGGCGGTGGGACACGCGTATGACTGGTTGTGCCGCAAACTGGCTGAAAATTTCTGTGTTCAAGTTATGAGCAAGAATGCGGGCACGATCCCAAAGCTACTGATCTGGAACCAAATGTACGCGTATCATCAAGGCCCGGATGGCGAAATCAGTCTTTGATCAGAGGCAGGTTTATTTTCTCAAGTCAAGGATGCCACCGAAAAGGTTGCAATCACAGGGCTGACCATACATTTCCGAGGCCAAACTATCGCCAAAAAAACGTTAGACACCGATCATTCGGCCAATTCCACTAAGGGCAATAGCCCTGTTTGGAAGACGCCCGCGTTACCCGCCTAACACTTCCGTTTGATCTGCCCATAGCGCTTTTTCCACATTGATGTCGAAGTGTACTTCCCATTCCGCGATGATCTGCTCGGCCATAAAGTCCGGGAATGCGTGAAGGCCGGGCGTAAAGTCAAAATTGCGCAGCAATTCAATACCCATATGATGGGCATGAAAGATCGGGTCTAGAAACCGGATACGTGTGGGATGGTCGATTGCGAAGTTGATGGGCTTTTTGTTTACCATGACAGCTTCGGCAGCAAAATCGGCCCCAAACTCGTCTTCAGCCCCCATATTCGCAAGATAAGCGGCCTTCAGAAATGGTTCGCTCGCGTAGTGCTTTGAAACCAGGCCCGCTCGACCTGTCGCGGTGACAACGACGAAAGAGGCGGCGGCGGCCTGCTCTACTGCGACGGTATCTACAGACGGAATGGCCTTGTGGCCGTGACGACGTGCAATATCAAGAGCTGCGGGGTTGGTGTCTACAACCGTAACGCGGCAGCCATACGGTCTCAGCGCATAAGCGATGCCCTGACCTACCTTGCCATATCCAAACAGCAAAACGTCTCGGCCGTGCAGGTCTTCTCCGGTCAGAGTCGTGAAAGCGCGTTGGAAAGCGTCGCCCGTCCCGAAAAGAGCTTCAAGCACTTTGACCCGCGACTGGTCGACCGAGATTACCGGGTAGTTCAAGTTGGGGGTTTCGGCATAGATGTTCGATCCGGTTCCTGTCAGCTCGACCGCGCCCATCTTTGGCGTAACACGGCCTAACAGTTCAGCTGCGCAATCGAGAACGATATCGAAATCATCCGGCAAATCGTCGAATGTGGATACTCTCAGACCGGCGGCTTTCAGGACCGACAAGGCCTCGTGCTTGGGATCCATGAAAGAGGGGCAAGTGGTTGTGATATCAGCCCCCCCGAGATACAGCACATGGATCTTGTGCAATGCCTCAGTGGTGATCGGTAAGTTCTGCACAATCTTTAACCCCTCATAAGGGCGGGTGCGCCGGGCAATTGTCTTGGCGCTTTCCATGAAGGGAATTTCTTTGGCCGGAAATAGATCATAGGCGATCTTGAACGGGTCGTTAATCATGCGATTTATCCATTTTTATAGGGCTTAGTGTTGTGCAAGCGCGCAATTGGATGCGTTGTTGGTGGTCGACGATCAGGATTGCATCTTGTCCGTGTTCGCGTCCCAGCCGAAGCGCATCGTCTTCGGGAATGGTAAGGATCAGCAGGCTGTCCTCCCAACCCCAATCGCGTGCTCCACCGCGCCCCGGGAACACGGGGTACCCAATCTTCGCGCAATGGTGGTGCAACCGTCCCATGCGTTCAGCGTTATCTGCATTGCTCAGCTGCTCCGCACCCGGATTGCATGCAGTAATAAATGCGGCGCAATTGGTGCGGTACTGAACCAACAACGCGTTGAGCAACTGGCTGGACTGCCCAGGTATCAGCCGGAATGTCATGTCCGGGCCGAACACCTCGTAAATCGCGGCGCGATATCCCGCCCATTTATCAATCGTGGTCATCAGGCGAACTCCGGACGGCCATGTATGGCCGATTGTGCTACGGCTTGGACGGTACCTGTTTGATCCTGATATACGCGGACGCCGCTTATATCCTCGGGCAGTATCATGTTCTTCTGATCCGCGAATGGTCGATCACGCGGGGGAAGCCAGCCCGGGTCTTCTTCGCTGCGAACGTTGCCTGCATCGTCCAGCATATGTGGCCCGAAATTCACCCATGTGTTCTGTCCACGCGTTTCGGTCGTCAACGCCGATCGAGCCAGAGGTGAGAACATTTGCGAATGACAAAACCAGGCGCGCTCTTCGCCAGTTGCGCTGAAGCTCGTGCCGGGTATCGCATGGCCGAACAGGTCATGGACCGCGCGGAATATATCATTAACCAGCAAATCATAACCTTGAACCCGGATCCCAGTGGGCTGGCCCATCCAGTGGCCCGTCAGATCCGAATGGTTCGAACCAAAGGCGTCCTCGGTGGTGATCAGAAAATACAGATGCCTGTGATCCGTGACATCGCAGCGCATCGCGGCACTGTCCTCATAAGGTTCACCAGCGCCTGTATAAGGATCGATCTGAATGTCCAAAAACTCGGTCATAAAAAGGTACTGACAAAACAATTCGCCGATCAACTGCTGATAGCTTGCCCGCACCAGCACATCTTGCGGATCGTGTTTCCCTGCCTCGTAGGCCCGGGCGATGGGCTTGCCAATTTCGGGTGTCATCACGACATCAGCGATATGTCCCGGGTTGGGTTTGACCAGTTCGCCACAGGCAGTGGTCCACTGCGCTATCAGTTCGTCCAGCTGAGTTTCGGCGAATTGATTTAGAAATGAAATAGGTTCGTTAAGCATTAGCTAGCACCCCAATAGGTAGATTGCTTTCCGAACTAAAACACTGGTGCTGGCAAATTATTCGTCGTGTAAAGCTGACAGTTATGTGAGATTTTTGAGGCAATTCATCTCAATAAATTTATCGCTACGGTGGAACCCTGTTGCGCGTATTTGGGGCCGATATGGGGTTCCCAAGTTTTCTGAACTGCAATTGACCTGCCTGCTCCGCTGCAGGCTACGGCGCCATCTCTACGACATAGTCGTACCAAAGGTCGGATGCATCTGAACGGACGGCTAGATCCAATTTGAAGATGTCATTGGAAGTGACCACCGCATGGCTGCGTGGCAACGGATCCTACTCGGACCGGCAAATTTTGTTTTGTGCTGGCATTCTGGAACGCGTTGTCGCCGGGAAACGGGGACGACCGGCCTAATCCGCGAAATCAGCCGTTGATATAACGTGCGAGTGCCGCGCGGCTTCCATGCTGCCAGATCATGCTTAACCAAGAAGAAAACGCATCCGAAAACACTTGGTTTTGGCCGATATCACCGTAAAACTTTCCTTGTTCAATCCAAACGGCGGGATTGGCCTTGGCTGAGAGAGCCGCACGATGAAGCTCGGACCACAACGGGTCGTTATCCGAAATGACGCTTCCATCTTCGCGATGCCCTGCACACATCCGACACCAGAATGCCTCGGTGAGGGCCAATCCGTTTATGGAAGTTCCCGACTGCAGAGCATCACGCAGAGATGGCAGCAGAAAACCTGGATGGCGAGCGGATCCATCAAAGGCAACACGCCGCGTTGTGTCGTGAATGGTCGAATTCGCAAAGCGCCTTTCAACCAGATCCAGATATTCAACAGGCGTGGTCCCCGGCACCGTTTGGACATGAGGCAAGATATCCCGCGCTTGGACTTTCCTGAAGAAGGACAGAATATCAGAATCGTGCATACAGTCCGAGATCGTGGGGATGTTCAGAATCTCACCCACATTTGCCAATATCTGATGACCACCGTTCAATATCCGAAGCTTCATCGCCTCATAGGTGTGAACGTCCTGAGTCAGGGTCACTCCGACCATTTCCAAGGGCGGCCTTCCGTTGCAAAAACTATCTTCGATGACCCACTGGCGAAAATTCTCGTGTGAAACCGGGGCACAGTCTTCGACCCCAAGCGCGCGACATTGTTCGATCACATGTCCGGTCGTCGCGGGAACAATACAGTCCACCATGGAGTTCGGAAACGCGCCGTTCTCGAGGATCCACTCTGCCAAATCCGGATCGAGCAGGCGCGCCAACCCGACTATACAACTGCGCAGGATCGTCCCGTTTCCCTGAAGGTTATCGCAGCTGAGCGCGGTAAAGGGCGGCAGACCGTTTGCCCGTCGGTTCGCCAGAGCAGCGACGATAGCACCAAATACAGTGCGGGGTTGGTCCGGATTGTTCGCATCATGCCGGACATCCTTGTGCGAGATATCAAAGGCACCCGTTTTTGCATCCAGAAAATAGCCGCCTTCGGTGACGGTAAGTGAGACTATTCGAATTTCCGGGTCCGACATTTTTTGGATCAAGGGCGCATTGCCGGGTTCTACCGGCAAATAGTCAATCATCGGGCCCGTGACTTCGGCAGAAACCCTTGAAGGATCAAGTTCCACAAGTGTCGTCAAAAAATCCTGCCGAAGCAGCTTTTCGCGCATTTCGGCGTCATAACTCCGAACCCCGGCGCCGATGATTGCCCAATCGCGGGCTTGCCCCAGCTGCATCAAACGATGGATATACCAGGCTTGATGGGCCCGGTGAAAATTACCAAGACCGATGTGAACGATACCAGGTGTCAGGTCCTCGCGCCGGTACAGTGGTGTTTTGACATTCGAAGGCAACCGGCCAATTTGGTCGAGCCTCAGTTTCACCGGGGGGTTATCATGCGCCAATGGATCCATCAGCTCATCCAGTTTCCGCCATCAACATTATAGGTTTGTGCAACGATATATTTGGCTTCGTCCGTGGCCAGGAACACAGCCATGCCCGTCAGGTCCTCGGCGCGGGCCATTCTTCCGTAAGGAACCGCTGTCGAAACTTCGCGCTTTTTCTGCCCCAGGGGCTTGCGCTCGTACTTGGCAAAAAAAGCATCCACATCATCCCAGTGCTCGCCGTCGACAACACCCGGAGCGATGGCATTCACGTTGATACCATGTTCTATCAGATTCAGGCCGGCCGACTGTGTCAGCGAAATCACGGCGGCCTTGCTGGCACAATAAACGGTTACCAGCGGCTCGCCACGCCGACCGGCTTGTGAAGCCATGTTGATGATGTGGCCCTTGATACCTTTTTGGATCATGTGCCGTGCGACGGCTTGCAGGGTAAACAAGGTGCCAGCGACATTGATATCAAAGACACGCTGGTAGTCAGAGCGATCAATTTCAGTGATCGGCGCCGCGGTGAAAACGGCGGCGTTGTTGATCAGTATGTCGATAGGGCCGAAGTGTGAATCCGTTCGTGTAACTGCTTCGTCTATACTGTGTTGGCTGGTCACGTCCATCTCGACGGCCAATGCAGCGTCACCAATTTCAGCTGCTGCCCCTTGCGCACGAAGGCCGTCAATGTCGGCAATCACAACGCGCGCCCCTTCGGCAACATAAGCCTTGGCAAAGGCCAGCCCAATGCCGCGCGCAGCCCCCGTGATGAGAGCAGTTTTGTCGGCCAGTCGGCTCATTCGATCCGCAACCCTTTCGCGTCAAACCGGTGGATTACATCAGCGCGCGGTGTCAGATGGATGCGGTCTCCGTGACGGAATCCAACCTCGCCATCGGCACGGACAGTGATTGTCTCGGCGAGCCCGGTTTCCTGGACATGAAAGAACGTGTCCGAGCCAAGATGTTCAGAGACGCTGACGACCCCAGACCATTCGCCCTCGGTCTCAGACACTGCAAGGTGTTCCGGGCGAATTCCGATGGTGTGGGCATCGTATTTTTTTGCCTCGGCGCCTTCGATGAAGTTCATTTTGGGCGAGCCGATAAACCCTGCAACAAACAGGTTGCGCGGCGTGCGGTACAGTTCCAGAGGGCTTCCGACCTGCTCGATCACGCCAGCCTGAAGGACAACGATCTTGTCGGCCATAGTCATGGCTTCAACCTGATCATGAGTCACGTAGATCATCGTGGTCGCAAGACGTTCATGCAGTTCGCTGATCTCCAGCCGCATGCCGACGCGCAGGGCTGCATCGAGATTCGAGAGGGGTTCATCGAACAAGAACGCGGCGGGTTCACGCACAATCGCACGACCGATCGCAACCCTTTGACGCTGTCCGCCGGACAGTTGACCAGGACGTCGATCCAGATAATCGGCCAGGTTCAGTACACTTGCCGCACCCTCGACACGCTTGTCGATCTCGGCCTGCTCCAGTTTCGCCATGCGCAGAGGGAAGGCGATATTTTTGCGTACGGACATATGCGGATAAAGCGCATAGGATTGGAAGACCATTGCCAGCCCACGTTTGGCAGGTGGTACATCGGTGGCATCCGTCCCGTCGATCTCAATGTGGCCGGAGGTGATATCCTCTAACCCGGCGATCAGACGCAGCAGTGTGGATTTACCGCAGCCCGAGGGGCCGACGAAAACGGTGAACTCGCCATCCTCGATGGTCAGGTCCAATGGGGGAATGACCTGTACGTCGCCGAAGCTTTTGGTCACGGACTTGAGTTGAATACGTCCCATGTGTCGTGTTCCTTATTTCACAGCGCCGAAAGTGAGGCCGCGGACAAGTTGTTTCTGGCTGAACCAGCCAAGGATCAGAATTGGTGCAATCGCCATGGTCGAGGCCGCACTGAGTTTGGCAAAGAACAGGCCTTCAGGGCTGGAATAACTGGCGATGAAGGCAGTCAGTGGCGCTGCGTTGACGGCTGTCAGATTGAGGGTCCAGAACGCTTCGTTCCAGGCCAGGATAAAGTTCAACAGAACGGTCGACGCGATGCCAGGGATGGCCATAGGCGTCAGGACGTAGAGGATTTCCTCTTTCAACGTCGCCCCATCCATCCGAGCCGCTTCCAGGATTTCGCCGGGGATTTCGCGGAAGTATGTATACAGCATCCAGACAATGATCGGCAGGTTGATCAACATCAGCACAACCACAAGACCCGCACGGCTGTCCAATAGCCCTAATCGGATGAACAACAGGTAGATCGGATACAGCACACCCACTGCCGGCAGCATTTTGGTCGACAGCATCCACAGAAGGATATCTTTGGTGCGTTTCGACGGAACGAAGGCCATCGCCCATGCTGCGGGTACCGCGATGATCACGCCCAGTATGGTCGATCCCCCGGCCAAGATGACCGAGTTCCACAGAAACCGCATATAGTCAGAGCGCTCCTGCACGACGGCATAATTCTCTAGCGTCCAGTCGAAATTCAGGAACAACGGTGGGCTGGCAATCGCCTGTGCTTCGGTTTTGAAGCTGGTCAAGATTGTCCACAAGATCGGGAAAAAGATCAGCAGACCAATAACCCAGGCAATAGCGGTGTTAAACGATTTGCGTTGTGTCGTGACGGTGCGGCTCATGATTGTTTTCTCCTCACGCGTCCAGGTTTTTACCAACGATGCGCATCAGGAAGATCGCAACGATATTGGCAAGGATGATGGCGTAGACACCGCCTGCTGATCCAAGGCCTACATTCTGGCCTTCCAGTACGCGCTGGAAGATCAGGTAGGTCAGCGTGCGGGTACCGAATGCGCCGCCGGTGGTGACGAAAATCTCAGCGAAAATCGACAGCAGAAAGATCGTTTGAATCAGGATCACGATTGTGATGGCGCGGCCCAGATGCGGCAGGATGATATGGTAAAAGCGTTTCAGTGGTGGAGCGCCATCCATTTCGGCAGCTTCCAGTTGTTCACTGTCCAGCGATTGGATCGCGGTCAGCAGGATCAGTGTCGCAAAGGGCAGCCACTGCCAGGAAACGATCATCACGATCGACGTCATTGAGGCCTCAGACAGCCACGAAACAGGCTCGGCTCCGAAAAAGCGCCACAGATGCGCCAGCAAGCCGTTTATGGGGTCCATGAACATGTTCTTCCAGACCAGTGCGGAAACGGTCGGCATGACAAAGAATGGCGCGATAACCAATATACGGACAACGCCCTGTCCCCACATTGGCTGATCCAGAAGCATCGCAAGAAGGATACCCAGAACAACCGTGATCGCCAGAACACCGCCTACAATTACAAGCGTTGCCTGAACCGCAGGCCAGAACGAGCTTGAGGATACGAACCGGACGTAGTTGTCAAAGCCGACCCAGCCAAGATCACCGCCGCGCAGCGGCAGGTACTTCTTGAAGGAAAAGTAAAGTGTCATTGTCAGTGGCACGAGCATCCAGCCAAGTAGCAGGACCACAGCGGGTGCCATCATCAGGCGTGCTACGGATCGGGAATGTTGGGTAGCCATAACGCAAGACCTCTCTGTTCAGGCGTAGCTCAGCCTGCGAGAAAAACGCGGATTGTGGAAGGGTGAAGCGGGGGACAGACCTCTGCCCGCCCGCCGGGAAGGAGGCCTTAGTAGCCTGCGGCTTCCATTTCTTCTGCAGTGAAGGCTTGCGCTTTGGCAAGAGCTTCTTCTACTGTCTGCTGCCCGGCATATACTGCCGAGAACTCCTGGCTCACCTGCGTTGCGATACCTGCGAATTCCGGGATCGCTGCAAACTGAATACCAACGTAAGGCACTGGCTTTACAGTCGGATTGTTCGGATCAGCCGACAGGATAGATTCCAACGTCATCTTGGCGAACGGAACCTCCTGATAATTCGGATTCTCGTACAATGAGGTGCGCGCACCCGGTGGCACATTGGCCCAGCCTTCGTTTTCAGCTACCAGATCGATATAGTCTTTGGATGTAGCCCACTCGATGAACTGTTTGGCCGAGTCTGCCTGTTCCGTACCAGCCGGAATTGCCAGAGCCCACGCCCAGAGCCAATTCGAACGCTTGCCGAGCCCGGTATCTGGAGCAAGTGCAAAACCGACGCTATCCGCAACCGTCGAGTCGGTCGGGTTGGTCACGAAAGATGCCGCAACTGTTGCGTCGATCCACATGCCGCATTTGCCCTGTTGGAACAACGAAAGGTTCTCGTTGAAGCCATTGGTAGCGTATCCTGCGGGGCCGGACTCGTTCATCATGCCCACGTAGAAGTTCAGCGTGTCAGCCCACTCAGGCTGGTCGAACTGTGGCTTCCAGTCTTCATCAAACCAGCGCGCACCAAAGGAGTTGGACATCGCTGTGATGAAAGCACCACCCTCGCCCCATCCGGCCTTACCGCGTAGGCAGATGCCGTTGATGTCAGCATCGCGATCAGTCATCGCAGCTGCAGCTTCGCGGATGAACTCCCAAGTCGGAGCGTCCGGCATTTCCATGCCCGCTTTTTCCATCAGGTCGGTGCGATACATGATCATCGAGCTTTCACCGTAGAACGGAGCCGCGTACAGCGTTCCCTCATGGCTCAGGCCGCCTGACATTGCGGGCAGGATGTCACCTACGTCGTATTCGTCCGACAGGCCATCCAAAGGAACCAACCAACCGTTCGCACCCCAGATCGGCGTTTCGTACATGCCGATGGTCATGATGTCGAACTGACCTCCTTTGGTGGTGATGTCCGTGGTTACGCGCTGACGCAGCACGTTTTCTTCCAGTGTAACCCATTCGACCTCGATCCCGGTCGCTTCAGTGAAATTGTCGGTATAGCCCTGCATCCGGATCATGTCGCCGTTGTTTACGGTGGCGATCGTGATCGTTTGAGCATGAGCAGCTGCCGTTGCAACGAAAGTCAATGCAGTCGCCGCACGAAGTGCGTGTTTCAGATACATCCCTGTCCTCCCTGAGCTTGGATGTTGTGCAGAGAACGTAGAATATAAATTGTCGCGCCGTCAACTAAAACTTTACGCGCGTTAAAATTTAAGAACTATGCAGAATCCCTCAAGACGAGCCGCGCAGGGAAAAGCGTCTCGGTTCGTGAGTCGAGTTTCCCTCCATTTTCAATGAGTTCAAACAGTGCCTCGACGCTCCGACCGGCCACGTTGTCATAGTCATGCGCGGCCGTCGTCAGAGACGGGCACGTAAATTTCGCGAACGGATGATCGTCATTTGAGGCCACCCGCAGCATGCAATCTTCTTTCCGACCGACCCGAATCCCCTGCTCGTAACAGGCTGCAAGAAAGCCAATGGCAAGCCGGTCATTGCTGCACAAAACAGAATTCGTCCTCAATTCACGCTGTTCCAGAACTTTCAGCGCTCCCCTGTGCCCGATCTCTTCAAACGCCCATCCTTTGCCGTCGATCTTGATGACATGTGGCTCGAAGCCAAGACGCTCCATCACTTCAACATAAGCCTTCCTTCGCTTGTTGGCGTTCGGGTTCGCGGGGGTACGCATTTCAAAGAAAGATGGTGGTTCACCCGTCCGGGTCATGTATTCGACTGTTTGTGAAACAAAGCTGAAATTATCCGATCCGACAAACGCGGCACCCAGACCTTCAAGGTTGCTGTCAAACAGAATGGTCGGCACGTTGGCACAGAATTTCTCGATCGCTGATCGGTCTGAAATCCGTCCCAAAGGTGCCAACAGAACACCGGCGGGCTTCATGGATTGCAATCCGTCCAGTATTTCGTTTTCCAGATTTTGTTCGCCGTGCGAGCTAAAGAGCGATGGTCGATAGCCCGCCGCGATACAGCTTTGTTCCAAATAGCGTGCGATTTCGGCAAAGAACGGATCAGCCAGATACGGTACGACGATCCCGATATTCTTGGTCAGCTTCCGGTTCTGGTTCACTGCATAAATATTCGGACGATAGTCAAACCGTTCGAGCGCCTCTTCGATGCGGGCCCTTGTCGTTGGACGAACGCTGTCGGGATCGTGGAAGTATTTGGATACCGTGGGTCGCGAGATGCCGCTGAGGGCCGCGAACTCTTCCATGTTCTTAATTTTGGTCATGCCAGTCTGCCTGCGGATCTTAGCCGCTTTGATCTTATCATATCTTTACATATTCTTTGCGCGCGCTAAAAATCAATAGCCAGACAAATTCCAGGCTTTTGGGCAGGTAGGGGTTTTGAATGTATCTCGGGATCGATATCGGAACGTCAGCGGTCAAGCTTGTTTGTGCAGATACTGATCGAATCCTCGCGACGTCCTCGACAGGGATAAAGACATCTTCGCAGCAGCCCGGCTGGTCAGAGCAGCACCCGGATCTTTGGTGGCGGGCCACGCGCGAGGCATTGGAACAGCTTTCAGGAAAAATCGCGCTAGCGGATGTGAAGGCCATTGGGTTGTCCGGCCAAATGCATGGGGCGGTCTTGCTGGACCGTTCTCTGCGCCCGATTCGTCCGGCAATCCTGTGGAATGACAGCAGAGCGGCGCAGGAGTGCGATGAGCTGCGCGCGACCCAGCCGAGGATTGGTCAAATCGCGGGCGTTCTCCCATTGCCGGGCTTTACCGCGCCCAAGATTGCGTGGCTGAAACGTCATGAGCCGGAATCCTATGCCCAAATCGCCCATATTCTGTTGCCTAAGGATTACATCGGCTTATGCCTGCATGGTGAATTGGCAACCGACACGTCAGATGCCGCGGGGACAATGTGGCTCGATCAGACTACACGCAACTGGCATGTCGGAATTGCCGAGGCCACAGCTGTTTCGCCCGATTGGCTGCCGCAGGTTTTTGACGGCCACAATGTTGTTGGGACGGTAACAACACAAGCTTCGGCTGAAACTGGGCTAAAACTCGGTGTTCCCGTTGTGGCAGGAGGAGGAGATGCGGCAACAGGTGCTGTGTCTCTGGGCGCGACCGAACCGGGGCGCGGTTTTATCTCACTGGGGACATCTGGACAATTGTTCGCCGCGGATCGGAAGTACAGGCCCAATCCGGAGCGCTACGTACATGCGTATGCTCACACGCTACCTGGGCGCTGGTATCAAATGGCGGCGATGCTGAACGGCGCAAGGCCGATTTCATGGATTGGCGGCCAACTGGAGTTGTCCGCTGCCGAAGTTGTTGCGCTTGCCGAAACGGTCAGCGGTGATCGCGTGCCGACTTTTTTGCCCTATCTGACAGGCGAACGCAGCCCCCTCGGGGATCCGCATATCCGGGCATGTTTTTTTGGCCTTGAAGATGCAACCACGCGCGCCGAAATCTGCCGTTCAGTTGTTGAAGCCATCGCATTTTGTTTCGCGGACGCAGCTGACAGTTTTGGGTCCGCCGTTCATGAAGTGACCGAGCTGTCAGCAATTGGTGGCGGCAGCCGGTCCGATCTGCTGCTGGGATTGATCGCATCGGTGATCGGCAAATCCATCTCGCGGTCGGATGGGGCGGATGCTGGCCCCGCATTTGGTGCCGCGCGTTTGGCAGCCTGCGGTGATTGTGCTCTGAGCATCGGCGACCTTAGTGCCCAACCTGAGGTAACTGACAGGTTTGGCCCCACGCCCACGGGTGCTTTATCCGAAAGGCTTGATAGATTTCGCAAGCTATACACCGCAGTTAGAACAGTGCCTTAGGCATCAGTTGCAAGCAAATCGCTGGCCTTTTCCCCAATCATTATGGCTGGGGCGTTGGTATTGCCGCTGACAATTTCAGGCATGATCGAACAATCAGCAACTCGAAGGTTCGTGACACCTCTTACCCGTAAGGTTGGATCAACGACTGCGCTATCAGAGACACCCATCGCGCAAGTTCCTGTCGGGTGATAGATTGAGACGGTATTGGATCTCGCCCAGTTCAAAGTGCCCTCGTAGTCGTCACGGGAAAGGTTCGATGGTGGTCGAAACTCTTCTGAAATCTTGGAGGCCAAAGGATTATGCCGCGCAATGTCGCGTGCGATATTCACGCCGCTGACGATGGTTCTGCAATCCGTTTCAGTCGACAGGTAATTTGGGATGATCTTAACATACTTGTTTGGATCCGGACCGTTCAGACGCAATTCTCCCCGGCTTTCAGGTCTAAGCTGACAGACGGACATGGTGAAGGCGGAAAACGGATGAACGCCCTCCCCCGGGCTATCCGCAGACCAGGGTTGAACATGGAATTGAATGTCGGGTGTCTGAACCTCTGGCCGGGTTTTCAAGAACCCGGTCGCCAAGCTAGCCGCCATAGTCATCGGGCCCGCTCGGAAAAGCGCGTACTTAAGCGCGATACGAGCCTGATTGTACAAGCTTCGCACCTCATCATTCAGGGTCGGCTCGTTGCATTTGAATACAAGACGTGCCTGTAGATGATCCTGCAATCCTTTTCCAACACCCGGCAGGGCATGAACGGGTTCGATTCCATTCGCTTTTAAATGATCCGGATCGCCAATACCGGATAGCATAAGGATCTGAGGGGAGTTAATGGCCCCCCCAGACAGGATAATCTCGCGCCGTACTTTGAGGGATTTCACGTCACCGGATCGATCACGATACAAAAGCCCGATTGCTTTTTTTCCGTCGAATTCGATCCGTGTTACCAGCGCGTTGGTGATGATGTTCAGGTTTTGCCGGTCGCGAATTGGTTTGAGATAGGCAACCGCAGCGCTACACCGCCGTCCGTTGCGTGTTGTTAGCTGGAAATATCCAATGCCTTCTTGATCGGCCCCGTTGTAGTCGGGATTGAAAGGATATCCGGCAGCTTGTGCCGCTGAAACCCAGGCGTCACAAATCGGACGCTGAATACGCATGTTGGAGACAGAGAGCGGTCCGCCAACACCATGAAATTCGTCCTCGCCCCGCTCCTGATCCTCGCTGCGTTTGAAGAGGGGCAAAACATCATCCCAGCCCCAGCCGACATTTCCCATTTGCCGCCAGCGATCATAGTCCTCTTTCTGACCGCGCACGTATAGAAGACCGTTCAATGACGATGATCCGCCAAGAACCTTTCCGCGGGGCCAGTCGATTGAACGTCCGTTCAAACCAGGGTCGGGCTCAGTACGATAACACCAGTCCACCGATGGATTGTGCATCGTCTTGAAATACCCGACCGGAATGTGAATCCACGGATTAGTGTCGCGCCCTCCGGCTTCCAGCAGAGCAACCTTGGTGTTGGAATCAGCGCTCAGGCGATTGGCAATGACGCAGCCCGAAGACCCAGCTCCGACAACTGCATAATCTACCTCCATAATAGCCTCCTACCAACGTTGTTGAAAAAAACTCTATGCAAGTTGATCGAACTATACTAGCATTTTTTGATACAAAACGTCTCATTTTTGCGAACAGGGAGATAAGCAATGGAGATCGGAAAGAAACTAAACGGTATTTCACGGCGGGATTTTTTCCGCGTAGCAGGGCGCTACGGCATGAGCTCGACGCTGCTGGCAGCGGGTGGATTTGGTGGGGCGATGAGCCTGGCCAATCTGGCACAAGCCGCAGAATCTACGTATGAAAAACGATTCTCGAAGGAACCAAAGCACACGCTGAAATTTGGCGCATCGGGCTTTAACACGCGCAACTTGTTGATCGAACGAGCGGGTGCGATTGAATTCGCCCGCGACCTTGAAGAACGCACAGATGGTGAGATTCGCATCGAATTCATCGGCGACAACCAGATCTGCGGACAACTAAGCTGTGTTGAGAAGACTCAACAGGGAATCGTCGACATTTATGCGGCCTCGACCCAAAATTCGGCGGGTGGCGCGCCCTATCTGAACGTGCTGGACTATGCGTATATGTTCCCCAGCCGCGCGGCGCAGTATCACTTCTTCTATAGCCCCGCGAGCCAGCGCATCCTACGAGAACCGCTGGAGAAACGGCATGGACTGAAATTCTTGTTCACCCATTGCGAACTGCGCGGCCTGCAGATGGGTTCGACCTTCTCGGATAAGCCGACTGTCACTAAACTGGAAGAGCTGTTCGGCACCAAAAACCGCGTAACGGGGACACAGCTTGGCCGTATCGCAATGCAGCTTCTTAACCTGAACCCGGTTCCGGTTGCCTGGGAAGAGACACTGGACGCACTAAAGACAGGACTGATTGACGGTGCCGAAACTTGGGCGTCAGCTGTGGCATACGCCAACATGGCCCCAGTGGTTTCACAGTCAGTGAACCTCAAATTCTTCTGTGGTACCGAACATACGTCGATGTCGGCCAAAGTTTTCGACAGTCTGAGCGGCGACTTGCAGGACGCAGTTATGGAATCGTCCTATTTCACGCAGGCGCTTATTCAAGGTGCCAACGAGGCCGCGTTGCTAAACACAGTTGGTTTCTCGGAGCCGCAGCTGCCAAATACCATCTTTGCCGAAAACGGTGTTCGCGCCGCATTCCTGGCGGACGACCAGATCAAACTGGCCGAAGAAATGTGCGCCCCGAATTACAACCCCGAGCCATGGGCACAGTGGCGTGAACGACTGAACAAATGGGCTGGTGGCATCGACACTTATCAGGAGATCTACGACATTGCGCGTGAGATTCCTGCGGATACCCTGCCCGAAAACGTCGAACCCCGCCGCTGGTGGAAGGGCGAGGCCTGATCCAAATATTCGAACCGGCCCCACACGGGCCGGTTCCCATACACACCGACTGGGAGGACGGGGTTCATGTCGTTTTGGGCAGATATCGGCGCAATTTTCAGCGCATTTCTCAGCCGGGATTCCTTTGAGATTCAATCCGCACTGGAATCCGATGCCACTTGGTTTGTTGGTACGGTTGTTGCCGCACTGGGCGGTTTTCTTGTCATGTTGATTTATCGCAAAGTACCAATCATCGAGCGGCACTTTGAGCGCTCGGTCATGGTTTATTCTTATCTGGCCATCGCGTTGATTATTTTCTGGGGGGTGATCGACCGATTTGTTTTCAATGATCAAGAACCCTGGTCGACCACCATTCCTCCGCTTTTGTTCATGGTGATGGCTTGGTTCGGAGCGTCATACAACGTGCGGCTTCGGACGCATCTGAGTTTCAGTGAATTCCGCACTTCAATGCCACGCGGTGGGCAGCTTGCCTGTCTTTGGCTTGACGCGGTGCTGTGGTTCATCTTTGCCGTCATCGTAATCGTTACAACCTCGCGGTTGGTTGCCTTGTCTGCGTCCAATTTTCAGATCGTGCTTGGTACGGACAACATCATGCAATGGTGGTTCCTACTGGCCGCGCCATTGTCGTTCTTTCTGATGGTTGGGCGCGTGTTCCAGAATCTTGCGGACGACATGCATAACTGGAAGACCGGAGAACCGCTGATCAAACAGGCCGTTATAGGAGCAGACTGATGACAGACGGAACTTTGGTTACATTAATTTCGCTGGGTGTGACGTTCTTGTTCATGCTGGGCGTGCCGGTGCTGCTGGTCATCGGATACTGGGTCATCGGCTGCTCTTTCGTTTTGGGCCTAACGCTCGACAATATGGGCGCGGAACTGCTGAATGTGTTCAACAAGGGTTTCGCCTTGCTTGCAATGCCATTGTTCATTCTCACCGGAGACCTGATCAATAAATCGGGTATCGCGCGGCGGCTCAGCGATTTCGCCTATGCCTGTTTGGGCTGGATACGCGGTGGCCTGGCAATGGCATCGCTGGGGGCCTGTGGATTGTTTGCAGCAATCTCGGGATCAAATTCGGCAACAACCGCGACCATTGGGTCGATGTTGCACCCTGAAATGGTCAAGGGCGGCTATGATGAGCGTTTCAGCGCAGCAACTGCCGCGGCAGGCGGTACAGTTGGCATCATCATCCCGCCATCGATCATATTCATTGTCTACGGCTTTCTAATGAATCTTCCAATTTCCGAGCTGTTCGTCGCTGGTATTCTTCCGGGCGCGTTGATGGTCATCGGCATGCAGTTCGCCTGCTGGATTATCTGCAGGGCGAATGGCTGGGGCTATCTGATCCCTTTACAACTAAATCGGATTCTAAAGACCGCGTTTGGAGCGTGGTTGGGATTTTTTGCCATCGGTCTGGTTCTTTGGGGCATCTACACGGGCAAGTTCTCTCCCACCGAAGCGGCGGGCGTAACGGTTGGATTCTGTGTGATCGCCGGACTAGTCAGTTATCCGATCAACCGTATTATGGGCGCTCGGAATGACATCCCGCCGACGGAAAAAAGTTTCGCCGAGATGTTTGTGGTCGAGGGGTTCACAATCCCCGAAATACCCTCGATCGTGATCCGGTCAGCTCAGATCACAGGGATCCTTGCGCCTCTGATCGCGATTTCGGTCGTGATGCAGCAAATCCTGTCTTTGCTGGGCGCCCAGCAGACAATTGGCGACTTCGTGACCTCGATGGGCGGATATTATGCGGTGTTGTTTACATCCATGGTGATCGTCTTCTTCTCGGGCATGGTACTGGAAAGCCTGCCGGTGACGATTATCCTTGCGCCAATTCTCGCCCCTATCGCTGCATCGGTTGGCGTCGATCCAATCCATTTTTCGGTGATCTTCCTTGTCGGGGCTTCAATTGGCTTTATCACGCCGCCCTACGGTTTGAATCTATATGTTGCATCTGGTGTTACCGGTGTGCCGTATTTCAGATTGCTGCGCTATACAGTGCCGTATCTGGCCGCGCTGCTGTCGGTGTGGATTTTAGTGTCTTTGGTACCTGATCTGGCCTTGATCCTGCTGCCAAATAACTAGACTGTACCGGAATGGCTCAAACGGATGCACAAAACAAAGACGCCCAAATACCGACTAACCTGCGCCTGCTGCTGATTTTGGAAGAGGTCGCACGGCGCGGAGTTGCTGTTAAACCGTCCGACCTGATCGACACTCTGGGTCTTGCAAAACCCACGATCCACCGTCTGCTGCAGACGGCCGAGGCTGAGGGGTTTTTGCAGCGAGACTTAGATGGCAGGTCATTTGGCCCCGGTCCGCGACTGCGTCGGTTATCAGTGTATACGATGTCATCCGAGCATCTACGCACGGCCCGCCTTGCGATTTTGCGCGACGTTGCGGATGAAATTGGTGAAACCTGCAATCTGGCCGTGCCAGACCGCGAGGGGATGATCTATCTCGACCGGGTTGAAACCAAATGGCCGCTGCGCATCCAATTGCCCATCGGAACGCAGGTGCCGTTTCATTGCACTGCCAGCGGAAAGATGTACTTGTCTACACTGCGACCAAACAAATTGAATGGATACCTCTCCGCTCGTAAGCTGCACGCACATACCGAGCAGACTTTGATCGACCACACCGCGTTGCGTGACGAAATCAAACGAATTTCCCGCGAAGGGTATTCAAAGGACAATGAAGAATTCATGGCCGGGATGGCGGCGGTTGCGGTCCCGGTTGTTGATGATCAGAGCAGATTGGTCGCGACCCTCTCGGTCCATGCGCCAACGCAAAGACACGATTTGACCGGGTTGCTTGCTTTCTTGCCGGTCCTGAGGGTCGGGGCAAGTAGGTTATCAAAGCTGCTATTGTCCTAATCTGCATTCAAATTTCATCACTAAGCTGATCGCGACTGACTGAACCAAGTAGTTTTGAATCGTCGCCAAATGGACAAGGCGACGTTTTTGAGTGGCGCCGAGCAACAGGAAAGTTTGCTCCACTAGTGCGGCATTCGCGTTTGTAAACAAACAGAGGACGGTATGTATGTCCCGACCTCAGCTTGGCTGCTATCTCGAGCGAAAAATATCGATGAATAACAGCTTCCGAGACTTTCCGGCATTCGGCGGTGTCCAGTGGATATTGAACGGCTGGTATGCCACCGATTAACGACACAAAAGGTATACTTAGTAGATAGCGGGGATCACATCTTCGCTGAACGGCGGATCAATAGCCATTCCCTCCTGAGTTTTGAATGAAAGGGTTATTGGTCCGGGGGGGTCTAGAAAATCTGCCTTCAGAGGTTCAGATGGCATAAGCGCATTCTCCAACAGGCTCAAAAGAACAAGAGACCTCATTGACGAAGGCAGAGCTGCACTTGTCAACGCTGCATAGCTTCGCCGATGATAGCGATTATTGCTTCACTAATAAGAACGGACGATATTGCCATGCCTCATTCAGAGCAAAAGAAACTTGTCTCGGAATTCGTCGAGCGTTGGAATCATGTTGGGATCAAGTCTACGGGCGCATTCCGCGTCAACTACGAGGGTGTTCTTTATAATGTTGATGGAAGCTCTGATGACCCCAGGATCAACGGCCAACATTGGAAAGAGCTACTCCAATCTCGTGGCATCAACGCACCTTGTTATGTGACTAACGATGCGCCTCCGGGAAATACCCATCCTGAATTCGGGGTTGGCGGGCACATGACGCCCAACGAAGACGGTCAGGTTGAGATTGGCGCAGATAGCTATCTCATGCCCCTTTGTCATTGGCACAATCACAAAAATCGAGATGGTGTAGCTTTTGAGCATTCCGAGACGTCAATGCTGCGCCTAACCGGTTTCATGCAAAGCGAGATTGCCGCAACCTTTCGCGCGCGCCTTCCCAGTCTCGAGCGTCACTCCATCGTTTTCCTCAGAGATGACTCGTGGAGATCTGCTGATCTCTCAGAAGAGCAAGCCAACGCAGCAATTGAAGGCTGCCTTTCCAATGATGTTCTAGAGTGCCATCTTAAGGACTATGTATTACTTGAACGCATTGATCAGGCGGAGGATGCTGACTACGTGATCAAGAAGGCTGTTTTGTCTCAGTAGGTTAAGTAGCCATACTATTCTGTTTCCTCGAAGCCTCATGACCGATCCAATTGCTCAACATCTGTCCAAATAAGGAATGTCGTCAACCGTCGCCAAGCTTGCTTCTGTCTTCGCGAACCACCCGGACCTGAGAGGTCGTGGATATCTGAAGCCTGCGTTTCAAGCAGATATCAGTGTCTTTGATCGGATCAACATAGCAAACAACACAATCGCCAAATCACCGCGACGCCATGCATCGCTTATGCTCTAGTTAACGGACGGGTGCCCATGCAAAGCGGATGTGGCATCAATGTCAACGAATGACGCGCGTTCTGTGAACGACCAACGGCAACAAGCTGTAATCGCCGATTGGTAGAAGGCTGTGCCGAGACAGCGAACCTAGTGTGGCATGACATGTGCCTGCCCTGCCTCGCTTTCGAAATAGGTGCGTAGTTCATTTGCCAGACGGCTGACGATACGCCGTGGATTGGTTTTGTCATATCCCAACGACAACGTCAGAGACGGCAATACATCGGCAATGGGTCGCGCGCACAGGCGGTGGCCAGAATAGCTGATGTCAGTCGCTGGAAACATGTTCAGCACCGCAACTCCGTGGCCAACGCCGACCATCGAACGCACCATCTCGGTGGAATTGGCATAAGCGATGCGTTTTGGTGTTTGACCGGCGTGCTCGAACAATTTTTTGTAGTAGTCGCTGGCAACGGGGCGATTTAAAACCACCAGGTTCTGCTCGGCCAGATCCTGTAGTGTTACCGCGCTTTGCCGAGCCAGCGCGTGATTTTCAGGCATCAGGCAATAGGCCGGCGCTTCGATCAGCATATCATAATCGACCTGAGGCAACGCGCCATCTGACACAAATAAAATAGCGTCGTATTCACCGGCCAAGAGACCTTCTTGGGCCTGAACATTGTCGCATTCCTCAAGGCTGAACATTACGTCGAACTCTGGACCGGTCAGAGAAATCAAAACATCAGGTAAGAATGCGGGTGCAATCGGTGCATAATATCCGATCTTCAGCTCACCTCGATAGGCCTGCTTAAGCTCTGCGCCTTCGGCTAGCAGGGCCTCGAAATCGTCCAGCAGGCAGGCGAACTTGCGTTCGATCACCTTGCCGGATGCCGTGGCGAAAATGCCCCTTGATCGGAACCGATTGACCAGTTTGAGCTGAAAATGGGCCTCAACCTGATCTATCGCGGCCGAAACCGCAGACGCGGCAATATTCAGTTCGTCCGCCGCCTGGGCGATGCTGCCATGGGCCAACGCGGTGTTGAAGTACCGCATCGACTTGAGCGAAATCGTCATGATATGCCTGTGTTTTTGCCGCAGCGGTCGATCATTTCGATCGAATGTGTCGCCTTACTCATCACCTGTCAATCTTTCGCCCTAGGGGCCTGTTACATCTGCGTCTCGGGAAGAGTCACAGTCAAACCATCAAGATCTTCTGTCACTTTGATCTGGCATGTAAGCCGTGAAAGTTCAGGGTTCGGATCAAGCGCGAACTCCAGCATATCTTGCTCGGTCTGTTCGACCGAGGGTACCTTTCCCACCCAATCTGGATGAACATAGACGTGACAGGTTGCGCAGGCACAGGCACCTCCGCATTCTGCATCAATCCCATCTATGTTGTTGTCACGCGCAGCTTCCATCACCGAGCGCCCCGCCTTTATGCTGACGGCAGTGTCGTTGCCGTCGCTGTCCACAAAAACAATTTTCACCATGCAGGTTTATCCTAATTCATCCGTATTTTCAGATTTCCCACAGGATCGCCGCCATCATTCGGATTCAGCGCGTGTGACGTCCGATCATTTGTATGGCGATCCTGCCTGTTTTCGACGCAGCTAAGGCGTCGATTGCGCCAAACCAGCGGCATAGCGCGTCACCACGCCCCGCAGACTGCGCGTAGTGGAGCCCACATCAGCCTTTGTCTGCTGTGCTCAAGGCATCGTGCAAAATGGCTTCGTCCATCTCGACTATATTGGCCTTTGCAGGAAACCCACCGTTTTGTACGTCGGCAATGTACTCTTGATAGGCTGCAACACGTTCCGCTTGAAGGCGATCTCGCTCCGCGGCGAAGTTGCGATATGCTTTGGCATGGCGCGGGAAATGCCCACGGTTTTCACCCAGAAGATCGGCAGAAAACAGATACTGAACATCACAATCGCCACCTGATCCCAGCGAAATCGTCAACATCGAAGTCCGCTGTGTAATCGCGGTAGCCAGCGGCGCGGGGATCACTTCCATTTCGACCGCATAGGCGCCCGCGTTCTCAAAGTCCCGGACCTGTTGCAACACCGTGACCGCCTGCGCCTTGGATTTGCCCACGGCCCTGAAACCACCCGTCCAGGTGGCCTTGGGCGGGACAAGCCCGACATGGCAGATCACGGGCACACCTTCTCGGGCAAGCACTTCGATCACGTGCGGGCTGAGGCCACAATAGATGGACTGTGCACCAGCCTGCATCGCCGCCATCGCCGCGCGCAGGGCCTCGGTTGCATCAGCGTGAGTCCCCCAAGGAAGACCGTACTGAAAATGCGTTTCGGGAACCGCTCGGGCAAAACCAGCCCGCTCGGGCACAAAGGCTGTACCAATCATGTCGACCCCGGCCTGAGAGGCGGCGATCGCCTCTTCTTCGCGCGCGACCTGAACGAATGTGATCTTGCGTCCACCTTTGAGGGCCTGGAGATCCAGGATAGTCAATGCCTTATTCATTTGCCCATGATCCTCTTGCGACGTTCCTGCATCTTTTCGTTCGCTTCGACAGTTCCGTCGTGAAATGAACCGAACCACTTGTCCCACGGGATCTCCAAGCTGCCATAGTTACATTCAAAATACCGGTGGTGCATCTGGTGATGGAATGTACCAAGGGCAAGGCGGTTCTTGTCATTGACGAGAAGCCCCTGAAAACCGGTGTGCGTGGTAATCGCAGTCAGGAAGTAATATTGCAGATGGAAGATGATGTGCAGCGGATGCGCACCGATGATCAGATGAACAAAGACCGATCCCAAAAAGATCATCTGCTCAATCGGGTGCTGCGACATGCCAGACCAAGGGCCTACATTGATGTTGCGATGGTGCAGGTAATGCACGTGTTTATACAGGAACGGGATGTGGATCACCCGGTGGATGATATAGAAATAGAAGCTTTCCCAAACCGGGATCAGGAAGAATATCGCCACAAACCAGATCGGATGCGCTTCAAACGTGATCAGACTCATGTACCCGTTCGCCAGCGCCCAAAACAGAAATGCCTCATAGACGGTCCAGATGATCACACCTGTGCCGAGGGTCCAGAACATGTTATCGCGCACCTGACCACCCAAGGTGAATTGCCTGCCATTCACCATCAACGGGCGGGGGTCGTATTTCAGTTCCTTGCCCTGGGCTGAATAGGTATAAAACCACAGGTGCAACGAACCCGCGATCAACAAAGTCAGCAGGAAGTTTTGCACATAGATTTGCGCGATCCAGCCAAACTCGAATGTTTCGGTATCTTCCAGGGACGGCTTAAGCCACAGGTAGCAGGCGATGGAGATGCCAACGATGATCAGCCGTTCGGTTATCAGAAACCACGAGCTCCAGACCCATTTGAGTACGTCAAGTGGCCTAATCGGCCAGACGAACAAGGGGGACACTTTCAGGGGAATGTCAGGAAGATGGTTCCACCCTTTGAGTCGTTCTTCTGGCATTGGCTCCTCCTTGGCTTCTGTGTACCCATCAGTCGCACACTGCCATTCCCTCAACAAACAGAATTAATAGACGAATAACATCTGTAAATCAGATTTAGTAAGCTGGATGCCCGCGCCATGTTCCACATGCCCGGCCCTGGCGCATTGAAACAGGCATGCTACTAAAAAAAACCGGCCCCTGGGTTGAGTTTGGGGCCGATTGTTTTGTGTGTTTTGGGCTGGGATTGCTGATCTGGATCAGCTGCGTCCTTTCCAGGGGACCAGCCAGTTTTCGGCCTTACGCATGAGGATGTCGATGCCATAGCCGATGACGCCGATCATCACGATCCCCATGATCACGATATCCGTCAGTTGGAA
>NZ_CANMQQ010000020.1 GCF_947500045.1 uncultured Ruegeria sp. | reverse complement strand
CCACCCCTGTTTCCGATGTTTCGAGCCGCCCAATAGCGGTAGATCAAACGGCTGCATTTGTCTGCAATCTGTGAGTTCGGCAGTTTCAGGATTTTTTTGTCCGTAGCGAATGGCCGGTCTGGTGAAGCCGCACTGCGGCACCAGTGACTGCAATGAATGTCTCTTATGGGCCGCCAGCGAGATCCGACTGAAGTGGGGCAGGGGAAATTCTGCTCTGCCTCCGAGGTTGGAAGTGAGCCCAAAAAGTAAGTTTGTTGCGACACCGTCAATGTCTGTCCTTGGCTTCAGTATCCGATGCAAAAGAGCCATTCACAGACCACTAGGACGCGTTTTCCGGAACTCCCAATGCTCGCAAATCGTCTAACCAGCGGTTGTGGAACTGTTTGTCGGTGAACGGAGCTGATTTCGCTTCTTCAATATCGTAGTCGGGATTATCAGCTAGAAACTCGCCCATCATGGTGCGGGCCTCGTCATCCCGCCCCAACCGCAACAAGATCGGAGCAAGGGTACGTCTGAGGCGATCCGGAACCCCGTTCATCTTCTCGATTGAAGCCAGCGCGCCTTCGTAGTCCTCTGCAAAGTACTGGGCCCAACCCAGATTCCACAGGTACCAATCTGGATGATGTGGATTGAGACGTATTGCTGCTTTCATCCGGTCAACAGCTTCGTCTGCCCTTCCGCTGTAGATCAAAGGATCAATTGAATCGGCGAGTACCTGAGCGGAATTCGGGTTTAAAGAAATAGCCTTCTCGTAAAGTGTTGCAGCCTTCTCAAGATCGCCGCTTTGCACTGTAATACTCGCCAATACCTGATGAGCTTTGAAATTGAATGGCTCTAGATTTATCGCTTTTCTGGCCATTTCAAACGCAAGAGCCAGGGATTCCTCACGAGACGTGATTTCAGTCCACCCCCAGCGATAACCGAAGTTGTGGGCCCAGGCGAGTTCGATATACGCGCTTGCAAAATTCGGGTCGAGCGCGATTGCTTTCGCACTCAGTTCCATCGCAAGAATGTTGCCTTCTTTTGTGAACGTGAACGACTGTTCCTGCGCGCGCTTAAACAGCTCGTATGCACTCAAATTGTCAGTGGGTTGGTGTTCCACCCGATCATATTCGGCCAAGTCAATGTTCTCGTTGAGAGTCAGAGCGATTGTTCGTGTGACCTCGTCCTGGACAGCAAAAATATCCTGAAGATCACGGTCGTAGTTTTCTGCCCAAAGATGTTTGCCGTTTGTTGCGTCGATCAATTGCGCGGTTACCCGCAACTTGTTTCCCGATATTTGGATGCTACCCTCGACAACGTAGCGAACACCCAATTCCTCGGCCACCTGCTGCACCTTTACCGGTTGATTCTTGTAGGTAAACGTCGAATTGCGGGAGATTACGAAGAAGTCGACAAATCGGGAAAGCGCAGTGATGATGTTTTCGCTGAAGCTGACGCTGAGATAATTATGTTCCGGATTACTGTTCAAATTGTCGAACGCGAGTACGGCAATGGAGGGTTTGCCGGTTAACGGGACAGCGGCCGGATCGGGCGACTGGATTGAAGAATTCCAAGTTTGCCACAAGACCATCCCCCCGACTACCACTGCAACAGCGATTGCAACAGCGACCAATCTTGTTCGACGTGCGGGTGCTGCGGGTCGGTTAATGGTGGATACGAGAGCCATTGCTCTGTCATCGAGCAACAGGTTGAAAACACGTATAGGTTCTTCGATGTTCTTGACCTCACGCAGTCCAAGGTCTTCGATGTTGAGGTCGAGTTTGTCTTTTACCTGATCATATACGCTGGCCGCCATGTAAATGCCATTGGGCGCCGCCAAACCTTCCAGGCGCGACGCGACGTTTACTCCATCCCCGTAAATGTCATCGTTTTCCACAACGATGTCGCCGACGTTGACCCCAATTCGGTAGTGTATTTGGTCCTTGTCCGGGACGTCCTTGTTTTTCAATCCGATGTAGTGTTGAAACTCTATCGCGCATTGCACTGCTTCAACGGCGCTGGCAAATTCGATAAGAAGACCATCGCCCATCAATTTGACGATGCGCCCTTTTCGGGCTGAAACGATAGGTTCTATCAGATCTTCGCGATGTGCCTTGATGGACGCCAGTGTGCCCGCTTCATTCTCCCGAATGAGGCGGCTGTAGCCCACCACGTCTGCAGCAAGTATCGCCATGAGGCGTCGTTCCAATGCCTAACCTCCTTAGCTCAACCAACAGGTTAGCCAAAAAGGCGAATCTAATCCAGAAAAGAGGCAACGCGTCGCATCTCGTCAGCGAAAGTGGCCATTGGAGTGTTGATCGGAAACGACTGGGTTGTGCGCTGTCTGTCAATTCAAGTGACCTTCGATTTCGCGGGCGCGGCGAACGGCAGGTTTGACGGGCCGCGCCGCAGCGACGGTAGAGTGGTGCGAACGGCGGCTATGGGCCGTCCTCATCTTTGTCAGACAGGCCCGCCAACAAGATTCCGAATCTGCACGGAGTTCCGCAAAGAGCCAAAAGCAGCCGAAAGCTTGAGCAGGTACTCCAATACTCGCCAACTTGCGGCGTTGCTATCGACTGAAGGCGTTCCGTGATAAGCTTGGCGAATTTAGAGGGGAAAATCGCAATGGAGTACTACAACCTCGGCGACTACACTCGGAAGATTTCAACGTCGTCAGATAACGCTCAGATATGGTTCGACCGGGGCTTGGCGTGGACATATGCCTATAATCACGAAGAGGCGATTGTTTGCTTTCAAAAGGCTGTTGCCGCCGACCCCGATTGTGCGATGGCGCATTGGGGCATCGCGTATTGCATCGGACCGAACTACAACAAGCCTTGGGAAACCTTTGAGGACGACGAGAAGCCCGACTGCATCGCGTTAGCGAGAACATCAATCGATGCAGCTACAGCGCTTCTAGATCGATTGACACCAGTTGAACGTGCCCTGATCGAGGCAATTCCGGCCCGCTATCCAACCTCGTCAGATGTCGAGGATTTCAGCCCGTGGAATGACGCCTTCGCTACTGCAATGCGCAAAGTCCATGCCGTATTCAGCAATGACCTGGACGTGCGCGCCGTCTTTGCCGAGGCTATCATGAACCGGACCCCTTGGCAGCTTTGGGATTTGCCGACCGGGAAGCCAGCCGAAGGTGCGGATACGCTTGAGGCAATTGGCGTGCTCGACACAGCGTTCTCCACTCTTCATGGCGCATGGGAACATGCCGGGCTTCTGCACATGTACATCCACCTGATGGAAATGTCGCCGCACCCCGAACGCGCGCTGCGCCATGGCGATGCGCTCAGCACGCTGATTCCGGACGCCGGGCACCTACTGCATATGCCTACCCACGTCGACGTTTTGTGCGGTGATTACATGAACGTGATGCTTCGCAATCAAGCGGCCATCGTTGCCGACCGGAAGTTCCTGGAGCGCGAAGGCCCCGACAATTTCTACTCCGTTTATCGCTGCCACAATTACCATTTCAAGATCTACGGAGCGATGTTCCTTGGCCAACCTAGGGCAGCGTTAGAAGCAGCGGAAGAATTGATTGCGACATTGCCCTCGGAGACCCTACGCCCCATGGCCGACTGGTTCGAAGGCTTCATCCCGATGAAGCAACATGTTCTTATCCGGTTCGGACGCTGGCAGGAGATTCTCGATCAGGATCTGCCAGTGGATGAAGAGCTTTTCTGCGTCACTACCGCCATGATGCGGTACGCGCGTACCGTTGCTTTGGCGAACCAGCACAAGATCACCGACGCCGAGAGTGAAAAGGTAAGATTCTATGATGCTTTGGAGCAGGTGCCTGAAACCAGAATGCTGTTTAACAACACTTGCCGCGACATCTTGAAGGTTGCCGAGCAAATGATGCTAGGTGAGCTTGCCTATCACAAGGGAGAGCACGAGAGCGCTTTCGAACACCTGCGCAGATCGGTCGAGACTGATGACACGCTGCCCTACGACGAACCCTGGGGTTGGATGCAGCCCACCCGCCACGCGCTCGGTGCTCTCCTTTTGGAGCAAGGTCAGACGGTGGAAGCGGAAAGGGTCTATCGCGCCGACCTTGGTTTGGATGCAACGCTTAGCCGGGCCTGCCAGCATCCAGGCAATGTCTGGAGCTTGCACGGCTTGCACGAATGTCTGACTCGGCGCGGTGAAACCGTCGAAGCGCCCCAAATTAAATTACAACTGGACAAGGCCGCTGCCCGGGCCGAAGTGCCAATCAAGGCATCATGTTACTGTCGGCACAAAGCTTTGGCGGCCGAGTAATCGGCTATCAGACGAACAGTGTGAGTCAATTGCAACGTCTACTTTGCCCCGCGGATTGCAAGTTCGATTTGCTCAAAATTTTGCGCTCGCGGCGAATGACGGCAATGCGGGACGACCGCAGCATACGGACATCGTGCCCAAAGTCAGTAATGGGCCGCGAGATCCAACCAGCCAGGACAAGTGGTTTTGGGCTGTCGCGTTTGCTCGGATGGCCGTTCTGAGCTCAATATGTCGGATGCCGCAAAATTCACCAACGTCAGCTTTCCATGCGCCTAGCGGTCGCGTCTTCCCACCCTTTGAGCAAAGCGACATTGGGCCCGCGATGTGATATGAGGTATTTTTGAGGTCATCATGCAGGCAGCAACCCTACCAATCGGAGGGGCTTTTATGATCATGCGGATATTTCAAGTCACAGCGAAAGAAGGCAAAGAGGAGGAGTTCGGTGACTTCTTCCACAACACGGCCATACCATTGATGCGGGGAACCGAAGGGATCGTGCAGGTCCTTCCGGGCGCAGCGTGGGCTGACAGTCCAAGAGAATTCAGTTTCGTCTGATCTGGAAAGATCTCGCTTCTCTCAAGGCGTTTGTAGGCGATGATTACCAATCGCCGCATGTGGATCCTTCAGAAGCCGAATTGGTCGAATCCAGATCAATCAAACACTACGAATTTGTGGAGTAGCGCAAATGGCTGCCGAAGTAACACAAGAAGAACTCCAAGCGGGTCGTGGATACGAAGCTCTGTTTGTGCCAGCGCTATTTGCACCGTGGTGCGACCATTTGACTGGCGGCGCAAGAATACGCAAAGGTGCGCTCGTTTTGGATGTTGCGTGTGGTACAGGCGTGTTGACGCGAGCAGCATACGAGTGTTCTGGACATACTGGTCGCGTAGTCGGACTTGATCCTGCACCCGGCATGATTGCAGCGGCAAGAGAAGTTGAACCCAATATCGAGTGGATTCTGGGCAGTGCCGAAGAGCTGCCCCTCGCAGATGGTTCGTTTGATAGCGTGATCTCGCAGTTTGGAATGATGTTTTTTCAGGAACTGCGGAAAGCGACACGCGAAATGTACCGGGTGACCAAACCGGGCGGCAGGCTGGGGGTGGCGATCTGGCACACTATCGACCAGAACCCTGCATATCGTGACATCGTTGCTGTGTTGGAAGAGCATGTATCGCCAGAGGCCGCAAATTCTGTGAGGCTGCCATTCAGTTTGGGCGACCCCAACGAGGTAGCGAACATCTTGTCGCAAGCGGGCTTCGATGACATTGCCTTTGAAACAAAAAGCGAGCAGGCAACCTTTCCCAGCACCCGGACCATGGTTGAAGTCGAACTACGGGGTTGGCTGCCGCTGTTTGATATACATCTCAGTGAAGAAAAAATCGCAGAAGTTCTGATCGAATCCGATGTGAAACTTTCGAAATACGCCACGCCTTCGGGCAAGGCGGTCTTCCCGACGACTGCCTACATCATGACCGCCTGCAAGCCGGAATAGACAAACAAGTGATCGGTCGGCACTTGACCCGGACTCGGCGATCCCGCTGGTTTGGGTCTTTACGGTCTCGAAAAAATCTGTCCGCAGCAAATTTCAGGGAGCACGTTCTTCCAACTAAAAACGAGTGACAGCGTGATCATATTGATATCGATCAAGCTGTGACCTGCGCGATGAAATAGGATGGTCGAAGGTGGGTCAACGTCTGGTTAGGGCCGACCACGTCTCAGTGATTAGCGGGGCAGGGGGCTTTGCTGCGACGGCACCGAGGTCAGCTCCGAGCCCACAGCAAAAGTATTGAATTCTCGCTGCGTGCGCTCGCGGCAGGAAATTCGTCGCAGATGCAAGAATTTCAGCGCCGCCACTTGGCGACCGGACCGGTCGCTCGTGCTGGCCGCAGCAAGTGTTCGCACTCGAACTCAAAGGTGGCGGACAAAGCCGATCTCGGCACGCCCTCAATCTCGCCAAATGGATGGTTTTATGGGGCGGTTACCTTTTCTAGAAGTCAGATCCTAATACCACCAACGGGCGCCTGCGTGGCGCCGCAGCCAGCCTCCGATGCTGAAGTGATCGCGGTGAATCAGGAGCAGAAGCGCGACGAACGCGGCCATCGCCGCAAGAGCGATCACTGGGTTTCGGTTGATTGGAAAGCCGCGGTCGTTCAGAGCAAAGGGATCTAGGTATCGCTCCCATTGTCGGGTGATGGTAAAGAAATGCATCGCCGCAAGACCACCATAGCTGAAAACGCGAAAAACGCCCAGAGCTGCCAGCACACAAAGTGCAATTTGAACGCCTCCCACGGCGTATATCTGGGCAAAGGACATCTCGATCCCGTCGATATTCTTGGCCAAGTTTTGATATTGCTTGGGCGTAATGATCTTGTGGACGGCCCAGAGAAACATGAACCACACGAGCCCTAGGCGCAGGATAAAGACGGCGGCGGCGTCTTTGCGGTCATAAAACGTCATGATCACTCCTGCACTTGCAAAACTATGAAGCGACAGACCGTAGGCAGAGACCATCCGAAATCGTCGCGGCACCAACAGATGGCACGCTGGAATGATTGGTGCAATGAACGAGCGCTTCCAACCATATCTATTGTCGGTGGTCGTAAGGGATAAAAGGTCCGCCATAGGCTCGGGTCCGTCGAATGCCATCGCAGAATGCGTCGACCTTCAGACCTCACTGGAGCGGGCGTTCGCCACCAGGGCCATACTCTTGATTCTACGCCGTTTGGTTCGATACGCAGCCATTCGCAGTTCAGCAGCCATAGTTCGTGTCACCGGCAGCGAAACGGCGCTCTGAGCCCAAATCTGACACTCCGCATCAAGTATGTTAATCTGGATTTTGTGAGGCACTCATACATTCAAAAACCGCGCTTTTTAGGAGGACGGTTGTATGATCATGCGTATTTTTTAAGTTACAACGCGACCAGGAAAAGAAGAGGAGTTCGGCCGCTTCTTCCACGATACCGCGATCCCCTTAATGAATAGCACTCCAGGGATCGTGCGCGTTCTTCCGGGAGCTCCCAGAGAGGAGGCACCACGAGAGTTCAGTTTTGTCATGGTGTGGGAAAGCCTGGAAGCGCTTAAGGCGTTTGTGGGTGAAGACTACCACAGTCCGCATATCGATCCAGCAGAATCAGAACTCGTCGAGTCTCGGTCCATCAAGCACTACGACTTAGTCGAAGGCTAATCACTAATAAAAGGAGGTTTGAGATGTCAAAGGGTCGGGGCACATCGCAACCAGACCTCGTGCATGATCCGACCCAAAGGGGGGCTAAGAACTTGGAGGTCTTGGAAATCCAGTTGCGAGAAGCACTGGACCGGCAAGCGGTGACCGCCAAAATCCTAGAAGTAGTCAACAGCTCGATTAAGGATCCTCAACCTGTTTTTAACTCAATCGTTGAAGCGGGCCAGGCGTTGTTTCCAAAGTCGACAGTCAGTATTGGGCTTCGGGAGGATGATAAGCTGATTTTGGGAGCAATTTCTGGTCCAGAACCAGCGGGCGTTGAAGCTTGGCGGCGGCGATTTCCGGCTCCGCTTCATCCCGAGACAATTCACGGCCACGTCATTTTGAATGGCAATACGATTGATTTACCGGACGTCGCCGCTGCGCAAGATCAGTTTCGAATAGGGGCTGGGAACTTCCTTGCCTCTGGATTTCGTGCGGTCACCATGGTGCCGATTTCACAAGGAGGACAGACCGTCGGAGCTCTCGCCGTGTTGAGGCATTCGATCGGTAAGCTAAAAAGAGAACAGTTCGATATTCTCAAGACGTTTGCGTCACAAGCGAACATCGCGCTGGATAATTTGCATTTGTTGAACCAAATGCGTGAAGCGAATGAGACCTTAGCAAACGTATCAAAACAGCTTGCCAAGTACATGCCACCCCAGCTTTACGGATCAATCATTGCTGGCAACCAACAAGCGGCGATCGAAAGCCGACGCCGGAAGCTTACGATCTTCTTCTCCGACATCGTCGATTTTTCCGAAATAACAGATCAACTCGAGGCTGAGGAACTGACCTCTTTGCTGAATGAGTATCTAACAGAAATGTCCAAGATCGCCCTGCAGCACGGCGCATACTTCGACAAATTCATTGGTGATGCAATGATGCTGTACTTTGGTGAACCCGAAAGCCTCGGGGCAAAGGAAGATGCAGCCGCCTGTGTGCGAATGGCAATAGACATGCAACGCAGCCTGAACGATTTGCAAACAGGTTGGCAACGCCAAGGATTGATCGATCGACCATTTCACGCCCGCATAGGCATCAACACGGGCTACTGCACAATTGGAAACTTCGGCTCCGAAGACCGGATGGACTACACCGCAATTGGGCGCGAAGTGAATCTTGCCGCAAGACTTGAGACAGAGTGTGATCCTGGAGGTATCCTGCTCGCTGCCGAAACCTATTCTTTGGTAAAAGACTGGCTGCCGGCTGAGGAGCGAGAGCCAATTCCGGTGAAGGGATTTCAAAATCCCGTCCGCACTTATGCGGCAACCAAAATCTACGACGGCGAGGCGCGCGACAGTCGCATCATTCACGTGGAAGATGAGGGCTATTCCCTTACCGTGGATCCGGCTCGCATAAGCGACGAGAACATGCGTCGATTAAAGGCCATTGTTGCCGATTTGTGCGAATAACACAATGGTTCATAACGTCTGCACCGTACGCCAGAATGCGCGTTCGACTAGCCCATGATTTTGCGGGTGCAGCGAATGGCAGGTTCGACAGGCCGCGCCGCAGCAAAAGTGATCGGCGTCGAGTGTCCGGTTAGGGCCGTGAGCATTCGATCGCCACCCAGAAGTTGCCTGTATTTTCTGGAAAGATAGAGCCGCCAGATTCGCGCAAATTTCACGTCGACGTCGCGCGAGACACGCAACGCTGCATTTATTGCCGACCGTTCTGTCATGAACTTTGGGAAGTACTTTTGCATTTTGGCGGCTTCTTTATTTGCTTTTTCGAGGTTGCCGGCTGCATGCGAAATGGCGAGCGCATAGTGCAACATGGAAACCTGCGGCGACCGAAGCAAGGCTGCCACATTCTGAGCAACATCACATGAATAGGCTCTCAGCTTAAGAACTGCTCAATCACGGCTGCCTGTTGCTTTTTGCCGTCCGGGTCGGCTTCGGTTTTCAGGCGTGTAAACGCCTCACCCCAGTTTGAAGTGCGAATGCGGATCGGCGGGTCCGAGGCGTCAACCACGCCCATGACAACTGATGCCACTTGTTCCGAGGTTTGATAGATATCGCTGCCATCCATTCGCGCCTGCGCGCCGCCGATGTACTTCTGGAGAATGGGCAGATACTCATCCTCAAGCATCCCGCCCGTGGCCTCGACATGTTTCAACACACTGGCGGCAAATTCGGATTGAATGCCGCCCGGTTCAACTGTCGAGAAATGGATGCCGAAATTGGGTGTGACATAGCTGGCCAGAGCCTCAGTGTATCCTTCAACGGCGAACTTTGCAGCGCAGTAGATCTCGTTGAACGGCTGACCCACAAGGCCGCCTACGGATGAGATTGTGATGACGTGGCCCGAGCGCGCTGCTCGCATGTGTGGCATCACCGCTTTTGTGCAGCGCACGACACCCATGAAATTCACATCCATGACCCAGGCGACGTCTTCTTCGCTGGCTTGTTCGGTTGTGCGGACAAATCCAGCACCCGCATTGTTGATCAGCGTATCGATCCGGCCCTCGTTCGCGATGATCTGGTCGACTGCGGCGTTTACGCTGGCGCCGTCCTGCACGTCCAACTCAAGCGCGTTGAAATTGACGCCAGCGTCAGAGGCGGCCGCATCCAAGATGCCGCGTTTGGCGAGGTTTCGCATGGTAGCATAGACAGTGTGGCCCGCTTGGGCCGCTTGTACGGCGATTTGAACACCAAGGCCGGTTGACGTGCCGGTGATCAGAATGACTTTGGGCATAAGGGAAGCTCCGAATATCAAATGAATTGCTTGCGGCAACGATCCGATGTGTCGGGGCGAAGGTCAACAGCGGGACTTTAAGACGCCCAAAGCCTCATCGAAGGTATTCACATTCTCTTCCGCGCGTGCGGTCAGATGCGCGCCTTCCAAGAGGGCCAGTATCGCGCGGGACTCCGAGATCGGATCGGTGATGCCGGTGATTGACTTGTCTTCTTGGCCAAGCTTCAGGATCTCTTCGATTTGGGCAACCATCATGGCGCGGAATTTCCGGATCTTTTGGATCACGTCATCCGACAGGCTTTCACGACTGCTGATGAGCGACACGCAGAGGCATAGGGTTTTCCCGTCATTGAGTGCATCCCGGTAGAGGTCGATCAGGGCCAGCAATTGCTCGGCCCCGGTTTTGTGTTTTACCCGGATGCGGTTGCATTCTGCCTGCAGGGTCTCATGATAGCGATCCATGAGTACCGCCGACAGCGCTGCTTTGGTCGGGAAATGGTAATGGATCGACGCCTTGCGAATACCCACTGCCTCGGCCAGATCGGCATAGCTGAACCCGTCAAATCCGCGCGCCCGTGCGGCGTGTTCAGCAACATCCAGAAGGGCAGTCTTGGTATCACTCGTCATACGTGCTCAAACCTTTTCCGTCATGGCCATGGCCAGCGCGTTGCCCGCAGCCTCCAGAGCGCCTTCGATATAACCCCCGAACTGTGGCGCAACCTCGGTCCCGCCAAAGATCAGTCGGCCATCCCACAGGCGGGTCATCGCATGGGGCAGCCCGTATTGCGGATGAGCGTATAACGGCTGTTGATCCGCTTCGATAGAGGTGAACAGATCGAAGGCCCAATCTTTGACCAAGAGTGTCTTTGGCTCCGCAGCTTCAGCGCCAAACAGCCGGGCCAGTTGCTCTTTAAGCGCCTGCCGCAGCCGTTCTTCATTGCTGCGGGCGCGGGGGGGCAAGCCGATAAAGCCAAACAACGCGTAAGGTCCGCCCTCGGCAGGGCATGCGTCGTGTATTTCCACCATCGGCCCCCTGCGGCTCATCGCGTCACCGGACAACCCGGCCGTGCGCCAGAAAGGGGTATCATAGACAGCGATTGCTTTGGCCTGTCCGGCCATCCATGTTGCGATCCCAGTCATCGCCGATAAAGCTTCATCTGGTAAAGCAGGTGAGAACGCGATCTTGCCCGCCACGCGAGGAGGGAGGGCCAGTACGACTTCCTGAGCATGGATGACTTGCCCAGTTTGAGCGGTCGCGGTGATCCCAGACGCAGACTTCTCTAACCCGACGATAGGCGCGGATAAGATAAGCCGCTTCTGCGATATCTCAGCGGCCAGCGCATCAATGAGGGCGCCCAGACCACCTTTCAGTCGATAAGACCCTTGCATCGAGGCAAACCCGCGATCGCGATCGACCTGGCCGATCTCGTTTTCAAAGCTGAGCGCGCCTGTTGAATACTGCTCGAACCACTCCAGTCCGAGCCGTTTTATTAACGCTGCAATACGCGGCTGCCCGGGCCAGAACCAGGCCGGACCCATGTCGAAATACCCACCCTCCAGCCTTTCCGTCAGGATACGTCCTCCCAGACGACCCCGCGCTTCGACCAGCAGGTAGTTATGGTTTTTTGCCTGTAGTTGTCGCGCAAGGCAGAGGCCAGAAAGGCCTGCGCCAATGATCACAGTTTGCGTCTGCATCGATCAGAACCCCTCAGATGCCGGGCGCAGGTCCAGCACATGGGTCCAGGTGGATTGCGGTTGATGAGCCAACTGCCAGTAGGCCTCGGAAATCTCGTCCGGATTCATCATTTTCGACGGATCCAGCGAGTGCAAATCCCGCGAGCGGGGCGTATCGATGATCCCGTCCAGAACGACGTGCGAGACATGTACACCAGCCGGTTGATATTCACGTGCCAGCGACTGTGTCAGCCCGCGCAAGGCGAACTTGGCCGACGCAAAAGCGGAAAACCGAGGGCCGCCCCGCAGCGACGCTGTGGCCCCGGAAACGATCAGCGCGCCACCACCGCCGCGCACCATCGGTTGCAGAAGACATTGCCCCAGCACGACCAGAGACTGCACCATTGATGTCCACGTTCTCTGGTAGTCCTCCAATGTGGTTTCGGGGAATGGCGCGATCACCAGCTCAGCCGTATTGTGTACCACGATCTTCGGTGGTCCATGCACAGCGATCATTTCGGAAATCACTGGCGCAACCGCACTCGGATCGGACAGATCGACCTGATGAAATGGCGCGATCGTTTCCTGCGGCTGCGTCCGCCCCAGACCAATGGCCGTCATGCCACCCGCCTGAAACCGCTCGAGAAGTGGCTGGCCAAGGCCAGCCCCTGCACCGGCGACAATCGCCAGAGGTTTGTCAGAATTCATGAATTACACCGCCGGTGGTTGTGCAAAAGGCAGGTGGCCGGTTTTCATCCAGACCTTCGCCCCGTCCGGACCCGCAACTGCAGACAGCGCTTCACCTTCGGGCAGGCGCAACCAGTCGTTCTTTTTCAGAACGTCGTCACCTGAGGTCAGCGATCCGCCAATCATCAACAGTTCGATACCACCTGGCGCATCCGAGGTAACCTCGGTGCCTGCATCAACATGGCTGTAAGTGACAACCTCGCGGTCATCCTTGTGCAGGGTCGCAGTGGCAATCCCGTTCACGGGTGCGGCCAGTTCGTCGGCCATGGTTTTGCGGAACTGATTGCGGTCATCCATGTCGAACTGCCAGAGTTTGACGAAGATCGTGCAGCCTGGTTCTGAACTGGGCGTATGCTCGGTTGTCGGAGGATTGCGCACATAGGTGCCTTCGGGAAAATTGCCATGCTCATCCTGAAACACTCCATCAAGCACGATGAACTCTTCACCGCCTGTATGGGTGTGGGCCGAAAACTTGCTGCCCGGTGCATAGCGCACAATGGTGGTGGCGCGGGCGACTTCGCCACCAATTCGGTCCAGCATGCGCCGGTCCACGCCCTTGATGGGCGAGGCCTGCCACTCAAGCTTATCAGAGTGAACAACGACACGCGAAGAGAAGTCCGAGTTGAGCTCCATGGGAGAGGTCCTTTCGACTTGAATGGCAGTTCTCGCTTAGGCGGCGATAGATGGGCGGGCCGCCATCTTAGCACGCCAAGCTTGCAGGTTGGTCAGGGTTTCAGGAATTTCAACTTTGGCAAAATCGGCGAACGCCAATCCTGCAAAGGCAGTGATATCAGCTACCGAGAATGTGTCTCCGGCCAAGTATTCATTTTCGGCGAGAACCGAATCCAGATAGGCCATTGTGTTTCCGGCGACCTCTTTCTGCTTATTGCCCCATTCGGCGCATTGATAAGTTTCAAGATCGGGGCCCAGCCCAGATGTAGCGTGGTGGAAGTAGGTGCCTACCGCATTCAACAGACCGTTTTCCGCGCGTAGGTTCATCATCGAGATGCGGGCACGCTCTTGCGCAGTCACGCCGGTCAATGATGGGCCATCGAAGGTTGCGTCGATGTATTCAGTGATTGCGTTGCATTGAGCAATATGCGAACCGTCTTCCAGTTCGAGGCAAGGCACCGCGGCATCCGGGTTCTTGGCTTTGAACTCGGGCGTGCGGTGTTCGCCGCCCATCACATCCACAGGGATGAATTCAACTTTGTCTGACGCGCCTTTTTCAGCCAGTGCGATGCGGATACGGGCAGGATTCGGGAACCCTTCGACATCATAAATCTTCATCTGAGTACCTCCGTAGGGGTTTGCGTTTCCTACCACCTACCTATCGATAGGTAGGTGGCATTGCAACCCTTTTTCACTCTCCTTAACAAATGTTTTTATTCAGCATGTTACGATGCTTTCACTGAATTGCGTTGTCGCGAATTCACTTTCTTACACCGAACTCGGCAAGAACAGATTCGGTATCTGTGCCATAAGCGGGGGCACCAAATCGTATCGTGGTGGGAGTTTTCGAGAACTGGACCACAGCATCTGCCTGCCGCAGTCGGCCAGCCAATGGATGATCAAATTCCAACTAGGTTTTGTTCGTGTGGATTTGCGGATGTTCAGGCATCTGCACACGGGTCAGGGCTGGCCCACACCCATGTAACTCCACTAATTCCATTAGTTGCAAAACGTCTTTGACCAGCCCATAAGCCCCGCAGCGAAAGCGAACTTTGTCCCGCTCAGTGTGAATTCGAAAGCCGCCCGATTTAGCAGGCGCAGCGCATGTCCGGACTCACGAGCGGCAACGCAGCGGCGGAGACCGGTGGTGCGCGGCAGCTCTGGGCCGGAAAATCGAGCGTGGCGTTCACTTGCAGGAACCATTGGCGAAAACTGCGAGACGGTGCATAGTCTCAGAGATCATTGTATTTTGAGTATTGGAGGCCAACCGTGCGACGCCTTTGTCTTTGTAAAATCGTGACCTGCATCTCGCTTTCGCTGGGTACATCCGCCTGGGGAGACGAAAACGTCATGGTAGTTTTTGACGGGTCGAATTCCATGTGGGGCCAAATCGAAGGGGTTGCGAAGGTAGAAATTGCCCGCGCCGCGATGGGTAGCCTCCTCGGCGATTGGGCGGATGAACGGCAGGTCGGTTTGATGGCTTACGGCCACCGCCGCCGTGGCGATTGTGGAGATATCGAGGTGTTGGTTGAACCAGGCCAGGCATCACGTGAGACGATCCTTGAAAGAACCCAAGACGTGAAACCAACCGGCAAAACGCCTCTCACCGATGCCGTCGAGCAGGCGGCCATCGCGCTGTCCTATGCTGACACTCCGGCAACGGTCGTTTTGATCTCGGATGGTTTGGAAAGCTGTGATCGCGATCCCTGTGCTCTGGCGAAAAAGCTTGAGCAAAGCGGTGTCGGCTTCACCGTGCATGTGGTCGGCTTCGGTCTTGGAAGCGATGAGGACGCAAGCTCGCTGTCGTGCATCGCCGAGAACACAGGCGGACAGTACATCACTGCCACCAATGCCACCGAATTGGGTGCGGCCTTTAGTGCGGTAAGTACGGCCGTCGCTCTGGCCGAGCCCGAAGTCGCGCCTGAACCGGGACCCGAGCCTGAATCTCAAGCGCCGCAGGTCGCGGTCGATGCGCCCGATACCGCAATCGCCGGCTCAAACATCGACGTTACCTGGACGCCAACAGTGGCCGAAGCCGACTATATCAACATCGTACCCGTCGGCACCGATGCCAACGTTTTTGGAACCTATGCACGGATCGGCAACGCCACCGAGGTTACCCTGATGGCGCCCGGCGACGAAGGCATCTACGAAGTGCGCTACCTGCACAACCAGACGAAAGACGTTCTGGGTCAGGATAGCATTGAAGTGGCCGAAGCGACTGTTGACCTTACCGCTCCCGACAGTGTGGAAACAGGGGCAAGGTTCGGCGTTTCCTGGATGCCAACGATCAATGTGGCCGATTATGTCGCCATCGTTCCCGCCGGCTCTGACCCCGGCACTTTCGGCAACTATCAGAGGATCGGCGCAAATACCGAACTCGCTCTGACCGCACAGGCTGATCCGGGTCTTTACGAAGTGCGCTATATCCTAAACGTCGACAAGCGCACTGTCGCCACTCGCCAGATCGAGGTCACATCCCCACAAGTGACGCTGCAGGTGCCGGGTTCGACGCTGACGGGGTCGAACTTCGACGTCGCGTGGTCGGCGGCTGTCAGCCAGCAGGATTACATCAACATCGTTCCGATGGGCGCCGCCGAGGGCGAGTTCGGCAACTACATCGTTGTCCGTGACACCAACAAAGGAGTTTTAAAGGCTCCTGCCGAGACCGGCATGTACGAGGTGCGATACGTTCTTCGCGAGGGCGCGCGGACGCTGGCGAGCGAGCTGATCGAAGTCGAGGCTCCGGAGATCACCATCGTCGGACCGGAATCCGTCTCGACTGGTGAGAAATTCAAAGTAACCTGGACGGGCACGGTCAACACGCAGGACTATGTTGCCATCGTACCTGCCGGTTCCGATGAAGGCGTGTACGGAAACTACCTAGTTGTGCGCGATGGTACTTCCGGAACTCTGACGGCGCAGGCCGATCCTGGCCTCTACGAATTGCGCTACATCCTCCGCGAAGGAGCCAAAACAATGGCGACCGCGATGATAGAGATCACCGAACCTGAGGTCACGCTCAACGCTCCGGACATGATCGTCGCGGGTAGCGAATTCGAAGTCTCCTGGACCGAAACTGTCAGCAATCAGGATTACGTTGGCATCGTACCGATGGGGGCCGATGAGGGCGAATTCGGAAACTATATTGTGGTTCGGAACGCTGCGAGCGGGAATGTGCAGGCACCGTCGGCACCCGGTATATACGAGGTGCGCTACATTCTGCGCGAAGGCGCGAAAACAATCGCAAGTGTGCCCGTCGAGGTCACCGAACCTGAAGTGACGATCACAGCGGCGGCTGAGGTCCGTGCCGGGGATACACTGCGCGTGACATGGACGCGAACGGTCAACAGCCGCGACTACGTGAACCTTGTGCCGCTTGGGACGCCGGACGACGAATTCGGTGTCTACACGCAGGTGAGGGGCAACTCAGAGCATGACATGACGGCACCAGGCGAGACGGGCCTATACGAAGTGCGCTATCTGCTCCGCGAGGGGAGTAAGGTCTTGGCACGGCAGACGGTGGAAGTTTTGGCGGCAGATGCGCAACTGAACACCGGAGGGGAAATTTCCGCACCTGATTCCGGAGCACCTGGCTCGACCATTGAGGTTAGATGGAGCGTCGAAAACGATAGCGCGGATCAGAGAATAACGCTCGCGCGCGGTGATCAGGCGATCTTTACCTGGATTTCGGCCACGAAGATCACCGGTGAACCACCCATTTCCGTGGCGCTCCCGCAAGAGCCGGGTGTCTACGAGATACGCTTTTTGGACCTTTCGAACCAGGCAGTTCTTGCGCGGAAGACGATCGAAGTGAAGTAAGCGTTTTCGGTCACTGCGTCCGTTTGCTATAAGTTCGTTTAGCTCGAGGTTTTGCTAAAGCGGCGAATGTCCGGAAAGCGGGCTGCAACCGCAGCATTTCGGCATAATGCCGAGTTACCGCTATGGGCCGGATTATCATGCCGCTTTAGAAAATGCGTGAAATCTGGGCAAAGGCCGGTCAGGGCTCTTACCACCAGTTGAAGCGTTCCGCAGAGAATGGCAGGAGTGAGCCCAAATCTACCGATGCTGCAGCTAGTTCGAATGGGCGTGATGAGCACAGAACGGACGTCCCCGGGTTTGATCACTCCTCCTGCCGACTCTTGAGAAGAGGCAATTATACACACGCATAAGCCACCTATGGATTTACATCTAAGAAGCTTTCGTTGGAACGAAGGTCACTAAATTCGAGCCTGGCTTCAACTCTCCACCTGTAAACAATTGTACATGATATAAAATTCTTTTCAGTTTTTTGCTATTAGGCCTGTCTGTACAAATCATCGCTACAAACAAGGCGAATTTTGGCTTGGAGCGTTTCTCTGCCCCTGTTTCGCCGATGACAAGGAGGAAAGAAATGTTCAAGATTTCAGCGGGTCTCGGGTGCGTATTTGCTGCGGCAATCACCGCTTCGGCGGCCCAGGCAAACGAATGCGGTGAAGTATCACTGATGCAGGCCGATTGGGGGTCAGCGCAAATTGTGACCGCGGTCTCGAAGTTTCTGATGGAGCAAGGCTATGGTTGCGAAGTGACCACGGTTCCGCTCTCGAGCAACCCTGCGCTGGCATCCGTTTCCGAGACAGGAGAGCCCGATATTCTGACTGAAATCTGGACAAACGGCGCGCCGGCTTACCAAGGGCTGGTTGACTCAGGTGCAATCATTCCTGTGACCGAAGTTCTGTCAGATGGCGGTGTCGAAGGGTTCTTTGTTCCGAACTACCTTGTGGAGGAGCATCCGGAACTGGCAACAATTGAAGGCATCGCAGCCAACCCCGAACTCGTCGGAAATCGCTTTCACAATTGCCCCGAGGGATGGACCTGTCTGAATGTCAGCACCAACCTGATGAAGGCAGGCGGGCTGATTGATGCAGGCATTGAAAACTTCGTGCATGGATCAGGCGAAACCCTTGCGGCTTCGATCGCTGCCGCCTACGAAAACAAAGAGCCGTGGTTCGGCTTTTATTGGGCACCGACATCGGTACTGGGCAAATACCCGATGACCCTGGTCGATATGGGCCCCCATGACCCTGAAAAGCACGCCTGCAACATCACAGCGGAATGCGCGACGCCAGAAATGAGCGCCTTCCCCCGCAGTGAAGTCGTTACAGTTCTGTCGAAAGAATTCATGGCCGAAAACGCAGCAGTGTCTGACCTGATGACAAATCTGTCCTTCACCAACGCACAGATGGGCGAAACGCTGGCATGGGTCGAGGACAACAATGCCTCCTACGATGAAGGTGCGGTGCACTTTCTGACGACCTACAAGGATGTCTGGGGAGCGTGGCTTAACGATGCTGCGCGCGACAAACTTTCCGCATTGCTGCAGTAAACTGCATGGACAGGGGCATCCTCAGCGATGCCCCTAACGCACTGAAGTAGATCGGAAAGTGGGATAAATGGCCTTCTATGACAAGTTATTCAGCGCATTGGGTTTGAGCGAATGGTGTGGCACGTCAGACGATAAAGCGCCTCTTTCGCTGGCGGACCTTGCGGCGCAAGCAGGAGGAGAAGAGGCCTCTGGACCGCTCATGCCAATTCCCTCGTTTGATAATCTGCATGAAAGCTGCAACCGCATATGGCAGTCGCGCGATGTAACCAACGGGATCGAAGAAGGGTTTCTGGCAGCCAAACCGGTTCTGAAAACTGTTCTGGACCCGATCACACAGCCACTGAGCTGGATGTTGGATGGCGCACTTTGGCTCTTTGAAGCGATGCCATGGTTCATCATGGTCCCGCTGTTGGTGGCGATTTCCTGGTACGCGTCGCGTTCGCGCCCTGTGACGATCTTCGTCGCCGTCTCGATTATGCTGCTGGCCCTCGTAGACCACTACGATGTGGCGATGCAGACCCTGTCGATCATCTTTGTATGCACGACGATATCGGTGCTGTTCGGTGTGCCCATTGGAATTGCTATGTCGAAATCCGACCGATTTCAAAAAAGCGTCGTTCCGTTACTCGACCTGCTGCAGACCCTGCCGACCTTCGTGTACCTGATCCCTCTGATTTTCTTGTTCTCGGTCACGGAATCCAAACTCTACGGGATTGCGATCATCCTTTATGCGATCGTGCCGGTGATCCGCCTGACCGACCTTGGCATCCGTCTTGTCGACAGGGATGTGATCGAAGCGGCCAACGCCTTTGGCATGAATGACCGTCAGAAACTGGTGCGGGTACAATTGCCGCTGGCGCTACCGAACATCATGGCCGGGATCAACCAGACCATCATGATGAGCCTTGCCATGGTCGTGATCGCCTCTCTTGTTTCGGCCCCTGGCCTTGGCGTGAACGTGTTGCGCGGTATCCGAAACCTTGAACTGGGTGTGGGCATCGTTGCGGGTATCGGCATTGTTCTGCTGGCCGTGATCCTTGACCGCGTGTCAAAGGCAGCTCTCACACGGGTCGATAAGACCCAAGTCAAACATTAAGGAGCCGGTTCAATGACACAGCCAATGGTCCGCCTGTCCGGGCTCTATAAAATCTTTGGCGCCCGCGACAAGGACGTGTTGCACCATGTCCAGGATGGCATGGGCAAGGAAGAATTGCTGGCGCAGCACGGGCACGTGTTGGGGCTCAACAACATCAACATCGATATGCAGGCGGGGGAAATCACAGTGGTCATGGGCCTGTCCGGCTCTGGGAAATCTACTCTGATCCGCCACTTGAACCGTTTGATCGAACCCACTGCGGGCGAGATCATCGTGCAGGGTGAGGACGTGATGCAACTGTCCGAGGACGGGTTGCGCCATGCTCGACAGGAAAAGATGTCGATGGTGTTCCAGAAGTTCGCGCTTTTGCCGCACAAAACCGTGCTGAAGAACGCAGGCATGCCGCTCTCGGTGCGCGGCGAGGACGAGACGACTTGCGACCGTGAAGCCGCAAAATGGCTGGAACGCGTGGGTCTTAGCGGGTTCGAGAACCATTATCCAGCGCAATTGTCCGGTGGGATGCAACAGCGGGTAGGCATTGCCCGGGCGCTGACCGCAAACACACCGATCATGCTAATGGACGAGGCTTTCTCGGCCCTTGATCCGCTGATCCGAACCGATATGCAGGACCTGCTGCTCGAGCTGCAAAAAGAGCTGCACAAGACCATCATCTTCATCACGCATGACCTTGATGAGGCGCTGAAGCTGGCCGATCACCTTGTGATCCTGAAAGACGGCTTTGTTGTGCAACAGGGCGAGCCGCAGCATATTCTGTTGAACCCCAACGATCCTTACATCGAAGACTTCGTGAGCGACATCAACCGCGCACGGGTTCTGCGGGTCCGCTCGATCATGACCCCGCTGGACGGTGGCAAAGTGCCAAAAGATGCCCATGGCGAAGTGGACGTGAACGACACGCTCGAAAGCATGATCGCGCGGTCCGGCGGGGATACGTCACACGCCTACGTTGTCAAAGATGGGGAGCAGACGGTCGGCACACTGGATATGACCGAACTGGTGCGCGCTCTTGTCCCTCGCGTCGCATCCGAGGCCGGTGCGCGTCAGTCCTGACGCGCGCTGACCGCAGAGCTGGAATTCAACAGATCAGGCCCGAAATAGCCGCATGTTTGGGTCGGCCTCGATCTGTTCGAACAGCCAGTCGATAAATGTATCGAGCTTGGGGTTGGGTGCACGTTCTTTTTGCGTCGCCAGATACCAGCGGCCTGGCTCGGGTACTGAAATGTCGAAGGGTCTAACCAGACGCCCCCGCTCAAGATCACGCTCGCAAAACGGTGCCCTTGCGACGCTGATACCGTGATTATTTAGAACAGCCTCACGGACAAGCGGGTAATTGTCGAAAACAGAGCCAAATTTCATCGTTTCGCGATCTAAGCCCGCCGCATCCAACCAACAGTCCCAGTCATCCGGCTCATTCCATGTGCTTGGGACACTAAGCAGAAGGAAATTTCTGAGCTCTTCCAGCGGCATTCCACCGCTTGCGGTTTTCAAGGCCTCCGGAGCACATACCGGGTAGATATCGGTTTCGAACAAGGGGCTGTAGTCAAATCTCTTATCAAACGGTGGCGCGTTGAACACGCCCACATCGAACCGGTGCATATCATAATCACCGTCTTCAAAGGTCGAGACGATGCGCACGCGTGTGTCCGGATTATCCTGAAGAAATTCAGCCAATCTGGGCTGTAACCACATTGTATTGAAACTTGCGTAGGACTGAACGAGCAACACGTCCGGTTCCTCAGGTGTCTGGATGCGCCGAGTGGCTTTGATGATTCCCTGAATGTGTTCGCGTATTGGCGGGTAATATTGCTCGCCAGCCGGTGTTAGCTCGACCGAACGGCTTGTGCGTTCCAGTAGTTTAACACCGATTGTTGTTTCTAATGCTTTGACCTGGTGGCTGACTGCCGCATGCGTCACACAAATCTCGTCAGCGGCCTTTCGGAAACTCTTGTGACGCGCCACCGCCTCAAAAGCGCGCAGTGAAACCAGCGTGGGCATGTGAGTGGTCATTGCTGCATCTCCTCGATGAAATCAATTCTGCTTACCCTCAAGCAGAGTTATCCGACGACGGGCGCGAATATAGCAGGGTATTGATACTCTTTTTCATAACCTGTCAGGGGGTAGCACGCAATTCGCGGTGCGATGTGATCGGTTAGAATATCTTGATGAACGGAAATTTCTTTCAGTTCTTCAACTGGGGAAGAGATGCCAGATTAGGGGCTAAAGAAGCTCAAGGATTCCACCTTCATGCCGCCACTTTCACCTTCGCCAAATGCATATGGCTATCCGTTGCTGATTAAACACTTGCTGGCCGGATCCCAGCTTGCGTCAGCCAGCCAAGAGATCGTCAGCGGCACCGAAATGCGGTTGAGCTATGCGGACTTGGGCAAACGCGTGCGCCAACTTGCCAATTCTTTAAAGGCGAGCGGGATACATGAGGGTATACGCGTCGGTGTCATGGATTGGGATACGCACCGTTATCTTGAGTGTTTTTTCGCGATCCCGATGATGGGCGCGTCCCTTTTCACGATCAACGTGCGTCTGTCTCCTGCTCAGGTTCTTTATACGATCAACCATGGGCAACCGGATCTGATCATCGTGCACCGCGATTTCATGCCGCTCATTGAGGGTATCAAATCGGGCTTTGATCGGGACATCACCATCGTGCCGATTGGAGACGGAGAAGGATATGAAGAGTGGATAGGCAAAGCCCCAGGCAGCTTTGACTTCCCGGACTTCGATGAAAACCAAACGGCAACCTTGTTTTATACAACCGGGACCACCGGCAATCCCAAAGGAGTGAGCTATTCACATCGGCAGTTGGTCCTTCACACCTTGGGTCTGATCGCTGGTTTCGGCGCGTGGCCCGGGAATGCCGGATTTCATCGCGGCGACGTTTACATGCCGCTTACACCATTGTTTCATGTCCACGGCTGGGGATTTCCATATGCCGCAACGATGCTGGGGCTGCGTCAGGTCTATCCCGGTCGATATGACCCTGACACTATCTTGCGATTGATTGCAGCCGAAGGCGTCACCTTTTCCCATTGCGTGCCAACGGTTCTGTCAATGGCGCTCGACCATCCCATCTGCCCGCAAACTGACCTGCACAGATGGAAAGTGATCATTGGCGGGGCCGGCTTGCCGCGAGGCCTGCAGGACCGCGCCGCGGCGGCAGGCATATCCTTGCATGCGGCCTATGGGATGTCCGAAACCTGTCCGTTTCTGACGGTGGCCGATTTGTCCAGCAATGACCCCGAGATGCAGGCGCAAACCGGCTTTCCCGGCCCTCTTGTCGACCTTCGTGTTGTAACACCGGATATGCAGGACGTCCCACATGACGGTGAAACAACCGGCGAAGTTGTTGCTCGGGCGCCCTGGTTGACACAAGGCTATCTGGATAATGCGCAAGCCTCGGATGAGCTTTGGGACGGTGGGTATCTGCATACCGGGGATGTTGGGTATATCCGCGAGAATGGATCGCTGCAGATTACTGACCGCCTCAAGGATGTGATCAAGACCGGCGGCGAATGGATATCCTCACTGGCACTGGAAAACATAGCATCGTCTTGCAGCGGCGTTGAGGACGTCGCGGCAATCGGGTTGCCGCACGCGAAATGGGGTGAAAGGCCGGTCTTGGTTGCTCAAGCCGCAAAAGATGCCGATCCGGATCTTGTGCGCTTGAGAGTCATTGAAGAAATCCAGTCGCGTGTCGGTGCAGGCGAGATCTCAAAATGGGCAGTTCCAGACGAGATAGTCTTTGTCGACCGCCTACCTAAAACCAGCGTCGGCAAGCTCGACAAGAAACTCGTGCGGAAAGATATTTCAACGCGCTCGGACTTTAAATCATGACAGACAAGCAACGCCGTATTCAGGCGCTTATCGGGTCCATTGTCACCTATCTGCAGGCTCACAGAGCTGCCACGCGCGGCGTTGACCTGACGTTGGACAAGCTGGCAGCCATGGACCTGAAGGGTGAGAGGCTCATTGATTTACCTCCCCAAGGAACCCGGCACGATGAGGTTCTGAAGAACGCCATCGCCGGGATTGTCGCCCCCGAATTGCAGGAAATCGCAGGTTGTCTGAAAGCGGCCAAGGATGATCTGATCTGGCGCGAAGACAACGCCCAATTCTATCCCCCTGGTGCCGAATTGGGCGAGGGATACACAAAGTGTAACCTACATACTCTGCTGATTGGGCCAGACGCATGTGGACATCACCATCCCGATTTCAACCTTGGCATTTTCATGCTGGGTCCAAGGACGCTGTATCGCGACCACAACCACGACGCGCCAGAGCTGTACCTGAACCTGTCCGAGAAATCTGGTTGGCGGTTTGGCACCCGTGACTGGCAGGATTATCCGGCTGGATCACTTATCTGGAACGCGGCGGGCGATCCCCACGCCACCCGGGTCTATGACCAGCCATTCATCTCCGTCTTTGTCTGGCTCGAGAACGTGAATTCACCCTGCAACGTAATCCACTTCGACGATTGGGCAGAGATCGAACAAGATCTTGCCAAACAGTCCAATTGAGGTTTCCAAACATGATTTCCACTAAACACACCGAGAGTGTCGCTTTCATTGAGCTGAATGCCCCGCCAGTGAACGCTCTTGGTCTCAAGATGCGACTGGCGCTTTCCTCGGCCATCCACGAGCTGGACGCCGATGAACAGGTCAAAGCTATCGTTCTATGCTCGGCTCTGCCGCTCTATTGCGGCGGCGCTGATATCGTTGAGTTCCGCACCGGGGCAGTTTGGGACAAGCCGGACCTGCCAGACCTGTGTGTAACGATTGAAACCAGCAAGAAACCCATTATCGCCGCGATAGCAGGTCCCGCTATGGGTGGTGCGCTGGAGATCGCGCTTGCCTGTGATTACCGTGTCGCCACGCCGGATGCCGTGATGGGCCTACCTGAGATCAAACTGGGGCTGCTGCCTGGTGCCGGAGGCACCCAACGACTACCCCGGATTGCCGGTCTGGAAGTGGCAACGCAAATGATCCTTTCCGGTGACCCCGTGAAAGGCGATTATGCCCTGTCTTGTGGGCTGATCGACGCACTATTTGAGAACGACCAGGATTTTCGCGCGCATGTTTTGGGTTTCGCCACCCGTGTCAGCCATGAGGGCGATCCGAAACGCAGTTGCGCGGATATGACCGTCACACATCCTGATCCGAAGGGTTATCTCGCGGGTTTCCGAGACCAGATAGCGCACACGTCCAAAAACCTTGTCGCCCCTGAACGATGTTTGGTGTCCATCGAGGCCGCGTGCGAAATGCCGCTGGCCGAGGGGTTGGCACAAGAGAAGGCAGGTTTCGCTGAACTGCTCGACACACCTCAATCGCGGGCGGGGCGGCATCTGTTCTTTGCAGAGCGTGAATGCACCAAGGTTCCCGGCGTTACCCGTGCTGACCAACCACGTAGCATTTCATCGGTGGCTATGATCGGTGCCGGAACAATGGGGCGCGGCATTGCCATCGCCTTTCTGCAGGCGGGGTATCCGGTCACGTTTCTGGAAACCACGCAAGGTGCGCTCGAACAGGGGCTGGAAAAGGTCCGGGAGCATTTCCAGCGTGCGGCTCAAAAAGGGCGGCTCAGTGCGGATCGGGCAGAGGCAATCTCCGCCAACGCCACCGGGACACTCAGCTACGGCGACCTTGCAGAGGCCGACCTGATCATTGAAGCGGCGTTTGAAAGCATGGATGTCAAACGCCAGATTTTTGAAGCCCTGGACCGACACGCAAAACCTGGCGCGATACTGGCCTCAAACACATCGACATTGGATGTTGATGAAATCGCCGCAGTCACATCCCGCCCGGTGGATGTGATTGGTCTCCATTTCTTCAGCCCGGCCAATGTCATGCGCTTGCTGGAGGTGGTGCGCGGCGCCAAGACCGCTCCCGATGTCATTGCAACGGCAATCACGGTCGCAAAGAAGATCCGGAAGCTCCCTGTCACGGTTGGCGTGTGCTACGGCTTTGTTGGAAACCGGATGCTGGAGCCATACTTCCGCGAAGGATCCCGTCTGCTTCTAGAGGGGGCGACGCCGAAACAGGTGGATGACGTCCTTGAAGGCTTCGGCATGGCCATGGGCATTCATGCGATGGCAGATCTGGCGGGAGTCGATGTGGGCGCCCGCGTGCGTCAGGAGCGGCGTAGTGAAATCGCGCATGACCCGACATACCAGGCTGTGCAGGACAGGTTGTTTAAACTAGGCCGACTGGGTCAGAAAACCGGGCGAGGAAGCTATGTCTACGAGGGGCGGACGCGGGTCGAAGACCCTGAGATTGTTCAAATCAGTGCCCATTTGGCAGACTTGCATGGCGTGAAGCGCAGGGAAATCGACGATCAGGAAATCCTTGAGCGTTGTCTGTTCCCCCTGATCAACGAGGGCTTCTTGATCCTTGAAGAGGGCATTGCGACGCGCCCGGGTGATTGCGACCTGATCTGGACCAACGGCTATGGCTTTCCGAACTGGCGCGGCGGCCCAATGCACTATGCCGACGAGTTTGGATTAAGCCAGATTCTGGAACGCATGAACCACTATCGGCAGTCGCTTGGTGCCTATGGTGAGATGTGGTTCACGCCTGCGCCTTTGCTGGAAGAACTCGCAACCTCGGGCGTAACACTTGCCGCGCATTTTGATGCCAAAAAGGAAAAATCATGAAAGAAGCCGTTATCGTCTCAACCGCACGAACCCCTATTGGGGTTGCCTTCAAAGGTTCGCTGAACAACATCAAATCCCCTACCATGATGGGGCACGCCATTCAACACGCTGTTGAACGTGCAGGCGTGGACCCCGGTTCGATCGAAGATGTCGTCATCGGATCGGTCCTTACGGCGGGAACCGCAGGCATGAATGTCGCGCGTTTGTCGGCGCTGGCGGCGGGCCTTCCCAATACGGTGGCAGGACAGACGATCGACAGGCAATGTTCATCGGGATTGATGGCCATTGCGACGGCCGCAAAGCAGGTCATTGTGGATGGTCAGAATGTCTCCGTGGCAGGCGGGCAGGAAAATATTTCCATCCTGCAGAATGCCTATCTGAAATGGGCGGGCGATGAGAAAGATCCAAACGTTATCGCCCAATCTGAACATGCCTATATGCCGATGCTGATGACGGCGGAAAATGTGGCGCAGGTATATGGGATCAGTCGTGACGCCCAGGATGAATATGCTGCACTTTCCCAAGGTCGGACGGCCCGGGCTCAGGCTGCTGGCGCCTTTGATGACGAGATTGTCCCGATCACTGCGATAAAGCGGGGCAAGAATCGCGAAACCGGAGAGGAAACCCCGGAAGAAGTGACCTTGTCAAAAGACGAAGGCAACAGGCCGGGTACGACGGCCGAAACACTTGGCCAGCTGAACCCGGTTGTCGAAGGAGGACTGATCACTGCCGGAAACGCAAGCCAGCTTTCTGACGGGGCCTCGGCTTGTGTGCTCATGGAAGGCAAAATGGCTGAGCAACAGGGTCTCACACCGCTAGGTATCTATCGCGGCATGGCTGTTGCAGGAAACGCACCGGAAGAGATGGGGGTCGGCCCGATCTATGCCATTCCAAAGCTGCTTAAGAATGCAGGTCTTCGCATCGAAGACATCGGCCTTTGGGAGCTTAACGAAGCCTTTGCCTGCCAGGTTCTCTATTGCCGCGACCACCTTGGGATTGATCCCGAAATCTACAACGTGAACGGCGGTGCGATATCGATTGGCCACCCCTACGGCATGACAGGTGCGAGACAAGTCGGGCACGCTCTGCTTGAGGGGAGGCGTCGTGGCGTAAAATACGTGGTGACCTCCATGTGTGTTGGCGGAGGCATGGGGGCCGCAGCGTTGTTCGAAGTCGCCTGACCCCACTGAAATGAGTTCAAGCAGAGCGTTATCTGGTTGAGACATTGACATTCTGTCATCTGCGAAGGCCGCCATCTGCAAGCCTGCGTTTCATGTCGACCGGAATTGGTGATACCTCCTGAGGCGTTATGACCAATGTCACGCCAACGATCCTTTCCACGGTTTCCAGCCAGTTTGTCGATGACTGGCTGGCGGCGCTGCGTGCCCTGTGCCCAGAGGCGCAGATGGCGTCGCTGCTTAGCCGGTCCGGTCTGAACGCGGATACGCGCTCGCCGAATGGTCGCGTCACGCTGGATCAGATCGTTTGCCTCTATCAACTTGCCGCAGTTGAGACCGGTGATGAGATGATGGGGCTTTGGAGCAGACCCGTCCGGCCGAGGGCCCTACAACATCTTCTGACCACTGTCAGGGAAGCCACGTCTCTTGCATCGGCGCTCTACCGGTTTTCAACGTTCTGGAACTTGTTGCTGGATGATTATCAGTTTGATCTGGAGGACGCCGACAACGCGTTGGTGCTTACCCTGAAACCACAAGGCGAAGTGCCGCTTCAGCGGTTTGGACATATGCTGATCCTCAAACTTGCCCACGGGCTCATGTCTTGGCTGGCAGGGCACGAGGTTCCGGTCAGGGGCGTCGATTTCGCATTTGACCGCCCGGACTTTGATCAGGATTACGCGATCATCTTTCCCGCACCGCTACGGTTTGGCCAACCCGCCACCGCCATCGCGTTTGACCCGAATGCACTGGGTCCAGTGCAGACTCGAAGTACAGCTGATCTTGACCGGTTTTTGCAAAACGCGCCCCGGGACTGGATCTTCACCTCTTCGCGTGAACACACCCAATCGCTGCGGGTGCGCACTTATCTGGGCCAAACGGGATGGGACGCGGCGACCCTGACCCAGACAGCATCCGCAATGCACATGACCCCGCGCACCCTGATCCGCAGGTTGCAGTCGGATGGGACGTCGTTTCAGGCGATCAAGGATGCCCTGCGGCGCGACATCGCGATCCGCGATCTACAAGCGGGACGCAAAAGCGTTGAGGCCATCGCACATGATGTCGGCTTTTCCTCGGCTGCCAATTTCCACAGGGCCTTTCAACGCTGGACCGGCAGTACACCCAGCGCATATCGCAAATCACATACATAAGCGGCCATTTGTCACTTTTGGACAATTATCTGTCAGCACACGAGATAGAGCTTAACGGGCTGGCTCGCTAAGTCTTGCCGCAGAGAAGCATTTTCAGCTGAAGTTTCGCCTTCATAGCTCATCAGTCCGGCCATCCACGATTGCCGGGTTGTGGCGTCATCTGAGAACAATCGCCATTGAAAGGATCCATCAATGTCAGACAAACTCGCCACCATACTCCAGGCCGCACGCGACCACGCCGAGCAGGACATCCTGCCCAATGTGGACGCCTGGAACGCCACGAAGACATGGCCCCGTGATGCGTCAGACAAGGCCGGGGCCGTTGGCCTGACGGGGCTCTACGCCCCCGAGGAGTTTGGCGGCCAGGGCTTGCCACTTTCAGAGGGCATTCAGGTCTACGAACAGCTGGGGCTCGGAGATGGCGCTTATGCCTTTGCCCTGTCGATGCATAACATCTGTACGTTCGCGGGCTGCGGCTATGGCACAGATGCCTTCAAGGAAAAATGGGCGCGAGACCTGACCTCTGGCCGCAAACTGGCGAACTTTGCACTGACCGAACCGCAATCCGGATCGGATGCCACAAACATGTATTCGCGGGCCGTGATCAATGACGACGGCACATGGACGATCAGCGGTGCGAAGGCATGGGTCAGCCTGGCGACCGAGGCTGATATCTATTTCACCGTGGTCAAGACCAGCAATGAGCCCGGCCACCAGGATATGGCGATGATCGCCATTCCAGCCGATGCGCCGGGCCTCAGCTTTGGTCCGCTCTACGACACCCCGTCCTATAACTTCCTGCCGCTGGCCGAGATGTACATGGACACAGTCGTGGTGAGTGACGACAACATCATCTTGCCGATCGGTCAGGGCTTGCAAGGCTCGCTCATGGCGATCGATATCGCCCGCGTTTCGATTGCGTCAGGATGCTGTGGATTGATGCAAGCCGCATTGGACACGGCGCTGTCCTATTCCAAGAACCGCAAGATGTTCGGTGGCAAGAACCTCGATCTGGACGGGATCCAGTGGATGCTCGGCGAGGTTGCAACCGATCTTGAAGCCTCCAAGCTGCTCTATCGAAGGGCGGCAGAATCCCTTGGCACACCCGAAGGCCCTCTGATGGCCGCTCATGCCAAACGGTTTGTGCCAGATGCCGCAGTGAAGGCTGCGAACACCTGCACGCAAGTGTTGGGCGGTATGGGGCTGTTGCAGCCCTATGGTCTGGATCGTTTGTCCCGCCTCGCACAAATGCTGCGGATCGTGGACGGGACGACCGAAATCAGCCGGGTGGTCATTGGGCGGGCCCTGCAAAGACGAGCGGCGACCTTGCCTGACCTGCCAGTACCGAAAGGATTTGGTGAAACCGGCTGAACGTCCCACCCCCGGTGAAGCGGAACCAACCTGAAAATCTCCTCTGAGATCGGTAAAGTCGAAAGACCAGCCGCACATGTGCGGCCGGTTACTCGAGATTGCAGACCTTGGTGCAAACGCAGCGGATTCACCCTTTGTCCGCACATTACCAGTTCATGCGACGCGCGGCGAACGTCGACCCATCCCAGACCGATCCTTGGTGCAAATCGCGGCGAAAAGGTTGGAAGAGCCCACAGCAGACGTCATAGCGCAATTGTCGGGAGGGTGTCGTTCGGCGCCAAGAGTGCTTCCATTAGCTTCAGAAAACCGTTGGTGCTACGTTGACCTGATTTGGAGGAT
>NZ_CANMQQ010000019.1 GCF_947500045.1 uncultured Ruegeria sp. | reverse complement strand
CGAGCATGCAAAAGACCGTATCATAGACTGTTGCAAGGAGCAAAAAAGGGTCGAGTGGAGCCATACACTTTGGGCTCAAAGCAGCCTTTATCTGCTACCGGTTGAACTTCTGCCAAACACCAACGTCCACCCAAACCCCTTCCGGAGAGATTCGGGTGCCGCAGATCATTCGTTCAACACCCGATGACCGCGCAACCTCAAACGCCGCCGCATAAGCCGGGTCAATATCCGCCGCCAGTGCAAACCGGTCGCAATCGGTGCGTTGCACCAGATACAGCAGGATCGCCCGGTGGCCCTGCGCCGCCATTGCAGCCAGTTCGCCAAGATGCTTGGTGCCGCGCGTTGTGACGCTGTCGGGGAACTCGGCCAGACCCGGTTCGCGCGAAAGGGTCACGCTTTTGACCTCGACATAAGCGTCCGGCAGGTCGGGCTGGGTCAGCAGGAAATCGATGCGGCTGTTTTCGCCGTATTTGACCTCGGGGCGGACGGTTTCATAGGCCGCTAGTTCGGGGACCTCGCGGGCCTTCAAAGCCGCGCGCAATGCTTTGTTCGGGATCGAGGTATCGACGCCCGTAAAATGCCCATTCTCATGATCGACGAGCCGCCAGCCGTATTTCAGCTTTTTCTTTGGGTCGTCATTCGGCTCCAGCCAGATTTTCTCTCCCGGTTCCGCCAGACCCATCATCGAACCCGGATTGGCGCAATGGGCCGTCACCTCTTGTCCGTCTTCCAGCCTGCAATCAGCCAGAAAGCGTTTGTAGCGGCGGATCAGGCGGGCGGGGACAAGGGGGGTTTCAAATCGCATGGCCAACGGCCTATACCTGCCCTAACGGTCGATCAAGAGGGAGGGCGCGCCATGGCCAATCCAACCGCTGCAATGTTGGTGATCGGGGATGAGATCCTGTCGGGCCGAACTCGCGATGCCAATATGCATTATCTGGCTGGGGAACTGACCAAGCAGGGTGTCGACCTGAAAGAGGTTCGTATCGTCAGCGACGATGCACCGGCGATCGCGGCGGCGGTCAAGGCGCTGTCGGACACCCATGATCATGTTTTTACCAGCGGTGGCATAGGTCCGACCCATGACGATATCACCGCCGATTGTATCGCCCGCGCCTTTGGCGTGCATATTGATGTCCGTGATGATGCGCGGGCACTGCTTGAGGCGCATTACGAGAAATCGGGACTGGAATTGAACCAGGCGCGCCTGCGCATGGCGCGCATTCCAGACGGGGCGGCGCTGATTGATAACCCGGTCTCGACCGCGCCCGGCTTCACCATCGGGAACGTGCATGTCATGGCAGGGGTGCCTTTGGTCTTTCAGGCGATGGTTGCGAGTGTTCTGCCCACGCTCACCGGGGGTCGCCCGCTTTTGTCGCAGACGCTGCGCGTGGATCGGGGTGAGGGCGATATCGCCGCGACTCTGGCGGCGCTGGCCGAGGATTTCGACGACCTCTCGATTGGTTGCTATCCGTTTCAATCCAATGGCGTGTTCGGGGCAAATGTGGTTGTCCGTGGCGTCGATGGCGGGCGCATTGATGCCGCCATGACCCGCCTCGCGAAAGAGATCGAGCTTTGAGCACCGATTGGGCCGCAATAGTCGACGGTACATGGCCCGCCGCGGGGTATCAAACACAGGGGCCTTTCCAGTTGCGGCAAGGGCAGGGCGGCGGGTCGCGCGTTTCAGCCGTCAGCCGTATCGGGGAGGTTACGGACGCTGATATCGACGCCGCCGAAGCCGCCATGCAGGCGATGGGCCAAAAACGCATCTTTTGCCTGCGTCCGGGGGATGAAGCGCTGGACGCAATGCTAGCCGACCGCGGATATGACATCCTGGATCCGGTCAATATCTATTCCTGCCCCGTGCAGATCCTGACGGATATACCGATTCCACGGGTGACCGTTTTCAATGTTTGGGAACCGCTGGCCATCATGCGCGAGATATGGGCGCAGGGTGGAATAGGCCCTGAACGGCTTGCCATAATGCACCGTGCGAATGGCCCAAAGACCGGCCTTTTGATGCGTCGCACCGATGAACCCGCAGGCACCGGCTTTGTGGCGATCCATGACGGCATTGCAATGGTTCATGCGCTTGAAATACTTCCAGATCATCGCCGCCAGGGAATGGGGCACTGGGCCATGCGCGCCGCGGCTTTTTGGGCGCTGGACAATGGCGCACAGACGATTAGCGTGATCTGTACCAAGGCGAATGCCGGGGCCAATGGCCTCTACCGCTCGCTGGGGATGGAGATCGTCGGAGAATACCACTACCGCCAGCGCGTCTGAGGAGAGCGATTTGAAAAAACAGGACATGCCGACCGCCCTGAACCTGCCCATGGCGGACCCTCTGCCCCTGGAGACGCAGAAATACTTTGATATCTGTGTCGAGAAACTAGGCATGGTGCCAAACGTTCTTCGGGCCTACGCCTTTGATGTAGAAAAGCTGAACGCATTCACGGCGATGTACAATGATCTGATGCTGGCCGATAGCGGGTTGACGAAGCTGGAACGCGAGATGATCGCGGTTGTCGTCTCGTCCATCAACAAATGTTTCTATTGCCTTGTTGCCCATGGGGCGGCAGTGCGGCAGCTGTCGGGTGATCCGCAGCTGGGTGAAATGTTGGTCATGAACTACCGCGTCGCCAGATTGGACGAGCGCCAGCGCGCGATGCTGGATTTCGCCGCTAAGATGACCACCGCCAGCACAACGATTGAAGAACCCGACCGTCAGCAGTTGCGCGATGCCGGGTTTTCGGATCGCGATATCTGGGATATTGCCAATGTGACCGGTTTCTTCAATATGACCAACCGTGTGGCCAGTGCCACCGCGATGGTCCCGAACCCTGAGTATCACACCCAGTTCCGATGATCCGCTATTTATGCTTCTATATCGCTTTGTTGGCCGCACCTGCCCTGGCGCAAGATTTAACCTTGCCTTCCGGCGCTCGCCAGATTTCTGACCGTATCAGCGCGCTTGACAGCTATGACCTGCCAACCGGTGTTTTTGCCGACGGATCCGTTCCGTCTCGCACCGTTGAAGGACGGGTTGAACGGCTGACGTGGAGGTTGCAGGCCGGGTCCAGTACAACGCTGCAGATTCTCGCACCTTTGCGGGATCAGTTGCAGGCGCAGGGATTTGAGATCACCTTTGAATGCGAGGCGCGGACCTGTGGCGGGTTCGATTTCCGCTTCGGCACCGAGGTGGTACCGACGCCCGACATGTATGTGGCGATCCATGATTATCGATTTCTCTCGGCAACCCGCGATGATGAGGTGTTGACCCTACTCGTCAGTCGAAATCCTCCAGATGGCTATGTACAGATGATCCGCGTCACCCCGGTGGGAACTCAATCCCAACCGCCCCTTGTGATCGAGGAAACCGTTGACGGTACTTCGGGGTTGTTAAACGATCTGACCCGTGATGGGCATGTCATACTCGACGATCTGCATTTTCGCACCGGTGAAGTGGCGCTGGGCGAGGGGCCTTTTGCCTCACTCGCACTGCTTGCGGGCTATCTGGCAGATAACCCATCCACTCGATTGGCGCTGGTCGGTCACACTGACGATACCGGTGCCTTGCAGGCAAATATTGCCGTCAGCACCAAGCGGGCCGAAGCCGTGCGCGCCCGCCTGATCGAAGCCCATGGCGTATCCGCCGACCGGATCGAGGCGAAAGGTGTGGGCTATCTCGCCCCGATCACCTCGAACGCCACGCCCGAGGGCCGCGATATCAATCGCCGGGTCGAGGCGGTTTTGCTGATTAACTGACCCACTTCAGTTAGAGCGGCGGGCCGCTCCGATCCCTCTCTTGCTGTTATGCTTCGCCATAGTGCAAACTTGTTTACGGAGGAGTGTGTCATGACATCCAAGACCGCAGGTTCACCATCACCGGACAATCATACACCTCAGCAACAGGCGATGCCCGAAGTGAATACGCTGACAGCCCAGGATATCACCGCGTCGCTAAAGGCCGGGTTTTCCGACTTTCTGGCGCGCCCCGTCATGAGCGGTTTTTTCGGCCTGTTCTATGCGGTTTTCGGGATTCTGTTTGTCTGGTGCCTAGTCTGGCTTGGCAAGATTTGGATGATCATTCCCGCAGCAGTAGGTTTTCCACTGGTCGCGCCATTCGCCGCGGCGGGGCTCTATGAAATGTCCCGCCGGTTGCAGAGGGAAGAAAAATTTGGCTGGAACGAAATCCTCACCGTCATGGCCAATCAACGCAAACGCGAAATGGGCTGGATGGCCTTTGTCACCCTGTTCATATTCTGGGTGTGGACCTACCAGATACGGCTTTGGCTGGCGATCACGCTGCAGAATTCGTCCTTCTCGGATTTTAGTGGGTTCTTGAACATTGTGTTCTTCACCCCGCAGGGCTGGACCTTCCTCGTGATTGGTAGCTGCGTCGGTGCATTTATGTCGGCTGCGCTGTTTTCGCTGACTGTTATCGCTATGCCCATGCTGCTTGACCGGGAAACAAATTTTGTGTCCGCGATGCTGACTTCCATTCGCGTTGTCAGGGAAAACCCGGTTGTTATGCTTGGCTGGGCGGCAATCATCTCGGTCACCATGCTGTTATCGCTGGTTCCGGCGTTTCTGGGGCTGATTTTCACGCTGCCAATTCTGGGTCACACCACATGGCATCTTTATCAGCGGGCCGTGTCACCAGTTGCGGAGTGATGCACCCGGCCTATTGTTCGCAACAAACCGCACCGCGGTGCGCAACCACACAAAAAAAGACCCGCACTATTCAGTACGGGCCGTTTAGGTACCACAGGGAGAATTCTACCAATCCATCGGACCCTTTTCAGCAAAGGATGCGACTAGAAAATCAATGAAAGCCCGCACCTTGGGCTGCGTGAAGCGGCCCGGTGGGTAAACTGCATAGACGCCCTGAACCTCATCAGGCAAGGAGGGCATCGCATCCACCACTTCGCCCGATTTCAGGGCCTCGGCATAAAGATAGCTGGGCAAATGTGCTATCCCCAGCCCCGAGATTGCGGCGTTCAGCAGTGATTGACCGTCATTGACGCTCAGCCAACCGGCGGTGCGGACCTGACGCTTTTCACCCGAAGGTGCGGTCAGCTTCCATACATTGCCCGAAGATTGGCTGGAATAGTGCAGAAGCTTGTGTTCGTTCAGATCGTCGATCTTCTGCGGGCGTCCAAACTGTTCGATATAGCTGGGCGCAGCAACCATGCGTTTCACAGTTTCGGTTAATTTGCGGGCACGCAGGGTGCTGTCTTCCAGCTCACCAATACGTACGGCCACGTCAAAACCTTCGGAAATAAGTTCCACGTAACGGTTGTTGAGAACCATGTTCACGGTGATGTCGGGATAGGCAGACAGGAAGTCTGACAGTACCGGCGACAGGTGATTAACGCCGAAATCCGTCGCCACACTGATCCGCAGCAGACCAGAGGGTGCAGATTGCATCGATGTCACAAGGGCATCCGCCTCACCCGCGTCATTAAGAACACGGCGGGCGCGGTCGTAGTAGGCCAATCCAATCTCGGTCGGTGAAACGCGGCGTGTGGTGCGGTTTAGCAGCCGCGCACCCAGCCGTGCCTCAAGGCTCGACACGTGTTTGGATACGGCCGATTTTGAGATGCCCATTTTTTTGGCCGCGTCAGTGAAACCACCCTGGTCCACCACGTTGGAAAAGGCCTCCATTTCGGTCAGTCGATCCATTCTCGTTCCCCAGGTCTTCTGTTCGTTGTCTCTTTATCGCGATCAATCTGGGCGAGAACGGGGCAGACATGGGATAATATAAGGGTTTTGAAAGGGATCGTTTGCGACTGGGAAACGCCGAGAGTGCCGAGCACCTCAGTGTACGATTCTGCATAAAGCCCGGATTTTTGGAGTTTTTTCCAATCGTGCTATGATTAGAAAGGCATTTTTGTGACCAAGGAGGAGAGTATGAAAGCCAATTTCACCGCCGCCATCCTATGTTTTGCTGCAACTCTTGTCTGGGCCGGAGGGGAAACACCGGCGAATCCTGAAGCGAAGGTCTATTTCGTCAATTTGTCTGACGGGGATACAGTGCAATCTCCCGTTAAGATTGTGTTTGGCCTTGGCGGCATGGGCGTGGCACCTACTGGGGTTGAGAAAGAAAACACTGGCCACCACCACCTGCTGATTGACCGCCCGCCTTTGGGGCAGGGCGAAGACGGCGCGGATGAGTTGACTTATGGCCTGCCAGCAGATGATAACCACATGCATTTTGGTGGAGGTCAGACTGAAGTGACACTGGACCTCGCCCCGGGTGAGCACACGCTGCAACTGGTGTTGGGGGACGCAGGCCATGTGCCGCATGCCACGCCGGTCGTGTCCGAGGTGATTACGATCACCGTCGAATAGGTCAGTGCCTATTTGGCCATACCCGTGCGGTCGCGCTCTGGATTGGGCCGACCTGCGGGATCTACGAAAGACAGGATGGCGACGACAGCTAACAGGCTGCTGATGGTGATGAGGATAACGGCCCATACCACTTCGTTCATATGGGCAATCGCCGCCAGAAGGGCTGAAATAGCGACGATAGACAGACGGCTTATCGTTTGTGAAACAGCCTGTGCCACGATCCGCTGAGATTTCGGGGCCACGTCCATGAAATAAAGTGCCCGGGCGCTGCCCAACCCAGTGACGGCAACGGTCACGACAAACAGCGATACAGCGTGCAGATGCACAGTGTGATCCAGACCCCAGTGGTGGATAACAATAAGACCAACACCTGACACGGCGACCATCAGCGCACCCGTAATCATAACCACCCGGTTCGAGTAATTGCTGAGAGCCCGCCATAGAGGTGCGGCGACCAGCAATGCAGCTGCGGATGAAACAACAAGCGCTGTCAGCCCTTTGGCTGAACTGTGATGGGCCTCGGCTGCGATCAGCGCATAGAATGGAACCGACAGCCCGGCCACGACAAAGGTCAGTCGAAGCGCGATGAACTTTCGAAACCAAGCCTCACCAAGCAAGGATTTCGCGTCGTGCCAATACGTTTTCAGCGTATCAAACCGTGACATAGTCCGCGGCGCGACCGGGGCAGATTGATCGGGCGCGCGTTCTTGCAATGTCATCATCGCCAGCGCTGATAGGACAAAACACAGTGCGCCAAAGCCGACGACCATGCTGTGACGTGTCAGCGAAGGCGCACCCTGCATCAGCTGGTGCAACAACAATGCGATTGCGATGGTTGCGGCCCCTCCCAGGGCCTTTTGAATATAACTGATGCGCATCCTGTCCTTTGAGGGCAAGTTGTCGCTTACAAAATCGATGATAAGCAGGCTTTTGATCTCTTCCAGTACCCCAATGACGAATATCCCGGCCACAAAGGCTGCGATGACCATCGGCTTAGTCCCATAGATGACCGTGAGAATGACAACCAGAAAACAGGCGGCCACCGCAATATCCGTTCGGGCGATGGTGGCTTTCTTCTGGGGTAGCTGTGCAAGATGGTTTGACACGAATACGTCCGACAGCGTTCCAGCTGCGTGCCGGATGGATACCAACAATCCTGCCAGAAAGATGGGTAAATCCATTGCGACCGCAAGGAACGTCAGCACAATTGCGGGGCTCGCCATGGACCAGGCCGTCACGGCCAGCGCGCCCTGACCTGCCATGATTGGCAGGTTCCTTTGATGAAGTGCTGGCGGCTCTTTACCCATGATCCCATGTGCTGCAACGCCGTGATTACTTCGGCTCAGTCAAGTTGAGTTCACGACATGTCGCCAAAATACGCAAGGCTTGCGCGTCCCGCGCGGTCGGGACACCTCGTGTATACATTCCTCAGGATTGCGGGCGCGCAGGACCCAAGATTGTATCGCTCAGAATATTGCCGCCAACCGAGTGCCCTGATTAATCGCGCGTTTGGCATCCAGTTCCGCCGCCACATCCGCGCCGCCAATCACATGCGGAGTGATGCCGCGTTGGGTCAGCTCATCTGCCAGACTGCGTTCGGGTAGCTGCCCGGCGCAGAGTACAATTGTATCCGCCGCAATCACCGTGGGGTCCGCACGAGTTTCGCCAAAGCTGATATGAAGGCCGTCATCGTCGATACGCTCATAGTTCACGCCGCCAACGAAATTGACGTCCTTCATCTTCAACGTTGCGCGGTGAATCCAGCCTGTGGTTTTACCCAATCCCTTGCCATGGCGCTGCGCCTTGCGCTGCAGCAGCGTGACCTGACGGGCTGGCGGTGCGGGCTGGGGGCCGTCGGGGGCCAGACCTGATCTGTGGTCGGCCGGATCGGTCACACCCCACTCCTTCATCCATAACGGCAGATCGGTTGTCGGGCTGTGACCGTCCTCAAGCAAAAACTCAGACACGTCAAAACCGATACCGCCTGCACCGATGACGGCGACTGACTTGCCCACGGGGGCCTTGCCGCGCAGCACGTCGATATAGCTCAGGACATTGTCGCGATCCTGACCGGGAATTTGCGGATCGCGCGGGATGACACCGGTGGCGATGACCACCTCGTCAAAATCGCGCAGATCATCCGCTGTAACATCATGGCCCAGTTGTAACCTGACGCCCAGATCGGCCACCATAGTCCGGTACCAGTCGACCAGTCCCCAGAATTCTTCTTTCCCCGGCACCTGTTTGGCCATGTTCAGCTGACCACCAACCTCGTCCGCGCGGTCAAACAATGTTACCTCGTGGCCGCGCTGCGCCGCTGTCATTGCGGTCGACAGACCTGCAGGACCCGCTCCGACGACAGCCACCTTCTTTACCTCGTCGGCCTTGCCAATCACCAGCTCGGTCTCATGACAGGCGCGGGGGTTCACAAGGCACGAGGTCAGCTTGCCGCTGAAGGTATGATCCAGACAAGCCTGATTGCAGGCGATGCAAGGCGCGATTTTGGCACCTTCACCCGCGATTGCCTTGTTGACGAAATCCGCATCCGCCAGCATTGGCCGCGCCATCGACACCATATCGGCGCAGCCGGTCGACAAAACCTCTTCGGCGACCTCGGGTGTGTTGATCCGGTTTGAGGTTATCACCGGAATCCCGACCTTGCCCATCAGCTTCTTGGTTACCCAGGCAAAGGCCGCACGCGGTACGCTGGTGGCAATGGTTGGAATCCGCGCCTCGTGCCAGCCGATACCGGTGTTGATGATCGTGGCCCCGGCCTGTTCTATTCGCTGAGCCAGTTCGACAACCTCATCATGGGTCGAACCATTGGGCACCAGATCGATCATCGACAAGCGATAGATGATGATGAAATCGGTGCCTACGGCCTGACGTGTTCGACGGACCACTTCGATCGGCAGGCGCATCCGGTTCTCATAGGACCCGCCCCAGCGGTCCGTGCGCTTGTTGGTATGGGTCACGAGGAACTGGTTCAGGAAGTACCCCTCGGACCCCATGATCTCGACCCCGTCATAGCCTGCCTTTTGGGCTAGTCGGGCCGCATTGACGATATCGCTGATTTGTTTCTCGATACCTTCTTCGTCCAGTTCATTCGGAGGGAATGGGGAAATAGGCGACTTAACGGGGCTGGGCGCCACGCATTTCGGGCCATAAGCATAACGCCCCGCATGTAGGATCTGCATCGCGATCTTGCCACCGGCATCATGTACCCGCTGAGTGACGATGGAATGGTTTGCCACTTCTTTGTCGTTGGTCATCATCGATGCCCCCGGCAGGACAGAGCCTTCAAGGTTTGGGCCAATCCCACCCGTCACCATTAGCGCCACGCCGCCCCGTGCCCGATCGGCATAGAACTCGGCCACGCGGTTCCAGTCGCCGGTTTCTTCCAATCCGGTATGCATGGACCCCATCAACACGCGGTTTTTCAGAGTGGTGAAGCCCAGATCCAGTGGGGCCAGCATGTTTGGGTACGCAGTCATGGAAAAACTCTCCCTCCCGAAATTGAGGGCTAGATTGACCTTCGCGTCATCTTTGTCACGCGAAACCTAACGTCATTCCCTTTGCGTTTTCTGCAGTGCTTGCTACAGACGCAGCAAAGCTTGTTCACGAGGCCGCGCATGACCCCTGATGAAATCGCCAAACTGCCCTATCGCCCCTGTGTTGGGCTGATGTTGATGAATGCTGAGGGCAAAATCTTTGTCGGTATGCGCAACGACGGGCCGATGGACGCCTGGCAGATGCCTCAGGGGGGCGTGGACAAGGGCGAAGACCCGCGCGATGCCGCCCTGCGCGAACTTTGGGAAGAAACCGGGGTGACCGCTGATCTGGTTGAAATCATCGCCGAGACCGACGGCTGGCTGCCCTACGACCTGCCGCAAGACATCGTGCCGAAGATCTGGAAGGGCCACTATCGCGGACAGGAGCAGAAGTGGTACCTGATGCGGTTTACTGGTCGGGATGACCAGATCGACATCGCGACCGAGCATCCCGAGTTTACCCGCTGGAAATGGCAGGATCAGGACCGGTTGGTGGAAGAAATCGTGCCGTTCAAACGGGATGTGTACCAGCAGGTGATGGAGGCGTTTCGGGGATACCTTTTTTGAAGTTTAAATCCGGCCTCTTGGTCGAGCGAAATCTGTTATGCGGGACGAAGCTGTCCTTGAGCGTTTGTATCTTTGAGATTATTTCGTAGCAAATAGTTGGCTTGGAGAGATCATGAAACACATGCTTTTAGCGCTCCTTGTTGGGTTCAGCCCAATTATTGCCAACGCGAACCAATCCGATTTAGCGCAGTCGATCATGAACGCAGGTAGAAGTGGTTCTGACGATAGAAGAACAACCGTCTTAGTTGACGATTGCACCGTTCAAACACTTGTGTTCGAGCCGTTCGAGAACCAAGGATTAGTTCTTTACTCAATGTTCGAATTTGATCTCAGTTGGACCGACATAATTCTAGCTGACAAAAAAAGAGGCGAGTACTTTTTCGCTTTTAATGCTGAACAGTTGAAAGACGAAGCGGCTCTTTTTAACTTCCGCACCGTCAGCCCATACATGGCGTTGCACGAAATGCCGAACTACAGAATTCGCAAGAGAAAAGACGGTAGCGACTCACACGTTAGGACGCCATCGTCAAGACAAGGGGCTGACGGGTATCACTTTATTGAGAACCATGACTTTGTTTTCATAATGGACAACCTTCCATCCCTAGAACAAGCAAGGGCTTTTGTAAGTGGCCTGAGGCAGTATCAAAGTGACTACTGTCGCCTCTCAAGTTGATTGTTAAGAACTCATTGTAATCGATTGATCACTGCTTGTTCAAAGGTGCGTAATGGGCTCAGAGCAGCCCTTCATCCTGCAACAACTCAACCATATTCGCCTCCGGCCTTGGGCCGATATGGCTGATCACTTCACGGGCGCAGACGTTGCCAATGCGGGCACAGGTCTCAAAGTCGCGGCCGGTGGCCATTCCAAACAGAAACCCCGCGGCGAATTGGTCGCCTGCGCCGGTTGCATCCACAGGAACAACTTTTTCCACCGGTACATCCGTGCGTTTGCCGTCGCTCAGGACAGTCACGCCGTCACCGGACCGGGTGCAGACAACCAAGGGGCAAATTTCGGCGGTTTTGGCCAGCGCATCTTCAAGATCGTCGGTTTCGAACAGCGATTTGATCTCGGCTTCGTTACCGATCACGAAATCCAGCTCGTTCTCGATCAGCAACAGGAAATCGACGCGGTGCCGCTCAACGCAGAAGGGGTCGGAAATGGCGATTCCAGCTTTGCCACCGCCCTTATGACAGTTGCGCGCGGCCTCAAGGAATGCAGCTTTGCCTTTTTCCTTGTCGAACAGATACCCTTCGAGGAACATGATCTGGCTATTGCCTGCGACATCTCCGGACACATCGTCTGAGGACAGTTCAGACGAGATGCCCAGATAGGTGTTCATCGACCGCTCACCGTCTGGTGAAACAAAGATCATCGAACGCGACGTCGGCAGTTCACCACCCGGGACCGGAGGGTTCACAAAATCCACGCCGTCCTCGTTCATCGCATCCGCATAGAACCGGCCCAGTGCGTCATCATGCACCCGCCCGATGAAGGCTGCGTCCAGCCCCAATGCGCCCGCTCCGGCGATGGTATTTGCGACCGAGCCGCCTGGCGTCTGCACCCGGCCTTCCATTGACGCATACAGGACCTCACCGCGTTCCTGTTCGATCAGTTGCATGATGCCTTTCTCGATGCCCATCAGCTCAAGGAAACTGTCATCGGCCTGGGAAATCACGTCCACTACGGCGTTACCGATGCCGGTCAGTTGGTAGGTCTTCATAGGGTCTTGTCCTCAAATTCGCAGAGATCGCGGATGATACAGGTCGGGCATTGCGGTTTGCGTGCCTTGCAGTGATAGCGGCCATGCAGGATCAGCCAGTGATGCGCATGTTGCTGGAAATCGGTTGGGATGTTGTCCTCGATGGCGCGTTCTACAGCGTCCACATGCTTGCCAGGGCAGATACCGGTACGGTTACCGACGCGAAAGATATGGGTGTCCACCGCCTGAGCCGGGTAATGCCACCACATGTTCAATACAACATTGGCCGTCTTGCGCCCCACACCGGGCAGCGATTGCAATGCCGCGCGGGAATTGGGGACCTCGCCGCCATAGTCATCAACAAGAATACGGCTCAGTTTGATGACATTCTTGGCCTTTTGGCGAAATAGGCCGATTGTTTTGATATGCTCGATCAAGCCCTCTTCGCCCAGATCCAGCATCTTTTGCGGGGTGTCGACGATCTTGAACAGCTCTTTCGTTGCCTTATTGACCCCGGCATCGGTCGCCTGCGCTGAAAGCGCCACGGCGACAACCAGAGTATAGACATTCACGTGATCCAACTCGCCCTTGGGCTCGGGATCGGCCTCGTGAAACCGCGTAAAGATCTCGCGGATCGTGTGATATCCAAGTTGTTTTGCCATCCGGGCCTTATTGCCGCCCAAGGGGTCGTGACGCAAGCCCAAAGCCAATGCGCATGTTCCGGGTCGATTGGGCGTGACCTGCGCGCTATGGTCTATCCAAGCGAATGAGGTGAGACCCATGAACATTCAGAACGCGGAAGGCGGATATCACTACAACGTCATGCGGCGCGCGATCGAGCTGATAGATCAGGGCGGTGAAACCCTTGGACTCGAAGACCTCGCCCGTCAGATGGACATGAGCACGGCCCATTTCCAGCGTTTGTTCTCGCGTTGGACCGGAGTTTCGCCAAAACGGTACCAGCAATATTTGACGCTGGGCCACGCCAAAGCGCTATTGCGAGAGCGTTTCACCACATTGGAGACCGCGCATAACGTAGGCTTGTCCGGCAGCGGACGGCTGCACGACCTGTTCCTGAAATGGGAATCCATGAGCCCCGGTGAATATGCCCGCAAAGGCGCAGGTCTGACGATCTATTGGGGCTGGTTTGAAAGCCCCTTTGGCCCAGCTCTGATCATGGGTACCAACAAAGGTATCTGTGGCATCGCTTTTGGAGCTGAAACAGGTGAAGAAGAGGCGATGGAGGACATGCTGTCCCGTTGGCCGCAAGCGGGGTTCGTCGAAGACCCGATGCGCTTGCGCCCATGGGTTCTCAGTGCCTTTGGCGCGGCAAGTGACCGCTTGCAACCGACTCCGTTATACCTGATCGGTTCACCGCTGCAGATTAAAGTTTGGGAGGCGTTGATGCATATCCCATCCGGTCAGGTTACCACATATTCCGAGATCGCGGAGCGCGTTGGCTCTCCGCAGGCGGTGCGGGCCGTGGGTACGGCAGTGGGCCGGAACCCGGTCAGTTGGCTGATCCCCTGTCACCGCGCCCTGCGCAAATCCGGAGGTCTGGGCGGATACCACTGGGGCCTTCCGGTCAAACGCGCCATGTTGGCGTTTGAGGCCGCGCAAGCCGACGCCTGATTGACAGATCGGCCTGTCGGTGCCAAAAGGCGCCGCAGGTTCGGGTCTCCTGCCGTTCGCGGCCCTAAGGCTTTGGTGAAACCCGATAGATCAGAACATCTGTTGCCTTTTCCCGGCGCGCGGATGGTAATGCGAGCCCCGTCCAGATTTCGCGCCCGTTAAAGGAAACGAGGCAAATCATGACACGAGTTCAAAACATCGCTCCGATTGCGGAGTTGAAAGAGCAGGCAAAACGCCTTCGAAAACGCTTGCGTGACACTGATGTTCACCTGTCGCATGGCGAAGCACTGGAACTGCTGGCCCATCAACATGGCGTGCGGGATTGGAACACGTTGCACGCGATGTCTGGCAATCGAATGCAGCTACGCGTAGGCGACCGGGTTGAGGGTCGGTATCTGGGTCAGCCTTTCACGGCAGAAATTCGCGGCCTGACAATGATGGGTGATGGATCGCATCGACGGGTAACCTTGCAGTTTGATAAGGCGGTGGATGTGGTGCGGTTCAACAGCTTTTCTGCATTTCGCCAGCGTGTCACTGGTGAGATTGGCTGGGATGGCCGGTCCGCCCGCCAGACCTCGGACGGAGAACCACAGCTTGTCGTCCGACCTGTCTGAATATTAGAGCGAGGCACCCTTGGGTGCCTCACAATTTGATAGTATCAAATGGGGGTTACTCGGCTGCCCAGCCGCCTACGGCCTTCACGTCCAGAAAGTCTTCCAGACCCCAAACCCCGCCTTCACGGCCATTGCCTGACTGCTTCATCCCTCCAAAGGGTGATCCAGCACTTCGCGATTGGCCGTTCATTTCGACCATGCCCGAGCGCAATGCGCGGGCCATCCGATTGGCACGATCGCCATCCTGTGTCTGGACATAGTTGGTCAGACCATAAGGCGTGTCATTGGCGATCTCGATGGCTTCTTCCTCGGTGTCGAACGGGATCATGGTCAGAACCGGGCCAAAGATTTCCTCGCGCGCGACGGTCATCTGGTTGTTGGCGTCGGCAAAAACTGTGGGGCGGACATAGTAGCCTTTGTTCAGACTTTCGGGCCGCCCGGTGCCGCCTGCGACCAGACGCGCACCCTCGTCGATGCCCTTCTGGATCAGGTCCTGAATTTTGCTCCACTGAAGCTCATTTACAACCGGGCCGATATGGCGGCCTTCTTCCGACGCGGGGCCGACTGAAACCTTGTTGGCCACCTCGGCGGCAGTCTCGACCGCCTGATCGTAGATTGGGCGCTGTACCAGCATCCGGCTGGGGGCGTTGCAGCTTTGGCCGGTGTTGTTCATCATGTGCAGCACGCCGCGTTTGACAGCCTTTTCGTCCGCATCGGCAAAGACCACATTGGCGCCTTTCCCACCCAGTTCCAGATGCACTTTCTTCAACGTATCTGCGGCGTTTTTGGAAATCGCCGTTCCGGCCCGGGTCGAGCCGGTAAAGCTGACCATATCCACATCCGGATGCGCCGAAAGCTGCGAGCCAACGCCAACACCATCGCCGTTCACTAGATTGAAGACCCCAGCCGGGAAACCGGCCTCATCCATCATCTCGGCAAAAACCATCGCGTTCAGCGGGCTTTGCTCTGACGGTTTCAGCACCATGGTGCAGCCCGCGATGGCTGCGGCACCAACCTTGAGCGTGACCTGATTCATCGGCCAGTTCCACGGCGTGATCAGGGCCGCCACACCGACGGCTTCGTAGATGATCCGATCATTTGGTGCATGATCGCCAAGCGGACGTTCGAACTGAAACGCTTTGGCGGCGCGGATAAAGTTTTTCAGGTGATAGATACCCGCACCGGATTGCTGGGTACGCGCCATGTCAATTGGCGCACCCATTTCCATGGACATCGCCTGCGCCAGATCCTCCGAACGCGTAGCATAGATGTCGACCAGCTTTTCCACCAAGCCGATACGCTCTTCGACTGGAGTGGCCATCCAGCCGGGCAGGGCGGATTTGGCCGCAGCGACCGCCGCATTCGTGTCGGCCTCTGATCCCAAAGAGATCACCGCGCAGGGCTCTTCGGTCGAGGGGTCGATCACTTCGAAATCATTCGTCGCTGACGGGGCGACCCATTTGCCGTTGATATAGAAATCGCTTTTTTCGATCATGGTTCATCCTCCGGAGCGGAATCAATCGACCGGTCGGTCGGTTTTCATGTTCACTCTGTCACCCGACCCAGTGTAGGGCAAGGGACAAATCATAATTTGATCAAATTATGTATCTACTGAATCTTCTGACAGGGCAACATGAATGGTTTAACCTCTGCGCAAAGTGATTAGGTTGGCATCAACCGACTCAGGTTTTTCGCAGGAAAGGAGCTTCCCTATGGGTTTGCGTATCAACGACACAGTCCCGAATTTCACAGCAGAAACAGATCAGGGCACTGTCCAGTTTCATGACTGGATTGGCGATAGCTGGGCCATTCTGTTCTCGCACCCCAAGGATTTCACCCCTGTCTGCACGACCGAGTTTTCGGCCGTTGCACAGCTGAACGACGAATGGGCCGCGCGGAACACCAAAGTGATGGGTGTATCGGTCGATGGTGTCGAAGACCACAAGAAATGGAAGAAAGACATCGAAGCCTATGGCAATGCTAATCCAGGCTTCCCGATCATCGCCGATGACGGTCTGGCCGTGTCCAAAGCCTTTGACATGCTGCCAGCTGAGGCCTACCTGCCCGATGGTCGCACCCCAGCAGACAGCGCCACCGTGCGTTCGGTTTTCATCATCGGCCCGGATAAGCAGCTGAAGCTGTCGATGACCTACCCGATGACAGTGGGCCGGAACTTTGCTGAAATCCTACGCGCGCTGGATGGCCTGCAGATGAGCGCCAAAGGCGTGGCGACCCCTGCAAACTGGGTTCCGGGTGAAGATGTGATCATCCCACCTGCGGTATCCAATGAAGATGCCAAGGCCAAATTTGGTGAGTTCGAAACGATCTTCCCCTATCTGCGCAAAACCAAAGCGCCCTCGTGATCGGATATTAGGCAGGGGGCGAAAGCCCCCACCTTCGTCTAGTGTGCAAACGCCGAATTTGAGCCTGCGGGCGCAGACAGTTGACCCCGCAACATCTGCACTTCGAACGGTTTCAGAACCGGCAGCACGGTGTCGCCGTAGCCGCTTGCGCCGGAATTAAGCTCGGGGAACAATTCGAATAGTTCCGCTTTGGCGGCAACACTCATCGCATTGAGTGTGCAGTCGCCAGGAAAAAACGACTCGGACCACAGACCATCGACATTCACCAGCTCATGCTGATCGAACAAGATATGGATATACTCGACACCCCGATCCGGAGGAGCCTGAGTTATGGTCTTGCCGTTGATTAGTGACTTAGCCGAAGCCAGCATCATCGGATGACAATGATGCAGCTCCATCGCAGGTGAAGAAACTACGACGCGATGCTGAGGTGAAAGCAAAAGATCCCGCGCCGGTGTATCTGGCCCAAGGCTGCCCGCGCTGATCCGGATCGGGCAGTGTTTCGGTGTCTGCTTCAGGTCCGCTTTGCTTAGGCGCCTTCGGCCTACCCATCGTACTGTCCGGCCCGAGCCATCGGTGACGACTACCTGATCCCCAGCCTTGATCTCGTCGATCAGGTGCCGCCCGGTCGGTGTCAGGATATAGGACCCAGATGTAAAGCAGACAAAGCTGGGAATGCTGTCATAGGCCACGGGCGGCGCGGTACCTTGCGCCAATGAATTGCCGATCAAAACATCGCCAACACCAACATTTCCCGAGGTTACAACGATGTACTGCGTGCCTGAAAAATGGATAAGCGTGTAGGCAACCGGAAGCCCGCCGACAGTGGCCGTGTAACCTTCGAAAATCTGGAAATTATCTGAGTTGGTCAGATTTGAAAGCGAGCTGGTGTCAAACTGCTGTTCGCCACCGCTATCGCCGTCTTCCAGAAAACCGTCGTCATCGGTGATTTCGACCTGATGCCCCTGGACGACTGTCACGCTTGGATTGCCGAACGGATCCCCGTTGATTTCATAGATAGTAATAGAGGCCAAAGCGAAACGGTTTCCCAGACAATTAAGGGTTTTCTTAAGTTTTCACTAAATCAACTTATAAGTGTTAAGAATTGGTTTACTGAATAACAGCGCGCAACAGCCGATTGACTCAACATCAAGCGCACTCCAAACTCTCAGTTTTTGAACTCTTGGGGGCATTTGGCATGAGCAATTTTGAAGAATCTCTGGATCCCGAAGATTGGTCCCTGTCGCGCAAGCTTGCGCATCAAATGGTCGATGATGCCGTCTCACACCTGTCCGATGTGCGTGAACGGCATGTCTGGCAGGAGATGCCAGATGCGGTGCGGGATTTCTTCAAATCTCCAGCGCCGATGGCACCACAACCCCTTGATCGTGTCTATGATGACTTGCGCGAGAACCTGTTTCCCTACTCTATGGGCAACATCCATCCTCGATTTTGGGGGTGGTACATGGGGTCATCCAACTTCACCGGTGCGCTTGGCGATTTTATTGCTGCGGTCGATGGTTCGAACCTGGGTGGCGGCAATACTGCAGCGGCCATGATCGACATACAGGTGGTCGATTGGTTCAAAGAATTGATGGGATTTCCCAAGGATGCCAGCGGGACTCTGACCAGCGGGGGCTCAATGGCCAACATGGTGGCGCTGAATGTCGCGCGAAACGCTCTTGCCGGGGTCGACGTTCGGGCCGAGGGGATTTTGGGGATGCCGCAACCGCTTAGGTTCTACGCGTCAGATCAGGTGCACAGCTGCCATCAGAAAGCACTTGAGGCGATGGGTCATGGTGCAAAGTCGCTGACCGAAGTCGAAAGCGATGATCGCTTGCGCATGAGTATCCCCGCGTTGGAGAAAGCTATTGCCGAAGACAGGGCCAAAGGTATTAAGCCAGCCTGCGTCATCGGAACGGCAGGTACGACGAACACGGGTGCCTTGGACGATCTTACCGCGATTGCAGAAATCTGTCGCCGCGAGGGGATGTGGTTCCATGTGGATGGCTGTATCGGAGCCTTCTTGCGTCTAGCCCCCGGCAACAAACATTTGGTGGACGGCATAGAACTGGCCGATTCCATTGCGTTGGACCCGCATAAATGGCTGCATACTCCGTTCGAAGCAGGTTGTGTTCTGGTCCGCGACGCACAGCGTCATTTCGATACATTCGAGATGCATGGCGACTATCTGCAAATGCAGGAACGTGGGCTGATCGCGGGCAAGTTTCTGGCCGATTATGGTTTTGAGCTCAGTCGAGGCTTCAAGGCGCTCAAAATCTGGATGTCCCTGAAAGAGAACGGTGTCGAAAAATTTGGCCGCCTGATCGATCAGAACATCGGGCAGGCGCGATATTTACAGCAATTGGTCAGTGCCGACCCGCGCCTTGAACTAATCGCGCCAGTGGATCTGAACATCGTGTGCTTCCGCTATGCCAACGGGATCACTGACGAAGATCGGTTAAGGCAAATGAACACAGAAATCATGCTGCGGGTTCAGGAATCCGGAATCGCCGCCCCGTCTGATACGACGTTGGGCGGGAAGCATTGCCTGCGCGTCGCGATCAACAATCACCGCACCAAACGGAAGGATCTTGAGCTCTTCCTTGATGCGGTTCTGCAAACCGGGGCCGAGCTGGAAGAAGAGGCCCGCGCCAATGCATAGGTCTGATTGGCCGGGCGGATAAATCCCATCGCTGTCTGTCCTAAGCAGACGACTGAAACAAAAAAGACCCCGGCCGAAACCGGGGTCTTTCTTATTCAGATAGGGAAAGGCAGATTACTCGGCGCTTTCCTCTTTCTTTTCTTTCTTCTCAGGCGCGATCTCTTCACCGGTTTCCTGATCGACGATCTTCATCGACAGGCGGACCTTGCCGCGGTCGTCAAAGCCCAGCAGCTTGACCTTTACTTCCTGACCTTCCTTCAGCACATCCGACGGATGGTTCAGGCGGCGGTTTTCGATCTGAGACACGTGGACCAGACCGTCGCGCTTGCCAAAGAAGTTCACGAAGGCGCCGAAGTCGACGATCTTGACCACTTTACCGGTGTAGATCTGACCTTCTTCCGGCTCGGCGACGATCGAGTGGATCATCTCATAGGCCTTCTTGATCGATTCACCATCGGGCGAGGCGATCTTGATGACGCCGTCGTCGTTGATGTCGACCTTGGCACCCGAAACCTCAACGATCTCGCGGATAACCTTACCGCCCGAGCCGATCACTTCACGGATCTTGTCGGTCGGGATGTTCATGGTCTCGATGCGCGGCGCATGGATCGAGAAATCGTTGGTCTCGGACAGGGCTTTGCTCATCTCACCCAAGATGTACATCCGGCCGTCTTTGGCTTGTGACAGGGCTTTTTCCATGATCTCAGGCGTGATGCCCGCAACCTTAATATCCATCTGCAGCGAGGTGATGCCGTTTTCGGTACCTGCAACTTTGAAATCCATGTCGCCCAGGTGGTCTTCGTCACCCAGAATGTCCGACAGGATGGCATATTTGCCGTCATCTTCCAGGATCAGGCCCATGGCCACACCGGCAACGGCTGATTTCAGCGGAACACCCGCATCCATCATCGACAGCGAACCGCCGCAGACAGACGCCATCGAGCTGGAGCCGTTGGATTCAGTGATCTCCGACACGATACGGATCGTGTAGGGGAAGTCGGTCGCCGCAGGCAGAACCGCCTGCAAGGCGCGCCATGCCAGCTTGCCGTGGCCGATCTCGCGACGGCCAGGGCCCATGACCCGGCCAACTTCACCAACCGAATACGGAGGGAAGTTGTAATGCAGCAGGAAGTTCGATTTGAAGTTGCCATGCAGCGCGTCGATGAACTGTTCATCGTCACCGGTGCCCAGCGTGGTCACGGCCAGCGCCTGCGTTTCACCGCGGGTGAACAGGGCAGATCCATGGGTCCGTGGCAGCATTCCGGTTTCCGAAACGATACTGCGGATCTCGTCGGTCGCACGACCGTCGATCCGCTTGCCGGTTTTGACAACGTCACCACGCAGAATGCCAGCTTCAAGCTTTTTGAGGGCTGAACCAAGGTTGCTGTCTTCCAGTTGCTCTTCGCTCAGCGATTCTTTGATCGCGGCACGCGCTTCGGCAACAGCGGCAGTGCGCTCTTGCTTGTCGGTGATTGCGAAGGCGGCGCGCATCTGCTCTTCACCGGCTGCTTTGACAGCGGCGGACAGCTCCGAATAGTCAGGCGCTTGGAAGTCAAACGGCTCTTTCGCGGCGTCTTCGGCCAGAGCGATGATCAGGTCGATCACTGGCTGAAGCTGCTCGTGCGCGAATTTGACGGCACCCAGCATTTCGGCCTCAGAGAGCTCGTAGGCTTCCGATTCAACCATCATCACGGCGTCTTTGGTGCCGGCAACAACCAGATCCAGACGCTGTTCGGGGTTCAGGCGCAGGTCCTGCATGTCATCAACGGTCGGGTTCAGGACGTAATCGCCATCCTCAAAACCAACACGGCAACCAGCGATTGGGCCCATGAACGGTGCGCCAGACAAGGTCAGCGCGGCCGAAGCGGCGATCATCGCAACCATGTCGGGGTCATTTACCAAATCGTGGGACAGCACGGTGCACATCACCAGAACTTCGTTTTTGAAGCCATCAACGAACAGCGGGCGGATCGGACGGTCGATCAGACGCGCAGTCAGCGTCTCTTTCTCGGTCGGGCGCGCCTCGCGCTTGAAGAAGCCACCCGGAACTTTACCGGCGGCATAGTATTTCTCTTGGTAGTGTACGGTCAGCGGGAAAAAATCCTGACCGGGTTTTTGGGCACGGGCAAAGGTCACGTTTGCCATGACGCTGGTTTCACCCAGCGTGGCGATCACGCTGCCGTCGGCCTGACGGGCAACCTTGCCGGTTTCCAGTGTCAGCGTCTCTTCGCCCCACTGGATTGATTTCTTTGTTACATCAAACATTTGCGTATCCTAGATGGGAGCACTCCCGCCCCTGCGGGTCTCCCGTTTTGCATGGCGGCCCCATTGCCGCCGACCCCATTTTAGCTTTCGTCTGAGTGCCAGGGTCAGGGCACAACGTCTCAGATGGTTGGGCCATACATGAGTTTGCGAGCTTTGGAAAGTCGGGAGTTTTTTGGGGGCAGAGGACCGCCCAGCCCCCGCCCTAATCGGGCAAGGGCTGATATTTCACAGGATCGCGTGTGCCAGGATCATCACCACGCCGCATCCAAGTGCATAGCCGGTGTCGACGGCGATGGCGAAGCCGTTTTTCTGCGCCCATGCCCCGACCGAGGCCGCCTGCGCAGCCACGGCGAGGATCGCCAGCACAGCAGCGCCCAGATTGTTGGTGGTCTCGGTCACCGCGATCACGGCGGCCAGCAGGATCAGGAATACGATCTGCGTGATCATTTGCAGCAGCGGCGGAGAGGCGGGCGGAGCGGGATCAATCCGTGTGCCTTCGGCCCAGCGTTTCTGGAACCCGACGGGTCCATAAACCAACCAGCCCAGCAAAAAGGCGGCGATCACCCCCGCGCCAAGGGCGAGCCAATTGATCACAATGCTTCCTCCAGTGCGGCAAGAATTGAGGTCCAGCCACCTTCGTGGTTGTCGCGGCTTTCCTGTGACGGAAAGCGGATGTGATGCAGTCGCAATTCCGTACCTTTATCGGTGGGCATGAAATCCAGCGTCACGGTGGAATCGTCCTGACTGTAGGGTGAGTTCCAGGTGAATTGCAGCCGATTGGGCCGATCGATCACCTTGTATTCGCCCTCATGCGGCAAATCGCCAGCCTCGGGTGCACGCATGATGATCTTGAAGCGTCCGCCGACCTTCGCGTCGGATCGTGCCTCGGGCACCGACATGTTAGGGCCTGGTAGCATGAATTTGGCCAGCATTGCCGGGTCTAACCAGGCATCAAACACCTTTTCAGGCGGGTGCGGAATGGCACGTGTGATTTCAAGAGACAGATCAGTCATCTTCTGGGTCCTCCAAAGCAGTTTCCAAGGCGTCCAGCCGAAGCGTCCAGATTGAACGCAGCCCGGCGAACCATTCATCCACGGCTGACAAGGGGGCCATCTGCACCTCGATCAGATGCTCGCGCCATTCCGTCCGGCGATGCACCAAACCGGCATTTTCCAGCACCTTGATGTGCTTGGATACCGAATTGAGGCTCATCTCGAACTGCCGCGCGATATCCGTCACCCGCAAGGGACCCTGCTGCGCAAGCATTGTCAGGATCGCACGGCGGGTTGGATCGGACGCGGCCTTCAATATTGCGCCTAAGTCATAGCGACTCTCTCGTTCAACCATTTGGATGAATTACACCTCTTTCTTGCTTCAGTCAACCATTTGGGTGAATAATACATCACCTGAGCTTTTGGCCAGCCAGTACTTCAAGCTGTTTCCACAGGGTTTCGGTGGCGGGCTGTCCCGGTCCTGCCTTTCGTGCAGCGCATATATTCCAGCTAATTGATGGCGTAGTTTCTATCAGCCCGACCGACCCGTCAGCGATCCGCTCGGCAAAGGTTTCGGGCATACCGCCTACAACGAACTCGGGCCCCGTCAGCAGGGATGTCAGAAAGGCATAATCATCGCTTTCCACCTGCGGCAAGGCTCTAACCTTTTCGGCTGCATCATCTGTGCCGCCCAAAGCCCGCGTGATCGCCGCACGCCAATGTTTGTGTAAATGCGGCGAGGCGAAAGGGTACGAGAATAGTTCGTTCAAAGTTACTGGGGACTTGCCATGCAACGGATGCGAGACATGGGCGGCAAACACCACTGCGCGTTTTTCGAACATCATCAACTCGATATTCTCGGTCTCGGGCGTATGGGTCAGATCGCCCAGGTAGATGTCGATTTCGCCACTCTCAAGCATCTCGATTGGTGCCTGTCGCGCGCTGACATCCACCCTGAAACGTAAGGTCTGCGATTGCTGCAACGCCGCCTGAATCGCGGGCCTGACCAACGTACGCGGTGTTAGTGGGCCGCAACCGATCCGCACGGTCTGGCTGGTATCCAGTCGGATACGCTCGATCTGATCGGCACAACGCTTCAGATCCGCCTGCAGATTCTTTGCCACGGGTAGAAACTTCTGCCCCTCACGCGTCAGCCCGCTGTTACCGCGTTTGCGATGAAACAACGGGAAGCCGACTTGTTCCTCGGCCATCGAAACATAACGCGACAGCGACGCGTTCGAGACACCCAATCGTTTGGCTGCCTCCTGAAAATTGCCCGTCTCAGCAAGGTACAGAACGGCGGAAAGAGTCTTTTCGGTTAACACGGCAGTCCTCAGGTTTCAGATCCTGATCACTAAGTTTCAGAATCTGCAAGAATGTAAACCCGCGTTGTGATGAGACCGACCCACCCGCTAGGACAGACTGTATTACCGTCAATATGCCACTTGGTTGCATGCAGGAGTCGAATGCGATGTTTCAAATAAAATCAATGACAACCAGCCTTGCGGTGGGTTTGTGGGCAGTTGCCACGGCGGCCGTCGCACAGGCTGAAAAACCCAATATTCTGGTGATTATGGCGGACGACGTCGGCTGGGCCAGTCTTGGCAGCTATCATCAGGGCGTCAAAAGCATCCAAACCCCGAATCTGGATCAGCTCGCAGCCGAGGGTGCGCGTCTGACGGACTACTATGCCCAACCCAGCTGTACCGCAGGGCGTTCCGCTTTCATCACTGGTCAGTTTCCGGTTCGGACAGGGATGCACACCGTGGGCCTTCCGGGTGATCCGGTCGGGCTGAGCGAGGAAGACCCGACGCTGGCAAACATCCTCAAATCCATGGGCTATACCACCGGGCAGTTCGGCAAGAACCATCTGGGTGATCTGAACAAATTTTTACCCACGGCCAAGGGCTTTGATGAATACTGGGGTTGGCTCTACCATCTCAACGCGATGGAATACACGACCGACCCGGACTGGCCGGATGATCCGGAATTTGCAGCCCAGTTCGGACCACGTAACATTATCCATTCCTTCGCTACTGACACGGTTGATGAAACCGTCGATCCGCGTTGGGGACCAGTGGGCAAACAGCGCATCGTTGATGACGGTCCTGCCCCACCTGAACGTCAGAAAACACTGGATGATGAGGTAACGGCCCACACCATCGATTTCATCAACCGTGCCGTCGAAGGCGACACACCATTCTTCGTCTGGATGGCCCCCGCCCGAGCGCATGTTTGGACCCATCTGAGCCCGGAATACGAGGCGATGCTGGGCGACGGGCGCGGACTGCAGGATGTGGTCATGAAAGAACTCGACAATAATGTCGGCAAGGTGACCGCGCATCTTGAGGAACTCGGCATTGCCGACAACACGATTGTCATCTTCACTTCGGACAATGGCCCGGAAACCATGACATGGCCCGATGGCGGCACCACTCCATTCCATGGTGAGAAAGGCACCACCTGGGAAGGCGGTTTCCGCGTTCCAGCCATCATCCGCTGGCCCGGCAACATCGCCGAAGGTCAGGTGCTGAATGGCATCTTTGACGGTATGGACTGGATGCCCACTCTGGTCGCGGCAGCCGGGGGATCTCAGGATTTGCCTGCCGATCTGCTTGAAGGATATGAAGGCTACCAGGTGCATCTGGATGGGTACAATCAGCTCTCATATCTGACTGGCGAAACGCCCAGCAACAGAAAGGAAATCGTCTATTACGAAGGTACCGACCTGCAGGCGATCCGCTATAATGACTGGAAAGCCCATTTTACCATTCAGGAAAAAGGCTGGGCCGGCCCCAAAGAGGAACTGAATGCGCCCTTGCTGTTCAACCTTCGCCGCGACCCCTACGAGAAAGCGGCCGAGGAATCCGGAATGTACACGCGCTGGATGGGCAACAAGATGTGGGCCTTTGGTCCGGCAGCCCGATTGGTACGGGCGCATCTCGAAACCTTTGTTTCGTTCCCACCGCGCGGTGCGACCGTAGGCAATGAGACCCACGTTCAGGAACAGGTCAGCGGCGAAGGTGGCATGTCGCAATAGCGTCCGGACAGGTAATCTAATCGCCCCAAAAGACGCCCGCTAAAACGCGGGCGTCTTTCATGCTTACATTTTGATAATCGAATACATTTGGAGAAAATTTAGTATCCGTATAGGCTGAGAACACCATACCTGCGGTCGAAACGACGGAAACGCGCCAAGGGAATACGAAACTCACCTCCGTCCGCCGGTCGAATACCTTGGCGTTTGCACGTTGCGAACAGAAGGGCAGACGCATGGCACAAACCAAGAAAATGTTGGATCCGGACCCTCGGATTTATGACTTCGAGACCGAGTATGAACTTGGACAGGACAATGTCCGGCCCTTCGGTCTGGACATCCATAACCCGGTCTTTTTGATCTCAAGCATCCTGATCTTTGCGTTCGTCCTGATCGCATTGGCCAATCAGGAGGCCGCAGCAACGTTCTTTGGCTGGCTCCGACCTTGGTTAACCAGCACGTTTGACTGGTTCCTCGTGCTGTCAGTTGACGCAATCACCCTGTTTGTTCTGGTACTGGTCATCCTGCCGGTGGGCAAAGTGAGGATCGGCGGCAAAGACGCCAAGCCCGACTATTCCTACGCCGGATGGATCGCAATGATGTTTGCGGCAGGTATCGGCATCGGGCTTTTATTCTTCGGTGTGATGGAACCGGTCTATTACAACTTTGCCGAAGGTGGAAACGCGGTGCCCTTGGGTATCGATATCGCTGTTCCGGGAAATGAATATGCCGGTATCGTTGGTACGATCCACCATTGGGGCCTTGAAGGCTGGGCTGTCTATGCGGCGGTGGGTTTGGCGCTTGCGATCTTCAGCTATAATCTCGGGCTGCCACTGACCTTGCGTTCGGCCTTCTATCCCATTCTTGGCGAACGAGTTTGGGGCTGGTGGGGCCATATGATTGATACGCTGGCCGTCTTTGCCACGCTCTTCGGCCTGACCACTTCGCTGGGTCTGGGCGCGCAACAAGTTGCCGCGGGACTGTATGAAGTGTTCGGCATTGAACCCAGCCCGACAGTCACCGTTCTGCTGATCATCGGTATTACGCTAATTGCGCTGGGATCGGTCCTGATGGGTATGGATGCGGGCGTCAAACGGCTGAGTGAGATCAATATGATCATGGCCGTAGGACTGTTCATTTTTGTGATTGTCGTCACTGGTGTAGGTACGGCCTTTGCCAGATACTTCAATGTCATGGTGGACTATGTGACCCATCTGCCGGCGCTGTCCAATCCGTTCGGGCGGGAAGACACCAGTTATTTCCACGGCTGGACGACCTTCTACTGGGCCTGGTGGATCGCGTGGTCACCCTTTGTTGGCATGTTCATCGCACGCATTTCGAAAGGCCGCACTGTGCGGGAATTTGTGATCTGCGCATTGTTGGCCCCGACGGCGGTCTGCGCATTGTGGATGTCGACCTTTGGTGGTGCCGCCATCGACATGCTGAACGCAGGCGGCGCTGAAGGTGTCCGGGCCACCGTGATCGACAGCTACGCCCCTGAAGGTGCGTTGTTTGGCTTCCTGAAAGAGCTGCCGCTTTACGGCCTGATCGCCCCAATAGCGCTGATCCTGATCGTGGTGTTCTTTGTGACTTCGTCCGACTCAGGTTCGTTGGTGATCGACACGATCACGGCTGGTGGCAAGATGGACGCGCCAGTTGTGCAGCGCGTGTTCTGGTGCACATTGGAAGGTCTGGTTGCGATCGCCCTGCTTCTGGGGGGTGGTCTTGCCGCGCTTCAGGGGGCAGCGGTTTCAACCGGCATCCCATTCACGCTGGTGGTTCTGATCATGTGCTATTGCCTGTGGCTGGCGCTGAAATCAGAAAAGGCGAAAATGTGAACGGAACCCACTGACGATAACAAAAAACGCCCGCCGAAATGGTGGGCGTTTTCATATCTGGGTTGAGGGATCAAACTACCCTTGCGAAACAGCATCCATGGCTCTGTCTGCACCAATCGGATGTGCAGCAACAGAACACTACCGAGCTGAATCGCCACCTGTGTGCTGCTTTGGATATTTCATCTGCTCATCTTTCATTATTCCACGAAGAACTGCTGCGGTCTCAGCCTTTGAAATCGACCGTTTTCCAACAAAAGGATCTGATGTTGGCACCGATGTTTCTTTGTTGTTAGGGGTGTCGGGCATCTTGGCCGCAAACACACGATTTAGAACGGTCATCAAAGGCATCATTCAACTCCAGCAATAGTTGGTCGTCAAATTCATGTCGCTGCGGGCAAGATCCGAGCCATGAGAGGGAAACGCTCAAAGACCATCTTCCGTGAGTGCGAACCCGCAGCGACACGGCGCATGTAGGAAAACCCAGGCTTCGCGAAACGGGGAATAAAACCGTGTTACGCGTCATTTTTTGACCGATTGGTAGAAAACTGCCGGTAATGCTTACGTTTACGTCAATTTCTTAATTTTGACCCGCATGATTGTGACGCGACGTCACAATCTGGACGTGTCTTCTGCCTCAGGCTCGAGGGATAAAAACGAATAAGGGCGCGCCCAATACAGGCGCGCCCAGTCAAAAAGGGAGGACTATGAAAAACCTGACGCTCGAAACAAAAGAAGCGCCTACTCACTAACAATTACAGTATTGCGCAATCCTCGGGTCCGTTCAGTGAAGTGGTTCACATCGCGTTAACTTTTTTACATTCAATCCAACAAGCACGCAGCCGCAATCGTAGATCAAGTTGTCAAACGGTGCTTTGTCGGGTGGTAACCAGGCACTAAATGTTACTTTGATTCCGACAAAGAAACGCATTAAAATCCGTTGACCAAAAACAAATACGCCCACCAATTGGCGGGCGTACAAGTGGTACAAAGCTGCGTTCACGGCGTGAACAACAACCGCTTAGCGGCGGATGCCCAGCTTTTTGATCAGGTCCTGATAACGTGCTTCTTCTTTGCCCTTCAGGTAGTCCAGCAGCTTACGGCGCTGGGCGACCATTTTCAGCAGACCGCGACGGCCGTGGTTGTCTTTTTTATGGGTCTTGAAGTGCTCAGTCAGGGTGGTGATGCGCGAAGTCAGGATGGCAACCTGGACTTCAGGCGAACCGGTGTCGCCGTCCTTGGTTGCGAATTCTTTCATAACGCTTGCTTTTTCAGCGGCAGTAATCGACATCGGGGTCTCCTTTAAAGGTTAGAGTTAATGGCGCAGGCCGGGATGTCGTCCAGCACAGGCCCATGGAGAAAACCGCACCGATTCCGATACGGATGGGCGCGTATAGGCGCATTTGGCATGAATGGCAAAGGGATTCTGTGGGCTTATCCCGAGAAGGCGTATTGCGCCAACTGGGCTTCGGTGACGAATTGAATATCCGCAGCGGTCAGATCATCTGCACCATAGACTTGCGCGACGTCTTCACCATTGACCCTGATATGCGTCAAGTCATTGTTTTCTTCATCTGGCTCGATGGTCAAATCTGGGTCTTCGGGGCCGTCCCACGTAATCAGCAGCTTGTCGTGACCGACTTGGAAATCCATGATCGTTGCGGCCTCCTGCTCTGGTTCAGCTTGTACGACAATATCATCTTCACCTTCTCCGCCAGTGACCACATCACCTTCCCCGGCCAGAATTACATCATCCCCGTCGCCTCCATTCAGGAAGTCTGTTGAATTTTCTTCTGGACCATCATCTCCGGTCAGAACGTCCTCGCCATCCCCGCCAAACAAAGCATCTTCACCGGCGCCACCAACAAGGTAATCACCGCCATCCCCGCCTTGCAGCGCATCGTCGCCGTCATCTCCGCTCAGGGTGTCATTGCCTTGCCCACCAAAAAGCCGGTCGTTGCCATCCCCACCGTTCAGTTCATCCGCTCCGAAATGGCCATACAGGTCGTCGTTTCCGGTCATACCGTTCAGATTGTCGTCGCCATACTCACCGTGCAGCACATCATTTCCATAACTGCCGATCAGAGTGTCCTCACCGCTGCCGCCATACAAAATGTCATTGCCATCGCCACCGTCGATGATGTCATTGCCAGCATATCCGTTGATTTGGTCATTCCCGTCCTGCCCCGTCAAAATGTCCGCATCCTCATCGCCTGTGATGACAAGGTGGCCTTCGTGGTCGGATAAAACCTCGCCAGTGTCCGAGTCGGCATTTTCGGGCGAAGTGGGTTCTTCGATATTCTCGTCCGGGTCAAGAAGGTTCCCCGTGGGCACGTCCTCTTCAACCGTATCCTCAATCCGGTCGTCATCTTCGTCGGCTGCCTCGTCAGGGACGAGAACGTCGCTTATCGCATAGGCCGCACCGCCCAGCGCGGCCATGCCGAATAACCCGATCAGAAACATGAGACCCCTCCGCAAGATCGATTGCGCCGATTGTAAAACATCTCATGCAATCAAGAGGTTGGTCAAAGCCAAGTTGAGGGCGTGGTTAACCCTTTGTCACCAGAGCTCGGGCTGTTGGGTATAAGCGATATAAAGCGGATGTTTGGGATGGCCGTCCTTGGTCAGCCCTAGATGAAATAGGGGGTGACCAGTGCCACGCAGCAGAGTTTCAACCGCAGGGCCACGCTCTAAATGCGCCCCATGGGTGCCCCATGCGGCGATGACCTGATCAGACCAATTTACGCCGGCCAGTATGGTCGCGTTGTTTTCCGGCCCGACAGGATCAGCGGAGGCTCGCATCTTGCGCGGGTCGGTGTCGCGCCAGGCAAAGATGTTGGTGACCTGAAATGCCCCAAACCCCAATGTTCGCGCCCGGCGTTCGCAGCGTTCAACGGTCGGGTCGTTCTGCACCTCGGTTGCGGTTGATGGGTTCAGCATCACGAACAGAGCTTTGCGGCCTGCGGGGTCCCAGATGCGGGTCAGGCTATAGCGATATTTCTCGCAATCGGAGTAGACAGCGGTCGAAGGCGCGTCGCCCTTGGTATGGGAACGGGTAATCATGCCCTTCGCCTAGCACGTGGCTCAGGTAACGAACACCCGGCTGGGGTGCAATTCGCCGGATTTGTAAATCCCCACGGCTACGGCCTTGCCATCCATTGAGGCCCAGGCCTCATCACCGTATTCCACGTCCGAGGCAAGCACCATGCCGGGGTTGCCATTGCGCAGGCGCGTGGCGCCTTCGGGCGTGCAATGAAGCTCGGGCAGATCCGACAGGCCGGTTTCCAACGGATGCAGATAGACATCGAGCGCGGTGGTCTTGGCCATCTGATCAATCTGTTCGATGGACAGACCATCTTCGGCGTCGAACGGGCCGGACCAGATGCGGCGCAGTTTCTTGACGTGGCCGTGGCAGCCCAAAGCAGCGCCCAGATCACGCGCGATCGAGCGAACATAGCCGCCTTTGCCGCAGGTCATCTCAAGTACGACATGGTCTTCATCAGGGCGGTCGACCAGCACCAGTTCATCGACCCAAAGGGGCCGGGCGGTCAGTTCAACCTCTTCGCCATCGCGTGCAAGCTTATAGGCCCGCTGGCCGTCGATCTTCACGGCCGAAAACTTGGGCGGCACTTGCATGATGTCGCCCAGAAGTGGGGCGAGTGCTAGTTTGATGTCGTCGTCCGAAGGGCGTGTAATGCTTTCGGCAATCACCTCACCTTCGGCATCGTCGGTGTTGGTAGCCTGACCCAGACGCACGGTGAATGTGTAGGCCTTCAGCGCATCGGTGATGTAGGGAACGGTCTTGGTCGCCTCACCTAACGCGACGGCCAAAACACCGGTCGCCTCAGGGTCCAGTGTGCCAGCATGGCCCGCTTTCTTGGCATCCATCGCCCAACGCACCTTGTTGACCACAGCGGTCGAAGTCATGCCCGCAGGCTTGTCCACCACCAGCCAGCCGGAAATATCGCGGCCTTTGCGTTTGCGTCCCATTCTACACCTAGACTCTTGCTGAGGCGCGCGACCTAGCGGATCGCTTAAGCGCTGTCAATTTCAGGGTGCGTCTTCGACAACGCCCACGATTGGGCCCAGCGAGAACCCGATGTCTGATCGATTGCTGGCGCGCTCATACATCCGGGAAATATTACCATCGAGGAACAACGCATTCGGCGTATCCAGCACATCGCGGAACAACCGGCCGAATTCGTGGAAGGTGACGTAATCATCCGAAATCGCAAACACCGCGCGGGAGCCATCCGCACTGGTCCCCACCCCGTTGCGGATATAGCGCGAGGTTGAATCGGGCAGGAAACGTGGGTGCAGCTCGGCGTCGATCACCAGCATGGGGCCGGATTGCGTCGCAAAGCGGCATTGGGGTGCCTGATCGATGTACGCCAATGTCTCGAACACATCGGCGCGGCCCTCTCGGATGCAGAACACGCCGTTGGGGAGCAGGCCGAAATTACCGGGTCCGGCATTCGGGACGACGCGCATCTGCTCTTGACCCTCTTCAACGTAATGGCCAACAGGCGAGCGGTCGTCATGGTACATGCCTGCGTTCATCGCAAAGGCCAGTCGTTTGCCCTGAGGCTCCAGCGCCTCATTCACCGACGAGAAATGGCCCAGCACATCGCCATTCTCATCGTTCAAAAACAGGCGCAGGTCTGCAGTGGACGCGTCGACCTCGCAGACCGTGTACCGCTTATCCTCATGGGTCAGCTTCTCGCAGGTGACGGCAGAAGCCTGCGCGGCCCAAAGAACCGCGCACAACATGACCAGCGTGCGGATCACTCGTCCAGATCGCGGCGCACCGCGTCCTGATCGAACATCCGGCGGGTGTCATCCAGACGGTCGAACGTATCATCCAGACGAAATCGCAGGTCGGGCGAGAATTTCAGACCAACCTTCTTGCCCACTGCGCGCCGCAATTCACCCTTGTTGCGGGCCAGCAGTTCGATCACGTCGTCCTGTCCTTTACCGCCCAGCGGCAGCACATAGGCAGTGGCGATCTTCAGATCGGGCGAGGTGCGCACCTCACCCACGGTGATTGACATGCGGTTCAGGTCGGGGTCGTGGACATCTCCGCGCGCCAAAACCTCGGACAGAGTGCGGCGGATCAGTTCGCCGACACGCAGCTGTCGTTGGGACGGGCCGGGGCCATCGTGAAATTTGTTCTTTGCCATAACCCCCGATCTAAGCGCAAAGCTGGGCTTTGCCAAGCGGGCGCGAACGGGGTAGGAGGCTTTGAGCCGAATTGAGGAAAAGGACCAGCGCAATGACCCATATTCCGGGGATCGTCATCACAGGGGCTTCGGGCCGTATGGGGCAGATGCTGATCAAGACCATCGCAGACAGCGATCAGGCGCGTCTGGTTGGCGTCGTTGAGCGCATGGGCCATGACTGGATCGGTCAGGATGTGGGCGAGGCAATGGGCGGCCAGGCATTGGGCGTCAAAGTCACCGATGATCCGCTTGAGGCATTTGCACAAGCGCAGGCTGTAATCGATTTTACCGCTCCAGAGGCCACGTTGGAGTTTTCGGCGCTGGCGGCGCAGGCGCGCTGTGTGCACGTGATTGGAACAACCGGAATGTCTGACGAACAAATCGCAGCGCTGGAACCAGCCGCGCGCCACGCGGTGATCGTGCGGGCCGGGAATATGAGCCTTGGCGTAAATCTGCTGGTACAGCTGACCAAAAAGGTCGCCGCCGCGCTGGATGAGGATTTCGACATTGAAATCATCGAGGGGCACCACCACCACAAGGTTGACGCGCCCTCGGGCACGGCACTGATGCTGGGTGAGGCCGCCGCTGATGGTCGTGGCGTCTCATTGGCGGATGTCTCTGATCGGGGTCGCGACGGCATCACCGGAGCGCGAAAGCGTGGTGACATCGGCTTTCACGCCATTCGTGGCGGCGATGTCGTGGGTGAGCACGATGTGTTGTTTGCAGCCCCCGGTGAACGGATCGTGCTACGCCATCTGGCTTCGGATCGTGCCATTTTTGCCCGCGGGGCTCTGAAGGCCGCGCTGTGGGGGCAGGGCAAGGCGCCTGGCCAGTATGACATGGTGGACGTGCTGGGGCTGTAAGGGTTCCTACCTGAACGCGGCAACCCCCGGTGGTTCTGCATGCCCCATATCGATCTGCGCGAACAGAGCATCCAAACGCTGATCCCATGTTGGAAACTGACCTGTCAACGCGTAGGTTAACCGTTCAGCCCCAATCGAGATGCCCAATGGCGCGACCTCACCGCCGATGATGATCTCTCCGATCTCGGTCCAGTTGGCCGAGGGGGGATAGGTTGCAGGTGCGGGTTCGTCCTGATCGCCGACGCGATAGTAGACGCCCATTGTCACCTGATAATCCTCTCCCAAAGGGTCTGGAAAGAAAAAGCCCGAAGCATCGCGGGCAAACAGCGCTTCGGCCTCGTCGCGCAGCAGGACCTTTTCGGCGAAGGGCAGATCCATGGCATCCAGAACCGCGCGCATATCGTCGGCCTGCGGGACGCTGACAAAGGCGATGCGGGACGGGTCGAGGCCGAACTCATCCGTCAGAAGACGCACCATAAGTTCGGTTGTGTCGCGACCGCTGACCGCGCTGCCCGGGTGGCAGCCGACCTCGTGAAACAAGGGCAGAATATCTAGGCGTGTCTTTTCGTCCACATCCGCGACACGGGCCAGAGGTTGTATGATGTATGTATCCAACGGCAGGGCGCTCTGATCGAAATCGTGCCTCAGTCCACCGTTATAATCAGCGTTTCCTGTCGCAATTGGCAGCGATCTCGATTCGGTAAAGCCGAATTTGCCGAAAGCGGCTTTCAGATGATCCAGCGTATCGGCAAACTGTGCCTCAAACGCGTCGTTCTGACTGGTGGCGCCGCCCGCAATACGCGGTAAGGCAGCACCGACAGCCGCTGCTGTTCCCAATTGAACAATATTCCGCCTGTTCAATGCCATCTGCGCCTCCCAGCTGCACGCACAAGGAGAGTATCGCAGAAGTTTGGGGTGAAAGTTAAGGGGATATGAAAATACACCCCAAAGGCATGTGTTTAGAGATCCCGGATTTTGTCCGCGCGCAGCGGGCAGGCAAGGTAGACGCCGAACTCTTTGCCGATATCGGCGCTAACCCGAGCGTGGACCGCGCCCTGTCGGTCCAGAAACCGCTGGTTATCTTCGACTGGAAATATCCCTTCGTGCCAAATGCCGGGATGGATATAGAGGCCCCGAGACCCATCAAACCAGAACGCCACGACCTTGTCGGGAGTCAGGTTGTCACCGGGCAGCGCGGCGGGGATGATGAAGGGCTTGTTGTCCAGTGGCCAGAACATCTGTCCGCCATCGGGGTGATAGTTCATATGCCACAGCAAGACCTGGTCGCGCGGCGCGGTCTGGCGGGTGGTCTGCGCCTGCTGCGGGTCGGTTGACCAGCCCAGCACGTAATGCCCGTTGACCGCTTCGTTCTCACCATAAAGCACATCGCCCTTCCATTCGCCGCGAAAGGTGCCTTCGACCCAGCCACCTTCGTCTCCGGTGCCGTCGTCAATGGGACGCCAGCCTTGCTGGGGCCATCGGGAGATTTCGATCTCGAACCCATCAGGGTCATCGACCAGACAACCATAGCCTTTGACAGATGCGTCGGTGGCGCGAATCAGAGGTACCTCGTGCCAAGGCAGTGAGGGTTTGGTGCTGGCTTCGAAAATGTATTCGGGGGCGTTCATGCGACCTCCAGATGTCTGTCGACCATGCGCTGCACCATTGGGGCGAAATGGCAAAACTCCGGGGTTACCATGTCAGCGCGCTTACCTGCCTCGTCCAGATACCGGACCTGAATGATCTCTTTGAGGTTCGGGTTTACTTCAAATTCTGCGACTTCTTCTGGGTTCATCGGGCCGCCCTGCAATTCTAGTGTATGGACCGAGGCGGCGGATAACCGGCTGAAATACTCTGGTTTGGTCGCACAGAGATACCGTTTCGCCGCCACGTGATATCGGCAGCAATCAGTGATAACCGAGGGGAAAAATTGCTCCAACACTTCGGCGCCTGCATCTTCGTGGTGGCGATCCTCAGTGTCGTCGGGATGATAAGTGCCGAATTCCGAGGTGAAATGGCCGATATCATGCAGAAGCGCACCGACGATGATTTCTTCGGACTGCCCGTTCTGTTCGGCAATCGTGGCGCCTTGCAACATGTGCTGAGCCATGGTGACTGGCTCCCCCAGATATTCCTCGTCGCCGCGGCGTTCGAAGATGTCACCGATGAAGGCTACGATGTTGTCCCGATTCAGGGTCGAAAAATCGGGCTTCATTCCGCTGCCTCCGGCTGGGCCATCTGCATCGCGGCCAATGTTGAAAGCAGACCGTCCTTGTCTGCGTAGCAGCCTTGTAGCCAGCGCGAGCCTGCCCCGGAATAGCCCAGCCGCGCATGCAGCACGCGGGTGTTGTCGACAATGAAGCTTTCCCCTGGTTCCAGTTTGAACGACACACCCATGGCGGGGTCGTCAATGATGTCGCCCAACTGGCGATAGGCAGCATAATAGGCCTCCATCTGGTCGAATGGTACATCTACAAAAGGCGCGGAGGAACGGTTGTTGAACCGGAAACCGATCAATTCGCCATCCGGTGACAGCTCGATCATTGGGCGACGAGACCGCAGGCATATGCCGTCAGACCCTTTGTATTCGAACCGCGCCGGGTAGCCCGCCAGCAGCGCAAAGCCTTCCGGGTTCGTTTCAAGCAGGCGCTCGGCGGCGCGGAAGCCGTCGACCACGATGGAATCACCGCCCTCGGCTGAATTTTCAAGGCAATAGAGAATTTGCAGTGTCGGAACCGGGTCGCGGTAAGGATTGTCAGTATGCGCCTGCAATCCCAGCCCGGTATAGGCGAGGTTCGTCGGGTTCACCTCGGTCCTGACTTCGAAATAAGGGCCATAATTGGTCTCACGCACGTAGCCGAACAGATCGGCCATCTTCAACAGCGATTCAGGTTCGGTCGGTCCACCTGTCAGCTTGGCAAAGCCAAACTCGGCCACGGCGGCTAACCAGTCGCGCTTGGCTGCAGGATTGGTGTGAACCGCGTGCCAGTCGCCACTGGGAGCGCCAATTCCACGTTCCCATGTGGTAATGCCCTGCGCGATCCGGCCAATTTGATGATCTTGGGTGCGATCATAGATGTGATCGGCCAACCAATCGGCAGGAAATGTCACGGTTTTGTCTTCAGGTTGGAAGGTGACGTTCAGATCACCGTTCTGAACCTGCGCGGCACTGATTGAAACATCTGTGGGGATATCGCCGATCGTGATCAGGCGTTGGCCATTGCCCGGCGCGCGGGTCTCGGGGTCCAGCGCGTTGTCGCGCAGCCAGATCGCGTGAAAGCGGGATTGGGTCCCGTTGGCAAATTCGACGGTAACAACTGAGGGATCATAGTTGGCAGAGCGCAGCATCGGGATCTCCTGTTCGGCGCGGGCTTTGCTTGAGGAGATACGGCGCTTGTGGCATTAATACAATTAATCCTTCTTTCTGCTGAGGCCTGGAAAAATTAATGGCTAAGAAAAAGATCGGCCTACCACCGCTGGATTGGTTGCGCGTTTTTGAGGCCGCCGGGCGTCTGGGTGGTTTTTCTGCCGCTGCTCGTGAGTTCGGGCTGACGCAGGCAGCGGTTAGCCAACGGATAGGCAACCTTGAGGCTTGGTTGGGCCGGTCGCTTTTTGTGCGTGAGGCTCGGGGCGTGTCGCTGACGATTGAAGGCGAAAGTTACTTGCCGCTGGTGCAGGACAGTTTGCAGGCTTTGGAACGCAATACTGAGGATTTGTTCGGCAAATCCCCGCGAGAGCTTCGGGTCGCAGCGTTATCGTCGCATATTCACGCGCTGGTTTTGCCTGCATTGCCAGCGTTTCTGGAATTGCAGCCCAAAGTTCGAGTGATGACTGACTCAATGACTCGCCGGTCTTCACTTGAAGAAGAACGGACATGGCTGCAAATCCGCTATGGACGCGGCACTTGGCCTGCGCGCAAGGCAAAGCAGATCGCGCCCGAGGTGTTGGTACCGATGGCGGCCCCCGGCGTAGAATGGGGTGCCCCACTGATTGATCTGCGCGGAGAACGCCCCGGTTGGCAGGGCTGGGCAGAGATTGCGAAGGTAGATGAACTGCCTGCAGGTCGGATCAGTTTCGATTCGGTTGGTCATGCGATCACGGCTGCACGTCAGGGAATGGGGATCGCGTTGGGTTCGGTCCCTCTCGCTGCAGACAGCTTACAGACCGGCAGATTACGTCGGTTGGACCTGCCGGAGCTGACGACGAAAGACGGCTATTGGCTGACATGGCCCGAGGACCGGGCGCGCTCAAAACGACAACGCGCTTTGATTGATGACTTCCTGCAGGCCCTGCGGGGTGGCTGATCAGAAATCGATGGCGATGCCTTTTTTCTCCCAATCACCATAGCGAGCCGGATCGGGACCGTCGCGCCCACCCAGTTCTTTGGGACGTGCTTTTGCTTCGATCTCGGCCGTCTTGCGACGTTCCTCGGCTTCGGCGAGGGCGCGCTGGGCGGCGGGAGGCAGGTCTTTGCGCTCGTCACTCATGACATCGGGTTCCTTTCCGTACAGGGCCTTGATATACGCCCTCGTCCGCCCAAGGCAATGCGGGCAAAGGTCACGAAGGGCTCTCTGCATCATGTCAAATTCCGCAACCGCCGCGCGCCGCAGTGTCATCTATCTGTTGGATCAGATATTGGGCGAGGGACGGCTGCTGCCTGAATGTCTGGCGGCGGGCGCGTTGGATCACCTTGCGCCCGAGGACCGCGCGCGCGCGCAACGCCTGACAATCGAAACCCTGCGCGGATTGGAGCGTGCCGACAGGCTGCTGGCCGATCATCTGCGGCAGACGCCCGCGCTGACTGTGCACAATGCGTTGCGGCTGGGCACGGTCGAGCTGTGTCAGGGTGAGGCCGCGCATGGGGTCGTGCATTCGATGGTCGAGATTGTAGGTCGCTCACGCAAGCATGGGCGGCTCAAAGGGCTGGTGAACGCGGTTTTGCGTAAGATTGCAGCCGATGGGTCGGACGCTTGGCCCAAGATGCGCGTGCCCCGCTTGCCGGAATGGCTGCGCGATCCGCTGATCATGGCCTGGGGAGAGGACGCAGTAAAAGGAATGGAACAGGCCCATTTCAACGGTGCGCCATTGGATTTGACCTTGAAATCGGGTGCTGAGGCCCCGGATGGAGAGGCCCTGCCTACTGGATCGGTCCGAGTGCGGAATGCTGGGCAGGTGTCGACCCTGCCGGGGTACGAGGTGGGTAACTGGTGGGTGCAGGACGCGGCGGCGGCCTTACCCGTGCAGGTTTTGGCCCCGAAAGCAGGGGAAAAGGTGCTGGACCTTTGCGCGGCACCGGGCGGCAAGACGTTGCAATTGGCTGCTGCGGGGGCTGATGTTACGGCCTTGGATATCTCTGATGCGCGGCTTGTGCGTGTTCGCGAGAATTTGAAACGGACCGGGCTGAAGACCAAGGTAATCGCAGAAGACGCGCTTGAACATCAGGGACAATATGACGCCATCCTGCTGGACGCACCCTGCTCGGCCACCGGCACGATTCGTCGCCATCCGGATTTGCCATTCGCCAAAGACGGGTCGGAATTCGGTGAATTGTTCGAGCTGCAAGCAAGAATGCTGGCCCATGCCTGGACTTTACTGAAACCCGGCGGTCGGTTGGTGTATTGCACTTGTTCCCTGCTGCCGGATGAAGGTGAGGTGCAGATCGAAGAGGCGTTGGGTCAACACCCGGACATGCAGGTCGACCGTTCAGCGCTTGGCATTTCGGGCGTCGAGGAAAGCTGGATCACCGAAGAAGGCGGGTTGCGCTTGCGCCCTGATTATTGGCCAGACAAGGGCGGTATGGACGGGTTCTATATCGCTTGCTTGAACAAATTCGCCTGAGGCGACGCTTTTCGATGACTTGACGAACAGACCGGTCTATCGTGTGGTCAAGCGCCCGCAGAGCGCAAGGGGCAGAGTCGCAAGCGTCATGTCAAACTCGGACAAAATGGCCAATCGCTGGACGCGGTTTCAGAACCGTCTATATGCGCGCCTGAGCCAACGGCGAAAGGCGGTTTCAGGATTCGTCGGCCAACCCGAGCCGCGCACTGTGGGATCTTTTGCCCGTGGGCGGCAACTGGTGGCTGGGAATCTGCTGTTTGCGGGATATCTGGTCGAGGCGGATGACACGGACCTCTGGGACGTTGTGGCGCCAAGCCAAGACTTCGATGATGAGCGCCACGGGTTTATCTGGCTGGACGATTTGGCGGCTGTTGGCGACATGCGCGCGCGAGAAAAGGCACAGCGATGGGTCTGGGGTTGGATTGCAGCCCATGGGCGCGGCAAGGGGCCCGGCTGGGCACCTGATCTGACGGGTCGCCGGGTAACGCGCTGGATCAACCACGCGCAATTCCTGCTGCGCGGTACCGATAAGGCGCAAAGCAAGGCTTTCTTCCGTTCCCTGTCGCAACAGACGTGGTTTCTGTCCAAACGCTGGACAGCTGCGACACCGGGCTTGCCAAGGTTCGAAGCACTGGCAGGATTGGTGCAAGCCGGACTGGCGCTGGAAGGGCTAGAACAGATGGCAGACCCCGCCTTGCGCGCACTGGCCCGGGAATGCGACCGCCAGATTGATGCCGAAGGGGGTATTCCCACCCGCAACCCCGAAGAATTGCTTGAGGTTTTCACTCTGTTGTCTTGGACATCGGCGGCGCTCAGCGAAGTGGGTCGGGGCACGCCCGCCTCGCAGACCGAAGCAATCAAACGCATCGCACCGACCTTGCGCAATCTGCGCCATGCGGACGGGGCGCTGGCCAGATTTCACGGTGGCGGGCGCGGACTGGAAGGGCGATTGGATCAGGCTTTGGCGCAAAGTGGTATTAAGCCGCAGCAGCACTCGGACCTGTCGATGGGCTATGCGCGTCTGGCTGCGTCACGAACCACGGTTCTGGTGGATGCCAGCGCGCCACCCAAAGGTGCGGCCTCGTATAACGCACATGCGTCCACCCTTGCGATCGAGCTGACTTCGGGTCGCCGCCCGTTGATCGTGAATTGTGGATCGGGTGGCAGTTTTGGTCAGGACTGGCGTCGCGCAGGGCGCGCAACCCCGTCGCACTCGACATTGAGCGTCGATGGATATTCCAGCGCGCGGCTTGCCGAAGTTGCCAAAGGATCGTCACAAGAGGCGCTGGTTGACGGCCCAAAGGATGTGCCTGTGGATTTCGAAGATGCCTTCGAAGGCACCCGGTTCATGGTCGGTCACGACGGTTATGCCAAGGTGTTTGGTTTGACTCATGCTCGCACGTTAGAGCTACGTTTTGATGGGCGTGAACTGGTGGGCGAAGACATTCTGCTGACGGCAACCGACAAAGCCAAACGGCAATTTGATCGTGCGATGGATGGCGCAGGCTTGAAAGGTATCGCCTTTGATATCCGGTTTCACCTGCATCCCGACGTTGATGCGGCGCTGGATTTGGGCGGTGCTGCCGTGTCGATGGCCCTCAAAAGCGGCGAGATCTGGGTGCTGCGACATGATAGATTTGGAAAATTATCTGTTGAACCAAGTGTTTATCTGGAAAAAGGCCGTTTGAAGCCCCGCGCGACAAAACAGATCGTTCTATCTGGGCGCGCAATGGAGTATGCGACGCGCATCCGGTGGACGCTCAGCAAGGCTCAGGATACAGCCTTTGCCGTGCGCGACACGCACCGGGACGAGCCCGTTTTCGACTGACGCCAAAAGGACCTTTGGACCCATGACCGATCTTCACCCCGTGCGCCGCGCGTTGCTTTCCGTTTCCGACAAGACCGGGCTGATCGAGCTGGGCAAGGCACTGACCGAACGCGGGGTCGAGCTGCTTTCGACCGGTGGCACAGCGAAGGCGTTGCGCGATGCGGGGCTTGAGGTGAAGGACGTCAGCGAGGTGACAGGCTTCCCCGAGATGATGGACGGTCGGGTCAAGACGTTGCATCCGATGGTGCATGGCGGGCTGCTGGCGCTGCGCGACAATAACACCCACGTGGCCGCGATGGAAGAGCATGGCATCGGGGCAATCGACCTGCTGGTGGTCAACCTCTACCCGTTCGAGGCGACTGTCGCGAAGGGTGCGGGTTACGACGAATGTGTCGAGAATATAGACATTGGCGGCCCGGCGATGATCCGCGCAGCATCGAAGAACCATGCGTTTGTCAACGTCGTGGTGGATGTGCAGGACTATGATGCCCTGCTGGCCGAGCTTAAGGCCAACGACGGCCAAACCTCCTATTCTTTCCGTCAGACGCTGGCACAGACAGCTTATGCCCGCACAGCTGCCTACGATACTGCAGTGTCGAACTGGATGGCCGACGCGTTGGCAGCCGAAGCTCCGCGCCGTCGCGCCTTTGCCGGCGAGCTGAAACAGACCCTGCGTTATGGCGAGAACAGTCATCAGCAGGCCGCGTTCTACACGGATGGCACGGGCCGTCCGGGTGTGGCCACCGCCGTGCAGCATCAGGGCAAGGAACTGAGCTATAACAACATCAACGACACAGACGCGGCGTTTGAACTGGTCGCCGAGTTTGCCCCAGTTGATGGCGCGGCTTGTGCGATCATCAAACATGCCAACCCTTGCGGTGTGGCAAAGGGTGCCACATTGCTAGAGGCGTATAAAGCTGCCTTTGATTGCGACCGGACCTCGGCCTTTGGCGGGATCGTGGCGCTGAACCAGCCGCTGGATGCGGAAACGGCACAAGAAATCACTGGAATTTTCACTGAGGTCGTGATCGCTCCGGGTGCGTCGGATGAGGCCAGGGCGATTTTCGCAGCCAAAAAGAACATGCGCTTGCTGACCACCGAAGCCCTGCCCGACGTTGCGGCAGGCGGGAAAACCGTACGTCAGGTTGCCGGAGGCCTTTTGGTGCAGGACAAAGACAACGGCTTTGTTGGAATGGATGACTTGAAGGTCGTCACCAAGAAGGCACCAACTGACGCACAGATGCGCGACTTGCTGTTCGCGTGGAAGGTGGCGAAACACGTCAAATCCAACGCGATCGTCTACGTCAAAGACGGCGCGACCGTGGGTGTCGGGGCAGGGCAGATGAGCCGCGTGGATTCCGCCCTGATCGCTGCCAAGAAAGCCGAGCGCATGGCCGGCGCACTGGGTCTGCCCCAGCCGTTGACCATCGGGTCAGCTGTGGCGTCTGATGCGTTTTTCCCCTTCCCCGACGGTTTGATGGAGGCCGCAGAGGCCGGGGCCACCTGCGTCATCCAGCCCGGAGGCTCGATGCGCGATGACGAAGTGATCGCCGCCGCCGATGAGGCCGGATTGGCGATGGTGTTCACCGGCATGCGGCATTTTCGGCACTGATGCGTAATTCACTCCTCCTCTGGGCCGGGCTGGCCGCGTTTTTGGTCGATCAGGTCAGTAAGTATCTGGTCGTTCATGTGCTGCGCGTTGCGCAGGGCGAAATCGACGTGCTGCCACCGCTTCTGGTATTCAAATACGGCGAGAATCGCGGAATCAATTTCGGGCTCTTTCAGGGAAACTCTGAAGCTGCCCGTTGGGTGCTGATCGGTATCTCATTGGCGATTTGCCTTGGTGTTCTGATCTGGCTCAGCCGCGCGACACCCACGAAATTCATGCAAATCTGCGGCGGCCTGCTGATCGGCGGCGCGCTGGGAAATGTCGTGGATCGGGTGCTTTACGGCTATGTGCTGGATTTCCTGAACATGTCCTGTTGTGGGATCAACAACCCGTTTGTGTTCAATCTGGCGGATGTGTTCATTTTTGCGGGAGCATTGGGGCTTGTGTTGTTTGATGGCAAAAAGCCCTCGTGACCTGCCCGATGATATGCGATAAAAGCGCCTGAAACTGGCTGGAGACACTGATGCGACTGCCGCACGCCATTTTTGTTCTGACACTTGCCGCTGTGGTTGCGGGGTGTTCCGATATTGGCTTGCGTAATCTCAAACCGCCCGGACAAGGGCCGGATGAGTTCTCGGTTCTGCCGGTAAAGCCGCTGACCGAACCTAAGGATTATGCGTTTCTTCCTGCACCCACCCCGGGCGGCGCGAATTTGACTGATCCGAACCCTCAAGCCGACGCTGTTGTCGCGCTGGGTGGAAGTGAGGCGGCATTGAACCCCAATACGCCAATTCCAGCCAGTGATGCGGCGCTTGTTACGGCCTCAAGCCGGTACGGCGTACCGGCCAACACGCGACAGGTCACCGCCGAAGAGGACGCGGCATTCCGCAAGAGCCGGGGCCGCTGGACCCGTTTGCGCCTGTTCCCGGTCGATCGTTACTCGCAGGTTTACGAGCGCCAAGCCATTGACGCGAACAACGCGAACGAAGCCGCGCGCCAACGTGGGATCGAAACGCCCTCGGCGCCTCCGCTGGAATGAAATCTTCTTAACTTTCCGTCATTGGCCTTGAACCCCGGCAGCGCCACCGTAGTTTGAATATCAGAAACGAAACGGAGGATGCCCCATGGTTCGGGCCCTGGCACTGTCAGCTGCGTTGATCGCAGCAACCCCTCTTTGGGCCAAAGAAGGGCATGAGGCGGTCACCACATTCACGCTTGATAATGGAATGGATGTTGTGGTGGTCGAGGATCACCGTGCCCCCGTCGTTCAGCATATGGTCTGGTATCGGGCCGGGTCTGCAGATGAGCCGATCGGATCTTCCGGCGTGGCGCATTTCCTTGAACACTTGTTGTTTAAGGCCACCGACACGATGAAAGCTGGTGAGCTCTCGGCCACGGTTGCCGCCAACGGGGGCAATGACAACGCTTTTACGTCGTATGATTACACCGCTTATTTTCAGCGCGTCGCCGCCGACCGGCTGGAACTGATGATGCGGATGGAAGCGGACCGGATGCGTAACATCCGCCTGACCGAAAATGATATCGCGACAGAGCGCGACGTAATCCTGGAAGAGCGCAACCAGCGGACCGAGAACAATCCGCGTGCTTTGTTTGGCGAACAGTTGAATGCGGCACAGTACCTGAACCATCGCTATGGCGTTCCCATTATCGGTTGGCGGCACGAGATGGAGGAACTGGATATGGAGGACGCCCTATCCTTCTACCAGACCCATTATGCGCCCAATAACGCCATCCTGGTTGTGACTGGTGATGTAGATCCGGATGAGGTCAAGGCACTAGCTGATCAGTATTACGGCGTGATCCCTGCCAACTCGGATCTGCCCGAGAGGGTGCGCTCGCAAGAGCCTCCGCAAACGGCTGAACGTCGCCTGACTTACAAGGACGCCCGTGTCGCACAGCCCTATGTGCAGCGCAGCTATCTGGCACCTGAACGAGATGCCGGGGAGCAGGAGAAAGCCGCTGCCCTATTCCTGCTGGCCGAACTGTTGGGTGGCAGCACCACATCCTATCTGAACGAAAAGCTTCAGTTTGAGCAGCAGAAGGTAGTCTATACTGGCGCGTTCTACCGCGGGGTTTCACTGGACGACACAACCTTTGACCTGATCGTCGTTCCGGCCGAGGGTGTCTCGTTGCAAGAGGCCGAAGATGCGATGGATCAGGCCGTTGCAGATTTCATAGCTGAAGGGGTGAACGAAGACGATCTGGAGCGTATCAAGATGCAGCTTCGCGCCGCGCAAACATATGCGCGCGATAATGTGGATGGGATCGGCAACCGGTATGGGCGAGCTCTGACCAGTGGGTTGACGGTCGAGGATGTACAGGCCTGGCCTGATATCCTGCAGGCCGTGACCAGCGATGATATCATCGCGGCGGCCCAAGAGGTGATACAACCCGAAACTTCCGTAACCGGTTGGCTGATGCGCGATGATGAGGTGACGCAATGAAACGGATTTTCGCGACCCTGATCGCCATAGTGATCGCTCTGCCCGCATGGGCAGATATCAAAATCGAGGAAGTGACCTCACCGGGTGGCATAACCGCATGGCTGGTCGAAGATCACTCGATCCCCTTCACCGCGCTGGAGTTGCGCTTTCGCGGCGGCACCTCGCTGGATGATCCGGATAAACGCGGCGCTGTTTATTTGATGAGCGGGCTGATCGAGGAAGGCGCGGGCGAAATGGATGCCCGGACCTACGCGCGCGAGTTGGAGGCTCTGGCCGCCTCGTTCAGCTATCGTGCGACGGATGACACAGTGTCGATTTCCGCGCGTTTCCTCAGCGAGAACCGCGATGATGTGGCCGATCTGCTACGCACCACCATCCACGCACCCCGTTTTGATCAGGATGCTATAGACCGGGTGCGAGGTCAGGTGATCTCGGGCCTGAAATCGGATCAGACCGATCCGAACGATATTGCCGGGCGCAGTTTTGCGGCAATGGCTTACGGGGATCATCCTTATGCGTCGGATGGCAAAGGCACGATCGAAAGCGTCTCGGCCCTGACCCGCGATGATATTGTCACGGCATATGACAACGTCTTTGCAAAGGACAGGCTTTATGTCGGGGCCGTAGGTGACATCACCGCCGAAGAACTGGGTGTGTTGCTGGACACCTTGCTGGTAGATTTGCCCGCAACAGGGAAACCCATACCTGATAAGGCCGAAGTCACAATCGATGGCGGCATTAGCGTGGTGGAATTCAACACTCCGCAATCCGTTGCCCTGTTCGGCCAGAAGGGTATCGACCGTGACGATCCCGATTTCTTTGCGGCCTTCATATTGAACCACATTCTGGGCGGTGGCGGTTTTGAGAGCCGCTTGATGCACGAAGTGCGCGAAAAACGCGGCCTGACCTATGGTGTTTCGACCTTCCTTGTCCCCAAGGATCTGGCTTCGGTCTATCTGGGTTCGGTATCGTCGGCCAATGACCGGATTGCGGATGCGGTTGGCGTGATCCGCGAGGAATGGGCGCGTGCCGCGTCCGAGGGCTTTACCCAGAAGGAACTGGATGACGCCAAAACCTATCTGACCGGCGCCTATCCGCTGCGGTTCGACGGGAACGGTCAGATCGCCGGGATCATGGTGGGGATGCAGATGGAAGACTTGCCCATCGACTATATTGCAACCCGTAATGACAAGGTAAATGCGGTAACGCTGGAAGAGGTAAACCGGGTCGCGGCCGAGCTTCTCGATCCGGATGGCCTGCATTTCACCGTTGTTGGCAAGCCGGTTGGTCTGGACGGATAAAGTTCAGGCTGCAACAGCTGAGCTGCGCGCCTTGACCGTGTGATTGTTGCTGCTCAGCAGTTTCTGACGTGCATGCCGGAAATGCGCGGCCTTGAGTGCATCGTCTATATGCCGGTTGCGGCGCAGCAATCGGCTAAGGCGCTGGCTGTCGAAAACCAAGCAGGTGGTTGGCTCGTCCGCACGTACTGTGGCGGTTGCAGGCAGGCCGATACCGAATGTCAGTTCACCCAGTATCTGATCAGAGCCGCATTGGTTGATTACCTGACCGTTCTTCAAAATGGTCGTACGGCCTGACAACACATAAGCGAGGTAATCGCTGGTAATACCCTCTTCGATCAGCGTGTCGTTGGGATCATAGGTGATCAAATCCGCGGTATTCAGCAGCCTGCGCGCGTGATGGAGTTTGAGCATTTCAAGGTAATTGGCCACAAATTGCTTTTCAGGTTCTGAAAACCGAACCAAATGATGCGAGAGATACCCGCGCAGCAGACCCAGGACAGAGATCAGGATATAGGCCATCTGAATGATCGAGCCTGCCAGATTGAACTCTTCGGCCATGCTGATCAGCACGCAACTGGCGGCGATGATCACCAGCACCGGGTATGTAACCCCTGATCCGCGGATGAACCCCATTTGCAGAAGGAAGTAGTTGAGGATGTATAGCCCTGCGCCAAACACGCCGATCATCACGATCAGTTGCGCCGTGTCCGTTATGTCGGTTGGCAATGCCAGCATCTTCCAGCCCATCCTAAGAGTTTGATGGGCTGTAAACTGAGGGATCGGTCCTGTGCCGTATATGAACAGCTTCACATGTTATCGAAGTTTATGTTTGCGTCTTTGCCTGCGCGCGCAGCATCTGCCCCATCATTTGTCCGAACTTGCCTGAGCCGCGCTGATACAGCGCCCCGTCAACGGCCAGAACCGTGCCGCTGATATAACTGGCCATATCCGAGCTAAGGAACAGGCAAGCATTGGCCACGTCTTGTGGCTGGCCCCAGCGTCCCAGCGGAACATCACGGCGCAGTGCCTCTCCGGCGTCAGGGGTGGGGGCAAGACGCTTGGCGCCCTCGGTGCCTTCAATGAAACCGGGCACGATCGAGTTGACGCGGATGCCTTCCACACCCCATTCCATCGACAGCGTGCGGGTGATCTGATCCACGCCCGCTTTGGCGGCGCAGACATGGGCCTGACCTTCATACGGCAGGTAAGATTGCGGGGCCGAGATGTTGATGATGCTCGCGCCGGGGCGTTTCAGGTAGGGGTAGGCCCCTTTCATCACATGGATCGTGCCCATCAGGTCGATATCGATCACGGTCTTGAAGGCATTGACTGACATTTCGGCCGCCAAAGCCGGGAAGTTGCCCGCCGCACCCGAGACCAATACGTCGAATTCGCCAAACGCCTCGTGGAATTGTTTCAGGCCGCCAGCCACGGCATCAGGATCGCGCACATCAAACGCCGCGCCGATGGCGTCTTGCGCACCGGCCGCTTTCAGGGCTGCGACCGTATCGTCAACCTTTTCCTGCGATCGGCTGGCGACGGCCAGTTTGGCACCCGAGGCCGCAAACGCCTCGGCTATGCCGCGATTGATACCGCTGGTTCCGCCAATGACGATGACGGCTTTTCCTGAAAAGTCCATGTAGGCCTCCCTTAGCGGGAGCCCTACTCGCCGTAGGGCACCCAGATGTTTTTCACTTCGGTTGCAGCCTGAAGGAAGCGGCGCGAATGGTCCACGCCCCAGTCAAATGCCGTCGCGTTATTGACCCAGGTCCGTTTCAGGTTCCCGGCCGAGACGACCTCGATCTCTTTTGACAGGTCAGTCGACGAGAAGGACCAGACCGCATCCACGTTCAGGTGTGAGGCCAAAGGCTTGGCCAGTTCCGCATGGCTGCCGGTCAGGATATTGACCACGCCTGCGGGCACGTCCGATGTCTCAAGAATCTGGTAGAAATCGGTCGCCGCCAGCGGGAAGGGTTCTGAAGCGACCAAAACCGTCCGGTTTCCCATCGCAATCGCAGGCGCCATGGTAGACACCATCCCCAGCAAAGGTGCTTCATCCGCGCAGAGCGTACCGATCACGCCGACCGGTTCTTTCATTGCAATGGCCACACCCCGGATCGGAACGCCATGCACCTGACCATCATACTTGTCGGCCCAAGCGGCTGCGGTGAACAGGCGCTGGATCGAGGTCTCAACCTCTTTCGCGCCGTCTTTCTTGCCGGTCATGGCGTCGAGACGTGCGGCAAACTCGTCGGCACGGGCGGACAGGTTCTCGCCGATGTAATAGAGGATTTGTGCGCGCAGATGGCCGGTGGTCTTAGACCAGCTTTTGGCACCTGCCGCTGCCTCAACGGCGTTGCGGACGTCCTTGCGGTTTGCGATGCCCACATGGCCCAGCAGGCCGGACTTGCCCCAGACGGGTTTCGAGTATCCGCTATCGGGTCGCGCCTGCTTGCCGCTAACATACATCTTGGCGGTGCGGTCAATCGGATCGACCGGAGCGCCTTCGCTCATGATTGCCTCGACCTTCGCCAGCGGTTTATCTTTGCCTTTGGGCTTGGTGTATGCGGTCAGACCTTCCCAGCCGCCTTCGCGGCCAAAGCCGCTTTCGCGCACGCCACCGAACCCGGCGGCTGCGTCGAACAGGTTGGTAGCATTCACCCAGACCACACCCGCAACCAGCTTGGGCGCGATATCCAGCGCAAGGTTCACATTCTCGGTCCAGACCGTAGCGGCAAGCCCGTAGCGGGTATTGTTGGCCAGCTCGACCGCCTCTTCCGGTGTGCGGAAGGTTGAAGAGACCAGTACGGGGCCGAATATCTCTTCCTGCATCAATGGGTCCGAGGTTTCGAGACCCGAGATCAATGTCGGCGGGTAATAGCAGCCGTTCTCGGGCAGTTCGCACGCCGCCTGATGCACGTGACCGGCGGTGTTGCTTTCGACCATGCCCTTGATGGTCTGCAACTGGACCGGGTCCACAACCGCACCCACGTCGATGCATTTGTCCAATGGGTCACCGATGCGCAGCGTGTCCATCCGCGTGCGCAGTTTCTCATGAAAGCGGTCGGAGATGCCTTCCTGCACCAGCAGGCGCGAGCCTGCACAGCAGACCTGACCCTGATTGAACCAAATCGCGTCGACCAGACCTTCGATAGCACTGTCGATGTCGGCGTCGTCGAAGACGACGTAGGCCGATTTACCGCCCAGCTCCAACGTTAGTTCCTTGCCCGAGCCCGCAGTCGCCTCGCGGATGCGGCGCCCTACAACGGTCGAGCCGGTGAAAGCGATCTTATCCACGTCCGAATTCACGATCATCTCGCCCACGGCACCGTCGCCGGTGATGATGTTAACCACACCCTTCGGCAATCCGGCCTGAGTGCAGATATCGGCAAACAGCAAAGCGGTTAGCGAGGTATACTCGGCGGGCTTCAGAACCACTGCATTCCCCATCGCCAGCGCCGGGGCGATCTTCCACGACAACATCAGTAACGGGAAGTTCCACGGGATGATCTGACCGCACACACCCAGCGCCTGAGCGTCGGGCAGTTCGCTTTCCATCAGCTGCGCCATGCCGGCGTGGCAATAGAAATGCCGTTGCGCCAGCGGGATGTCGATGTCGCGCGATTCACGGATCGGCTTACCGTTGTCGAGGCTTTCGAGCACAGCGAACAACCGCGAATGCTTCTGCAACAGGCGCGCGATGGCATAGAGGTACCGCGCGCGGCCTGCGCCGCCCAGCTTCTCCCACTTCGGTTGTGCCTTGCGGGCGGCAGAAACGGCGGCATCTACATCGGCCTGTTTGGCTTGGCTGAGTTTGGCCAGAACCTCTCCAGTGGCCGGGTTGCGGCTGTCGAACCCTTTGCCGGGTTTGGTGAAAGCTCCGTCGATATAGTGACCGAACTTGTCGCCTTGATCGACCAGCCAGGCCAGTGCTTCGGCTGCGCTTTCGGGGGCAGGGCCGTAATCCATGGTCTCGAAAATCTCTTTGACTGTCATTGTTTTCGTCCTCAGCCCATCGAGTGCCTGTAACCGGCGGAATATGCGCCCGTCACGAAATGTTCTAACTGCCGTTCGATATCGCCCAACAGCGACGATGCGCCAAAGCGGAACAAGTCCGGTTCCAGCCAGCGGTCGCCCAATTCGTCCTTGATTAGCGACAGATAGACCAGCGCGTCCTTGGCTTTCGATATACCACCAGCGGGCTTGTACCCGACCCGGTATCCCGTGCGGTCATAGTAATCCCGGATCGCGCGGATCATGACCAGAGACACGGGCAGGGTCGCATTCACGCTTTCCTTCCCGGTTGAGGTCTTGATGAAATCCGCCCCGGCCATCATGCACACCAGCGAGGCGCGCGCAACGTTGCGCAAGCTGCCCAGCTCTCCGGTGGCAAGAATGGCTTTGACGTGGGCATCACCGCAGGCGACGCGAAACGCCTTCATCTCGTCATACAAGGCCTGCCAGTCGCCAGACAGCACATGACGGCGCGAGATGACGATGTCGATCTCTTCAGCGCCTGCTTTGACGCTTTCTTCGATTTCGGCCACGCGCAGATGGAAGGGGGACAGGCCAGCCGGGAAACCGGTTGAAACCGCAGCGACCGGTATGCCCGTTCCTTCCAGCGCATTCACCGCCGTTTCGATCATGTCGTGGTAGACGCAAACCGCGCCGGTGGTTATCGGCGGCATGTCCAGTGTCTGCAGAACTGCAGGTGCCACGGGCTGTCGGGCCTTGGCGCACAGACGGCGAACCCGCCCCACCGTGTCGTCGCCCGACAGGGTGGTCAGGTCGATCATCGTGACCGCCTTGAGCAGCCACGCGGCCTGATATTCCTTCTTGACCGACCGCCGACCGGGAAGGGTCGCGGCGCGGCGTTCGATGGCCGAAGTATTGGCCTGCACGGCCCGCACCCAATCCAGATCCAGTTCCATGCCGGGGTTCCGCGGCTCGGTCACTTGCGGCAGATGCGGGGTGCGCACGGGGCTTTCTGAGCTCTGCGTTTCCATTTTTCCGTCCTTTTGGAGGTTCGCGCCAAAATCGCATGGGTCGCAGCGAAAGGGAAGGTGTGCCGTCACCGGAAGTGGTAAAATTTTGACCAAATGGACAAAAATACATGCTTTCTTGCGAATAATTCGCATTTGCATTGACTTAGTTGCGAATGGTTCTCATATTAAAGGCAACGGGTCACCTCAACGGAGTCCGAAATGATTCGCCGTACTTTACTTGCAGCATTGGCTTTCGCCGCTGCATTGCCAGTTACCGCCTTGGCAGAAGCGCCGCTGAAAGTGGTCGCCACAACCGGCATGATTGCCGATGCGGCCCGTCAGGTCGGCGGCGATCAGGTTGAGGTCAAAGGCTTGATGGGACCGGGTGTCGACCCGCATGCCTATCGCCAGACTCGTACCGATATCGTGGCCATGACGCGGGCCGATCTGGTCCTTTGGCACGGTCTCTATCTGGAAGCGCAGATGGAGGATTTTTTTCACGATCTGGGCCGCAAGCGAACGGTGGTTGCCGTGGCGGATGGTCTTGAGCCAGCCAAGCTGCGCGCCCATGACGATTACGCCGACAAATATGATCCGCATGTCTGGATGAATCCGGCAATATGGCGTGATGTCGTGATCGAAGTGCAGGAAGCCTTGACCGAGGCGCGCCCAGAAGCGGCAGATGAATTTGCAGCCAATACGCAGGTGTTTCTGGCCGAAATCGATCAGCTTAACGCCTATGGCAAACAGGCGCTGGCTTCAGTTCCAGAGAATAACCGAGTGTTGGTGACTGCGCATGACGCATTTGGCTATTTCGGCGCGGAATACGGTTATGAGGTGTTGGGTGTACAGGGTATCTCGACCCAGTCCGAGGCGGGTTTGAACCGCATCGGTGAATTGGTCGATACGCTGGTGGATCGGCGGTTGAAAGCGGTTTTTGTGGAAAGTTCGGTCTCTGACCGGTCAATGCGCGCCCTGATCGAAGGTGCCGCGGCCGAAGGCCATAAGTTGAGCGTTGGAGGAGAGCTTTATTCCGATGCCATGGGCGAGCCTGGAACTTATGAAGGGACCTATGTCGGGATGCTCGATCACAACATTACCGTGATTGCCGGGGCGTTGGGCGCGGATGTGCCTGAGCGTGGCATGAATGGCAAACTGTCGGCGGGGTTCTGAGCCATGCTGGAACTTGCCACAGTTCAGGGTGAATCAGTCGAAGAGCAGGGCGTCGATCACAGCCCGCTTGCCATTCGCGGGATGACAGTTTCGTATGGGCAGAAGCCCGCTGTGTTCTCGGTTGATATGACGGTACAGCCTGGTGCGATGACAGCGATCATCGGACCCAACGGGGCTGGTAAATCGACCTTGCTCAAGGCCGCTCTGGGTATCGTATCGCCGCTATCTGGTCAGGTGACCGTATTCGGCCAGCCGCTGGAAGACCAGCGCGCGCGCATTGCCTATGTGCCGCAGCGCGCCAGTGTGGATTGGGACTTTCCGACGCGCGTGATTGACGTGATTCTGATGGGATTGTCGCGCCAGCTGGGTCTGCTGGGCCGGGTTCGCGCCCGCCATAAGGCCCGTGCCATGGATTGTTTGAACCGAGTGGGAATGCGGGAATTCGCAGACCGTCAGATTGGGCAACTCTCTGGTGGGCAGCAGCAACGGGTCTTTCTTGCGCGCGCTCTGGCACAGGATGCTGATCTGTATTTGCTGGACGAACCCTTCGCGGGTGTCGATGCAGCAACCGAAAAGGCCATCATCGCGGTGCTGAAATCGCTGAAAGAGGCGGGCAAGACCGTCGTCGTTGTGCATCACGATCTGGCGACGGTTGCGGACTATTTTGATCATGTGTTCCTAATCAACACTCGCAAAGTGGCCGAGGGTTCAGTGGCACAGGCCTTTACCGCCGAAACGCTGCAGTCTGCATATGGCGGTCGTCTCGCAACGGCCCAGATCGATCAGATTTCGCGCGCGTTGGGATAAATCATGCTTTGGGAGGCCCTGAGTCTGCAGCTTGGCTACAACGCCACGCTGGTCGCAATCGGCGCGACGTTGCTGGGTGTTTCGGCCGGGGTGACGGGCACTTTCCTTTTCCTGCGTAAACGCGCACTGGTCAGCGATGCCATTAGCCATGCGACCCTTCCGGGGGTTTGCCTTGCTTTCATGGCGCTGGTGGCCTTTGGCGGCGATGGGCGCAATCTGATCGGCCTGCTTGCGGGATCAGCCGTGTCGGCGTGGGTCGGTTTGCTTTGCATGAACTGGCTGACGCGACATACCAGGCTTGCAGAGGATGCCGCCATCGGCGCGGTTCTTTCGGTGTTCTTTGGTTTTGGTATCGTTCTGCTGACTGTCATTCAAACCATGGGTGTTGGACGGCAAGCCGGGCTTGAGGGGTTTTTACTGGGATCAACCGCCGGAATGCTATGGGCGGACGCAATGGTGATCGCAATCGGCGGTGCGGCAACGCTGGTGCTGGTGATGATCATCCGTCGTCCTATGACGATGGTCGCCTTTGATCCCGAGTATGCTGCGGCGCGCGGCTTACCCGTACATCGGATTGATCTGGCGATGATGGGGCTTGTAATGGCTGTAACAGTGGTCGGGTTGAAGATTGTTGGCCTGATCCTGATCGTTGCTTTGTTGATCATCCCAGCGGTGACAGCGCGATTCTGGACAGATCGCTCTGATAGGGTGGTGCTGTTGGCGGGATTGGCCGGAGGGCTTGCGGGCTATTTAGGCGCCGGGCTGTCGGCTTCGGCACCAAATCTGCCAACCGGTCCGATTATTGTGCTGGTCAGTTTTGGATTCTTTGCGCTGTCTCTCTTGTTCGCTCCGGTTCGGGGCGTGCTGGCTGCTGTATTGCGACACCTTCGGTTCCAGCGTCGTGTACATATCCGGCAGGGCTTACTGGCGTTGGCGCAAGGGCAGAAAATCTATGAACCGCTGACCATTCGTTTATTGCGTCGCGCAGGTGTCGTACGCGCCGATGGCGTTGCAACAGACGAAGGTAAGGCGCGTGCAGCCAAAGCGCTGCGGGACGAAAAGCGGTGGGAAATCGTACGATCCGATCTGGCGCACGAGGCCACAGCAGCACTTTATGATGGTCTGCGCGATATCGAGACCGTACTGACCCTCGATCAGATCGCCGAGATCGACCGCCGTATCGGTGGTCCGCAGGAAATCACGCCATGAGCGGTGAAGAGTTTGTTCCCTTGTCGCTGACGCCTTTGTTGATCGGGACATTTGCGGCCATCGCCTGCGCGCTTCCCGGCAACTTTTTGGTGCTGCGAAAACAGGCCCTGATTGGCGATGCGATCAGCCATGTTGTGTTGCCCGGTATCGTTGTCGCGTTTTTACTGACGGGAGCGATCTCGACATGGCCCATGATGCTGGGTGCTGCTGGGGCCGCTGTCGTCGCCGTGGTGATGATCGAGGCCATCCGGCGATTGGGTCAGATCGAGCCAGGCGCTGCGATGGGTGTTGTGTTCACCACCATGTTCGCAGGTGGTGTGCTGCTGCTGGAGCAGACCGATACCTCGACCGTACATCTGGACGTTGAGCATGCGCTATACGGCAATCTCGAAAGTTTGATCTGGTTGGACGCTACAGGCTGGCAATCGCTGCTGGACGTGCAGGCATTGGCTGGTCTGCCACCCGAATTGCCACGCATTGCGCTGACAATGGTGGGGGTCATCCTGTTCACTTGGTTGTTCTGGCGGCCGCTCAAAATCTCAACCTTCGACGAAGGTTTTGCCCGCACCATTGGCATCCGAACTGGCGTTTTAGGTATGGCATTGGTGATCACGGCTGCGATTGCGGCCGTGGCAGCGTTTGACGCAGTGGGATCGATTATCGTGATCGCCATGTTCATCTGCCCACCAGCCGCGGCGCGGATGATGACCAATCGGTTGGAGACCCAGATTGCCTGGAGTGTTATTTTCGCCACCGTTTCCGCTGTGTTCGGCTATGTGTTGGCGGGTTACGGCCCATTGTGGCTGGGTGGCGAAGATGCTGTGAGTGCTGCGGGAATGATCGCGACGATATCGGGCCTGATGCTGGCGCTGACTGCTGTCTTTGGCCCTTGCAGAACACGTAGCGGTGCACCGAGCCATGCGTGACTTGTGGCGTATTCATGCCAATGGTTTTGGCATGATTTCGGCTGAACTCCGCCAAGTGGAAACAATCGCTTAATATTAACGGGATTAAATCCGGTATGCGTGTTACCAAAACCTTCAATTGTTAACCGCACGACCGCCACTCACTTTGGTATGTCCGGCCAGTAATGACCCAAGTCGCTACCCCCTTATCGGCGCGGTCACACTGGCCGGATACCTCGTTTAAGACCCCCTCACACCCAATCTAGCCAGTGGTCGAATCGCGCTTACCTATGCTAGGTTTAGCGGTATGGTGCATGCGAACCCCAATATCAGCGAAAATCACCCGGTGATCCGGCAGCTTGATGATGCGGCTATCAACCGGATTGCAGCAGGTGAAGTCGTTGAAAGACCGGCCTCTGCGGTCAAGGAATTGGTCGAAAATGCCATTGATGCCGGGGCCACGCGCATCGCTATCGACGTTGCGGATGGCGGCAAGACTCTGATTCGTGTCACCGATGACGGGTGCGGAATCGCTGCCCGCGATTTGCCATTAGCGCTGTCGCGACACGCGACATCAAAGATTGATGGGTCGGATTTGCTGAATATCCATACCTTCGGGTTTCGTGGTGAAGCATTGCCCTCGCTGGGGGCGGTGGGGCGGCTGACCATAACCAGCCGTGTACCAGGATCCGATGCCGCGTCGATCCGCGTCTCGGGCGGTAAGATGGAAGCGGTGAAGCCTGCGGCTTTGCGAACGGGGACCGTAGTCGAGCTGCGAGACCTGTTCTATGCCACCCCGGCACGGTTGAAGTTCATGCGCACAGATCGCGCCGAGGCACAGGCAATCACGGACATTGTGAAACGTCTGGCGATGGCCGAGCCTGCTGTCGCGTTTACACTGCGCGATGTCTCGGGCGGGGGCGAAGGGCGCGTGACTTTCCGCGCCGACCGCGAGAATGGCGATCTGTTCGATGCGTTGCACGCCCGCTTGGCCCGTGTGCTGGGGCGCGAATTCGCCGAGAACGCATTGCAGATTGATGCCACGCGCGAAGGGCTTAGGCTGTATGGATATGCAGCGCTGCCGACCTATTCGCGGGGCGCTGCTGTGGCACAGTATCTGTTCGTTAACGGGCGGCCTGTGCGGGACAAGATGCTGACAGGGGCGCTTAGGGCGGCCTATTTCGATTTCCTCAGCCGTGATAGGCATCCGGCCGCAGCATTATTCATCGACTGCGATCCGACGCTGGTGGATGTGAATGTGCACCCGGCGAAATCCGAGGTCCGGTTCCGCGATCCGGGCCTGGTACGTGGGTTGATCATATCCAGCCTGCGCCATGCGCTGGCTGAGGCGGGGCATCGTGCGTCTTCGACTGTCGCCAACGCAACCTTGGGTGCAATGCGACCCGAGCCAGCGCCCGCTGGGCCCGCGCGGGTGTATCAGATGGATCGTCCGTCGCAGGCGGCGCGCCAGGCCGCTTATCGGGCACAATCTCCGGGCTTTGCGGAACTGTCGCAGGACTATAGCGGGCACATTGTTGAACCAGTACCCGAAGTTGCGCCGATCGAAGAGCGGCAAGACCTGCCTTTGGGTGCTGCGCGGGGGCAGGTGCACGAGAATTACATCATCGCCCAGACGGCAGATGGCATGGTAATCGTGGATCAACACGCCGCCCACGAACGGCTGGTTTATGAAAAACTCAAAGCTCAGATGGCCGAGAACGGGGTCGCTGCTCAGGCGCTGTTGATCCCCGAGATCGTCGAACTCTCTGAGGGTGATTGCACACGGCTGATGGCCGTAGCCGATGACCTGTCGCGTCTTGGCATGACGCTAGAACCCTTTGGTGGCGGGGCCATCGCGGTGCGCGAAACCCCTGCCATTCTGGGTGAAGTCGATGCCCGCGCCATGATCCTCGACATCCTTGATGAACTCGCCGATCAGGGCGAAAGCCAGACGGTACAGGCGCGGATCGAGGCGATCCTGAGCCGTGTGGCGTGCCATGGCTCGGTCCGATCGGGGCGCCGTATGCGCGCCGAGGAAATGAATGCCCTGCTGCGCGAGATGGAGGCAACGCCCCATTCCGGCCAGTGTAACCATGGGCGGCCGACCTATGTGGAACTGAAGCTGAGCGATATCGAACGCCTGTTCGGCCGCAGTTGATCCTGCGGCCTTGTCAGGCTAGGAAGAATAAAACAAGAACATCCGAGGCAACATGATCGAGATTGCTGGCACCCAATATGCATTGAATGACCCTGTTATCCTGATCGTAGGTGGGGTTGTTGTGTTGATTCTGCTGCTTTTGTTTATGTCGCTGCGGGCGTCGCAGCGTTCGGCCCGGATGGCAGAGCCGCTGGCGCGGCAAATGGCGCATCTGGGGCAACATGTGCAGCAGCTTGGCCAAGGGCAAGAGCAAATGCGAGGTGGCTTGCAGCATGTTTCGGACGCGCAGGCCAATGCGCAAGTGCAGGTGATCCAGACCGTTGAATCTCGTCTTTCCTCGGTGCAGCAACAGATGAATGACCGCTTGGCAGATAACGCGATGAAGTCCGCACGTGCGCTTGCCGAGATGCAGGAACGGATGAAGGAATCGCTGCATGGTTCATCGAAGCAGACGGCAACATCGCTGACACAACTTCAGGAACGTCTGGCCGCCATCGACAAGGCGCAGGATAATATCACCAAGCTTTCAGGCGATGTTCTGAGCCTTCAGGATATCCTGTCGAACAAACAGACCCGTGGGGCATTTGGTGAGATTCAACTGAACGATATCGTGTCCAAGGCGCTGCCATCGGATAGCTTCCAGTTGCAGGCGACATTGTCGAATGGGCGACGTGCGGATTGCCTGATCCACCTGCCAAACCCACCCGGCCCAATCGTAATCGACAGTAAATTCCCGCTGGAAGCCTATGAGGCGCTGATCGGATCGACCAATGATATGGAGCTGAAAGCTGCGGCGCAGATGTTCCGCACTACGGTTCGCAAACATATCAACGATATTTCAGAGAAATACATTCTAGACGGCGAAACCGCTGATGGCGCTTTGATGTTCCTGCCGTCCGAGGCTGTTTATGCCGAATTGCATGCCAAGTTCCCGGAACTGGTACAGGAGAGTTTTTCGAAACGCGTCTGGATCGTTTCACCCACGACCTGCATGGCGACACTCAACACGATGCGGGCGATCCTTAAGGATGCGCGGATGCGTGAACAGACCGGTGCCATTCGCAAGGAATTGGGTCTGCTGCACAAGGATGTAGAGCGTTTGGGCGATCGCGTCTCGAACCTGGATCGCCATTTTGGGCAGGCCGCCAAGGATATTTCTGACATCAAGATAAGCGCGGAAAAGGCGGGTCGCCGAGCGCAACGGTTGGACAATTTTGATTTCGAAGAGCTTGCGCCCGAAGATCAGACTAACGTGGTGCCACTGGGAAAAACCGAAGGCTGAGGATTACTGGATCGACAGGTCCAGATTGTATCCGACTGTCTTGCCCGTATCGCGGTCATTCCCCATTAAGTAAATGCGAATAATGTAATCGCCATCACTGGGGAGCTCGATCCGGGCAGTGTTACCATCGATTGAGCCGTTGTAAATCGCGATGCCATCGCTGTCCGGCGGCAGGATGTTGAAATAGATCACTCCGTAGCCGTTGGTGTCACCGACGCTGAGTTCGGCGAACATCTCCTGCCCAGCTTTGGCACCCAGTTTGTAGTCGAAAAACTCATCTCCGGTGATCGTTCCGTTTACCATCGTACCGAAATTGCCGGGTTGGAATTTCACATCCGCAGTCATCTGAGCGGAGACGCTGGCTCCATGCACCAACAATAACGATACAGCGGCGATCCTTAAGAACATCGAAATCTCCATTGCTTGGGATCGGTGGGGCGACGCTACCGCACCGGATCAGATTCGAAGAAATGGTTGGAACAGGCGCGGCATCAGCTTGCTGAACTTCAATGGCGCATCGGTGACCGCCAGACAAATGCAATCACTGGAAACATCCGCGGTGGGCGTGTGATGAACATCCTGATCAGCGATTTCGACATCGCCGCGCGCGAAATGATCCAGCTCGTCAGAGAATGCGCCTTGTAAAACCATGGTCAGTTCTATGCCATTGTGGCTGTGATCAGGTACCGCCGCGCCGGCAGGAATAAACAGCAGCCGGGCGGTCGCTTCGTTAGTCGTAGGCAGGATTGCCTGTTTGACACCCATTCCGACCGGTTTCCATTTGATGGCGTTCACATCACCACCTACGTAATCCTGCAGCGGCGCCGGAAGGATTGAGCAGGATGGGCGCGCGTCCTTGAGCGCGGGCGCGCCCTGAGCAATCAATGCCATTGTCGCGGCCAATGAGCTATCGCTCATGCTTACGTATGCGTCTTGCTCTTGCAGAACACAACCACCAACAGCGTCAAAACTTTCGGCCCGTGCGCGGCAATGGTCGCACAGAGACAGATGCGTAGCGACCATCAGGTCGAAGGCTTCGGGCAGAGTGCCTGCTGAATAGGCCATCAGCAGGTCGTCTGTGAGGTGATGTTTAATCTCGTTGCTCATAGTCGTCATCTCAGTTCATCGCGTGGCGCAAGCGATCCAGCGCCAGCCTTATTCGTGATTTGATCGTTCCCAAGGGTAGCCCGGTCTGAGATGCGATTTCTCGATGGCTCAGATCTCCGAAGTAGGCCTTCTCGATCAGCTGTCTTTGCGCCTCGGGCAACGCCGCAATGGCGCTACGCAGCTGCGCGGTTTCCTGTTGCAGTACCAGAACGTCTTCCTGTTCGGGCTCTGCCTCTGGGCCCCACCAAAGGTCTTGGGGTTCGGGGCGGCGTTGTTTGCGCAGCACATCGATGCGCTTGTTCCGGGCGATTGTGAACACCCAGGTTGCAACTGTCGCCCGGGACGGGTCGAACAGATGCGCCTTGTGCCATAGGGTGGCCATGACCTCTTGCGCACATTCCTCGGCCAGTGTTGCGTCCGATCCGGACTTTATCAGGAATGCTTTGATACGCGGCGCGAAATGCTGGAACAGTTCGGCAAATGCCACCTGATCCTGCGTGTCCCGGATCCGACGGACGTGGCCCACCCATTCGGTTCTGGCGTCACAAGTCTTGTTTTGTCGGTTCACCGGTTTGCCCTTAAAGCGTGTGGATCCGCGCCAAACAGGTTTTGCGGCACTTTCGGCCACAGGTTCGTCCAGGGTCGCGGTGTCAATCTCGGTAAACATAACCACATTACGCGGCTTGGCCCAAGGTGGATCAGTTTGGTGGATTATTTTCATCCAAAACGGATTTCATAACGTAGAGTACATACAACAGACATGCGGATACGCATGTCATTCGAATAGTTTGCAGGCAGTACGGAAAATCTGCGTCATGAATCGCGTTGATTATATCGCAGGCCATACCTTTCACGGGCGCAAGGGTGCGGTCGAGAATGAGTTTCGCTATTCCGTTGACTACATCCTGTTTGACCCCGAGGCGCGCCCCGAGACCCCCACTCTGTTTTCGATCAACGGTGCGAACCTGACCAACTGGCGTGATCGCGATCACGGGGGCGAACCCGGTCAGGGGCGCGGCGCGATTTGGTTGCGCGCGTGTTTTGAGGCGCAAGGTATTCCCCAACCCGACCGGATCAATTTGCTGACCCAACCCCGTGTGTTCGGGCATGTCTTCAACCCGGTCAGCTTTTGGTTCTGCTTTAATGGTGGAAACCAACTATACGCAGTGGTGGCAGAGGTCACCAACACCTACGGCACGCGCCACAGCTATCTGTGCCATAAACCCGATCTCTCGCCGATCGCGCCAACCGATCGGATATTGGCTGACAAGCTGATGCATGTCTCACCGTTTCAGAAGATCGAGGGCACATATACGTTCCGGTTCGACTATCGTGATGAGCGTGTTGGTGTCTGGATCGATTATGGGCACGCGCGCGGTGGCCTGATCGCGACCCTGACCGGTCCGCGTCAACCGCTTAGCAACCGGGTTATCCTTAGATCGTTTTGGCGGCGTCCGTTTGGCGCGCGACGGGCGGTTTTCCTGATACACTGGCAGGCAGTTAAGCTTTGGTTCAAACGAGCACGATTCAGCCCCTTTCGCACGGCACCTGTCCCGGATCAGCCTGTATCGCGGTCGCGTCAGTAGAGCGAGCCGATTTGCGCAAGATCAAAGACGATCACCCTCGGGGTCGTTCAGATAGGTCTGAACCGCGAACACGAGGAGTTGGGACATGCTGGAAATCTCGGCAAGAAAAATCGCCCAGGTCGCCATGATGGGACGGGAACTGGACCGGGCCGAAGGCGAACTTCGCGCATTCATCGATCGGATGGGCGAGGATGAGCAAGCGGAACTGGTGGCCGTCATGTGGGTCGGTCGCGAAAGCTTTTTCGCCGAGGATCTGGCCGAAGCCATCGCCACCGCAAAGTCCGAAGCCTCCACCCCGTGTGCGGATTATCTGATCGGTACGCCGCATTTATCCGACCATCTTGAGAATGGGTTGGATGCACTTGGGATTTCGGCTGAGGATGTTGAGAACGGCCTGATGTAGGCGTGTGTTGGGGGTGTCGGAGCGAGGGGCCAACCCCTCGCGCTCCCCGAGATATTTTTGGCCAGATGAAGGGGCGGATAAAGCCATCCGAAAAGCAGAAGAGCTGCATAATATAGCGTTTCGCCAAAAACCTGCTGGATCTGGCCTGCGTCTAAGCATATTGAGCGTCGACTGGGCCAAACCCGGTCGACGCCTGAACATCAGCGGGTATGATCCACAACCTGCAAATGCTGCGCAAGCATATCAATTTCGCCCATCCAGGCCTGAATCAATTTGGGGTCGCTCGGGGCAGCGTGAACCCCTGCCGGGATTGCTCGGTTCAGGACGGCTTCGACCGCCAATGAGACAGGGATTGACACAAGCCGCGCCATGGCGGTGCCGCGTTCGTCGCCCCAAGCGTCCATGGCATAGGTTTTGTGCCAGTCCGCGATCCCGTCTTTCTCAGCCTTCAGGGCGACGCATAGAACCACGCGATCCGGCTCACCCTCGTCATAGGCGTTTTCTTCCCAGAACTGATCTGACATCTGTTTCAGGCGTACATCGCCCTCGGGACCTGAAAGGGTTTCGATTTCAGTGAACACATCTGACCAAGCATCAGCCCAGCCATTGAGACGCAGGGTGCCACGGACGAATTCCTTGACCGGCCAGTGCTTTTCGAACTGGTATTCAGCCATGAAAGGGATCGAGTCGCGGTTCGGATAGACCTCAAAGCTTTCTGGCGTCGGCAGTGGGGCAATATAGCTGCTGATCGCGTCCCACGGGCGGGCAACGTCGAGCGGTGCGTAGTCGCGGATCGACTTGGATGGCGATCGCAGCGCCTTGAGCACCCCTAGCGGTGACCAGCTGAACTTGTACCGAAACGGGTTTGGGTTTTTGGGGATGCCACCGCAGTAGGAAATGAAGCTCAGGTGGTTTTGCGGATCGAACGCGTCCGACGCACGGTAGTCAGCAATGAGAGCATGCGCCATCAGGTGGTCTATCCCTGGGTCCAGGCCCACCTCATTGACGAGCACCACACCGGCCCCGCGCGCCTTGTTATCAAATGCGCGCATCTCGGGTGCTATGTAAGAGGATGAGACAAAATTGGCTGTCTTGGAAATCGCTAGCTCTGCAAGTGGCACGTGCCAGTCACCCGGCAGCATCGAGACGATCACATCTCCCTTTTCCAACGCTGCGCCCAAGGCATCGATGTCAAATGCGCGGATGTCGTCTGTCAAGTCTCCGACTTCAGCCTTGGCCTTGTCGATGGTTCGATTCCACACGGTGACCTTGTGCCCGCCTTCAATCAGGCGGCGCAGGCCGGGGATGGCCGAAAGGCCGGTGCCACACCAGTGAATGGTCATTGCTCAGATTCCTTCGATATGCGTGTTGTAGGTTGCTGCCGCGCGACCCCAGACGCCGCTGTCCAGATCGGTCAGTGTCAGCAAGGAAGGCAGCAGTTGCGCGGCGTAGTCTTCTGAACTTTCGACCGGCAGCATCGACGGCAGATTGTCGATGGCCATCACGTCCATCACCGGGTTGGTCGCAACGCGCAGTGCGGGTGCGTTCCAAGTGGTTGCACGGTCATAGACCGGCACTGGGTTGTAGTCGCTGTCCGGGTCGCAGGCGACGTCGCCGATGGCCGTCAGTCTGCGTGGCGCAGTGAGTGCCTCGCGCGGCACAAAGACAGGGGTGCCTAGTCGCGCAAAGATGCAGTTCAGGAACAGGTCATGGTCCAGGATTTCCGGGAACGGCCCGCCGCCTGCGGTTTCGGCCATGTCCCATTTGGTGACGGAGATACCCATTGCCTCGCACAGATCGGCGGCACCTGTGCCCACGCGTCCCAAGGCGCCGATAACGATGGCGCGGGGGCGGTCAGCGCCAGTGGCGTCCAACTCATCCAGCAATTCGGCGTTCAATGCGTCTTTGCTCGGATAGACGCCCACCGCCGGGCATTCCTGCCCGCGTTGCTGTGCTGCCCAAGTCTTGAGCGTTACGGCTGCGCCCGCATATCCGGCCCAATAACCAAAGGCGGCAACCCGGCGCCCATCCTCATTCACCAGATACTCCAGATCATAAAGCGTTCCGCCGCCGGTATTGAACCGCTGCAACAACGCACGGCCAGAATGCTGTCCCTTGTAGGCGTGGCCGAACATGATGTGGCTATGGGGCAGGGGCGTGCCATCCTCGGGCAATTCCTTGAGGCCGAAGATGATTGCGTCAAGCGGAGCTTCGGGCCAGGAGTTTTCAGCCGCGATCTCGCAACCAGCGTCTTTGTAACCGCCCAAGGGTATCGCACGCATAGAGCTTTCTTCGACCGTCACGCGGATACCTGCTGCGATCAAGGCGCTGGCCCCTTCTGCGGTCAGGCCGACCCGTTCTTCATTCGGGCGCTGTTCTGCCCGGACCCAGAGATGTGTCATGCGTATTCCTTTTGTCAGAGCATACTAGCAGCGCGCACCGTCTGAACCGAGCGGCGCGCCTCCATCGCCTCACGGAAGGCAACAATCTTGGGGAAGGCCGAGACGTCGACACCATCGCCTTCCAGCCAGCTGCAAACAACATAGAGATAGGCGTCAGCCAGCGAGAACGCCTCGCCCAGCACAAAGGGCCCACGCAGCCCATTCGAGCAAATATATTCGCAAGACGCGGTCATTGTCTGAGCGACCTTGTCCCTCATGTCCTTCCAGCTGGACTTCTTGTCTGCCCAGCGTGCCCCGCGCAGTTTGTGTGCATGGTTCACATGCATGGTCGAGGCGAGATAAAACATCACCTCGCGCATCCGCGCGGCCATGACCGGGTCGTCTGGCACCAGCCCGGCGTCGGGCGCTTTGGTGGCGACGTATTCCAGCAAAGCCCCGGTTTCGGTCAGAATGCCACCGTCGACCACAAGCGCCGGAACGCGACCTTTGGGATTGATTTGCTTATAGGCAGGCTTTGTTTGCTCACCTTCGGCAAAATCCAGCGGGATCGCCTCATATTCCAACCCGGATTCTTCCAATGCGATGGCAACGGCAATCGAAATGGTGCGCGGTGCATAATAAAGCTGCAAGAGGAGCCTCCGTGATTACAGGTGTGTCTGTGCGAACTGTCGAGCCGGAGCTTCCAGATGAGGGACAGCATTGAACAGAACCGGGCTTAGCTGCGTGCCAATCGGATGCAGACGATGCATCGACGTGTTCATGATGGCAAGGGCCACCCTTGCCATGGACGGAATGTCCAGCCCCATAGCTTGCCGCACCACCATCGAGATCAACCCCCCGGACGTTACAACAATCGCTGGCCCGCCTTCGGTCCCGATATCGCGCAACGCGTCACGGACACGGGTTTCGAACTCGGTGAAGGTTTCGGGCGGGTTCTCGATCTCGCCCTTGGCCCAGGCGGTAAATGTCTTGGGCAGGTGTTCCACGAACCCTTCTCGGTCGGTCGGGATCGTTACTCCGTGCTGATCCTGAAACAATTGTGCGAGTGTGAAGTATTCAATCTCGTTCAACCGCGCGTCGCGGGCCGGCTCTGTCAAATTCATGCTGGCGGCGGTCTCTACGTGGCGTGTCAGGGTGCCGCAATATACGCGCGGATGATGGGCCTGCGTATCCTTCAGATGCGCCCCCAGCCAGCGTGCCTGCTGATGGCCCAGATCGCTGAGCCTGTCGTAACTAAGCTCGTCGCGTGCGGTGGTGTTGGCCTGCCCGTGACGCACCAAAGTGATGTATGACATATCGATCCCTCTTACGTCGAAGTCTTAGGACAGGTTCGGGGTGGGGGCCAGAGGGGTTCCGGGAAAAACTGCTGCATTGTTCGGGCGTCACTTGCGGACATGTGGTGCTGACGTATTGTGCCCTTGGTGAAATAGGGGAGCGCCATGGCGGTCGATGAAAAACGGTTTCTTCAAGATCTGCACAGGTTGCGGCAATTCGGGGCCGCAGGTGTCGGCAAGGGCGTCATCCGCCCGGCTTATTCCGATGCCGACATAGCGGCCCGGCGCTGGTTGGCGGAGCGCATGGCCGAGGCGGGGTTGACCCCGCATTTCGATCCGGTCGGAAACCTATTCGGTTTGGCCGATGGGCCATCGCTGTTGATGGGATCACATTCAGACAGCCAGCCCGAAGGCGGTTGGCTGGATGGGGCGTTGGGCGTGATCGCCGCGCTTGAGGTTGCGCGATCCAGCGATCAGCCGATCTCGGTGGTCAGCTTTCAGGATGAAGAAGGACGGTTTGGAGTCACGACGGGATCAGCGGTTTGGTCCGGTGGGTTGGATCTGGCGCATGCTGACGTGTTGACCGATCACACCGGAGAGACTTTCGGCTCAGCCCGGGCGGCAATGGCGGACCTTGCCGCAGGTTTCGTTGACCCGGACCAGTTCACTGGATTTGTCGAAATGCATATCGAACAAGGCCCCTCGCTTGATGCAAAAGGCGACCAGATCGGGGTGGTCACCGATATCGTCGGCATTCGCGATATGGTGGTCCAGTTTGATGGGCAGCAGAACCATGCCGGTACAACGCCGATGCACCTGCGCCGAGATGCGTTTCAGGCGCTTTCTCTGTTCAACACTCGGCTCAACGAGCAGTTCCGCAACGTGGTGACGCCGCAGACCGTTTGGACCATCGGGCATGTGGATGTCCACCCTGGCGCATCCTCGATCGTGCCGGGTCGCGTGCGGTTTTCAATGCAGTGGCGTGATGGCGATTCGGATCGACTTGCCAGGATGGATGAGATCATTCGCACCACCGCACAGGGTGTTGCCGAAGAAATGGGAATGGGGCTGAGCTTTGGGTCTCTGCTGGGCTTAGCGCCTGTGGCGATGGACCAAAGCCTTCGTGGTGTATTAGAGGACGCGGCAGAGCAGATTGCGCCGGGTCGGTGGCGCCAGATGCCGTCCGGGGCTTTACACGACGCAACCAATGTTTCGCGTCTGATGCCGGTCGCGATGCTGTTTGTCCCGTCGATTGGTGGTATTAGCCATGATTTTGCAGAAGAGACCGCAGAAGCTGACCTGATTGCCGGGCTGAAAGTATTGGAATGTGCGGTCCAGAAAATGACCTCGGGAATGTGACAAGGCTCGTTAATCATATCGAATACTGGATGAATCTCCTGACGCAAATTGGGATTGGTGAGGGGCGATAAACATGATCCGAAGACAGTTGCTTAACTGGAAAAAGTTTCCTATAGGAACATTATTGAAGCATACGCCCGTATACAATCCGATCTCTGCCTTGGCGTGACACCGAAATCCCGGGCTGGATCGTTGCAATATCTGCAACTTGGGTCAGACTGACGGAACGCTTCTGATCAACAGATACAAAGAAGGTAGCCATCATGACGACACTTAAGCGGACGCCGTTGTATGATTTGCATGTTGAGTTGGGTGGCAAGTTGGTTGATTTTGCGGGCTG
>NZ_CANMQQ010000018.1 GCF_947500045.1 uncultured Ruegeria sp. | reverse complement strand
GATGGACGACTTTTACGCCGCCCGCAGCAGGCTCATCCCGCCGCTACCGTGGTCGACTTTCTCACCGCCGTTCTCAATCTACCTCTTTCCGCATATCGCGCGGATGGTAATGCGGGTCCCATCTCAAACTGCGCGATCAGGCAAGAGAGATATGGGATATGACTGATACCCCCACCAATACATTCACTGATGGACCGCTTGGCACTATCTACTTTAAGACCGCCCTCCCGATCATTTTCGTGATGGGGATGAACGGGCTGCTGTCCGTTGCAGATGCGCTGTTTCTGGGCATTTTCGTAGGCCCTGATGGGCTGGCGGCGGTCACGTTGATGTTCCCGATCTACATGCTGATTGCGGCGCTTTCCACGCTAGTGGCGAACGGCATGTCGAGCCTTCTGGCCCGGTCCCTTGGCGCTGGCGACATGAACAGCGCGCGTGCCACGTTTGCAGGCGCACATGGGCTGGCCATCGGATTGGGCATAGTCCTGATAGTATTGTTCATCCTATTGGGCCAGCCAGTTGCATTGCTGGCCGCTGGTGGGTCAGAGACTTTGGCCCAGATGGGGGTGGTCTACCTGCGGATCACGGTATTTTTCTCGCCACTGTTGTTCGTGTTGTCGGTCAATTCTGATGCGTTGCGAAACGAAGGTCGCGTGGGCTTCATGGCCGCGATGAGCCTGCTGGTGTCGATTGCAAACATCGGGTTCAACTACGTGCTCATTGCCGTTCTGGACATGGGTGTCGCCGGGTCGGCCTACGGGACTGCGGCGGCACAAGCGCTCGCGTTTGCGATCATTTTTGCGTTCCGTGTGTTTGGAGACACATCGCTGCGTCCTGCGACCCTGCTGTCCTATTCTGTGCGCGGAAAGTGGGGGCGGATCCTCGCACTGGGTGCACCACAGAGCCTCAGTTTCATCGGTCTAGCGCTCGGGTCGGCGGCGATCATTGCAGCCCTGCAATGGGTGGGTCGCCCGGGTTACGCCGACACCATCACAGCGTACGGAATCATTACACGGGTCATCACATTCGCCTTCCTTCCGCTTTTGGGGCTGTCGTTCGCGATGCAAACGATCACGGGCAACAACTATGGCGCCGGACTCTGGCAAAGGTCAGATGCGAGTCTGCGCATGGCTCTTTGGGTCGCCTTTATCTACTGCGCTTTCGTACAGGTCGTCGTGATGAGCATATCCAGTCAAATCGCCAGCGCATTTGTAGAGGACCAAGCCGTCATCGAAGAGGTCGCACGCATCTTGCCGGTGATGACTGGTGTCTTCTTCATGGTGGGCCCATTGATGATGGTCGCGACCTATTTTCAAGCGATTGGGTCCGCTGGAAAGGCTGCTTTGCTGGGACTTACAAAACCCTACGCCTTTGCGATCCCTCTGACGTTCGTTTTACCCGTCTGGTTTGGCGAAATTGGTGTCTGGTACGCGGGTCCATTTGCGGAGCTGCTGCTGTTGGGCCTTACCGCAGTGGTGCTGTGGAACGCGGGCCGGAATTCCGCGTTGAAATGGGGTATTTTCCACATGGAAGGAGGAACAGAGGCATGACAATGCAACTTCCGTCAGCGGCGCAAGCCAAGGATCAAGCCAAACGTTTGCGCAACAAAATGGCCGAGGACGGGGCCGAGATTGGACATGCCACGTCCCTCGAATTGGTCGCCCACCAACACGGGTTCCGTGATTGGAACACGATGCTTGCCGCCATGGGTAACGGCCCGCCAATGGGCTGGGCCATCGGGGACAAGGTCAGCGGAACGTATCTCTCGCAACCGTTTACGGGGCATATGGTTTCTATTTCGATCATGAAACCAGGGTGGTTCCGGTTAGAGCTGCACTTGGATGATGCAGTAGACATTGTCACATCCGAAAGCTTCTCAAATTTCCGTTCGCGCATTCGTGGTGTAATTGGTCCCAAAGGGCATTCGGTTGAGCGGACAAGCGACGGGCAGGCGCATCTTCAAATCGACCTATGGTGACAAAGAAATCCGGTTCTCGAATCTGTCAGTGGCCGTTGGCGCGATTGAAGCCAATGGCCGTTTTGTCCAGAGGGTGTGTGAAAACTCCGGCTCATGAGCTCTCTCGCCGCGCTCGTTTTCAGCGACTATGCAAATGCTCTCTTAGTAGCGCGAGAAAGCGTACATAAAGGGTGTTTTCGTTGTACTTTGCCGGACCGTCAGAGTTTTCACACAGCCTCTCCGCGTTGCGGTCGCTCACACCAGCCGCAACGAAGGATCGTTTTCCAACAATTCCGTACGGAAGATTCCATACCGCCGTGTTTTGCGCCGAGCCTGAATTAGCCCTGTTGCATCAATAAATATCGTCTGCGTAGTCCTTAAAGGCTGTGACCATCATCTTCATGGACGTGGGTGGCCTGTTCGCGGGTATGGGCAATCTCCTGCACCATAGCGGCAATCTTGCTGGATGAGACTTGGTGCAGCTCACCGACAACGGCCTCGGCGCGCTCGTAGCTGTCTGGAACGCCATGGCTGTTGAAGTGAGCGGCAGCGGTGGAAATGTCCGCGTCTCGCCAAGTCGCCGTGGTGCCGACTGAAACGCTGTCATGATCGTTGTAGCGGGCCAGGAACTTGTTTCCATCGAGTCCGAAGCTGTTGGCGGTCGCCACAATGTCATAACGCACAGCTAGCCATTTTTCGGCCTCGGACGGGTCCAGGTTGTCCAACTCGGCTGCATTCATGGGTGTGGTGTAACTGTCATCAGCAACAGTGTACGCCTGCAGGTCGGTGTCGTATGGGCGCAGCTCGGCAACATCGCCCTTCAGCTCTCCGATCTGCACGTCCATTGCGGCGCGCAGATGCGGATCTTCGACCTCTCGGGCAAGCGCCTCCATGTTTTTGATGGAGTTTACGATGTCCTTGGTCTGCTGTTCGTAGTTCTCGTAACCGGCCTGCCCCAAAGCGGATTGCATATACTGAACATAGCGATCACCGGGCGATTGGTAATCGTTGGAACCCTGAAAACCTTTGTCCCCGGACAGATCCGCCAGCGACGAATAGTAGGGGTGATACAGATCGTATTCCTGAGCATCGGCCATGTGTTGAGAAACCAATGCCCGCATATCGTTCAGATCAACCGGCTCCCCCGACCGCTCCGCAGCCTCCAATTCGATTTTCAGTTCTTCGACCAGATTTTGTTGCGCCGTGTGTTCGTCAACACGGCGGTTGGCCTGGTCCTCGATGTCGAAGCTCTTTGAAGCGATGGCTGCACGATCAAAGCCCATCGCCTGCTGTTCTTTCTTGATGATGTCGATCTGCTCTGAAACGCGATCCTCGCGCGGGGCGGATTGATCAAATTGGGAATAGGGTGCGAAGTGTTCAACTTCGTTCAAAAGATAGTCTGCACGCGAAACCATAGTTTTTCCTTTGCGAGTTGATGGATAACTCAGTGATGGATCTGCTCAGAGCGTTGGCGCACTCATCAGGCAGACCGGGTGAAGTGCTATAAACTGTGTCCGTCATCGTCACCGCGCTCTTGCAAGAGCGGGTGTGTTGCGTGGGCGTGAACGTCTGAGAGTTCTTCTGATATTGCGATGATCTTGGAAGAAGCAAGCTGGTGCAGCTCGTCAACAACGGCCTCGGCCCGCTCGTGGCTGTCCGACAATCCTTGAGCCTGGAAGTGGGCCGCTGCGGTCGAAATGTCGTCGCTGCGCCAACCCATTGTTGTGCCCAAAGTGACGTTGTGATGGTCGCCAAACCGGGCAACAAACGCCTCGCCATCGAGGCCGTAGCTGCTGGCCGTGTCGATGACTTCCTTGCGGATCGCCGCCCACTGTTCGGCCTCTGGATAGTCGAGGGTATCCATTTCGGCAGTATCCATTCCCATCATCGTTGAATAGCGCCGGTCCTCGATGATGAAGGCTTGAAGGTCCGGATCGTTGGTGCGCAGATCCGCAACGTCGCCCTTCAGCTCTCCAATCTGAATATCCATCGCGACACGCAGATGCAGGTCGTCAACCTCACGGGCAAGCCCTTCCATCTTGTCGATGGATAGCAGCAATTCTTTGGTCTGAGTCTGGAAGTCCTCATAGGCCCCCTCGCCCAAGGTGTCCTGCATATAGACCTCGTAGCGGCGTGATGCCGGGGCGTAATCTGCGGACGCCTGGAACTCCTTGTCATCGACAATATCAGCAAGGGCAGACAGGTGCGGATGGCTCTGTTCGTTGTCCCGGACGTCGCTGATATGGCAAACAACCTGCGCCTTCAGCTCGGGTGTAATCGTTTCCCCAGATCCACCTAATTCGATATGTCGCCGCAAGTTGCGCATGACTTCGGGGGACACATAAGACGGGTCTCCCGGCTCACCATAGTCATCAAAATGATGGGCCTGATCCAGTAGATGTTCCATTCTCGACACCATAGGTTCCTCACTTTCAACGAGTTGGATGGCAAACTCTTCGATCCGGTCTTTGACGGCGTTGGCGCGCTCATCAAACAGATCCGACATTCTTGCGATGGATAGGGTTATCACATCGGCGGCCATGTCGCGGGCCGTAGCTTCAACTTCCGGAGTGCTTTCAACCACCGACATTCCGGCCTGAACTTTCCACGTGTCGGTCTCGACTTCCTGCCGCAAACCGCGCTCAAGGCGGGTCGTTGCGGTCAGCTCAATTCCGTATTCCTCAGCAACCTCGACCTGGATAGAGCGCTGAACGTCGATGTTCATTTCGCTGCTCATTCCCATAGCCAACCACTGCCCATGTTCGACGCCTCGGTTGTTCACAACGATGTGGACATGGGGGTTGTCAGTGTCGTTGTGGAACACTGTCAGGTAGTCCCAGGTATCGCCAAAATCACCGCTTCCAAATAGACGATCCGCGAACTCCAAACCGGCCTCATGAGCGGCGTCCGGATAGGTGCCCTCGGGAAACGAAACGATCATGTGACGGGTGTAACCGTAGTTGGTTTTCCCGTTGAAATCCTCCGCCCAGGTCTCGATCAGATCACTGACCTGATCCGCATCGAGCGGGGTCACGCCATTGTCTCGAATGTCCAATACACCCTCTGCCCTGACGGTCAGATAATTGATCTGGCGGCGCAGCTCATGCGCGTTTTTCACCCCGCCTTTGCGGACGTGTTTCACAACCGCTTCGGGCTTCCCAACCACGGCACCAAGCCGCGCCTTGATGGATGAGGCCCGCGAAACCATGAACTTCATGCGTTTGGCGGTCTGCAATTGTTGACTGATGCGCTTAGAATGATCGACACCCTTCTGAGCCTCGCGGAACGCAAGCTCCAGGAAGTCTCCTGCTGTCAGATCGCGGGTCGCAGCGTTCATTCTTCAGGTGTCCAATCGTCATCGCGCAAGATCCGGCGAATGGCGGAATCTGGCTCTCGGTTTCGGCGGGCCGCTGTGACCATCGCCTTCAAGTCTTGTCGGTGCTGGATGATCGCGCGATGGAGATTTTCGACGTCGCGCCGGTCATCATCCGTCCAGATCACCGTGCCGCGCTTGGCCGATTTCGCAAGCTGATTGAGGTTGGTGTATCCGCCTTGAACCTGCCGCAAGTGCTTCTGCCAGAGATCGACAACAGCGGGGTCAGGATCGAGATAACCGATCAGACGATAAATCAGGCGCTGGATGATCTGGTTGCGGCTCTTGGCTCCGAGCGCGGTCACAGCCGCCTCCAGACGCTCCAGTGCATCCACTGGCAAACGTACGGAAAAGACAGTGGTGTCGGCGGGCTTGCTCAATGTATACCTATGGTTGTATTTTCATTTTGTAACACAACTACCTTATCCTGTCATACACTCCAAGAGGAAACCGGGGGTGATTTTAGAAATCCGCATTTTCTCAAATTGCCCCCGGGACAGTTTTGCTCTTGGAGGCAATCTCCACGCCAGGAAAAGGGTCCCGCCCCTTTTCCAGCCAGCAGGCGTGGGTGCCGGTGGACTGGCGCAGGGCAACCACGCGAAGCGGGGGCTGCCCGAATAGCGCCCGTCACATTCCGGCACGTTCAAGTTCATTATGGCATTTTCCGCGCGCCTCAGCGCGCTCAATATCACGCCGCCTGCGCGGCGGGTGTGGCAGGGGTTAGAGCTGCCGCGTTGCGGTGGGTTACCTCCCTACCCGGCCGTTGGGCCTTGCTCCAAACTTGGCGCATATGTGGTCCGGCCACTGGCCGGAGCAAGGGAAAGGGCGGCTTGCGCCGCCCTGCCCTTTCGTCATTCGGTGACGGGATCGTCATCGGTGCGCTTCGGGAAGGCCACCATCTCGACACCGGGGAACATGCTGTGCTTGACCTGGATCGAGGTGATGTTGCCGGTCTCATCGGTGTTAACGAAGAGAACCCCGCACCGATCCCAGAAGTTTTTGCCTTCTTTTTCACCGGTCTTGACGTTCAGTTTCAGAGTTTGAGTTGCCATTGTTTGATCCTCGCTATGGCGTGTTTCGGTGAACATGGGAAAAGCGGGCATCAAGGGGATGTCAGCAGGTAATTTGTCCCGCGCGGAATGCGCCGCAGGCGCAGGGGAAATTCCTTGTTGAAGCGCGGCGCCCGTGTTGGGCGCCGCGCGTCTTCCCCGACTGCCCGCTTATGTTCATCCCTTCAGAAACACCGCAGCCGAGGATCTTCTGCGGCAACGAGGTTGAAACTGACAGACCAAGTGAAGGGCAAGACTTTCTGGGATCGGTGCGCTCGGGACACCTGAACAATGCGATGCGATATCGGGCGGCAACATCACCTCGGTCCGACACAGGCTGCGTGCTCAGTTCCGAGTTGGGGTGGCCTTTCTAGGCCGGTACGACCCTGGTGTTGAAGGATGGAGGACCACTAGCGGTGCAAGCCGCCCTTTCCAATTGGCGGAAGCCAAAGACCGGACGGTCCGGCCCTGATCCGCGCTTGCGTGGATCAGGTAATCAGCCGGACTCAATATGAACCGGCGATATCAGACCAAATAACTGCCGCCACCACTCAGACATGAGCTTCGCTGCCAGAAGCAGGATTGCCCGATCCAGGCTCATCGGGCGAACTGGAGCACGGAGCTTTCAAGGAAAGGGTACCTGTTCATCCGAAAGTCTTGAACGCACTTGAGCAATATCAATGGTCGGTTAAGCGTACGCACTGGATGCTCCCGCATCCACACTCAAATTCATTCCGTACTTCGAATCCCCGCTCCCATCAAAACGGGCATTGTCTGCGCATCAGAATTAATCTCGAATACCTGTTCTACCCGAATTGAGCCAAGCCGTGCCGCGTCAAGCGCGGTCTTCATTTGATGGATCGTCAATCCAAAGCCGTCATCATCTGACGCTTGCCAATCCCACTGTACGAACTGCCCACCCTTGTTGAGCAGACCCGCCAGCACCGCCACGGCTCCACTGTAATCCGGAAGAAAGGCACAAACGGATGAGGCGCAGATCAAATCGAAACCTGAAAAGCCGGTCTCCACCTCCCGAACATCTCTAGCCAGAATGTCTCCGTGAACGGCCCTGACATTGGGCAGGTTCTTGGCATTCAGGACCGCAATCATATTCTCCGAGGTATCGACGGCGACAACTTCCGCCACATGCGGCGCAATTCTCTCCGCCAGCAATCCGGTGCCACATCCAAAGTCGAGCACGCGTTTTGATTTCCAGTTCTTTCCACAAAGGTCCAGGTGCGCGTCAAGCGAGGCAAAAGCGCAACCGGCGTAATATCTGACGTCGCTATTGTCGTCCCAACCATCGGCGTAGTAGTTCCAGTCGTCAGTCATATCGCTTGCGTTTCCTTCTGGATTTGGGTCGGCTCCGACCTATGTGCGCTGAGGCAGATGCGCCAATGGGAACGTGCGACATTGGCCAGGTTGGCACCAACAGTCAATATGGGTTTGAGACGACCTTTGGAGGAAAATGAGGCGGCCTCGGCAAGCCTCTGCTAACAGCCCTGCACGCAAGAAAGAGGCCCACCGAAGCGGGCCACAAGTTTAACCGAAGGAAAGTCTCTAGGTATTGAAGACAGGCTAGCGCTTGCGCGCACGATCGACAACACCGTCAGCCATGATCGTGGCAATGCGGTCCTCGGTGCGCCGGGTCATTTCCACCCCGTCCCCTGTCATATGCGCCTCAGCAAACTCGGTGAACTTGAAGATGCTGCCATCGGCTTCAACATGGGTTTCGTCTTCTTCTGAGCGGCGTTTCACTGACCCGTCATGCCGGATCTCGATGATCGTGTTGTCGGCCATTCGGACCGTCACACAATGCTCATCCACGGCCACACCCTGCCACCACATATCTGCATCGCGGCGCACAACAATACGGTTAGGATGCAGCTTGATCTGCACGTCCTGCGCGGCCACTGCATCAGCGGCTTTGACGACAACAATCGCCTCCTGCGCGTCTGGGTCACTATGGATCGACGCGCTGCCGTTCTTCGGCGGCCAGAGCTTCGGCTGCGCGCGCGGTTTGCCCTTCTGGTCCGTATGAAACCCGACAAACATCTGCGCGGATTTCCAAACGCGGCGAATGGTTTTTTCGGCTGTTGAAGAAGCTGCATCGGTAGACATGGCGGGTTGCCTTCTAAAACGGTTAACTCACGTGCATTTTAGGGGTGAGCGTAACACCCACAGCACTCAGCACTTTGAGGATGGTGCCAAATTCGGGATTGCCGTTTTCGCTAAGTGCGCGATAGAGGCTTTCCCGAGACAGGCCGGATTTGTCGGCTACGCTCGACATACCTTTGGCCTTGGCAACATCGCCAAGAGCTGATGCGATCAGGGCCGTGTCACTGGTTTCAAAAGCCGCTTCAAGATAGGCTTGAATGGCTTCGGGGCTGTCCAGATAGTCAGCCGCTTCAAACTTCGTTGTTTTGACACCCATGTTTTTCACTCCAACTCTTTTGCCATCGCTTTGGCGGTTTTGATGTCCGATTGCTGGGATGACTTGTCTCCCCCGCAGAGCAAAATGATCAAAACATCACCGCGCGATACGTAGTAAACGCGATACCCCTTACCTTCCGAGATACGCAGTTCACTCACACCTTCACCAACCGGCTTCACGTCACCGGGATTGCCCAGGCTCAACCGCGTGATGCGAACCAAAATCCTGGCTTTCGCCCTTTGGTCCTTCAAACCCTTGAGCCATTTGTCGAACAGGGCCGTCTTACGAATTTCTATCATACCTAAATGTAGCCTACAAGCTACATCCTTTCAAGTGAAAGCTACGTAAAGCATTGAATTAACGGAGAACAACGCCGTTAGAAGGTAGGGCGCAAAGCGCCCTACCTGATTGTTTCAGAAGCAATCCGGCACCCAGGCATCGATCCGGGTTTTCTGCGCCTCGGTCACACCCAGTGCCGCCTGATGTTCTTTGTCATTGAACAGCTTGTGCATCGCTTCGTTCTTCGCGCCTTTCTTGGATTTTGCAAAGGCTTTGAACATGTCGGTGTCACCATTCAGGTCCAGCAGGTCTTTGTAGAGATCATCCAGTTGCCAACCTTTCAACCGTTTGAAGCAATTCTCGGCCGACGGGGTCCAGATCGCGCGCATGTCTGCTCCAATCTCAGCTTCGATCTCTGCCATGAACTCCGGGCGCTGGGTCAGGAACCGCCGGGCCAGAAAACCTGTGATCTCCCCGTTGCGGGTCTTCTTGCCCAATTCGCGAAACGCTTTGAACGCCTCAACGCTGCCTTGTGACGCCATCTCTTGGAACTGGTCGTACGCTGCATCTGCCGCCTCGTCCCGCTCCCCACCAAGGCGCGGATCAAGACTGAACAAATCGTCGATCTCCGGCGTGTTCCGCTCAGCGCAGCCATAGCCGAACCCGAACAGGTTGCTGGTCAGACCAGATGCCGGGGTTGCGAAGAAAGCGAACAGGCTCAATACATAGTCCGGCTTGTCCAGCAGGGCCGATTGAACCGCTGCCAGCCGGATCGCCACCATATCGTCGATGAACTTCTGCGAATAGGCCGGTTTAGGTGCTTCTTTGATCTCCGGCTCTTTGACCGGGGCCAGTACACCCGCCTCAATGGCAGCCTGCATATGTTCTGCCGCGACATAGGCCGATGTTGTTTTGATCTCGCCAGTGTTGCTCACATAGAGGAATACGCCGGACAGCTTGCGCTGATCGTCGGAATAGAAGGGTGCCGCATAGTCCTCGAGCGCGGCCAGCTCCTTTTCGCCATCCGCGGCCAGAGTCTCAGCATCATAGAGTTCGGCTAGTTCGTCATACCGCTCAGACTGTTCTTCGGTGAACTCCCGGCTCACCATGTCCAGGCGGTGCATGCCTTCTGTGCCTGTGAACCCATAGGGGATGTAGCTCTCATCACATTTGTCCACCCAGTCCCAGCCTTCTGCTTCGCGCAGCTTTTCTGCTTCAGCCGTCAGTTTCTCAGCAAACAGGTGATCCAGTAGCGCGCCTTCATTGAACAGGACCTCATCGGCAAAGAGATCAGCGGTGACGGCGCCACCCGCTTCAACATAAGCCTCTTGGCCCACAAACACGGCCTTGCGGTTGGTGCTGCGGACAGCTTCGGACGTCAGAGCCTGTTTGACATCATGTTCACTGAACCACCGGCGCTCCTTGGCCTGTTCCAGCACTTCCAGAATTTTCTCATCCTCGGTGCTGACGGTCATGGCCTTAGCCAGCCCCATGCTAATTTCACCCGCCTTGAGCGCGTCCAGTACGGCGGTAGGCAAACTAGCCAATGCGAGGCGGCGGCGCACATGTGCCTCGGTCACGCCAAACGCATTGCTGATCTTGGCAACAGACAAAGATTTCGCAGCCATCTTGCCATAGGCGCGGACCTCGTCCACCGGTTCCAGTTCCTCGCGGGCGGTGTTTTCCGCATTGGCCCATTGTTCGGCCACAAAGGGGTTGTCTGTGACTTTCACGGGGACCTGTGCCAGATCGGCCCGCTCGGTCACAGCGATGTTCAAAGCCCGAAAGCGGCGACCACCGGCAACGATGGCGACTTTGCCATCCGCATCGCGCAGGCCGCTAAGGTTCTGGATCAGTCCGCACATGACCAGACTATCGGCCAAGAGGGCAATGCCGTCCTCACCAACCTCCTGTCGTGGGTTCAGATCGGACAGGTAGAGTTCGGACAGCGGGATGGTTTCGATGGTTTCCGGTGCGGTGAATGTTTCAACTTTGCTCATGGGGCAAATCCTTGTTTGAGTGTTTCGCTTCGTGTTAAAGGTGCCCTACCCCTCGTGGGGGTAGAGCGAGGCCGCTTAAACGGCTGCGTTTTGGATCAGGAAGCGGCGTCCGATGTCGAAGTCATCGCCCTTCCTGATTAGCGCCCACGCTTCTGCGATACGCTGCTGCAAGATTTCATTGCTCATGGTGATCACCCCCTTTCCGATCTGTGGTGGAAATCAATATTCGCTGGGGCACATGATGGTCAGGACGCGACGCGTCACTGCGGGATCAAACAGGCGGTCGGAGCCGTATTTGTAATCCGTGTCATACAGATCGATTTTCCAGAACAGCTTCTGGCCGCTGATTGTCACCGTTCCGAATGTGTGATCGCCATAGGGGTCATTGCCCTCGTCGAACTGGTCATGTGATGCCACTGCAGCCAATGCCGCGGTCTGAAACTCCACCCCTTCGCCCGACACGCCGGGCGTCACAAAAACCTGACCCTGAATGCCTTTGGACTGCATCTCAATCGCCGCGTTCGGATCGATCAGGGCTTTCCGAAACAGGTCATTCTGGGCTGCGATCTCTGCCGCCTGAAGGCTGGTGTCATTTTCGATGTCTTTTGTTGCTTCACTGTTCAAAACCGTCTCCTTTGTGATGCGACCTCCGGGGCTGATCCCTTTTGGTGCTGGTTTTGAGCCGAGCCCTGAAAGGGCGTCGTCTCTAAAACCTGCCCCGTGGCGAACGCGGAGAGGGGCGAGACAGGGCAAATCGACAAGAGTGGTGCGGCCCGCAGCGCAACGCGCGAGGACACGGTCTTGTCTATTTGTCTTGTCCGAGGGGGGAGGCCGCGCCTTCCCCCTGACATCGGGTGGCGTTTGGCTTGTCCAAATCCCGCCTGACCAACAAAAAAAGGAAAAGGATCTTCGATCCTGCGGGAGCGCAAAAGGGATCGTCACCCGAATGGGCAGATCATCCCAACATGGACCGACCATGACCCTAAGCCCCTGCCCCGGCTCGCAAGAGACGGTCCAGGGGCTACTGCGTCAGGGAGATCATGCTGGGGTGTTCTGGGTGGAAGCCGATATGTCGGCTGGAACCTAGAGCCCGGTCACGAGCCAACTGGCTCGGGAATTGCCGGGGAGTAAGGTCACATCCCGCTTTCCCGTTACGAACTAAACGACGGGCGCCGATCTCCGCAGGTCCACTCACACGTTAAGGTCCGTGATTGACCCCGGAATTCCGATCGTGCCTACTGCGCGGATTGAGGAGAACTGATGCATGCAAGAGCCACTAATTCGCGAATTGCTGGGCCGAATGCTTGCCCACCGTTTGCTCATTGAACGTTTGATTTACCGCCTTCGCGAAGTCGATAATTTCCAATCCATGGGACTGGAAGTTGATCTTAGAAAAATTGAAGCCGATATTGACGCCTACAATTTACCAGAGGGTATTTCCGAAGCCTGTCAGGACGAGCTGGAAAATCTTGGTGATCATGTCCATTCTGGACGGGTGGCCAAAGAATAGATCGCTCAATCGGTTTGTGAGATTGGAGGTCTACTACTGCTGCTAGTCGGTTTTAGTCACTGACCGGAACATACCCTCGACGGCGCTTTTGCTTTTCGAGTTTTTGGAGCGCCTCGGCAGCCTCGACTTCGTCTTCGTACGTCACCATCATGGCTTGTCCGTTTGTGCCAATTCGTCCCCAGGCACGAAGGACGGACACTTCCCCAAACAGCGTTGGCTGCAACTCTATTCCATAGAACCGCGCCATGTTGAGGTCAGGGTCTACGTGAACAAGGTGGACATGTGTGGTTGCCGTCAGCTCCATGCCACCACTATCCCTTGCTACAAACTTTCTGTCCAATGACTTTGCGAGATCAGTTTTCATCCATAGATTCAGAACCGTGATTGGATTGAGCATTAGTTTCGTCTGTCAGATGCTTGTCCCGGGGCACTCAAAATAGCGAGACGCATTTTGTACCGATCCACATTCGTCTTCTGAACCCGTTGTAACCATTGGTCAGGGTAGATACGATTTTAACATGTCCACTAATATGGAATAGACGGAAGGAAGGATCGTGACGCAGCCGATTGAAGGTGGATGCTATTGCGGTGAAATTCGATATCGGATTATTGGCGAACCAGTGATTCAACTCATGTGTTTCTGTAGTGATTGCTTATCGATGACCGGCACTGATGGCTATGCCGGGTACATGATCAATTCCGAGGATTTGCAGCTGCTGAACGGCAAACCTCTGACTTTTGAAAAAGTCTCAAAAGAAGGTCGCCCGGTCATCAAGAATTTTTGCGGTACCTGCGGGTCAAATTTGTGGGGCGTGACGTCCTTTGGGCTGACCAGCATTGCAGCTGGGACATTGGATGAGCCAAATAAGTTTAGCCCAACGAAAAGGGTGTTTGTAGAAGATGCTCCCGAATGGGCCCGTGTTCCCCACCACTTGGAAGACATGTGACGGTATATGCCAGCTCGACCAAAGGCAGGCATTCAACTTCCCCACCGGATTCTACTCTCCTGAAGTGGGTGGTATCAATCCGATCTCAAAACGAATAAGCCTGCCTGAAACCAAGAGAGGACACCCAATGCCTAAATCTAAAAAGCCCAAGGTAAGGCGCCCGGGTGCAAACCCTGTCAAGAAGCTTGCTTGGCATCAAACGCTCAACGGCACTGGTGGACAACATGGGGAGCGGCCAACTAAGACAGGCAAAAAGGCACAGAATAAATCGGCTTAATCCGACTACAATTCTGAAGTGACTTGGTGACATTACCGTATTGGACATCTTGGTCGCCAAGTGCCCATTTAGGTGCATTTCCGCCTGTGAAGTTCAAAGCGGTCTATTGCAGTCGTCCATCGGTCAACATTAGAAAGCCTGCTTTCAAGAGTGTTAGTCAAAACTAAAGAGGCATTGCGAAAATCACAAAAAGCTGTCGCGCACGGGATCTTCCATGAACAGTTACCCCGTCAGAAACTGGTCCAACAAAAAATACCCGTCCGGCTGATGCGCCTGTGCACAGTGCCCCAGCCCGCAATTGACGGGGGAATACCAATCTGACGCCGTCAACTGTTGTAGGCTCTGTATTGCTTCCAATCCAGAATTGTCCAATATATACTATATGTAGTGTTTCGAGTTTCACATAGCACAATATAATTGCTTTAGACCCCCTTTTGTTCTATAATTAACTATACGATTAATGGGGAAAGCAGATGTCCGAAACTGCCATTTCAGAGACACAGACTGCACTGCCAGCCACAGCCAAACAACTTGCCTACGCACGTAAGATCGCGGAGCAGCAAAACATAATTCTACCATGGGAAATCCAGCAGGATCGGCGCGCTTTGAGTCAGTGGATTGACACGCAACGCTCAACGCCACGCGTACGCGATTCCCGGCCGAGTTCCAAACAGGTGGCTTTCGCAGAGCGCATCGCGCGGATCAAGCGTCGCGCTGTTCCAGACGAATGCTTTCGGGATCGCTCCCTGATGTCCCGCTGGATCGATAGCAACAAGCCCTGAACAATATCACGCTGGTTTGGCGTCTTTGGCGTTGTCTTGCGATGTTGGAAGAACCTCCGATGCGGTGCTTTCACATATGCCTCGTTGCCTACCATTCCATCGAACAGATCGCATCATCCAACCATCGGATCAAGCGCCTATGCTCCGACCGGAACATAGCCTCTGCGACGTTTTTGTCTTTCAAGTTTATGGAGCGCGTCAGCAGCCTGGACTTCGTCATCGTATGTCACCATCATGGCTTGCCCGTTTGTACCAATACGTCCCCAGGTGCGAAACACGGACACATCCCCAAACAGCGTCGGTTGCAACTCTATTCCATAGAACCGCGCCATGTTGACGTCCGGGTCTTCATGGACCAGATGGACAGGCTTGGTTGCTGTCAGCGCCATGGCACCAGTATCGTTCAGGGTCGTCAGCCTGTCCAATGACATTGGTCAATCTATTTTCTGGAAGTGATTCATATCTGTGATGTGAAGCGACGTTGGCTTCACCCTGCGTTTTGCCAACAATCATACAACTTGCCATCAGTTGCACGATCTCAACCGCTCCGGAATATTCGCAGGATCGGTGTTGACGAACCCGGCGTATACGCATCGAACAATTCAGGTTTCATTCAGAACAAGGCAATCGAACTTGTCAGAAATGTAGCTATGATCCTGGTCGCTGGCGTGCCTGCCCTATTGCCCGCCCGCAATGTTGACTTTACCCACAACCCTGGCACCGCTTTCAGTTGCCATAGTGCGGGCCTCTACATCAGCCTGAATCTGTGCGCTCGACGCAATCTTTAGATCATCACATTTCAGACGGCCTTGATGCTTGCCTTCCATAACGATCTTTTTTGCCGACAGTGCACCGTCAACCGACCCGACAACCTGAACAGTGATTGTATCAGCGCTGATGTCCCCAACCACTTGGCCTTTGACTTCGACGTCACCTTCACTTGAGTTTAGATTGCCTTCAATTGTCAAATCTACTTCGACTATTGAGTTTGCCACTTTGAAATCCTCTAGGTGTGATGTTGGCGACCCTAAAACGATAGGCGCTCCATGAACACCTTCCAAATGCCTCAAGAGTTGCGTTTCTCAAGCATTCATTTGTTTGGCAGATTCCACCTGAGAGGCGAAAGTCTGGGATAGGACATCGCGAAATGGGTAATCATTAGTAATCCGGTTTATAAGGGATGAACCGCTGGTGCAAAGTTCTGAGGCTGGTCAGAGAACGGTTATGCCTGCTGCACTGGTCGTCGAAGAAAGCTGAATGTCAAATGATAAAACTCGTACGAAATTGGGTTTTTCCCGCAGGCGGGTAGATTCATTTCAGCGCCGAAATAATTGTTATGTTGTATCAGTCGGTCCGACTCGGTAATTAGTCAATGCGGCGTGCCTGGGGGTTTATAGATTTTCTTGAGGGGGTATGAGTTTGGTGCGTCGCACTTCCTCCCATCAGATGCTGGCCAAGCCACGGAATCTGCTGATATGAGAATGTTGGTGTTCACCAGCTTGAAGCGGCATTGTCATGAATCTCGACGAACCAAAACTGATAATTTCGGACAAGTGTAAGTCTGTGCTTGTCGATGGATATCGCTTTGAAATTGAAATCTACCGCCTGGAGAACCAGGACCTCTGGACTTTGGAAGTGATTGACGTGGAGGACGCCAGCTATGTCTGGGACGACAAATTCGGGTCCGACCAGGAAGCATTGAACACTGCAGTCGATATCCTGAACAACGAGGGCGCGCTTGGGTTCATGGGAAAAGAGTAGATACCTTAGGATAATCTCATGCTACCAAAGAAACCCTAGCTCTTAGCGGTTCTATCATTCGTTTGATCGATCAGATCTTTGTTGACACCAGCCCGACCCAACCCTTCGGAGCCACGCTTGACGGGATGAAGCTGGCTTTTGACCAATGACGGCTTAAGCTATTCTCGGAAAGGAGTTTTCGATGGAACTAGGTCTGATACTCGCGCTAATTGGTGCTACCTCTCTGTTGGTCGTCATTCCCGGGCCGAACGTAGCATTGATCGTTGCAAACACGCTGGCATACGGGTTTCGCTTTGGCGCGATGACGGTGCTCGGCACGACTATCGGCGTGGCGTTGCAACTTGTTATCGTCGTCGTTGGCTTGGCCGCGCTCCTCGAATTTGCAGCTTCCGCTTTTCTTTGGCTTAAATGGATCGGAGTGGCCTATCTGGTCTATCTCGGCGTGACCGCATGGCGTCAGGGCTTAGAGGATCTGACAACACAAGATGCCAGCCGTGAGTCCCTGACAGTACTCTTTTGGCAAGGGCTCTTACTCGCCACGATCAATCCAAAGACGTTGATATTCAACGCGGCATTCCTGCCGCAGTTTGTGGTTGCTGGATCAGGGATTTCTGCCTTGCTTGTTACCGCCGTGATCTATTTAGCCGTAATCATGCTTGGTGATCTTGTGTGGGCCGCGTCTGCGCAAATGGCGCGGCCAGTGATAGCTAGGCTCGGACGGTTGCGTCACAAATTAACAGGTGTTCTTTACTTTGGGTCGGGCACCGGTCTCGCTATAGCCCGGATTGATCGGTAAACAAAAACTTCAGAACAGAAGTCTTTTGCTGCGCTCGGTCTGGTGATCAAAATGGGTTCTTTGCCGTTGTCGGATGCAACTCTGTGTCAGCAGAACTTGTGGCCCAATGGTTTTCTGAGGACGCCCCATTGCCGTCATTTGCCAGCGCATCGCAAACCGACATGAAGAAGACTACAGTATGTGGATGAGCGTCAAATATTGCGTGGAAGGTTGCTGAAAGAAGGCAGCACAGAAATGGTGTTTGAGCTGAACCAATCGGCATTGGAGCTTTTTTTGTTCCCTACCTCTCTGATATCAGTCTGTCATGCCTGATTTTCGCCCTCTAACGCAGGAAACTCTCCGTCCTTTGGCAGCGCTGCAAGTGCGCGACGACCAGTCTACATTTGTTGCATCAAACCTCATGACCATGGCTCAGTCACTCTTCGAGAATGGGTCCGAGATTTATGGCATTTGGGAAGATGAAACCCCAATCGGGTTGTTGGCAATCGTGGACATGTCTCATCCCGATGCGGATCTGGACGAAGATGACGACCCTGACGGCATCTACATCTGGCGGTTGATGGTTGATCATGCGCATCAGGGTAAAGGCCATGGTCGTTCTGCATTAGATTTTGCAAGGGCACTGGCTATGGAGAAGGGTCGCGCAAATCTGGTTATCAGCGTTGTTGATGAACCAGGTGGCGCTCTGCCTCTCTATGAGCGGTGCGGCTTTAGCCCGACCGGTAGGATTGTTGGTGGTGAGGTTGAGATGGTCATGGCGCTTCACTGATGCGCTGCAAGAAATAGCTGCGTACTCGACTCAGTGATGCTGATGTCATCAACAGACGCCGCAGAGGCCCCAATTATGCCCGTCAGGCACATTTATTCGGTTCGTGCTCTAGTGACCGCCAAACACTCTTCAAGGCACTCCCGGATCCGCATTTCGAGTCTGTGGATTCTGAGCAGAGCCTTGCCGTGTGGCCTACCTCGGCTCGGGTGCTAACCGCCTAGTCGCAATGGGGGATTTTTGCCGAGCAGGTGTTTGCGGGTGCGACTCTCACAAACACGCGGAGATTGGCGCAAAGTCGACCTACACACTCATTGCGGGTGAAATCCGGTGCGTCTGGGTGTTTCTGGTGCCTGTCCGGACACAATCACTCAACTCTTACTTAGGAGCCAAAGCAATGAAACCTAAATATGTCGCCGCAGTTGCAACTGTCGCGTTTGGACTGCCCACACTGGCCGCAGCGCAATCAGCGGACGCCAATGGAGATGGCGTTTTGACCATTGAAGAGGTGCAAGTTGTTGCGCCGAACGTTGATGCCGATACCTTTACAGTAATGGACGCCAATGGAGATGGTTCTCTGGATCAGGATGAAATTCAGATTGCGCAAGAAGCGGGAATACTGCCGCCAGATAACGGCTGACCTGCTTGTTGAGAATGGCGGCCCGATCTTCCCTGGGCCGCCTGCCTTCAGGCCAGACCGGGCAATTTCAGCTTAGACTTGGCCGCGTTTGGCTCTGCTGCACATCAGGGTGATAACCACCCCTATTGGACCCAACACTACGCCAAAGGCCGCGTGCAGTCCGACGCTTAAACCTTTGCTGTTGGCGATATTGGCGCAGACGATGCCGCTTAGGATGGAAAGTACAATGAGAACTATCATTGCATCGAGTTATGAACTTCTGTTCTTATTTCAATGCGACGGAGGCGGTCGGAGCTGACGTCGTTGCAATCGCTGAACACCTAGCCAAGCGAAAAGAGCTTTGGTACGCGCGGACCAAGAGCATTCGGAATCGGACAAAACCACCTTCCCCTCTCAAGGGTATCGATAGGCTTGGTCAAATTTAGGATAATGAACCCGACCCAAATCGGGCCGGGCGAGTCTCCGAGGTAACTTGGTTATTTGGTTATTTGCTTTTCTGGTCTTGGAAAAACAGCTTATCCAGTAAATTGAGAACTTGGCGTACCCGCTCGTCGCAGATTTTATAGTAGATGAGACGACCTTCACGCCTCGCCTCTACCAGGCCTTCGAGCCGCAAACGAGAGATATTCTGGGAAACCGCTGCCTGATGCACCGACAAATCGTCAATCAGTTCCCCGACAGATTTCTCACCATCGGCGAGTAGGTAAAGGATTTGCAAGCGGCGATCGAGAGTGAAGGCTTTCAGATATTCCGACGCCTCGCTTATACTTTCTGGGGAGCGCTGTTTCATCTCTTCTGCTCAGAAAGTGGTGCTCGGGGCTCGAGCTTTTCGGCCCAGATGTCGGCGTGTTGCTGCAAAAGCTCTGAGCGTTTGTCGTGAAGGGCCATTAGGTGACTGCCTGCCCACATCGCCATGCTCCTTTCCGCATCGTATTCAGTCAGCTTGTAGGCATGGACAACAGCAGATTGAGTGGTGGCGGGCACATACTTCATCTGGACCTCACATGGGTACACGTTCTCTACACCCAAGCAGCTTACTTGCTCAAGCATAGTGAATTTTGACACCTAAGCGACGTTCTAGAGGCGGAAACGTTAAATCTGGCAATCTACATGTGGTGTTTGGCAAAGAAAAAATGGGGCGCACCCACCACAGACGCGCCCCATCATTGGGGAGGGTAGTTAAAATCTAGCGTTCTCAAATGCACCAACGCTTACTCATTAATGTACCCAACATGGCCGCTTCTGTAGGGATGGTCAGTGATGCGGGTTACACAGCCAAGTTCATTGGATGAGTGGCAACTTGTGGAACTGTCGAGTCGGCAACGTCTGAGGCTGGCTGTCCTTGGCGTCGTATCGTATGCAGAAGTCTATGGTAATCAGAATTGAACCTCAGAAGATCGCTCATGCAGAAGGGCTGTATTTGGCTCTTCAAGATAGGCGCATCTACGAATTCTTGGACGACAAAACACCAGCCTCAATCCAAGCAGTTCGTCAACGAATTGAACGGCTTCTTGTCGGTACGCCAGCTTCAAGCGGCGAAGTGTGGATGAACTGGACGGTGTTTGAGAATGAGATTGTCGTTGGATATACGCAGGCCACCATCAGAGACGATGGCACAGCAAGCCTTGCTTATGCGTTGTCTCCAAGCGTCTGGGGGCAGTCAGTTGCACATACTGCCTGCAAATTGACTTTGGCTGAGATCGAGACGTTGACATCGGTATCTGAGATCATCGCTGATACAGAGGTTCGAAACATTCGTTCACAGGCGCTTTTGGAAAGACTGGGGTTCCAACGCACACATGAGGACGAGCAAGACGTGTATTACAAGCGGACATCCGGTTAAGCACTTTCAGCTAATAGGATTGTGAACACGGCTAGTGGTTTAACCACCCGCGTTAGCAGCTTCGGCCACCCCTTCCAGCGCATCACCCGCCGCATCGATTTCCTGGAGCTTCTGTTGATTGTCGCAGGCCTTTTTATCCCCATCGAAACATTCAAGTTCTAATTGTTGTCGATACAAATCGTCCTGCCCCTGCTGCTGAAGCTCTTGAAGCTGTTGTTGTGTTTGCTCTTGCTGCTTTGCTTCTTCAGTTGTTGGAGCGGGAACATCACAGGCCGCAAGTAAAACCAGGGTGGCCGCCGAGTATTTGAGCTTCATAGGATCCTCGTTTTATTGGTGACTAAGAACACTGAATCCTAAAGTTCAGATTGCATTCTGACAATTAATTTCGACTAAAAGTTGTTCTAGGAATTCCGTCGCAGCCGCTCGTCGGCGACATCGCCCATCGTCTTGGGCTCGCCGTTATTGATCCAATTCATGAATGGGCGGTCAAATTTAAAACGGTCACCGCACCTTGATTTCAGAAAGCGCCTAACGCTCGTGTTCCAGTTCATTCGATGACGGGCAAGATCTGCTATTGAAAGGTCTCGTGCTTTTCCTGCCGGTAATCTATCACTGCGTGCCAGAGAACCGCCAACATGATTACTGACCCACCAAGCACGGCAGCCAAAGGCGGAAACTCATTCAATATGACCCATGCGAGCAGTGTCGCGCAGGGTATTTCGATAGTACCCAGAAGGGCAGATTGTGCTGAAGGGATAAGCCGTGTGCCTTCTGTCCAAAGGATGACTGCGCCAGCGAAAGTTATTCCAAACAAGACGAGCAGCGCTGCATCTTGCATCGAGACCTCAAAAGGTGTCCCGATCAGCACACCAACAACGAAGAGTTGCAAGGCCGATGCTCCTCCTGCCCACACGACAGGCACATCTGCATACTTGCGTATTAGAACGATATAGGCGGCGTTTCCCAAAGTCATGGCAACGGCTAGCAGGTCGCCTTCCAGCTTTCCAATACCCAGGCCGCCAGACACAATGATCGCAACACCAAGCAACGAAAGAGCTCCCGCAACCAAGGTGCGGCCCTTAGCGACTTCTCGCATAGCTATCCATCCCAAACCCGCAGCAAAAAACGGGGCTGTGGCGTAAATCACGGCAACGTTTGCCACGTATGTAAGCTTGAAAGCGTAGATAAACGCGATGCTTGCTGCACTGCCGACGCTCGCCAGTATCCAACCTCGCAGACCCAATCGAAACGCTTGATCTCGCGGTGTACTCCCTCGGCGGAATTCGACATAAGCAATGACGGCCAGCCCTCCTATCAGCCCACGCCAGCAAGCAATAGTCCATCCATCTGACTCGATCACCTTCGTCAGGACGCCAGAGACACTAAAGATGACCGCTGAGAGCGCCACCAGGGCGATCCCCGTCATTTGCCGTGAACGATGCACTCTCTCCACTTTCGACTATTGGCATTGGATTGTACTGTGACGCTGCTGCCAGCTGTATGTCAGTAGTCTTTGTTTGGACCATCCCAAAAGCGTCCGTCCCCGCAGGTTGCAGCATCCGGCGAAATAGGGCTCGGTGCGGGCCTTCTCTGCGATATGGGTATTTTGTTGATAGCAGCGATAAGCTGATCTTCAAAAGTAGGCTTCGCAATTTCCGAGATGGAGTTTTCACTCTACTTGTTGATCGTTGGATGAGAATGGGACAACAAAAATGATCTTCGGCACTTCAAACCAGCAGCCGTTCAGGTTTTTGATGATCGGTAACTCTGACTTGTTGGTTGTCTCGGATTTACCCACCCGGTTAGCGCGTCCAGCAATGCGACAGCCAGTGCAGCGGAGATTGCGCCATATAGTAAGCGCTATGCGCGTGTAACTTGCATAAGCCGGGTCCTGTGTCGTCACAGCGCCTGCAACCAGCGCAAGCGCGACCGACAGCGCATGATTTGACGGCGCATTCCTTCCGTTGATCAACCGGTAAAGATGCTGCATTTGGGCCGTCGAACAAGGCTTTCTCTAGTGGCAAGCTAGCTAGCTCTCGTGGTGCAGAGTGCTGCTGAAAGTAAGATGACCGCGTCGGTGGATCTAACGACACCTTAGCTAGATGCCGCAGTCAAAAAATTACTCCGAAAATACCAGTCGCTCGACCACCCAAGGAAAGACAATCTGTTCCAGGCGGCTAGCGATTAGTTGACGGTGATCACCTGCATAAACATCCAATTGGTGTGGAATACGTTCTGCGCCTAGACGCTGAGAGAATTCCAGTGTTCCTGTCGGGATGTGCAAGAACTGATCTCCCAGACCAACGCCCATCCCAAGCCCTCGGAGGTCACGGAGTGCCTCGCGTGCGTCACGCACTTGCCGGACCGGGAACTCATCAACATAGGCATCGAAAGATTCGCCATTGAGAACAATCTCACCTTGAATGATTTCAAATGGGAAGCCCCCAAAAATAGGCTCTGCATTCGGATCAGGACTGAATGCAGTGACGATGCCCAAAATTGCAATCGGGTAGAAATCCCGTTCATCCAAGAGGTTTTCGATGTCGCCCGGCTTCTCGATTTCAGAAGCCCGTCTCCACGCGTCGTTCCCGAAACTGAGGTCTTGTTTAGGTGTTAAGCAGCAGGGACTAAGTGCCCAGATAACCGAAAAAACCCCCGGTCGAGTCATCGCCAGGTTGAGTGCGCCGTAGCCACCCATTGAATGGCCAACGACGGCGCGGCTTCCAGGATGGCTAAGTGTTCGCCAATTCTCATCGACGTATTTAACGAGATCATCCGCGATATAGTCCGCCCAGTTTCCACTTACCGATGAGTTCCGATAGTAGCCTCCCCCATATTTGTTGCCGCCGTTAGGCATTACGACGATCATTTCAGGTAACTCTCCGTTCGAGATCATTCTATCCAGGAGCGCCGGAACCTCGAAATTCTCAACCCACACTCCGTAATCGTCGAAAATACCATGGAGAAGATACATCACCGGAAAACGATGATCCGGCTGATTGCTGTAACTGGGTGGGAGATAGATAGCTACGGATTGAACGCTCGGCGTTCCGAGCAAGTTGCCCGCGAGCGATGGGGCGGGTACATCAACTTCGATGATATTCTCTGCACCCTCTGGGGCAGATTGAGCCGCAAGAATTCTGGGAAACGCCAAAAGAGTTAACACAAGGATGTTGCTGAGGAATAATTTTACCATCGGCTCTTGCTCCATGTTAATGTGATTAACATATGTGCGCACTGCACGACAAACAACCCTTCTTCGTAAGGCCGCAATTTTGAATTCGTTTAGCGACAGCCGAAATTCGTGCGAACCGCAGCAGTAGTTACTTTGGACTCTGAGCGGACCTCAGAGGTGGCGCGGCAGACGGAATCCCCGCATCCAGGCATTGAACATTGAGCCAGTCAGGACAAAGTGCTGGTTTGCTACAAATGGGCGGGAGCTCGCAATCTCGCGAATTTCGACCAATACATGTTTGGGTTGTTGAACCGAAGCAATCTATCTGGTAAATTTCGGAACCGGAAACCCTGATACAGGAGATATCAGATATGCTGAATTGTCAGACCTCAATGCTTCGCGCGGTAGGCGCAGTAGCCCGTTAAAGCGGTCTGACAGGTTTCCGATCTGAAGGCCGCCTCATGAGCGGCCTTTTTTGTGTTTTCCTCATGTGGCGGCTTTCCATCAATTCATGGAGAGAACAATGCCAAGCTTATCACTTTACATTCCAACCAGCCGGTCGTGGGGCCTCTTTCTGCGGCTGGCAGCTATCTTCGCCCGGCGACCCAGCTTGGAACGGCCTATTCTGCGCAAAAGTGCCGAGTTGCCGGCTCATCTGAGGAGGGACGTCGGCCTTCCGCCGGAGGTTGAGCATCCGCCTCCCTCGCACCATCGGTTCCCGTTTTGAGCAGCCGATCAAGCAAGGGCAAATTGCTGCCCTTGCTCTCAACAAACTCACAATGTCCGGCCCAAGGAGGTTTGAAAGTTGATGCCGGTCTTTGCATAGATACGAGAAAGATACGTTCTGGCGGCGTTGATACTGATGCTGAGCTGTCTCGATCATGTTCCGCACGGTTGTGGATCAGCTTTTACGAGTAAAAAGCGGTGCCGGTTCCTATTCAGAACACCAGGCTCCAAATGGCACCGGCACCGATCCCGCCCATGAGGGACTTACCGTGAGTGGTGGGCGGGGATTTCTTGTTCAATTCAGAGGATTTCGCAATGAGTTTAACGGTGTCGCAAACTCAACCTGTTGAACCTTTGGTCCATCATTTGCGAATGAGCAACGCTTGTGATTTGTCGCAGCTCTGCAGCCGGACAATTCTCCGAGCAGAACAACAGCTCAGAAAGCTGGAGAGCTCAGATGATGGCGACAAGTTGGCCCGCCGATGTCTAAATGAACTGAGCCAATTTGAGAGTTGATTGTTAGGTTGTTCATTCAAAGCCACACAAAGAGAGCCACCGGGCTTGGTGACGCGCAACAACTCGTTAAACCTACGGATAGGACTTTCAAACGAGCTCAAGAACTGCGTGCACAGAACCACGTCAAACGCGTCTGATATAAACGGTAGGCTCCCGTTTTCTTCACAGACACGGCTGGTTGATGTGTTGCCTTCATCGATTGTCTGGCAAGTCCCTGAGATAAGCGAGGTTCCGACAAAGTCGAAATCCATATCGTGAACAAGGTGGTCCATAGCCCGGTCCGCACCATTCCCAACAATAAGGATGTGGTCATTCGGAATCAGCCTTGATCTTGTTGCCGTATCGAGTGCGATTTGGGCATTCTTTCCGACATTGAGAATAAGCTCATTCGATTGAGCCGCATCGTTGTTCCAGACACATTTGTCAGCGCCCGGAAACTGGTACTCTATAGCTGTCATGATCCACCTCGGAATTGGATTGGAGAAAGGGATTGCAGAGCTTGATTGCTCAGCCTTTCGATGCAGTTGCGCCTATACGCGGGATGCATCGAATGAAGGCTGGGCGGCTACGTTGATGGATACCTCAATTTAGGGCGCGGCCCCTCCTGATCCGCCTGCTGGATCTCGACCGCCACCCGTTGAAGTGCCGCCGCCTCGGCTCGGATCTCGGCCACCGGTTGACGAGCTCCCGTCACCGCGTCCGGGATCGCGACCGTCGGAAGTTGAACTACCCTCACCACGTCCAGGATCACGACCACCGGAAGTTGAACTGCCCTCACCGCGATCTTCACCCTGCGGCGGGCAGGCTGTTCCGGCAGCGGTTGTACATTCCTCCTCAGGCGGCGTGCATGGTACACTCGTCCCTGTGGTGTCGACACATCCCTCTTCAGGCGGCAGGCAGGGTACGCTCGTCCCTGTGGTGTCGACGCAACCCTGTTCAGGTGGCAGGCATGGTACGCTCCCACCGGTTGCGTCAATACATTGGCTTTGTGGAGGTTGGCAGGGCTGGGCGCTACCTGTTGCCGCCTCGCCTGAACAATCGACGGGGACACCGTATTTGTTATAAACTGGCTCAGCGATGATCGGGGTTGGCGTTGGGCTGGAACAGGCGGCAAGCGCGAACAGGCTTCCAATCAACGCAAGATGAACATAGTTATCACGCATAGGTCTACTTTCATTTTTAATGTTTTAGATGATGAGGTCCGTGAGACGTCTCAGAAGACGTATTGGAACGAGAGTATTCCCCGGATTTCGCGATCATCGCTGCCACCGAAGAACCCATCAGCTCCGATCGAGAACAGCCCGCGACCGTCTCGAGTCTGCTTACGGAAGCTGCCACCCAGGAACCCGCGAACGAGCTGATCGTCATAGATCGGGTCCAGCTCGATATCAGACCCCAGAACCGAGGCTTTCCGAGAGGTATCTCCCATCGCGAACTGCCCATCGATACCCGCTGTAAACTCCAGCAGCGCGTTTGGACCGGCCCCGAGGGAGACTTCGTGGGGAAGGGTGATCTGCGCCCGGGCATTCAGATAGTCGCTTTGGCTGTCATCCACCGCGACCGGGTTCGCAACACCGGTTTCGGTATAGCCGTCCTCCGACAGATGCAGGTAGCTCAGCTGCAGGCTGGCCAGCAGTGGCTTGTTTGCCAACAGATTGTCAAAGCGTGCGCCAAGCTCGATAGACGGCGACACAAAGTATCCATCATAGTCGGATGACGCGGTCTCAACACCTCCTGTGGCGAGGTTGTTGAACACATCTCTGCTGCCGCTGGAGCTCAATTGACCCCCAACTACTGAGGCGCGAAGGAACTTCGACCCAAAGTCGCGATGATAGTAGCCACCTGCAAAGACAGCATCTGTGTCGAGCGTGTTGCCCGAGTTGTCGGCTGATATGTCACCTGTTCCGAAACCACCAAACAGACCAAACACCGAGCCACTGGCAGAAGGCAGATCAACACCGCCCACAAGGCCGCCATAGCTGTCCTGCAGCACGCCGGTTCCGGAGACCTGGTTCTGACCTCCAAAGCCCGAGATCCACACATTCCGTTCGGTCCCGGGTTCCTGAGTGGTCAGGGGAATGCGCGCACCTGTTGAGCTGACGACATCCAGGACAGAGCGGGTCAGGTCGTTGGCAAAAAGATCCGTCCCATTGAAGCCGGAAGGATCGACAACTACAATCGTATCACCGCTGACCACATAAGGTGAGCCCGATGTGTCGCGGACAACGGGCACATCGATTGAGAAAGTCAAATCCAGGTTCATTCCGGGATCGGTGCTCAGTGTGCTCGTGCCAGCAATGTCTTCAATCGCGATCAGGCCCTGGATGTTAGAACCCTGACGCAGAAAGATATCTGTCCCGCTGCTGCTATTGATTTCAAAAGCAATCGAATCGCCGATGATTGTGCCGCTGTTTATGAAGGTTTCTGCGTCGTTCAAAACAACGCCTATCTGTTCATCGCTTGAGATTGTCCCGGTGTTCAGGAATGAGGAAACGACGATATTGTTTTCGAAACCAGCGTCGTTTCGGCCAGTGATTGTGCCGTGGTTTTGGAAATCACCAATGTTACCATTGGTTCTAAGCCCGTGGTCTGCGCCCTCGATCCGACCTGCGTTATAGATCGACCCGATGCTGCCGGAACCTATCAGCGCACCTGATGAGTTATCACTGGCAATGACACCTGTGTTGTGGAAGCTGTTAACGTCTCCGGATAACAGACCCTCGCCAGTTCCCCCGGAAATCTTGCCGCTATTCGTAAATGATACAATGCTGTTATTAGCAAATATGCCATTGACTCCGCCGCTTATCGTCCCGGAGTTATTGAATGTAGAAATCTCGCCATCGACAGTTACAGCATCGGTGTCAGCAAGAATCTGACCTGTATTGTGAAACTGACCGATCTGTCCACCGACGCTTACGCCGTCACGGCTAAGCCCCTCGATAAGACCATCGTTTTCTAGCGTCCCAACATTTCCAGCAATCGCGATCCCATCCAAGCCTCCAGAGACAATTCCCTGATTGTTGATGCTGCCAACGTCTGAATCAGAACTGATAGCAAAGATTCCGCCAGCTACTTCGCCGGAATTATAGATCTCACCGATTTCGGCGAATCCCTGTACGCCAGTGGCATCAACACCCAAGATCAAGCCACTGTTGTGGATCGAGCCAATTGCTCCGACACCAGCAAAACCGAAATTTCCGCCACGTATCACGCCGTCATTGGTAACGGTTTCGGTTTCGTCATCAACTACAACCCCGGCGCTGCCCAACCCCAGAATGACCCCGGAAGCATCGTTGCGAAGGGATATCAAAGTGTCTGTTTGAATTCCCGAAACCTGGCCAGTAATAAAGCCGGAGTTATCGACTTGAAGTGCGCTGGATGTCAGTAGTATCGCCCTGAACGCAGTTGCAGTTATCTGACCGTTGTTAACGACGTTGACTGACGAGCCAGCGGCACCCTCTGTTATCGTGCTGCCAGGAGCTACGACTATCCCGCCGTTTTCAACTTGGAGCGTTGAACCATCAAACAGTATGACCTCGTCATTAATAGTTTCGCCTGACCCGACGATAAGTGTGTCGCCCGGATCAACGATGACCTGAGCCAAACCTGAACCGGCGGATATCAGTGCCGCAATTGACGTGCTGCCGATTAACGTGACCAGTTGTGTTTTCTTTGACATTCGAAGTGGTCTCCCTCACTCAATATCGAGGGACGCTAGAACGTCAAAATGTCAGTCCGATTACGGCGTTTGTATCATTTGTACCAACGGCTTCAAAGTTGAGTTAGACCCATCGGATTCGCCTATCCCAACATGTATCCAACGCCGCGAACAGTGCGAATGACCTCGGGTTTTGTTGGGTTCGCCTCGATCTTTCGTCGCAATCTGGAAATACGCAGATCGATGGATCGGTCAAACGCCTCCCACCCCCGATCATGGGCTTGTTCCAATAATTGGTTTCGATTTAGGACGCGGCCCCGGTTTTCGACAAAAACGCGCAACAAATCAAACTCCATTGCGGTCATTGCCATTTCGTTTCCGTCGGGACCAAACAAGCGCGCACTGTCCATATCAAGCCTGCAATTGCCCAACGCGACGACACCTCTGCGACCCGGAGAGGCTTTTTCTAACGTCCTAGCTGCCTGTGTAATGCCCCAGCCACGCAATGCGGCCTTTACGCGTGCTTCAAGTTCCCGAAGATCAACTGGCTTGGCAATGTAGTCATTCGCACCCATTTCTAAACCAATCACGCGGTCAATCACTTCCGACGCAGCAGTAAGCATAATCACCGGAATATCGTAGTCACGCCTTAATTCCCGCAACGCGGTCAAGCCGTCCTCCCCGGGCATATTCACGTCCAGAACAATCAGGTCTACAGGTGCGATGGCCAACGATTTGCGCATAGCTTTAGCGCCTTCTGCTTCTGTCACCAAGTAACCCCGATCGGTAAAATACTCACCGACCATCTCACGCAGGTGTGTTTCGTCATCGCAGACCATAAGTCGAATGTTGGTATCAGTCATTTGAGACCCTGCCCTTTGCTTGGCATAAACGGTGAACCAACTCGGTAAGGTCAGTTGGCGTAAGAGGTTTTTCGACATGTTCGACAGACGTGGATTCCAGAAATTCGGCGACCTGCGGGCTCATCGCGTCGCCAGTAACAAAGGCCATCTGATCCACCAACAACGGATTGATATTCTGAATCTCTTTCAAAAAGCCTTCGCCGTCTAACCCTGGCATTTTAATGTCACTCAGAATGGCGTCAAACGTAGTTCCGCTCAAAATATCCAAAGCTGCTGGCGCCGAATTACAAACGTGTACGTTGTATCCTTGATGCTCAAGGATATCACGTATCAGACTGGTAACACCTTCTTCGTCATCCACGACGAGGACGCGAAACTTTCCGACGTTCACGATTGGGTGTTCTATGCCCGGTGCATCGGAGGGGGGGCATTCCCTTATGGGCAACAGTATAGAGAAACAGGCGCCTTCTCCCAAACCGGATTGAACGGTCAATCCACCGTCATGAGCAGAGATGATGCGATTGCAAAACGCGAGCCCAATTCCGGTACCCATACCGATATCTTTCGTCGTAAAGAACGGCTCAAAAATGCGTGCCAATACGTCGGATGCGATGCCGGCCCCGTTGTCACGCACGTCCAGTCCAACCTGCCCAGTGTCGGGATGGTGATTAGTACATATCCGCAAAACACCTTCTGCGCCCAAGGGCTCAAGCGCATGTTCGGCGTTCGAAATCAGGTTGATCAGCACCTGTATCATTTGATCAGGATCCAATCCTGTAAGCGGTAAATCCTGATCAAATTCAAGCACGACTTCGGCGCCGCTGGATTTCAATCCAAAGCCCGATACATCCAGCGCGGCAGTAACAATATCGTTCAGCGAACACGCCTGGATATGCGTTGGGCGCTTACGTGCCATTGCCAGAAACGCCTTTATGATCCTGGCGCATCGTTCTGCGGCTTGTCCTATGCGTTCGATTTGCCGCTTTTGCTTTGTATCGCTGATTGTTTCCTGGAGCATCAAGGCGTAACCCACAACAATAGAAAGCGGATTGTTTAACTCATGTGCAACGCCTGCCAGAAGCCCACCCATTGCGGACAGTTTTTCATTCTGATGCGCTATTTCATGCTGTCGCTCCAATTCGGCTTCGATGCCTAGCTGATCAGTGATGTCGCGCGTGGAAGATACAATAACATCTTCACCTTTGTGATCGGTCACTCTTGCAGAGGTCATCAAATCCCTGACCGAGCCATCCGCCGTCCGGACTCTGGTATGGAAATCATCTACCGCTCCGTTGGGTAGTAGGCCCGCCAGGAACGAATCCCGCACCTTGGGGTTTCGAACCAAGTCGTTCAACGACTCAATGTTGCCAAACATCTTTTGCGATGTAGGCGAACGGTAAATAATATGACCATCTCTAAGTCGCGACACCAGGAAGTTTGCTGGAAAGGCATCAACAATTTTGTGCAATAACAGATCTGCTTCACGTTGCGCCAATTCTGCTTTTCGCGTCTCTGTGATGTCTTCAAGCGTGACCAGCCTCCCTCCCAACGGAGTGACGCTGGCGGAGCATTTTAGAACCCCCTGCGAGAACTGAACTTCTACATCCTGAGCGCTGTTTCGAACGAGATTTAATAGTGAGTGGGTAAATTCTTGAGCTGGAATGCGCTCGGGTTTCTGGAGTGCCCCTTGTTCCGCCATCGTGGCAAAAATCTCTGTCATTGGCTGCCCAATATGATGATACTCTGCCTCCGGATCGACAAACTTCAGATACTTCTGATTGAAGAACACCAATCGTTCATCGTCGTCCCAAAGAGCTACTCCTTCGCGTAGTGACTCCAAGGCATCAACAAACATACTCCGCGCGCGCTCTTCTGTGTTGTGCCGATCCGTGACGTCTTCAATGGTAATAAGTCGACCGCCCAAAGGAGTCTTGCGGGCTGACCCAAGCAGATACCGACCGCCTGAGGCCACCAGGTTCACGTCCTGTGCGCAGGAGCGGACAGCCTCGGTGAGAAGTTCTGCGTATTGTTCTGCGCTCGTACCTTCCGGGGCAATCATGGATCCTGCGGCGGTTAAGTCACGGGTCATCTCAAAAAGATCGCCGCCAATACGAAGAACCGCATTTTCTGGATCAAGATGTTCCCGCTGTTTGCGGTTGAGCAAAACCAAACGATCATCATCATCAAACAATGCAACCCCTTCACTGAGGGCCTCAATCGCATCGCTGAGGAACTCTTGGGTCGTGACGTCAGAGTGTTGACCCAACATTCCCTGCGTCGCACCAAGTTCGTCTAACCCGCGCGCGCCGCATTGGATGAAGGTATCGGCCAAATCGTCATATTGCAGCCTCGATATCCGATACCGATCGCAGAGTGACGGAATTTGCTCTGGGCTACCAAGGCCCGTGAGCACGATCTGAGCTTTCTCCTGTGAAGACAGTTTCAAAAAGTCTTCAGTTGTACCACTCTCTGATTGCTTGCGCGCCAATGGGATAGACCTCCGTTTCTCGATAGAAACACCCCATTTCGTTCTATCAGGGATGTTGCATCCGACACCCAATGTCGGCACAAGTCATGCGTTCCATAGAATGGTGATTACTAACAGGCATATTTGTCTGCCTGATTTCTGAGTTTGTATCAATTGTGTCGAGATTGTCTTGTTAAGTGCTGAGCACCACAGACCTGATCGCGACACTGATTTCGTGACCCAATATTTGGCGCGGCATCACCAAGTCGATTGAGGCCACATACAGAATAGTTTTGAGCAACACTCAGAAGACCAATGCGACGATCTATTTGTCACAGAGGGTAGGTACTGAACCACTACCAACTGGCGTCGATAGAATCGGCGCAGTGCGGGAAAATCCCGTTGCACCCTGTGATACGATCAGCTGCCACTTGGCTGATACCAATGATACATTCCCAAACACTGATTTGACACTCTCGATGTATATCAATGTGAGGTGCTGGCGTCTGAACGTCAGAGTTAAACGAGTAGGATATGCAATGAAGATCTATACGATCATGGACGAGGGCATGGAAGAAGACAGTCGGTTTGTGTTTGCAGGGACAGGTGATGACCACCTTGCAGACAAAGGAACTGTAGTCTGGGATATCGCTGAATTTCGAGCAGCGCCCGATAGCGGCGAAACTATACCTGAGAGAAATCCTGACACTGGGGAACCTGATTTACTGTTGTCCCCGGATGTCATGGTCTTCGTTGACGCATGGGATATCCTATAGGCGACCTTTTGAAGGTTGGCTCCAGCGGCGGCACCAATAAGATAGTTCCTCCCGATTATTGTTTCCGGTGAGCAGGCGCGTAATACTCGCGCCAGCCACGATATGTGTTGGGCCAGAGCACCACTTTAGGCGGCTTCCAAGGGCAGGTTGCGGAAGTCTAAATTCGCTTTGCCACGCTCAAACGCCACAGTGGCAGTAGGATAATTCCGCCTTGGTGGGTGAAAGAAACTACCCATCACACGATTTGCTCAGCTAGGCTCGTAGTGTTTCCAAAACGACGAGATGTCGTCCGAAACAACTTTTGCAGCTGACCAACCCAACATTATCGCAGTCTGTACAACTGTTACAATAAGAGACACCAAACTGACACCCAGACCCCGTAAACCCGTTCACATAGAGATAATTTCCATTCGTATTGCGGGAGAAAAATGGTGTCTCAATTTGTTTTTTTGGAGCAGCATGAATATGAAGAAGGATTTTCTGAAGTCTACAAAACTAAGATCGCCCCCATCCTGCAGAACATGGAAATTGAGCGCAAAAACTGTGTGAAGCGCAGTCGAATTTGGATCGCCATTTTGGCAATGGGTTCTGCCTGTTTGGCTTGGCAAGCACTGAAGTTGCACCCGGTTCTGCCTTTGTTTCCCCTGCTCGCCGGTGCAGGGGCCGTTTTGTTTGTCTTCCTCAGCCGTCATGACAATGCTCATGGAGAATTCACCAACATTGTTAGGCCCATCCTGTGCAATTTTTTTGAAGATATCACTTATTCTAAGGCACCTAATCAGGATGCCTTTCCGTCCGATCAGCTCCGCAACCTCAATCTAATACCCGCTGCTGACAGAACCTATTTAGGACCTTCAATTGAGGGCACTTGGCGAAATGTATCCTACAGTATGACAGAGGCCTCATTCTACAGCGAAAGGCGTGACAATGAAGGTGACCGTGTTAGCAAGAGGCTTTTCTCTGGAGTGGTTATGAACGTTGAGTGTTTCGTTAGCATGCCCACGATCGTCTTTCTGCCGGATTTTGGGGAAACCTTGAATAAGGTTTACAGGTGGACGACACGGAACAATCGCCCTAAACAAAAACTTTATTTTCCAGCCGGTGCTGTAGAGGGTGCATTCGAGGTGTATACCGATGATCTCGATAGAGCACAGAATTTGTTACCACCGAACTTTGGATTGAAGCTGCTTGAGTTTTCAGGGGCGTATCAAAAGACAAAAAGAAGCATCTCGGCCGCCTTTAAAGGTAAAAAGCTCTTTATCGTAATCGGCCTAGACCGTGGTTTCATGGATTTCGATGTGTTTGATGCGCCATTAAGTGAAGCCGATGCCAAGATTCATGAGGCATTGGCTGATCTGATGATGCCCAGAAAGATCATCGACAATCTTTTGGAGCAATAGGAAAATGACAATTCAAGTGTTTCATGGACGGTGTAGCAATGCTGCAACCCAATAAGTGACATTCCATTACACTGAGGGCAATTTCACATACAGAGCATCGGCCATGCTGGATGCTGAACAACGCCTGATATACGTAGTCCGGTTGCGGAACCGTGTGGACGTCGGTTTCGATCTCGTAACGATGAGCTCAGATAAAGACCAGATGGGTTGAATATCGCTGCCCGAGAGTGGTTTGCCTGTCAGCTATGAGAGGGGTCACCTCGGGCCGCATATCCGAGTTACAGTCAGTGGGCAGGCGTGACCTGTGTTTTGGAGCACTGACCATACTCGGGGTTCGCACTGTGGTTCACTCCGCTCTCGATTTGTACAACGAAGCTGCTCTGAAATTGGGCTGACAATAGCGATACCTTCGATAGAGGGGAAATTTCAAAGCATGACGGATCAAAATTGGTGCAATGAGAAAAGTTAAAATCACGTCAAATGGAGCAACGCTGGTCGCGAGAGTTTACGGAGAAACGCAGCACTTTCTTCTCCTTCACGCCGGGGGCGAAAACAAGGACGTTTGGCTGCCAATCCAAGAGCGGTTGGCAAGGGCAGGCCTTGGTTCAGCAGCATTTGATCAGCGAGGGCATGGCGAGAGCTCTGGCTCTCGCAAAGAACGGATCGAATGTTTTGCCGCTGATTTGAAGCAAATGAATAACGCTTGTAGGGGTACGAGAGTTCTGGTCGGTGCTTCGCTAGGCGGCCTCGCTTCCGTAATTGCGCTGCAAGACCAGAAGGTGCAATCAAGTTTAAGCGGTTTGGTTATGGTTGATGTCGTTCCTGCGCCCGACCCAGATCGAGTTCGCGCTTTCCTGGGGACAACGGCTCCTCAATTGGCAGAGTCATTTCTCGTTGGCGATATCCTCGATAAAAGTGCGCTCCTATCTCAGGCCTCATCTCGAATAGAGATCCCGATCTTGTTAGTGCGCGCGGGGCAAGCCGGCCCGCTGACTGACGACGACGTGACCAACTTTAGAGAGCATTGCCCGCAACTTACTGTCGAACATGTTGATACCACCGGGCACCTGATAGCCCAAAATGCCCCTACCGCTCTGGCCGATATTCTGTTGCACTTCGAACAGTCCGCTGCTGTACAGAACCGAAGTGCGTGAGGACCTGCACCTTTGGTGCTCGGCTCAGGTTTGTCTGAAGGTGCGTTTAGCATCATTTTGGCCGCCCCGTGGCCGAATATTGCTCCATCGTTGACACCTTCGCTGCACGCTAGCTTAACTCACACCTCCACCGTTCAGTTTTTGGTATTTTCTGACGCAGCACCTCATACCAACCAATCTGGATTTTTGGTCAATATTCCAACAAGTCCGGGCAAAGACCCAAAGCAGCCTCAAGCATACAAGTGTTTCATCACTGAGCAGCCTCATCTGACTGGTCCAAGTTGATTGTTAGTGCATTGTCGGCCTGTGATCCATCGGGATGATGGTTTCGGGCGCCGGCGGGCGATAGCCCAGTGCACTGTGGGGACGTTTTGTGTTGTAGTGTCTCCTCCATTGTTCGATCAAGATTTGTGCTTCGCGCAGGCTGTAGAAGATTTCGCCGTTGAGCAGCTCGTCTCTGAACCTGCCGTTGAAGCTTTCACAGTATCCGTTCTCCCACGGGCTGCCAGGTTCGATGTAGGCCGTCTTGGCGCCAACGGCGGCGATCCAGTCTCGGACAGCCTGGGCGACAAATTCCGGCCCATTGTCAGAACGTATGAAACTGGGCACACCGCGAAGTATGAACAGGTCTGTCAGGGCGTCGATTACATCGGTCGAGTTCAGCTTCCGCTCGACCCTGATTGCCAAGCATTCCCGACTGTGCTCATCAAGGATGTTCAGCGTCCTGAAGGCTTTGCCGTCGTCGGTTCGACAATGAACGAAGTCATACGACCAAACATGGTTGCGATACTCTGGCCGTATAGCGACAGACGTCGCTGCGATGCAACTTCTACAAAGCGGACGTTGATCAATTGCGCAGCATTTCCAACATTAGCGTACACTCATCGGACAAAACGAACTCTTGCAACCGCAGCTTCAATTATTGCCACGCGACCTCACTTGCTCCGGGATCGGCGCATTTACACCTGTCAATCGCCGCCACTTCGGCGCTTCGCAACGTCTGACAGACCCCGGGCCAGCAGGTCGAATACGATCCGGATACGGCGGCTGGTCTGTAACTCCCGATGGGTGACCAGCCAGATTGGAAACTCAAGCGAAGGGAAATCCGGCAAGACCTTCTCTATGCCAGGTTCAGCCTCGCCCAACGTTTCGGGCTGCATAGAGACGCCGTAGCCCGCTTTCACCAACCCACAATGACGCATCGAGGCCAGCGGGGGACTACACCTTCAAAACCAGATTGAGGGAGATCCAATCACAGTCGGCTAAATGGTCGTGGCCCCAACATAGTTTCGGGCTTTTGACATCTTTCCAATTCCTGGGTTAAAGGAGTTGGTCGGATCGCAGCATTTGTAATGTTCCGCCAGATCGGGTTTCGCCGCATATAGGTGGCCCACATTATGCTCAGCGGGGTATTCTGCACCCCGCTCATCAAACAGTTTGAGCATCGCTGCCTTCAGTGCCTTTGGGTCTGCACCTTTTCGGACCACATAATCCTGATGAATCACATGGCACATGAAATGCCCATAGTAGAGCTTATGGACGAGCTGATCGCCTATCTCGGGCGGTAGGTTTTCCAGCCAATCTTGATCATTTCGACGCAGGGCGACGTCCAATGCGATGATGTCCTCAACCTCATCTGCGTGGATCGCCATGTAGCGCACGGCAGCCCCCGCAGCGGCGAACCGATGAAGGCCGGCGATCTTGGCCTCTCGCGCCGTGCATTCAAAGAAATTGGCATCACGATCTTTCAGAAAGCCGGGCAACCATTTGGCGGCTTCATCAATTCCGCCATCCTTCATCTTGAGGATCAGGTGATGCTCGAACCGATCACGGTACTGTAACATCCGTTTCGGCAATATACCTGGCCACAGCGCGACGGCCATTTGCATGAAGCGGTCAGTAATACTGCTCAGGAACGGAGCGCGGCGCAACCATGCATCCACTGCCCCTTTCATGGCAAAGAACATCGGCAGGCGGTCCGTGCCCAGCTTATCAATCATCACGACCGTGTCCTTTCCATAGCGCGCGGTAATATCGAACACGTCGCGGTGCATGTATTCCGCAGATACCGGCAAGTCCTTAAACTCGGACAGAATGTAGTGGCGTAGGGCGGCCAGATCACCCGGATCGTTGGTGCCGATATAAAACACCTTCTCAGCGTCGTTCTTGGTAAAGGTATCAAGACGCACGGCAAACACCGCCAGCTTTCCCGCGGACCCGGCGGATTCATATAGCTTTGCTTTGTCCGCATTGAACCGCGCCGGCGTTTCAGCGTCCACATCGCGCACGATTTGCGCATAGTCGCTGGCCGAGGCGCGTTTGTTGGTGTGTTCCGGTGTCCGGTCGAATGTGCCGGAGTCTAGATTGGCCAGAATTTCCTCGGGCGTCTCGCCCAGGTCGATGCCCAGATGATTGACCAATTCCAAATCGCCCTGTTCGGTAATCCGGGCATAGACCGATAGCTCGGTGTAAACCGGTCCACGCTCAACCAGTGAGCCGCCCGAGTTGTTGCACACACCACCAACAATGGACGCCCCGATGCACGACGAGCCTATAACCGAATGCGGCTCGCGCCCCAACGGTGCCAGCAGTTTTTCCAAAGCAAACAGTGTAGCTCCTGGAAAGCTGACAATCTGCGCGCCGTCATTCAACGGAACCAAAGAATCCATTCGGCGGGTATTAATCAGCACCACATCGCGGTCATAACGGCCTGACGGAGTCGAGCCCTCGGTCAGGCTGGTGTTGGCCGCTTGCATGATGACGATCTTGTCTGCCGCAACGCAAGCCTGTAGTACTTTCCATTGTTCCAGCAGCGTACCGGGCTGAACAACGCACAAAGCCTCGCCCTGGCCCGAGCGAAAGCCCCGGCAAAAACGCTCTGTTGCGCGTTTGCCGGTCAGAACGTACCGAGCACCGACGATGGAACGGAAGGTTCGGATCAGATCCTCATTCGTCATGCCGCATCCCTTTGTTGTCTGATATTGGGTGCGGTGTCTCGAAACCGGATATTGCTGCGGCTCAGCTGATCGATACGGGTCACACCCATCAGCTTCATATCGCGTTCGATCTCAGCACGCATCAATCCCAGCGCACGTTCAACCCCTGCCTGCCCTGCAGCGGCAAGCGGATACAGATAGTGGCGCCCTACCCCAACGGCCTTGGCCCCGAGCGATAGCGCCTTCAACACATGGGTTCCGCGCTGGATACCGCTGTCCATCATTACATCCAGCTTGTCACCGACCGCATCGACAATCTCAGCCAGTTGGTCGAAAGGCGTGCGCGAGCCGTCCAACTGACGACCACCATGGTTTGACAGGATAATCCCGGTACATCCGATCTCGGCCGCGCGGCAGGCGTCTTCGACGGTCATGATCCCCTTCAGGCAGAATTGACCGTCCCAATCGCGCACCATCTGGGCCACGTCATCCCAGGTCATCGACGGGTCAAGCATATCGGTGAAATAACCGCCGATAGAACTGGCACCTCCTCCCATGTCAACATGTTCTTCCAACTGCGGCAGACGGAATCTCTCATGTGTAACGTAGTTGATCCCCCACTTCGGCTTGATCGCGAACTGGATCATACCCCCCAGCGTCAGACGGAAGGGGATCGAAAACCCGGTCCGCAGGTCGCGTTCGCGGTTGCCTCCGGTGATTGAGTCCACCGTCAGCATCATCACTTCGACCCCCGCCTCTTTGGCGCGTTGCATCATGGCGGAGTTCAAGCCGCGATCTTTGTGGAAATAGAATTGATATACCTGCGGGTTCTCGTGCTTTTGCCGCAGCTCTTCCAACGACACGGTACCCAACGAGGACACGCCGAACATGGTGCCGTATTTTTCGGCCGCAGCGGCAACAGCTCGCTCTCCCTGATGGTGGAACAAGCGCTGCAAGGCGGTGGGCGAGCAATAGACGGGCATGTCCAGCATTTGCCCCATCACCGTGACAGACATATCCACTTCTGACACACCGCGAAGAACCGAAGGCAGCAGATCGCAGCGATCAAACGCGTTGGTATTTTCGCGGTATGTCACTTCGTCATCAGCGCCACCATCGATGTAGTTAAAAATGGGACCCGGTAGCCGTTTCCTGGCCAGCAGCCGGAAGTCGTGGAAGTTATGACATTGGCTCAGACGCATCGAGAAAGCTCCTTTAATAGGCGACCGAGGGCAACCAAGTGGCAAGAGTTGGCCACAGGAAGACCAGCGCCAGACCGGTCAGCTGCAGCAGAACGAAGGGGATAATGCCTTTATAGATGTGCATTAGCTTGATTTCGGGCGGGCAGACGCCTTTCAGATAGAACAGCGCAAATCCAACGGGCGGTGTCAGGAAGCTGGTTTGCAGCGTCACTGCGACCAGGATCACGAACCACACCAGCGCAGGTTCATCCAGAACGCCAAAGCCAGGGATATCGATACCCAGCCCATTCACGATCGGACGCATCAGCGGCAGAACGATCAGCGTGATCTCGATCCAATCCAGCACAAAGCCCAGAAGGAAGACGATGAACAGGATGAACAGGATAGTGCCATTCGCGCCGAACCCGGTGGATTGAACAACATGCTCGATCAACTCATCGCCACCAAGTTCACGCAGGACGTAAGAAAAGACAGTCGCGCCAAGGAAGATCGCAAAGATATAGGCGGTGGTGTTGAAGGTCGACACCAGCACGTTCCACAGCTTGTGGAAGGTCAGTTTGCGATATCCCAATGCGAGCAGCGTCGCGCCCAAAGCACCGATGCCAGAGGCCTCGGTCGGTGTGGTCAAGCCTGCGAAGATCGAGCCCAGTACGGCAAGGATCAGGATAAGCGTCGGAATGACGGCGATCAGCACATCTTTAACGGCGTCCCAGTCGGGGGCTTTAGCACCTTCGGGCACAGGGGCCGCGTCGCGATTTACCAGTGCAAGGATGAAAATGTAGGTCAGATACAACCCGCCGATGATTACACCGGGGAAGACGGCTGCCATGAAAAGGTCTCCGACCGACAATGCCATCTGATCGGCCATGATCACCAGCATGATCGACGGCGGGATCAAGATGCCGAGCGTGCCAGAGGCCGAAACCACGCCAGCGGCCAGTGTCGGCTGGTACTTCTGCTGCATCATCGACGGCAGCGACAGAACCCCCAACAACACCACGGACGCACCAATGATACCGGTTGAGGCCGCCAGAATAATCCCAATCAGCGTCACTGTAATTGCCAGACCGCCGCGTACAGTGCCGAACAGACGCTGCATCGAAGTCATCAGACGCTCGGCCACGCCGCTTTCATCCAGCATCAGACCCATGAAGATGAACATCGGCAAAGCCACCAAAACCGCGTTGGACATGGTCGCATAGACACGGTTCACCACCGCTCCCAGAGTCAAATAGTCCAGCCCGGTAAAGGTGCTCTCCAACCCGGTCCACAACATCAGGTCGTTGTCGAACAGATAGGCCAACCCACAGTATCCCACGCCGACACCTGCCAGAACCCAGGCCACCGGGTAGCCGGTGAACAGCAATGCGATGAAAGTCAGGAACATTGCGATAACCAGCTTTTCCTCGGTTGTTTCGACGAGGAAAGCCAGTCCGACACAAACTGCGGCGAACACAGCCAGCACCAACAGAATACGTCGCAATGGCGCGCCTTCACGCTCGGACGCCGGCCCGTAAAACAACGCATGCCCGTCATGGATCAATCGGGCCAAGGCGGCCAGCGCGAGCAAGACAAAGCTGATCGGAATAACCGCTTTGAGCGCCCAACGAGCGGGCAGACCAGTGGGACTGTCCGAACGCTCGTTAACGCGCAAGCTTTCATAGAAATAGTCATACCCCTGATCGATCATCAGATAGATGAACGGGGTCAGCAGGGTCAGGATGCCGATCACTTCAACGACCCTCTGAGCCCGGCGAGACAACTGCATATGCAGCACATCCACCCGCACGTGGCTGTCGGTGATCAGCGCATAAGAGATGCCGATCATCGTGACAATGCCATAGAAATGCCATTGGATCTCATCCAGTTTGGGATAGTTCTGGCTCAGCAAGTACCGCAGTGCGACCTGGGTAAAGATCGCTCCCATCAGCAGGACATTTGCCCACATAACCACATGACCAACAGCCTTAACGCTTGCGTCGATGGCAACGGCAATTCCCTGACGGTCGGTTTCAGGGTGTTCCAGGATGCCTTCATAGGCTTCGACCGGATCGGTAAGTTTATTTTGCGTGGTCATGGTCATTCCTCGCTCAGCAGCCCGGCACACAGGCAGTGAAAAGTTAGAAATTCCGAAGATCAGGAAATAAGAACCGGAGCGGCGGATGACGCCGCCCCGGTTACGTCAGCAAGGGAGTTTACTGACGCGGGAGGAACGCGTTCGTCTTCCAGAGATCATAGCCGTCACGGAATTCGTTCATGTCGTCCAGAACTTGTGCGAAGAAGGCGTCATTGGCAGCCTCTTCAGCGGCAACCTCTTCCCAGGTCGCACGGAAGGTGTCGAGCATCTCGGGCGACCACTGCTTTATGGTGACACCGTTGTTTTCAATATTGTCGAGCAGTGCGGCGTGCTGGATCGCCTCGCCTTCTGCAAAGCTGTCTGTCATCGACGCCTTACAGGCACTTTCGATGATCGCTTTGTGCTGGTCGCTGGATTCGTTCCAGACGTCCTTGTTGATCAACAGTTCGAACACGGTCGCCTGCTGGTGCCAGCCGGGGAAGTAGTTGAATTTCACCAGCTTGTGGAAACCCAGACGCGCGTCGATGGCTGGCATCGAGAATTCCGTTGCGTCGATGGCACCTTTTTCCAGCGCCGGGAAGATCTCACCACCCGGTAGCAGCGAGGTTGCTACGCCCAGCTTCTGCATGACTTTGCCGCCAAGGCCAAAGAAGCGCATCTTCAGGCCATTCAGGTCTTCTGGCGAGTTGATCTCGGTCGCGAACCAGCCAGAGGTTTCAGGCGCAATAACAGCGCAGGGCAGAACGTGTACGTTGTAGCCTGCTTGATCATACATTTCCTGATAGAGGGTCAGGCCGTTGCCGTAATAAAGCCACGCCATGTATTCGCCAGCCTCTGGACCGAACGGAACGGCCGAGAACAGAGGTGCGGCCGGGATTTTGCCGGCCCAGTATCCGGCGGTGGTGTAGCCAGAATTGATCTTGCCGGTGGACACAGCGTCCAGAATTTCAAACGGCGGGACCAGCTTGCCCGGCTCGTACACTTTCATCTTCAAGGTGCCGCCCGACATCAGCTCAAGCTGCTCAGCAACGCGCGGGATCGGTGAACCAAGGCCCGGAAGCTCGGTCGAAAAGGCAATCGGGGTTTTCAGCAGCAGCTTGTCAGCGGCAACCGCAGGTGCGGCCAGCAGGCTGGCGGCCACTGCAAGGCTCGTCAGGGTCTTCTTCATGAAATCTCCTCCAGGGTTGGTCGGGGCACTTTTACCCCAATCAGTGGCGCGGGTTCTTCCAGCGCCGCTCCGGTGGTAAATTAACTTTACCAATAATAACCAGTCAACAAGTTTATTTACCACTGGATATTCATGATGTGCTAAATCAAGTAGAATTCAGTAAAGTTCAGGATATGACCCGAAGACGACCCAAAAAGAAGAATCGACTAAAATCTATTTATATCATGCTGCTAAGTTCGAAGTTCTTGATGAGCGTTGTAGCTTGAGTTTTGACCAGCTATGGATATATTTATTTACCAGTACTCTTTAGTTTTGGCATTGAGCGGAGATCAGAATCATGAGCCCCACAGCGATATTTGAACCTGTCGGCCACGAATCGCTGGCTCAAGCTGTCGTGGCTCAGATCGAGGACCTGATCGCCTCGGGCGTCCTGAAACAGGGCCGCAAACTGCCCTCGGAGCGAGACCTCGCCGAGATGTTGCGCGTGTCGCGCCCGAAACTGCGCGAAGCCCTGTCTGTTCTGGAAGAACGCGACCTGGTCACGACGCAACATGGTGAAGGGACCTTTGTCGCTGCACTAACCGGACAGGCCATGATGCCTGCACTGCTCGCGCTTTATGAGCGACATGAGCCCGCCTTTTTCGATTATTTGGAATACCGGCGTGAACAGGAAGGTTTTGCCGCCCGCCTTGCCGCGCGACGCGCTACAAAGGCCGACCAAGAGAGGATTGCGGAGATTTTGGTCGAGAATGAGCGCGCTTGGCGTGAAAACGATACCAAAGCTTCTCAAGAAGCGGATTTTGCGCTGCACTCTGCAATCGTCGACGCCAGCCAGAACGCAACCCTGATCCATATCATGGCTTCGATCTACGAGCTCACACGTAAGGGTGTGTTCTACAACCGCGACTTTCTGAAAACAATTGACGGCACTGGAAAGCAGCTGCTGGACCAGCATATGGAGCTTGGCCAGGCAGTAGTTGACGGCGATGAGCAACGCGCCGAAAAAGCCGCGACTAATCACATCGACTTCGTCGAAGAGTCCTTTAGGCTGGGGATCGAACGCAACCGCAGAGAAGCGATAGCTGAAAAGCGTCGTCTGCTGTCGGATTACAAAATGTCGTAACTCTCTCTGGCTACCAGGATGCATCACACACTAATGAGCCCAGATCGAAGAAAACACGTATTCTGATGCCTTTTCCGGATTTGTTGCGAAGTATAGGTAGGTCTAAGGGAAAATTTGTACCAGCGAGCTAAACGCCAGCTTCGCAAATTCCCGAAAAGGACTGACCGGCCCAAAGCAGACATAAGAATTGGCCCTGCAATGTTTAACTGGGAGGGTATTTTATAGTCGAAATGCTCAATTGCGGCTTCAGATGATAGGAGTGCGCTGATTACGCACTCCTTGCAATTGCTGGTCGTAGTTCACTGCCGCTTCAACATCCGCTTCGCAGCGGCTTCCATGCTTTCATAACTGTCGCCAGACACAGACACGGCCACTTTCTGGATCGTGCCACCTGTAAACTCCCCCGGGGTGTTGTAAAGCTGGCTGACGGCGTCGCCGCTGTCATATCCGATGCACAAACCATCCCCAGACAGCGTGAACTTGCCAGATTGCGTGCGCATATCGCCTGAGGCCACCTCCTGATCATCGATGTAAAGCTTCATCGAGCCCAGAACCTCGCCATTGTCACCTGTGCCAGTGGCATCGAATTCCATTCCCAACGTATACACGCCCGGTTCCAACTCAACGTTTGATTCAAATGTCTGCTCCGGTTGGATGCCCAGGAAGTTGTAGACGTAGTAAAGCTTCTTGTCCTTGACCAACAGAGAATGGCCACCAAACCGCGAGCCATGGGCGAAGATGACGCCATTGGCGTCTTCATCCTCAATCTCAACATTGGCAAGGATCTTATAATCCCGTCCACGTACATTGACGGCTACACCTTCCGGCACACAGGTCGTGTTCGGATAGTAGACGTAGGTGTCGCGCGGAGGTTCGGCAGTCGGACGCTCGATTCCGAGGATTTCAACTGCGCTTCGGTCATCAAGGGGCAGTACATTGTTCTTTGCGGCCTCATCAAACCAGACCTGGATCAGCTCTTGCAGCTTTTCCGGCTCCTGTTCGGCGAGGTTGTTTGCTTCAGAACGGTCCACATCGACGTGGTAAAGCTCCCAAGCATCCTTGTCGAAATCGCTTGTCCCGGTCAGTGGCGCATGAACAGCGACGGCTTTCCAGCCATCTTTCCAGATGCCGCGCGTACCAAGCATCGTGTAGTATTGCACTTCTTTTTGGGTGGGATCGTCCGGTTCCGCGTCAAAGGTGTATGCCATCGACACGCCGGATAGTGGGTATTGTTCGACGCCATTGTTTGTCGTGGGCATCTCCAGTCCGGTGATCTCAAGAATGGTTGGAACGATATCAACCGAATGGTGATACTGGTGCCGGATTTCACCTCCCTCGCTGATGCCGTTTGGCCATGACATGACAAGCGGATCATTGGTTCCACCTGCATAGTTTGAATAGCGCTTGAACATCTTGAACGGAGCCGAGAAGGCAGCGGCCCATCCTGTTGGATAATGGTTGTAGGTTTCAGGGCCACCCAGCGTGTCGAGATATTTCATATTCTCCGCGAGCTCATCCGGGAAGCCGTTGAAAAACTTGTTCTCGTTCACGGACCCATTCGGTGACCCTTCGCCAGAGGCTCCGTTGTCAGCGGCGTAGATGATCAGAGTGTTCTCATACTGCCCAGTTTCTTTCAGGTAATCGACAATTCGTCCAACCTGACTGTCAGTATATTCCGAGAAACCCGCGTAAACTTCGGCCATACGCGCGAACAGTTTCTTTTCGTCGTCATTGAGACTGTCCCAGGGGCGAATAGTATCATCCGGGTTGGCGATCCCTTCAGGCAGGAAGTTCAATTCCGTATTGACCGTGCCCTCAGGTACAATTCCCCGTTCGATCATGGCCTTGGTGATTTCTTCCCGGTAGACGTCATAACCCTCGTCAAAGACGCCTTTGTACTTGTCTGACCATTCCGTCGATGCGTGGTGAGGGGCGTGATTGGCCCCGGGGTTGAACCACATGTACCAGGGTTTTGACGGGTTGGTTGCTTTCTGGTCGCGCAGCATCGAGATGGCTTTGTCTGCCAAATCCTTGGACAGGTGATAGCCATCTTCCGGACCATAGGGTTGCTCTATGAATTGGTTGTCTTCGACCAGGTCAGGATACCATTGGTTGGTTTCGCCACCCAGGAAACCATAGAACCGGTCGAATCCCTGGTTCAAAGGCCATTCGGTGCGGCTTGCGCCCGAAGCGACGTCTTGCTCAGGGACGTTGTGGTTCTTTCCAATCCAGAATGTACTATAGCCATTGGCCTGCAAAACATCAGCTACCGTGGTCACTTGTGGAGGTAACCGCCCGCTGGCCCCTGGAAAGCCGTCCGCAGTTTCCGTAATCGCAGCCATCCCGTTGAGATGATGATTGCGGCCTGTCAACAGGGTCGAACGTGTTGGCGAACACAGGGCCGTGGTATGCCATTGAGTGAACGTCAGCCCTTGCTCTGCAAGGTCATCCATTGTTGGCATATTGATTTTGCCGCCATAGGGCGACCACGCACCCAATCCGGTGTCGTCATAAAGGACAAACAGGATATTTGGTGAACCTTCTGGTGCCGCCTTTGGCGTGAACGGCGTCCAGTCTGACTGGGAGTCTCTGACATCCAACTCGATCTTCCCGTTGAAACCTGGATAGCCAAGAGGCTCTTTCATAACAGGGGCATCCTGAGCCAGCACCGCGATCGGGCTGAGGGCTATAATCATCCCCAGTGTGGCTGTGCGTCTCACCATCGATCAAACCTCCAAAAAATTGCAAAGCAGAATAGCAAATGTATTTCGATCTTTGCATTCATCTTATCGACGCAAAGTTCTTAATCAACGGTTAGGTTTCTATCTGATCCAAGAGCCCTACCGTTGCTGAATGTCCGCTACTCAATAATAGACCCGACGCTTGGCCGTGTCAGTTGGTGACGATGGGTATCGTCACCCCGTAATGTGACGGTCAACGTTATTCTAGATTGCACCTCATTCTACTTGTTGAGGCTTGTGCCTGACAAAGCGGGAAAAAAGCCGGCCGTCGGTTACAGCAAAGCCAAGGGCAATGATGGCAAATCCAACCCACGCGTTCGGCTCCATCTTTTCACCCAGGAATGAAACGCCAAGGCCGATAGCGAACGGTGGGATCAGCAGTGTAACCAAAAGCAGGTTGGCGGCACCGGCGCGCGCAAGGATTGCGAAATAGAGAACATAGGCCAGTGCTGTTGATAGTGCGGCCATTCCAAGAAGCGCAGCCCATATGCCAGTCGACAGAGCCAAGTTTGGGGGGCCATCCATCACGAGAACAATAGGGATCATAAGCACTGTGCTACCGATCAGCATGCCAAGTGCATTCACAAGTGGTGGTTGGCCTGAAAGAGCAGTTCTGCCCCAGACACCGGCAAATGCATAGGAGAGCGTTGCCCCAAGGATAGCTAGCTGAGCCAGATTGCTCGGATTGAACTCGGTCAATGCACTTGGCCCCATAATGAAGGCCACCCCCAAAATACCCAATGCAGCACCTGCAATCTTCTTCGGAGTTAACGGCTCGTCCTTAAGAAGCAAACCCGCCACGACCGCTGCGAACATTGCTGTCGTTGCGTTGAGGATTGAAGCCAGCCCGCTGTCGATTTGCGTTTGCCCCCAGAAGATCAATGAGAATGGGATTGCGTTGTTGAGCGCTCCCATAACGAGATAAGCGCCCCATACCTGAGGGGCACGTGGAACACTCAATCCTTTGAATAGGACGATGAGTGCCAGTATTGGGACTGCCCAGATCACCCTATGCAGCGTTATTGTCAGCGGGGGCACTTCAGTCAGTGCAACCTCGCCAAAGAAGAACGACCCGCCCCAGACCGCAGCGAGCAGAAGCAGCATGACGCTGGCTGTAAAATCCATTGCTGGCATGGGTTGGTTTGTCATGTCTTCTGGTTTCGTCACTAACTATTACCTAACGGATTAGCCTGAGCGATCCTGACACCGCGACCCGTTTCTTGCGGAAAACCAATACAAAGCCAACTTTCATCTATCCAATTGTGAACTGCTGCATTCGCCTATCGGCGGAGTGCCTCAGCAATCATTTCTGCAAGCCTTTCGGGCTGATCAACGCTCGCCCAGTGTGTGGCATTTTCGAGAACGATCCGATCCATCATGTTTTCTTCTAACCAACGGACGGTGCTATCCGGACAGTTATCGGGGTTGTAGAGATAAATCACATTTGCCGCGTTCTGCAAAAGCTCGCCGGGCACGCAGCTTGCTGAAAAATGCCGTGCGTCGGTGCCGAGTTGCCACAGCGCCAGAGTATCGGCCTTCGAAACTTCATTACGATACCGTCGGATGATTTGTGCCGTTTTCGCCATTTCATCAAGCCGCTCAAGAAACGCCGCACGAAACGCAACCGGATCACCGTAGTCGGCGGCAGTTCCCGAAAAATAGGCATCCTCGGCAGTGATGTTACCTTCTAAAGAAATAATGGTTGTCAAAGGACAGCCCGCCCTTTTCGCAGCCAGTGAAGCTATGATTGAAGCAACCGAATGAGCGACAATGATCTCGGCTCTGTGCTTGTTCGCTTCGTCGGCGACGGTTTGCGCAAGTGCTCCGAGAGTTGTTTCTTTTGCCAGTGGCGGAGCGCCAAATCCCGGAAGATTGATGGGTAGCACACGATAGCTGTTGGCGAGGTGGGTGTCAGCCAAACCGTCATACATGCTCGCATTGTCACCAAAGCCTGCAACACAGAGAATGGCGGGTCTTTCATCGTTCACTTGACTGGGGTGTTTGGTCATTTCGGCTTCCAGAGCATCGTATGCAGACATTAACACGGCGCTGCAGTATTCGACAATTTGGGCTCCAAGCCGACCTCGGAGCGAGCGCATCATACCCCTGCCCCGTAGTTCTGCGCTCCCGAGGTCAGCCCTAAGGCGGATCGATGTACTTTAGCAAAGTGTGGTTCCCTTTGAGCCAAACTCCAACCACACGCGATCCTCATGCTTAAGATGTGCATCCATCATAGCGTCATATGCTGCCAACTCATTGTCCGTCAGTTTCCCATGCCATTTGCCACTGGTACCGCTGTGGAAAAACTCGGAGTCTGACTTCATAAACCCCTTGCCTCCTGATGGAGCAAAGCGCTCTGCATTAGCTTTCATGTTATCAAAAGTTGCCTCCTGAACCAGTTGATCCAAGACGTCGGTAGAATGGGATATTCCCAATAAGTCGGCCAGCTTTGCAAAGGTGCCCGCCAAATCGCGGGTCATGTCCGCATAGTGGAACAGAGATACATTCGGTCGGTCGGCAACGGCTGTGGCCGATTTGTAGTGCCGCAGGATATGCGCAAGTGGCAATGCATCCCCATCGAACCCCTCAGCTCCTCCGTCTAAAAAACGGCGAAAAGTGACACCATCGGGATCGTCCTCGGGATACCACATATCGAACCAAGGCAATGGAATGTTGCGCAAATGTTTGCGATACGAAAAATGCGCATCAAGGGGGTGCCGAAACACGCAGATGTATTGAGCATGGTCATCCATCGGCAACCCATCCATCGGTGTGTGGCTTTTCATGCTGCGCCGGTGCTGCATGGCTTCGAGCCGCTCGGCAACCTCGGGCATCTCGCGGATGCGGATGTCCACCCACGGCATCTTGACCGATAGTTCCGTCTTGACCTCAGGATCACCAGAAAACAACAGAGCTATAATGGTTTGCATCCAGGTGGTTCCGCACTTCGGTGGCGTCACGACGAACACGTCGTTCGGGCGGATCTTTACCATGTCCCAACGTCTGTTGTCTGTCAGTGGACCGAGGTAGAGCTTTCGATGCGTCATGTCCGGCTTCTCCTGCTGGTGAACCTGATCAAAAAACGTGGTTTGAAGGAAGAAGGCAACGGAATAGATACTGCTCGGCACCGGCTGAATAGACGTCAATCTTTGTTCGAAGTATATTTGAAATGGCTCTGCGTTTGGCTCAATCCCGAGGTCAGAAACAAGACCGAACCCACTCAATATTGGCTACGACTGGGAGCGGCCCAGAACTGCCATTGGGCAACCGGTCGAGATGCTGCGGCGCGGCCCATCAAACCGGACTTTCGCCGCGAGCGCAAAATCTGGAATTGGTCGACTAACAGTCTGCGGACGAAGCAGTCATCGAACTTCGGCTAGCCTCTCCGCTGCAAACTCGGCAACACCCTCAGCGGTCCCATCTGTAAACGAGGCCACAGTGATTGGATCATTAACGTCAGAAAAATGATAGACTGCGTTTACGCTAAACGGTCCACCACCGGAATGCCCTACCGCCTTACCCACACTATTCAAAGCACCAGACATCAGGCCAAGAGCATATCCACATTCTGTCCATGGACGGTTGGGAATAGCACCGCCAAGGATTTTTGCATCTAACATTTGGCGCATGGTCGCGGGCTGCAACAGATGACCAGACATAAGCGCGTGCAGTAGCCGCGCGGCATCTGGCGCGTTTCCGACCAAACACCCATGGTAGACCCATTTTGGGTCGTAGTCAGTCGCGGCCTCCCAATGTACCCTCCGAAATTGTTCGCATGTTTCTGCAAGCTCAATACTGTTCAGGCCCAACGGCTTGCACACCATATCGGCAATAACCTCACGAAGCGGCGTCTCCAGCGTCGCTTCGATTAGCTCGACTACAAACATGTAGCCTATGTTGGAATAAGACCAACCTTGTACCGGCTCAAACAACATTCCTTTTGCAAGCGCCACATCAAGTAGTTTGTTGCGTGTCCAAGGTGTTTCCTTGGCCGCAACGGCTGAGTGATATTCAGAAAACTGCCCGTAATCTGGGAGACCAGAGGTGTGCTTTAGAAGTTGGCGAAGGGTGTAACGTTCGCCCTTCAGCGTGGCGTCCAGGTCGAGTTTCCCGCGTTCAACCAGTTTCAAAGCACAGATTGAAATTACAGTTTTGGTGAAGCTCCAATAGGGAAAGCAAGCCTCAACCGAACCAGAGAATCCTTCTCGGCCAGACGCTGTTATCCAATAAGAGTGAACTGTTTGAACGGTCATTTTGCATATGTCTGGCATTGCTTTGCCGGTGTCAATTTGGGCTCGGTGTTGCCGTTCTCCGCAGCAAGCATCAATTGCTGGTCGCAGCCCGAAGCAGACCTTCAAAAACCGACTTTGCAATTCTCGTGTTGCGAAACAGATCTGCCGTTCGTTGCGACTCGATGTCGGTCTCCTTAGCCGTCCAGAAAGGCGCGCAGTGCAGGGATGTAACGGTCCCAGGTTGGATGGCCTGGTAATGGCAAATGGTTGGCGCTTTCCAGTACCAAAAGTTCGGCATTGGGGATGCCAGCTGCAAGTTTTTTGGCCTGAACCAAAGGATGCACGGCATCGTTGCGGCCCTGAACAATTAGTGTCGGGCATTGAATCTCGCTTAAGAGATGCGTTGTCGATGCATTGTTGGTCCTGTCTCGCATGCTCAGTGCAAAATCCCGAGATGCACTTTGCTGCATTAATCCTACCATATGCGGTATGGCCTCCGATGGACCTTCTGGAAAATACGCCGTCATGAAGGCGGTAGCTATGCCGCCTTCCAAGTGATCCCAACCAGCCTCCATCATGGTCTTGAGAACTTCTGGGCGTCCCTCAGGCTCTCGCAGCGTTCGGCCTTCGGTATAGCCACCGACGATCACCAGCCGACTAACCCTTTCAGGGTGCAAAGCGGCCAAGGTCACGGCCTCCAAACAGGCGCCGGATTCGCTCATCAATGCAAATTGCTCGAGTCCGACCGCATCTGCCACCGAAATAATATCTTCTACATTCTCCTCGATACTGAGGGCATCATCGAATGAATCGGACAGACCGGTTCCCGCCCAATCCATCTGCACGAGCGTTCTACCTTCTCGATAGGCAGTGTAACCGTCGCGCAGAATAGGGATGTGCCACGCTTTTTCTTTGCTAAGGGGAGGACCATCGAGTTGAAACAATGGGGGTCCCGAGCCAGACACGAGATAGGCAAGCGAGTGGCCCCTGACCGAAAAGGCATATTTGACTTTCGGAGGCTCTGGTTGATCTTTTTCAGTGGGCATGACGGCAGTAGAGGTATCCACCTGGGCGACGAACTCCAGCCCTCTGCCGTGGTGCGTGCGAATGACGCCCTGACGTTTTCCATCGTCGCCGACAGCCTTGCGAGCGGATGCAATCCGCGCACTGATAGCACTTTCCGAGACGATGCGTCCGTCCCAAACCTCCGCCAAAATCTCGTCGCGGGTCACTAGCCGCCCCGGATTTTCGACAAGTAGTCGAAGCAAGTCGAATACCTGAGGCTCGATAGCCACTTCGCTTTCACCACGCGTCAGTCGCTGGTTTGTGGTATCCAATTCGCATTCGGCAAAGCGATAGATCAAGGAAGCTACTCTTTTTGATAACTTCGTCGGATTCTAACTAAATCGAAGGGAAATCACAGGGGTTTCTAAGGAGTTTCTGCAAGAACGATGTTCAATTTCATTTCATCCTCGAGTTGACACAATAAGGAGACCCGAAGATGCAACCGCCGTTTGATCTTAACCTTATGAAGACCGTTGGGCACCACGATCCGCAAGAATTGCTCACCAAAGCCGAGACCAACCGAAAGATCTCAGAATGCAGGGCCGAGGCAATGCTGAACAGATGGGAACGCCTGCAATCAGCCTGGACAGTCCTAAAAGATCGCGTTGTCAATAAGCCAGCGGACTTGCAAAGTTGATATCTTTTTGCCCGACCCATCAAGAACTTTAGTGGTTCGCATCAAAGTATCAGCTTTTGGCGAGATGAAGTGCCACAAATGCTAAGCAACGTTGAAGAAATTTGGTTTTCGCAGTTTCTCTTCCGTTTAGCTTCCAGTCTGTTTGCTCTTCTTACGATCTATTTTCAGCCCGAAGCGGATATCCAAAACCAAGCTTTGCAGTTTCCGAGATGCGGACGAAGTTGACATCGAAATTGCTCAAACTAACGGTCTCTCATCAGTGAACAGCCTGGTCCAATATAGATCACCGATTTCCACATCTCTTCCGTCACTTTGCAGTTGTCGGTTCCTCTTCCTTGGTCATCTGTTCGGCTAAGTTTTCCGAGCGCGTGTCTCTTCAAAAAGATCGGCTTTTCACGGTCAAAAAATAACCTCCAAACTGCGTTCATCTTCGTTAATACCTCCATCAGGCTATGTGCCCTTGAAGATTGCGCGACATTTTTCGTTGGGTGTGAGTGGCGGAACAGCTAAAAAGGGGGCAAATTCACCACTTTGGGAATTTTAGAGATGCCATTTTCGGTTCAGATCGTTGCCAGCCCAGAAACCAGCGCCTCCAGCGTGTTTGGCCTGTATGACACTTTGGTGGCCGCAGGGCGGGATTGGGAACATCTGGTGAGCGGCGAGGAGCCTGTGCCGGTGTTTGACGTCAGCCTCGTTGGCCCACACACCGAGGGGTTTCGTTGCGGAAGTGGCGTGTGGATCGCGCCAGACCAGACATTTAAGAACGCAGACGACGCTGATGTTGTTGTCGTACCTGGACTGACACTTTCACCGCACGACCGACTCGACCCCAAACAACATCCTTGTTTGGGGTGGCTTGCTAAGCGCGACTTGGCCAAGACGCGTATCGTGTCAGCCTGTACAGGGGCGGTCTATTTGGCGGAAATAGGTATTTTGGATGGGGTTGAAGCGACCACACATTGGGCTTGGGAATGCCTTTTTCGTAGGTTTTACCCAAATGTGCGGCTTCGCATCGACCGCGGCCTTTGCTTTGCTGATGCGTCCCGCGGACCCGTAACGTCGGGTGGAACAACCGGGTGGCAGGAACTCGCTACGTTCCTGATCGCGCATTACGGCGGCACGCAAAAGGCGGTGCGGGCAGCAAAAGTCTGGCTTATGGCCAACCGCGGAGAACTTCAGTCACCATTCAGTTCAATGATCACTACAACACCTCATGCTGACGCCATTATCTCACGGGCTCAGTTATGGATTTCCGACAATTACGCCATCGATAACCCAGTCGCAGAAATGGCTAAACGTTCCGGGTTACCGCCAACTACGTTTGCACGACGCTTTCGCAAAGCCACGAACAAGTCACCGCAAGATTACGTTTTGGCGCTGCGAATAGAAGAAGCCCGGCAGTTGCTTGAAACCACCGACGGCTCTGTCGCAGAGGTTGGAGAAGCAGTCGGCTATACCGATACGCCGTCGTTTAGGAGGTTGTTCAAGCGAAAGACTGGACTGACCCCTGTCGAACATCGCAAAATGTTCGGCCAGTCTCGATTTTCTAGCTACTCCTGATGGACGGTGTTTAAGATTGGCAATCCTATTGATCGCTTAGGGCCCGGTGCCGCCTTTCTCTGCCCTACACGTCAGTGACTGGCGGGCAGGCCGGAGCGGACATTCAAATCCGTGCTTTGCATTTACTAACATGCGCGATCAAGCTGCCGGTTTGGCGACGTAATTTTGCCATGCGATCACGGTCTGTCTCGGGTTATCGCCACTCACCGCGTACACGCCAGTGGCAACAATCGGTGTTGCGGAGCGTGTCTCGTTCTCTTCTGTGAGCCCTTCGGATTGTGGGCCCCGGAATTCAGAGAGATACGCCACCCCCGAAACTCTCAAACCCGTTTGTTGTTTCGGTCACATCCGCCTCGAAATGGAGGATTAAGGGCATTACCAAGGGCTCGATGTGCTCATTCCATACCGGTCCTATGTAGAAACTATCTTTGATCCTGTCTCGCTCCTCGAGCGACGAGAATGCCCGCATCCAGTGGACTTTGTCAGGATTGTCCAGATCCCGCAGAGGGCCAAAGACCAGCATCCCGGCGTCGCGCAGTGCAACACGGTTCTCCTGCTCAAAGAACTCGATAAACTCCTCGCGACGTCCGGGTTTTAGTGTGTAGCGACGAACTTCGATAATCATGTGTGTAACCTGTTCGCTCAGAAAGTTCTCTTGGGGGAAGTCTGTTGAGATTGATCCTTACCGTACCACTTAACGTACTCATTTGTGACACTAGGAACTCAAAACTTCCTGGGTTTCCGCACCCACGTCAATCTTGATAACCCATGATATCTCCCTCCGCATTATGGATGTGGTTGATACCAAATCTCTGTAGAAGTCCGCCAAGTTCGAACAAAGTCTGTCTAGACCCACTAGCCATCGATTGACCGAAATAACGGATCTTGCCGCATATGAATTTCATACGTCGAATTTCGGGGCGATGCCGCATACATTTTCTTGATGAATCCGGTCGAACATCCGACTGCCTCCAGCCGAGGTGACCGAGCCAAAGACGCCTCTTCCTTCGAGTGCCTATTCTAAACGAAATCAGTATATTATCCAGAATCTGTACAACTCCAAAAGCGTCAATCTTGAGTGTGAACTACAGTTCAGCTTGTACTAGGGTTGAATAGTGTTCAGCGCCTTGAACCAAGTTTATTGTGGCTTTTTCACCAAACACACCCTTTAGCGAGTGAGACATTTCAACCGGCGACCAAGTGTCATTAGTCCCGTGCCAAAGGACGACGTCGCACTGCACCGCTGACATAGTTTCGCTCCAATCCGCGACATAGGCGCTGATAAATGCAAGATAGGCCGCTGGCCTCTGTACGAAGCTCTCCGATAGCGCCTTTTTCATAACGCTGACGAAGGTCTCGTCTTCTAAAAGAACTCTTTCCGTAGGGCCGCACTTTGCGAACAATAATTTGACCATAGTTTCTGGAAAAAACCGGGTCAGCAAACTTTGAAGACGCGTCAGCAACCGGAGTATCCGTGGACGCTTCATGGCCAACTCAAAAACAGGTTTTCCCGCCATCTTGGGTAGAAAATCACCTATGAAAAGTGGGGCAGCGGGCGATATCAATGTTAGTCGGCCAACTAGGTTTGGCCTGGACGCCGCAACTTTTATTGCCGCCATGGCGCCGATGGAAAAGCCAACCACATGCACACACTCGCCGTCGGTTTCCCCCAACGCTGCATCTATGGCATCACAAAGATCTGCGTCGATGGCCTTCGGATCAAAGTTCAGCAAATTCAGAGCAATGGCTTCAATACCAGGATTGGCCTTACTTAGTAGCTCCGCATCTGATGGGCTGCCAGGCATACCGTGGCAAAACACTACTTTCTTCATGATCGTATTCCCGAGTGGTTTAAATGTGGCGCAACAGCTCAACTGCCAACCGTCAGATCTTCAATAGTTCCGCCGTCGCGCAGGAAGTCGTTCCAAACCCAGGCCATGCGGTCTACAAACCACATCTTGCCGCCCGAGATCACAACTATGCCGAGGCAAGTGAACCCTAAGTCGAATGCCCACAGACCATAGGCAAACGGCAAAAGACCAGCGCCGCTGACAATGGCGACCGTATTTGCAACGCGCTTATGATGTGCCGCAACTTTGTCGCGATGCCGCAGCCAGACACGCTCGCCGAGAACACCCTGTGCAGACCAACTGTCGAAAGTCTCCGGCCGCGAAAAAGCGCGTGGATTGATCCATATCCAGACAAGAACGACGCCGACCGCAAGCCATGCCCAATAACCAATCCATGCTCTGCTCCAGATTGCCAACGCCAGAAGCGGCAGGGGTGTCAACACACGGGTCCAAACGGACCAAGGGTTTGCATGCTGCAGCCAAACCTCGTCCTTCATGCCCATGAGGCGTTCGGAAAATCGAGCTATGTCCATTTTTGCAACTCCTGGATCCACCTCTCCGAAAATGGGAAGGGTCGAATTGATTGAAGTGTATGACGACGCTGGGCCGCTCGTCAGTTGGTAGGCGTCTGGTTTCTTATTTGAACCAGGGCTTCAGCCCAGGCATTGGGTTGGTCGTACATCACCATATGGGCAGCGCCATCGATACGGGTAAAACTCTTCGCTGGAGCCTTCAGGTGTTCGTAATATTCCTGTGCAAGATCGGCTGGTGTGTTCTGGTCTTCTGCTCCGGTTATAAAGTGGACCGGTAGATCTAGGACCGGGTGCGAGGTGAAGAGGTCGTATGCGCCAACAATCTCAGGCTGTTCAATTGCTGTGCTCGATAGCTCAAGACCGCGGAGATAGTTCTTAACCTGTGCGTCCGTGTAGTAGGGGCTCTGCCCTTCTAGCACACAAGAGAGATAGCGATCCCATAGCCCTTCCGTATGAAAGTCTCCAGCTCCATATTCTGCCAAAACTTCGCGCTGAACGGTGAGATCTGCCTCGTCTAATGCATCGAACGGCTCAATCGACTTGAGTTTCCGCTGAGTTTCAACATCGCCACGAACTTTCGCCTGATCCAGGGCCCATTCAAAACCCATGTTCATACTGCGTACCCACGCGACACGCTCTGACGTTGGGATGAACGCGTGATAGGGGGAACTATCCTCTGCGATAGTCATGAACCCTAGCGCGCTGCCCCAGGACTGGCCGGTCAGAAATATTTTTTCTTGCCCAAAGCGGTCGCGTAGGAGGTTGGTGAGTTGAAGCGTATCCACCACCAACTTGGATGGCGTGATGTCTTCTACCGTGAGATCTTCGTTGAATGAACTTCCGGCTCCGCGTTGATCCCAGTGGACAACGACAAAGCTTTCTTCCAGCAAGGGTGTGTGGAATAGATCGACCCAGGGCATCACGGCACCACCCGGACCCCCGTGCAAAAATAGCAGGACCGGTTGGGACAAATCACAAGTGCGAATAAGTATCGTTTGCTCAATCCCGCCAAGAACAAATATTTCCTGGGAAACGAAGCTTCCGAAACACTCTATAGCTGCAACATCTTCGCCGCTGCGCGTCACGGCAATTTCTTGACGATCCTGGGCAAATGACGACCCAGCAAAATTGGCGGCACAGAATGTCAACAGTAAGAGACGGCGTTGAAGTTTGAATGAGTACATTGTTCGCTGTCCATTGGATTAATGCATTGTGGTGGCGTCTCGAATTCGGTTGCGACCTGAACTCAATATCTCAGATAGAGATTGGGCTCGCGCTTGCCATATTCTGGGAGACCAATATCGCGACGCATGTGATTAGATAGGAAGGCCAGCTCGCCATGTTTGGGTAAACGCGGGAAAACAGGACCGCCCATAAACGCTGGGCGTTTCGAGGCCATAAGAGTAAGATAACCGAGCCAAGCTTTTACTTTAAGTGGTGTTAAGTTTAGCCGTTCGGTCTTTAGAGTTGGCACGTTAGTCACCTGGCGCCTCTCCGGAATTTGAAGGTGGTAGAAAAATGGGGAACCGTTTGAAGTCCCCCGCCATTTTCGAAATCTCGAATGGCTACAGCTAGAACTTGTAGGACACTCGAAGCGCAACAGAATCAGCCGTGATATCATCACCCGACGTGTCATATGTGTCTCGTATGTATTCAAGACCAACCAGAACCCTGTCCGTCGCGCGATAAGTCACGCCAACACCAGCGGAATAGCCGTCTTCGCTCTTGGATCCGCCATCAATGTTTGCGTAACCAATCACGCCATAAAGGTATGTCCGGCCAATTACATGCCCACCTTTGAACTTCAGGCGTACAGTATCGACTTTCTCGGCTTTCCCTCCGGACTCGACCTCAGCGCCCGCGTCATAAGTAAGTTCACCGCCGATTACGTAGCCGTCAAAATCGTGAAGGTAACCGGCATGGAAACCCAGAGCTGCATTTCCGTTGTTGTTGTTGCCTTCCGAGACATCGATTGTGGATAACTGCAAGCCCGCATTGAAACCGGTCCAGCTTTCATTTGCCAAGGACAAAGTCGGCATCATGGCTGCCAGTGTGATCATCGTGATAGTTCTCATTTAAAAGGTCCGTTCTCTTGATTGTACCGAAAGACCATCTGGACGCTGGGCATGCGTGATGCGCCAGCGGGAGTGATTTCCCGTTAGTGGGGGTGTTGGAATTCCCGCTTTCCGTTTTACGTCCAGCGGTGATCCAAAACTTGGATTAGAGGATGGGTTTGGGTTTGCTGGTCATTTGAAGCAGTTTCCCTGATTGGTCATATCGGGCAGTGACCAGCACCCGGCGCGCATGTGCCACCTCTAGCGGGCCACCAACAACTTCCCAAAGCCCGAAGGTAAAAAGATCCAGTGTTCCATGACCTGCTGCTCGCGCCAGGTTCGGTTTTGTCCTGGGCTCAACATCATAGACGGCCACCCAGTCTCCATTGGCTTGTTGCTGCAATTCATCGGGTGAGCCCAACTGGCGTTCTACATTGAACCGGGTGGCCTCCTGGCTAACGACGCTCAGATCAGGGCCATCTCTGCCTGTCGCCGCCATGTTGGCGGCACATCCGCTCAGAGCGACACCAAAGATGAGCGCGGCGAACACTGAACGCACAAACTGACTGGAGGTCGCAATGCGTTGCATTGCTAACCATCGAACTCGACCTGCTTCAAAAGAGACTGGGTTCTTCGGCCCTATTGATTTATGGGGTTTTTTCATGGCCTTTCCATATCCTGATTGAATTGTGCGTTGCATTGGGGGCTTCTGCTTCAAGCAGTTTGTGATCAGAATCCCGAGCAGTTCGCGAATACCCGCCAAGCGAGACATTCGACGCAACTCGGATGGCGAAGTAATTCCACAGACAAGAGCATTCATGACATTCGATCCTGCATCGTGCGCGCAACTCAACCGGGTCCGCAAAGCACTACCGCTTGCGGAGTTTGGCTACGTAAACGCATCGTTAAATTCGGGTTGGCAGGTGAATTACATTGCTCTGCCAGGTGAGTCGGGGTACAAACCGACCACGGGTCTGTATTTGCAGACCGCCGGTCGGTTTGCAAGAGGAAAGTGTATGAAATCTACGAAGCGAAAGAACATGCCGCCCGAAGAACGGCGTGCTCAGCTGCTGGGGTGCGCGCAGATGTTGTTCTTTTCCAAAGGCTTCGAGGATACGACCATACAAGATGTGCTTGATATGGCAAGCGTCTCAAAGGGCGGGTTTTATCATCACTTCAAATCTAAAGACGAGTTGTTGTTTGGCGTATTGGACGGAATGGCAGAGGGTGTATTTTCGCAGATGGCTGTTGTTGCCTCTGATGAGACCTCCTCTGCGCTCGACCTGTTGCACAGCTTTATCCACCTGCGAGCCAACTACTTACGTGAACATGACTACCCTGGTCAGGTTGAATTTTTCCGGGTCATGAATCAGGACAAAAACATGGTTCTGCTTGAACAGTTCAAGCGCAGGGTCAGAACCGGTGCTACGCCCGTCCTGACCGGGATCATTCAGAAAGGCTGTGATGAGGGCATATTTACTGTCGCAGATGTTGATACTGCCGCAGAACTCATTTTGTTCCTAAGCACCTTTATTGATCTCGCGCTGTTGCGCGCGATTGAGGCACGGGGATCTGACACAGCCGATCATGCCGCGGAGAAGTTGCAGGCGGCAATCGACATGCAGTTTCTCACACTCGACCGCATTCTGGGATTGCCGGATGGGACAACGGATTTCGGCTGGCCAGAAGCGGTGGAGGTTACCATGGCAACTGTGCCTGCAACTCTTCCATCGGCAAACTAATCTGGCCTAGTCAGCGATTACCTGGTGCAGCATTCGGTAAAAAGGGCTCGCCACTGACATTCTCCGCAACACGCGTCAGCGCCGTTTCCCTAAGCCGTCGGATATTGGCGTAAGTCGCAGCGTCAAGAACATTGGGCTGATTGTGTTGAAAAACCCCGATTATCGTGAAGAAGGGTGAAAAACTTGCCCGTAGATGGCTTTTCCGGAAATTGTCGAGGGGGTCGGCCTAAGACCCGCGTTGGCGATGTCCGGAGCTCTCAGCAGCCCTACCAGGCACTGGGTTTCAATTTTTCCGGCACAACAGATTCTGGCGGAAAAATGCAGCTGTCAGGTTATCGAGTTTTTCAACACAATCTCCGCGACCTGTAATTTCACCTCTCCAAAATTGCTGCGCGATAAACGAATGGCCGGTTTTCCCGCCACGCTGCTACGCCAGAACTTGCGCATGTGCAGATAAATCCGTGCTGTGTACGCACGCAGCAAGAAAATCCAATTCACGGGATGGGCTCGATGCTGACCTCGGTGCCGTTGCAGCAAAGCCCCCTGCCCCGCAAAAAACTGACGTAAGGACGGCCCGTAGGAGACATCGGCCGACCCGCTGGACGCCGCGATGCAGCTTCCCCGAAGCGGACATCGGCTACCGAATGCAGAAACTGATCTGGAAAGAAAGCCGCACTGCGGACGAAGATGACGTCGCCGCTTTTCCGGCCTATCCTATTTGCATTGAGTTCTTTCGGGACAGGTGGATGACCCATGCAAGATGTAAGAATTGAGACCTGTGAGGAGCTGCCAGCTAAGGGCGAGCTCAATAAGATCCTATCGCAGTATTATGAACTCATCGTCCAAAGGATGCGGGCCATAGGCTTCGATATTGATCCTGCGGCACCCCAAAGTGCGCTCGCTGAATTCTGGGAAAACTCGGATGACTATCTGCCTCCGAAGGGATGTCTGGTTGTTGCACGGTCTGAAGCCGGTGAGATTGTCGGCTGCGGAATGATGAAGTGTCTCGGGCCAGATACCGGCGAGCTCAAAAGAGTTTTTGTTACCGAACAAGCCAGAGGAACGGGCACTGGCCGTGCATTGATTGAGGCGCGTGAGAATGCTGCGCGCAATATGGGTCTCAAAAGGCTGATTGCGGACACGCTCACACCCAATATAGAAATGAGAAACTTGTATCCCAAGCTAGGATTTGTAGAGTTGGACGGTCCGATAGAAACGACAACGTACAAGGATCAACCCTCGTTACGCCCACATCTGCACTATTTCGCCAAAGATATTTGAGACAAATGCAGCCGCAGTCAAACTTGGCTGGCATAGGTAACAGGCGCTCGCGGCCCATTCCGGACGTTGACCACCCTGTGGTGATGCCGCAGTGCGGCCCGTCGAAGGAGACATTCGCTGCGAGCGCTAAATCTGGAATTAGTTGATTTCATACATCGCTGACAAAGCTGCTCTTCAATGCATTCACCACCTGTTTTGAGCGAATTCGTAGAATTTCGGGAACCTTTCCGCCTTTCCTGCATCCAATGAACCATGAGCGCACGAATGCGCAACTGATGAAAACCTTGGAAAGGACCCAACCATGCTTAGAAGCACCGTATTTGCTTTTGGATTTATCGTCACTGCCGCACCAGCGGCCAAAGCCCACGATGAACAGGCTCTCGCGAATGCCCCCGCCGGTGATCCTTATGTAAAGGTGAGCGATGTTCTCCCCCTGCCTGAGTTCATCCCAGGTCTGGGAACACTCTTCGTTGACCCGGCCACACTGCCCGCCGGTCCGTTTCTCGCTTATGATCGGGACGGGCGTCTGTCAGCTACGATCTACATGACCCCATTCGACGATCTGCAAAACGGTACGTCATTCGATGGACTGAATATCGGATCACATACAGTCAGTTCGACAGATATTTATTACAATGCTGGGCACCCCGGCGTGGATAAACCGCATGTGCATGTCGTTCTGTTTCACGATGAAAATGCAAAAGATCGTCTGGCCGAATGATCTGTACGCGACGTCATGCTGTATGGCTTGGGGTGTGTGCAGTCGCCTTCGTCGCTGGTTCGCGGAGCGTGCTTGCGCAGCCGACCGCCACAGTTGAGATGCGCGGAAGTCCCCGTGGCGTGCGCATCTGGTATGATCCTGTTGGTCTTGCCGTGTCTCCGGGCACCACCGTCCGGTTCATCAATCGCGATCCCGGCAACAGCCATACGGCAACCGCCTATCATCCGGCTAACTATGATCGAAGGCAGCGCATTCCCACTGACGCCGACCCATGGGACAGCGACTTTTTGCTTCCGGATGAGCATTTTGAAGTCACTCTGACTGCACCAGGAGTATATGACTACTATTGCCTACCGCACGAAATGTCGGCGATGGTCGGTCGTATAGTGGTTGGAACCCCTGGCGACGCCGGATGGGAGGGAAGTTCAAACGACAAGAGTGATGTGTCGGAAGAGGTCCTGGCAGCTTTGCCTTTGGTACAGAGGATCCTTTCGGAAGGCACCGTGAGCAGGGAGGACGGATCATGAAGGTCCAAACAAGCCTCGGGCAACAAGCATCCGCCGATGCGGCCAAGTCGGAAGCTGAGCTAGTAAGAGCCGTGCGTGAAGGAAGCGAACTCGCAGTCCGGGAGCTTATCCGTCGCCTGAACCCCCGCTTGTTTCGCGTCGCCCGAGGTATCCTCGACAGCGAGACCGAGGCAGAAGAAGCGCTGCAAGAGGCTTATCTCTCTGCGTTCAGCAAACTGGAGGGGTTTCGTGAGCATGCGAGCTTTTCTACCTGGATCACCCGGATCGTGATCAACACGTCGCATTTGCAGCGCAGGCGAACGCGTTTTGCCGAAGAATACGACACCGTAGCTGAAACCAGCACACCTAAGGTGATTGCTTTCCCGAGACAAAACTCTGAACTCCCCGACGCAACGCTAGGACGCGCGCAATTGAGAGGCTTTCTTGAAACGGCCGTGTCCGATCTGCCGCCCAATCTGCGACTGCCGTTCCTGCTGCGCGAGACAGAGGGCATGAGTATTCTTACCATCGCAAGCGAGTTACAGATCAACCCGATAACCGTAAAAACACGCCTGTTTCGCGCCCGCCGCCGTTTGCGAACCGCAATCGAACACCGGGTCCAAGGAGGTTTCGATGCTATCTTCCCATTTGGCGGCAAACGATGCGCCAACATGACCTGTCGCGTAGTAGCGCGATTGCAAGCAGGCGGTGCACTCTGACGCAGCACTCTCGGCCCAAACCAGCCGTTGGCATCACCACTCGACGCTGCAGCGCAGCCTTCGCATTGCTGCCGTTTGTGCACCTTGCAACATTGTCGATTAGCGGATGGCAGCAAAGCGCAACATAGCCGCCAATCTCGCGGAATACTCCGCCGCAGTTTAAGACCTGTCTTTCGGCCAATGATCCTGCAGCAATTCTATCGCCGTTCGTCCTGCTTCCAATGCTCGGTCTGCCTCTTCTTCGGATTCCGTCAGACGAGCCAGGGTAATCGTGCCCATCAAGAGCGCCATTGTAGCTAAGCCCCGACCCGAACCGGTTTCCGACGTGTCCCGCAAAAGGGCCGCCATGCGATCTAACGCCTGTGCGCCCACTTGATGGGGCGCGCCCGTTGTGCGGGCAAGCTCTGTTCCCATCGCCGCCAACGGGCATCCGTTCCGACTGTCTTGAACATGAGCTTGGGAAAGATACTTGGCTATGTAGTCTTGGCGCTCCTTCTTTCGCCCTTCGCTGGTTTCTTCGCGCTCCATGTCGGAAACCACATCGTCGACCGCGTGCCGGAAGGATGCCGCGATCAAATCCTCTTTCGACTCGAAGTGCCGGTAGAAACCGCCATGTGTCATTCCGGCTGCCTTCATGACGTCAGCGACGCTAGTCGCTTCGACCCCGCGTTCGCGGAACAACTGCGCTGCAGCATCCAGTATCCTGTTGTGACTGCGCTGTTTTTCCGCTTCCGACATCCTCGGCATTTTCGCGCTCCCAGACGGGGTTGACATTTAAGATTACATGTATCATCTAAATTATAGATTGCAAGTATCATCTAAAGGAGCGTACTCGTGCCTGCCAACCCCAAGATCCTAGTCACAAGCGCAAGCGGTAAGACCGGATCGCAAGTTGCACTTCAGCTCAGAGCCAAGACTTTTCCTGTCCGTGCGTTCGTACGTCAGAGGGATCATCGTTCTGACCTGCTTGAGCGCGCTGGCGCTGAACTATTCGTGGGTGACCAGTATTCGCTGAGCGACATGCGCAAAGCCATGAAGGGCGTGCAGCGGGCGTATCAATGCGCTCCGACAGCACCCAACGGGCTGCACTTCAATGCGGTCTTCACCGCTGCGGCTTACGAAGCAGAGGTTGAACACGTCGTTACACTTAGCCAATGGCTTTCGAGCGTAGATCACCCATCACTGTTTACGCGCGAAGTTTACCTGGGCGACATCCTGATCGGCATGCGCCCCGAGATGTCCGTAACCACGGTGAATGTCGGATGGTTTGCAGAAAACTACCTGATGGTACTGGGCATGGCGGCCCATCTTGGGCAGTTCACGATGCCGCTCGGCGACGGCGACGTGAAGAAGAATGCCGCCCCCTCAAACGAAGACATTGCCCGCGTAGTTGTCGGTGCCTTGACGGATCCGGCACACCATGCAGGCAAGACATATCGTCCCACGGGCCCAACGCTGTTGTCACCCAACGAGATCGCTGAAGCAATGGGCCGTGCGCTGGGGCGGCGTGTTCGCTACGCAGACATTTCCGAGCGTATGATGGTCAAGGCGCTGAAAGCCCTGCGCCCAGCAAACTATTCGGAAGCGGCAGTCACCCAGCTTGCAATCTATTCAGAAGAGTACCGGCGAGGCGCCTTCGCGGTGAACGCCCCAACCGAAGACGTGTTCCAAGTCAGCGGGCATGAACCTGAAGCCTTCGAAAGCATTGTACGGCGCAAGGTCGCTGATCAACTGGACTTGGTGCGCAGCCTACCAGGCAGCATTGGCGCGATCGGCAGCTTTCTAAAGATCCTCACGACGCACCCCTTCGATCTTGATCGCGCCCAGATGCAGCGAGACTATGTACAGCTTTCGTCCCCGTCGTATTGCCAAGACGACGCCGCGTGGGCGGAAAGTCACCAACCCACCGCCAGAAAGACCCCACCGATGCGTGTCGCCTGACACTACGCAAGACGAAGGATTGTCCCCCAAGACGAAAGGACCTCTGAATGAACATTCAGGACGAACTTATCACTCGAAACCAAGAATTCGCGGCGGGCTTTGACAGTGCTAACCTGCCGATCCTGCCAAAGTTGCGAACGGTTGTTCTGACCTGCGGCGATGCCCGGGTCGATCCCGCGCACATCCTCGGGCTGGAGCTTGGTGATGCGGTTGTAATCCGAAACAATGGCGGACGGGTTACACGCGCCGCAATCGAAGAAATCGCCACCCTCTCCTTTCTGGTGAGCGTCATGACGGAGGGCCGCGAACAGGCGTTCAACGTAATCCTGATGCAGCACACACAATGCGGAGCCCAGCGGCTGTCCAATCCAGACCTTCAGGACGCGCTGCTGAAAAAGCTTGGGATAGATGTGTCCGAGTACGCGATCACGGATCAGGAAAGCGACCTTTTCGCAGACATCAAGCGCCTAGCGGTAGCACCGGAGGTACCGGACGCGATCACCGTCTCAGCCTTGCTTTATGATGTCGCCACTGGAACAGCCCACGAGATTGCTCCGGCCGCATCATTGGGGGCGATCCGCGCCGAGGTGAGCGTATCGCAAACTGCGGTTCGAGGGTGAAAGTCTGCCCACCTCCAATTCACGTAAACAAACGCATATCGAAAGGACCGATCAGATGACGCCCACAGTGATATTCCTTCTTCAGTTCGCGATGAGTCTCTTTGTCTTTGCTCAGATCGCGGCGTGGTACGTTGCACCCTGGCTTGCACGTCTGTCGGCGGCGGCAGCGCTCTCAATCCTGCTGTTGCCACATGCTTTCCGACACATCGGAATGAGCTTCTTGGTACCAAATCTCAACAACGGAGGGTTGCCCGAGGCGTTCGCAACCAGCGCCAGCTATGGCGATTTACTCTCGGCGTTTCTGGCAATCGCCGCGCTTATCGCTTTGCGATGGGGATCAGTGGCCGCCCTTCCGTTGGTGTGGGGTTTCAACATCCTTGGTACTGTAGATCTGGTGAACGCCTTGCGCCAAGCCGAGGCCATTAACTACTTTGGCCCCACTTGGTTCATTCCAACATTCTTTGTCCCGGTACTTTTGGTCACGCATGTGATGATCTTTGCACGGCTGTTGAAGGCAGAATGGCCCAAGATGGCGTCGACATGACAGAACAAATGTGCTTCTCAGGCAGGCAGTGCTGCTCCCTGCCCCACTGAGTCTCATCGGCCCTAAGCCGACCTTCACGGGTCGGTCCGGATTCTGCGGTCGCAGCCCACTTTCCTGCCATTCGCTTCAGGAGCGAAAAGCAGGGAACCTCGAAACTCGCGGAATGCGAAACGCTGCCAAAGTTGCTTTTCGGGGCACCTGGTGGCACAGCTTACACTTGCTGCTGACGTACATTTATACCGTGAAGCCGCATGCGGCTGCCCCCCAAAAAACATGCGATGTATGTCAGTTCACAATGGCAAAACGAGTTCTGTATGGGCTCCGGTATTTTCAGAAACAACAAAAAACTCCGCAACATGAGCCCAAGAACCTGTCTAATAGGTTTTGAGTCCAAATGATTGCAATGTTTCCCAGTCCTCTATCGGCACCTTTTGGCTGGACTTAACCAGATGCAAATACCTGAATCTCAGCGTTTTACCGATCAGATTCTTCAGGTCTTTGGTCTCTGTAGCTTTGATTTCGGGTTTGATCGGGCCATAGGCGATGCTGATATGCGGCTGAAAATCTCGGGGGCGCTGAGAAGCGGGCAAGCCTTCGGCCAGTGCTGCTTGTTCACGGACAAGTGCGAGTGGGACCGACAAGTCCAGATACAGAGACTTGAAGAACAGATCTTCGGTCTTGACACCGGTTACGGTCAAGTTGTGACAGGAGAAACCTGACGACAGGCGATCAAGAAGTGCGACCAACTCTGCCTCTTCACCCGCAAGATCGCCCATAAGCGTCATGTGCGGCACAAAGGACGGGGTGCCATATGCGTCGGCAAAATCTCTGACCCGATTGCTCAGATCGGTCAGGTCCGGTTCCTCGGGGATCATCCAGACGGAATAGGTTGCGACGTCGGCCTTCATGCTTAGTGCGTTCCTCGGGAGACAAATTCCGGTGTAATGAAGACGGTTTCACCGGGCTTTGCCGGTTGATCCAATCTTTCGGAAAGCAGCCGCAATATCTCGGAAACAGTCTGGTCCATGTCATTGCGCACGGTAGACAACTGAATACTTGGCCATTGGGCAATCGCGATGTCATCAAAGCCCACCACGGACAAATCCGTCGGAATGTTAAGGCCAAACTCCTGACGGGCAGCAGTCAGGGCACCCAGCGCCATCGCATCGTTAGCGCAAAACAAACCATCGACGCTGCCGTTGCCGTTTAGTATCCGAGTGATGGACCGATACCCGCCCTCATAGCTGTAGTCGGAATGCTCGATGATGGCAGGTTTCAAGCCCGCTCTCGCCAGGGCGTTTTCAAATCCAGCCATGCGTTCCTGATCCGAGGAAAGATGCTCCTGACCGCCAAGATAGGCCAGACGAGTTTTCCCGTGATTGATGAGCTGGGCAACAGCCAAATCGGCCCCACGGGCGTTGTCGCAACAAACACAATCGACCCGGTCGGCCTGCATCACGCGGCCGGATACGATCAGGGGGATATTCAGTTTGGCACAGTGGATCGCAACTGATTCGTCTACGCTCCCGCCGCGTAGAATCAGCGCATCAAGCGGATAGGCCAGCACTTCAAGGATCTCTGCTTCGGTCGTTTCGGAAGACCCGCCAAGCACGACGGGCCACTTGCCCATCCCGTGCAGACCCTGCATCAGCTTGGCCAGAATCTCGCTGTCGTAATGGTTCACCAGATCGCCCGTGACGATGGCCACAAGGTTGGATCTGCCAGTGCTTTGCAACCCTGCTGCTAACGCGTTGGGCCGATACCCAAGCTGCTCAGAAACCTGCAGAATTTTCTTTTTCTTGTCCTCATCCAAAGGAGAGCCCGGCGTGAACGCTCGGGACACCGCCGACCGCGAGACACCAGCAGCCTTTGCAACCTGTTTTGCTGTTACGCGGCGCGGTTTGGAAACTTTGCTTGTCGTCATGTTTCAGTCAGGTTTTGTCTCAATGAGTCACAGCTTCTTTTGTGAATATCTGAAATTTTAGCTTGCGTCATAAAGGTGTCATTTCCTACCGTTAGGTGAACACGTGTTCACTATATTTGTAGCAGAATTATGAAAGATGCAAAATGAACCTTGCTCCGGCCGACTACGAAAACCCCTCTTCCACCCTCGGAGCCGAGATACGGCTGCGCGGCTTGCGGGTGGGGTATGCCGAGCAGGACGTGCTGTCGGACATTGATCTGGACGTTGGGGCCGGAGAGTTCATCGGCCTGTTAGGCGCGTCAGGCTGTGGCAAGACCACCCTGCTACGCGCCCTGGCGGGGTTTGTACCGGTGCGCGGCGGTTCGATTTCCGTCGATGGTCATGACATGAGCCACACGACGCCCGAGAGGCGTGGAATGGCGATGATGTTCCAATCCTACGCCTTGTGGCCGCATATGAACGTGGCGCAGAACATTGGATACGGGCTGAGGCTGCGCAAGAAAAGCAAGGCTCAGATCGCAGCGCGGGTGCAGGAAATGGCGGCGCTGGTGGGGCTGGGAGATCTAATCCACCGCAAGATCGGTGCCCTGTCCGGTGGTCAGCGGCAACGGGTTGCGCTGGCGCGGGCGCTGGCCATCGACCCGCCGGTGCTGCTGCTGGATGAACCGTTGTCAAACCTTGATGCGGGTATCCGCGCCAATATGCGGCACGAGATTCGCAGCCTGCAGCAACGGCTCGGTCTGACCACCGTTCTTGTCACCCATGACCGCGAAGAGGCTATGTCAATGGCCGATCGGGTGGTGATCCTGAATCACGGACGCATCGCCCAGGTCGGGACGCCCGAGGATGTATTTCATACACCAGCAAACCCATATGTCGCCCGCTTCATGGGGGCCGGGAATATCCTGACCGGCGACGCTGATGTTGGCGCGCAGTATGTCGACCTGAAAGTCAACGGCCATCAGCATCGCCTGCCGATCCCGGGCAAAGACATGTCTGGTGTCCATTTTCCCGAAGCCCGAAGCGGCCCGGTCGAAATCCTGTTTCACAGCGATGCTGCACAGCTGGGACAAGCGGCGGCTGACGCTCTGTCCCTGCCGGGAACGGTGGTTCAGCATTCCTATCTGGGATCGGTCTACCGTCATGAAATTCAGGTGGGCGAGGCTCGGATTATGGCGGACAATACACACAAGATGCCCATCGGCTCGGCGGTCGATGTAAGCGTACCGGCCACGGCTATTAGTCTGTTTCCTGCAAAGTCCCAGACAGCCGTGACCGGACCTGAGGCGGCGAGCCAGGCCGCACAACACCTCTGAGACTCTGGAGAAACACCATGACTTCCAAAATTGCAAATCTTTTTGCGTCAGCAGCGATAACGCTGATCGCAGCCAGTGCGGCGCAAGCCGAAAATGTACTCAACGTGGCCTCTGGTGGCAGCCAGAACATGGTCGACTACGTAACCGACTATCTGGGACCCCTGTTTGAAGAGCAGAACCCGGACTGGAAGGTAAACGTGGTTGGCACTGGACCCGGAAATGCCGGCAGCCAAGCGATCCTTGAAAAGATCAAGGCGCAGGCAGGAAATGAAGCGTGGGACACAGATGTCGTCGTTATGACCCAGCTGAAAACCGGAGAGATGGTCACAGAAGGCCTGCTGCAACAATATGTCGGCGATATCGATACCGGGAAGCTGGCCACGCGTGATACCTCAAGAACTGCTCTGGGCACGGATGTGACAGGCTATGTCATGCCGATGTTCCACAGCCAAACAGCAATCGCATACAATCCCGATCTAGTCGCAAACCCACCGAACAGCTTTGACGAACTGAAAACCTGGACCGCAGAAAACAAAGGCGCATTTGGCTATAACGGCATAAAGAATGGAATGTCGGGCGTCGCCTTCACCGCAGCCTGGATGTATGCCTATGCAGGCAATACCGACCAGCTAATGAACGGCCCCTATGACCCCGAGCTGAAGAACAGCTGGGATCAGGCCCTGAACGACCTGAAGGCATTCAACGAAAACGTCACCTTCACTCCTGGCAACGCAGGTACCCTAGACATGATGAACCGTGGCGAGATCGTGATGGGTCCTGTTTGGGTCGACATGTTCTACACGTGGCAGGCCGACGGGCGACTGAACCCAAACCTCAAGTTGCTGCTGCCTGAGCCAGGCATGCCGGGTCAGCCTTACTATTATGCAGTTCCCGCCAAGGCCGAACATGCTGAAGCCGCCCGCAAGTTCATCGCACTGGCCACCAGTCCCGAAGTACAGGCCGAAGGCATCGTCAAGCGCTTTAACTGGTACCCAGGCATTGACGCCCAGCATGTCGAAGGCGCGCTGGATCAAGAGACCTGGAACAAGCTGTTCACCGACGTGACGCCAGAAGATCTGGCGGCCAAAGGCAAGCCATTCCCACTGGGTCCGTTCTTTGACGAAATCCGCGAGGCCTATGAACAGAAGGTTTCCAACTAATACTCCCAAAAACGGAAACCTTGGTGCGGGCGTACCACATGCGACCCGCACCTTAATTTTCTGGACTGTATACCGATGATCACGCGCAAATCGTCTCTGTTTCTCGTCGCTCCGGCGATCGTGCTGCTTGGGTTGCTGTTTCTCTATCCGCTGGGATATTCGCTGCTTTGGGCGTTCCGGGATGAAGAATTCGGCGGCTGGGGGTTGCAGAATTTTATCAAGGCGTTTGGCCTATATTCTAATGACATTCTGTTCACCCTGATCATCGTCACCCTGTCCACGGTGATCATCGGAACCTTCTCCATTGCAATTGGCGGTTACCTGACCCTTGGTGAAAACCGCGTTGCATTATTAGTACTGCGCTGGTTGTACCGCTGGCCGCTGTTCATTCCCTTCGTGGTCGCCGCTCAACTGATGCGAACCTTCCTCGCCAAGAATGGCATGATGAATAACATTATCGTTTCGACCGGTTTGATGGAGCCATTGCAGGCCGCCAGCTATCTGGACTGGCGTGGCATCGTTATCACCTTTGTCTGGAAACAGACGCCCTTTGTGGCCTTGTTGGTCGCAGGTGCCATGGCGGCACTGGACCGCTCGACGATGGAGGCGGCGCGAAACCTGGGTGCGCCCCGTTTGCGTATCCTGTTCGAAATTGTGGTGCCTCAGATCGCAACCACGCTAATGGTCGGGCTTATCCTGTCTTATGTAGTGATGATGTCAGTGCTGTCCGTACCGCTGATGATCAACGCGCAGACACCGACAATGATCACTGTTGATATGGCATGGCGCATCAATGCCTATTCCGACTATGGCGTCGCAAATGCACTTGGCTTTATCTCATATGCCATGACAGCCGTCATCGCCTGGGTTTATCTGCGTCAGGGTGTGCGGGAAGGAGGCAAACCCGCATGACCATTCTGCGCACAACCGTGACTGCTATTCTGTTGGCCCTGCTGGCCTTCGCCATTTTCGGACCGATCACCAACATGTTGATCTGGTCTGTGGCCGAGACATGGTATTTCCCCGCCAAACTTCCGCAAAGCTATGGCTTTTCGTTTTGGGAGCGCGTGTTCCGCCCGCAAGGGAACGCCATGGAATCACTTTGGAGTTCGGTGTTGATTGCACTGTTCACCGTGCTGGCCTCACTTGCGGTGGCGATACCGGCAGGTCTGGCGCTTGGGCGCGGCAGCCTGCCGTGGAGGACATTCTTCCTGCTTCTGTTCCTGCTGCCGCAGGCTTTTCCGTCCATTGCCGTACATATGAACATTGCACGCATTTTCTATGGGCTGGGCCTGAATGGCACCTATCTCGGTGTGGTGCTGGTTCATACGATCCAGGGCTTGGTGTTTTCGGTCTGGATTGCCACCGCGGCTTTCGCCGCCGTGGATCGCGAACTTGAAGAAGCGGCCGCAAACATGGGCGCATCGCCCTTTACCGTATTTCGAACCGTGACTCTGCCACTTGCACTGCCGGGCCTGATGGCCAGCGCAATCTTCGTATTCCTGATCTCACTGGATGAGTTCACCGGAACCTACTTTGTCGGCGTACCAGACGTGACCACAATGCCCCTTTTGCTGTTTACCGCGTCGATGGAGGGGAACTACCAAATCGCTTCTATCACCGCACTCATTCTGCTGATACCCTCGGTGGGCTTCATGCTGTTCATCGAACGGTTTCTGAAATCCGACGTACTGGCGAAAGTTGGAAGCTGACATGACCGACATAGAAGCGCGGCTCGCATTCGCCAAGTCTCTGGCGCAGGAAGCCGGAGAATTGGCCCTAAACCTCCGGAATGAAAGGGGTGTCGGGTTCATCGCCGAAAAAGGCCCTCAGGATTTTGTAACGTTTGCAGATCGCGCGGTCGAGGACCTGATCCGCAAGCGGATTGCGGAGAACTGGCCGTCAGATGCGATGCTGGGCGAAGAATACGGTGTAACTGGCACCGGTCAGTCTCTCTGGGTTGTGGACCCGATAGACGGCACAGCCAATTTCATGCGTGGTCATAGGGACTGGGGTGTTTGCATTGCGTTCTATGACGGGGACCAGATACCACTTGGCGTGATCTACGCTCCGGAATTGAACATGCTGGCCTGGGCCGTGATTGGAACTGGCGCCTGGCTGAACGGAGAGCGTCTGAGCGTTTCGGACTGCGCTGAACCAGATCGTGCGATGCTGATGCTAGGTTGGTCGAACCGGCGACCGGTTACTGAGCACACCGACCTGATAAAGGCATTGCTGGACGCGGGTATGGAATACCGCCGCAATGGATCAGCTGCGATCAGTTTGATAGCGGTCGCTTCAGGCCAAGCTGAAGGGTATTATGAGGCGCATTTGAACGCCTGGGATGCCTTCGCCGCTATACCCTTGATTGTGGAATCAGGAGGCCAGTTTGACTGCGATCCTCTGGCTAGCTTCTTGACCCATGGCAGCCGGGTTTTGGCCTGTAGCAAGCCCATGCATCTTGCTATCAGCAAATGCGTGGAATGGTGATGACGAAGGCCCCGTTTTATCGATTCAAAGGCGCAATCTGCAAATAGTTGAGAGACGGCCCTAAGCGGACACCCAGCAGGCGTTCTTGATGCTGTAGTCGCAGCCCGCTTTGCGGTCATTCGCTGCATACGC
>NZ_CANMQQ010000017.1 GCF_947500045.1 uncultured Ruegeria sp. | reverse complement strand
AACAAACACCTCAACAAACACCTCCCCGCCGAGCGAAAAACCAAAATGCAGTTCAAACTGAACTTCGCTCGCTAAGCAGCTTTGCAACTTACCGATGAGCCGCTGATTTTCACTTTTGAGGGCCAGAAGTAAACTTACCCAAATCCGGATTGATAGGGGCCGCTGGACCATGAACCCTAGCGATAATCGCGCCAGGTTATTGGTCTGACTCACGGGACAATCGATCTGGGACCAAGCTTTCAAGCAAACCTGGCGCGAGACAAAATTGTTCCAACGCGAGGTGATGTGAAATGAACATGTTTTCAATGGCCCTTTTGTCCAAACGCGCGCTTACGGTTTCCGGCGCCTGTTGGATTGCGGCAGCGGCGGGCGCGACCGACTTGCCCAAGCCAGAGGGGCTGCAACAGATCGTCGATGATACGGCCAAGTGGGAACACGTACATTCCGCCCAGTGCTTCACCGAAGGTATCGCAAGTGACGCGGACGGAAATGTCTATTTCAGCGATATTGCTTCAACGGCAGATTGCTCGGACGCGGGGCATCAAGAAGGAACGATCCTGAAATTTGATGCGGGTCAAAACGCGGTTTCAGTATTTCGCTCGCCCAGCGGCCAGTCGAACGGGTTGATCATTGGTAACAACGGAGACCTCTTTGTGGCGCAAGGTGCCGATTTTGGCGGCCGTCGCGTTTCGCGAATTGATGCAGAAACCGGACGATCGCATGTGGTGGCACACAGCTATCAGGGTCGGCGGTTGAACTCGCCCAATGACCTGACGATTGGGCCGGATGGTTTGATCTATTTTACAGACCCGAGATACAGCGGTCATGAATCAATCGAGCAACCAATTCAGGGTGTGTATCGTATTGAAAATGATGGCAACGCAACTCTGGTAGTTGCAGATGCTGTCAAACCGAACGGTCTTGCGTTTTCACCGGATGGCAGCAAGCTGTATGTCGCTGCTGCAAATGACAACAGTTCAACGGATTACAGCCGACATGTGAAGGATCAGCCGGTTCATGCGGGCCTGATGGCTGTCCTGGAATATCCGGTAAACGATGACGGCAGTGTTGGCCCCCGCAAAATTCTCGTTGACTATGAGGGCGTAAATACTTTGGGCCCCGACGGGATAAACGTCGATGCCTCGGGTAACTTGTATGTTGCCCTGTTCGGAGTGGATGAGCCGGGGATTTATGTCTATGCGCCGGATGGCCAGCAGATTGGCCGTTTCCCGACCGGCGACGTCTGGCCAACCAATACAGAATTTGTCCGCCAACCGGACGGAGCTAACTTCCTGTATATGACTGGGGGTGCGGATTTGTATCGCATTCGCCTGAAGTAACGAACGCAATGCCTGGGGTCCACGCAAGGAAGGCGTGGACCCCGTCGAGGCGGTTCAGGTTTTGCGGGCCAGCTTCAGAACGGCGTTGGCGGCAGCGATGTCTTCCAGACCTAACCCAATGGACCGAAAGAACACTGGCCGATCACTGCCGGGCAGCGGGCAATTATCTGTTGCAAGCTCTGCCAGATCGCCCTTGATCTCGCTGGCGGACCAACCGTTTTCTTGTGCAGCCAGAACCATTTCCCCTGCGGAGGCAGGCGTGGTTTCACGGTAATCGCAATAGACTTGTGCTTGCGAAAGCCAGGCTGGATCAACCTCATGGGCGCGGGCGACGTTGGTGCTGATTGATGTCACCAGAGCGCCGGGTTGCACAGCTTTGGTATCAATCACCGGGGTGCCCGACGATGTACACAACATCACCACATCCGCGTCTTTAGTGCAGTTTTCAGCGCTGTCGCTGAACTGTACATTTGCGGACAAACTGCGCCATTCTGCCTTTCGGCCCGCGTTCGCCTCCAGCCCCGGAGAGAAGACACGCACCTCGTCCCACTCCCGCAGGCTTTGTACGTGGCGGAAATGGGCTTGTGCAACGGCTCCACTGCCGATGATTGCCAGTTTGTGGGCCTCTTTCTTAGCAAGGAAATCTACGGCCAATGCTGTTGTGCCTGCTGTGCGCTCTGTCGTGAGTTGCCCTGCGTCGCACAAAAGCAGAGGCAGACCAGTTTCCATGGACATCAGAAGGGTCCAGGCTGTGATGATCGGCTTTCCCCCGGTAACCAGATAGGGTGACAATTTGGCGCCGAAAGTTGCGGCCTGCGCCTGCGCCCCGAGATAGGTGATATAGTCGCCGCGATCATCGGGAAACAGGGTCAGTGTTTGCGCCGGTTGCGCGGCCTGTTTGTGACCAAGTTCCGCGAACATACTGCGCAGTTCGGTGACCAGATCAATACGCGGTATCAGGTCCGCAATCTGTTCAGCGTTCAGGATGATAGGAGTGTCGGGCATGTTTTTGTCCTTCAACATAGGGTCTGGATCAGGCGAGTCAGAAAAGTCTGGCCTTGTTGCAGTTGTTTGGCAGAAATGAATTCATCCGGCCCGTGGGCCTGTTCGATGCTGCCCGGACCACAGATCACGGTAGAGTATCCGGTAGCCTGAAAATGCCCGGCTTCTGTCTGGTATGAGACGAACCGGTCATCGTTGTCACCTGTCAGGCCGCGCACCAGTTGCGCTGCTGTGCCTTGGGGTTCCGGGTTTAGTGCGGGTATGTTCTCGGGCACTTCGACAACGATATGGGCATCACCATGTTGCGCCTTCATTGCGCTTTGTGCGACTTGAACAATGTTCTGATAGCGCGCCACCCAATCCGCGCCGGTTTCGGGTGGGACAAAGCGTATGTCGCTTTCCAGAACGCAGGTCTCGGGGATCGTGTTCAACGCGATACCGCCATGAATTGTGCCAACCTGGGCTGTTGAATAAGGCGGTGTGAAGCCATTCGGCGACGTCCGCGCCGCATGCTTTGTAGTTTCATCCTTATGCCATTGGATCAATGTGGCAGCAGCTTCGATCGCCGAGACGCCAAGATCCGGGCGCGACGAATGTGCCGCCTTGCCGGTGATCGTCGTTGTCAAACCAAGCCCGCCTTTGTGGCCGGTGACCAAACCCATCATGCTGGGTTCGCCGACGATCACTGATGATGCGCGGGGCAGGTGATCTTGCAGTGCCTGCAGGATCGGCTGTGTGCCGAGACAGCCGATTTCTTCGTCAAAGGAAAAGGCAAACTGTATTGGGCGAACCAGCGGGGCAGCGGCCATCTGAGGAACGGCTGCCAATACAAGGGCCAGAAACCCCTTCATATCGCAGGTTCCGCGTCCGTAGTAATCACCGCCTCTGCAGGTCAACGTCCAAGGGTCAGAAGCCCAGTTCTGCCCTTCCACGGGTACGACATCCGTATGACCGGACAGCAATACGCCGCCGTCGACTTGTGGCCCTATATGTGCAATCAGCCCCAGCTTGTTGCCCGAGGCGTCGGGCACAAGGTGGAAACTGACTTTTTGGCGGTTCAAAAGGGCAGAAATATACTCGATCAGATCGGTGTTAGAGCGGTGCGAAACAGTAGGAAAGCGGACCAGCTGTTCCAGTATTTCAAGCTCTGCGCTCAGATCACGGATCATTTCGCAACGGCCCGGAGGTCATTGTAGACCGTCGCACGGCTGACGCCCAATAGTCTGGCGACATAGGCGGCGGCATTGCGCTCGGCCAATGCGTTTGAGGTCTCCAGCGCATTGACCAGTGCGCGCCGATCTTCGCGATCAAGCGAGTCCACACGCGTGTTGCGATGTGCGCACCAGTCGCTGACAAAGACATTCAGGCGCTCGTGCCAGTCATTGCGAAACAGTGAATCCGGCTGCGCGGAAGCGACCTGTGCCGGTTGCAGATTGCGCACCAATTGGCTGAGCTGTTGCAGGTCTGCCTGATCGTGATTGATGCACAGGACAAGTCTTGCAATTCCTGCTTCGTCGCGGAGCACAACGCTGATCGATCTGAGTATGCTGCCGTCCCAATTCACCTTTTCATAGGGGCCGATTACGGTTTCACCGGGCCGAAATTCGGTTTCATGCATATTCGACGGATCGCCCGGTTTGCGCTGCGAAAACGGGTTTTCGATCGAGGCAATGGAATCCGTGTCGAGGTCGTGGAGCACGACCTCGACACGGTTGCCAAATAGCATTGGAATCGCGCGGGTTAGTGCCTCTGCGTTTGCCCTTAGGTCCTGCATCTTAGCGACCTGCCAGAATGTTACCTGTCAGGTCATTGAGCAGGGACAGTCCTTCACGCAAGTGGTCTTCGGGTAGGGCCGAACTGAACCGAAAGTGGTTTTCTACGCCGAAACGCGATCCGGGGATCACCAAAATGTCTTTCTCTTTCAACAGCCGCATCGCCAGGTTCTCGGATGATATGGGCAGGTCGAAACGGACAAAGGACATGGCCGATGCCTTTGGCGGTACGACGTCGTAGACACCGGGGTGCCAGGCCAGTTCATCCGTCAGAACATCAAAACCTGTCCGGATTAATTGTCGCGCACGGGATTTTAGCTTGGACCGCGTTGGTTCCGCCAGAGCGATATCAGCCAATTCCATCGACAGCATCGATGCCGCGATCGACGCGTATTCGTGGCGCCGCCAGCTTTGGGTGATGACGTCTTCGGGCCCGACAAGCCAACCCAGTCGCAGGCCCGGCAGGCCGTAAGCCTTGGACATGGAATTGACGATCAGAACCTTGTCATAACTGCCCCAGAAAGACGGTGTTTCTGCGTCGCCTTGACGCTCGGTTCCGGCATAGACCTCATCCGCCACGATCCAGGCACCCACGCGGTTTGCCGCGTCTATGATCGCAGCGCGGTCTTGGTCGGAAATGACCTGACCAGTCGGGTTGTTCGGGTTGACGACATGGATGATGCGGGTTTTGTCATCCACTGCATTGTTCAAGCCATCTTGGTCGATTGCCCAGCTATCGGCCTCGACCAGATCGACCCAGCGCACTTCGTTCCCACGGTTTCGGGCATTGCCCGAAATCTGTTCATAGGTGGGGCGGAAACAGATCACGTTGTCGCCGTGCTGCAAAAGCGTATTTGCGACCAGGGTATTGGCTTCGGTTGCGCCCACCGTAATCATAACACCGTCTGATGACGCGCCGGGATAGAAGCCGGCGATGGTATCGCGCAGCGATTGCTTTCCGTTGACTTGCGGGTAATCCAACATGGTTTGCATCAATTGCGACATGTCCAGATCGGCCAGATCGACAAGGCCCTGCAGCGACATCGGGTGTACGCCACTTTCTGAGAAATTGTAGACGACCCCGTGCTCAAGCTCTGAGAGGAATTGTTCGACTTGGAAGGGCGCGAAAGATGCGAGTGTCATGAGGTGGCCGTCTCCTGATATCAGCATGGGATTTGACGAAAACATCAAAATTAGATAGTTCAGTCTAATCACGCGGTCAAGGCTCCGATTGAGCGGGCAACAGTTAAACAGATATTAAGGGCTTTCACGGCCTGAAGGACCAAAGCAAGCTAACCATGAATAACAGTCCGAAAGACCACACAAGATTTCAGGATGTTGACCTGAAACTGTTCCATGTTTTCGCCAAGGTCGTCGAAGCGGGGGGTCTGTCCAGCGCCCAATATGATCTGAACATGAGCCTTTCGGCGATCAGTACCGCGATCTCGAATCTGGAAACGCGATTGGGTTTCCGCGTCTGCGAAAGAGGGCGCAGCGGCTTTCAGGTCACAGAAGGCGGTCATCTGGTTTATTCTCAGCTCAGCCACCTCAATTCAGCGCTTAACCGATTTGAAAGCTCGTTGGATGCGTTCAAGGGGGATATGCGGGGTCAGTTCATCGTCGCTATGGATGACGGAATTCTGACCAATCTGAGATGCCCGATTTACAAGGTGATCAGATCTTTCATCACCAGCTTCCCGGACATTGATCTTCATATGTCGATCATGACTGCACCAAGAATGGAAAGGGCCTTGCTAAATGATGAGTTGAACGTGGCCATTGGTCCGTTCCTCGAAATCTCGAATGCGCTCGAGTCGGTGGTGGTTCACAGTGAAAAACAATTGTTATGTTGCGGCCGTGGGCACCCCGCATATGGGGTCGAGGACAAGGACGCGCTGGCAGAAGTCGTGTCGAGATCCGAATATTCCGCGCGAAAATACGACGATGCCAAGCACAACGCCCCGTCTGGCTCACCGTCCGAGACGACTACGGCGTCTACCGTCGAGGCCATGTTGGGTATGGTTTTAAGCGGAAAGTACCTTGGCTACTTGCCACGTCATGTTTGCGAGCGTTGGATCGAAAACGCGGAAATTTGGCCGTTAGATCCGAAAACCTATTCGTACAATACGGATATCAAGGTCGCATTTAGGCGGCAACGTAAGGATCGCCGTGCTGAGAAGTTTCTGGCGGCGCTAAACGAAGTACAAAAAATCTAAGCAACGTCACTTCTGACGGACAAGAGTACACTTTTGCATCTTGGGGTTCTTACATCGGCTTCCCCGGAACATATTGAGCAAAACCAAAGGACGACCTCATGGGAAACTTGCCACCTGTGTGTGCGGCATCCGTGACACCGGTCGACGTGACCGGATCTGTAGACACCCCCAAACTAGCGGCACATTGCCGTTGGTTGCTGGATAACGGGTGCGATGGCATTGTTCTTTTTGGGACAACTGGTGAGGCGGCATCATTCGGAATCGGTGAAAGACAAGCCGTTCTGGAAGCGATGCTCGCGTCCGGTATCCAGGCGGATCAGTTGGTGATTGGTACCGGTTGCTGCTCGGTCGAAGATACAGTGGTTCTTAGCCGACACGCTTTGCAGCAGGGATGCGCAGGGGTGTTGGTTCACCCGCCATATTTTTTTCGCCCGGCTTCCAACGCCGGTATTCTAGCATTCTTTGTCGGAGTGGTTGAGGCTTTGGGCAGCGACGCCTGCGGCCTGATCCTTTATCACTTCCCCGAAGCAACAGGCGCCCCAATAAGCCAGACACTTATCAGACAATTGACTGATCGTTATCCCGGTGTTTTTGTTGGGATAAAGGATAGCACTGGCTGCCTTGAGGATATGCTTGCAGTGGTCCAGCGGTTTCCTGAACTAAAGGTATTTACCGGGGATGATCACTTGCTTTGGCCGCTGCTTGAAGCCGGAGGACATGGGGCTATAACTGCGACTGCGAATCTTGTGCCAAACTTGCTGGCGCAAGTCCGGGAGGACTGGCCATCGAAAAGCGAAGCGGTGTGTACTGCACACGAGAAACTCTCGCTTCTATGGGAGGACGTGTTGCTGAAATTTCCTGTGAGTGAAGCGGTGAAAGACGTAATCGCCTCAGTCTCCGGCGACGAAGGATGGCGGGCGTTGCGTCCTCCGCTTTTGCCGCTTTCGGCACCCCGTAACGCGCAGCTTGTTCAATTGACAGCACCGTTTGAAATTCAGTTTCCCGAAGGGCTTGGGAGAGAGGCATAGCATGATCGAACCGTCAGATTTTCCCACCCTTCAAGACATTATGAGCGCGCGCAAGCGGATTGATCCGATCGTCCGACGAACCCCGTTGATATTCTCGGAGTATTTGTCGGAACGCGCCGGGTATGAGATTTGGCTCAAGCTTGAGAATTTGCAGAAAACAGGTAGTTTCAAGATACGCGGGGCCTCGAACCGTATTCTGCAAATGACTGACGATGAGCGCGAACGCGGTATCATCGCCGTGTCCAGCGGCAACCACGGACGCGCCGTGGCCTATCTTGCGAAACGCTTGGGCATCTCGGCGAAGATTGTGGTTTGTGACCTTTGTCCTGAAAACAAGCGCGCCGCCATGCGATCTTACGGGGCAGAGGTCATCGTTTACGGTGACACCCAGGATGACGCCCAGGCGCATGCCGATCAGCTAATCGCGAGCGAAGGCTATACTTGGGCGGACCCTTATGACGATCTGCGGGTGATTGCAGGGCAGGGCACGATCGCACTGGAGGCTTTTGCCGATCTGCCGGATGCGGACACAATCATTGCCCCATTGTCGGGTGGGGGCCTATTGTCGGGCATCGCCTTGGCGTCCAAGGCAATATCGCCGAATGTGTCAGTTATTGGTTCGTCCATGGAGATCGAGCCGGGCATGGTGCGAAGCCTAGAAGCAGGTAAGCCCGTACATGTGGAAGAACACCCAAGCCTGGCCAGCAGTATTACCGGCGCGATTGGACTTCGGAACCAGTGCACGTTTCCCATTATCCGAGATCTGATGGACCATGCTGTTCTTGTCTCCGAAGAAAGCCTCACCAGTGAGATGCGGCGTTTTGCAGACCATGAGGGCATGATTGTCGAAGGCGGTTCGATCACGTCCGTTCTGGCGGCGTTATCCCCTGGCGTCAAAGATCGAAATCCGAAGAGGGCAATCGTAGTGATGAGCGGGCGAAACATCGACCTCGGTACATTTTATCGTGTCACGCAAGGAAATGAGGGCGAAAGCTGAGCCACTTGGGAACCGTCCAACCATGCCTGAGGTGACGGTAGTCTTTGAAAATTCACCTGCTTGAGTTCTATCCCGCCGCGATACTAAAACTTGGGCTTAAAGCTCTGCTCGATTATCGTTTCCAAAATGCGCTGAGCGCGGGACAGGCGGACCCCAACGGGGAAGGCCGCCTCAAATACTGCATCATAGGAAAACTGTTCCGGACAAATCTGCCTCATCCGACCGGCCTCGAGATATGATTTTGCACATTGGGCGGGCAAGTGACCTAGAGACTGCCCTGACAAGATGGCCGCTGCGATGCCATCCATATTACCGCTGTGGATGTTTTCCTGCGCGGGTTTCAGGCCACCTGGCCGTAATGAACCCCCGTAATAGGATCGCGATGCGTAGTCATAGGATTCAATGTCAGCAGGATCAGCTTGGGGGGCATCGAACAGGGGATGACCGACACCGCAATACAATGCCTGCTGTTCTTTGAACAACGAAACATACCTTAGCCCGGGCGCATGGTTGGGGAAGGTGTGAATGCCCATATGAAGCTTTTGCTCTAATATCCGGCGCTCAATCTCTAGCGGCTCCATAACGCGCAGATGCAGTTTGACCTGAGGCATTGCGTCTCGCAGGTCAGACAGGATGCGATCCATCGGGAAATCTTCGTTTCCTAAGAGAGCATCAGCAGTGGCAATCTGCAGCTGGCCTGTAATCTCACCACGCACGCTGTTGGCCCGTGCGACAAATGTCTGGCAATCCCGCAACAGCTCGGTCGCTATCTGATAGATTTCATGCCCTTCTTCGGTCAGCGCGAAACCAGCGCGTCCACGACGGCACAGACGCATGCCCAATCGTGTTTCCAGATCGTTCATCTGTGTGCTGATTGTCGACTGGCTGACGTTCAGGGCAATTTGTGCGCGAGAAAACCCTCCGGCTTCAGCTACGGCAACAAAGACACGCAAAAGATGAAGGTCCGGGGTGGAAATCGACGTGAGCATTCAGTTCCTACGATCTTTATAGATGTAATCATTGTTTATCATGTGTTGTCTGGCGGTAATCAAGCGTGATTTCTGTCTTTCAAAGACAACATAGGGTTATTCTCGTGACAAAATTCGTTCCACCTTCATCGCCCGACATGTTCGCCCCGCGTTACAGCGGGTTGGCTACGTTCATGCGTGCCCCGGTTGCACAGTCGCTGGCGGACGTGGACATTGGCATTTTGGGTATCCCCTATGATGGGGCCCTGACCAACCGCCCCGGCGCGCGCCATGGCCCGCGCGAAGTGCGCAACCAATCAAGCCTGATGCGTGCCATCAACCACGCAACGCGCATCAACCCGTATGAGCTGTGCCGTGTCGCGGATGTTGGCGATGTGCCCTTTCAATCCGCATTTGACATTGAAGCAAGCCACAAGGACATCGCAGAGTTTGCAGCAACCTTAGTCGCGGCGGATGTCATGCCGTTATCCTGCGGGGGGGATCACTCGGTAACTCTGCCGCTGCTGCGCGCAGTTGCCGCAGAACCGGTGGCTTTGATCCACATCGACGCGCACACCGACACATGGGACAGTTTCCAGGGATCCAAGTTCAACCATGGCGCACCTTTCAGACGCGCGCATGAAGAAAATCTGATCGACCCCAGCAAGACGGTTCAGATTGGTATACGCGGGGCGCAAAATGTTTCCGAAGGCTGGGACTATTCCGAACAAGCCGGAATGCGCGTCATGTTCATCGAAGAGGTTCAGCAACGCGGTATTGCCGCTATCGTCGAAGAGACACGAAAAATCGTCGGAGATAGCCCTGTTTACCTGAGTTTTGACATCGATAGTATCGACCCGGCCTTTGCTCCCGGGACTGGTACGCCTGAAGTGGCAGGCCTTACGACCGCTGAAGCGATTGCACTGATCCGAGGGTTCCGTGAACTGAACTATGTTGGGGCTGATGTTGTCGAAATATCTCCTCCGTTTGATGTGGGTGGTGTTACGGCGCTGGCTGGTGCCACGGTGATGTATGAGCTGCTTTGCGTATTGGCTGAAGCGCGCGGCAAAAGGTAACCACGTGATGACCCAAACCACGATAGCTGTGGCCGATCAGGGCGGATTGAGTGGCGCGTATGTTCCAGTATCTACCGACGACGCCAATGGTTTTCTGCAAGATCACTATGGTTTCCGCGGCGCGTTGCGCAGGTTCGAAACCGAAAAGGACGATACGTTCAAAGTAACCTGTGAGGATGGGTGCAAGTACGTTCTGAAAATCGCCAACCCCAGCGAGCCGCTGGAAGAGATTGATTTTCAAACCTGCTTGATGCGCCATGCTGCGCAACGTGATCCTGCCCTTCGCATTCCCAAGACAATTGAAACAACTGACGGGCGGGATTTTGTTCCTGTCACCGATAAAGGCGGGCACGAACGGGTGGTCCGTGTTCTGAGCTATCTGGAAGGTGTTCCTTTGGATTCGACGGAATCCAACCCCCGCGAACGAGTTGAAATTGGTAAGGTTCTGGCCCGAATGCGTTTGGCAACCGAAGGGTTCAGCCATCCTGGTGCCGCACGACAATATGCATGGGATGTGCAACACTTGCTGACCCTGGAACATCTGCTTGGGCATGTCGAGGATACCACTCAGCGCGCAGCGCTTGAGCAAGGGATTGATCGCTTCCGCAACATCGAGCCAGTTTTGCGACAGTGTCGGCGACAGGTGCTGCACAATGATTTCAGCAAATCTAATATTGTGGTTGATCATAACCAGGACGAATTTGTCATGGGTATCATCGACTTCGGGGACTCGGTCAAAACAGCGATCGCCGTGGATGTGGCGACGGCACTGCTTAATCAATTGCCGCAGGGGCCGTATGACGACCTGCTTTATCGCGGCCGGGATGTTCTGAGCGGTTATCTTCAGGTGACTGAGTTGACCGATGATGAACTTGCATTGATCCCGCATCTTGTCATGGCTCGCGTTGTCACGCGTGCCTTGCTGACCCTGTGGCGGGCCAAGATGTTCCCCGAAAACACGCGCTATATCATGCGCAACACCTATCAAGGCTGGCATCAGCTGGACTGGTTTCTGGCGCGCAGCCCGGATCAGGTTTCCGGTCTCTTGATGTCTTTTTCCGGTCAGAAAGGATGATCGCCATGACAACCGCTCAAAAATCTTCCAAACGCGGGAAGATGGTAAACGGGTTCGATCCGGCCAATGCCGACAATCTTGACACCCGCACGCGCGCGTTCGTCGAGCGCAGGAGCCGCTTGTTGGGCCCGGCCTATAGATTGTTCTATTCAAACCCGGTCGAGTTCAGCCGAGCCAATGGCGTCTTTATGTACGATTCAGAAGGGAACGAATATCTGGACGCGTATAACAATGTGGTTTCAGTGGGCCACTGCCACCCGCATGTGAATGCCGCGATCGCCAGGCAGATGGATGTCATGTGTACCCACACCCGTTACATGCAGGATGGTATACTGGACTTTGCCGAGATGTTGCTGGCCACGTTCGAGCCCGAGATCGAACATGTCATGTTCACGTGTACCGGGTCCGAGGCAAACGATCTGGCCCTACGCATGGCAAAGCACCACACTGGCAATCAGGGCATCATCGTTACCTCAGAAGCTTATCATGGAAACTCAGAACTGACGGCCGGGTTTTCGCCATCTATGGGTGAGAATTCACCTCTGGGCACATGGGTCCGCCGCGTCCCCGCACCTGATACTTACCGCGTTGACACAGCGGATATGGGCGAATGGCTGGCAGCGCGGGTTCAAGAGCAAATAGACGACCTGCACAGACGGGGTCAGGGATTAGCGGCTTTTGTTGCGGATACGCTTTTTACCTCGGATGGTATTTTTCCCCAAAATGCAAACATGCTGAAGCCGGTCATCGACGTCGTTCACAACGCCGGTGGTGTCTTTGTAGCAGATGAAGTGCAATGTGGATTTGCCCGAACCGGCACGCATATGTGGGGATATCAGCGCCATGGTGTGGTGCCGGATATCGTGTCGTTGGGAAAACCCATGGGGAACGGTTATCCGGTTGCGGGTATCGCCATTCGGCCTGAAGTTGCTGCGCGTTTCGGACATGACATGCGCTATTTCAATACGTTTGGTGGTAACACCGTGGCTATGGCAGCCGCAAAAGCGACGTTGGAGGTTATCCAGAATGAGGGTCTCCAAGCCAATTGCAACCGGGTGGGTAGTGTCATGCTGGAAGGGTTGCGTGATATAGCAGCCCGTCATTCGGGCATCGGTGATGTGCGCGGCACCGGGTTGTACATGGGCGTGGAAATGGTGAAAGACCCCGAGACCAAAGTTCCCGACAGCCCCAGAGCCCTGGCACTTGTCAACAAGATGCGTGAGCAGCGTATTCTGATTTCCGCCACTGCGTTCAATGCCAATGTCTTGAAAATACGACCACATCTGACATTTTCGGAAGACAACGCCACCAGATTTCTGACTGGGTTCGAGGATGCCTTAAAGGCAGTTTCCTAGGGTCGAACCCACTGATCACAAAGCAAGCGATCCGGCGAAATGCCGGACCTTTGATTGAGCGGTTGCGCAGGGGAACCTTGAGCAACTGCTTAACATGGCGAGCATCTACAATACATCTGCTGGTTACTTCTAAAGAAATAGATGTAAAGTAAACAATTCCCATATTTTTCCCTACTATTTGACCGTGTCTCATATCGGAACGAAGTGGCCGTCAGAGCCATCCCTTTTCCAACAAGGAGACCAAGACATGCTAGACCACTCGATTTCCAAGGCAGCCAGAAGGGCCCTGTTGGCCCCGGCTGTTATTGCGATCGCTGCGAACATGACCCCTGGCGCGGCCCAGGCAGAGGACAGCATAAGCTGTATTTTCCCATTCTGGTTCGGCTTTGCACCCGTATTCGTGGCACAGGAAGAGGGTTATTTTGAAAGCGAAGGCCTAACCGTAAGCACAGCCTTTGACAATGATCGCGCCAACGTGTTGCCGGCGATGGCGAATGGCTCGATCGAGTGCACGATGCGGACCATCGGTGAAAGCATGTCGCGCCCACGCCAGCCTGATACAACCGGAACTGTGATCGGCACCATCGATATCTCGGTCGGGGCTGATGGCGTTGTGGCGTCACAGGAAATCCAGTCGGTCGAAGATCTGATCGGCAAGACCATGGCCGGTGAGATCAACCATCCCGGGACGACCTTGATCCAGCATGCGTTGTCAGAGAAGGGCAAAAGCATAAAAGACGTCAACATTCAGCTGATTGCCACCGACGACTCGGCTGCGGTTTTTGAAGATCCTAACGTCTCGGCCGTGGCAACCTGGGAACCGATGATGGGGTCCATCGTCAAAAATACGTCGCGCGAAGGGGCGCACTTGCTTTTGACCTCGGCGGATTATGAGGGTCTGATCACTGATGTGATCATTGTTCGCACCGAAGACCTGCAGGAGAACCCCGAGAAATACGCGAAATTCCTGCGCGGGATCTATCGTGCCATTGATCTCTACAACGCTGATCCGGACAAGTTTATCGCGATCTCGGCCCCCGCTTTCGATGTTCCGGCCGCGGAAATGAAAGAGGCGCTGGCTGGAGTGAAATACACCTCCTTTGAGGAAAGCGTTGATTATCTGCCGTCTTCAGCCGGTGATGGTAAGTTAAAAGAGGTCTTTGACTCTTTCAACGACATCAACGTGGTGCTGGATCTTCAAAACGCACCGCTTGACTACCAACCCTTTGTCGATGGCTCGGTTCTGGACGGGCTGTTCGATGGGCAAACGCGATAACGCTCCGGCGACGCCCCGGCGCGGATTGCGCCGGGGTCACCACCACTCTGATTTCTTTTCCCGAAAGGCCTAAGCGTGTTCAAGTCTCTGTTCGCTTTTCGCAAACCCCTAAGTCGCCGAACGGACCTGGCCTTGGGAATAATCGGCTTTGCCCTGTTCCTGTGCGCCTGGGAGGTTACGGCACGATCCGGTGCGATCCGTCCTGAGTTCCTGCCGTCACCCGTCGCCGTCGTTCAGGCCTTCATCGGCTTGTTTGTCGAGCGCGACTTTTCGTCTGACATCGTGATCAGTGTCGGACGTGTTTGGTTTGCTTTCTTACTGTCGATGATCGTGGCAATCCCACTGGGTCTTTTGATGAGTACCTACAGGTTTGTAGGTGCGATCCTTGAGCCCTTTGTCGATTTCGTCCGGTATCTTCCTGTGCCAGCGCTTGTCCCACTGCTGGTAATCTGGTTCGGCGTGGGCGAAACATCCAAGATTGCAGTGTTGTGGATGGGTACGTTCTTTCAACTGATCCTGATGATTTCTGATGACACCAAGCGCGTTCCGGTTGAATTCATTGAATCCGGTCAAACCCTTGGTGGAAGCAACGGGCAGATCATGCGGCACGTCATAATTCCCGCAGCCTTGCCCAACATGGTCGACAGTCTTCGCATTACGATGGGGTGGTGCTGGACATATCTGATCGTTGCGGAAATCGTGGCAGCGAATTCCGGGATCGGCCACGTAATCTGGTCATTGCGACGCTTTGTTAAAACACCCGAAGTGATGGCTGGTATCATTACGATCGGGATCATAGGCCTCTTGACGGATCAGGCTTTCCGTTATGCCCACGCCCGTCTGTTCTCATATCTGCGCAGGTAACCCATGGATAACTTCATCGAAATAAAGGATGTCGCCAAGACCTACTGGTCTGACGATGGGACGTCGGAAACCAAAGTTGTTCTGCCATTGTCTATGACGATTGCAGAAGGCGAAATGGTGATGTTTTTGGGGCCGTCAGGTTGTGGCAAAACAACTTTGATGCGTATCGTCGGTGGGCTTGAGACACCGGATCAGGGAACCATTCATCTACATGGTGATCGGCTTGCCGGGCCAGACCGGAGACGTGGAATGGTGTTTCAGTCATACTCGTCTTATCCGTGGCTTTCCGTGCGCGACAACATCAAGTTCGGCACCCGCTATCGCAAGGATATCACCGCGCAGGAAAAGGAAGAGGTGACGGACCATTATTTGAATATGGTCGGGCTGGCGCAGTATGCCGGTTTCTACACCAATCGCATATCAGGTGGAATGAGACAGCGTGTTGCGATTGCGCGAACTCTGGCCTCTTCTCCGGATGTTCTGTTGATGGATGAACCGTTTGGGGCGTTGGATGCCCAAACACGAGAGTACCTGCAATTCCAGCTTATGGACATCAACAAGGCAGAGAAGAAAACTACGATCTTCGTGACCCACGACGTGGAAGAGGCGATCCTGCTGGCCAATCGCATCGTTATCTTTTCGTCCCGACCAGCACGCGTGGTCCGCGAAATACACGTGGACGAGATTCTGCCGATGGAAAGCCGACGCAACGGCACTGCCGATATGGACCGGTTTTTCAAACTGCGCGCCGAGATTCTGGATATCATTCGCGCCGAATACGCGCATACGCTTGAAGGGGTGTGAGATGGCGGCTGAACTGTCCGGAAAGCATGTGGTCGTTACCGGTGCCAATCGGGGAATTGGTCTGGGGTTGGCGCAAGGGTTTCTTGACGCGGGGGCCGACGTTACGATTGTGGCGCTAGAGGATGATGTAGAGGAGGTGGCCGAAAAGCTGTCCGGCGATTATGGGCGGCAGGTCGGGCATGTAAAATGCGATATCTCGGATCTTGGGCAGGTTATGGCGCTGTGTGCGTCAGTGGATCGGGTTGATGTGCTGATCAACAATGCAGGGTTCGAATACATCACCCCGATCACCGACCCGGCAGATCATGTAGATGAGGTCTTTCGCCAGATTATCGAGACCAATGTGATTGGCACGTTTTCGGTGACGCGGCATTTGCTTGATAAGATCCCGGATGGTGGTCGGATCGTGAACACGGCGTCCATGTGGGGTAAAACAGCGGTTGCAGAATTCAGCGCATACTGCGCCTCCAAACATGCGGTGATCGGGTTGACGCGCTCCCTGGCGCAAGAACTTGCGCCGCGTGACATTTCGGTAAACGCTGTCTGTCCCGGCTGGGTGCGCACTGTGGCGTCGATGCGTTCACTGTCCTTCATGGCTGCTCGGCAAAACCGAACCGAGGCTGATCTGCTGGATGAAATTGTTTCAGCTCAGGCGTTGGGCGGCTTGATGGAGCCTGCGGATATGGTTGCCATGTATGTCTTTCTGGCCGGGCCTGCTGCATCAAACATAACCGGGCAATCTTTTACGGTTGATCGAGGAGAGTTGATGCAATGACCAACGAGCTTGAGGGCAAAGTCGCTTTGGTCACGGGGGCGGCGCAAGGCATCGGCGCAGCAGTCGTTCGCGCGCTGGCCGGGGCAGGCGCGACCGTGATCGCCACTGATATCCGCGATTTGAACCAAACCTGCTTAGGGGTCGCGCGGACACGGGGTGTGACATGCGATGTGTCTGATCCGGCAAGTGTCGACCGGCTGTTTCACTCGATCGCCGAAACCGAGGGCCGTCTGGATCTGGCTGTCAATGCGGCTGGTATCCTGTCCGAGGGACGGCTGGTGGATATGGATGTTTCGGAATTTGACCGGCTTATTTCGATCAATTTGCGGGGGTCTTTCTTGATCGCTCAAGGGGCTGCAAGAATGATGGCGGGGTCTGGTTCGGGTCGGATTATCCTTGTTGCCTCGGAACTCGCATATCTGGGCCGTGCCGATTTTTCGGCATACTGCGCGTCCAAAGCGGGCGTCGTCGGGTTGACCCGATCTCTGGCGCGCGAGTTGGCCCCGAGTATCACCGTCAATTCGGTTGCTCCCGGACCGGTTGATACACCGATGCTTGGGGTCGAAAATATGTCTCAGGACTGGATCGAAAAGGAATTCGATGTGCCGTTGGGGCGGATCGGCCGCCCCGAAGAAATCGGCGGTCTGGTGCGTTTCCTATGCGGACCAGATGCAGGGTTTTTTACAGGACAGACGCTCAGCCCGAATGGCGGCGCCGTTATGATTTAAGGAGAAACACCCATGCAACTTGCAAGACCCGTTCCATGGCCCAACGGGGCCAAGGTCGCCTGTGCAATTACACTGGATATGGACGCGGACAGCTTGGTTCATATTCATCACGGTAGCAACGCGCAGAACAAATTGTCGGCCACGTCAATGCTGCGCTATGGGCCCGAGGTCGCGGTGCCCCGCATACTTGAAACTTTTCGGAACTTCGATCTGAAGCAGAGCTTCTTTATTCCGGCCTGGTGCATCGAAAACCACGCTAAAACAGTCGAGGCTATCGTCGAGGACGGCCACGAAATTGGCTATCATGGCTATATTCACGAAGCGCCGAACAGTTTGTCCGAGGCACTAGAATACGATTGGATGTGCCGCTCGATCGAGATTATCGAAAAGCACACAGGCAAACGCCCGCGTGGCAATCGTTCGCCGCTTTACCATATGTCTGCTAAAACGCCCGACTTCCTGGCGAAAGAGGGGTTTTTATATGATACGTCGCTGATGGGTGACGACGTACCCTATATTCTGGAAACGGGTCAGGGGGATTTGCTGGAGTTGCCAGTTAGCTGGGCAACGGATGACTGGCCGCCCTACGTTCATGCACCTGATCTGAACTATATGTTTGCACCACAAGCGCCAGACCGGGCTATGGAAATATTCATGGCTGAATTTGAAGCACTCCGGCACTCCCCCGGAGGATTGTGGATTTCCGTCTGGCACCCCTTTGTCAGCGGGCGATTGTCACGCTGGCAAAGGGTCGAAAAGATGATGGAGTACATGGTTGGAACCGGCGATGTCTGGTTCGCCACACTTGAGGAAATCGCCTTGCACATTCAGGGCCTTGAGGCTGACGAGCGATACACACCGCGCCGGGATCGGCTGCCGTACTCCAAGGGTGTTCAGGTGCCAGAGGAATTACTGGGCAAAAGCTAGTGGAATTCAGGCCGTGCTCGGTTTCCGATTTTGGGTCAGATTTTCGATTCCCTCTATGGCCAAATCAAACCCAACACTTCATGACCTGCTCAGGTTTGGCTTCTGGAGACTTTTAGGATGACCGGTGTTTATACCCTTGATGAGATCAACGCGGTTCTGCCCGAGGTTGATGTGGTCGAGGAAATTGCCAAAGGGTTTGTAGCCTTTTCTCTTGGTGACGTCGAAGTGCCGCCAGTAGGAGAGCTGTTGTTTCCCGAGAACTCGGGTGAATTGCACATCAAATATGGTGCAATTCGTGGTGATGATCTCTGTGTGATCAAGGTAGCAACGGGGTTCTATGACAACCCCAAACTCGGCATGCCACCCTTTGGAGGTTGCATGATCGCCGTCAGTCAGAAAACCGGAAGGATTGAGGCTGTTCTGCTTGAAGAAGGTGAATTGACCAATCATCGCACCGCCGCAGCCGGAGCGGTGGCCGCCCGAACTTTGGCCCCAAGCGATCCGAAAGTGATCGGAATTGTTGGCAGCGGGGAGCAGGCCCGGCTTCAGGCGGATTATTTGCGACGGGTCACGGGCTGTCGTGACCTGACGATCTGGGCGCGAAAGCATGACTCGGTTGGCGCTGCAGCCGCGGACATGACCGCGATGGGGTACGAGGTAACCGTTTCTGCCACACTTGCGGAATTGTGCGACAAATCTCGGCTTATTGTCACTACCACACCTGCAGAGCAGCCGTTGCTGCAGGCGGATATGATCCGCCCGGGCACGCATATCACGGCGATGGGATCGGACACGCCCGAAAAAACGGAAATCGCACCTGCGATCCTTGCGATGGCAGATGTAGTGGTCGCAGACAGCCTGGTACAATGTGACCTGCGTGGTGAGATTTACCAGGCGCGCCGTGCGGGTATTCCGCTTCAGGGCAAGGCGATCGAGTTGGGGAATGTAATTGCGGGTCGATCGATCGGGCGACAAAGTGATGATCAGGTCACGATTGCTGATCTGACTGGTGTTGCGGTCCAAGATATCGCTATTGCGAAGGCTGTTCTTGGACGGCTCTAAATCGCTTGAAGAAATAGGATTGGCACGAACTGCGAAGGGTAGGACGGAAGGTGGCCTTTGATGAGAAGGTCAGCATCTGCTAAAAAGCTGTATTTTTTGAAGTTGAATGACCTGACATGAAATCATAGGTAATGAGTTCACTTGTCTTAAGGAAGAACTTGAACCGAAATGATCACTTTCCGAACAGTCGCCTTTTCTGCCCTTCTTGCAATAGTGCATTCGACCCCTTTGCTGGCAGATTCCGGCTCTGTTTTTGAGTTGCTGGAACAAGGAAATACCGAAGCAGTTTCACAGGTAATCAAGGGCGATCCGGCCGCTTTGCAGGCACGCAACGCTTCCGGCGACACCCTGCTGCTGATAGCGGCGCGTGAAGGTGACATGAAAGCAGTTCAGATGCTTCTTGACGCTGGTGCCGACGTAAATGCACTGAACAACAGCCGCCGCGATATCCTGAATATTGCCGTGACGACAAGGAACCCCGAACTGGCGCGCATGGCTTTGGCCGCAGGTGCGGATGCTACAATGATTACATCCGTTTACGAAGGTTCGGCGCTTATCTACGGATCGGCGAAAGGGCAGGACGAGATCGTTGAAATGCTGTTGGCAGCAGGAGCACCTGTAGACCGGGTCAACAACATCGGCTGGACCGCGTTGCTGGAGGTAGTGATACTTGGCGACGGCTCTGGACCTTATGTCCGCATCACAAAGATGCTTTTGGATGCAGGCGCTGACAAAACCATAGCGGATAAAGATGGTCGTACCCCGCTGGATCACGCCAAGGCACGTGGACATCACAATTTGGCAAATCTGCTAAGTGACTAGATTGCTTCCTTGAGTTTTCTGATTGTGGCCACCGCGATTTTCCCCGTGGAACGCCACCACACCTTACCTTAACACCCGATCCCTGTGACAAAGCCCGTTGGTGCAAATTAAATGGTACAACATACAATCTTGATTTTCGATCCGAACGATTTGGGTTGGTCAAGTGACAACACGCCTGGAGACCCTTTCGAGGGCTCCTTTATGTTCGATGCGGGCAATACCTCTGGGATTTCGCTGGTCCTGGATGACCTGGATGGTGACCCCAATCTGGATGATGGGGGCAACCAGAACGGTGAAATTTTCGATGGTAACGAACTTTTGGTCAGTTTCGGGGGTGATACGTCCAATGCCGGGCTGGACGTCAACTCTAATGACCGTTTCACCGTGACAGGCTCTGACGGATCAAGTTTTGAAGGCACATGGGTGGCCTTTGGGGACGGAATCCCTGTGAGTTCGATTTCGGACATTCTGGACGAAAACGGAAACCCGCTCGACGGTTCAAGCTTAACAAATTTGATAGGTGGTGGGTATTTCGCATTTACCCAGCCACTTGTCGATGGTGGCACCTACACGCTTGATGCCTCGAACCCGTTGGGCTCTATCTCTTACGCTAGCCTTATTTGTTTCGCCCGTGGCACAATGATCGAAACCTTTGACGGTGAGTGTCCGGTCGAGGATTTGAAAGAAGGCGATCTGGTTTTGACTATGGATAGCGGATATCAGCCCATCAGCTGGGTAGGTTCACGCAAGCTTGACCGAATTGACCTTGAGTACAATCCAAAGCTAAAGCCAATCATCATTCACACTGATGCGCTGGGTGAGGGCTTTCCAAAGCAGGATTTGATTGTCTCTCCGCAGCACCGCATCTTGGTGCGCTCATCCATTGCAGAGCGGATGTTCAAGACCGATGAAGTCCTTATTCCTGCAAATAAACTGATTGCCATCGACGGGATTGAAACGCAGAACGATTGTCCTGACGGGATAGAATATTTTCACATCCTTTTTAAGGATCATCAAATCGTTTACTCTAACGGTGCGCCAACGGAAAGTTTGTTCACCGGACCCGAAGCGCTAAAGTCCATGTCTCCTGAAGCGCGCAAAGAGATCACATTAATCTTTCCGGACATTTGTGTCCCAGATACCGCCCCCGCCGTGCGTTATGTTCCTGAGAAAGGCAAGCTCATGAAGCGACTTGCAGAGCGGCATCACAAGAATAACAAACCGCTCATGTCCCGGCTACCTTAGCGCCTAAAAATGCCCGGGCAGGCATAGAACCTGATCTGAAATGGCAAACCATAAAATGCGGGTGAGTAATGTTACATTGGGGTTTTGTTCTTCAAAAAAAACTGCAATCCGTCAGCCAGGAGAAATCAACGAGTGATTTCGATTAGTTGTAAGGGAAAAAATGCTTAAGATTGTCTCGTTCAAGGTCGCAGCTCTGATGCTGTTTGGTTCGGTTGCTGCTGCAGATGATTTGGAATTTATTTTGTCAAACGAAAGCTCGGTTTCACTAACGGGGTTCTATGTTTCTTCTGCAAGTACGATTGCTTGGGAAGAAAATTTGCTGAGCGGTGATCGCCTGGCGGCAGGTGATGACATCGATGTGACCATTGCCGACGGTCTGTTAACCTGCAGCTATGATATTCGTGGCGTATTCTCCGATGGATCCACGGCTGAAGATTATGATGTGAACTTGTGCGATTTGGGTGAGTATACCTACGGCGACTAGTTCACTGCTTGACCTTTAGCAATCAGGTCAAAATCATGCGCGGCGGACTCGGGATCGGGTTCGCCGCATGCATTTGTACTAAGGTATTTCACAATAAAATTCCGTTTCCATACGCACTAACCCAATGACGGTATCGGGCCTTAAGCGGTAGCAATCACTAGAAAAATTCTTTTCCGAAATCGCTGTCCCGGAATAAGTCGGCCTGATCCAGCAGCCAATCCTGAAACGCTTTGATCTTTGATTTTTGCGCGATCGAGTGCGGGCAGACCAAATAATAACTCTTGTTCTTGATTATGTAGTTGTACGGAACAACCAGTCTGCCATCACGAACATATCGTTCTGCCGCGATCAGACTAACCAAACTTACGCCGTGACCATCGCTTGCCGTTAGCAGGCACATATGCTCTTCCGAATAGGTAACAAAGGGGCGGAAGCTTTCAGTTTTGGCACCATTTTGGTCCAACCATGTATGCCAGCTGGGGTCCGTGTCCGAAAACCCCGACCATTCGTATTGAATAAGCCGGGCCGTCGACAGATCCTCGGCTGTCTGAAGGTCTTTGGCAAGCGCCGGATTGCACACCGGCGCGACATAGTCGTCCAGCACCCAGGCACAATGCATTTCGGGGTAGTCCCCGTACCCATAGCGGATTGCAATATCAATCGGTTCTGACTTGAAATCCGTAACCCCATCGCACCCAAGAATTCTGACAGACAGGTTTGGATAAAGCTCTGCAAATTGCGCCAGACGGGGGCTCAGCCAGTTTGAGGCAAATGAACTCGTCGTTGTGATAGTGAGATCTCCGGAAATCTCATCCTTCGCCAACGCGTCGGTGCCCGCAGTCAGATGTTCAAAGGCTTTTGAAATATGTTGAGCGTAAATTACGCCGTCCGGGGTCAAAGAGACGAAACGATTGGAGCGGTTGAGAAGCTGAAGCCCAAGATGAGTTTCCAGGGATTTCACCTGATGAGAAACTGCCGTCGGCGTCACACATAATTCATCAGCTGCATGTTTGAAGCTGAGATGGCGTGCGACCGCTTCAAATGCTTGGATGCTTTTGAGATTTGGCAATCGACTCATAATTGACCTTCTCCAAATTGGTGTCCAGACGCAGTTTAGCCCTGTACTGCCCCTCGATCTGCATTAATCTTCTGGCCTGTAATGTTCTTTGCGAGCGATGAGGCCAGATATAGATAGCTTAATGCCATATCGGCTGGGGACTGTATGCCGGGCAAAGACTGCTGCGAACTGATTTCGCTTGCCACCACATCTTCAGAGACGTCACGCTCTTGCGCCATTTGCCGGAGCGTTTCGCGGGCTGGATCTGTCAGAACCCAACCAGGGCACACGGCGTTTACGCGAATGTCACGAGGGCCCAGTTCTTTTGCCAGCACACGCATAAACCCAAGGTTTGCGTGTTTGGAGGCAATGTAGGCGCCTAACTCTGCCTCGGCCGTTGTGCCCCAAATGGAAGACGTGATGATGATATTCCCGCCGCCTTTTATTAGTGGCACTGCGGCGCGGGTGCTGAGATAGGTGCCGATGACGTTGACGTCGATGACGCGACGAAAGCGCGCTTCAGCTTCGGACGTCGTATCGGTAATCGGAGTCACAAGTTCCAATCCCGCGTTGGCGACAAACGTATCCAGCTTTGGTAGCTGGGAAAAAACACTATCAACGCTTTGGCTGTTTGTTATGTCACATACCCAACCTGTCACCTGTCGGTTTGTCTTGTCCGACAGCGTTGATGCGGCTTCCAGCGTATCCTGCCCACGGGCCATGATGTGTACGTCCGCGCCACATTCCGCAAACAACTGGGCAACACCGTAGCCAATGCCCCTGCTTGCGCCGGTGATAAGGACGGTTTGGTCTGAGAAATCGAGGGCTTGCACGTTTCTTTCCTTTGATTAAAAAAGCGCGGCACCAGATTAACTGGTGCCGCGTCAGTTCAGGAAGGTTGACTTACCAAGTCACCTCACCTGGGGGAGATGCGGGAAACCAGCTTTCTGGCTCAGGGTAGTCCCAGTCTTCCGGGAAATGGTAGGTTTCGAAAGTGGTTCCCGTGGCATCTTCGGTTTCGAAGAACGCAAAGGAGTTTTTCCCTTTCCACTTTCCAGATTGCACAACCTTGAAGCCGCGCGCCTCGAGTTCCGCAAGACGTTCTTCCCAAGGGGCGTCATTGCAGTCGTAGGCGACATGGTGGAATGCAGTCCCGTTTTTCTCAAGAAAGTCCTTGAAAATTGATGGTCCCCAAAGCGGCTCCATCAATTCCCAGATCATGTTTCCGGACTTTGCAAAACAAACCTTCAACGCGAATTCGCAGGGTTCGCCCCGATAGGTCTGATCCGTCACGTTGTCGGGTGAAAAGGTGTAAACCGCCCATGGGCCAATGCCCAGGCGACATAGACCTTCCATGGTTTTGACGTGATCGTCCGTGACGATCGCCAGTTCAACGACATTACCAAGATAAGTGTTGGACAGGGTTTCGTCGCTGGTGACTTGGGGCAGTTTGGCCAACAGATCTTCTGGTAGAGCGGTCATATCAATCTCCAATATCGGCGAGAGTTACTTTTCGGTGCCGTCGACACCGGCGATCGCCAGATGAGGAAGGGGCATAACGCCAAGCTGGAAGAACAGGCCAAGGGTATCTTCATGGTAGAGATAGTCCGTCACCATGCCGCTCTCATCAAACTTGAACCACTCGGCACCATAGATGTCGACTTTGCGCCCGGTGCCGGGGACACCGTAAAAGTCGCCCTTGTGGGTGCCGCGCAAACGAAAGCGGGACATAACGGTGTTGCCGTCTGCAACTAGGTCGATGGCGTCTTCATGAATGTCAGGGAACGCCGTGCGCCAGAAGTTTACCAACGTCTTGAAGCCTTCGCGTCCAGTCGGCCAGCCTTCTAGAAACTGTGCATGACTGACGTTTTCGGTGAAGATCTCGTCAATCTTGTTCATGTCTCCCTTGTTCCAGCAAATGCCATAAATATCGGCAACAGTCTGTTTGTTGCGTTCCTGATCGCTCATTGGTTTCCTCCTGAAAACTTTGGCAAAGCTAAGCCGAAGGGGCCGCGCCTTGTCACACGATGAATCATCAGCCCGAAGTTGAGAGAAATTCATCTACGCATGTCGTTGTTTTCACGCGTCGCCTTTGTGAGGCCGTCGATATCCTTCAGTGCAATTAAACTTCAGCATGACCTGAGATTTCCTCATTTTTCTGAAGGCGCAGTTGATGTGAGCATGCAGGGGCAAAACTTGATGCAGAGGTATTGATCATGACCGCATTTGACCCCGGTAAACCTGACGGCGCCAACCAAAGTCTTGAGATTGGGCTACCGAATGGCGGTTCACCAGAGTTGGGCCGCCGGTACGAGATTCCGGCGCGCTGCGGTCGCGCGGTCAAAGTGCAAAGGGGTCAATCACTAAAGGTCATCAATCCGGTTGGGTTTCAGGTTTGTGATTTCTGGATATTCAATACTGAGGATCTAAACGAATACAGCTCGATGGAGCATCTGCACACCAGTTTGCTTTCCGTTATGCCAAAAGTGGGTGACGGGATTGTCTCGAACCTGCGGCGACCACTGATGACGATCACCGAGGACACATCGCCCGGTGTTCATGATACAGTGATTGCAGCCTGCGATCATGCGCGTTACCGGCAGCTCGGGGTCGAGGAATACCACGACAATTGCGTGGACAACCTGCGCCAAGCCCTGCTTGCAATCGGGCACCGCGCGCCGGCCATTCCAGCCCCTTTCAATCTTTGGATGAACGTCCCGATTCAGCCTGATGGGCGTACGGCTTTTGCACCACCCGTATCCAAACCGGGCGATTACATGACCTTCAAGGCAGATATGGATGTCATCGCGGTAATGTCTGCCTGCCCACAAGACGTCACTCCAGTTAACGGAGAGGGCACAACCCCGGACCGTCTGGAGTTTCAGGTTGACGCGGCCTGAGGAGTAGATCATGGCCGATATGCTCCTGACTGGTCGATGGGTTGTCCTCTCTCCAACTGATGTACTGGAACATCATGCGGTCGTTCTTTCAAACGGGCGGGTTCTTGAGGTCGGGCCAACTGATGCGCTGCGCGCCCGTTATCACGGTGTGCCGGAATATGGCGACGACAATTGTGCGGTGCTTCCCGGTCTGATCAACGCCCATCATCATTGTTATGGGGTCGAGCTCGCCAATCAGAATTTTCAGGATGATTTTCTCGAGCCATGGATGTTCTGCGGCCCATCGATGGTCGGGTTGTCACCTTATGTGTCAAGCGCACACGCGGGTTTGCGACTGATCAGAACCGGTGTCACTTCGGTCGTTGATATGTGCTCGGCTGGGGTAAGCTTGAATGAAGGCGTGGCCAGGTTAGAGGAAAAGGCCCAGGCCTATCGGGACGTGGGGCTTCGCGCGGCTATTGCCCCCGGTGAGCGCTGGCAAAATCGAATGGTGCATGGGGCAGGGGAAGAAAAGGGCTTTTTGGAAAGCTTGCCCCAAGACTTACGTGACGCCCTGCGGACCTGTGAGACGCAACGCAAGCGTCTTCCTGAACAAGATTACCTGAGCTTGATGCAGGCGCTTGTTCCTTCGGGCGATGGGATGCAGCAGTTTTGGTTCGGTCCGACCGGTCCCCAATGGACCCCCGAACCAGTGTTGGAGCAGATTGCACGAGACGCCGAGCGTTTGGACACACGCATTCAGACACATGCACTAGAAAGCTTTTACGAGGGGCTTGAAAGCCAGCGGATTCACGGCAAGCGCCTGATGCGGCGGTTTTCAGATATGGGGCTGCTGAATGAACGGCTCTCGATGGCGCATGTGGTTTGGGCCGGGTTGGACGATATGGTCGATATCGCCGCAAGCGGCGCGCAGGTGAGCCATAATCCGGGATCAAACTTGCGGCTGCGATCAGGCGTCTCACCTGCCGCTGAAATGCATGCGCATGGTGTCAGTTTGGCGCTGGGGATGGATGGAACCACCCTGGGCGGTGACGAAGATATGTTTGCCGAAATGCGGCTGGCGCGTGCGTTGAATACCCCCCCTCATGCGACGGCGGTGCAGTTGGCCTCTCGCGATGTGTTTTCGATGGCAACGATTGGTGGAGCCCGGTTGATGGGTCGCCCGCACGAACTGGGTCAGTTGAAACCGGGATTTTGTGCAGACGCTGTCGTTGTTGATCTCAGCCGCGCGATGGCACCCTGGTGTGCACCCGAGGTTGATCCGATTGATCTGATCGTCGGGCGGGCGAAAGCCGATGATATACGGCACGTTGTTGTTCAGGGTGAGGTCGTTCTCGACAGCGGACAGGCCGTGAAGGTCGATGCACCAAACCTGATCGACCGCCTACAGCGAGAGATTGAGGCCAATCCCCCCGATCCCAGTTCACGCGAACTTGCACAGGATCTGCGCCCATATCTTTTGGCCTGGTACGCCCGCTGGGAACACCCATCCCTTAATGGTTCCCAGTCAATTTCTGGGCTGCCAGTGCCCGAACCCGTGCTGCGCTACGGCAACAGCAGTATTTGAAAGGACATCACATGATCCGTAATCCAATCAAATGGCCGAATGGTGCGCGCTGCGCCTGTGCGATCAGCTTTGATATCGACGCTGACAGCCTGATCCACATCTCGCGTCCCAAGGACGGGCATGACCGTCTTTATCCGATCTCGATGGGGCGGTATGGCCCCACCGTGGCAATCCCGCGTATTCTTGAGACCTATCGCAAATTCGGCCTGAAGCAGTCCTTTTTTGTACCGGGCTGGGTAGTCGAGCAATACCCGGACACGATGGAGATGATCCTGAAGGATGGTCATGAGATTGGCCATCACGGCTATTTGCACGAAGACCCGACCGCCCATGGCCCGGCCGAGCAACGCGAATGGTTCGAACGCACTTTGGACAGCCACAAACGGGTCATCGGCAATACACCCAAGGGTTATCGCGCGCCGGTTTATAATGTGAACCAGTCAGTGATCGACCTGATGATCGAACACGGGTTCGAATACGAAAGCTCGCTGATGGCTGACGATATTCCCTATTTGATGAAAACGGCCAAGGGCTCTTTGGTGGAACTGCCGGTTCATTGGGGCACTGATGACTGGCCGCCCTTCGCCCATTACGACGAAATCGGATACATGATGCCTGTCGCGGGCCCCAGCCAGGGTCTGGAAGGGTTCTGGGAAGAGTTTGAGGCACAATACGAAGCCGGTGGTTTCTGGCTGGCAATCTGGCATCCGTTCCTGACTGGGCGTCTGGCCCGCTGGCGTCAGGTCGAACGTTGGTTGGAGGCCATTCTGGAACGCGGCGATGTTTGGTTTGCCCCGATGCACGAAATTGCCGCCCATGTCCGCGCCGAGGCTGCCAAAGACCCGTCGGCCGTTCGCGTTGAACATCTGCCTTACTACACAAAGCCCGTCCTGTTCTGATGTCTTCTGTCGAAGCTCTGGCGCAGGCTCTTGGCCGGGCAGCGCTTCCCACTGCAAAACATGTGTTCTTGCAGCGGGATGATGTCGGGCTGCTGAATTTGGCGCGTCGTTTTGATGCGCAGGCTGCGCAGGGGCAGAAAATAGGGCTGCTCGAAGGCGCGGTAGTTGTCATCAAAGGCAATATCGACATTCTTGGCATGACGACCAGCGCCGGTTCAAAAAGCTTTGATCCAGCGCCGGCGTCCTTGTCGGCCCCACTTGTTTCCAATCTGGTTAACGCCGGTGCATTGCCGATGGGGCACGCAAATTTGTCTGAGTTCGCTTTTAGCGGATTGGGGCTCAACCCCAATTTCGGAACGCCTTTGAACGCACTAGACCACTCGGTTGTTCCCGGAGGCTCGTCCAGCGGATGTGCGACGGCAGTGGCGCTGGGAATTGCCGATCTTGCGATCGGGAGTGATACGTCGGGATCAACGCGCGTTCCGGCGGCCTATCAGGGTATTTATGGGTATCGGCCAAGCATGAGGCGGTATGACGATGCGGGCATTCTGCCCCTTGCCCCGTCCCTTGATACGCCCGGTCCGATGGCGCGAGACTTTGCCGGAATCACCCTGCTGGATGCAGTGATGCGCAAATTGGCGCCGCCCACCGATGGTGCCCGAGCGGATCGGATCATCGTACCGGATGCTGAAAGCCTTGGGCACATGTCATCTGACATGGCCCAGTTGCTGGAAATAGCGGCCAATGAACTTGCAGCACGGGGTTGGGTCGTTGACACAGTGCCTGTGCCGGTCTTGTCCAATGTGGCGGCTACGTTTGAAAAGCTCGGCACCCTTGTTGCCGCCGAAGCACCCGATCAGTTGGCGCAGTATACGATGCTGGATAATCCGGCGATTGATCCCAATGTGCGCCGCCGTCTAGCGCAAGCTTTGCCGGGCGATCCTGTCAAGGTCGAAGCACTCAGGCAAACACGCAAAGACTTGCAGGAGGAGATGCGCGGGTTTCTAGGCAATAGCTTGTTGCTGATGCCAACCGTGCCCGGACCGCCGCCAAGTATTGCATCCGTTCAGGCACCGGACCGTTTTGCCGAAGCGAATGCGCGCGCACTTAGCTTGACCATGCCAACGGCGTTTCTGGACATGCCCTCGCTGGCCATGCCCGTCAGCGGAAGGGTGCCGGGGCAATCCCTGTCCTTGTGTGGCGTACCCGGCAGCGACGACCGTCTGCTTGAAGCTGCCAAAGAGATTGCCCTGACGCTGTTGACCCTGAATGCTGAGGCCTTTCATGACTGACCAGACCCAAATCGCGCGCGATCGCGAAGAAATTGCAGCGTTGATTGCTGCACAATTCCGGGCCCTGTGCTGGGACGAAGAAACCCCACCAGACACGCAGGCGTTGGCGGCAGCCTATTTGCCCGAAGCGTTGCTCTTCGCTTCGTCACGGCCTGCCAGCGGTCAAACAGCTGAGACCTTTGGCAATCGAATGAAGGCGCTGCGCGACAGCGGACGGATTTCGGTTTTCGAAGAAAAGGGCGTGGGGCTGCACATCTGGGTAACCGGCAATGTTGCCGTGGCCATGGCGGGCTGTGAAATGCACGAAAATCAAAACGAAGTCACTGAAGACGTCAGTGCCTTTCTTCTGGTCAAGAACCCCCCGGGCTGGGTCATCGCCGCTCAGGCCTGGGACATCCTTCCATCCATCGCAGATGCATTTGCCGCAAGTGGCCTTGATGCTGAGCGTTTCGAAGTCTGAACGTAAAGTAGAACTGGAGAATACCAATGCCAAAATCCCTTTTGATCGTACATTCAAGTGCGCGCCAAAACAGATCTCATACCCGAGAGCTGGCGAAACTTTTCGAAGATAGCTGGACTGCGTCCGGGGGTGGAGAGATCACGCACCGGGACGTGGGCCTGACACCACCGAAAATCATCGACGAAGATTGGATCGCAGCCGCGTTTACTGAGCCGAGTGAACTGACCGACGGGCAGAAACAAACACTTGCCGAATCCGATGCCCTGATCGAAGAAATCAAAGCTGCCGATGTGATCGCCCTGTGTGCTCCGATGTACAATTATTCGATGCCTGCGGCGTTGAAGGCCTGGTTTGACTTGATCGCGCGGGTCGGCGTCACCTTTAGTTTCGATCTGGCACGGGGTGATGTTCCAATTGAACCAATTCTGGCTGGCAAGGAACTTGTTGTGCTTTCGTCGCGTGGCGAGTTCGATTTTGCGCCAGGTGGCAGTCGCGCGCATATGAACGGCCTCGATCCGGCGTTGGCGGCGAGCGCACATTATCTTGGTGCAAACTCCAACGAGATGCAGACCATCGCGATCGAATATGAAGAATTCCGCGATGCGCGTTGGGAATCGTCAGTGGCAAATGCCCAAGCCCAGACACGGGACGTGGCCAGTCAGTTGGCTGGCTAACTATCAATAAACAAAAACTATTTTTCTTGGGGGCGTGCCGATTGGCATGCCTCTTTCCGTTCGGCTGCCGGATAAGAAATACCTGTGTATTCGAAGCAAGCTTAGCTCATCCCCGGACTGAGTTCTTATCAATTGTGTCAACGCACATGCCCGTTTCATTCTCTTTCAAAATGTTAGGGAGGAAAAAACATGCGTAATCGCAAACTTGGTTTCAACCGACGCCAGTTCTTAAAAACTTCGGCGGCCACAGGTGTACTGGCCGGTACGTCTGGACTTTATGCGCCTGCAGTTCATGCGGCGACTGAACCGCTCAAGATCGGGTCCTGGGGCGGGTTCTTTGAGGAAGTGCTGTCTGAGAAGCTTTACCCGGAATTCACGGCAGCCACGGGCATCGAGGTCGATTCCATCGGAACGCCTAACGGGGATGCGCAAGTCGTACAATTGGCGCAGGCCATTCGCGCGGGAAACATCCCGCTGGATGTGTCGGCGCTGATTCCCATTCCGATGGTGCGAGCCACAAACGCGGGGATCATCGAAGAACTGGACATGTCCCGAATTCCGAACGCGAAATACCTGCCAGAGGTTCAGGGGCTTAGCCAAAGCACGGACGGAAACCCCAACGGTGTGGCGTGGTTCTTCTATTTCAATATTCTCGTCACCTTGCGCGACGACTTCCCGCAGGCCCCCAACAGTTGGACAGAGCTTTGGAACCCGTCCAACAGCGGTTTGGCCGGGGTCATGGCGCAGCCTGAGATATCGAACATCATCGACATCACTGCGGCCACCTATTTTGGTGGGCCAGATATTCTGAAGACCAAGGAAGGGACACTGGAAGTTCTTCAGAAAGTTGGCGAGCTCAAAGAAACGGTTTCGTTGTGGTATCGCGATGAAGCACAATTCCAGAACGGTCTTGAAACCGGCGAATTGCCAATCGGCATCTACTATAACGATGTCGCAACCGTGGCGCAGGCCGAAGGGATCGAGATCGACCGGGTGTTCCCAAAAGAGGGCGCTGTGAAGAACCCAGCCTATTGGGGTATTTCCAAAGGTACGGCGTTGCGGGATCAGGCGCATGAGTTCTTGAACTTTACGCTTGATCCGTCGGTTCAGGCGCTGCTGGCTCGGAACCTTGGCGGTGGCCCAGTTGTGCCGCGCGAAACAACTGACCTGACGGATGAGGAGTGGGGCCAAGTGTCGACCGATGCCAGCACGATCGCGCCAGCATATCATCTGTACACAGATTGGGGTGATTGGACCGCGACTGAGTTCTCGCGCGTAATCTCTTAACCTGTGAAGGCCCAAGACTATGACCAACCTGACCCTTGAAAACGTCTGGAAGCGGTTTGGCAGCTTTGATGCTCTGAAACACGTGAATCTGGATCTGCCATCAGGCAAAATGATAACTTTTCTTGGGCCTTCGGGCAGTGGAAAAAGTACACTGTTCAGGTTGGTGGCCGGATTGGACAGCGCCTCTGAAGGCGTTGTCCGTTTCGACGATACAGATGTGACGCGAATGCCCGCTCATCAGCGAAATGTTGGTATGGTTTTTCAGAACTACGCCCTTTTTCCTCATCTCAATGTTTGGGAAAACATCTCCTACGGGTTGATGCTGCAAAGGCGCCCCAAAGCAGAGCGGCGGGCCCGAGCCGAAGAGCTGCTTGAACTGATCAAACTTCCACATATTGCTGATCGCACATTGAACCAGCTTTCCGGGGGACAAAGGCAACGCGTTGCAATCGCTCGCGCACTTGCGATGGAACCACGCCTGTTTCTCTTGGATGAGCCGTTGTCTGCATTGGACGCAAAGTTGAGAGAGCACATGCAGAACGAATTGTGCGATCTTCAGCAAACGCTTGGAATAACCACCATCGTCGTAACCCATGATCAACGCGAAGCAATGACAATGTCGGATGTTGTCGTTGTGATTGATCACGGAGAAATCCAGCAGGTCGGAACGCCGCTGGAAATCTATCGCAAGCCTTCTACGCCCTTTGTTGCAGATTTTGTTGGAACTTCGACCCTGCTGGAAGGGATCGCGCGGCAAGACGGTACGTTCGAATTTGAAGGTCGTAGATTAAATGTTGGGTGCATCGGAGAAGCTGAACGGGATCACACGCCAAGCCTGCTGTGTCTGCGGCCCGAGCAGCTTGCGCTGCGAACCCAAAGCGATGACCCATCTCACGCCATTCCGGTTGAAGTGCGCCTGATCCGGGATTTGGGGTCAGAGATCGAAGTGACCGCGTCCTTCGGAAAGTACGAGTTCCTTGTCAAAGAACCATCCGGGCATTCCCTTGGTTATAGCGAGGGGGACAGGCTGGATCTTCTGCTGCCTGACCACGCGCACGTGATGAGAGCCTGAGTTAATGACTGTGCAGTCAACATCCGTTCCCACCGCAGCCAAATCATCATCATTTGGAAGGTTGGATAGTAAAAACCTGATCCTGATCCCCCCGGGCATCATGCTGTTGGTATTTTTCCTGTGCCCCTTCCTGATCATGGGGGCCGTCAGCTTTTATTATCGCGTGCCGGACGGGTTCTATGAGCCTGATTTTGTTCTGTCGAACTATGCCGCATTCTTTGATCCGGTGTTTCTGACCGCTTTGGTAAGATCACTCACGCTTTGCGCGGTTATTTCAGTTGTGTGTGTCAGTCTGGCGATGCCCTTCACCTACCTGGTATCAAGAATGCGGCGGGTCGTGCAGATACCCATCGTGATCCTTCTGCTGTGCATCCTTACGCTGTCCGAAGTCATCCTGGGCTTTAGCTGGACCATTCTTCTTTCACGGACGGCGGGGGTATCAAACATCCTGGTTTGGCTTGGTGTTCTGGACAGACCTGTTTCTCTCTACCCAAGCAGCTTTGCCATCATGATCGCGATGCTGCATTTCTGTTTCCCTTTCGCGGTTCTGACAATCTACCCGCCAATCTCGCGCTTTGATCGCAGTTTGCCTGAAGCCGCCGCGACCATGGGTGCAGGCCCTGTCCGCGCGTTTTTTACGGTTGTTGTGCCCGCCTTGCGAGGCACGATAATCTCGGCGCTGGTTTTAGTGTTCGTTTTTGCACTGGGCGCTTATTTGTTCCCGCAAATGCTGGGAAGACCCGCCGACTGGACGTTGTCCGTGTTGATCACAGATCAGGCGATCTACAAATCAAACATTCCCTTTGCAGCTGCCATGTCCGTGTTTCTGTGCCTGATCTGCTTTTCGCTGATCCTTGGCGTTGGGAAACTGAGCAAGAAAAGCGAGGGCTGATCACATGAGTGCACGTTTAGGAAGACTCTATGTCTGTTTTGTCGCACTGTTTCTGGCGATGCCCTTCATCGTTGTGGCCGGTGTGTCCTTCAATGAAAAGAAGCGCCTGTATTTCCCACCCCGCGGGTTCAGCTTGGACTGGTATCGCGATGTTGTTTCAACACCGGAATGGCTTGATCCTATCCTGACCAGCCTCACCGTCGCCGCCATAGCAACCGTGATCGCAATCGCAATCGCCTTGCCCATCTGTTTCATGATGTGGCGGCACGGCATTCTGTTCGCCAAGGCACTCTTTGGATTGGGACTGGTCCCCTTCATGTTGCCTCCGGTTACTTCGGCGCTTGGTTTTTTGATATTCTGGTCAGAAATTGGCGGCTACGGCTCATTCTGGGCAACGACGATTTCGCATTCTGTCTTTTTGGTAACGATACCCTTGATGATGATATCGCTGGGTCTGGAAACGGTTGACGAAGACCTTTTGGATGCGGCTGCCTCACTTGGTGCGACAGAAACCGAAATATTCAAAACCGTCATTTTTCCACTTATTCTGCCGTTCGTTTTCGGTGCTTCGGCCTTTTGCTTTGTGCTCAGCATGAACGAATACATCATTGCGTTCATGGTCGCGGGTTTCACCGTCGAAACGCTTCCGATCAAAGTGGTGAATTCGCTGCGTTATGGCTATTCCCCGGCAATGGCTGCGGTATCAGTATTCTCGGTACTCGCGGCGGCCGGGTTGTTCCTGCTGGTTGCCCGTTTTGGGGATCTGCTGAAAATGGTTGGTGCGCTTGATAAAACCGATTGAGCCGCTCCGCTTCGACAAGATTTTGACAAGGTGCCTACCGATGCAATCAACTGTTCCACATGCCACACTTCAAACCCGGGTGCGGGTAAGCAACCCGGAGATGGAAAACCCGTTCGAGTGGCGCGCCGTTTCAACCGAAGATGTTTGCGCTGGTCGGCGGATCGCTATTTTTGCAGTGCCCGCCGCATTTTCGCCGACCTGTTCAGACGAGCATTTGCCAGGGTTTGAGAAACTCTATTCCGAGATACGAGCCCACGGCATTGACGAGGTGTACTGCCTTTCAGTGAACGATGCGTTTGTCATGTTTCAATGGGCTAAGGCGCTGAATGTTAAGAATGTGAAAATGCTGCCCGATGGAAACGGTGAATTTACCCGCAAAATGGGCATGTTGGTCGAATACACAGAAGACGGCATGGGATTGCGAAGCTGGCGTTACGCAATGGTCGTGAACGATGGTCAGATCGAGTGCATGTTGTCCGAGCCGGGCTTTGGTGACAACGCGCCGGACGCGCCAATGACTGCGTCTGATGCTGTGTCGCTGCTCTCGTGGCTGAAGACAAATCAGGAAGACTCTGATACTTCGGCTGAAAGTTGGAAAGTGTCATACTCCGTCGAATAGCGAGGCTTTACGCCGTCTCGAAATCAGTGGATGAACAGCGCGCGGGATATCGTTTGCCGCCGCAAAATGTTTAAAAAAGCAGGTATTGGTTTGCCCGCGTGCCATCGAAGATTGGAATTGCTTCGTCATCAACTAACTATCTTAGAAGGAAACTAGTACTGGGCGCCTGACATTGACCCGATTGCCACCACTTAACAGTCTTCGCGCATTTGATGCCGCATCCCGACACCTCAGCTTTAAGCTTGCGGCGGAAGAGTTGTGCGTTACGCCAACGGCGATAAGCCATCAAGTGAAGACCCTGGAGAGCCAACTCGGCGTAAAGCTGTTCCACCGTCTGACGCGATCACTCAGGCTGACCACCGAAGGGGCCATCTATGCGCCGTTTGTTCAGCAGGCCTTTGGCAAACTTGTAGAAGGATCCATTGCCCTTGGTCTGGACGATCTGGAAGGTGAGTTGGTGGTTTCGACCACAAGATCGTTTGCAAATACCTGGCTGAGCCCGCGTTTGCCCAAGTTCAAGAAAGCAAACCCCGATCTCTCGGTTCGTCTCTACAGCTCTGATGATCCGGTCGATTTCCAGCGATTACAGATTGACGTCGCCATCCGCTATGGGTTTGGTGACTACCCCGACCTTCATTCTGCCTGGGTATTGGACGACTGTGTTGCTGCAGTGTGTGCCCCTGATTTCCCGCTACCATCCAAGGGACCCGAGGCGTTGGTTGATCAGCCTCTGATCAGTTACGAGTGGGGGGGATTTACTGACGTCGATCCCGACTGGAACGGTTGGCTTTCCACATTTGGCATCACGTCCAAGCCGTCCAATATTGTTGCAACCTATAGCGACGAACAAATGTGCCTGCAGGCCGCACTTGATGGGCATGGGGTTGCATTGGTCAGTTTGATTGCCGCGGCGCGCAATATCGAGGACGGTTCGCTTGTGGTGCCGTTCGGGGGGCCAATGAAGAACAAAAGCTATTATTTGGTGTGCCCGAAACTAAACGCGGAGCGAAAGAAAGTACGCGTGTTTCAGGACTGGCTTTTGGACGAAGTTGATATATTTCGGGATAGTCCCATTGGGCGGCGATACTTCGGTGACGGCTGAGATGCCTTTGCCCAATACTTATGTGTCGACTGAGATAACCTAATTTGTGGCGCCGGCAGGCGTCTCGCTAAGATTTCCGAACATGGCCCAGAAAAACGCGGGCATGTTCGGAGGAAATAGTTTGACTACCACTAATGTTGTGATCGGTTCGCCCCCTCTCTCGTTTTATGCGGTGCAGGGTGCAGTGGTCGGGAATGTACTAAGCCGGGCAGGCGCGAGCGTTTCGTTTGTTCGTGAGTTTCACGAGACAATCTATCCCAAAATCGGATCGGGCGAGATTGATGTATTCGTTGCAAGCTGGCTGCCGAGCGGACATTCCGAGTTCTGGAAATCGGTAAAGAACAACGCCCGACAGATGGGTGAGATCTTCGATGGAGGCGCATTCTTTCTAGCGGTTCCTGACTATGTCCATGAGAATGAAGTGTCCTCTATTTCTGACCTCCGAGACGCGTCTTTCGAGAAGCAGATCGTTTCGGTTGGTCCGGGTGGCGCTGTATTAACCAATAGGGCGAACGAGGCGCTGGACGATTACGGCCTTCGCGAAGCCGGTTACGAGATTGACGCACGCGAGGAAGCGGATTGGGTTTCGCATACCCTTCAGGCATATGGAGAAGGCCGTAAGTTTGCCATTGCGATTTGGCAGCCGTGCTTTCTGAATGACCAGGTTTCGTTGCGGAGGCTTACAGATCCGGACTTGAGCATGGGCCCGGATGATACCGGTTGGATCATTGCCAATACTGGTTTTCTGGCAGGTGCCCCCGCCTGGATTCATGCGCTGTTGGCCAACATCAACCTGGGAATTCCAACTATCACAAAGCTGGACAAACGCATCGTGATCGATGGGCTCTCGCCCGACGATGCCGCCGAAGAATGGGTGCAGAACAATGCCGCGCGCGTGGACGCGTGGATCGCAGCAGCCCTCGAAAAGAAGAGTGCCTGATATGGAGAGATCGCTCGCAGAGGTTCGATCAATGGCAGTTCCAGCGCCTGAGCAGGCTTATGTGCGGTTCGAAGGCGTCCAAAAGACATATGATGGCGAAACCCTGGTCGTAAAAAACCTGAATCTGGATATCGCCCGGGGCGAATTCCTAACCATGCTTGGGCCATCAGGGTCTGGCAAAACCACAAGCCTCATGATGCTTGCCGGGTTCGAGGCAACGACCGCAGGCAACATCCTTATCGCGGATCGCTCGATCAATCTGATCCCGCCGCACAAGCGTGGAATCGGTATGGTTTTCCAGAATTATGCCCTGTTCCCGCACATGACGATTTTTGAGAATCTTGCCTTTCCACTTAGCGTCAGAAAGTTTGGCAAATCCGATATCTCTGAAAAGGTGCGCAGGGCACTCGATCTTGTTGAACTGTCCGCATTCGGAGAAAGAAGGCCCGCGCAGTTGTCTGGCGGACAACAGCAACGCGTTGCCCTTGCCCGGGCACTCGTGTTCGAGCCGGAGCTGGTTTTGATGGATGAACCTCTCGGCGCGCTCGACAAGCAGCTGCGTGAGCAAATGCAATACGAAATCAAACACATTCATGAGCGGCTTGGCGTGACCATCGTTTATGTGACCCACGATCAGTCTGAAGCGCTGACAATGTCTGACCGTATTGCGGTTTTCAACAATGGTATCGTACAGCAATTGTCCGCGCCAAACGAGCTGTACGAACGTCCCCAGACCAGCTTTGTGGCGCAGTTCATCGGCGAAAACAACAAGCTTACCGGTATCCTGCAAACCGTTCAGAACAACCAATGTGTCGTCACACTCGCGGATGGGACGACCCTGAGGGCGTTGCCGGTTAATGTCGGTGAAACAGGTGCCGCGACCCTGTTGTCGGTCCGCCCGGAACGGGTCGTTGTGAATCCGCCGAAAGACCCGGGGTTCAACGCAGTCACCGCACGCGTCGAAGAGCTTATCTATCTGGGCGATCATCTTCGCTTGCGGCTCAGCACCTGTGGCACAGATCAGTTTGTTCTGAAAATCCCGAATGCAGAGCAACATCCAACTTTCCAAACCGGAACCACGATCGAGATTGGCTGGCGTGTCGGTGACTGCCACGCGCTCGATGCCTGAGGCGTCGCTTCGGCCCATCTTCCGTTCCATGAAATTCATCAACCAAGGGAGTGAACAAAATGAAATCAAGATTGAGAGGGTCGCTGCTTGCGACCGCGATTGGCACCTTGCTGTCAACAGGCGCTTTGGCAGAAGGTGAACTGACTGTGGTTTCCTGGGGAGGAGCTTATACGAAAAGTCAGGTTGAAGCCCATCACAAGTCATTTTCGGCCGAGACCGGCGTTACGATCCGGTCCGAGGATTATGACGGAAATATTGGTGTCATCAGATCGCAGGTAGAGTCCGGAAAGGTAACCTGGGACCTCGTCGATACTGAACTTGCCGAGGCGTTGCTACTTTGTGATGAGGGTCTGACCGAAGTCATTGATCACGCGCAACTTCCGGCGGCTCCTGATGGGACACCGGCAACCGAGGATTTCCTGCCCGGCACACTGCATGAATGTGCTGTCGCATCGGTCATCTGGACCAATATCTATGCTTATGATCGAACCAGATTCCCGAATGACCAGCCCACCACGGCTGAGGACTTTTTCGATCTTGAAAAGTTCCCCGGAAAGCGCGGTTTGCGTAAGATCGCCAAGGCGACGCTGGAATTCGCACTCATCGCGGATGGCGTCGAACCCGATCAGGTCTACGAAGTTCTTGCCACAAAAGACGGCCAGGATCGTGCCTTTGCAAAGCTTGATACCATCAAGGATGACATAATCTGGTGGGAAACCGGTGCTCAGCCGCCGCAACTTCTGGCAGACGGCGAAGTTGTCATGTCGACGGCTTGGAACGGACGGATATTCAATGCCCAAGTGGTCGAGAACAAGCCGTTTGAAATCGTCTGGGACGGCCAGATTTGGGATCTCGACCTCTGGGTCATTCCAAAAGGCGCGCCGAACAAAGACCTTGCGCTTGAGTTTCTGAAATACGCGACCAGCACCGAGCAACTGGCCGAGCAGGCACGGTGGATTTCCTATGGTCCCGCCCGCAAGTCATCGAACCCGTTGATCACCACCCATGCTGAATCTGGCATCCAGATGGCATCTCATATGCCAACTGCGCCCGAAAATCTCACGCGTGCTCGCCAGACTGACGCAGCATTCTGGGCCGATCATGTCGTGGAGTTGACCGAGCGTTTCAACACTTGGCTCGCTGCCCAGTAAGCAGCTTTAAACAAAGAAAATTCATCAGACCGGAAGCGACCCCAAAGCGGGTTCCGGTCTGATGCCCCCTCAAAACATGACGTTGTGCAATGACGACTATCGCCCTGAAACACGAAAACACCGCCTCATTGGCCGAAGACCCTCGGACACTGAAAATTAGATTGGCAAAAGCGATACGTCGCAAGCGGATCAATGCGTTTCTCTACGTCTTGCCTCTGTTCTTGTTTGTATTTGTCGCCTTTGCTCTGCCCATGATGCAGATGGCACGCCTGAGTGTCCAGAATGGCGCCGGAGGGGACATCTTGCATCGGTCCCAGGTGGCCATGAAAGACTGGACGGGATCAGACCTCCCCTCCGAAGAAATCGCCGCCGCGCTTGTCGCGGACATGGTCGAGGCCCGTGAAAATCGGACAATCGGCAAGGTTGCTACACGCGTCAATTATTCACTGCCCGGATCGCGCAGCGTCATCACCGGCACCGCGCGGAAAGCAAAGTCACTCCAAGCCCCATACCTGGAAGCCTTGGCCACTGCTAACCCCGCTTGGCAGGACCCGCAGATATGGGTTTCTATCCGACGGGCCATCGCACCCGTGACGCCAGATTTCTATCTTGCCGCACTTGATCTTGAGCGGGACATGGACGGCAATGTGGTCTTCGTCGAACCCGAACGGCAAATTTATATCACGCTCTTTGTGCGAACGCTGATCCTTAGTGTGTTGATAACATCGCTATGTCTGCTGCTTGGTTTCCCAGTTGCATACCTGCTTGCGTCTCTTCCGGCCAAATATGCCAATCTTCTGATGATCCTCGTCCTGTTGCCATTCTGGACAGCGCTGCTTGTTCGAACAACAGCATGGCTGGCGCTTCTTCAAAGTCAGGGTGTCATCAACGATATTTTCGTGTTCCTTGGCCTGATTGGCAATGAGCAGCGTTTGCAGTTGATCTATAATGCAACCGGTACGGTCATCGCGATGACCCACATCCTTTTGCCATTCACGATCTTGCCGCTCTACAGTGTCATGAAGACAATTTCGCCGACCTATGTTCGCGCGGCCGAGTCTTTGGGCGCGGCCCCAAGTGTTGCCTTCTTCAGGGTGTATCTGCCTCAGACGAAACCCGGTATTGCGGCAGGCTGTCTTTTGGTCTTCATCCTGTCTATCGGTTTTTACATCACACCAGCCCTTGTCGGCGGTTCAGATGGGCAACTCATCTCAAACTTCATCGCACTTCACGTGCAACGCAGCCTCAACTGGGGGCTTGCCGCAGCATTGTCGACAATTCTGCTGGCCGCCATCCTCATCCTCTATTGGCTGTTCAACAAGCTCGTCGGTATCGACAAGCTCAAACTGGGGTGATCGACGATGGCACTTCCTCCGTACAAAACTGCGTTGCAGCGGGCATGGCACTATTCTTTCCGAGGGATCTGCGGGCTTATCTTTGTCTTTTTGATCGCGCCGCTGCTGATCGTTGCCCCGCTGTCGTTCAACGTCGAACCCTACTTCTCGTTCACACCAGGTATGTTGGCATTTGAGCCTGAAGCGTACTCGACACGTTGGTACGAGAACATTGTCAATCTCGGGATGGTCAATCCGGATGCGTCTTATGCCGAGGGTTGGTGGAAGGATATGTGGGAAAATGCCCAGTGGATCCGTGCCATCAAGAACAGCTTCTTTATTGGCATATTCTCTGCACTGATCGCGACGGCCCTCGGGACACTGGCGGCACTTGGTCTGAGCAAGCCCGAGATGCCTTTTCGCGCAGCAATTACCGGGTTCCTGATCTCGCCCATGATCGTGCCGATCATTGTAACTGCAACCGGGATGTACTTTTTCTACGCAACCATCGGAATTGCAAAGACTTATGTAGGGGTGATCGTGGCCCATGCCACTTTGGGTGTGCCCTTTGTGGTCATCACCGTAACGGCAACACTATCGGGCTTTGATCATAATCTGACCCGCGCGGCGCTAAGCCTTGGCGCCACACCCTGGACAGCCTTTCACAAGGTTATCATGCCGCTCATCCTGCCGGGCATGATTTCAGGGGGGCTTTTCGCCTTTGTAACTTCGTTCGATGACGTCGTGGTGATGCTGTTTCTTGGTGATCTCGAACAACGCACCGTTCCTCGGCAAATGTGGTCAGGTATCCGAGAGCAAATCAGCCCTACGATTCTGGCTGTTGCGACGATCCTCGTTCTTTTCTCAATCGCACTTTTGACAGTGGCAGAGTTGCTGAGGCGGCGGTCGGAACGGTTGCAGGGCATCGCGAAATAACGACTTAGAAAGACACCGGAGTAGTCAATGAATACAGAGAAACAAAAGATCACGCTCGGCCAACTCAACCTGAGTTTCTATGCAGTGCAGGCCGCGCTTGTGAAAGAGGTCCTTGTCCAGAAAGGGCACGAGATCGAGCTACGTCAAGGGCCCCATCAGGACGTTTATCCAGAATTGGGTGACGGGAAAATTGACGTGTTCGTGGCGACTTGGATTCCCTACTCGCACAGTGTTTTCTGGGAAAAATACAAAGACGTCATAACACCACTTGGAACCGGCTTCGAGGGCGGTGAATCCTTCTGGGCGGTTCCCGACTACATCCCCGAAGATCTGGTGTCATCTGTTGAGGACCTAAAAAAACCCGAAGTAAAAGAGAAGATGAGGCTGCTTGTTCGGGGGATCGGAGAAGCGACCGGTGTGACACAGCGATCCAAGAACGTGATTGCAGAGTATGGGCTGGACAAACATGGCTATCATGTCGAGCCCGGAACAGATGCGGAATGGATCGCCAGTATCTCGGATGCCTATGACGCTGGCGATTGGTTCGTTTGTCCTTTGTGGCAGCCTCAGTTCTTGAACAAGAAGTACAAACTTCGCAAGATTGACGAACCCAGCCTGTGCATGGGCGGCATTGATACGGGCCGGATCACCGCACACAATGATTTTGTTGCAACTGCGCCTAACGAGACAATTGAAACCATCAAACGCATTTCCATCGGGGTCGATGCGATTACCGAGATGGACTATTTTGTGAATGTTGATGGCATGACCGCCGAAGGCGCCGCCCAACATTGGCTCAGCAAAAATCCGGAAAAATTGCGGCATTGGCTGAATGGAGTGTAGCCCGAAAGTTAATGGGTCTACCTGAAGTTTGACAAGATGATGAATGCACGTTTTCCGTAAGCGTTCACATTCGGTATCACCTGACGCGCTTGATGGCGCGTCAGGTTTTTAGGGTTGGCGCGTGCGCGCGAAACACCTCAATTCATCTTAACCCTGAGGTTATCTCATTTGATCGTAATATGGACTCGCAGCATGTTGCAGCCAAGTTGCAGGGGAGGGCGTATTGGCTGCTGTATTGAGTGTCGCAGAGGTTTCAAAATCGTTCGGGGCGGTTCAGGCTCTGAACAAAGTTACCTTCGAAGCCAATCGCGGTGAATGCATCGCGATCCTTGGGGAAAACGGTGCCGGCAAGACCAGTCTGGCAAGTGTCCTGATGGGTCTGTATCAGCCGGATCAGGGCCAGGTTGCGTTGGACGGGACGCCATGCGAGCTGACCAACCCATCTGTTGCGCTGGACAATGGCATTGGCATGATCCACCAGCATTTCAGCCTGGTCGAAAACATGACTGCGTTGGAAAATATCCAGATTGGGTTGCCGGCGGCGAAACGTACACAGCGTGCCCTGCGGGACGTACACGGCATTTGCTCTGATTTTGGGTTTGATGTCGATTTTTCCGCGAAAGTAGAGGACATGCCGGTGGGCATGAAGCAGCGGGTTGAAATCATCAAGGCGCTGTATCGCAATGTTTCCATTCTTATTCTTGATGAGCCCACAAGCGTTTTGGCCCCAACCGAGGTTCAGCCTTTTCTGGATGAAATCCGGGTTATGGTGGCAAAGGGCCTTACTGTTCTTCTGATCACACACAAGCTGGAAGAGATCGTTCAAGCCGCCGACAGGGTGCTCATTATGCGCCATGGCCGGATTGAAGGGGATCTGGTGGTGTCCGAAACGGAAACTCACCAAATGTCGTCACTGATGATGGGCAGCGGCGACACCGGGGCGGACCTGTCACAGAAAGTTCTGAAAGAGCCTGGCAGATCCATAAGCAACGAAACGGCGCTTGCACTATCGAGTGTTTCGGTCGTTACGGAAAACGGCGTGCGCCTCCTTGATGACATTAACCTTGAAATCTCGAAGGGCGAAATCCTGGGTGTGGCCGGGATTGATGGCAACGGACAACGTGAACTGTCCGAGGCGATCTGCGGTATTCTGGAGATAACGGAAGGTGTGATCGTTCTTGATGGCACGGACATTACCAGCCAAACGATTTCTGAACGCATCGAGACGGGCATAGGGTTTGTTCCGGAAGATCGCCATGCCGAGGGCTTGGTTCTGTCGCTCAGCGTGGCAGAGAACACTGCAATTCGCACCATTCAGGACCCAAAGTTCAAAAACGGCGGCTTTGTGAACCGACGGGCAATCACGTCTTATGCCGATGATCTTGTCGCCGAATACGATATACGCCCGGGCGATCCGTCTCTTCCTGCGTCAGCCCTGTCAGGCGGTAACCAGCAAAAGGTTGTTCTGGGGCGGGAAATCGAAACGGCGTCGCGGCTGTTGGTCGTTGTGCAGCCCACCAAGGGTCTGGACGTCGGAGCCACCCGTTTTGTCCAGCAAAAGATACTTGAAGCATCCCGGCGCGGTGTCGCGGTTCTCTATATTTCTACGGAACTGGAACATGTTCTGGAGGTGTCGGATCGCGTGGCAGTTATCGCGTTTGGCAGAATTTCCGGGGTCGTTGATCCCACGACAACATCCTCGCAAGAGATTGGCATGTTAATGACAGCGAGCAAGGGAGAGTGACATGAGCGCAAGTCAAATTCAGGTTCGCGTTTTGCTATCCATCGTGATCGCACTGTGCCTTGGGGGCGTGCTGATCGTAATCGACGGGCATAATCCCCTTGCCGCCTATGCTGCCTTGCTCAATGAATCCTTTCTCGACTATTGGGGGCTTTCCAACACCCTTGTAAAAGCATCCCCGATGTTGCTGGCCGGGCTGGCCGTGATCCTGCCGCTGCGCGCAGGTGTCTTCAATATTGGTGGGGAGGGCCAGATTTACATGGGTGGGTTGTTCGGAGCCGTGGTCGCTTTGAACATTCCGGATACGCCCGGTGTTCTTGGCCTGATCGCGATTTTCGGCGCTGCTGCCGTTGGTGGCGGTCTGTGGGCGGCATTCCCGGCTTACCTGCGGGCCTATAAGGGTACGAACGAAGTGATCGTCACTTTGCTGATGAACTTCGTCGCAATCCACATCGTCAGCTATGCGGTGTCAGGGCCTTTGATGGCTGAAGGTGCCCCATATCCATATTCCGAAGAGATTGCGGATCAGTTCAAGCTTCCGATCTTGATGCCGCGCTCTGACGCACATCTTGGTATTTTGATCGGGGTGCTGGCGGCAGTCTTGCTATACTTCTGGATCCGGTCGACACCGTCAGGTTTTCGCTTGGACCTTGTCGGGCGCAATGCGCGGGCAGCGACCTATGCGGGCGTCAACGCAAAGCGTAACATTATGATGTCGATGATTGTTGGCGGCGCGCTTGCCGGTTTGGCTGGCGCAATCGAGGTTGCCGGGCTGAAGTATCGGCTGTTCCACTTGTTCAGTGACGGTTACGGATACGACGGCATTGTGGTTGCGTTCCTGGCTGCGCTCAATCCGATTGTTGCCCCTGTCGCTGCTTTCTTTCTTGCTGGGCTTTCTGCTGGCGCGGGGACAATGCAACGCTCTATCGGGGTTGAGGGGTCCGTCGTTGAGGCGATCGAAGGGATCATCGTCATCTGTGTCGCGGCCGCCTTGGTTGTGCGCAAACCCACAGCAGATTCAGGTTGGTTGAAACGTCTGTTGCCGCAGAGAAATAAAAACGCAGGAGGCGTGTAAATGTTCGGTTTTGATGCAGCCTTGATCTCGGATGTTCTGGCCTCAAGCGTCAGACTGGGCACGCCGATTGCATTTGCCGCCCTCGGTGGGGTTTTTGCAGAACGCAGCGGCACCTACAACGTCGCCTTGGAAGGTGGGATGCTGTCCGGTGCCCTTGGTGCAGCTTCGGGTGTGTTTATCACTGGAAGCGTCTTCGCCGGTCTGATCTGTGGACTGATCTGCGGTATGCTGACGGGGCTATTGCTGGGCGGTTTGGTCATCAAATTGCGCGTCAATCAGCTGGTTGCTGGTCTTGCCGTCAACATTCTTGTGGCCGGATTGACGGCCTTTGGGGCGCGACTTGTCTTCGGAGACATGGCAGGTGGGGCCCGGGTCGAAGGGTTTTCGACCATGGAAATCCCGGGCTTAAGCAGCTTGCCGGTGATCGGCAGTGCGTTCTTCATGCAAGATCCCTTGTTCTATCTGCTGGTTGTAGTGGGTGGCCTAAGCTGGTGGTGGCTGTTCCGGTCGAATGCGGGCCTTGATTTCCGCGCCGTAGGGGAAAACCCACGTGCAGCGGATGTCGCTGGCGTGCGGGTGTTCCGGATGAAATATGTCGCGCTGGCCATCAGCGGTGCTTTGGCGGCGTTGGGTGGGATGCATTTGGTTCTGTCACAAGTATATGTCTTCACCGAAGGGATGAGTGCAGGGAAGGGCTTTATCGCGCTTGCAGCGATCATCCTCGGGCGGTGGTCTCCGGCAGGTGCAATCGCAGCTGCGTTGTTGTTTGGGTTTTTCGATGCGGTTCAGTTCAAGCTTCAGTTCAGCAATCCTGATGTGCCTTATCAGCTGTTCCTGATCCTGCCCTATGTTGCATCCTTGGCGGCTTTGATCTTCCTTGTTGGCAAAACGCGCGCACCTGCGTCGGTTGGCACGGCCTATATTCGCGAGCAACGCTAAGAAGACCTGTATGTCTGGTTTTTCTCTCTACGCGCTCTGATCCGGCAGAGCGCGTGTCGTTAGGACAGAAATGTATGAAAAACAACATATAAGCGGTTCTCAGCCATAGTTTCAAAGCCAATCATTTTCCACTTTACGCAAAGGTCACGTAGGGCGATAGCCTTGCTTCCGTCTGCCAAGTGCTGACGGAAGACTCTTGAACAAAGGTGAACAATGAAAAAAATTGCTTTGAGCTCTCTCGCAATGGGATTTTGCGCCGTGATGGCGAATGCAGAAACGCGGGATATTTTGACCTACGAACAAGCTGCGGCGGGCGTGGACGCCTGCATTTCGATGGCAACCGAAAACGGATGGAATGTATCGATTGTTGTGGTGGACCGCGGCGATAACGCGATCGCGTCTGCCCGGATGACGGAAGCTTTGAGTGCGTCCTATGCCGGTGCAAACCTAAAGGCCTCTTCCGCGTTGGCCTGGGGTATGCCTACGCAGAACATTGAGGGCTTTGTCGCCGACAAACCCGAGTTCCGTGCATTCCCGGGGTTGCTGACCATAGCCGGAGGGGCTCCTGCAACAAGCGAGGCGGGCACGATTATTGGCGGGATCGGGGTGGCTGGCAACAGCCCCGACAATGACGCTGCCTGTGCGATGGCGGCGGCAAACGCTGTCGGAAGCTAACTTTTGAGAACTTGAGAAAGCCACCGTCGGCGGCTTTCTCTTACTTTGCGATTGCGCTTACGAATTCTGTTCAAGCCTTGCGAGCTTTTCGTACAGATCATTCAGCCCGGTTTCGCCGTCGAGAGACTTGTATGCGGACTTAAGTGACGCGCTTTCACCATCCAGCGCTTCCGACTGTTGTGCCAGATTTTCATAGTCATCAGAATAGCGGACCAGAATTTGATCGATCTGAGCTTTGAGTCTCTGTTTTTGCTGATATTTATTCTGTTCCATTTCACGCATGTCCTTAATCGTCAGGCTCATAACTAAGGATGTCACCCGGCTGACAGTCCAGATATTTGCAAATCGCTTCAAGCGTTCCGAAACGGATACCTTTCACCTTGCCTGACTTGATAAGACTCAGATTTGTCTCTGACAGTCCGATGGCTTGCGCCAGTTCTCTGGACGTCATCTTCCGTTTCACCAGTTCGAGGTCGAGATTTACCAAAATCGTCATGATACTCGCCTATAAAATGTGATTGATTTCATCTTCAATGACTTCGGCGCGCTCTAGCGTTCGACCGACTGTCACGAAGATTAGTGAAATGATGAGAAAGACGGTTTCGAACCCAATCGGAACAAGAACGGTATCATCAATGACCGTGGCATCCCATCCCCAGATCACAATCAAGGGTATGACCGTAAACAAAATCGTGCTGCCCAGCCAGAACCCAAGGCAGCCGTAGGCGCTGCGTTTCAATCTTGAACCCACGAACTGAAAGCTGAGTTCTTTCTTTGACCAAATGAGTTGGTGAAGGGGCCAGAAGGCCAGAATGATACACAGCCAGGTTGCCAGTCCAACCAACGCTGTGGGCCAGGCAATGTAACCGGGTTTATGTTCCGGGCTGACCTCTATGGATAGGAACCACCAAAGCTCCTCGTAGTTTCCAATCATTGTATCAAAGGCCAGAATTAATGCTTCGAAACCGGATGCAAGGATGACGGTTAGCATGGCTATGGCGACAAGAATTTTCATTGTTTTTCGCTCTGTTGGGTACTTTTCCAAACAATAAACTATCATTATTAAAGTTGCAAACTTTTAACTAAAACATAAAAACTTATTTACATTATGAAAACTTTATCCTAGATGAGTCGCATCGTAAGGAGTAACAAAAGATGAAAACAAGAAACCTCGCCCTGTGCGCCCCGCTGCTTCTGGTTGTTGCATGTGCTGAAAGTCCGGTTGAACGGAGTCTGGTTGTGGATGGGCCGAAAACCGCGGCCTTTGCGGCGGATCGTCGTCACTGCACCAATCTTGCGCTGAATTATGACGATGGGTCTGCTGGTAACGAAGCCCTGATTGGGGCTGCGATCGGCGCCACCTTTGGTGCGCTCGAAGATGATCTGGAAGGCGCGATTGTTGGTGCCGCTATTGGTGGCGCGCTTGGTGGCCTTGAGGGCAGCGTGGACCTGGAAGAAGAACAGCGCGATGTGCTGATCCGTTGCATGCAGAATCGTGGGCACCAAGTGATTGGCTGATGCCTGAACTGACCTGTACGAAAGGACCAGTTCATGAACCGATTTGAACAATACGGGCAAAGAAAAGCCAAAGCCGCAAACAAGATGCACTACGGACGTGCGGCGGTATGCTTTTCCATATTCTACAGCTTGTTTGCCGCAAGTGCAGTGTTGTTGCAGCTGTTGGGAATGGGTGGCGGCATTGTAATCGGTGTTCTGGCGGACCACCCCTATCTTGAACAATTCATCGACAACAGCACCGGTTTCCTGCTGATTTTGCTGTTTGAACTGATGATCAACTTGCCGTTTGGGGCCGTGATCGGCCTGCTGTTCGCCTTCGTCCACAACCAGTTGTTGTCCAAGGTTTTTGGATTGAATTTGATCGGAGAAATAAAATGCTAAAATTCAAGATTCCACTGCTCGCAGCGCTGGTCACTCTGGCAGCCTGCATTCCGTACCCGGAGACCGAGTTCACGGCGAGTGCAGATGGAATAAGCGTGGTGGGTCTGATTGATGACACAACCACTGAAAACCTGCAAAACGCAGTTAGCAGGAATCCACAGCTGGATACCATTATTCTTCAACATATCCCGGGGTCGGTCGATGACGAGGCGTCGCTGGTAGAGCTCAGCCGCTTTATTCGATCGAACCATCTAACAACTCGGGTGCCGTCCGACGGCTTGGTGGCGTCAGGCGGAACGGATATGGTGGTCATGGGTGCCCGGCGCATTATCGAACCTGGGGCGTGTATCGGTGTACACACTTGGTCTGCAGGTTTCATTATCAGCGACATCATAGTCGGTTCGGAACTGTCCAGAGATGATCCAGAGCATGAGCTGTATCTGGCCTTCTATAGAGAGATGGGCATAGACGAGGATTTCTATTGGTTCACGCTTAATGCAGCCGGCCCAGATGAGGCCCACTGGATGTCACCTGAAGAGATCAACCGCTTCAATCTGTCGACAGTACCAGTGCGCGACACTCTGAGAGAAACCCCGCAGCAACGTCAACGCCGCTGTGATCTGAGGCTATAATACCGTATTAGCGGAACGACTTCTTTACCTCTCTTGAGTGTGGCACCGAACTATTCGATGCCACACTCAATGAATCGCTGCCGAAAAGTTCCATCTCGGTCCGTTTATCGCGGAGCATATTACGCGATGTGCGATCTGGCAGCACTGTCATGGACGCTGTGCGAGACAACAATAGTTGGAAATCAAAAGCAGATCGCTGCGGGAGTGCGCCTGTTACCGTTCCGCAATGGCCTTTGACAGGACACACATCAGTTCGAAGACCAATGAAATTCCCAGCCATGCCGTTCCGCCAGACGTGTCAAAGGGCGGGGCCACTTCGACAAGGTCAGCTCCGATCAGGTTCACGCCGCTTAGTTCGCGGATCACCTGTTGCGCCTGAAAACTATTTGGTCCGCCGATTTCCGGGGTACCGGTGCCGGGGGCAAAAGTGGGGTCAACAAAGTCGATATCGAAGGTGCAGTAGGTTGCCTTGTGCCCTACAATTTCGCGCACTTCAGCCATCACGTGGGGAATGCCGCGTTCGAACATTTCTTCGATACGGATGATCCGCACACCCTGATCAATGCCCCAGTCGATATCTTCGGTGTTGTAAGCGGTCCCACGGATTCCGACCTGAACGAACCGATGTGGATCAACCAACCCCTCTTCGATGGCTCGGCGGAAAGGGGTTCCGTGGGTAAATTTGTGACCGCCGAAATAGGTGTCAAACAAGTCGGTATGGCTGTCGAACTGGATCAGACCCACGGTGCCGTCCGAGGCCAAGGCACGCAAGATCGGCAAAGTGATCAGATGGTCGCCACCTGCGGTCATGGGAGTGATGCCCTGCGCCTTCATGTCCGAATAGAACCGCGCGACTCGATCCAGGCTGTCGTGGATATCCACCGGGTTCGGAGGGACATCGCCCAGATCCGCGCAATTGACTGTTGTGAATGGATTGATGCCCGATGCGGGGTTCATTGCCCGGATCATGGTTGAATAATCACGCAGCTGGCGCGGGCCATGGCGCGCACCGGGCCGGTTGGTGGTGCCTCCATCCCACGGAACCCCCACCAGCCCCATCTGCACATCGCCATAACGTGGATGATCTGGGGTCAGGCTCGGCAATCGCATAAATGTTGGCACACCGGCGAAGCGGGCAAGTTCCATTGCTGAAACGGGTTGAAAAAAATCCTTGTCCGCGCTGTTCATTGCGTACTCCCCGCTTTTACGTTCTCCGCCACCATCGAGATCATCTCAAACATGATAGCCGAAGCCGTCAGAGCCGTGATCTGATTGGGGCTGTCCTTGGTCGGCATCATGCAGACGATATCACCACCTATGATATTCATCCCGCGCGCCGCACGCAGCAGCGCCACGGCTTCGTCGATATCGAAACCCTTCTCGCCAGGTTCCAAGTTCGAAACTGCTGGTGCAATGGTTGGATCCAGGCAGTCCAAATCGAAAGTGATATAGACCGGGCGTCCAGACAAGACCTCTTTGATCTGGGCCACCACATCTTCGATCCCGCGCTTCCTGAAATCTTTCATTGTGACTACGTTGTAGCCGTAGTCATAGGAGGGTTGCAGCCAGTCCAGCGTGCGGGCGTGGCCGCGCAGCCCGATCTGCATGGAATGAGATGGATCGACTTTACCCTGATCAGCCAGATATGCCCCCCAATGGGCCGCAGATTTCTTCGCCCCCAGAAAGTGATCGACCTTTGTGAATACATCCGTGTGCGCGTCTAGATGCAGAAAGCAGACCGGCTCGCCTTTGGTAATTCGCCCGCATCCGAGCGCCTGTACAATGCCTCCGGTGATCGAATGATCTCCGCCGACTGAAATGGGCCGTGCGCCTGCCGCGTCGATATCTGTGTAAAATCGGGTGATCTGTTCGATGCATGCTTCGTTGTCGTTGGCACGGGGGAAGGGGACGTCGCCGACATCGGCAATCTTGGCGGCCGCCCACGGGTCCAGTTGGAACTCTCCATGTACCCGTCTCGACACCGATGAAACATTGCGCAGCGCGCGTGGGCCCAGGTGCTGATCCCTTTCGGTGGTGCCGTTCCCGGCAGAGTGCGGTACGCCGACAAGGGCGATATCCTGACCTTCCGGTCCTTCATTGGGGCACCGGAACAAGGTCGGGATGCCCCACCAATACAGATTATCCATCATGGATTTTTGATATTCGTTGGTCATATGTCGCACCAGAATAAAAAGCGCCCCAATGAAAGATCATCGCTGGGGCAGATTAGGTGTGTTGTTACTTTGCGCCCACTCTCCGGCGATAGACACCTTGCGCGATCCGGTCGATGACCATAGCGCAGAACAGGATGGCAAGTCCGCCCAACAGGCCCTGTCCTTTGGCTGCGTATTGCAGTGCTTCAAGGATCAGCGCGCCCAGCCCCTCGGCGCCAATCAGCGAGGCGATCACGACCATCGACAAAGACATCAGGATGGTCTGATTGATACCTGTCATGATCGACGGCAGTGCCAGCGGCAGCTCAACATTGAACAGCAATTGCCGTTTTGAGCAGCCAAAAGCGATAGCGGCCTCTTTGGTGCTTTCAGGTACGCCACGCATGCCAAGCGCGGTCAGGCGGATAACCGGCGGCATGGCAAATACAAGAGTGGCCAGCACACCCGGCGGCTTGCCTGTGCCAAAGAAGGCAATGATCGGGATCAGATATACAAAGGCTGGCATGGTCTGCATGAAATCTAGTACCGGTTCGGCGAAGGCGTACGCACGCTTGGATTTTCCGAACCAGATACCCAGCGGGATGCCGATCAGAACGCACAGAAACGCCCCCGCACCGATCAGCGCTACGGTGATCATCGACAGCTCCCACAATCCCATGAAGGCCAGATAAGCCAGCGAAGCGGCGGTGAAAATCGCCACGCGCGGGCCGGCAAGCCGCAAGGCAAGCACAACTGTTACAAACATGACCACAGGCCAAGGTGTCTCGATCAGCAGAATCTCAAGCCCGTCCAGCACCCAACGGATGACGGCGGTTACCCCGTCAAACACATCGCCGAAATTGTTGGCCAGCCAGTCAAATCCCGCATCTCCTTTTTTTGAAAGATAGGCAAAATACTCCCGCCCAACTGGGAACTCGGTGATCGAGATTTTTCCACCCAGCAGCCCACCGGTGAGTCCGGCGACAAATTCGTTCGGGTTGGCGACCGTAAAGCGGATCAGGGTCAGCGGCCAGATCGCAAATAGCCCAATTAGGCCGAATACAATGCCGGACCGTTTTATCCCCGTCTGTTCGTTCTGCGTTGCGCGCCAGCGCAGATATTGGGCTTCGTAGGCGTAGTTCGCATAAAGCCCCTCGGCCAACTTGAACAGCACCATCAGCACCAGCCCGGTCACCAAGATGCCGGTGGCCTCAGTCGAGGCCTCGTTGGCAGCTTGTAACGCCTTTTCGGCTGCGGCGCGCAGATTGTCTGCAATCTTAAGCTTGGCAGCTGCACCCGTCGCGTCACCTGCGGCAGTCAACTCGGCAGCTTGTACTTCGCGTTTGGAGATGTTCGTGGTCAGCCGTTCATAGCGTTCCAATTGGTCCGCACCCAATTGCCCCCAAAGGCCGCGTCCGATCTGCACCAATGCGAACAGTTCGAGGACCAGAAAGATCCAGAAAAAACCCCACACTCCACGGGCCGCGCCCCAGATCGGACCGAACAAGGCCGCCATCGTATTCCAGGACCACGTAAAACCGGTCTTGCCTTGGATGCGGGCAAATTCGCGTTCGTAATAAGCGCTGTTTTCAACAGCGAAATGGGTGACGCCGTGGGTATCAGATTCCATCGTTGAATCCTTCATGCCTTGCCCCCCTGAATACCCTTAAGCAGGGTCGCGCGATCGACAACGCCAATATCAGAACCGTCGTCATCAGTGATGATGATCACGTTGTCAGTTGTGATGGCGATGTCGATCAAGTGATCCAGATCCGTACCGTGATGGGTGCGCGGGCTTTCGTCAAAGTTGATAGGGCGTGAGGGTTTGTATTCGTCGATCGGCACCATGATCGAGTGCGCGAAGACGAGCTTCAGTTTGGAAATACCATCCACGAAATCGCGCACATAGCCGTCGGCGGGCTGGGTCACGATCTCTTCCGGTGTGCCAATCTGCACGATCCGACCGTCCTTCATGATGGCGATGCGGTTGCCGATACGGATCGCTTCGTCCAGATCGTGGGTAATGAAGACCGTGGTTTTGTGCAGTTCGGCCGACAGCGCCATGAACTGATCCTGTAACTGCCGTCGGATCAGTGGATCAAGCGCCGAGAACGGCTCATCCATCAGCAACACGTCCGGGTCCGAAGCCAGCGCCCGTGCCAATCCGACCCGTTGCTGCATGCCACCAGATAGCTCGCTTGGAAATCGATCTTCATAGCCGGTCAGGTTGACCCGTTCCAAACAGCGTTGCGACACCTCCCAGCGCCGCGATTTCGGCTCGCCACGTACTTGCAGTGGGAACCCTACATTGTCCCGCACAGTTCGGTGGGGCAGTAACGCCATATGCTGAAACACCATGCCGATATTGCGGGCGCGCATCTCGCGCAACTCGCTGTCAGACAGGTTTAACATGTCGTTGCCCATCACGTTGATCTTGCCCGCTGTGGGTTCAATCAGCCGATTCAGATGGCGCACCATGGTCGATTTACCAGACCCCGAAAGGCCCATGACGCAAAAAATTTCACCCCGTTTGACCGAGAACGAGACATCCGCGATCCCGACCATGCAATTGAATTCCTTCAAAACCTCGGGTTTGGTCAGACCCCGATCGCGCACTGCGGTCATGGCCGCATCCGCGTTGGCGCCGAATATTTTCCAGACACCTTCCAGAGTGATTACGTCTTCTGTCATTTCACGCTCCGAGCCTGACCCGCAATTTTGGTAAAGGGCGGAGCTTGCACCGCTCCGCCCACAGGTCTTTAGTTGAACCAGGAATCAACCAGGTCAGAGTTTGCATCAACCCATTCGCGCGCATATTCGGCAGGATCTTTGCCATCCACCGACAACGCATAGACGATGGCGTTAACCTGTTCGGTCGACAGCTCGACCTGCGACAGCATCGCAGCGGCCTCGGGTTGCGATTCCGCAAGCGCAGTAGCGTAGAACACATGCAATTTGGCGGCGTCCCAAGCGGTTGGAGCTGTCGAGTTTTCCAGCCAGTTCGGATCGTCCGTTGGTTGCGAGATCTTCCACTGCGCCGCATCATAAGCAGGCTCGGTCAGCGGGACCAGATCATAGAGCGAGAACATATGGTGGGGCGTGTAGCAATAGAACACGATGTTTTCGCCTTGAGCGACCGCGTTGTCGACCTGAGCCAGCGCCAGTGCCTCATCCATTTCCATCAGGTTCATTGTCTCGTCATACCCATAGGATTTGGCGCGGATTTTCTCGACATTGGTGGACGCCCAACCGGCGCCACCGATCCAGACTTCGCCGCGACCGTCGCCATCGGTATCGAAGTTCGCGGCCATATCGGGATCGGTCAGATCACTCAGCGCGCTGATGCCGGTGCGTTCTTGCGTATCCTTGGTAACGCAAATCTGCTGATCTGAAAGCACGGCATTGGGGTTGAACGTCACGCTGGCCTTTTCAGAGACAAAGGTGTCATGCAGGTTCTGCTGATTAGGCAGCCAGACCTCGGGGTGGACATGCATGGCGCCGGAGTCCATCGCCTCGAAGATGATCGGGTTGGTGCCGTTCTGTAGCTCCACTGTGAGGCCGAGGTTGTCTTCAATCGCAACTTTGAGAATATGCGCTGTGCCGCGGACCGAAGTCCAATTTGGCACTCCGATAATAACGTCCTGTGCCAAAGCGGCGGTTCCAAGTGACGCCGCCAGCGCTGCAGCTGAGAGTGATTTCAGTACTTTCATTGTTGGATCTCCTGAACTGTTGGTTGAATTTTTTTCTTGTTATTGCCATCTTCGGCATCCGGTCCGGGTGCGAATGTGGAATATTGTGACAACGCCAACGCGGCCCTGAACAGGACGTTGCAGCCAGCGGCCAGATGTGCAGGTTCGGCCCATTCAGCCTCGTTATGGCTCAGACCGTCCCGGCAAGGAACAAAGACCATTGCTGTTGGTACTTTTCGGGCGACCAGGCAGGCGTCATGGCCCGCGCCTGAGACCATACGACGAAAGGGATAGTCGAGGCCTTTTGTGGCGGTTTCGATGGCGTCAACGCAGCGCCTGTCAAAGCGCACTGGCGGATTGTGCCAGATCATCTCAAGATCCACCCGGGCATCCGCCTCTGCCTTTGCCGTTTCGGTTATGGCTGTGTCCATGACGCTTAGAACCGCATCGTCAGGGTGGCGGAAGTCGATGGTGAACCGCACATCGCCGGGGATCGTGTTGCGGGAGTTGGGGCTGACATGCAATTCACCAACAGTCCCCACGCCGTCAGGGCCATGCGCCAATGCAATTTCCTGTACGGCTGTGATCATCCGGGCTGCCGCGATCAAAGCGTCACTGCGCCCTTGCATCGGAGTCGACCCTGAATGCGCATCGCGCCCTGTCACCGTCACGTCGTACCAGCGTTGCCCTTGCCCGCCTGTCACGACGCCGATGATTTCGTCATTGCGCTCCAGCACCGGACCTTGTTCGATATGGGCTTCAAGAAAGGCACCCATCTCATGAGCGCCGCAGGGATTGGTGCCGACATATCCAATCCGGGTCAACTCATCCTCCAGACGTGTCCCATCGGCATCCGTTCGGCTGAGTGCAAATTCCAGATCGAACAGACCGGCATAAACACCCGAACACAGCATTGCGGGCGCAAAGCGCGCACCTTCTTCATTCGTCCAGTTGACGATCTCGATCGGGGCGTCGGTGTCGATGCCGAGGTCATTCAGGCTGCGTACGATTTCCAAGCCTGCCATGACCCCATAAACACCATCGAAACGCCCGCCATGAGGTTGCGTGTCCAAATGGCTGCCAATGGCGATAGGCGGTAAATCCGGGTTCCGGCCTTCTCGGCGCGCGAACATGTTTCCCAAACGGTCGAAAGTGACGGTACATCCAGCCTCTTCGCACCAGCGGGCGAACAGATCGCGGGCGATCTGGTCATCATCTGTCAGGGCCAACCGCCCGCAGCCGCCGCCCGGCAGCGCGCCGATGCGTGCCATTTCCATCAGGCTTTGCCACAGGCGGTCGCCGTTGATCTGATTGTCGTCCGTCATGCGTCTTCGCGATGCAGGGCCTGGCACAGGCAATGAACGCCGCCGCCGCCTAAGGTAAACATGGACATATCCGGGTCGTAGACATCGAACCCAAGCGCGCGCATCTTGGCATTCAGATCGGTGGCTCCGGCCATCGACAACACCTTTCCGTCACCCAGGGCAACAAGGTTCACGCCCAGGTTTTTCGCTTCGCGATATTCAACATCGACGATTTCAACGCCCCAGCCTTTGACAACGTCCACAAGCCACGGCTCCATCGCGTCAATGCATGCAACGACCAGTTTCTCGGCCAAAGGAACGACCAAACCATCCATATGCACGAATTCCCGGCTGATCGGGGCCACCACGGCCTCCCATCCTTCGGCCCGGACAAAGTCGGCGACCTGCTCGGATCCTTCCTGCTCGGACCGTTCGCCACAATAGCCGATCAGCACGCGGCCGGGTTCGATAATGTTGAAATCGCCACCCTCGAAATGCCCCGCAGTTGCGAATTTCCAAATCGGGATATTGTTCTCCTGATAGAATTTGATCGCGGTTGCGTAATCCGCCCGGCGGCATTTCAGCTGCATGTGGCAGATCAAAGCACCCCACGGGGTCATCGCTGAACTGTCTCGGGCAAAGAAATTGCGATGCAGCACTTCATCGCTGTCCAGATAATGGCAGGTGACGCCATTTTCCTCGTAGATCGAGACCATCTCGGCGTGCTGGGCCATCGCCAGTTGCAAGTCGAACTTCACGCCCGTCTTGTGCGCATTGGCCAGCGTGCGCCCGATCAGCGGCCCGGCATCAACCCATTTGAAATACTCTGGACGTCCCAGCAGGACATCGGTCAATTTGGAATAGTCGTTGTTGATGCCCCAGTTTTGCGAGATCGCGCCATCTAAACCCATTTCTCGTATCCTCCCACGGGAATGCTGTTTGGGCGCAAGCTATGCACGTAGGAAATTTTGAATAAACTACAATTTAAGGGACTTAACTTGCATAGTTATACATGTATATTGCGTGGATGCTTCCGCCCTCTTTTTCCAAAGCAGATATGCATTTGCTCTATGTCTTTTCGGCAGTGGTCGAGGCCCGCGGGTTTTCAGCAGCACAAATCTCGCTGAATGTCTCGGCATCGACCATATCCAGGCAGATTTCTGATCTGGAAACCCGGTTGGGCATGCGATTGTGTCAGCGCGGTCGGAAAGGCTTTCGCCTGACCGACAAGGGCGAAATCGTTTACTCCGCCTCTCAGAAACTGTTCGCGTCGCTTGAACATTTTGGCGAAGTTGTGGACGGGACCCGCGGTAAGCTGGTCGGCCGCCTGTCGGTTGCCGCTATCGACAACTGGGCCTTTAACGACGACGCGCCTATTGTGGGCGCACTGGGGGAACTGACCCGAATTGCGCCCGATGTTTCGGTCGAAGTGCATTCCCTTGCGCCCGACGACATCGAGATCGCGGTTCAGGACGGGCAGGTTTCCGTGGGCGTTGGTGTGTTTCACAAGCACAAGCCCGGATTGATCTATGAGCTTTTGGGGACTGAGAAAATTGGGCTGTACTGTGCCCAGGGTCATCCCCTGTACGAAGCTGCCACTCGTGCAGAAGTCGAGCGTTTGTTGCCAGAAGCAAACTATTGCAAACGCGCCTATCTGAATGAGGACCAGGTTGCCCCGATATCGATCGGGTTGCGGTCGAATGCAAGCGCACATCAGATCGAGGGGATCGCAATACTGGTTCTGACCGGCGGCTATATCGGTTACTTGCCCGAAAGTTTCGCGAATATCTGGGTCCGCGAAGGAAGAATGCGATCAGTCGGGGACGGATTGTACGACCTGAAATCAGAAATCAAGTTGGTTCGAAAACGCGGCGAAGATCCTAATCTTTTGGGTAAAACCTTTATCCAGTTGCTAAAAGACGCGTCCTCGCGTGTGTCGGGGGTCAAATTAATAGGGTAGAATGACCTATGGCACTAATTTGCTCATCTTTACCCTGAGGAAACATCATTTTTCGCAACGCCTCCTTCCGCGCAAAGTCGAGCGCGTAAACGCTAGGGAGGATTAGTCGATGAAATTCCACAATACCGTTGCGGCAGGTTTTGCAGCTCTGTGTCTGTCGATCACTGGGGCGCATGCCGAAGGTATCAAGAGCGCGGCAATCGTGATGCCGGGGTCCGTTTCAGACAATGGGTGGAACCAGGCGGGCTTTGAAGGTTTGACAAAAGCGGGCGAAGATCTTGGCTTTGATACGGCGTATAGTGAAAGCGTCCATCAGCCAGAACAGATCGAAGTTCTGAGCGATTATGCCCGGCGCGGCTATAGCCTTGTCATTGGGCACGGCGGTGAGTTTCAGGACGCTGTCGAGCGGGTTGCAGATCGATTCCCTGACACGATGTTCATGATCAACAATGGCTTGGGCACGTCAGAGAATATTGCGAATGCGGATTTCTACTTCAGCCAGATTGCTTATCTGATGGGGTATGTGGCGGGTTCGATGACAGAAACCGATACAATCGGGATCATCGCTGCACAGAAGTTCAAATTCACTAATGACACCGTTGCCGGCTATGAAAGTGGCGCCAAGGCTGCCAATCCGGATGTCAATGTGCTGGTTACCTGGACCGGCGATTGGGATGATGTCGCCAAAGGCAAAGAGGCCGCTTTGAACCAGATTTCACAGGGTGCTGATGTCGTCTGGCCAACCATGGACAGCGCCACCTTGGGCTCGATGCAGGCGGTGCAAGAGAAAGGTGTCTACGGCATCGGCATCTATCGTGACGCGATCAACGAGTGGCCGGAAATTCTGCAGTCGGCCATCCTGGACGTCCGTGGCAACATGAAAAGCTATCTTGAGCTTGCCTCAGCTGGAAAGCTTGAAGGCAACCTGTACCGTGGTGACATGTCAAACAGCCAGGCAATGCGCATCGGAACTTTCCACCCCGACATTCCTGAAAGCGTAGTTGAGGAGGTAAACGCTCTGATCGCGCAGATGAATGCGGGCGAATTGGTGATTGAACCAAGATAACCAAGCCTACCCCCTCAACCATGTGATGCCCCGGGATATTCCCGGGGCATTTTCGTGTTGCTGATCCGTAGGCAGGTGCCTTGGGTTCACCATCTCGTGAAAGCCTGAGCTTGGTTTGGTCGTCGGATGAAGAAAGATCATGCTTCGCCACGTGCAAAGGCCTCTATTTTTCAGAGACAAAGAAACAAACACGGGTAGCACGATGAAAACTTCCATATACAAATCGCTTCTCACTTCGTCTCTGATCACTCTTGCCGGTATGGCGCATGCCGAGGAGGATGTGGCGTTTTGGGATGACGCCTCCAAATCAGTCAGTGTCCCTGCCGAGGCGCTGTACCCCGAGGGGATCGAGCTGCATCCCAAGACAGGTGAGTTTCTGTTGGGGTCGATCCGCAAGGGAAAAGTCATCGCCTTGTCCGAGGATGGCAGCGTTCGAACCATCGTTGAGGATGAGCGACTGCGCTCGGTCGTGGGTATTCGCGTCGACGAGGCGCGCAACCGTCTTCTGGTGAACAGTTCAGACTATGGCGTGGCCGAACGCAGCGAGCCGTCAGACAAGTTCGCAACCATGGCTTTAGGGGTATATGATCTGGATACGGGTGAGCCGGTTCTGTTCGTAAACCTTGCCGGGTTGCGCCCAGATGAGGCGCATTTTGCAAATGATCTGGCGGTAGATGACGCAGGCAATGCGTATATTACCGACAGCCTAGCGGCTGCAATATACAAGGTTACCCCTGCAGGTCAGGCAAGCGTGTTTCTGACACATGAAGATTTCCGGGGATCAGGGTTCAACTTGAATGGTATTCAGGTTCATCCCGACGGATACCTGCTGGTAGCCAAGAAAAGCGACGGATCGCTGTTCAAAGTGCCACTGGACCGGCCCGCGGAATTCAGCCGGGTCGCAACCCCCAAGCCACTGGTCGGAACCGACGGGCTGCTATTGGTTGATGCGGACACATTGGTTGTGATCACCAATCTTGCCTCTGGCGTTGAATCAAACACGGTGTTTTCGCTCTCAACTTCGGATGATTGGGGCAGCGCGAATATCGAAGGCCAATTCGAAACCGGCGATGTCTACCCCACAACAGGCACCATCAAGGACGGTAAGGTCTTTGTGAATTACGGGCGATTGAACACCCTAGGCGCGACCTTGGAAAACAACGGAGCCCTTCTGGAAGGCTTTACAATCCAAGAAGTCGGGCAGTTGAAACAGTAACTTCGGGTCCAGCCGCACCGGCCAGCATTGGCTGGTGCGGCGACCAACATTGATCGCGCAATCGTGAAGGTGATTGCCAATGGGTTTTAGGGTAGAAACTTGGAAATGAGGAGATTGAACAGATGAACAGACGGATGTTCTGCACCGCGTCGCTTGCTGCGCTCGCTCTTGGGTCCGCAGGTAAAGTCAAAGCCGGTCAAGATGTGAAGTTCCACTTTTACGGTGCGGAAGATTGCCCACCTTGCATGGCGTTCAAGCGCAACCACCTGTCAGATGTGAAGGCAGAAGGGCAGGCGCTTGGCTTTGCCGTCGAAGACAATATCATCGCAAAAACCCGTGATGTTCCCAATCCGGGCGTCTATGGTGCCCGTGACCCAATTCTTCGCTTGGCAGCGCCGCAGCTCGAGCTGGTGTACCCGCCTATTTTCTTCGTGTCCCAAGGTGGGGAAATCGTGTCGGTTCATGCGCATGATTGGCGTGCGGCACTTGAATCCGCTCGGCAATTGGTGGATTCAGCCTAACGACAGGCGCGCCCTGGCCGCGCAGGTAAGAGGTCGGCGACGGGTTTGAATCAAGGGTTTGGCAGCGACAGGTCAACTAAACCTATGAAAGATAGTTGAATATGACGAAGAGACGTTCAATCGTGACCGGTGCGTTGGTCGCAGATGCAGCCTCGCTGGGGCTGCATTGGCTTTATGACCAAGCGCGTATTCAAAAACTGGTCGGACAGACCCCTGAATTCTGTGCTACCACTGCAGCAGATTTCGAAGGTGTGCCGTCCTATTTTGCACACCCGCTGAAGCAGCCCGGCGACCTTAGCCAATATGGTGAACAATGCCTTGTCCTGTTACGTGCTTTGGCGTCCCAGCGGGGCGCATACGATCAAGAGGCTTACAATAATGCCTTCGTTTCGCATTTCGGATATGGCGGCACCTATTGTGGCTATATCGATGGGGCCACGCGTGGCACGCTGGACAACCTTGCCAATGGAAAATCGGATCAGGTGCTTGGCGCACAGGACACTCAATTGCCTGCGATTGCGAAACTTCCGCCCCTGATCGCCGCGGGGCAGGAGGCACATGGAGAAGAAGCAATTCGCACAACCAATCAGACTGATCTTGCTGTGTCCTACGGCCATGTTGCCTGTGCGATGCTGATCGCCGCACGAGACAACGGGACTGTCGGCGATGTGGTCGAGGCTGCGTTTGAAGCGGCGGATAACAACACACGGCCAACGCTGGAATTGGCGCGCGCCTCTACTGATCGGGACACTTGCAAATTCACTGAAGAAGTCGGGATGTCGTGTGAGTTGGAATATGGCTTGCCCAGTGTTCTTCATAACCTGTTGACAGCCAAGACGTATCAGGAGGCCATTCGAACGAATATCCTTGCGGGTGGTGATAATTGCGGTCGTGCTATTCTTCTGGGTGGGGTACTTGGTGCAACCCATGGCATTCCGGAAAGCTGGGTGTCGAAGGTCCATGCCATGGACGAGGTTGAGGACCTGTTTGAAAAACTGGGCCTCTGAGACTGGATCGGGTAAAATTTGATGCGGCGGGTTCCTGTTTGGCAAATTGTTAGCCCATCATGGGGGTCCGCGGCGTTAAGTGTGCCCGGAGAAGCGAGATCACTACGCTTATGAACACTGCCAAAAAGCTGTTGCTGCCGATCGCAATTCTGCTGATGTTTTTGCTGTCGGTCAGCGCAGTTCCACCCTTCTACCTAGTAGAAGGGTTGGCAAACACGTTTGGCTACGAATTTTCATCAAAAGAACAATATGTTCAGAGTGTTATGATTGCGCGCGGCCTTTATACAGCCATCGGGCTTATGATCGTCGTTTGGATAGGATGGTCGGTTGTTCGGATCGGGCATAAAAACTCCCGAAATTCCTCGGATATCTGACAACGCCAGAGATCTGGGCTGAATCAGAGGATTCCGGGCGGCGAATCCTTGCAGCTATGTTGGCGGGACCAAAATCAATGAACACAGGTCTTTTCATTCTTCTGACAAGCCCCATAATGCCGAAATGCGAACGTGGCGGATAAATAGTACGGCTTCGGGGCTGCGGAAATGGCAGGATGGCTTGGCTTCTGCGTTCGTGCGTCTTGATGCCCAAGCTGTCGGAAACCACGATTTTGTCGGCAGGATCGAGCAAGCCCATCTTCCGACCGGGCAAGTAAGCCGGGTTCGTGCCGCTCCTCATCGGGTGCTGCGGCGTTCGGAACACGTCGCGCGCAGGCGAGGGGATCTGGTCTTTGCCAATCTCCAACTGTCAGGACGTGGTTTGGTCGAGATGCCCCAAGGCCGCTACGAAACCGCACCGATGGATTTGTGCTTGGTTTCGACGTCTGAACCGTATTCGATCACCCATACTGCACCATTTGAATTGATCTCGATCGCAATTCCGCAAGATGCTCTTCCAGCAACACTTGATCCTGGTATTCTGCGCCTGTCTCAAAGCGCGGCTGGCCGCGAATTGGCAAATGTTCTTGCCGGGCTTGGCGCGTTGGCCTTGCAGCTACCTGCGGCCAACGATGCGTTGAATGCACAGATTCTCAGCACTTTGTCGCTTGTCACACAGGTTTCTGCGGAAGAAACCGACGGCACTGCGCTGCTGGAGGCGATTCAAGCGCATATTGCACGATGTCATATGCAACCAGAGTTGTCAGCGGCACCGCTGGCCGCGTCTTTTGGGATAACCGAGCGTAAAATACACGCATTGTTTGAAGAAACAGGTCAGACGGTAGGTTCCCGTATCGAGGCTGCGCGCCTTGCAACGGCGCAGTCGCTGCTGGAAACTACCGACCTGCAAATCTCAGCCATTGCCGCGCGAGCAGGTTTTCGCGATCCCAGCTATTTCGCACGCGTCTTTCGTCGAAAGCATGGGGTAAGCCCGGGTGCATGGCGCGCTGCACAATTGTCCTGATCGCTCGCATCATTGTCCGCATCGTGTGTGCCAAACTTCTACGCGTTAGCAGTTGTAGGAGGCACCAATGCTGAAAACCCGTTTGACCGAACGCTACGGCGTTAAACATCCCTTCGCCCAAGCTGGCATGGCGTTTGCAGGTGAAAAGCCTGAGCTTGCTCAGGCTGTGGGGCAGGGCGGTGGAATAGGTGCGATCGGCGTCGGCTTCCTTCCACCTGATGAACTGCGCGAACATATCGCCAAGCTGCGCGACGCGGGGAAGCCGTTTAACATCAATTTCATCACCTGTTTCGGCAATGATGAGCAGGTCAAGACAACTGCCGGTGAAAAGGTCCCGGTGGCCTCGTTCCACTGGGGGTTGCCACCGGATGATCAGGTCAAGATGCTGAAGGATTCCGGCGCGGATATCTGGGTGCAGGTCGGCACAGTCGAAGACGGTGAAAAAGCTGTCGAGCTTGGCGCGGATCTTGTCGTGGCGCAAGGCTGGGAAGCAGGCGGCCACAATTACGGTGGAATGGGATCGATGGCGTTGGTGCCCGCAATGGTCGACGCGATCGGTGATAAGGCTATGGTATTGGCTTCGGGCGGGATAACAGACGGGCGCGGCGTAGCAGCGTCGCTGGCACTGGGGGCGGACGGCGTGTGGGTCGGCACGCGTCTGGTCGCGACCAACGAGGCTTGGGTCCATCCCGAACATCATACCCGCCTTGTCGCCGCATGTGGTGCTGATACAACCCGATCGGGTGTGTTCGGCCCGGAAATGCCGGATTTTAACCCCATGCGTCTGATGCGTGTCCGACCAACTGAAGAATTCGAAGGCCGCCTGGAAGACGTGCCTAAGGACCGCGCGAATGAACCGGTGATCGGCCAGACGCAGTTCCTGGGCCAACCGCATGAAAAGCGCCGTTTCGACGTGATCCTACCCACGCCGGATACCACAGGAGATTATGAGGAAATGGCCTGGCTGATGGGTCAAGGTGTGGGTTTGATCAAGGATATCCAGCCAGCCGCCGAGATTGTCGAGGAAATGATGGCCGACGCCGCACGCATACTTGGGGCAGCACAGTGACGGCACTTATCCGCGAAACGAATATCAAAGGCGCCGATTCTGGCGCCTTGCTTGGCGAAACGCTGGCCGTCAAAGCCAATGTTGCAATCGCCGGTTTACCGTGGGACGGCGCATCTCCGGCGTTGTCGAAGGTTGTCAGCAATGGTCACGCATCAACTGTTGACCGCGCACTGGCTGCTGGTGCGACGATTATAGGGCAGGCCAATATGCACGAACTTGCGTTTGGCATCACATCTGACAATGCACATTTTGGAGCTGTCGCAGGCCCGCATGGTGCCATGTCAGGTGGTTCGTCTGGTGGAACCGCTGCGGCAGTGGCGGCCGGCTTGGCGACCATGGGCTTGGCTTCTGACACCGGCGGATCAGGTCGCCTTCCAGCCGCGTTCTGCGGATGTATTGGCTTTCGCCCGTCTGCCGGGCGCTATCCGGGTGATGGCGTACTGAACCTGTCGATTTCGTTGGATACGATCAGCGCGATGGCACCGGATATGGACAGGTTGACCCGGCTTGATTCAGCACTGGCCGATGACAAGCCCTCAGAGGCCAGGCCACTCGAAGGTCTTCGACTGGGCCGTGTTCAATCCGTGTTCTGGGACAATGTCGACAGCCGCGTTGCAGGGCCGGTTGAAGCGGCAATCGAGAGATTGTGTGCCGCAGGAGCGGTGATCGAAACACGCGATGCCCCCGATTTGCACCAGGCGATGGAGGCCATCTCACTTCGGATTGTCATCGCCGAAGCCAAGCGTTGGTGGACATCTTTTCTAGAGCGCGAACTTCAACTGGACATCAGTGATTTCGCTGACCAAATCGCCAGCCCCGACGTTGCCGGAATCTTCCGCGAGATTGCCGCGGATGAGACCACCGATTCAGAACTGCAGTCCATGCGTACGCAGGGTCGCGATAAGGTATGCGAAATTCTGGAAACCGCGATGGATGGGTTGGATGTGCTTGTCTACCCAACCGTTCCGATAGCTGCCCCCAAGCTGCATACCGAGGAAGTCCAGCTGAACGGCAAGAGCCACGCCCTGTTCCCACTTCTAACTGATCGCGCCCTTGCAGCATCACTGTCCGGAAGCCCTGCAATCAGCTTGCCGATATCGGGGTTTGATGATCGTCCCTTGGGGCTGGAGCTAATGGCCCGCCGAGACGATGACCGCAGATTGCTTGGTTGGGCCACTACCATCGAACAGCTACTCTCCTGATCTTCGTTTCAGCAGCCGGGTGGTCGTTACAATATCCCATTTTCCGACACGATTACCCACTGCTGGCGCATTATGTTTAGATCGTCTTGAGTACAGCATTGCGATCCACGATCCGAGTGATGGATGCAACCTTTACGCGCCCATCCGGATGGTTGGTGCACATTGGGTGCGGATTGGTTGATTGGTCTGGAATTGCCGTACAAGTCGGTTCTGGTGCCGGGCATGAAAGCCACAACTTCGCTCAACCCGCGAAGAAGGCGATGGCGATAGGGCTATTCATATACAGCCTGGGCCGTCAGTTCGTCTGAGGGTAGCTGATGACCGAGATATAGCGTGCTGGCAACTTGACCAATCGTTCTGGTCCATGTGGGGCATCTGCGTCAAAAAACAGAGTATCGCCCGGTTTCAGCGGGTAAATTTGATCCCCATGTCGATAGTCAACCTCGCCTTCCAACATGTAAATCGTCTCGATTCCGCCATGCTGGAAGGTTGGAAATACATCCGATTCTGCTGTTAGAGTGATCAAATAGGGCTCGACTATCACGCCCGATCCATTGGCTCCAATATGTCCCAGCAGGTTGTATTGGTGGTTGGCGCGGGTTCCTTCACGTTCCAGCTCTATGCCTTCACCAGCTTTTGTGTGCACGGCTTCCCGGCGTTCCTCGAACTGCCTAAAGAAGCTTGTCAATGGAACTGATAGGGCATCGGCTAGAGATTGCAGTGTTGTCAATGAAGGCGATGTATTGCCGTTTTCGATTTTCGACAGCATTCCGATCGACAGACCAGTTAACTGGGCAAGTTCAGCAACCGTGATGTTTTGCTGTTTGCGAAAGGCCCGAACTTCGCGCCCGATCGCAACTTCAAGCACTTTCTCACGTTCGCCTGCTCGAACGGAATGCGGATCCTGTGTCAGATTGGCCGCCATATCGGTGTCGCGTTTTTTCAATTCTGCACTTTCAGCGTATCGCACTACATGGCGTGTTTAGTCCCGCAATCGTGCGCTGTGCATTACATATATCAATCCGGGCTACCATAGCGCCAATGTTTCCTGATAGTAAAATAGTCATGCTGATAGACAAAAGAACTGAGATCGGATTTCTGCTGTTCGACGGTTTTCCAATAGCCTGTCTGACCTCGATTGTAGAACCTTTGCGGGCAGCGAATGAGATCGCAGGGCAAGAGGCCTTTTGCTGGTCTCTGGTTTCCGAGCTCGGGCAGAAGGTCAAGTCCAGCGCCAATATCGGGTTCGAGGCTGATCGCGATCTATCTGATTGCCAATCAATCGATATTCTATTTCTCCTCAGTAGTCCCGTGGCCGGGTTTGGCGATCCGAAACAGGGAAATGGCACATTGCGAATGTTGGCCCGGCATGGAACCATTCTTGGCGGCATCAGTGGCGGTGTTTTTCCGTTGGTCCGGTCCGGGGTTATGACCGGGCGTCCGGTTTCTGTTCACTGGTGTTATGAAGCTGCATTTGAAGCTGAGTTTCCGGACATGGATGCCCGCCGCGAGGTGATCGTATCCGATACCAGCCGTTATACCGCTGCTGGAGCTGCGGCAGCGTTTGATCTGGCGCTTCATTTGATCGAAGACCGTTTGGGCAGTGATATCGCGCATGAGGTTGCCTGCTGGTTTCAACACCCGATGATGCGGGGGGAAGGCGTGCGCCAACAGGTTCCTAATGTCCGTCATTCAGGTTCCGGTGATAAACTACCACCGCTTGTAGCCAAGTCGGTCGAGCTGTTTGCAGGAAATGTCGGTCAGCCCATAACAATCGCTGAGGTTGCGCATCAGACTGGTGTCACCCCACGTCAGATCGAACGCGCGTTTAAGCAGGCCACCGGGTTAAGCCCTAGCCATTATTACCGCGCGATGCGGATGAAGGCGGCCCGGCAGATGGTCGTCTATACAAAAGATCCGATCCCCGAGATTGCTGCGGCAATTGGATATAGTTCGGTCGCGCCATTAGTGACGCATTATCGCGCAGCCTTTGGGCTGAGCCCCAGCGAGGATCGCCGTCGGATCAACCGTTTTCGGGTCGAAGACAACGCTCCACTACCCTCTGTTTGATCCGCGTGCTAGAGCGCAGAGTTCATCGCGGCGATAATTGCGTGCTGCAGGGTGCGTGCTGAAGATCGAGGACCGTAGATGCTGAACACATCGGCTGACCGGCACAGGACAAAACACCCGAGATGATGGATCGAGGTGCGCGCAGCATCCCCTTCTGCCATTTTTCTGCAATCCAGGTTGCACAACAGTTCCAGCACCGCCCGTACATCGGGGCCCTCCAGGTCAAACCGGGTCCACGCATCTGTTTGCTCGGACACGGAAGCGGCGTCTTTGACGTGGCCTTTCACCATCGACGCAAGGTCTTCATGTGTCTCGAAGGGTGCCTCAAGCATCCATTGCTCGGGTCCGGTCCAGAAAGCTTTGACCGTATGACCGGATGTCTGTCCGATGTCGGGCGCAGTATGCCCGGTCAAGGTAGCCAACGCGGTCCGTGTTTCGGCCTCATGCCCCAAACGCGCAGCGACCGAAGCCAGCGCGATATCGGGGTATTCGCGACAGGACACGCTACCAACCGTACAAGATTCCGGGCCGGTTCCACCAAGTGCGGTTAATGCGACAAGATCATGCACGAAGCCGTTCTCCCTGTGGATCGACAAAATGGGCCGAGACGATTTCAACTTCGACGGTCAGTTCAGTCAATGGCGAAACAAGCCGCATCTTTTCACCCTGGCGCTCGCCACCGTTCTTTAAAAAACCAAGACCGATATGACTGTCCAGAGACGGTGAGAAAGCCGCCGATGTGATATAGCCCTGATCATTAGCGGCATCCACAGGACCCGAGGCATTCATCAGATGGCCCCCGGCGGTTACCTTATCGCCTGAGTTAACTGGTTTGACGCCGACCATCATCAATGCGTCTGGTTGGTTCAGTCCCTCGCGCTCGGACAAGGTCGCGCCGATGCTGTCTTTCTTTTTTGACACCATCCGAGCCATTCCAAGGTTTAGGGCTGAGGTGGTTCCGTTCAACTCGTTGCCCGCCGCGTGACCCTTTTCGATCCGCATGACACTCAAGGCTTCGGTGCCGTATGGTACAACGTTGAACTCTTCACCCTCCCGCATCAGGCGCCGCATCAAGGCATCGCCATAACGGGACGGAACCGCGATTTCAAACGCCAGCTCGCCCGAGAACGAAATACGGAACAGACGCGCCCGCAATCCGCCACATACAGTGACGTTTCCACAACCCATGAAGGGGAAGCCTTCGTTTGAGATATCGAATTCGGGATCCACGATCTTTTGCAGAAGTTTGCGCGAATTTGGCCCTGCGACAGCGTATTGCGCCCAGGCTTCGGTGGTTGAGATCAGTTGTACGTCCATGTCCGGTAATAGGCATTGACGGACGAATTCCATGTGTTGATAGACTTTGACGGCGTTGGCCGTTGTAGTTGTGACAATGAAATGATCCTCGGCTAGCCGCGCAGCGGTGCCATCATCCATCGCAATGCCATCTTCTCGTAACATCAGGCCATAGCGGGTTTTACCCACCGCGAATTTGGCAAAGCCGTTGCAGTAAATCCGGTTCAGGAAATCCGCCGCATCGGTGCCTTGTACGTCAATCTTGCCGAGCGTGGTGCAATCGCACACCCCGACCGAGGCGCGGGTCTGGCGCACTTCGCGGTCGACGGATTGACGCCAATGCGTTTCACCCGGCAAAGGGAACCATTGTGCGCGTAGCCAATTGCCGACCTCGACAAACACTGCGCCCCGCTCTTTGGCCCAATAGTGCGAGGGTGGCAGGCGGGTAGGGTGAAACTCCTGCCCTTTTAGACGACCGGCAAAGGTTGCAATTGGGACAGGGGTGTAGGGAGGGCGGAAAATTGTGGTGCCGGTTTCAGGAATGGATTTTCCAGCAAGTTCGGCCATGATCGCCAAACCACCCATGTTCGACGTCTTGCCCTGATCGGTTGCCATGCCCAGTGTGGTGTAGCGTTTGAGGTGTTCGACCGATCGGAACCCTTCCTGATGGCTAAGCTTCACGTCTTTGACGGTTACGTCATTCTGCTGGTCCAGCCATGCCCGCGAACAGCCCTGCACATACCAGAATGGGGTTTGACGGACTGGCATATCCTCAGCTTCGGGCAATGTGGGTAGGTCGCCTTTCAGTTCAAGTGCCTGCGCCGCACCTTGGGCGCCAGATTGTAGGGCGCCATAAGTGGTCATGATACCGTTTGCAGCCCCGGCGACTGCCAGACCCGGAGGCAGCGTTTCTCCGGGGACGAAAGCGGACAGGCCCTCATCCCATGTTGGTCGGCCACGCTGATGGCAGGTCAGGTGTACATTCGGATTCCATCCACCCGAGACACCAAGCGCGCCCACATCCAGCGTACGGTTCGAGCCGTCGGCTAAACCGACTTCGACAAAAGCCAAGCCAAGGCGGCCTTTGGTATCGATCACCTGTGCGCCGCGCAGAACTTCGTAATCACCGCTTGTTGGTGCATCTACCCGCACATCGACAACGGCGGCGATTTTCACTCCTTTGGCATGCAGATCGGCTGCAGTTCGGTGACCATCATCGTTATTGGTAAATATGGCCACGCGCCGGGCCGGGGTGGCGGCGAACCGGTTGGCGTAGCTGCGCAAAGCACCTGCCAGCATGATGCCGGGCCGGTCGTTGTTTTCAAAGGCGATCGGACGTTCGGTCGCCCCTGTACATAAGAGCGCGCGCTTGGAATAGATGCGCCACAGGATCTGTCGGGGTTTGCCTGTGGGCAGGTTGGCCAGATGGTCGCCCGTCTGTTCTACTGCCCCGTAAATACCGTGATCGAAGGCACCGATGGTTGTGGTCCGCGGCATCAGGCGAACATTGGGCATCGCCGACAGCTCAGCCACTGTTTGCGCCACCCAGATTTCAGCCTGATCGTCGTTCAGCAAGAAACTCTCGCTGTTCAAACGGCCGCCGAGGGCGAAATCTTCATCCGCCAAAATCACCTCTGATCCAGCCCGTCCGGCAGTCAGCGCCGCCATCAATCCAGCCGGACCCGCACCGATGATCAACAGGTCGCAATGTCTGAACCCCTTGTCGTACTCATCAGGGTCGTCCTGCATCGACAATGTGCCCAATCCAGCAGCTCGGCGGATCAGTGGTTCATAAAACTTTTCCCAGAACACCGCCGGCCACATGAAGGTTTTGTAGTAGAAACCCGCAGTCAGAAAGCGCGACAACTGGTCATTGATCGCCAGCGCATCAAATTTCAGGCTGGGCCAGCGATTCTGGGAATTGGCTTCGAGCCCGTCAAACATTTCTATGGTCGTGGCGCGGGTATTGGGTTCTTTCCGACTGCCCTTGCGCAATTCAACCAGTGCGTTGGGCTCCTCCGACCCCGCACTCAGAACCCCGCGCGGACGGTGATACTTGAAAGACCGCCCCATCAGGCGCACGCCATTGGCCAAAAGGGCCGATGCCAGAGTATCGCCTGGATGTGCCGTGTAATTGCGGTTGTCGAATTTGAAATTCAGGGTTTTGGTACGATCAATCTGGCCGCCGCCCAACCGGTTAACTTGTGTCATTTGGAACGCCCTCGTGTCCGGGCAACGTCGCGGGCCAGCTCCACCCTGGATATCTCGTGCGTAACCGTGTTGCGTGTTACGACCAGCCAGGATCGATCTCCGCCTTCGTGAAACCACAGCTCGCGATGTTCACCGGCGGGGTTGTCGCGCAGATAAGCATAATCATGGAAGGCTTCGGCTGCGTTTTCGGCCTGCCAGTCGGGCCGATCAATCAGAGACGCGTCGCCCAGATAGACGAACTCGGAACTGTCGCGGGGACCCAGCAAAGGATGTTGGATGATCATCTTGCGGCTTTCCTCAGTGCAGATTGGGCTGGTTGCCCATACCTTTTTCGTCAATCATCCGTCCGGCACGAAACCGGTCAAGGCGATAGGCGGTTGCGGTTGGGTGGGGTTCGTCCTTTGCCAGCAGATGAGCGAAACAATGGCCCGACGCCGGAGTGGCCTTGAAGCCGCCATAGCACCAGCCGCCGTTGAAATAGAGCCCGTCAATATGGGTCCGGTCGATGATGGGCGAGCCGTCCATGGACATATCCATGATCCCGCCCCACATGCGCAGCAGACGTGCGCGTCCGATCATTGGCATGAGCGCCATACCGCCTTCGCAGACATCTTCGACCACGGGCAGATTTCCGCGTTGCGCGTACGAATTGTACCCGTCCAGATCACCCCCGAACACCAGGCCGCCTTTGTCAGATTGGCTGACATAGAAATGTCCGGCGCCAAAGGTGATCACACCTGGCAGCAGAGGCTTCAGCCCCTCCGAGACAAAGGCCTGTAGAACGTGGCTTTCTATTGGTAGTCGCATGCCTGCCATACCCATCAGTCGCCCCGAATTCCCTGCAACAGCACAGCCTACTTTGCCCGCTCCGATAAACCCTTTTGAGGTTTCGACGCCCAGACATCTACCATTTTCGATGCGGAAGCCGGTGACTTCGCAATTCTGAATGATATCGACGCCATTCTTGTCTGCCGAACGAGCATATCCCCATGCCACAGCATCATGGCGAACAGTGCCGCCGCGCCGTTGTGCCAGTCCGCCTTTGATCGGGAACCTTGCATTGTTGAAGTTGAGAAAAGGGTATTCTCTGCGCACCTGATCGGCATCCAGCAACTCGGCATCCGCGCCGTTCAGGATCATGGCATTGCCGCGTCGCGTGAAGGCATCCCGTTGGGCATCAGAGTGGATCAGATTGATAATCCCACGCTGACTGACCATCGCGTTATAGTTCAGATCCTGCTCCAGACCTTCCCACAGTTTCAGAGAGAACTCGTAGAATGGTTCATTTCCGTCCAACAAATAGTTCGAGCGGATGATGGTGGTGTTGCGCCCGACATTGCCTCCGCCGATCCAGCCCTTCTCGATGACGGCGACGTTGCGATGGCCATACACCTTGGCAAGGTAATGCGCCGTCGCTAGCCCGTGGCCACCACCCCCGATGATTAAGATGTCATACTGTGGCTTGGGCTCAGGGTCGCGCCACGCCGGTTTCCAGCCTTTGTGACCAGTGAGCGCCTCTTTGATAACTTGAAAGCCAGAGTATCGCATGAATCGGACCTTTTTTATCAGAATCCACTTAAATGCCTAGTTTGAACAGGCTTGAATCCGACATCCACTAACTTGAATCAGACCTCCAGCGACGATTGCGTCGTCCTTTGCCGATGGCTTAGTTCCCAAATCGGACTGCTTGTCAGATTTCGAAACCCGCATGGCGGTTTGCGCCAGAACCAATCAGACCAGTACGGCATTTTAAACGCATCCGCAGGAGCTTGTCTTGTTAATCTTTGCAAACGGTGATTTGGCAACTAAGAAGGTCGCATGAACAGTCAATCCCATATCAAAAGTACCGCACGATCCCTTCCGATCGCGCTGTTGCGTGCCCGTGAAACTGTGATGGCGCCAATCCGCGACATGCTGCAGGATATTCGCCTGACCGAACAGAAGTGGAGAATTCTGCGCGTACTGGATGAGTTGGGTGAAGTAGAGCAAAGCGCAATCGCGCATGAAGCCTGCCTGCTGTTGCCCAGCGTCACCCGTATTTTGCGTGCGATGGAGGCCGACGGCCAGATCGTCCGCCGCAAAGACAAAGAAGACAAACGCCGCACCATGGTACGGATCACCGACGCGGGCCGGACGATATTAGAAAATAACCTTGCCACATCCCATGCGATTTCAAGCAATATCGAAGCGCAAATGGGGCGTGAAAAATTGGATCAGTTACTGGACCTGCTTGAGGAATTGCAGAACGTAAAGGTCTGAGCTCATCTTCGAAAGACCAGTCCAGCGCTATGTGCGCATTATATTTGCAGGCATCTTTGCAATCCTGAAAACAGTTCACTTCTATTTCCTGCGGAATGTTGTCAGGCGTGTAAGTGGTCGATCTCGGGCCGGGCAGTCAATGCGGCGGTCGCTCCAACTAGAGGCTTCGGATAGGAATACGTCCGATCAACTTGGCAACCTTCTACCTGTGTCTGGGTCAAACAAGTGCATCTGCTCTGACGCGATCGAGAACCGAACGGTCGGACGTCTATCTTCAATTGGATGAACGCCAGGAAGACTGACGGTCATCACCTCCTGAGTACCTGTCAGCCGTCCGTGCAGCAGTGTGTTTGCTCCCAAAGGTTCGGCCATTTGAACCGCAACTTCCAGCGGGCCATTTTCATCCAGCGACAAGTGTTCGGGCCGAATTCCAAGCTTCACTGAGATATCTGGCCCTTGCGATGGACCAATTTCCAGACCTTCGAATTTGATCATCCCGCCTTCACGCCGCGCGTCAAAGACATTCATGGCTGGGCTGCCGATGAATTGAGCTGCAAACAGAGTTTGCGGGGTCTCATAGACATCCAGGGGTGTTCCGATTTGCTCGGCAATGCCGCCGTTCATCACGATCATTCTATCCGCCATCGTCATGGCCTCGACTTGATCATGTGTGACATACAGAGATGTAATTCCAAGCTTTTCCTGAAGTTCACGAATTTCCAGACGCATCTGAACGCGCAGTTTCGCATCAAGGTTTGAAAGCGGCTCATCAAATAGAAACACAGCGGGTTCGCGAACAATGGCGCGGCCCATAGCAACCCGCTGCCGTTGCCGCCAGACAACTGGCGGGGTTTACGATCCAGTAAAGCTTCAAGTTGCAACAGCTTCGCCGCTTGGTTCACCTTTTGATCGATCTCGGACTTGGGCAATCCGGCGATTTTTAATCCATATCCCATGTTCTGTCGCACGGACATATGCGGGTAAAGTGCATAGTTCTGGAACACCATAGCGATGTCCCGATCCATCGGTTCTTTGTCATTTGCCCGCTCATCACCGATCCGGATTTCGCCTGCTGTCACAGTTTCAAGACCCGCCACCATGCGCAGAAGCGTAGATTTACCGCAGCCCGAAGGCCCGACAATCACTATGAATTCACCATCGGCGATATCAATGTCGATGCCATGAATGACGTCCGTCGGGCCTTTGATCAGCACGTCTGCAATAACCTAAAGAAACAGGACCGGGATCATTGAGCATAGTGTCACAAGCGTCGAGAAGATCGCTGTTGTCGCGATTGACGCGCGATAGAACTTGTCGCTGAGAAGGAACTCGAAGTTGCCAAGCCCGACGAACTGAGACAACAGGCCGAACGGGTCAGGAATGAACAGCGACCGCCATATTGGCTGCGCTGCTGGAAAAAAGAAAAACACAGCAGAGGCGATCACCTGCGGCCCGTGCAGATGGCTTACCATCCTTTGCCCAGTCGCCCATCGCATTCAGTTGTGCCGCCTGCACTAGACCGTTCAATATCAACTCGGTATCTAGACCAGTAAAGCCATTATCCTTCGACGCAGATGGCACATCGTGATTAACCGACATGTTTTCCAGATGAATCCAGCTCTGCCATGCTGAGACCAGCGGGCATTCTTCACCGCCTTCTTTCAACTGATCAAGCACATCACCAACTTTCTCCGATGTTGAAAGGTCGTTGTCTGTATCAGCTCCTGCCGCCTCCATGGCATCGCGGTTGACCCATAGAACCGGCGTGGATGAGTTGAACTCTTCAACCTGTGCTTTCACCAGATCACCAAGACGGCCCGTAAAGGCATGCCAGAATTGGACTTCGGTTTGCGCCATTGCCGCCACAAAGGACAAGACAGTTGCTACGGCGAGAGCGCCAAACCCTAAGAATTCGACAGCTTGAAGCGCTGATGGCGGTGACGACCAATGGGTCGATCACATCGGCGGCCGCTGATCTGGGGGTGAGTCAGCCAGCCGTGAGCAGGCTCATCTCCGATCTTGAAAAGTCACTGGGGTTTCAACTTTTTGACCGCCGCGAGGGTCGGTTGGTACCCACGCAGGAAGTGCGGTATCTGCAACCCAGCGTCGAGCGTGTTCTGGAACTGATGAAGCAGATTGCTGACGTCAGTCAGGACATAACGCAACGAAAGGCCGGGCATATCCGGGTGGCCTGCCTGCCTGGGTTTGCCACCAGCCACCTACCGAAAGTAATTGCCGATTTTCTAAAAGACCGCCCCGGTGTCACCATGACGATTGAGCCGGATCGGCCCGAGCGCATTCTGGAATGGATGATTGGTGAGCAATATGACTTTGGAATCACCGACAGCTTTAATGGCCATCCGGCCGTTCAAAGTACAGATGTTGACGTGCGTACGGTCTGCGTGTTTCCAAGCGGTCATGATTTGGAAGGTGTTTCTGAGGTGACACCCAGAGAGCTTGCAAATGAGAAAATCATTCACACCCGTCGCGATAGCGACTTTTTTGCGCGCCTTTCAAAGACCTTTCAAAGCGCAAATGTCGAGTTGAATTCCCATATCGAAGTCAGGCAATTTACGGCGGCATGTGATCTGGCATTAAAAGGCGTCGGCGTTTCGGTCGTGAGCGAACTGGATGCCGTGCAATATGCCAATCAAGGTCTGAGCTACAGGTCGTTCAAACCGTTTTTACCTCATACGCTTTCATTGGTGCGACCCATATTGAAACAACCCTCTTTGGTGACGCTGGAGTTCATCGAGCAGTTCAGTGAAAGCCTGAACCCGTTTCGGGTAGATTCTGGCAAGCACTGATTGCCAACCCTTCGGAAATTCGCGCTATTCTCGAGTTTGATTGCGAAATCATCAACGATTGCTCAGATTGGGTCGACCAGTTTCAGCAAAATAAATATCCACTTGAGACTTCGACCCGCTTTACGATGTATCACTTTGGCGGCACAGTATCGGTAATCTCAACCACAGTTCGACGCTTGATCGGCTTAGGTGATCTTTAATCATCATTGTTACATTCACCATCTAAGTGGCGTGTCGAACATATTTCAAGAAAGGTGTCACATGCCCTTTTCCAGCCGTAATGTTTCTCGCCGTCAGTTTCTTGCGACGACAACGGCCAGTGCAGCCGCAATCACACTGCATCCGTTTTCCGCATCAGCCGCCAACAATCAGGCGCACCTGAGGATCATGGAGACGACCGACATCCACGTGCATGTCTTCCCGTATGACTACTATGCCGACAAACCTCGGGACACCGTGGGCCTGTCGCGTACTGCATCGATTATCAATGACATTCGTTCCGAGGCGACAAACTCGATTCTCGTCGACAACGGTGACTTTTTGCAGGGTAATCCGATGGGCGACTACATTGCCTACGAGCGTGGGATGAAGGCGGGTGACAGCCATCCGATCATCGCTGCCTTTAATACTGTCGGCTACGATGCGGCCACCTTGGGCAACCACGAATTCAACTACGGCTTGGAGTTTCTTGACAAGGCGCTTGCGGGCGCCGAGTTCCCCGTGGTTCTCGCCAATATCGCTAAGAAGAAAGGGGCCAATCCACGCGACGACGAAACTTTGGTAAAGCCCTACGCAATTTTGGATCGGGAAATCGAATTGGGTGACGGTTCGATACATCCGATCAAGATCGGTGTCATCGGGTTTACCCCGCCACAAGTCATGAATTGGGATCGCAAACATCTCGAAGGCAATGTTGAGGCCCGCGATATCGTCGAGACGGCCAAGGCATACGTACCTGAGATGAAAGAGCAAGGATGTGATCTGATCATCGCGCTGTCGCATTCAGGTATTGGTGAGGCAGATCATTCGGAGGGGATGGAGAATGCCTCGGTCGTTCTTGCAGGGGTAGACGGGGTTGACGCGTTGGTCACCGGTCACAATCATCTGGTCTTCCCTTCGCCAACATTTGCAGACCGGCCCGGTATTGACGTGGAAACTGGCACGCTGATGGGTAAGCCTGCGGTCATGGGGGGATTTTGGGGGTCACACCTTGGTCTGCTTGACCTGCTGTTGGAAAGGGATGGTAATGAATGGCGCGTGGTTACAACTACGTCAGAAGCGCGGCCTATCTCAAAACGGAACGAGGATCGATCAATTACCGCGCTGGTTGGTGATGATCAGAAGGTTCTCGACTCGGTCGCAAAAGATCACGACGAAACACTGGCCTATGTCCGTCGCGCTGTAGGCAAGACCTCGGCCCCGCTTCACAGCTATTTCGCGTTGGTCGCGGATGATCCGTCTGTGCAGATCGTTTCGATCGCGCAGAAATGGTATGTCGAACAGATGTTGAAAGGGACCGAGCATGAGGGATTGCCAATCCTTTCCGCGGCGGCCCCTTTCAAGGCCGGAGGGCGTGGCGGTCCCGAATACTACACCGATGTGCCGGTCGGGGATGTTGCGATCAAGAATGTCGCCGATCTTTATCTGTATCCAAATACTGTACGAGCGGTTCGCGTGAACGGCGCGCAGGTCCGAGGTTGGTTGGAGCGATCGGCTGGTATGTTCAACCAGATAGATACCGGCTCAACAGATGCAGTGCTTTTGAACCCAGAGTTCCCGTCTTACAATTTCGATGTAATGGACGGTGTGACCTATCAGATCGATCTGTCCCAGCCTTCACGATTTGGCCCCAAGGGCGAAGAAACAAACCCAGATGCAGCCCGGATTGTGAACCTTGCCCTCAACGGTGTGCCGGTTACGGATGATATGGAATTTATCATTGCGACCAACAATTACCGTGCATCCGGCGGGGGCTCTTTCCCCGGTGCGTTGGGTGACACGGTTGTATTTGAAGCCCCGGATACCAACCGTGACGTTATTGTTCGCTATATTGTCGAGCAGGGTACAATCAATCCCAAGGCAGATGCGAACTGGTCATTTGCGCCGCTCGCGGACACGACGGTCCTATTTGAAACCGGACCAAAGGCACGCGATTATATGAATGATGTTAAAGGCATCGTCATCGAAGATGCAGGGGAAGGTGCAGATGGATTTGCGGCGTTCCGTATAAGGCTCTGACCCATGTAAGATCAGAAAAACCCCGCCAATTTTTTGGCGGGGTTTTTTGTGTTTTGTGGTTTTTGTTTTGTGATTATTCTGCGGCGTCTTCGTATTCTGACATTGGG
>NZ_CANMQQ010000016.1 GCF_947500045.1 uncultured Ruegeria sp. | reverse complement strand
CGCACCTCAGTAGCTCACCCAAAGACAAGGGCGCGGTGCCTCAAAAAGTTCTTGTCAAATACATCCGTCAAATATTTCCGCCTGACCATCTCAATGGGTATCAGGCAGCCGATGCTCTTCAGAATTTTTCGATCGCCTTGAGGCCCGCGGAGTTAGTGCTGCTCTTGTCGATCACAATCTTCCATGGCAACCCATTGGTCTCCAACATCCGAGCGAAAAACTTCGTTGCTGCAGCTTTGTTCCGACGCTTGGACAGCATGAAATCGAGAGTTTTGCCGTGTTTGTCGACCGCTCAATAGAAATACATCCACTTGCCGCGCACACGAATGTAGGTTTCGTCCGTGCACCAGGAGCAGTCGCATAGTCGTCGTCGGCGCGCTGTTTCTGCAATCGCGCCGGAAAACCGTATGGCCCATTGGTTCAGTGTTGTGTGATCAACAGAAACACCTCGCTTTTGCATGAATTCTTCCAGATCCCGGTACGACACTCCGTTTCGGGCATAGAAGAATACTGCGAACAGGATAACGTCCTTTGGATACAGAGTACCTTCTAAAAGAGATCATGAACTGGCTTTCGACGTGATAAATCCGAAAGCCATTCACTCGCCGGCAGCGCGAGCGTCTATGGATAAAAGTTTGCAACAGATCAGTTCAAGGTCGGGTTCCTGATTGACGTTGGTATATGGCACCAGCACGCCAATTTTGGCACCGCTTCGGGGGTCTTGGGTCATGATAATACTCCTTTCAATACCGCGAGGGCGTTGCGCATGATTTCATCGCTGCAGATTGTGGCGTGCAGACAATTGTGCAGCCAGTAGCCGCCCATGGGGCGCATCATCAGGCCATCTGCGCGAAGCGCATTGTCTGCGACCTGCATTTGCTGAGCTGTGGCAAAGCGCAACAGCACAAAATTCGTGTGACTTTGTGGGACATCCAGCCCGAGTTTCCGGCAATCCGCAGCAAATCGATCACGGATCACGGTGGTTTTTTGGATGATCTCCGCCATGTGTTTCTGGTCCAGCATCGCCGCGTCTGCCATGGCCTGCGACGGCGCGGGAATGTTGTTGGGAATCAGAATTTTGCGAATTTCTGCCGCGGTCCCGTGTGGAAAATATCCCCAGCCAACCCGTGCTCCTGCCAGGCCGTAGGCTTTGGAAAAAGTTCGAAGAGCCACGGTGTCACCACGTTGCACCAGGGCGAAGATTTCTGCGGGATCCTGCCCCGAGTCAGATAGTTCGGCATAGGCCTGATCGACTACAAGCATGATATTGCGCTGCAAATGGTGTCGCAGCCGCAGGATGTCGCTGTTTTTAATGGGTGTCCCGGTCGGGCTACCGGGGTGGCAGATGAACACGATGCGCGTGCGGTCTGTCACAGCCGCCAACACTTCATCCACCGAGACCGACAGGTCAGCTTCCCGTGCGGTCACATAGTCGGCTTCGACCTGCGCCGAAGCTGAGGAGACATAGGCATATCCATATTCGCCTCCCAGAATTCTATCTTCCGGGCCAGCAAAGGCGCGGATCAGGCACCCGATCAGCTCCATAGAACCCGCCCCACAGAGAATGCGATCTGGTTCAAAGTCGTATATTTGAGCAATCGCGACCCGCAGGCTCAGCCAGTCCGGATCGAGATAAAGTGGGATTTTGGCGGCGGTTTCGTTAGCGGCCCGCATCGCCTCGGGGCTGGCAGGAATACGCGCTTTCGTTCTGTGCTAGCGGAATGATGTTATTGTCCCCAAGATCTGCCAGCGCATAGGGTTTAATGTCAGCTATATGGGAAATGGCCCGGATCAAGGTATGTCTTCTGTAGTCAACCATGTCTCCGCATGTCGGCACCAACGGAGCTAGCGAAGTAGTTCAACTTTCCGGCCTGAAGGAACAGGCTTGGCGGCTCGGTCGTGATGAATTCTGGTTTTGGGACTTGTTTTAGTGGAGTCTGCACACGGCCCTTCTTAACAAGAGGCCTGAAACTAGGCCCTTGCGACGAGGTCGCAGCCTGTGGCGCGGCGACCGAGAGATGTGAGAACTTGAGTACGATCCACTCCTACCAAGCCACCCGACTATCCTTGGCAAATCTAGTCCAAATGCGACAGAAACTGGCCTTGAGTAACGGTGTTTCACGGATCATGACTAAGGCAAATTCACCCGCTACCCCAGCCCTTCAGAAGAGGCGCTGCAACCCGCTACCGTAAGCCCTCGAAGGTGTTTCTGTCAGAAATCAACTGTCCAAGAATAAGTCCTGACCCTTGGAGCTAAACATCATGTTCGAATGTGCCTTCTGCGCCTCAACGAGCCGAATCAGACGGTGTCCCCGTTTGGTATAACTTCAAAATGAGCCAGCTATGTTTCAAGCTATGAGGCAAATTATTGACCTTAGTTGCGGATTTCTGAGTTTTCTAACAGCTTTTTGACACAGATGTGCGGATGCTGATCTTTCGTCTAAGGTCTGCGAAGTGGTCAAAAAACGACACCTGTGCAGATATTTGCGTCAAGTTTCGCCAAGAGCCGGCCCTATTAGTTGAGTGTTACCATGAAGGGAATCGTTTCTTCACAAAAACGTGACAATAAAATATATCTGTATTGGAAAAATATCCTTAATCTGCTCACAATGCTGAATTGCGTTCTTATAAGGCTATAAGTTTCGGGGAGGGAATTCTTTTGCCTAAAGTGATGAGTAGGACCCTTGACCACTCAAACAGCACTTAGGGCCAATCGGTTGCCGACATTGCTTTCGCGATTGACGGTGATGAGATGTTCATAGTGGTAGTAAAAGCGTTGGTTGTGGATGTAGCCGCGAGTTTCCACAAAGTTTGCGATTTCGATACCGCAAACGATACGGACAGATCCGACATCGGCGCTCCCACGCAGATCTGAGTTCGGCAGGGATCACAACGGCAGCCATTGGCCGTGACAGAAAAGGAGGAATGGCAACCAAGGTTCGGTTATTCGGGGGAATAAAACGCGAACCGATCTCGAGACTATTCAGTTCGAGCTTTTGAAAATAACGTTTGCCACCGGGAACAGGTTGCATGCGCGAGTGGGCCGAATTTCTCCACCACTCATGGAACTCCACATCTTGATGATTTGGAAGTTTTACGAAATTCGGCCTCGCTCACACGTCGCGCGCTCGCCAGAAAAGCGAAAAACCTGGCTTGCGCGCGGCCTTTGTCTGAACGGGCGTCGGACAAACTCAATTCGACTTCGTTCCAAACGAAGATGGGGGTAAAGATGAACTCGAATGCCTTGGAAAAAGGCGCGGAAGAGCTGAGAACGGCTCGGTCCAAGGTCTATTATGCGGTCGTCGCGGTTTTCATTTTCAGCATCTTTGCCAACTTGCTGATGCTGACCGGGCCGCTCTACATGCTTCAGGTCTACGATAGGGTACTCACCAGCAAGTCCGAACAAACGCTCATAGCGTTGTCGCTCATTGTTCTGTTTCTCTTCGTGGTCATGGGCGTACTGGATTACATCCGAACCCGTGTCATGACGCGTGTCGGGGCAAAATTCAGTGACACGTTGAACCGTAGAGTGTTTGAGTCGGTTGTCCGACGCTCCGCACAGCTACCTGATTTGAATGCGGAAACAGGCTTGAAAAGCCTTGAGAATATTCGTCAGTTTCTGGCTTCCCCGATGTTAATTGCATTGATTGATCTGCCTTGGACGCCGCTTTTTCTGTTCGGAATATACCTCTTTCATCCATGGCTTGGGTATTTGGCCATTGGATCCGCCCTGTTCTTGCTTTTGATCGCGGGGATCAATCAGGTTGCTACGCAAAGAAAAAACCAGTTGGCAACGCGGGCCGTGCACAAATCTGATCTGATGAGTGAACAGATCCGTGTCGAAGCAGAAACGGTTCAAAGCATGGGGATGCTGACATCGATTTTTGATCGGTGGCAGAATTTGCAAGACGAGGCATTGTCGGAACAGACCGAAAGCGCCGAAAAAGGAACGCTTTACAAAACAATCTCCAAGGTGTTTCGGATGATTGTGCAATCGGCCATGCTGGGCCTTGCAGCGTACCTTGTGTTGCAGGCCGAAGTGACGCCGGGTGTTATGATTGCGTCTTCGATCTTACTGGGAAGAGCGTTGGCCCCAATTGAGACGATTGTCGCGTCTTGGCCAGTATTGCAGTCAGCCCACCGGGGTTGGAAAACACTGGCCGCGTTACTCGCTGTGGCACCGCCATTGAGCGACCGAACCGAATTGCCTGCGCCTCCTGCCCACTTGTCGATCAAGCAATTGTCTGTTGCTCCTCCTGGTCAATCGCGGCTGGCCCTCAAGGGGCCTACATTCACCGTGGAAAGCGGAACGGCTGTGGCCGTGATCGGCCCATCCGGATCGGGTAAATCAACTTTGGCGCGCGCGTTAACCGGGTTATGGCAACCCTATAATGGCGAGGTACGGTTGGGGCAATTTCCGCTCAATCAGTATCATCCCGACAAGCTTGGGCAATATGTCGGGTATCTGCCGCAACGGATACATCTGTTCGAAGGTACGATCGCCGAGAACATTGCAAGATTTGCAGATGAGGCGGATGATTCAAAGGTAGTCGCGGCCGCAATGAAGGCGGATGCGCATCAAATGATATCCGAGCTTCCAGACGGATATGACACGATCATCAACGCCAACGGTGGCCAGCTTTCAGGCGGTCAAATGCAGCGGATCGGATTGGCGCGTGCATTGTATTCAGACCCGATTGTTCTAGTTCTGGACGAGCCCAATTCGAGCTTGGACAGCCATGGATCTATGGCGCTGAACCGGGCAATACGTTCACTGAAGGAAGAAGGGTGCATTGTCATGATCATGGCACATCGCCCCGCAGCGCTATCTGAATGCGAGAAAATTCTTATCTTAAGTCAAGGTATGATGGTGGATTATGGGCCGCGTGATGAGGTGTTGCAGAAATACGTAACCAATCACGATCAGCTCAATTCACCAGGGCAGATGGGGGGTGTCATATGAGTAACGAGCGGAAATATCAGAATGTAAATGGTCTGACGATCGCCGGGTTCCTGATTTTAGTTGTTTTGGTTGGGGGTTTTGGTGCTTGGTCGGTACTCAGCAGCCTGTCAGGTGCTGTCATTGCTAACGCACAAATCGAAGTCGAACAAAATCGACAGATCGTGCAACACCCCGATGGCGGTGTCGTTTCGGCTGTGCACGTAAGAGAAGGTCAATTCGTAACCGAAGGGCAGCGGTTGATCATGCTTGAGACTGAGAAACTTAGCTCTCAGCTTATGGTCACTGAGAATGCGCTGTATGAGCTTCTGGCGCGGCGTGGCAGGCTGATTTCAGAAAGAGACCGCAGGGACAGCATTCGCTTTGCGAAGGAATTGCGCGACGTTGCGCAAGAGGTACCCCGTGCTGGTCAGATGATGGTTGGGCAGGAAACCTTGTTCATTGCGCGTGCGCATTCTCTGAACCAGCAGTTTGACCAACTGAGCCAACGAAGTGAACAGTTGCGTGACCAGATTGATGGGTATGAAGCACAAAAAGCTGGCGTTCTCATGCAATTGGATTTGATCGAGAAAGAACTGGACCGTCAGAAGATCCTTGAAGACAAAGGCCTGAGTAATGCGAACCAAAAGCTGACCATGGAACGCGAACTGGCGAGTCTTCATGGGCAAATCGGACAACTGAGCGCGAACATTGCGCAAACGAAGGGGCGTATTACTGAAATTGCCATCGAAGCTCGTAAACTAGAGGCCGGTAAACGCGAGACGGTCGTCGCTGAGTTACGTGAGATCAGGCTGGAAGAAATTGAACTGCGAACCAAAATTGAAGAGTTGTCTGAACAAATTGCACGGTCGGAAATAAAGGCACCTGTGTCCGGAATCGTATATGGGCTTCAAGTGTTTACACCAAAGTCCGTCCTCAGAGCCGCCGATCCGGTGTTGTACCTAATTCCACAGGACCGCCCGTTGGTTATTGCCGCCCAGGTCGAGCCAATTCATATCGACCAGATCTCTTTGGATCAGGAAGCAACGCTTCGATTTTCTTCCTTCAGTCAACAAACGACGCCCGAGTTTGTGGGGCGCGTCAGGCAGATTTCGGCGGATGTTTTCCAAAGCCCTGACAACAGCTATCAATACTATCGCGTTTTGGTCGAGTTGAGCGAAGAGGACAGAAGCCAGTTTGGCGGCGCGATCAACCTTCTGCCTGGAATGCCGGTCGAAGCATTCTTTCGAACAAGCGATCACACTCCGATGCACTACTTCGTAAAACCGCTTGCTGATTACTTTAATAAGGCTTTCCGGGAAACGTAAACCTGAGCGTTCAAGCATATGCAAGCGGAGGGCACATTGAGGCGGCCGCAAAGGTGAACGGGTCATTTGATCACGGTTGATATCGACCTGTTCAAATGCCAAGTTGTCATGCGTTCCAACTATCGCTGGTGAGGGCCAGGGTATTGGACGGCGATTGACTGTGCATGTCACCTAGAAACAAGCCACTGGCTGCCGGGTAGAAAAGGACACAACGCTTGTTTTTGTATCTAATGTTTCTGCTGCTTCCTGTCGTTGAAATAGCCCTGTTCATCCTGATAGGCGATTTAATTGGCTTGTGGCAAACATTGTTCCTTGTCGTCCTAACAGCAGTTGTCGGCACTGTGATGGTGGCACGTCAGGGCCAACAGATGATGGCGCGGGCCAAGTCCGCTTTTACAACTGAAGAAGAACCGGATTATCCAACTGCACAGAGAATCATGATCATTTTCAGCGGGGCGTTTCTGATGATGCCTGGCTTTTTCACGGACGCGATCGCACTGTTGCTCATGTTTCCAAGCATCAGGATCAACATCTTTGAATACATGCGTAAAATTACGGAACCGGCAAGATTGCACCCGAGGTTCAAATCCAAGTTTGATAACAAGAGTTCCGATTTCGCCAAGGGCGATGTCATTGATGGGGAGTTTTCCGAAGTTCATCCTGAGGACCGGGCCGAAAATAGTTCCCAGAAACAGGTTACCCAACAGCATTAGGGTCATCCAGCCAAGAAGGTGAAATCACCCTTGCCCACAAGGCTTTTGGGTTGACTGACTGAGGCATCGTAACGATGCCGATAAATCGGTCAATGCCACTTAAAGCAACAGCCCCGTCATAATCCCTTGCCAAACTCAAATTTGCGTGTTCGAAGTTTGATCTATAGTCTCATGCTTTTACGGAGAATATGTTGTCAGACGAACAGAGTAACGATAACCAGCGACCTGCTGGCGAGGACGCTCGTACATCGATTGGTCCTGCAATCCGCCAAGCGCGTCGCGCAAAAGGGTGGACTTTGGAAGAAGCCGGGCGTGCCGCAGGTGTGGGACGATCAACACTCTCGAAGATTGAGAACAGTCAGACACAGCCAACCTTCGAAACAGTTCGACGGCTGACAGAAGCGCTCGATATCAGCACTCCCCAATTGTTTCTACAGTCCGGTCGGTCAGGTGTAGCGGGTCGCCGAGATTTTACGCCTAAAGGGCAAGGCGAGGTCAAGGAAACACCAACCTATATCCATGAGTTGCTTTGTTCGGATCTAACCAGCAAAAGAATGGTGCCATATATCACGAGGATCAAGGCGCGTGATATATCAGAGTTTGACAACTGGATACGACATGACGGTGAAGAGTTCATGTATGTGATCAGCGGCGAGTTGGTGTTTGTGTCAGAACATTATCGGCCAACTACATTGAAAGCAGGGGATTCACTTTACTACGATAGCGGTATGGGCCATGGCTGTATTTCAACAAGTGACGAAGACGCGATGGTTCTTTGGGTGTCCCTTGAGTAGCTAAAATTACACAAGTATCCAAACCTAGCTGGCCTACCGAATTGCTTAGGCAACGGAAGATCGTGACTAACCCAATTAAAGATCACGCAGCTTACGAAACCCGCCCCATTGCAAAGCGAAGTGCCGCGGTATTGGTGCGCAGATATATTACATCAGACCGGATTGCTCGTTTGGGTGCGGCGTTGATGCCGTGTTTCGGGATGGATATTGCTTACCCTGGAAATGAAGTAAGCCTTCGGCCTGACTGATGTCGGGGAAACCAGTCTGTCTAAAATGTGTATTTCAAATGAATGACCCATGGGGTTTAGTCAGTTGCCAGAATGATGGGATTCTGGAGCGTCAAAAACCTATGTCATTTGTTTTACTAGTGCTGTTTGTGATTGTTTTCCAAGGGCTTGTAATCACCAGCCCTGCAATCAGCGATACAATAAAGCTGTCGTGGCCAGTAGATTGCCAGCTTCGAGAATATTGTCATATTCAACAGTATGTCGACCACGATCCGACATCTGGGAGCAGAGATTACAGGTGCGGTTCGCTTTCGTATGACGGGCACAAGGGTACTGATATCCGTACGGCTACAATTGCTGAAATGAACCATGGCGTGGCCGTCTTAGCAGCCCATGAAGGCAAAGTTACTGGTATTCGGAACGGGATGCCGGATGTTTCAATTGAATCGCCTGACAAAATTGATGTGTCCGGGCGTGAGTGCGGCAACGGCGTAGTTCTGTCGCATTCAAATGGCTGGGAAACCCAGTACTGCCATCTAAAAGCGGGTTCCGTTATCGTTCGACCAGGCGAATGGGTAACCCAAGGGCAATACTTGGGTGACATTGGGCTGAGCGGTTTCACGACCTTCCCTCACCTCCATTTCAGCGTAAGACGGTTTGGCGAAGTCGTAGATCCATTTGCCCCGCAATACGATGGTACCTGCCAGATTACCGACCAAGACACACTTTGGCAGGATGCGATACCCTATATCCCAACCGGTATTCTGGCCTCAGGATTTGCAACTAAAATACCAGATTTTTCCGAGGCAAAGGAGGGCTTGCCCCCCGTTGAAACACTCAGCGAAGACGCGCCCGCCATCGTGGCTTGGGCAATGTACTTCGGCGCGCGAACCGGTGATACACTCAGCTTCTTCATATCAGGACCTGGTGGGTTTGAATTCAACTATTCCCATGACGTCGAGCGTACCCAAGCACAGGCGATACATTCGGCGGGTAAAAGAAAACCGCCAGATAGCTGGGTGCCGGGAACCTATAGTGCAAGGGTCAGTTACTACCGAGAAGGCCAAGAGCAGTGGAGCTCTTCATATTCTGTGATTGTGACACCTGATTGAGGTTGAGTTGAGGACAGCGGTCATCCGAAACAGCCTCTCAAAATAGCGGCGGCCGAGGGTTTTGCTTTGTCACTATATTCTTCTTCCGTCCCAACGCGAAATCCGCTGGCATCGCCGCTTCTTGGCCGTAAGATTGCCGATTTGAGCCTAGCAACATTGTTCTCAGTTTTGGTCGCATGAGTCGTATTTTGGGTGGTGTGCGTATGACGAATACCTACCTCGTCAAACCCCAGCCGGGACTTATTGGCTGGAGAAGAGAAATTCCAAACCGACTATCTGGGTCGACGAGCCGCATGAGTTGCGCTCGAAACTTTCCGGGCATTGGAAGCAGCGCAGTACTGAAAATTACAACGATCCCTTTGATTTCACCCATTAAGTTAGCCCAATTGGTCACCAAGCCGAAAACGCACCTAGCATAACCGGTTTGAAAGCGATCTTGGCGTATCCACGAAAATGTGATGGGTTGAGAGCGAAAAATCACCAAAAGCATACTTGACAAAAAAATATCCCCTGAAATGGTTATAGGTGAGAAAAGTATCCTCTAAGAAACTTTTCCAAAGCACGATCGGGGATGGAACAATGAACGCTCAAATACCAACGACAACAGAAGATTATTCTCTAACAGATATTTTGAACGCGATTGATTCCGACACGGCGCTGATATCAACGGCTGAAACATTAGCAGCTGACTTTGCTGCAAATTTCTCTGCAGATGAACTGAGCGATATTTATGATGTCGTCGATGTTTTTCGTGAAGCGCTGCGGCAAGCTGACACCAAAGCCATGTCATATGCGCTGATGAATGCCATAGTCGAGAACGAGGAGTTTCAGCAAAAACTGGAATCCAACGCTCAGCTTATTGGCAGATTGATGACTTCGGAAACTGCTACGATTTCCGAAACAACCCGTGATCTGTTCAACACATCACTCTCAGCGTGGCAGACCGCCCGCACAGGCATAAACGGCGGCTACTATACAGGGGCTGAAAGCTATAACCTTCATCTTTCTCGGACTACGGGCAGCTATGATCTTCAATCGCTGGAGGTGTCATCAGATTCCTTCTCTCATTTCCGAAGTCAGTTTTCGGATTTCAAATCCAGCGCCGAAGGTAAATGGCACGGAAATTTTGGCGTTGATGGCCAACTCGCCCTTTCCATCATCGGGGCCGCAACCGCGGGCGTTAGCCTCGGATTTTCCGGATATTCACTGCACAAAGCGGTTGAATCCGGAGATCAGACAGCGATCGCATCGGCGTCGCTCAGTGTTGTTGGATCTTCAATAAGCCTTATCCAAAGCGGGGTTCAAGTCGGGTTGAGGGTCGCCGCATATTTCGCCAAGGGAAGTGCGGATTTCTTGCGCGCTGCCGCAGAGGCGGTCGGTACTGCTTCTCTTGCGGCGAATGCAGCCAAGGCTGGGACCTCAGCATTTGCAGCAATTGGTGTCGGTTTCGCAGTGGTTGCGACGGCGGTTTCAGCGGTAACCTTTGCGTTGTCAACTGCGCAACGGCTTGAGAATTTTGATGATCAGGATCAGATTGACCAGAATTTTGCGATTGCAAATACAGTCATTGATTCAGCCCAGCTGGTCTTAGGGATTTTGGCGACAGTCATTACCGCAGCAGCAGGGGCCACCGGGGTTGGATTGATCGTTGGTGCGGTAATTGGGCTGATCAATGCGTTGATTGACGCGGCACAAGCCATCGCAGAGGCCGTCGAAAAACTGATCCCTCGTATAACCTACGGTACCGAGGGGAATGACCACCTTGTTGGTCGCGATGGGGCGGATATCATTTACGGCTATGGCGGCGATGACGTGATCCTTGCCGGCGGCGGCAACGATGAGGTTTTTGCCGGATCTGGTGATGATCTTATCAATCCTGGTCTTGGGCGCGACTACGTCAACGGTGACAGTGACACCGACACCGTAACTTACCAAAGCGACGTTCAAACGGAATGGGGTGTAAAGGCCGAGTACGTCATCGGGCGCGAAATCGACGGATGGGGCGACTTCCAAACTGGTCTGTTTATCGATCTGAAGAGCGAGCACACGTATCTGTTGAACCAATGGGCCGGCGGCGACAATGGTGGAACGGCCGCGAATGTCATCGATTCCGTAGGGACAAACGCCAACGGTGATGATCTGAGGGTGAACCTTCTTTACGAACATTCAGCGGGCATAATCTCAAACTTTACCTGGCAAGACGGCGCAACCGCGTCCCCCCTTGCTGGTGGGTGGGGCATCCTGCTTAAGGACGATCTGAACAGCATCGAAAATGCCATCGGTACAAATCGTACTGATGTAATCCGGGGGGATGACGGCGCCAATTCGATTGATGGGAAGAATGGCGATGACTATCTGTTTGGCGGGGGCGGGAATGACGTTCTGTCCGGAGGGCTTGGAACCGACACAATCTGGGGCGGGGACGGTTTTGATACAGTCAACTACTCACCCTCAATTAACGGTGAAACGATCTATAACACTCTGGTCGGGTACCGAAACACCACCACTCATGACCAAAGCGAGCTGACCTGGTCATACGCGCCGAACAAAGGGGCGGGCAATACTCACGGCACACACGAGGCGCTACAGAGCTGGCAGGCGCGCACGGTCTTCGATATCTTTGAGAACCATGCGACGGTAAACACTGTCCTCGGTCACTCGGACGACAATCCCAACCTCCATACCTATGACGCGTTGCAAAGCTCCAACGCAGGGTATGACGCGACAGCATTTCACGCCAACGTCTATAATTACTGGGCTAGCAGGGATGGTGACTGGGTACAATCATCCATCATCGACCAAAGTTCGATCAAGTGGAATGCATGGAATTATATTACACAATTCAGCCTACACGAAGAAACGCTTTACAGTATTGAAAGATACATCGGCACAACCGGCCAAGACATCTTTAACGGCTCGTCAAATGGCGAACAGATCACTGCCGCCTGGGGTTATGGGGATGCAGTGTATGGGAATGGTGGCGATGATGTTATTTCCTCAGGTTTCGGGCTTGAAAAGCACATTGACGGTGGCGCCGATATCGACACCTTCTATTTCGCGCTGGATCCCTTTGTTGCCGCAAAGGCCAACAGCTGGACTGCGCAAGATGAACTTGCCAGCTCATCGCGGCCATATTTGTTCTATGTGAATCTCGCAACCAATTCTGCTTCCTTTGATATCCATCAGAGCGAATATGACACCGAAATCGACATCTATAATGTCGAGAACGTCATTGGTACGGTCTGGAGAGATCAGATCATCGGTGACGATGGAAACAACTATCTCGCGGGCTACGGCGGTGATGACGTTATTCGCGGCGGTGGTGGCATGGACATCATCTATGGCGGTGATGGCGACGACAAACTGTACGGCGATGATGGCAACGATTTCTTCTACTACGATGTATCGAATTTCGACGACTGGCAGCTGCGTGGTGATCACAACGAATTCCATGGCGGCGACGGAATGGATACCGTTGACTACTCGGGGGACACGTTCAATAGCCTGACCATTGATCTGCAGGGTAACTATGGTTGGGATTCAGCATGGAATGACAAGTATTATTCCATCGAAAATATCGTAGGAGTGAAAAACCACGACAATTCGTTCTATGGTAACGAAAGCAGCAACAGCTTTACCGGCGGCTCGGCCAAAGACATCTTCCATGGCCGTGATGGCAATGATGTTTTTATCACCGGTGCAAAGGCAACCTCGACTGACGAGTTCTTTGGTGGGGCAGATAACGACCTGATTGACTTCACAGCCTTTACCGGCGGTGGCATCACACTTGATCTATCGGACTTGTCGACCCGGTCTGCCAATATCAGCGGCACCTCTATTGACAGCATCGAAAGCATCATTGGCACAGATTATGCAGATCATCTGGCCGGCACGGATGAAGCCAATGTTCTTCAAGGCGGGCACGGTGCCGATCATCTGATCGGCGGCGGTGGCGATGACTTTTTCTCGGGCGGAAACTCACACGATACGATCGAAGGTGGTGACGGTAGCGACACGATCAGCTATTGGCAGGACGCCCATGACAGGGATGGTCACGCAGACAACGGTTGGGATATCGACCTGGCGCGTGGCACAACCCTGACCCGCACGGGCTCGATTCTGGCCGACACGCTCTCGTCGATTGAGCATGTGATCGGTTCGGACGTAGCGGATGCTATCACCGGCGATGGCGGCAGCAATGTCCTGCAAGGGCAAGGCGGTGTTGACACGATCAATGGCGGGAATGGCAGCGATATCATCTCAGGTGGTCACGACGATGACTATCTGGATGGGGGTGCCGGGATCGATACTGTTGACTATTGGGTGGACGCCGATGATCGCCAGGGCCATCAAGGTACAGGGTTCGATATCAATTTGGCGACGGGGCGAAGCCTTGTCCGAGGACAAAACCTAGGCGTCGATCATCTCAGCAATTTCGAAAATGTTGTCGGTACTGATCAGGGTGACCTGATTACTGGTGACGCTGGCGCGAATGCTCTTGATGGGCGTGGAGGAGATGACACCATCAATGGGGGGGCCGGAAGTGATATTCTGATCGGGGGCCGAGGCAACAATACTCTGGACGGTGGTGAAAATTCCGACACGGTATCATATGAGTTCCTAGATACCATTGACGGCTCGATTGATGCTGTGGGTGTTAAAATAAACCTTGGTAGTTCAGAGTATTCTGGCGTCTTATCTGCAACCTTTTCTGGAATAGCCGCCGGGACCGCTGTTGCGGAAAGATATGTTGCCCAAGACTTTGGCCCAAGTCTTCATGTCGTATATGCTTCGGACAGCCTTTCTAACATAGAAAATGTTGTTGGTACCAATTCGCGTGACATTATTCTCGGTCACGAAACGATCGGTGGTACCTTCACATTGAAAGGGGGCCATGACGATATCCACGTTGGTACGGGTGTGGACACAATTGATACTGGGACAGGTCAGAATGTTGTGTACCTGGGCGTACGGAACGATACGGCCGATAGGCTGATCCTGACCGCAACTGCAACGGGTAGCGATTCCATCAACGGATGGGAAAGTAGTGATATCGTAACAGTGCGGCTTGCGCATGATGATATGATTACTGGCACCGTTGCACACCAGAATTCGACGCAGTTTAACACGCTGTCAGGTTACAGCTTCTCGCTACGCCATGACGGGGTGGAAACGCCTGCGACGCTTGCTGATATCAACATCGAAGTGAACGGGTCGCTGGACGACGAAACAAATGACTACAGCGCGTCAGGGCTGGGCCCGCTTCGGTACAATGCGTATGATGGCGATGACACGGTGACAGGAACGCTGAACAATGACCAGATATTCGGCGGTGACGGAGAGGATACCCTCAACGGCTCTGGCGGTAGCGACGTGTTATTTGGCGGCGACGGTGACGATGATCTAACTGGTGGCGATGGGGGCGACGTGTTCTCGGGTGGTCGTGGCGCGGACACCATCACGGGCGGTCAAGGCATTGATATTATAGACTATTCTCTGGATATTGACGAAGCAGAAACGTCGCAGATCATCAACGTAACCTCGGGGACCGGAGCAACAGGCTATGGCGGTACCGTGCGGAAAATTGACGGCGGCACACGCGAAACAGGTGTTTTCACGTCAACTTTTGAATTTGATACTTTCAGCGGTATCGAGGCGATTACAGGAAGCCATTCATTTGACTTCTTCTATGTCGGCAGCGACATGTCGGATGTTACCGTCGCACTGGACGGCAATGAGGGATATGATCAACTGAGTTTGGTCGACTACAATGTCGCTGACAATCATCGGTTGATCTTTAACCTTGCAGGCGAGACCTTCTCGTACGTCATGGAGGGTTCAGCAGACACAGAAACAGAAACCGTCTGGCTCTCGGGCATCAAGAACATTGAGAGAGTCGTCGGCAGCCAAGAAAGTGATATCTTCATCGACAGTGCGCTTGTTGACAATGAATATGTCGGTGGTGGCGGAGACGATGTCTTCTTTCTGTCCGGAGGTGCGGATGAGGTTGATGGAGGAGACAACGGCACAGCGGGCGATTTGGCCGGGTTCCATGACTTTATTCAATCTGTGACTGTCAACTTGTCTACCGGCATCTTCAGCTTTGCGGTTCAGGATGGGACAAAATCCGGAAGTCTTACGAATATCGAACATGTTGTTGGAACCGAGTTCAATGATACGATCACCGGTGACTCCAATGCCAACATGCTGGATGGCGCTCAGGGCAATGATCAAATCTGGGCCGGTGAGGGCAGCGACACTATCATCTTCGCCCGAGGCTTCGATGATGATGTCGTGCATGACTTCAATATTGCGGAAGATACAATACGGTTCGATCTTGCCGGCGCGCATTCAGATTTGAACTCAACTGGAATAACCACCGAAGCAATCGGCAGCGATGTGAAAATCACTGTGGCCGACCACGGATCAGTAACACTGAAAAACAAAGCGCTTACAGATCTTGACACCATACAGTTCGAATTCTTGTAAGACGTAGAACGCAACGTTTGCGGGCTGACCTAAGTTGGCCCGCATACGGATTATCGGAAACGACAACCTGTTGTAACTTGTCTTTCTGAGCTTCGTATGGTGTCTAGCCAATATGTGCATCGTGCGGTGTGGCACGGTTATAGAAGCTGCTCCCATTCGTCGGGTTTAGCATCCAGATTGACGTCACCTTTGTAGCTTAGAAGTAGATTGAACTCCTGCTAATTGTAACAGTGTGACCGCTCGAATCTACCGTTCAACTGAGGTGTGTCGCGCTTGACATAGGCGCTCCTATGCCATCTGCCTGCCGATGTACCCTGCACCATCCTGTGACCGGAGCAGTCAAGATGCGACACGGTTATTTTCAGCGTCTTCAGCCCTGCAAACAGTTCTCACAAAACGGGGTAACTCAACCGCCGGATCAACCCTGTTCACATAATCGACGGCGTATTCCGCCGCGGCTCTCGAACTTTCGCCATATCGGTCTGATGCGTTGCGGACATAGTCTGCGGCATCCGCTGCTGTGTCAAAATGACTAAGGTTCGGAAAGACTGACCCTGGAGCTCCGAAGGGTGCCATCATAGGCCAGTTCCGCAACACCGGGACCGCGCCTGTAAGCATTCCTTCGACGAAGCTTTCATGGCTACCTTCTCTTTGACTGGCAGAAACAATAAAACCGATCGACCGGTACCAACTCACAATGTCATTGGTGAAGCTCTCGATCGAAACGCTATCACCAAACTCCGCCAATCTTTGTTCGAAACGATGCCGGTAGTTCGCTTCGGCTTCTGAAATATCGTCGCTCCAAGGTTGGCCGATAAGGCGAAGCTGCCAAGTGGGGTCATGTGCTCGGAGTTCTTTCAGGATATCGAGGGCAAATATCGGGTCCTTATTTGCCGAGGCGTATTGGGTCAATCCTAGTGTTTTCTTCGCGGTTTCTTGACGGGGCGCTATGCTGAAATTCGATACATTCCTAAAATTGGGAATGACGCCGGTGACGGTGCCTGAAAGCGTTGCACTACCGACAAGAGAATTGAATACTTCTTGAATTTGTGGCGCGATGAATATCAACCCATCGAACCTGGGCAGATTTGTGAGAAACGGATAAGATGTGAACGCTTCGTAGCTGTGTAGCCGCGCAATAAGCGCTTTGTCCTCCGGCAGGTAACGACTCATCCAGACAGCGCCATCCGTGAGCCATTCGCAAAAAACGACATCAGCCCAGTTAATTAGATCGCTTACCAGTTGGTTGCGGACGGCCAAGGCCTCACGAACTTCTGCTGGGGAAGGCTTGCCAGCAACGCTCCGGGTCTGTTGTGCTATTCCGAGCAAACGATCTGAATTGGGAAAGGCTTGTCTCATCATCTCGAAATCGAGGTAACGCAATTCGAACCCATCGGCTTCCAATGCCATCGCTGCGCTTGGAAAGAAGTTCCAATTATCGGATACGACTAATACTCTTTGGCTCTTACCATGTTTGACATCACGTGCAGGGCAAACTTGTCCGGCACCTATCAGTTGTTGCAATTCGGAAGGGAAAGAAGCGATAGCGGGTTCTCCGCTTCGAACAGTCTGGATGAATTCGCTAAAGACTTCGGGATCGAGAAGTGGATGGCTATCTTTGTAAGGAACGCCAAACTTCATTTCGTGTTTCAACCACCCATCATATAAGTTGCGACGAGCATCAGCATCTTCGCTAATACCGAAATCGTCCATCAACTGGATGAGCTTTCGAAAGTGGCTGCGATCCTCAAAAACATAACACAAAACCTGAATCATTGCCGTAGGCAAGGATTTGCTGCGCCGTCGCGATTTCATTTGTGAAAGTGCTTCTAACGAGCCCTTGGCGTCACAGTGTAACGCTTTAAGTACAACCAGACACGCTAAAGTCGAATCAGAATATAGTCTGAGAGATTCAAGTTTCTGTTCAATTTCCCTTGTAAGTTTGAATTCAGACTTTGCGACTAAATCTGCTTTGCCTGATCTCGCTTCACCTGCCTTCGCCTGAGCGAGGAGCTGCGCACCGTTACTGAGCGTCGGATTGTAGCTCAGCGCTTGCAAAGCTGCTGCAGATGCTGCTGTGTAGTTCTTTTTCTTGAGGGCTTTTTTAGCTGCTGTTCGAAACTTACGAGCGGCACGGTATTTTCTGGGCCGGGTCGATCGAACGAGAACTGAGTGCAAAGAAGCATTAAGGTGCAGCTTGTATGGCAATTCGAATCACCGATCTGAACAGAAGCGATAGATACGCAGAACTATTCTAGGTTGCCCCATCAAAGCAACCGGTGAAGTTTTTAAGTAATCACCTTGCAGAATAGTGGCCAATTTATGATATAGCTCCGCGAACGACTTCATAGGATCGGCGGTAATAAAGCTGCGGATGATGTCACCGTAAAGTTGTGTCGCAAACTTTTCGATAGACCAGAGCCAGCGTTGTTCTGGACGCACTAATCCTGTGATCTCAGCAAACATCCGAAATCTCGAGCTCGTTGCGCTAGAGAATTGCTGTTTCCGGATCATGTTGGCGACCTTGATCCCATCATGCGTGGCCGAAGCGGATTTGAGCGACTTAAACCCACACATGTGCCGAACCCGCCGCTTTATGAAGCGATGATCCTGCTCGATCAGATTGTTTAGGAATTTTGACCTGATTGTTTGTATTTTGACTAAGCGGCCAAATCGTTTCTGGATCCTGTTCACTTCTCGAATGCCAGCTGCGTTAGCACCGCTCTTATCGATCACTATTTTTTCTGGGATTCCATTTGATGCCAGCGTATTGGCAAAGAAACTGGTTGCTGCACGACTATTCCGACACTCAGATAGTTCTCATCCATGCGCCAGGAATTCAGCATTGCGCGTTTCTTCGATTGTGCTTTAACCGCGATCATCGGTGAGTATTTCATCACCTACATATTCAATGTGGCGTGATCGACGGAAATGCCCCGTTCAGCCAAGATCGCTTCCAGATCGCGAAGGGAGATGGTGTAGCGCAAATAGGAAAACACAGCGCACAAAACCACCTCCTTGGGGAGGTGGCGGCCTTCAAAAGAAATCATGATCAAGCCTGTTCGAAATCTATTGCATGGGAACAAACGTCACGGCACGCATGCTCTTCAATAAAGCCTCAAAGTTTGCAACACATCTACCCTGGACCTAATCCTATCAACCATTTGTATCGTTATTATCGATTCCCTCTGCTGACGATCTGAATTCTGCACCTAACTCGATCAGAATTGGCCAATTCCCTCCGCGAAGAAAGAACAATGCCTTTTCGAGCGTCAAAAGTGTCTGCATTTTGTCTTAAAAGTGTCGATAATTGGATCGAAGTGGGACAATTTTGAGTAGAGCGTCAGCAACCTTGACTGAGGTTACAATATGCAGCTACGTCATTAACAAGTGTTGATGGTCAGTTAAGCATTAGCGAGATTGCTTTCAATGATAACGAAGAACGAAACATTTAGGGTCCGAGGTTGTTAAAATGTTGAATCAACTCGTAAAAACTGCCTCTGGTGCATTAATAGCCGCCACGGCCACCATGGCAAATGCCCAAAATGTTCAATTGAACAGCCTGGACGGCGGCATGACGCTGACCGGAGAACTTATTGAGTTCGACGGAGCCAATTACCAACTGAGAACGGTGGTTGGTACGATAACGGTTGATGCCTTTAAAGTTGAGTGCATTGGTGAGGCTTGCCCCAGTCGTAACGATGGGCCAGTCGAGTACAGCATCTCTGGTTCTTCGCGTTTGGTGGATTCGCTTTTTGCCGATTTGACGACGCAATTCGGCGAAGAAATAGGAGGTGCTGCACTCCGCTCCGAAGAGGGTGGGGTCAGCAAGCTTCTGCTGCGCAATGAGCTTGGAGAGTTCCTGGCTGAAGTATCGCTGATGGGCAGCGACTCGACCGATGGGATCAAACAACTGTTTGACGGAAAGTCGGCCCTTGCCGTAGCGACGCGCCCAGTTCAACCCGATGAGCTTGCGACTGCAACGCAGGCTGGCCTTGGGGACATGAGCGCCAGTGAAAATCAGAAGATCTTTGCTCTGGATGGCCTTGTTGCCATCACCTCGCAAAGCAACCCGTTGCGGGCAGTTGCTGAGAAAGATCTAGCGCGAATATTCTCCGGGACCATTTCCAATTGGAGTCAGATCGGTGGTCCGGATGCACCGATCCAGCTGTACATGCGCGCGCCGGACAGCGGCACCGGGCTGATCTTTGATGAACTGATCATGAGCCCTGCCGGAGCAACCTACTCGACCGGGATTAACCTTTTGGAAACCGATGCTGAACTGGCTGCGGCAGTAGCGTCCGATCCGCTCGGTATCGGAATTACAAGCCTTGCAAGCGTAGACGATGCCAAGGTTCTGGCCATCCGCGGTGTTTGTGGCATTCAGGTTCCAGCGACGCCATTCACCATCAAAACCGAGGAATACCCACTTAGCCGACGGTTGTATGCCTATACAGGCAACACTGTTCCAGCACAGCTGAACCGCTTTATACAATTCCTCGAAACTGAAAAGGCGCAAGAAACGATCGAGGCCTCGGGCTTTGTTTCGCTCGGTGAATCATTGCAAGGACCGAATGAGCAAGGCCTGCGTTACCTTGGTGCGGTTATGCCCACGGACGCAGAGGTCACTCTAAAACAGCTGCAGGAGATGTCGGCGGAACTGTCTGGCGCAGATCGCAGTTCGATCACCTTCCGTTTCGCATTTGGGTCTTCCCGTCTTGATGCCCGGGCGCAGGATGACATTAAGCGCCTCGCTGCTTTGTTGGCTAAAGAAGAAACCACAAACAAAGAACTTCTTCTGATCGGTTACACCGACTCTGTCGGAGCTGGCAGATCCAATCGATCGCTCAGCCAGCAGCGCGCTCAACAAGTGCGCAACGCCCTGCAGCAAGCAGCACCTGCCGGCAGCCTTGATCGGTTGACGATCCGGACGCTGGGCTATGGTGAAATCTCACCGCTAAGCTGCAATGAAACCGAGAATGGCCGCCGGATCAATCGTCGTGTGGAAGTTTGGCTGCGGGATACCGTCACCACATCCCAGTAAAAAAGCACCAACGCAGCATCGGAACCGGGGATACCACGGGCTGTGACCAAGACGATAACGCAACGGAGAGATGTAGTATGAGAATGCTCGTAATATTGGCCAATGTTTTCCTACTGCACCTATCAGGGGCAGCTGCTGCTCAGGATGAGCCATACAATTCTGCCGTAGACACCTGGCTTAATGGCGACGAGGCCACTGGCGTGCAGGGTCTGTCGGAAGCGGCCAGTCAGGGGAACAGTTCGGCGCAGATGATCCTCGGACAAATTGACCGCGACACGGTTCCAGGCGGTTTTTCTGACTATCTGGTAAACCACCCAAAACGCGACGAGCTTCTTCGCGCGCACGACCCCGACAAAGGAACCGTAAGCTGGTTGCTTGCTCTGACCGATCCCAGCCTGAAGGAAGCAGGCGAAGCCATCTTCGGATATCGCGTTGGCCGTCAACCAATCAGCAATGCATTGGCATTGCAGTCTTATGGTGAGGTTGAAGGTGCGGAATATGTATTGTGGAACACGCTGAATAACGGTCGTTTTGATCTGATCAATTCAATGCCTTCAGACAACTATGGCCTGTCCGATGCGGGTTTCCTCAAATGGATTGAGGCTTACATGGCGCGCGAAAACAAAGCGATCACCATGCGGGCATTTGTGGAGGAAACCAATCCCAAACGAGTTTCAGGCTTGCTGGGACTGAAACGGCTCGCGCGCCTGTTGAATCTCAATCAGCATTTTTCCGATGAGGCCAACCAGTTCACGACTGTAATGCTGGGCCGCGGCTCGGAATTGTCTGAGAGCGTAAATCTGGTGCTCCTAAACGACAATATCGCCCGTATCAGCGAAACCGATAGCTATCTGAATATCGTGAAACGCTATTGCGAATCCTGCGAAGGGGACGAGGTCGACTATGACTGTGTGGTTCAGGCGCTGGAGATTGTGGGAGGGTATAAGACCGTGATGTCGATCCGCACCCCGGTTGAGACATTGATCGATCAGGACACATTCATGAGTTCCAATCGTCCGGTCGAAACATTTTCACAGTTAGTGAATAATATGCGCCGCTATTATTCTCGCGAAATTCGTTCGTCCTGCATCGCCTCAAATCTGGCAGCCGGATAACACGGCGTTGCCGGTTCGACTGGATTGCTAAGGAGCAATTTGCGGGTTGGTTGGCCATTCAAGCCGAGCCATTGCGGGTTTTGCGGATCTGGGACAGGCAGAGAATCTCTAACTACATCACGTTTTAGACATATTCTCCTATTAGTTGAGTTTGTAACAAGCACAAGCTGTGATCGGGTTTTGAGAATTTCCTGACACAGTGTTGGAAGAACAGCAGACTGGGTGAGCCATGGGCAACGTAATGAAACTGGTAAAAACTGATCATGAAGAGATAGATCAGATGACTGGCGACTTTTCCGCGGACAATCTCCCTGCACGGACCGAACTGCTGCATGGCCAGTACAAAATTGATAGCTATCTGAACAGCGGTGGCTTCGGGATTACCTATCTCGCCTTTGACAGCCTCAAACGCAAGGTGGTGATCAAAGAGTGCTTTCCAAGTATGTTTGCGCGTCGAAAAAATGCGCTCGTGACAGCACGAACGCCCACACACACGCAAGATCTTCGTCAAATTGTTCGGCACTTTATCCGCGAGGCGCAGCGCCTTTCACAGATGGATCACCCGAATATCGTCGGTGTCCATCAGGTCTTTGAAGACAACGACACTGCCTATATGGCTCTGGATTTTGTCGAAGGCCCTGATCTTCTGGATGCGATTGAAAACACGGAAACGCAGCTAGACGAAGCCGATGTCATGTCTATCCTCAGGCAAATATTGGATGCGGTCGCCTACATGCACAAGCAGGGGATGCTGCATCGGGATATTTCGCCCGACAATATCTTGGTTGGACCAGACAAGGTGCCGGTGCTGATTGACTTCGGGGCCGCGCGTGAGCAGAACAGGAAAACCGATCGCGTTTTATCGGCGCTGCGTGCGGTCAAGGACGGCTATTCCCCACAGGAATTCTATGTCAAGAATAGTGTACAGGGAGCTTATAGCGATCTCTACGCATTGGCAGCATCATTTTATCACGTGATCACCGGAGAGCGTGCGCCGGACAGCCAGACCAGGGTTTCGGCGATAGCCGAGCAAAAGCCCGATCCCTGCAAACCTCTTCAGGGGCGTTTTGATAAATACGATGACGTCTTTCTGGAAGCGTTGGACAAAGCCATGTCCGCCTTGCCAAAGGATCGTTTTCAGACTGCTGATGAGTGGCTTGACGCGATAGGTCGTGTTGCCGAGGCCCCGACGATGGAGCAAGACGTTAAGATTGCCGTCTCTTCATCAGGCGGTAGCAAGCGTTGGCTGATAGGCGGCGCGGTGCTTGCACTTGGATTTGTTGGCGCGATAGCCGCGGTCCTTTCCAATGGCAATATTCTATCACCCGCTGAACCACAGGTAACGCAAGAAGATGTCTTGGCAGCCGAGGCGCAAGCACGCGTTCAAGCCGAAGCGGAGGCAGCGGCCGCGGCTGCTGCCGTTGCGGATGCCACAGCAAGGGCGACTGAAGCCGAGGCTCGATTGGCCGAAGCGGAAGCGCGAGCGCAGGCAGAAATCGCCGCGCGCGCTGAAGCAGAAGCCGCAGCCCAAGCCGCAGCCCGAGCCGAAGCGCGTGCCAATGAGGCCGCTGAGGCAGAGGCCCGCGCCCGGGCAGAGGCAGAAGCCCAAGCGAATGCTCAGGCGATAGCTCAAGCCCAAGCAGAAGCACGTGCCACAGCAGCCGCTGAGGCCGAGGCGCGCGCTTTGGCACAAGCGGAAGCGCAGGCTGAGGCTTTGGCGAAAGCCCAGGCCGAAGCAGAAGCACGTGCTGCTGCAGCCGCTGAGGCAGAGGCACGTGCCTTGGCTCAGGCAAAAGCTCAGGCAGAAACTTTGGCCAAATCTCAGGCCGAGGCGGCGGCCCGCGCAAGCGCGGTCGCCAAGGCTGAAGAGCGCGCCAAGTTAGAGGCGCAAAAGGAAGCTGCTGCACTTGCCGCGGTTGAGACTGAGGCCACACCTGATCCAATCCCAAGCGTCGATCAGACCGGGGTCGTTTCGAAATGGAACGTTCATTTGCCCTTTGCGGCGTCCGCGGATCAACTCGACACAGTTGAGTTTGTGGCTGCGTCTGCCCCTGCATGGGTTCGCGCCGGCCTGCGTATCGACACGGTCGACGGGATGGATATCGAAGAGATCGGCGCGATCAGCGAAACGCTACGCAATGCTGGAGCCGAGCCTTCGGAAGACGGAACATTACGCGTCACATTGGGCCTTACTGACCCTCGGGATGGCGTTGTCACGCGTGACGTTGTGTTGAATGTCGTCCAGGATACAACCTTGTCGAATGGTATTATGTTTCAAAGCCGTTATGCCGATACCGGCAATTGGGTTACAAGCGTGGCCCATATCCCGCAAGGTCTGAATGACGACACAACTCTGAAACCGAACGACCAAATCACCAGCTATTTTCCGTCAGATGAAAGCATTGATGGGCCGAACACGATTGCAGCTCTGCTACACGCAGGGTTGAACGAGGGTAAGACGGATTTCAAGTTCACCGTCAGACGTAATGGTTCACTTTGGCTGGTCGACCTGCACTATGACGGTCAGAGTAAATAGTCGAAAAACTGGCAGTGCCCAACGGGTAACTCTGTATTGTCAAGTTGTTGACGGCCAGTTGTGAAACAGGGGAACGACAAGAGCGGTGACAACACCGACGAAATCAGCCCAGATGTGCCGTGGCTTCGATTTCGACCTTTGCCCGGTCTTCAACCAGACCGGCAACAACCAGCATGGACATGGCCGGGAAATGTTTGCCGAAAACCTCGCGATAGGCTTCGCCCACGGCCCGTTGCGCGGCCACATATTCACCTTTGTCGGTCACGAACCAGGTCAGGCGAGTTACGTCCTCGACACGACCGCCCGCGCTTTCGACAATGGCGCGGATGTTCATCAGGGCTTGCCGCATCTGCCCGATGAAATCATCACTGACGAATTCTTTGTTTCCATCCCAACCGATTTGTCCGCCGATATGCAGGGTGCCGTCTTTGGCCAGCATTCCGTTTGCATAGCCTTTGGCTGGCAGCCAGCCATCGGGGTGGATCACTTTATGTGTCATTCAATTGGTCCTCGTATTCTTTCATTCGGCTGCGCATATGGTCAGGCCAAGGCGTAGATTTTCCATCGCTGTCCACGTGAACCAGTGTCGCGGTTGTGTCGAACCGGGTCTCGTTTGCGCACAGTGCTTTCATCCGGTAGGTGGCAGATCGTGATCCAACACGCGAGAGGCAGAGCTGCAGGACAAGGTGATCTCCGTGATAACTGGGGCGCGCAAAACGCGTCTCGATCTGGGCGGTGGGTGACCCGTTGCCGGATTTGTGCAGGGTTTCAAAAGGGACTTGTAGGGCTTCGTCGAAAAACGCTTCGACGCAGTCATTCATCATCTCGAAATACCGGGGGTAAAAGACAATGCCCGCCGGGTCGCAATGTTTGAACAGAACCTTCTGTTTCATCTCAAATATCATCACTGCGCCTCTTTCAGCCGGAAACGCTGAATCTTGCCGGTCGCTGTTTTGGGCAAGGTCGGGCGATACCGGATCGAGCGCGGGTATTTGTAAGGTGCTATGGTGTTTTTGGCATGCGTTTGCAATGCATCGGTCATTGCCTGATCCGATTGGTATCCTGCGTTCAGCACGACGTGCGCTTCAACGATTTCGCCGCGATCAGGATCAGGGGTGCCGATGACCGCGCATTCAGAAACGGCAGGATGGGAAAGCAGTGCTGCCTCAACCTCGGGCCCTGCAATGTTGTATCCCGCTGAGATGATCATATCGTCGTTTCTGGCGGCAAAGTGGTACCGTCCCTGAGCATCGCGTACAAAGCTGTCACCGGTGATGTTCCAGCCATCCATTATATATTCGCCCTGCCGGTCACCGCGCAGATACCGGCATCCGGTGGGGCCGCGCACCGCCAGTCGACCGGCCACGCCATCGGGAAGTTCTTCGCCGTCCGGGCCAATCACTTTTGCCTCATACCCGGATACAGGTTTTCCAGTCGAAGCCGGGCGGTGATCGTCAAAGCGGTTCGAGATGAAGATATGTAGCATTTCGGTGGCGCCGATCCCGTCCAACATCGGCTTTCCGGTCCGTTTTATCCAATCATCATAGATCGGGGCGGGCAGGGTCTCCCCGGCCGATACGGCGGCCCGCAACGAGGACAGGTCCGCCCCGTCATCCATCGCCTGCAACATCACCCGATAAGCGGTTGGTGCGGTAAAGCAGACGGTGGCCCTGTATTTCTCGATGATCTCGATCATCTGCGGTGGCGCGGCTTGTTCCAGTAGCGTCGCGGTGGCCCCGAAGCGCAGCGGAAAGATCGCCAGCCCGCCCAGCCCGAATGTAAAGGCCAATGGAGGAGAGCCGACAAAGACGTCATCGGGCGTCACGCCCAGAACCTCACGCGCATAACCATCAGCGACGATCAGCAGGTCGCGATGGAAATGCATCGTTGCTTTGGGCTGCCCGGTCGAGCCCGATGTGAAGCCCAGCAGCGCCACGTCGTCCTGACTGGTTTCGACCGCATCAAACTTGACCGGCTTTTCAAGCGCCAGCCGGTCCAGTTCGGCATCATGGTTCGAGGTGCCGTCAAAACCGACAACGGTTTTAAGGAACCGGCTGTGCTTGGCACATTTGGTCATCTCGTCCATCAGGCGGGTGTCGCACAATGCATGCGTGATTTCGGCGGTATCGACATACTTGGTCAACTCGCCCGCACGCAGCATCGGCATCGTGTTGACGACCACTGCACCTGCTTTGGTCGCTGCCAGCCAGGCCGCTACCATGGCCGGGTTGTTGGCAGACCGGATCAACACGCGGTTTCCGGGTTTAACCCCAAGGTCCTCGACCAGCGCGTGGGCCAGCCGGTTGGTCCAGTCAGTGAGTTCCTTATAAGTGCGCTGGCGTTGATTGCCGATCAGGGCCACATGATCCCCGAACCCTTTGCCGACCATCGCATCCGTCAACTCAACCGCCGCGTTCAGCTGGTCTGGATAGTCGAAACCGCCCAGAAGAAAATCGGGCCAGCTTGCCTGCGATGGCAGGTTATCCCGTGCGAATGTATCGATATGGGCTGATGGACCAAGCATTCCCTATCCCCCTTCAAAGGTACTGAGAACCTGCCGCGCGATGATGACTTTCTGCACATCGCTTGCGCCCTCATAGATGCGCAGGGCGCGGATTTCACGATAAAGCGATTCAACTGTTGTGCCCGAACGCACGCCATCTCCGCCAAACAATTGTACGGCGGAATCGATGACCTGTTGCGCTTGATCGGTGGCGAACAGCTTGGCCATTGCCGCCTCGCGCGTGATACGGGGCGCTCCTGTGTCGCGTGTCCAGGCGGCGCGATACGTCAGCAGGGCGGTGGCGTCGATATCCAGCGCCATGCTGGCGATATGTCCTTGTACCATTTGCAGCTCAGCCAGCGGTACGCCTTGTATCTTGCGGGTCGTGACACGACCCAGGGCTTCGTCCAATGCACGCCGGGCAAATCCCAGCGCGGCGGCGGCCACGGTCGAGCGAAAGACATCCAGTACAGACATCGCAATCTTGAAACCCTGACCGGGTGCCCCCAGCATGGCAGACGCGGGCAGGCGCGCATCTGTGAACCGCAACCGGGCAAGCGGGTGGGGGGCGATGGTGTCCAGCCGCTCGACCACTTCGAAACCGGCGATGTCGGGTGTCACGATAAACGCCGAAAGGCCCCGCGCCCCTGGCGCTTCGCCTGTACGGGCGAACAAGGTATAGACATCCGCGATCCCGCCGTTTGAGATCCACGTCTTTTCACCATTCAGAACAAAGCCCTGCCCATCCGGCGTGGCGGTCAGCTGAGAGGCAGCTACGTCCGAACCCGAGTTGGGTTCGGTCAGCGCAAAAGCCGAGATGGCCTGGCCCGCTCGGGTTTTTGGTAGCCAAGCAGATTTCTGGTCATCCGTGCCAAACAGTGTAATCGCGCCGGTGCCCAGCCCTTGCATGGCAAATGAGAAATCCGCCAACCCGTCATGTCGCGCCAGAATTTCGCGGGCCAGACACAGGCGGCGGACATCAAAACTGCCATCGTCAGACGAAGTTGGGGCCAGCAGACCCGCAGATCCCAGCGACTTGACCAAATTCCGGCAAGCGGCATCGGTATCGCCATGATCAATGTCCAGCGAGCCGGCGAACTCTTCCACCTGCGCGGCCCAGTCCCGGTGGTCCGGGTTAAAGAAGGGCCAGTCAAGAAAGGAACGATCCGCCATCAGTCGCCCTCGAACACTGGTTTTTCCTTGGCCACGAACGCGGTGTAGGCCCGCTGGAAATCCTTGCCTTGCATGCAGATCGCCTGTGCCTGTGCTTCGGCCTCGATGGCCTGATCCAGACTCATGTTCCATTCCTGCGCCAGCATCGTTTTTGTCATGGAGTTGGCGAAGGTCGGCCCCGACGCAATCCGTTCGGCCAGTGTGATGGCTTCGGTTTCAAGGCTCTCGGCCCCCACAATACGGTTGAAAAAACCCCAGTTGGCACCTTCCTCGGCGCTCATGGCACGACCGGTATACAGCAACTCGGCTGCGCGCCCCTGTCCGATGATCCGGGGCAGCATGGCACAGGCCCCCATGTCGCACCCGGCCAGCCCCACGCGGTTGAACAGAAAGGCAGTTTTGGCGTCTGGTGTGGCCAGCCGCAGGTCTGATGCCATCGCCATGATCGCCCCAGCCCCGGCGCAGACGCCATCGACCGCCGCGATGATGGGTTTACCGCAATGGATCATCGCCTTGACCAAATCGCCGGTCATGCGGGTGAAGGCCAGAAGTTCTTTCATCGTCATCCGGGTCAGCGGGCCGATAATGTCGTGCACATCCCCACCCGAACTGAAATTGCCGCCATTGGGCAAAATGACCACGACGTGCACATCATCGGAATAGGCGAGGGCACGGAACCAGTCGCGTAGCTCGGCGTAGCTATCGAATGTGAAGGGGTTCTTTCGATCAGGTCGGTCATGAGCAATGCGTGCGATACCGTCCCGGATGTCGCATCGAAAGTGTTTTGTCTCTGCCAGCGTCATGTCAGCTCCTGCTTGGATCGCATCGCGCGCGTGTCACACATCATTTTCATACCTCACCGCCGGAAATGGCCAGCGCGTGCCCGTTGATCGAGGCCGCAGCCTGTGAAGCCAGAAACATCACGGTGCCTGCCACCTCGGACGGATCGATCAAGCGGCCTTGCGGATTGCCTGAAACCACCTTTTGTGTCGCTGCATCACGATCCATCCCAAAGCGTGACATCAACCCTTTGATGGCGGTGTCGGCCAAATCAGTATCGGCAAAACCGGGGCAGACCGCATTGCATGTGATACCGCGCCGTGCCACGTCCTGTGCCACGGACCGTACCAACCCCAAAACGCCGTGTTTGGCAGCGGTATAGGCCGGGATTGCGGCATTACCCTGTAACGATGCGGTTGAAGCCATCGCAATTAGTCGCCCGCCGTCCGGCATCGTCGTCAATGCCTCGCGAAAGGTCAGGAAGGTTCCGGTCATATTCACCAGCAGGGTGGCATTCCACTCCGCCAGCGATGTATTGGCCAGCTTGGACGATCCGCCGCCGCCCGCATTGGCAACCACCACATCAAAGGGTGTTTCAAAAAGCGCGGCAACGTCTTCTTCCCGTGTCACGTCCGCCGTGCGGCAGCTGATCGGCCGCCCCTGCGCCGCCGTTTCCAGTACGTCAGCACGGCGACCCGTGATGGTCACAGCGTCACCGGCATCCGAAAAGGCTTTTGCTACCGCCAGGCCAAGCCCGGTACCGCCCCCGGTTACAAGCACGCGCCTCATTGGGTGTCACCGCCCGTCGAGGCGCGTCGGCGAATTCGGCCCAGGAGGTCTGAATTTGTCATTTGTCATCGGCCTCCAACATTCTTGCGGCTATTTTGGCGCAAAAGGTTATTTATTTCAAGATTGAAATTTTATGTATAAAGTAATATTTGAGTCGTTGGGTGGCAGAAGGAGGGCCAAGATGCTTTTTGAGGATATCGCCTGGGATTTGGCGGGTATCGATGTGTTGCGGCGAATGGATATTGTGTTCCCAACCAGTGTCGCGGATCATCGTACCAACGAAAGTTCTTGCGCGTGTGTTTTTGTTGAAAGCATGCTTAAAATATTCTAGCTTAAAATAGAGGAGCGAGATCAGCGGGCCTTCAGCAGAGCGCCTGCCAATACCCAGACAGAGCTGAGACCGACGAAGACGCAAACGCAGGAAGCTGGCCGCCGATTTTCCCGGGCAACAGGGTTCGGGGCGCAAGTTCAGGCTTATCATGCCTTCGTCGCCAAGCAGCCGGGGACCTTGAATTGAACGGGAGGAAGAAATGCAAAAAATACTATATGCAGCCGCGTGCGCTGCGTCGATGATCGGTCCGGCACTGGCGCAGGATCTCAAGATCGGGGTTGTCGTACCGCTGTCAGGTCCGCCAGCCGTTTTGGGGAAACAGGTTGAAGACGCATTTCGTCTTGCCGTCGAAGATATGAACGGTGAGGTCGGCGGTGTTTCGACCGAGGTTTTCGTCGTCGATTCCGAGTTAAAGCCCGAAGTTGCGTTGACTCGGGTCAAAGGTCTGCTTGAACGGGATGAGGTCGATTTTGTCGTTGGGACTGTGTTCTCGAACGTGCTGGGCGCGATCGTCAAGCCGGTGACTAAGTCCGAGACATTTCTGATCAGCCCGAACGCAGGGCCGTCGACCTTGGCCGGGCGTAATTGCAACCCGTTCTTCTTTTCAACCTCTTACCAGAACAACCAGAATTTCGAAGTTCTGGGCAAGCATGCGCAAGATCAGGGGATCAAGAGCGTGTTCATGATGACGCCCAACTATCAGGCTGGGCGTGATGCGGTCGAAGGGTTCAAGAAGTTCTACGAGGGTGAGATTACGAACGAGGTCTACACGCCGCTGGGGCATCAGGATTTCTCGGCTGAGATTGCGGAGATGTCCGAAGCCGGGGCCGAGGCGTTGTTCACCTTTATGCCGGGCGGCATGGGCGTGCGATTTGTCAAACAGTATCGCGAGTCTGGTTTGGCTGACAAAATGACCTTCTTGTCGGCTTTCACTGTCGATGAGGCCACGTTGCCCGCTCAGCAAGATGCTGCATTGGGCTTTTTCGGAGCAACAAGCTGGGCACCCAGCCTCGATCTGCCCAGAAGTCAGGAATTCGTAACCCGCTTCGAAGAGAAGTACGGCTATATCCCTGGCGGATTTGCGATGCAGGCGTATGACGCGGCGCTGCTGATCGACAGCGCGGTACGTGCGGTTGGCGGTAACCTTGAAGACAAAGACGCTTTGCGCGAAGCCTTGGAGGCTGCAGATTTTGAATCGCTGCGCGGTAACTTCGCGTTTAACAACAACCACTTCCCAATTCAGGACTTCTATCTGCTACGCGTTGCGCAGCGCGAAGACGGCAAATTCTGGACTGAAGTAGAGTCAAAGGTGTTCGAAGACTACTCAGACAGCTTTGCCCAAGACTGCAAAATGAAGTGAGCGATCCCGTCAGGCTGGGCTGCATCCGATGAACTCGACTATTCTGCTCATCCAACTGCTCAATGGCGTTCAGTTCGGCGTTCTGCTGTTTCTGATCGCCGCTGGCCTGACACTTGTGTTTGGCGTCATGGGCTTCATCAACCTTGCCCATGGCGTCCAATACATGATCGGTGCCTATCTGACCTTCATGTATTATAGCTGGACCAATCACTTTCTGGCGGCTTTGGCCCTGGGGTTGGTCACCGCTCTGGTTCTTGGACTGCTGTTGGAAGAGCTAATCTTTCGACATCTATACACACGAGACCACTTGGACCAGGTTCTGGCGACTTTTGGCATTATTCTGTTCGTCAACGAACTGGTTAAGGTGATCTGGGGGCCCGGCACATTGACTTTGCCGACACCTGAAATCCTGTCGGGTTCGATCCAACTGACAGAAAACCTGAAATACCCGGTTTATCGGCTTGCGCTGATTGCCATCGGTCTTTTTGTTGCGCTCTGTCTGTATGTGATCGTCACAAAAACCCGTGTCGGCATGTTGATCCGGGCCGGGGCAAGCGACTCGGAAACCGTGAATGCGCTTGGTGTAAATATCAGCCGCCTGTTCATGATCGTCTTCGGTTTTGGCGCGATGCTGGCCGGGCTGGCGGGAGCACTGGCAGCGCCAATTTTCACCATTGAGCCGGGGATGGGTGACAATCTTTTGATCGTCGCTTTCGTGGTGATCATCATCGGTGGCATCGGTTCGATCCGGGGAGCCTTCATTGCGGCCCTTCTGGTCGGCGTTCTTGATACGTTGGGCCGGACGATAGCGACCGATGCCATGGGGCTAATCTTCGATGCCTCTGCCGCAAATCAAATTGGTCCTTCAATTGCCTCGATGCTGATTTACCTGTTCATGGCCACTATCCTGTTTTTCAAACCACAAGGTCTGTTTCCGGCGCAAGGGGGCGCGAGATGAGCGAACTTCCCGTGCCGGACCTGGCCCCTGTAAACCGCGGACCGTTGGATCGGTCCTTGATGATTGGCCTGATCGTTCTTGGTTTGTTAGCAATTATGCCGTTACTCAGCCCGATTTTGGGCGGTGATTATATGCTGAGCCTCGTGATCAAGGCTATGATCTTTGCCATTGCGGCCATCTCGCTGGACCTGGTGTTGGGCTATGGCGGAATGGTCAGTTTCGGGCACGCGGTATTTTTGGGGATTGGGGCATATGTCACCGGCATCGCCCTGCAAGAAGGTGTGTATGGCGCTTTCCCAATCCTTGCCCTTGTCCTTTTGATTTCAGGTGCTTTCGCCTTGATCACAGGGGCGATTTCGCTGCGGACCACGGGTGTCTATTTCATCATGATCACGTTGGCTTTTGCACAAATGGTGTATTTCTCGCTGACCTCATTGTCCTACTACGGCGGAGATGACGGGCTGACACTGTGGGACACGCCCGAAGTGTTCGGGATGTACCTGTTTCAAACAGGATCGGGCCTATTTTACTCGACTCTCGTGCTGTTGGCGCTGATATGGTTTTTCGTGTGGCGACTGGCGATGTCGCGGTTCGGGCGCGTGTTGAGGGCTGCCAAGCAAAACCCAACGCGTGTGGGATCATTAGGATATAACGTCTTCGTTTACCGTCTGATTGCCTATGTCATCTCGGGGATGCTTGCAGGTGTCGCGGGCTTTTTGTTGGCTTGCCAAGCTGAATTCATCAGCCCCTCAACCACGTCGTGGCAGATTTCGGGACATTTGATCATCATGGTTGTTCTGGGGGGATTGGCAACACGGAACGGCCCCCTGCTGGGCGCGCTCTTTGTCGTTTTGATCGAAGAAATCCTGTCGCAGATCACCCATGATTGGCGGCTGATTTTCGGACCCCTTCTGGTTCTGATCGTGTTGTTTTCGAAAGGCGGACTTGCAGGATTACTCAAAAACAAGAGGGCGACCGGATGAGCGCCGTTTTGACAGTTGAGGGGCTTTCGAAATCATTTGGGTCTCTGAAGGTCACGCGCGATGTGACGCTAGAGCTGCACACTGGGGAATGCCACGCGCTGATCGGGCCGAATGGCGCAGGCAAAACGACGCTAATCAATCTGATTACAGGTATTCTGCCAGCCGAGTCTGGGCGAATTACTCTGAATGGTCGGGATCTTTCCGACCTTCCAATGCACCAACGCGCGGCGGCGGGGTTGGGGCGCACATTCCAGATCACTTCGATCTTTCCAGATTTTTCTGCGCTGGAGAACGTGGCGCTCGCGGCACAATCCAGTGACGGGGGTGGCATGGGAATCTGGCGCATTGCCGCGTCCGATTCCGGGCTGAATGCAAAGGCAGCTGATGCATTGGACATGATTGGTTTGGGGGCACGAAAAGACGCACGCGGTGCGGACATGTCGCACGGAGAACACAGGCTATTAGAGCTTGCCATGGCAGTGGTCACAAACCCCGATGCTTTACTTTTAGACGAGCCGATGGCGGGTCTGGGCCGGGCTGAAAGCGAAGAACTGGTTGATACCTTGCGAAGCCTGAAGGCACAGGTGCCGCTGCTGATGGTAGAACATGACATGGAGGCCGTCTTTAGCATGGCGGATCGCATTTCGGTGTTGGAAAGTGGTCAGATCATTGCAGCAGGCACGCCGGAACAGGTGCGCAGCGACCCACAGGCCCGCGCGGCCTATCTGGGAGAGGAGGCAGTATGAGCCTGCTGGAACTCAAAGGCCTTGAAGCGGGCTATGGCTATTCGCAAATTCTGTTCGGGGTCGACCTGAAACTGGAACGTGGTGAGGCGGCAACCCTTATGGGGCGCAACGGAATGGGCAAAACCACAACCGTGCGCTCGATCATGGGTCTGTTGAAGCCTCAGGCCGGAGAGATCCGGTTTGACGGTCACCCCATCACCGGGCTTGCCGCTTACAAGGTCGGACGGGCCGGGGTCGGTTTGGTTCCCGAAGGACGCCGGATTTTTCCGACGCTGACGGTCGAAGAAAATTTGCGCGCTTTTGCCCGCTCGCGCGGGAATTGGACCTTGCGCAAGGTCTATGACTTCTTCCCGCGTCTTGAGGAACGAAAGGTCAATCTGGGGTCCCAGCTGTCCGGCGGCGAACAGCAGATGCTTGCCATTGGTCGGGCATTGATGACCAACCCGTCCCTTTTGATCCTGGATGAGGCGACAGAAGGTCTTGCACCCCTGATCCGTAAGGAGATCTGGGAAAAACTGGCAGCACTCAAGGCCGAAGGCCTGGCGATCCTGCTGATCGATAAGGACATCGCGGCAATGTCGAAATTCGTGGACCACCACACCCTTTTGAACAAGGGCGAGGTGGTCTGGTCCGGGACAACTGAAGCCCTGACAAACGACATGGAGGTTGTGAATTCTTACATGCACCTCTGATCGCAGGTGACATCATTTGGGACATTAATGAAAAACTAAAACAGGAAGGAAGATGCCATGAATGAGATGCCTGCCGGGATTATGCCCGCCCGCGACGGAATTGAAGGGATCAGCTGGGACATCCTTGGTCAGACCTACGTTCCCAAACAGCTGTGCGAGTCCTCGTTTTCATGGCACGCGACTTTCCCGCCGGAAACCTTTGTGCCGCCCCATATCCACCCAACACAAGATGAGTTCCTGTATATCCTGGAAGGGCGGTTCGATTTCATTCTCGACGGGGCCGAACGCTTCGCAGAACCGGGTGATCTGGTGCACATGCCGCGCGGGACACCGCACGGTATCTTCAACAAGACGGATACCACGATTAAAACGCTGTTTTGGGTTTCACCCGCGCGCAGATTGTATGACCTGTTCTGGGCGATCCACAATCTTGGGCCAAATCCCGACCCGGCGAATCTGGTTGCGCTGTCTGCTGAACACGAGATCGACTTTTTACCCCCGGAAGACGCATAAGAAAGGGCAACTTATGAAAGTTCTTATCGCGGGCGCAGGTATCGGCGGGCTGACAACCGCATTGATGCTTCATAAGCGAGGCATCAAATCGCGACTGTTCGAACGGGCGAAGGAAGTGCGAGAGCTTGGCGTTGGCATCAACACGTTGCCACACGCCATTCGTGAACTGGCCGAGCTTGATCTGCTGGATCGGTTGGACGACGTTGGCGTTCGCACGCGCGAGCTGCGATACATCACCAAGCAAGGACAGGCTGTCTGGACCGAGTTGCGTGGCACCTACGCGGGGCACGACATTCCACAATTTTCGATCCATCGCGGGCGCCTACAGAAAGTTCTATTTGATGCGGTGATCGAACGCTTGGGCCCTGATGCGGTCGCAACCGGAGCACAATTGGCCGGGTTCTTTCAGGACGAAGGTGGGGTAACCGTTCAGTTCCGCGACAGCATCGAAGGTGGACCGAGCCGTGTTGAACGCGGTGAGATTCTGATCTGTTCAGATGGCATCCATAGTGCCGGTCGCAAGGCTTTCTATCCAAACGAAGGTCCACCCAGTTGGAATGGGGTGGCCATGTGGCGTGGCGCGGTGGAATGGCCGATCTGGGAAGATGGGCAAACCATGGTGATCGCCGGGGGGATGTCGGGCAAGCTGGCGCTTTATCCGATATCAAAACCCGTGGACGGCAAGCAACTAATGAACTGGGTCGTCGCCGTACGTGTTGCCGATGGCGAGAAAACCTCGCCCCCCGAAAACAGCTGGTCCAAGATGGTGCCGCTTAGCACGGTTTTACCACATGCCAGACGGTTTTCGGTGCCCGGTTTTGATCTGGAAGGGTTGGTGCGCGCGACGCCTGCGGTTTTCGAATATCCGATGGCCGACCGCGATCCGCTGCCACGCTGGACCCACGGTCGGATCACGCTTTTGGGTGATGCGGCGCATCCCATGTATCCGGTCGGCTCGAACGGGGCGTCGCAGGCCATACTGGATGCGCGTTTCTTAAGTGACGCATTGGTCAGTGCGCCACATCCGCGCGAGGCTTTGTACCGTTATGATCAGGAACGACGCCCAAAGACCGCGGAAATAGTTCGATTGAATCGCAAAGGTGGCCCCGAACGTGTCATTGATGAGGTGGAAAAGCTGTGCCCGACCACGTTCAACAAAATCGAGGATGTGATGAGCCACGCCCAGCTTGAGGCCATTGTGAAAGGTTATGCCGGTACAGCCGGATATTCCGTGGATCAGACCGGCTTGAAACGTGTCTGAGGGGCTCAGGGCTGGTGGAGATCCAGTGATTACCGAGCCTGCCGCGCCTCCATCCCCTGAATGAAACCCAGCAGATGCTCTTCCAGATGTTCTGCTTCATCGGTGCTGACGTCCTGAAGCAATTCGTCGATCCAGCATTTATGCGCTGCGGCTTGCCGTTCGAACTCCTGCAAGCCGCGTTCGGTCAGGCAAACTCGCAATGCCCGACGATCCCCTTCGACTGCAGTGCGTTCCACCAGCCCTTCGCTGGTCAACCGATCGACGATGCCGGTAACATTTCCGTTCGATACCCGTAGCACATCTGAAATCTGGCTCATCTTCAGCCCGTCCATATGCCGCGAAAGCGCAACCATAACGTCGAACCGAGGCAGAGTGGTGTTAAATTCGCGTTTCAGATTGGTTCTGATCTGCGCTTCGATCATGCGGGACGTTTTGAGGAACCTGAGCCATAGCCGCAGTTTCTCTTTGCCATCGCCGGGTTGAGAAGGGCCTGTTTCCAATTTCATTTCCCTGACATTTTCCCGGATATTACGCTGACATAGCCGCAGAAATGCTGGCTTTTTGTCACCGTAGGCCGCCTGTTTTGGATATCGCGAATTAAATACAGCATTAAATGTTAATGCCTAAACTATCAATACTGAAGCAAACCGAAAGAATCAATGTGGTATTGTCTTGCTGGATGTAACGGATCATTCGCCAATTGATGTTTTCAGCGGCAATTTTGACTGCGCCTATGGCGGAGCAATCGCTCATTCTGTCGCGCAACACTGGACGCAGGTTCTAACCTGTTACCTGTTACCTGTCTTCCTAGGTTGAGGGGTTGAAGCAAAGCCACCACCGCTTCTTGAGCGAAAAACGGTTGCCGCGTTTTGCTGCAACTGCACAAGCGTTGCATTGAAGGCTTGAAGGTTCTTCTGACTTAACCCTGCAAACAGCTCGCCTCGGGCTGAGGCAACCGCTGCATCACATTCATCAACCAGCCGCGCACCGGCTTTGGTCAGAACCACCTGAATAGAACGGCGGTCATTCGGCAAACTGGTCTTTTCCACCAGCTCCCGTGCGACCAATTTGTCAACCAAGCGGCTGGTGACAGTTCGTTCTATCACCGCCATTTCTGAAAGGTCGTTGATCGTCAGGGTGTTCAACTGTCGCAGGCACTGTAGAATCCGCCACTCCGTCAACTTCAACCCGAATGGACGCACGACAAGGTTCATCATTTCTCGGATTTTTTGGTTCAGCACAGCAAGGTGATACTCTGGCGGGTCCCGATCTTCGATACTGTCTTTGACACCGCTTTCATTCATGTCCGTATCATCTTTTTCAGCTTCAGTTTCCTCCTTCGTACCACAACTGAGCTTTTTTTCTAGATATGTTCGAAAAATGTGCTAAACCATAATTTCAAGCTTAAAGGAAATGATGAGGCGTGCTCATGAAGATCTCGATTATCGGCGGCGGTCCCGGTGGCTTGTACACAGCGTTATTGACCAAAAAGGCACGACCGGACTGGACCGTAGAAGTGTTCGAGCGCAATCAGGCCGATGACACATTTGGCTTTGGCGTCGTTTTCTCGGACGAAACGCTGGATGAGTTTCTAAGCCGCGATAAGCAGGTATTTGAACGCATCCGGGGTGAGTTCGCCTATTGGGATGATGTCGCAGTTCACTTCAAAGGGCATGAGATGCGCTGTGCCGGGAACGGTTTTTGCGGAACCTCACGCCACACCCTGTTGCGCATTTTGCAAGAGCGCTGCGTTGAACTTGGCGTCGAAATGACGTTCGGAGCCGAGATTGATGCGGCAAATTTGAAATCCCAGTTTGCCGATTCCGACGTGATCATTGCCGGCGATGGCGTCAATTCCGCGATCCGCGAGCAGTATAAAGAGGCGTTCCAGCCTTCGGTTGTCTGGAAATCCAACAAGTTCTGCTGGATGGGTTCAACCCGACCTATGGGAGAATTCAACTACTTCTTCCGCGAAACCGAACATGGGTACGTGGTTGCCCATTGCTACCAATATGAAAAAGACCACTCGACTTGGGTGTTCGAGATGGACGAAGCCACATGGGCCGGGCACGGATTTGAAGATTTTGATGAAGAAGGATCAAAGCGCAAGCTCGAACAAATATTCGCTGAGGAGCTGCAAGGGCATCCTTTGATGCTGAACAGGTCGAACTGGCGCAACTTCCCCCGCGTATTTTGTGAGAACTGGTACACGGACAACATCGTTATTTTGGGCGACGCCAAGGCCAGTGCGCATTTTTCCATCGGGTCGGGAACAAAGTTGGCGATGGAATGTGCCATATCCCTGTCTGACGCCCTGTTGGAGCATGCCGAAACGGATGTCGAGGCAGCGTTCAAGGCCTATGATGATGCGCGCCGGACACCCTGCCAAATCACGCAACACAATGCCGATGTTTCGCTGGCCTGGTTCGAACATATGGACCGGTCCTGGGACATGGAACCCTATCAGTTCGCTATGGTGGTTATGTGCCGGGCAAAGTCGATTACCTATGACAACCTGATTATCCGCGACCCCGAGTTTGTGCGCAAAGCGGATGATGAATGGTATGCGCGTCACCTGCGTGAAACGGGCGAGGATTTGACGAAGACACGTCCGACACCGATGTTCTCGCAATTCAAACTGCGGGATATGCGCCTCGGCAACCGGGTTGTAATGTCGCCAATGGCGCAATATTCTGCCAAGCCGAATGGCGATCTGACCGATTGGCACAAGGTTCACTATGGTGGCCATGCGACTGGTGGTATGGGCCTGATCTATACGGAAATGACTTGCCCATCCCCCGACGCCCGGATCACGCTGGGATGCCCGGGCCTGTGGACTGATCAGCATGAAAGCGATTGGAAGGAAATCGTCGCGTTCATTCATGAACACTCGGACGCCAAGATTGCATTGCAGCTTGGCCACGCAGGGCGGAAGGGTTCAACTCAATTGGGGTGGGAGAAGATGGATTACCCCATCGCCGATGAAGGGTCCAACTGGCCCTTGGTTTCGGCCTCGCCCCTGCCATGGGTTGATGGGGAAAATCAGGTCCCGGTCGAGTTGGACCGCACCGGAATGGACCGGATCAAGGCCGAGTTCGTGCAGGCGACCGAACGGGCCGCGCGGGCCGGGTTCGACATGATCGAACTTCACTGCGCCCATGGCTATCTGCTGGCGTCCTTCCTTTCGCCGCTGACCAATATCCGCACTGATGACTATGGAGGCAGCCTGGAAAATCGCATGCGATATCCGCTTGAGGTGTTCGAAGCAATGCGCGCCGCATGGCCCACAGAACGGCCGATGGCCATCCGTGTTTCGGGCACCGACTGGAAAGAAGGCGGTCTGTCAGAGAATGATCTGCTGCACATCGCCGAAGTCTTCAGCGCAGCAGGATGCGATCTGATCGATGTGTCGGCTGGCCAGACTGTCTCTGATCAGGAACCGGTTTATGGCCGTATGTTCCAGACACATCTGGCCGAGGCGGTGCGCAACGTACCCAAAATCGCCTCGATGGCAGTTGGCGCCATCACCGAAGCGGCGCAGGTCAACACCATCCTGCACACACGCCGTGCCGATCTGGTGGCAGTCGGGCGTCCGCATATGTGGAATCCATATTTCACGCACCAAGCTGCCGCGTGGTATGGTGCTGTGAACCGCCGCGCCTGGGCCAAACAATACGAGGCCGGTGCGATGCAGGTATTCCGCGAAGCCGAGAAATCCCGCGAGCGCCTTCAAGATTTGCAGCGCAAGGCTGCGCCCGGCAGACATATTGCCTCAGAGTGACCGGATGGCGGAAAGGGACGTTCAATGACCGTTGAAAACAATCAGACTCTGGGCGACTGGCTAGCCGCACAAGCCAGCCTGCGCCCGGATGCCACCGCGCTTGTCGATATGGACGGCGCCATGAGCTATGGCGAGCTGGCATCGGCGGTATCGGCACTTGAGTCAGGATTGGCCGGGCTGGGTATCGGCAAAGGTGACGTGGTTGCGGTGCAACTGCCCAATATACGCGCCTTTGTTATCGCGTTTCTCGCCATCGCCGCCCGTGGCGCGATTGTTCAGACGTTGCACATGCCCTACCGCAGCAAAGAACTGGGTGAATTGTTGAAAGACTCGGCGGCCAAGGCGGTTATTGCCACAAACGCCGCGAAGGACAGCCGTACTGCAGACATTTTGTCCGTTCGCGATCAGTTACCCGCGCTAAACCATGTCATTGTCGCAGGGCCCGTGCCGGATGGCTGTTCCAGCCTGTCAGATCTGATGCAGACGCAGGTATCTGCAGCCGATGCTGTGCCAGTGGCAACCGATGACCGTTATCTGCTGCTATATACTTCGGGAACAACAGCAGCGCCCAAGGGCGTGCCCCATATCTACCGCAGTTTTCTCAACAACGCGCGGTCGTCCTCTCATGAACTTGGTGTTGGGCAGGATGATCGCATTCTTTCGTTGGCCCCGATGAGCCACCTTTACGGCTTGTTCACGGTGCATTTGGCACTGGCAAGCGGTGCAGCAATAATCCTGTTACCTGCGTTTGATCCAAAAACCGTGCTGGAGGACCTGCAAAACACAAAGCCCAGCCATGTTTTTGCGGCACCGGCCCATTTCGCCCCGTTTGAGGCGCAAGGAGTGCTGCACCCAGACCACTTAACCTCGGTCCGGTTGCTGTGCCTGTCGGGCGCGACCGTGCCCCGAGCGCTAGCCAGCGCCATAGACTCTCGCATGCCTGAGGGAAAGGTCATCCAGCTGTGGGGCATGAGCGAGCTTCAGGCCGGTACGTTCGGACGCCTGACGGACCCGGAAGACAAACGGTTCTCAACGGCTGGAAAGGCGGTTCCAAACACCGAATTGCGGGTTGTCGACGATGCGGGAACACCGCTTTCTGCCGGTGAAGAAGGTGCATTACAGGTGCGCGGCCCATCGGTCTTTGGCGGATATCTAAACCGTCCCGAGGAAACCCAAAGGGCATTTGATGCCGATGGGTGGTTTTCAACCGGTGATCTGGCGATTATCGACGACGACGGCTTCATGTCGATTACGGGCCGTACCAAGGAAATTATCAATCGCGGGGGGGTCAAATTCAATCCAGTGGAGATGGAAGAGATCCTCTTGAACGACCCATCCATCCAGCAATGCGCCATCATTCCCATCCCTGATCCGATCTTGGGTGAAAAAGGATGTCTTTGTGTACAACTTGCCCCGGGGGGTGAACTTGCACTGGAGAGCGTAACCGCCCGGCTGGAGAGGGCCGGTGTTGCAAAATACAAATGGCCGGAAGATCTGTTGATCCTCAACGAACTTCCTGCGACGCCCACCCGCAAAATCATGCGAGGTGCTTTGATAGAAATCGTACAAAATCAAAAGGAAAAGTCATGAGTGCTGAACTCTATACAGCAGAAAATGCACCTGAAGGGGCCCGGCCTTTGCTGGAGGCTGTTCAAAAGAAGATGGGTGGTTTCCTGCCCAACTTGTATCGTCAGATGGCTGGTGTGCCGGGCGTTCTGGATACCTATCTGATGTTGTCAGACCGATTTGGCGGGACCAGCTTTACGCCTGCAGAACAACAGTTGGTTCTGCTGACGGCCAGTGTGCGAAACGGATGTGTCTACTGCGTCGCCGCACATTCCTCGGGCGCTCGTATGGCGAAACTGGACAAGGGTTCAATTAATGCCATCCGTGACGGGGCTGCCATCGAAGACGCCCGACTGCAGGCGCTGCGCAGCTTTACCGAAGCCGCCATTGCATCGCGCGGCAAGGTCGAAGAGTCGGCGCTGAGCGAATTCACAAGCCATGGGTTCACACGGGACCAAGCGGCAGAGGTTTTAATCGGGATTTCGATGAAAGCGCTGTCAAACACCTATGCACGCATGTTCGACACGCCACTGGACGAACTGCTGCAGGCCATGGCCTGGGAAGGAAATGACCGGGTTTAAGAAAACTTTGCTGCGACCCTCGCCAGTCGAAAAACTAATTGTTCAGCGAGGGCCGCGGTTTTCCCGGTAGCGCCTTGGCTCAGAAGCCTCAGCTCAGGTGTTGTCGGGGCGCACTGTCTGATCGTGGTCCAGCTCTTCCATATCCTGGTAGCGGTCTCCGATGCGATGATGCGGCCGCCCGCCATTGGCGACGCCGATGGCGATCAGAATCTCATCCGGGCCGGGGGCATCGGGGATGTTGAATTCCACCGTCATGAAATGAGACCGCGCCCCACCCTTGGAAATATGGCGCAGCGGGAACGTAATTGAATTGCCCGGCCCACCGCGTTTGTTGGTAAAGGGGATAAACCCACTGCTTTGCACTGCATCACGCAGAAAATTACCGTATCGCAGCGTGTGGATGAGCGCCGAACCGTGCTCGATCTCGCCATTCACGCCAACGATAGCGGTTTTACCAAAGGCCTCGACATTCTCGCCTCCACCGATCAGCGGCATTAGGCGCTCCACCATCTCTTTGCCCAGTACGGGGGCAAAGGCGTGGATTTCGGGGCGCAGATCCTCGACAAAGCGGCCTGCCCAAGGATTACGAAGCACAGCGGCTACGGCCGCCATGCGCAGGGGGGGGTCTGCAGGCTTGTGGCCTTCGATCAGGACATCTTCAACAAAGGCAACATATTTTCGGACTTCGGGGGTCATAGTGTGGTCTTTCAAGTTAGCGGTCGATGTATTTTGCAAGGAAGGGTTCGATCAGCCCGCCGATCTGGTCAGGGGCTTCCAACAGGACAGAATGTTTCAGTCGCGGCAGGATATGCAGTTCGGACCCGGTAATCCGGTCATGGATGAACCGCGACATGCGCGGGTTTGACCCGATATCATTCTCTCCGGTCATGATTTGTGTGGGCACAGTGATGCGATGCAATTGATCGCCCAGATCACTGCCCGCCAGCACGCGGTAGGCCGCGACGTAGCAATCGGGATCGTTGAGCATGGATTTGCGGCGGCGTGCCTCCAGCACCTCGGGATGAGTGGCGACAAATTCAGGTGTGAACCAGCGGTCCACGGCATTGGACAGATGGGTCAGCGCGCCCTCTTGCGCCAATGTCTCGGCGCGGGCATCCACGCGCGTCTGCTCTTCCGCTGTCCGCCCGGCGACGGTCGAAACCAGTGTCAGGCTGGCCACCCGGTCGGGGTGGTTCAGTGCAATCGACTGCGCCACCAACCCGCCCAGCGAGAAGCCCACGATCGAGGCACGAGCCAGCCCAAGGTGATCCAGCAACGCCACGGCATCACCCGAGAGATCGTCCAGCGAATAAGGCCCCGGCGTGCGCCGCGACAGCCCATGCCCACGTTGGTCATAGCGAATATAGCGGCGGTCCGGCGACATGTGCGTCAGCACACCGTCCCAGCTTTCAAGATCTGCCCCAACGCCATGGATCAGCAACACTGGCGCGCCGCTGCCCTCATCGCTGACATTTAGCGCGACATCGGCATTCCGTTCAAACATCAGCTAGGATCCGAGCGTCACTTGAACGAAAACCAAGTGTTGCCTGTGCCCCCATTTCCAGCGCCGTCGCCTCGGCCTGTGCGGCCTGTTCCAGCGCGGTCACTTCGGTGCCGTCTTCAAGCGCGATGATCGCCTTGCGCGACTGGCCCAGATAGATCAGCTCTTTGACCGTGCCCGTTAGGCTGTTGTCATCCCCTGAGGCGTCGCCACCCAGAACGTGCAGTCGCTCGGGCCGGATAGCCAGCACAGCGCGGCTGCCTTCGGCCAACTGGGTGCTGAGTTGCCCATCAAGGCCTCGTACCTTTGCCACGCTGCCATTGACCGCCTCGACCGTGCCCGAGACAAAATTGGTCTCTCCGATGAAATCGGCAACGAATTTGGTTTGCGGAGCCTCGTACAGATCGCGCGGTGTACCGATCTGTTCGATCCGGCCCGCATTGAAAACGGCGATCCGGTCAGACATGACAAGCGCTTCTTCTTGATCGTGGGTGACGTAAAGGACAGTTGCGCCAAGGTTCTTGTGCAGGTGCATGATTTCCAGCTGCATATGTTCGCGCAGCTTCTTGTCGAGCGCGCCCAGCGGTTCATCCATCAACAACAGGCGTGGCTTGAACACCATGGCGCGGGCCAGTGCCACACGCTGTTGCTGCCCGCCCGACAGCTCTTTCGGCAGGCGGGTACCAAATCCGGCCAGGCCGACCATTTCCATCGCCTCTTCAACCTTTTTACGGCGATCTTCTTTGGCCACACCGCGCATTTCCAATGGGAAGGCTACGTTCTGCGCAACCGACATATGTGGAAACAGGGCGTAATGCTGAAAGACCATGCCGATATCACGCTTCCAGACCGGGATCGGATCAAGCGGCTTACCTTCCAGCTGGATGTTGCCCTGTGTCGGCGCAGTAAAGCCTGCCACCATCATCAGAGTCGTGGTCTTGCCTGACCCGGAAGGGCCAAGGAAAGTGACAAACTCACCGGGTTCTACGTCAAGGTTGATGTCGCGTGCGGCATTAACCGGGCCATAGGCCTTGCCGATGTCGCTGAGTTGCAGGATCGGGTCAGTCATTGGTCAAATCCTCAAAGTCCAGGTGCCTGGCCCGAGCGGCGGCGTGCGATGCCATCCATCAATAGGGCGAGGAGCGAAAACATAAACAACACGGTGGCGATGGCAGCGATGGTCGGGTCCGTGTCACCCTTGATATTAGACCACATCTGCACAGTGACGGGCCGCACGCGCGGCGTCGACAGGAAGAGCGAGACGATCAACTCGTCAAACGAGATCACCATGGCAAAGAGCATGCCCGACATGACCGAAGGCGAGATCAGCGGTAGTGTCACCCGCCGGAATGTCATCCAGGGCGTGGCACCGCAATTCATCGCTGCATCCTCTAGCCGCCGGTCAAAGACGGCAAGGTTGGCGCTGACGGTGGACAGGACGAAGGGCAGCGTCAGGATGACATGGGCGATGATCAACCCGTGCAGCGTGCCGTAAAGCCCCCATATGCGGAAAACACCGAAAATGGCAGCGGCTGTGATGATCACCGGAATGATAAGGGGTGCCATCAGCACGCCCCGGATCACCAAAGCCCAGCGTGAGGTCATCCGGTTCAGCGCTAATGCGGCAGCAGTGCCACAGATCGTGGCGATGAACGCAGCGGGCACCAGTATCTTGAGTGACGTCCAGAGGGCGCGCGTCCAAGTCGGGTTGCTGAACATCTTCTCATACCACTGCAGCGAAAAGCCGGGTGGTGGAAAGGTCAGGTATAGCGCCGAACTGAACGAGATCACCAGCGTCACCACCAGTGGGGCAAGCATGTATATGACCAGCAGCACATTGATAACGCCGCGCAGACCGCCCCAGAAACGCTCGGATTGGAACATCAGATACCCCTCCCGCGGATTTTGATGAGTGCGTTTACCAGCACAAAGAGCAGCCCCGTGCCCACCAGCAGCACAATTGCCAGTGCAGAGGCCAGCGGCCAGTCGCCAAATTCGTCGATCCGCTCGAAGATCAGCTGTGCGATCATGATATCGCCACGTCCGCCCAACAGGGCTGGCGTGATGAAGTAGCCAAGCGAGATGATAAACACCAGCATCGCCCCTGTGGCCAGCCCCGGCAGGCAGAGCGGCAGGTAGACGCGAAAGAAGGCCCGGATAGGTGTGGCCCCTAGATTGGTGGCGGCACTGAAATAGCTGCCGTCAATCCGCGTTATCACCGAAAAGAGCGGGAAGACCATGAAGGGCAACAGCACCTGCACCATGCCGAGCAATACACCGAACCGGTTATAAACCAGATCCAGCGGCTCGGCGATCAGGCCGATGCCTGCCAAGAAATCATTGAGGATGCCGCCACGTTGCAGGATCACCAGCCAGGCAAAACTACGCACAAGTATGGAGGTCCAGAACGGAATCAGAACCGAAAAGATCAGAACTTTGCGAATCCAGGGGCTGGAATGGGCCATGGAATAGGCCACTGGAAAGCCGATCAGTGCGCAAAGGAGCGTAGTCACCCCGGCAATGGCCACGGTGTTCCACAACACGCCCAGATAGATCGTCTTTGAAAAGATAGTGATGTAATTCTGTAAACCCCAGACGGGTTCAGAGACGCTGCGTTGCAACAGCCAGCTGACTGGGAACAGGAAACATATCCCGATCAGCAGTACCGCCGGTGCCAGCAGCCAGATGTTGCGGTTCTTCAGAAACATGGCGCAGCGCCTCCAGATCTTTTGCGTTTACGTGAGTTTCCACTCGGTCCAGCGTTCGGTCAGGGCCGCGAGGTTATCGCGCCAGTATTCCGCATCGATCAGGAAGCCTTTCTCGGCATTTTCTGGTGTGGTCGCAAGCCACGGCAGCACGCTTTCTTCAACGCCAGCAAAGGCTGCCGGGTTGCAAGGTGCATAAGCCAGTGTGTTGGCCATCAGCGCCTGATTGTCAGCGTCTACGGTGGCATTCATGAAGTGCTGTGCCACCTCGGCATTTGGCGCGCCTTTCGGGATCACCAGATAGTCGATAGAGCGGATGTTCTGGTTCCATGTCAAATCGACCGGCGCACCCTTTTTGTTCACGTCAAATGTCCGACCATTGAGCAATACACCAGTGCCCACTTCGCCATCCACGAAAAGCTGCTGCGCGGCTGAGTTCGAGGTATACCAGATCACATGATCCTTGATCGTGTCGAGCTTGGCAAACGCACGATCCACATCAAGCGGATAGAGGTCTTCGGGTGCAACGCCATCCGCCATCAGGGCGATCTCGAGCATTGGATAGGCGCGGTCGCGCAGGGCGCGCTTGCCGGGGAATTTCTCGACATCGAAGACATCTGCCCAGCTTTGCGGTGCGTTCTCGCCGACCACGTCGGTATTGAAGGCAATGTTGTAGGACCAGATGATGCAGCCGATGCCCTTTGCGTGAACATAGGCTTGATCCAGCGGGCTGGCATCCACGATGTTGAAATCCAGGTCCTCGAAAAGCTCTTCGTTGGCTGCAAGGAAGGTGTCGGTCACGTCCACCACATCCCAGATGGGTTGGCCGCCCTCAACCATGGTCCGCAATTTGGAGCCGTTCATCGGGCCGTCCTGAATGACGGTTGCGCCGGTGGCTTTCGTGAACGGGTTGCAATATGCGGTCTCTTGCGCCGCCTGATAGCTGCCGCCCCAGCTGGCAAAGACCATCTCGCGGCCTGACAGATCAACGGCCGCAAAGGCCCCACGCGTGCCAATGCTGAGCGCCGCCAGCGAGGCCGAGGCGCAAAGCGATGTTTTCAGGAAAGTCCGGCGGTTCAGCCCGCCTTTGGGTGTGGTCTTGGTCATTTCCTTGTCTCCTTGTTGAAGTTCGCTGTTTTTTTATTGTGGTAATCCGATAATCAAGCCACCATTTCCTTGGCGCGGAAATGCGGGATGACATGCTCACACCACAGCTCCATCGAGCGGATATTCCGCTCGCGCGACATGCCAAAGGCGGGGCCAATCATGATGTGATCAATGCCCGCAGCTTCATAGCGTTCCAGCTTGGCGATCACTTCATCGGGGGTGCCAAACATCAGGTTCTCGGCCAGCGCATCGGCCTGATATTCATCGCGGTTGGCAACGATGTCAAAATCCACCGGCTCGGGGAAGCCATTGGTGACTGTGCCAATACCCTTGAAGAGGTTCTCGAAATTGCGGCCAAAGTTGATGGCACCGCGCACGGCGTCATCGCGACCGGCCTGATCATCATATACCGCAGCCAGACGCATCGTGGTGTGCTGCAAATGAGCCGAGCCGGGTACGCTGGCCTGTGTTTCGTTGAAACGCGTGACGAGGGTCTCGACCTCTTCGAACGGGCGACGCAGAGCTGTCGACAAGATGTTGCAGTTGTTCTGAAGTGCAAATTCGAACGTATTGGGATCACGCGCCGCGATCCACATGGGTGGATCCTTTTGCAATGGCTTGGGCACGCAGGCCACCGAGGGGAACTGCCAGATTTCACCGTCATGGGCGTAGTCGCCCTGCCAGAGCGCCTGTACCGCCGGGATGATTTCCCGCAGATAACGCCCGCCTTCGCCTTGGGGCAGGCCACCGGCCATGCGGTCGAATTCATACTGATAGGAACCACGGCCCAGCCCAAGCTCTAACCGGCCACCGGTCAGCACGTCGCACATGGCGGCTTCACCGGCCAGGCGGATGGGGGTCCAATAGGGGGCTGCCACGACGGCGGTGCCCAGGCGTACATTCTTTGTATGCGCGGCCCAGTTGGTCAAAACCTGAAATGGGTTGGGCGAAATGGTCAATTCGATCGTGTGATGCTCGGCGGTCCAGACAATATCGAACCCACCCTGATCAGCGATCCGCACCATGTCGAGCGCCTCGGCCGCCACGTCTTCCATCGACCGTGACGTATCAAAGCGCGCCATGTTCACCACTGCGGAGAACTTCATATTCTAATGCTCCTTATTTTGTCACCCGCATCACGAAGGCGTCTTGCTGAGCGCCCGAATAGTCAATCACGACTGTTTTGATGCGGCTGTATTCCTGAATGGCGGCAAAGCCGTTGTGTTTGCCATAACCCGAATCCTTGAAGCCACCCGAGGGCGACATGATCGAAGGGCTACGGTAGGTGTTGATCCAGACCATGCCGGCCTCGATCCTGCGCATAAAGCGCAGCGCGCGATTTATGTTGCCCGTCCAGATGCCCGAGGCCAGCGCGAAATCGCTGTCATTGGCTTGGGTCAACAGGTCGTCTTCATCGGTGAATTTGAGGATGCCCAGCACCGGGCCGAAAACCTCTTCACGGGCGATATGCATGTCGTTGGTGACATCGGTGAATATGGTGGGTTCTACGTACCAGCCATCGCCCAACCCTTCGGGCCGCCCGCCACCAAAGGCAAGTGTGGCACCCTGCGACCGGGCGGTCTCGACAAACTCGGCGACCTTTTCTACCTGACTCCAAAGCGCCAGAGGGCCAAGCTGTACGTCATCACTCCGGGGGTCACCAATTTTGATGGCACGCGTCTTTTCAATGATCTTTTCGACCACCTCGTCATAGACATTTTCCTGCACGAAACAGCGTGAGCCCGCCACACAGGTCTGCCCGGCAGCGGCAAAAATACCTGCAACCACGCCATTGGCGGCGGCGTCCAGATCGGCATCGTCGCACACCACATGGGGGGATTTGCCGCCCAGTTCCAGCGAGGCTGGCGTCAGTTGCTCGGCAGCATTGCAGGCAATCACCCGGCCCGTTGAGGGTCCGCCGGTGAAATCGATCTTGGCAATCCCTGGATGGCTGATCAGCGCATTACCTGCACTATGGCCGTAGCCCGTGATTACATTGAAGACCCCGTTGGGAAAACCTGCCTGCGTCATCAATTCAGCAAAGGCAATCGCCCCGACCGAGGCATGCTCAGACGGCTTCACTACCACGGAATTGCCGCAAGCCAGCGCAGGCGCGATTGCACGGATCATCATGAAAAGTGGTGAATTCCACGGAATAATCACCCCGATAACGCCCAAAGGCTCGCGTACGGTGAAATTCAGCATATCGGGCTTGTTGACCGGTATGGTCGTGCCTTCGATCTTGTCGGCCATTCCCGCAAAATAACGCAAGCCTACAGGCAGGGCCTGCGCAAGCGCGCGCATTTCCCGCAAGAGCTTGCCATTGTCCTTGACCTCGATCTCGGCAATGCGTTCGACATTCTCTTCAAGGATATCGGCCAGGCGCAACATCAACGCGCCGCGTTGGCTTTGGGTGATATCGCGCCAGGCGGGATTGCGCATCGCGTCACCGGCGGCGCACACGGCGGCGTCCACCTCTGCATCGCTGCAATCGGAAATCCGGCACCATACCTGACCGTTGGTCGGGTCAAAGCAGTCAATCTCGGGGCCATCGGATTGGCGATATTCGCCGTTAATACTGATTGGCAGACACGTATCCTGCAGGGCGCTAACGGTAAAGGCGGTCATCTAGTCGCCCCTTCTTCATTCATGAGTTTGCTCCACGGAGTGGCATTTCGGTCGATTGTGTGAACTTGTCCGGCGCTTTTGGTGCCGTCGATGTAGAGCCCGAACCGCGCATTGCGGAACTCGGTCTGATACCGATGCACGGCGGCGCGGACTGGCTGCGGCGTGATGTCTTGCAATGGCAGATCATCAACCGAGAACAGGCGATAGCCTTCTGGTATGGTCCCGGCAGGCATATCACCCTGAAAAATCAGCCAGGTGGCATTGCCCGATGGTGCATCAAATACCGAATAGAGAAAGCCGAGTTCTGCGCTGATTCCATTGGCGGACAATTCTTCTTCCAGCGCGGCGCGGCCTTCGCGGAACCCGGAACGTGCGGCGCCCATGGGCAGGCTCCAGCCCTCGGACGTTTGGCGCAACAATATCTTGCCGTTGCATTCCAGCAGGCCGCCGACGCGGATGCCACCGTGGTGCGAGATTGATTCCGCAGTGGTCTCGGCCAGACCTAGATCAAGGTAATGCCCCCGCAAATAGGCCAGTGGGCGACCGTCAGACTGGTCAAACCCGGCAATGCGCCCAATCAGGATCATATGATCGCCTGCATCTACGATGTTGTCAGTTTCACAGTCAAACCAGGCAATGGCATCGTCGATCAGCGGATTGCCCAGCGCACTGTCTGACCACTGCGTTTCAGCAAAGCGGTCATCCACACGGCTTGCAAAGCGGGCCGAGACGTCCTTTTGCGTCTCACTGAGAATGTTGATCGCAAAACGCCCGGACCGGGAAAAATGGCCGATATTCGAGGAGGATTTGGCAAGACACACGAGCAACAGGGGTGGGTCCAGCGAAACAGAGGTAAACGAGTTGGCAGTAAAGCCAATCGGCGCGCCATCATCGCTGCGCGATGTCACAACCGTTACACCGGTCGCAAAGCTGCCAAAGGCCTGCCGTAGCTGCCGGCGTGGATCGCTGTTACCATCTTCTTTCTGCGATGCCATCTGCGGCATTCCCCCTGTCATTTTTGTTAAGACTAAGGGGGGAAGCGGACGTGTGACTTCCACCGAGTTGATCTAGATCAAATTATTTTTTTCCTACGATTCGTAGTAATTTATCAGTTTCATTAGCCGAATCGCCAGATCAATCTCGAAACACTTATCAGAATCATTGAAATTCAACCCATGCAATTCCTGCAATTGATCCAATCTGTATCGCAGGGTTGTGACATGGATTCCCAAGGTGTCGGCGGCTTCTTGATAGCGGCGACCGGACCGCAGGAAAACCTCGATGGTTTCGCGCGCAACCCGTGCTTTTCGGGTATCTGCGCGCAGTACTTCGGGCAGCGTGTTTTGCTGAAAGGCTTGAACCCTCCCGATCTCGGCCGAAGTCATCAAGGCCGGCAATTCACCCATGTTCATCTGGCTGATCCAACCATCAAGGTGCATCGAACGGGCTACATTCAGCGTATTGAGACCTGTCTGCCGGGCCTTGGGCAGATCACTGATGTCCGTGATTTTGTCGGACATCACCAACGCCACCTTCTCGGGTAGCACCGACCTTACGCGGGATAGAAAAGCCTTGCGCCCATTCTCGGCCTTGCCAGCCGCATCCCCCAAAAGCAGGACCAACTGTTCTTCCAGAACACATGAGATTGTTGGCCCCAAAATGGTCTGGGCGCCGCGCTGGATGAAACTATGTGCCCCTTCGTCGACCATGCGCCCTTCGGGCAGGCTGATCATCACAAGCCGCATATCTGCCTGAAGATCGAAATCCAGTATATGCGCTTCGTCGAACATCTCTTCGCGATCACGCCAGTCCCCTGACAACAACCGCGCCAGTACACGGCGCGCTGTCACGCGGCGCGAACGGAACTCGATAAAACTGCGCAGGATGAATGACGAGAGTGCCAGCCTTCCAGCCTTGGCCGCGATACGCTCGTGATCGTTGAGTGCGGCGTTACCAAAGAAGAAAAGTGTGCCGACGTGGTGTCCGTCAATCTGTAATGCACTGACTTCTGCGCGAATGCTTGAACCCATGATGCGCAATTCCATGGGTTCCTCGCTGGCATGTGTGCCTGCATCAATCGCCGCGCGGATCAATTCATCTGAAACGCGACGGACCGACAGGTCCGGTAAGGGCGGCGGCGTGGACGGATCGAAAAGACCTCGTCCGGATGTCAGATCGATTGCCAGCCACCCAGCCGGGAACAACTTGCTAAGCCCGCCTGCAAGCGCATCGGTCGCCTCAGATTCCAGCGTCTTGCCAAGCGATGCGGTCATGCTTTCCAGAATGGTTTTAAGCCGCAGTGCCTGCAGCCGTTCATCATCCAGTTTCTGAATCTTGCGAATGGCAATATTCGTCAGTTCGGCGACACATTGAAGAAACCCAAGATCGGCATCATCTACGGTCACAACCTTCTTGGCAGCTACCGAATAGACGATCGGGCGGCCTGTCGCATCGGTCACATCCAGCGGTATCATCACCGATGTATGGTAACCGCGCAGCATGGCATCATCGCGAAAGCCAGGGAAATCATCCTGCGCCGCTGCATCGTGCATGATGAAAGGCTCGCCCTTTTGCAGTACATGGCCAACCGGGCTGGTACGTGCATCCCAACCGGGCACTTTGCTTAGATCTCCGCCGTAATAAGGATCATGGCGCACGATAGGCACTGCCAGCCCTGCGTCCACATCCAGAACCTGAATGCTGCTGATATCCCACTTGGAATGCGCGCAAACGCCTTGTGTCAGTAACTGGTACGTCTCTTCGGCATTCTGGCTTTGGTCTATGACACGGGCCAGTCTGGAAACTTTATACAGTTGGTTGTCCGTTCTCGCGTAGGATTTATCCCGCAACTCGTCCCCCGACATCGGATGGTGATTGTTTTCGGACCACTTCCAGCCCGGGTTCAGCAGCACAGCTGAACAGGCTATCGGAGCAGTCTGCTTACGCTAGCCTTAATGGCGCAGGCCAGCAACAGATACAGGGCGCGGCGACCCAATGATTCGTTTCAGTGGATTAAACTATGCTGGATCTCGCGCAAGGGTTCCAGCACACAAGCCAGGAGCGTGTAAGAGATCTTCTCGAAGAGAAGGACGTTGGTGATAAACGACATCATTTTGTCCGATGTGGATTAGATTTTTGACGTTTCTGGACAATATGGATGCGAGCATGAAGGTTAGCTTTCCTGAAAACGCAACCGATGTTCCACCCGACCAAGTGAAAGATTCCGATCGAATGAACGACCGCCCCTTGTCGAATATCAGAGTTCTCGATTTTGGCCAGTACCTAGCCGGGCCGCTTGTCGGCATGATGCTTGCTGATATGGGGGCCGATGTGATCCGTATTGATCCACCCGGCGGCCCCCGGCTTAAATCCCCTGCGGCTGATATGTTGTCGCGGGGTAAAACTGTTCTCGAGCTGGACCTGAAAACCGCGCGCGGGCTACAAACAGCCCAAAGCCTTGTCGAACGTGCCGATGTTGTAATCGACAATTTCCGCCCCGGCGTTATGAACCGCCTGGGATTGGGGCCCGATGCGCTGAGCGCAATCAACCCGTCAATCATATCGTTGTCGATGCCCGGCTTTGCTTCGGCAGATCCCGAGCTGCCGGAAATTGCCGCGTGGGAAGCCGTGATCGCAGCGCGAACCGGTCAATTTACCGATATGGGGCTGAACCGGCGGCTGATGGGGATAAACCCATCTTTCACGCCGTTGGCGCTGGCTTCGGCATATGGGTCGACCTTTGGTGCAATGTCGGTGCTGTTTGCGCTTCAAGCGCGCACGCGCAATGGCGGTGAGCATATCGAAGTACCGTTGGCCTCGGCGTTGCTGGAAGGGCTGGTCTACAATTGCCAGCGGATCGAGGATTATCCTGAACGCTATAAATCGCCGCGTGAGGTAGAGCTTGAGAGGCGCGCTGCGGAAGGTCTGCCAACGACACTGGCGTTCCCGGAGCTTTCAGAATTCCTCGACCCGTTCTATCGAACGTACCCCTGTGCCGATGGGCGGGGCTTTTACGTCGTGGCTTGCAGTATTAAGGGGCATCCTGAACGTGCGCTGAAGACGCTGGGTCTGGGGGAGCTGGCAAAATCTTTGCCTGATTTCGACGCTTATCTGGATCAAGCCGTCTGGCCCGAAGGCTGGTCGATGCGCAACTATCCTGTAGGCGCGTCCGATCGGGCGCGCGTCTCTCATGCAATGAAAGAGGCTTTTCTAACCCGTCCGGCTCATGAGTGGGAAGAAATATTCGGAGCAGCCAAAGCGCCAGCCACAGCGCAGCGGACCACGAAAGAGTGGCTGGATGATCCACATGCTTTGGCCTGTGGTCTGGTACTGCGGGTCGATGACCCCAAACATGGAGAGATGCGGCAGATGGGCAATATCGCCTGGCTGGCAAACGACCATGGTGCGGCTGACAAGCAAGCCGCACGCCCGGCGGATCTGGATACGCTACTGTCGGAGGAGTCGCGCAACAACTCTGCTGTTGAAACCGCCGGTGGTGGGTGGCTCGATGGCTTAAAGGTGTTGGACCTCACCAATGTCATCGCCGGGCCGACCATTGGATCGACCCTCGCCCGGTTTGGGGCCGAGGTCACGCTGGTTCAGCCTGCGTCGCCGTCGGTCGACCCGTGGAACGCTGTTGTTTTTGGCATGCATGCGCATCGCGGTAAGGAAAGTATCCTTCTGAACCTGCGCACCGATGAGGGGCAGGACATACTGGCCCAGCTGATCGCCGAGGCGGATGTGGTTACGATGAACGGTACAGACGCGCAGCGCGATGGGCTTGGCCTGTCGCCAGAACGGATGAGAGAGATAAATCCGCGATTGATTTTGGTTCAGCTCGACGCATTCGGAGGGCCGATGCAGGGGCCAAAGTCGAACCACCTCGGTTATGATGATTTGGCGCAGGCGGCGACGGGTGTGATGCTTCGGTTTGGCGGCGGTATGGACACGCCTGAAGAGCACGCGCATTTTGGCACCATAGATGTGCTGACCGGATATTGTGCCTGTGTCGCGCTTGGTGGTGCCTTGGTTCAACTCAAGCGCACCGGCGAAGGCAGTATCGCCAGGGCATCCCTGGCCGGCGGCGGCAACCTGATCCAGGCCGAGTTCATGTATGACTTTGACGGACGGGCACCCTTTGATGAGCCTTCGGGGCGCGAAGTTCTTGGTAGTGGCCCCTATTATCATTGTTATCAGGCCGAGGACGGCTGGATGTTCTTTGCAGCTCCGACAGAACGCGAGGCCGCACTCTCTAAGGTAACAGAGTTGAATGATCTGGCTGATTTGAAAGAGGCAGAGCTGCAATCAGCGCTCGCCCAGCGTTTCGCAACCAAACCAGTGGCCTTCTGGGCCGCAGCGTTGTCCGAATCATCCAGCGCGGCGGTGCCTTTAGGGTCCCTGCATGAAACCCGAGATGCCTCTTTGCAGCTTGAAAGCGAAGGGGCGATTGATCTGACTAAGGACACCTTCCGGGTGATCCGCCACGATCAGCATCCGATGGGGCGCTGGTGTGATCTAGTGGCTCCGAATGCTGTCAGGCCCAAGCGCAGCCGTATCACAATCCCTTCGTATATGCCGAAATACGGCCACAACACGCGGGATATTCTGACGCGCCTAGGATTGGACAACGAATCCATCGACAAGTTAATTGAATCGGGTGCTGCTGCCACGCAATGGTCAGAAAAATATCTTCCCGAATGAGCGAAGACGAGAATACCCGGAACTTGTTAGATATCGCGGGGCTTTTGCGCAGTTTGCAAAGCACATTTATACACAAGTGGCATAAAGCGGGGCGAGAACTGTAGATGGTCTTTTGGCTACTGCAGCGCTGCTTGCCTGGCGGGTTTTACAACGAAATCGACTACATACGCCCAGTGAGAATCTTGGCCAGATCGGGTTCAACATTCTGCGATTGCTTCAGATCCAGGCTGTTTTTTACATGAAGCAGGTGGTGTTGAATGTTGTCTTCCGCAGATTGCGGGTCACCGCTTACAATTGCATCAATGATCGATGCGTGTTCGTCGTCGGGGCAGGATGAATCCTTGTTGGTTCCAAACAATGCAACGATCAAAGACGACCGGGTCACCAGTTCCCGAACGACGCGCGTGAGGACCGAGTTGTTGTGGCATTTGGCCAATTCGACATGAAATTCGCCAGAGAGCCTGATAATTTCAGTTTGGTCATTCCTTGCCCGCGCATCATCTTCTTCTTTTATGTGTGATCGCAGCGCATCGACGCCTGCGGTGCTGATCTCTCGGGTTAATTCGCGCACGATGCCGGTTTCGATCATGAGGCGCGCTTCAAAAACCTCGCGGGCTTCGTCGGGGCTGGGGCAGGCGATAAAGGCACCTCGGTTAGAGCGCAGTTCAACGATGCCCTGACTGCTCAACAACAATAGGGCACGGCGAACGCGCATACGACCGACGCCAAAGGTCTCACATAAGGTTTGTTCGCTCAACTTGGTTCTGGGCGCGAGCTTCTGCTCCATGACAGCAGAATAGATCCGATCCACAATAATTTGCTCGTCGGGATCAGCGCGTAAAGTGTCTAGTTTCTGGTCAGTTGCGTTCGTCATCTCGTTCGGCGTTGGTGGAAAAGGGTTGAAGATTGTTAATAGCTGCAAGGCCGTCTTCTGACAATATATTGGTTGTCAGTTAACAATATCAACAACGGTTTTGACAAAAAATGTTGACATAGATTGTTAACAATGCAGAAATTGGTGGCATCACCGGGATTCGACCTGTGACCTTTTAGTTGTTCAAAACGCCCGGAAGAGGCGCCGAAACCTCAATAGGGAGGAAATAATGAAACGCAGAAATCTGATGAAATCATCGGCTGCCTTGGCCTTGGCCGTGTCCGTACTCGGATCGGCGGCCTGGGCGGAGAACCCGGTGCTCAAGATCGGTTTTGTCGGGGTAACCTCGGGGCCGGCGGCGGCCTGGGGTATCTCGAACCAGCGATCGATGGAGGCGCGGGCTGACTGGATCAACGAATCCGGCGGTTACAAGATCGGTGACACCACCTATGACATCGAAATCGTCTCGTTCGATGATCAGAAGGACCCCAAGCGCGCGATCGCCGGTATGGAGAAGATGGCGCAGGAAGGCATCCACTATGTGGTTGGCCCTAACGTGGACGATGGCGCAGCCGCTGTTCGCCCCGTCGCCGAGGCGCAGGGGATCATGTATTTCCCATATGCCTTCCCGAAAGAGCTTTACTCGGCACCTGCATCGAATGCGGTTCTGGGCATGGTCGCAAACTATCAGTCAGGTCCTGCGATTTATAAGTACCTGAGGGACGAAAAAGGCGTAAAGACCGTGGCCTTTGTTGCCGCCAACGAGTCGGACCCGCTGAGCCAGCGGGACGGCGGGATCGCCGCAGCAAATGCGCTGGGCCTTGAAGTTGTTTCAGACAACGTGACCTATCAGGTGGACACGACCGACTTTACTCCGGTTCTGACGCCGGTCATGCGAACGCAGCCTGATCTGCTGGTTCTGTCGGGTGTCTCTCCCGCCAATGCTCCACAGCTGATCCGCTCGGCCCGTGAACTTGGCTTCCAGGGTGTCATTTCAACTGAAACGGCGCAGGATGCGACGGTTTTGCGCGAAGGTGCGGGTGATTTGGCCAACGGATTTATTTCCGTGGGCGGTGCCTCGACCCCTGAAATCGCGTCAGATGACATGAAGGAGTTCGTCAAGCGTTATACCGATATGTTCGGTGAATATAACGACGAGTCGAACACCAAAGTCTATGCGCTGGAATATATCCTGGCGACCCTGAACGCCAATCCGGCGGGTATCGAGGATGTGAACGCATTCCAGACGACAATGGATACGTTCGAAGCACCGAACCCCTTCATGAAGGGTGACGCAAAAATGCGGTATGTCGGCACGACTTCTTTCGGGCAAAAACGCCAGATCGCCGTGCCACTGGTGGTGAACGTCTACCAAGACGGTGTGTTTGAAACACTCTTTGTTGCCGAAGTTGACTGAGGCCAATCTCCCCAACTAGGCGAAAGCCTAACGGGCCTCTAACCCTCCCGGGCTGATGATCAGCCCGGGATACCCGAACCTTATGCGGGACACTCATGGAACAGATACTAGCAAATGGCATCTATCTGGGCGCGCAATATGCGATGATCGCCCTGGGATTGACGCTGATCTTTGCCCTGATGAACGTACTGAATTTTGCTCACGGACAAATGTACGTACTCGGTGGCTTCGTCACTTATACCTTTTACGGACAACTTGGTTGGCCATTCGTTATCGCGCTATTGGCGTCCTGCATCACTCTGGCCGTGCTTGGAGCGCTCATTGAGCGATTTTTGTTCGCGCCGGTCATACGACGATCATCCCGCGAGGAGAGTACAATGCTTCTGGCGGCGGGTCTGGCGTTTCTGTTCGATGCGATCATCCTGCTGGTCTTTGGTGAAAAGCAGCGCGGTGTTCCCAAGATCGTCGATGGCGTCTTCAATTGGGATTTCAAGTTGATCATGCCCTATGATCGCATCCTGATTTGCATATTGGCCATTCTGTCCATCGTCACTTTCATCCTGTTCATGCAATACTCAAAAACCGGCCGTGCCCTGCGCGCGTTGGCGCAGGACAGAACGGCAGCGCAACTGATGGGCGTGAATGTCAGCCGTTATTCGATGATCGGATTTGCCCTCGGCGCGATGTTGGCCGGGCTGGTTGGCGGATTGCTGGTGACGATCACGGGCGTCAACCTGGGTATGGGTGGACCGACCTCGATCAAGGCCTTCATGATGGTGATGATCGGCGGCGCGGGGGTGATCTCCGGCGCGATTGCGGGCGGGATCATCCTTGGCTTTATGGAAGCCATCGGTCTCGCTGTGCTCTCGCAATATGGCGATATCACTTATCTGCTGATCTTCGTCTCACTGATGATTTTCCTGGCCATCCGCCCGCAGGGCCTGATGGGCAAACCGTGGGGATAACGCAGTGCCGAAACTATCAATGATCCAATGGGCCGGTGTGGCAGTCTTTCTGCTGGCCATCTTCATCGCAATCCCCGGCTTTGTCGCCGCTTCCGGACGGTCTGATCTGTACTATACGCTGACGTCGGTGGCGCTATTGTCCATTGCCAGTGCGGGTGTCTGGCTGACCTTCTATATCGGTCGCATCAACATAGGGCAGGGCGCTTTTGCCCTGATTGGTGCCTACGTCTCGGCCATTCTGGTAACCAAGGCGGGCATCTCGTTCTGGCTGTCCTTGCCGCTGGCGGGCCTGTTTGCGGCAGGCGTGGCGGTGCTGATCGGGTTGCCGATCCTGCGGCTGCGAGGCGTCTATTTTGCCATGATCTCGCTTGTATTGACGCAGGTGGTCACGTTGACGGCGCTGGCCCTACCCATCACCAATGGGGCCAAGGGCATCACCTCGATCCCCTTGCCGGGGGGTGTGTCAATCTTTGGACTAACCCTGATCCCGGATTTCGCAACTTTGGAAAACCCAAGACTGGCTTTCTACTATGCGGCCAGTGTTCTGATGGTGCTGACCTTTGCGGCCATGTACCGCCTGGTGAACTCACGCCTTGGCCATCTATGCCGCTCGATGCAGCAGAACGAAGAACTGGCAAGCTCGATCGGGGTGAACATCTCGTATATCCGGGTCATCGTGTTCTCCATCTCGTCGTTCCTTGGCGGCATTGGTGGGGCTATGTTCGGCTCAATCGCGCAGTCGGTCTATCCTTCCAGCTTTCAGGTTGCTGACAGCGTGAACTTTATGCTGAACTGCTTCCTGGGTGGTCTGGGCTACGTCTTCGGTCCAATGCTGGGAACGCTGGTGCTGTACTTCGGATGGGATCTGCTGTTCGAACTTGGACGTTTCCAACTGCTGGCCTATTCCAGCCTGCTGATCATTCTGATGCTGTTCCTGCCAAACGGGCTGCTGAGCCTGCGATTGCCGGGCAAGAAAGGAGCGGACAAATGAGCCATCTTCTGGAAGTCCGCCATGTCACCAAGAAATTCGGTGGCCTGACCGCGAACAGCAATATCTCGTTCAACGTCAATGAAAACGAGATCCTGTCGGTGATCGGACCGAATGGCGCAGGTAAAAGCACGCTGTTCAAGATGATCTCATCGTTTCTGCCGACAACAACAGGCGAGGTATTGTACAAAGGTGAGAGGATTTCGAACCTGAAGCCGCATGTGGTGGCCCGCAAGGGAGTGGTCCGAACCTTTCAGGAAACCACAATCTTCAAGTCGATGACCGTGCGTGAAAGCATCATCGTTGCCCAGCACTTGCGCGCCCGCGCCTCATTGGCGGGGTATTTTTGGGGCACAAAGACAGCGCATGAGGATGTCGCCAGTTTCGGCCAATATGCCGATGACTTGATCGAGTTCCTCGGCATGACCGAGATCGCCAATGAACAGGCCTCGAACTTGCCACAGGGCAACTTGCGGGCGCTGGGGATTGCGATTGGACTTGCTACCGATCCCAAGGTGCTGCTGCTCGACGAACCTTTTGCCGGGATGAACCACGATGAGACCATGAAAATGGTCAATCTCGTGCGCAAGGTTCGCGATGATCGGGGTGTCACCGTGCTGCTGGTGGAACATGACATGCCTGCGGTGATGAATATTTCCGACCGGATTGTCGTCTTGAACTTTGGCGAAATGATCGCCGAGGGCACACCGGCGGAAATCCAGAACAACGAAAAGGTCATCGAAGCCTATCTGGGCAGCGCCGATGACGAAATCGGGATTTGAACCATGAGCAAGATGTTGGACTTTAAGGATGTCGAGCTCTACTACGATCACGTCTACGCGCTGAAGGGTGTGTCGATTGATCTGGAGCAGGGCGAAACCGTTGCCCTGATTGGTGCCAACGGTGCGGGCAAAAGCTCGATCCTGCGGGCGATTACCGGGTTGGCAAAAATCAAGTCAGGTTCGGTGGCGTTTGAAGGCGAACAGATCGCCGGAACAAACCCGGCCGAGATCGTCTCGAAAGGTATCGCGATGGTGCCCGAGGGGCGGCGCGTCTTTCCCTATATGTCTGTGAAGGACAACCTGCTGATGGGGGCGTTTACCCGCTCGGATAAGGCAGATGTTCAACGCACGCTGGATTCTGTTCTGGAACGGTTCCCACGCTTAAAAGAGCGCTACAGCCAATCGGCCGGTACCCTGTCGGGCGGAGAACAACAGATGATGGTGATAGGGCGCGCCCTGATGGCCAAGCCGCGATTGTTGTTGCTGGATGAGCCGTCGCTGGGGATTGCGCCCAAACTGGTGCAGGATATCGCCCGGTCGATTGTGGCGATCAACCGTGATGAGGGCGTTTCAGTGCTGTTGGTCGAACAGAACTCGCGCATGGCGCTATCGATCTCGCACCGTGCCTATGCGTTGACCACAGGAAATGTGGTGATCTCGGGCAATTCAAAAGAACTTTTGACAGATCCCCGATTTAAAGCCGCCTATCTGGGCGGGGAAGTATGAGGATGTTGTGAAGCTGCTTGTCGTCAACCCAAACACCACCAGTTCCATGACCCGCAAGATCGAGGACGCGGCACGCGCCGCTGCGCATCCTGAAACCAAGATCATAGCTGCGAATTCACAAAACGGTCCCGCCAGCATACAGGGCTATCTGGATGTTTCTACCTGCATTCCCGGGCTGTTAGACGTTGTGAATGCGCATCCGGACGCGGATGCCATTGTTGTTGCATGTTTCGATGATACTGGTGTCGATGCCGTGCGCTGTGTCACCTCGGCACCGGTCATTGGTGTTGGGGAAGCAGCCTATCATGCGGCATCCATGATCAGCCCAAAGTTCAGCGTCATAACCACCTTGTCCCGGTCTCTGGCAGGGCTTGAGGCTAACCTGTTGCGATACGGTTTGGATCGCAGATGTGTGCGGGTTCGTGCGTCAGACGTGCCGGTTCTGAAGCTCGAGGAAAACGATCCTGCGACGATCGACAAGATACGGTCCGAAATTCGGGCTGCCATTGACGAGGACAGAGCCGAAGCCATCGTTCTGGGCTGCGCAGGGATGACAGATCTGATGTCGCTCTTGTCGCAGGAATTCAATTTACCAGTCGTAGATGGCGTAGCTTGTGCTGTGACCTTCGCCGAAGCCCTGGTCAAAGCCAAGTTGACGACGTCCAAGCTGTGCTCCTACGCGTGATTATTAAATGATCGTAGGTATTTAGTATGTCTTCGTGTTGCGCTTTCAGGCACCTTGGAACTGTTCGTTCACCGTCTGAAGGGCCGCTTGCAACTGCAGAATGAACTCGCTTGCCAATGCGGATGGTGGGCGGTGTGCCGGGCGCATGATCGAGACGTTCAAAGCGACATGGGGTCGAAATGCCCGAAAGACGACCGGTCTGGGTTCTGGCCGCATTTTGACATATCCTGCCGCTGTGATCGGGTCGCAGATACAATAACAAAGGCCTTTTCCCACCAGTGTCAAAGCCGGGTTGAATGTTCTGAGCTCGAACCGTTGTTCGAAACTGGCCTTTTGACTGGCGAAGGCTCGTTGGGTGGCCACCAAATTCGGATGTCCGTCCTGCAGTCCAGCCATCGGGCGGCCTGACAGATGCCGGGCGTCGACTGTGTCCAACTGTGCCAGCGGATCGCCTGCCGGGATCGCACACACGCATCTCATGTCAAAGTCGACGGTTTCAATCGCCGCGGTGGGCTTTGGTGTTTCACCCAACCCGATGTCATATTGCTGAGAGGCGACCCATTCCTCGATCACCGGTGATGCGCGCATCATCAGCGATGCTTTCACATCGGGCTTGTCCAACAGAAATTCGCCCAGGATCTGTGGCATCAACAGACTGGCGGCAGCGGGCATGCAGGCGATGTTCAGGCGACCTTTGGTCAATGCACCGATCTCGCGCATGGTTCGGGTCGAAAGCGACAAGCGATCCAGTATCGCTTCAGCTTCGGTGATGAAGTACTGAGCCTCGGGGGTGGGGGCCATTTTACCACGTTGCCGACGGAACAGGGCGATCCCTAATTCTGCTTCGAGGTTTGCAACCAATGCGCTGATTGCCGGCTGCGTTCGACCGAGGATTCGCGCGGCATCAGACACCGAACCGGTCCGCATGACCTCACGAAAGGCCTGTAATTGGCGAAAACTGAGATTCATTTACCTTTGATATTCCATGATTTTTTTAAATCATATAAAGTAACTTTATTCACCAATCAATTTAATCGCTTTGACTTAATGCAATGCTCTCGCAATTTTTCCTGTCACGGATGCGCCACCTGCATTCGTTTTGACGGAGGGGGAAATGACACGCTTTGCAAGTGTCTTGCTGACGGTACTGATCTGTCTGGTTGCCATTGGGCAATTCGTGCAGGTGATCACTCGATATGTGCTGGAAATCCCTGTTATGGGGCTGGAAGAAAGCCTGCTGTATCCCACGCTGTGGCTTTACATGATGGGTGCTGTCAACGCCTCGCGTGAGAATACCCATATCCGCGCCAACGTGCTTGAGATCTTTCTGAGCACCGAACGTCAGCGTCAGGTGCTTGCCGTGATCGGAGAGGTCATCAGCCTGATCGTAGGCATCTGGCTGACCACCTGGGCCTGGGATTTCACGAAATACTCGATACGGGTCTGGCGCGAGAGCCCGACGCTTTATTTGCCGACCTTCTATGTCGATATCGCACTGTTCGCCGGGCTGGTTCTGATGATGATCTTCACCGCATGGCATCTGCTGGTGCATTTACGCGCACTGTTCACCCCCTCCACCCCCGCCCCTGAAGGAAACGCACAATGATCGAGATCGCGCTGCTTGCCGTCCTGGTTCTGGTCATTCTGCTGACGTTGGGCGTGCCGCTGCCCTATTGCTTCGGGGCGGGGCTGATGGTGATGTATTTCGCCGGTGACGTAGTCATGAAAGGCAACATGCTGTGGGGCTTCCAGCAGCTTGGCAACCCGGTACTGCTGGCCATTCCACTGTTTGTTCTGGCTGGGACGATCATGTCCGTCTCGGGCATCGCTGCGAGCCTTCTGAACTTTGTCAACATATTCATCGGCCACCTGCGTGGCGGTCTGGGCGTTGTGGCCACCGTGTCCTGTGCCCTGATCGGGGCCATTTCAGGATCCGGCCTGACTGGTGTTGCTGCGATCGGGCCCTTGCTGATCCCAGAGATGGAGAAACAGGGCTATCCCCGCGCCTATGCGACGGCGCTGATCGCCAATGCCTCGCTGCTGGGCCTTTTGATCCCGCCTTCGGTGACGATGATCGTGTACGGATGGGTGACTGATACATCCATTCTGGCTTGCTTCCTTGCAACACTCGGTCCCGGCCTTCTGATCATGGCCAGTTTTTCCGTCGTCAACATTCGCATGGCGCGCAAGTTCCCTCTGAAACTGGATGAGCCGTTGAAAGGGCAGGCCTTCGTGTCCGAAGCAACCTCTCGCGGGCTTAAGGCGACACCCGCCTTGCTGATGCCCGTAATCATTCTGGGCGGCATCTATGGCGGCATCATGACCCCGACCGAGGCTGCCGCCGTGGCCGTGATCTATGCGATCCCGGTGGGTTTTCTGATCTACAAAGGTCTTGATATGCGCACTTTCTTCGGCGCGGGCCGAGAGGCCGCGACTTCTGTGGGCGCCATCATGCTGATGATCCTGTTCTCGATGATCCTTAGCCAGATGTTCGTGCTGGAAAGCGTGCCACAGGCGATTGTCGAAGCGATCTTTTCGGTGACCGAAAACAAGGTCTTGCTGCTGATCCTGATCAACATCCTGCTGTTTCTCGTCGGTATGGTCGTGAATGACGTCACCGCCATCATCCTGATTGCGCCGCTATTGCTGCCGCTTATGCAGGCCATCGGTGTTAGCCCGATCCAGTTTGCCGCGATCATGGGTGTGAATACCGCCATGGGCGGTGTGACACCGCCCTATGCCTCGATCCTGTATCTGGGCGCGCGTATCGGTCAGGTGCCGGTCACCAAGGTGATCCGCCCGGCCATGACCCTGATCCTGCTGGGTTATCTGCCCGTCGTTTTCCTGACCAGTTTCTGGCCGGATCTGTCGATGTGGTTGCCTCGTTTCTTTGGCTACTAAGCCACCCATTTCATCACTCACGGAGGAGACTTATCCATGATGAACTTTCTGAAATCCACCTGTCTGGCTGCGGCCGTTGTAGCAACGGCGGGCATCGCTGCCGCCGAAACCCTGAAGGTCAGCCACATCCGCCCTCAAGGCGCGACCATCGATAATGAACTGCGTGCCTTTGCCGATGGGCTGAAGACCGCAACCGACGGTTCGTTGGAGCTGAACCTGTTCCCGGCATCCGCCTTGGGTGACTACACGTCTGTGCAGGAGCGGATTTCGGTTGGCGCAATCGACATGGCCGTGCAACCTGCGGCAACGGCGGTGGATCGCCGTATGCAAATCTCGGCCTTCCCCTATGTCGCGGCAAACTGGGACGATGCAAAAAAGATCTATGGTCCCGGTGGAGCTATTCACACGGCCATGAAGGATCTCTATGCCAAGCAGGATATCACCATGCTGGCAGCATATCCCGTGTATTTCGGCGGTGTGGCACTGAACACAGACGCCGTGAACCCCGGCGATCCGGCCACTGCTAAAGGCATTAAGGTGCGCGTCCCGGGCATCAAAAGCTTTCAGCTAACCGCTGACGCGCTGGGCTATATCTCGTCACCCATACCGTTCTCTGAAGCGTTCACAGCCGTACAGACCGGCGTTGTGGATGGTGTCGTGGGTTCGGGCGCTGAGGGCTACTATGCCTCGTTCCGCGACGTGACCACATCCTACGTGCCTGTGAACACGCATTTCGAGGTTTGGTACATGATCATCAACTCGGGCGCGCTGGCTGAACTAAGCGATGAAGATCGTGCAGCGCTGGAATCCGCGGCGTTGGCCTTCGAAGCTACGCGCTGGGAAACCGCCGAGGCCGATCAGGGTGCATTCGAACAGAAGCTCGCTGACAATGGCGCAACCATCGTGTCGCTGACAGACGAAGAGCTTGCCGCCACTGCTGCCCATGTACGTGCGCAGGTTTGGCCGCAGGTCCTTGAGGACGTGGGCCAGGATTGGGGACAGGCCATTCTCGACCAGATTGGTCAGTAACCAATAGAACCCCACGAACGGGCAAGGCGTGCTCCTCCCTGCGCCTTGCCCATTTCCCCGACGGAGATCAGCCTATGTTTAGATCGCTGCAATCGGATGACCACAATCTGATAACGCTGAGCGTAAATGGTCGGTCAGTCAAAGCCCGCAAAGGTCAGTCGGTCTGGTCTGCGATGGCCGTGGCTAGTGAGGTCGTAACCCGCAAGGCGGCTTTGTCGGGCAACGCGCGCAGCGCGTATTGCGCCATGGGTGTCTGTTTCGAGTGTATGGTCGAAATTGATGGTCTTGCCAATCAGCAAGCCTGCCTGAGCCGCGTGGCTGAAGGGATGAACGTCTCGACCCAAGTGATAACCGAGGATACTGAGGCAGATGCAGGCCTTTGATTGTGCCATAGTTGGAGCGGGTCCTGCCGGTATGTCTGCCGCGCTTGCGCTGACGCAGGGCGGAGCAGACGTGATTGTGCTGGATCGGGCAGACCGGGCAGGGGGGCAGATCTATCGCTCTGCCTCAAGCAGTCCTTTGCCTGACGCTGCAAGCCTTGGTCCCGATTATGCGGCAGGCGCCGATCTTATCACCCGATTTGAACGATCCGGGGCAAAACATCTTGCCGGGGCTGATGCATGGCATATCGGCGATGACGGGAGGATTCTGTTTTCCTATCAAGGCGATACCCGCGAATTGCATTGCCGCGAAATGCTGTTGTGCCCCGGCGCAATGGAGCGGCCCATGCCCATCCCGGGCTGGACCTTGCCCGGTGTCATGACGGCCGGTGCAGCACAGGTTATGCTGAAATCAGATGCCGTTGTTGCGGACGGGGCGGTATTCGCCGGGTCCGGTCCGTTGCTGTATCTGATCGTAGCGCAATATCTGCGATTGGGCGTTCGTGTTGCCGCGCTTGTCGATACGACCCCCCGACGGCACTACCTGGATGCCGCGCCTTTGTTACCACGCGCCTGGCGACAGGTTGGACAACTGCGCAAAGGCTTGTCTTTGCTGCGGGAAATTCGCGCGGCGGGCGTCGATACCTACCGCTATGCGGAAAATCTTGAAGTGATTGGGGAAGAAACGGCGAAAGGGCTGCGCTTTAGCATATCAGGTCAGCCGCACGAGGTCTCCGCCGATACCGTGTTCCTCCACCACGGCGTCCAGCCCAATCTGAATATGACCCGTGCGATGGGGTTGGCCCACCATTGGAATAACGCGCAGATGTGCTGGCAGGTTACTGTAGATGAATTCGGCCAAAGCGCGATTTCGCATGTTTCGGTTGCCGGCGACGGGGCCGGGATTGTCGGCGCAGACGGTGCATGCGCAGCGGGCCGGGTGGTGGCGCAGAACATGCTCTACCACCTAGGACGTGTTTCCCGGACCGGCAGGGATCGTAATTCTCACGCAGATTTGTACTATTTGTCGTCGATGAAGCCATTTCGACGTTTCATCGACTGTCTGTACCGCCCGACAGAAGCTTTGCGATTGCCGCGCGACACGGAAACCCTGGTCTGTCGCTGCGAAGAACAGTCGTTGGGTGATCTGCGTGCAGGTTTCGAACAAGGTGCGCGTGATCCCAACGCGCTGAAGTCCCTGACCCGTTGTGGAATGGGCCCCTGTCAGGGTCGGCAATGTGGTCATGTAGTGACCGGGCTTTTGGCGCAGTGGCGAAAAGAATCCCCCGATGCCGTGGGATACTATCGGCTGCGCAGCCCTCAGCGCCTGCTAACAGTGGATGAGCTTGGCCGATACAACACAATCCCCGCAGAGGCCGCGAAATGAAGGCGGACGCTCTGATCATCGGTGGTGGTATTCAGGGATGCGCCACCGCCTATCATCTGGCACGCAAGGGCGTATCGGTGATCGTAGTCGAAAAGGACTACGCCGGGCGGCATGCATCGGGCGTGAATGCGGGCGGCGTGCGTCTGTTAGGCCGGGATATGGCCGAGGTTCCGTTGTCGAAAGCATCGATGGAGATGTGGCAAACCCTTGATGAAGAGCTGGGTCACGACACCGGCTTTCGCCGCCAGAGCCTGATAAACATTGCCGCAGATGAAGGCGATCTGGACACATTGCGCGCCCGCGAAGCCAAGATGCATGAGGCCGGATACGCGTATGAGCGGATGATTGATCAGGCCGAACTACGAGACCGGCTGCCGCACGTGAATTTCGATTGCGTGGGTGGCGTGATTTCTGAGCTGGACGGCTATGCCATTCCGTATAAAGCCACGTCCGCCTTTCGTCTGGCGGCAGAAAATCTGGGTGCGAAGGTGATTGAAGGCGAGGAGGTACTGAGCCTCAGGCGGGTCGGAAATACTTGGCTGGCGCAAGGCTCTCGGAACGCTTACGAGGCCGAAGCGGTCATCAATTGCGCCGGGGCCTGGGCCGACCGGATTGCGCTGATGATTGGGGACAATGTCCCTCTTAGCCATGCTGCGCCGATGCTGATGATCACTGCCCGGATGCCGCATTTCGCCAAACCGGTTGTAGGTGCAGTCAGCCGTCAGCTCAGCTTCAAGCAGTTCGAGAATGGCACCGTACTAATCGGCGGGGGGGCCAAGGGTTTTGCTGATCGGGCCAACAATCGCACGCGGTTGGACTATGCCAAGCTTGCCGCTGCCTGCCGTACAACGGCCGAGTTCTTCCCAAACATGCGCAAAGCCAGCATCAACCGGATGTGGGCGGGACTTGAGGCCTATATGCCCGACAACCTGCCTGTGATCTGCCCTGCCGTAAATGCCCCACGCGCTTTTCATGCATTCGGCTTTTCTGCGCATGGCTTCCAGATGGGCCCCATCGTTGGGCAGGTTCTAGCGGATTTAGTGACTGGTGGCCAAAGCCGTTTCAATCTATCGCCTTTCCGCATCGACCGATTTGACCGCAAGGTCCTGTAATGGAGATATCCGACATGACAATCACCCGTATCGAAACCGGCCAACGCATGAGCAAGATCGTCAAGCACAATGGCATTGCCTATCTGTGCGGCCAGACTTCGGATGCCGCCACAGTCGCGGATCAGACCCGTGAAATTCTGGCCAAGGTCGAGGATCTGTTGGCAAAGGCGGGCAGCGACAATACCCGCATATTGCAATGTGTGATCTGGTTGGCAGACATGGCGGATTTCGCCGAGATGAACGCCGTCTGGGATGCCTGGGTCCCGGAAGGGCACGCTCCGGCCCGTGCTTGTGGCGAAGCAAAACTGGCGCGCGATGCACTGAAGGTAGAGATGATCGTCACGGCGGCTTGCGACTGATTTCAAATCAGAGAAATGTCAATGTGATCTGAAAAATCAGCAAATCATGTGATCGCCCTAAAAATCCTCGGGGCGATCCGTTAGCGCCGGCAACGAAACGCAATGCTCGCCTCACCACACAGACCCTTTGGCACAAATCGGCCTTGGTTGATATATTCAAGCTATCCGCTTGCAGATAGCTCGACGTATCTAACCCAAGCCTCATTCCCAACGAATAAGAAGTGCCGTACAGCCAGTCGGCATTGGCAGGTCGACTGAGAAATACAAATGCCAGGCTGGACCCTCAAGTTAAACCACTCTCCCTACAATTCCCAGGAACATCCGAACGCCATCTTCGATAAGTACGTTTGGAAAATCGTAGTGCTGATCGTGCAACGGGGGGGTTGTTTCGCCAGCGCCCAATCCGAACATCGCACCTTCGCACATACCAGTTACAGCGCCGAAATCTTCCCCCCAACGAAACGCCTCGGTGGTGTGTACGAAGGATGTCATCAAGTCGTTTGCCGTTTGCTGAATGATCTCAACCGCGACTGCCTGATTTTTCGTTGCAGTAAACTTTTCAAGCGTTTCAAATTCGTACTCAAGACCGTATTGCGCTGCCAGATCTGCAGCACGGGTATGGATGGTCTTTAACATCTGCGCGATGATCCGGTCGTCATCGGAGCGTAGGGTAAAACCAAGCTCACCGTAGGAGGGAGCCACCCCTGAGGAGGCGACGCCCATTTGCGCGTGGATAGGCACCACAAGTGCGTATCCCTCATCAGGTGCAACATCCAAGGCAAGCTGGTCTGCCGCAAAAATGAGTTCTGCGATGGCCTTTGCAGGGCTGGCACCGGTATGTGGCTGCGAACTATGGGCGGCCCGACCCGTGAAACGAATAGCCTCGAAATGAACCGCTGACGCAAAGCTGCCGGGTTTGCACAGAATCTGACCCCGGGGGAATCCCGGCAGGTTATGCAGTGCAAAGGCATAGTCTGGGGTGATTTGCGTGAAGTTCGGATGGGAAAGGCACCCAATCGCACCTGTTCCTGTTTCTTCGTCCGGTTGAAACAGTAAAACAACGCGCCCCGTTTGCGAGCGTTTCTTTGCCAAGGCAAAACCAACGCCAATCATGATTGCCATATGGCCATCATGTCCGCATTTGTGCCCAACACCCGGGTTGGTCGATATATGAGACAAATCGGAATTGCGCTCGTGAATGGGCAAGGCGTCTAGTTCGCAGCGAAGCAAAACAGTCTTTCCTGGCGCACCGCTTTCATAGATGGCGGCGAATCCGGCCCCTTCAAGATCGACAAACCGGTCTGGCGCAGCTTCGGCTTGCAAAACGGATTTGACGTAGCGGGCCGTTTCATACTCGTGTCGCGACAATTCCGGATGCGCGTGCAACCAGTGACGGATTTCGCACAACCGGGCGAGTTCTGTTTGGGTCAGTTGCACCAGTGATCTCATTCGTTGGAAACAAGGGGGTTTCGGCTCTGGCCCAAAGGCCTGCTTTGGAATGCCTCGCTAGTCGAGCACCTCGTGCACTGCGCTTACGGTGGCATCAACAACGATATCGGCTTCTTCCGGGCTCAGGCAGAATGGGGGTGCAAAGCCCAGAATATCACCCTGCGGCATCGCGCGACCAATGACACCTTTGGTGGCCAGGCTGGCAGAAACCTTGGCGCCGACGGTCGCTGATGGGTCAAAGAATGTACGGTTTGATTTGTCTTGGACAAACTCAATCGCCGCCAGCATACCAATCCCTCGAATCTCGCCCACGTTTTTATGATCTCCCAGCTTTTCGATAAGCTGTGCGCGAAAGTAATCTCCTGTGTGCGTGGTATTGGCGATCAGATCAAGCTCATCAATCAGCTTTAGGTTTGCCACCCCGGCGGCGGCTCCGATGGGGTGCGCGGAATAGGTCCAGCCATGTCCGATGGGCCCGAATTCATCGTTGCCTTCCTCCAGAACCTTCCAAACCTTGTCCGAGACGATGGAGCCCGACAAAGGGGCATAGGCAGATGTGAGGCCTTTGGCGATTGTGATTATGTCCGGCTCTATTCCATATGCCGTGGACCCCATCATTGAGCCTGTGCGCCCAAAGCCGGTTACGACCTCATCCGCGATCAAAAGGATGTCGTATTTACGCAGAACCGCCTGGATCGCGGTCCAATATCCTTCTGGCGGGGGAACAATGCCACCGGTGCCCAAGACCGGTTCGCCGATGAAGGCTCCGATCGTGTCGGGCCCTTCCCGCAGGATCAGCGCTTCCAGCTTGGTCGCGCAATGGGCTGTGAAGTCTGCCTCGGACATATCCATTTCGTTGCGACGGAAATAGTATGGGGCTTCGGTGTGGATGACCTGAGCAAGCGGAAGGTCAAATTTCTTGTGGAACAGTTCCAGCCCTGTCAGCGATCCGGTGATCAGGCCCGAACCGTGGTAACCGCGCCAGCGCGAGATGATTTTTTTCTTCTGCGGCAGGTCTCGGATGTTGTTGTAGTACCAGACCAGCTTGATGTTGGTTTCATTCGCATCTGACCCCCCAAGTCCAAAATAGACCTTTGACATGTTGGCCGGTGCGCGGTCCAAGACCATTTTTGCCAGAGTGATCGATGTTTCGGTCCCGTGACCGACATAGGCATGATAATAGGCCAGCTCGTGCGCCTGTTTCGCTATCGCCTCGGCGATTTCAGTTCGACCATACCCCACGTTCACACAATAGAGCCCGGCAAATGCATCCAACAGTTTCCGTCCATCCCGGTCTTCGATGAAAACGCCCTGTGCCCCTTTGATTATCCGGTTCGGGCTGTCTCCACGGGCGTGGTTGGCAAGATGCGTGGAGGGATGAAAGAAGTTCTCACGATCCCATTGATCAAGTTGGTCGTTACGCAGCACTTCTGTTCTCCTTGCGCCCAGTACGGCATGTCTTGCCATAGACTGGCGTTGATTCACCTTGTTGCATCATACAATTAGGTATTCGTGTTGATAGACTGAGCAGAGCGTCGCACAATTTCACCAAGCACTCTGAGAGTCTGTTTTTCTTCTTCTTCTGTTAGATGAGACGACAGGCTGGCATTGTGTTCGGCGACTTTGGGCCGGACAGATTCGAAGGCCGCGCGCCCCTTGGGGAGCAAGGAAAACAGACGAACACGCCGGTCGTTCGGATAAACGCAGGATTGCACCATCTGGCGTTTTTCCAGCGACGCAAGTGAGCGACTGACCTGCGCCTGCTCCATTGCAGCTCCTAACGCCAGTTCCTTTTGTGTTGCTACATCAGCTTTGCTGAGATGGCGCAGAAGGCGAAAATCGGCAAGGCCCAGATCGCCATGCGCCATCAGCAGTTTGTGCAAATCGGATTTGAGCTTCCGGGCCGCACGTTGCGTCGCAATCGACAGAAGGCTTGCGCTGCGTGGTATTTCCTCAAGGTTCAACACATCGTCCGCTGAGAATTCACTCTCTTTGGGTTTTGTCTTTGTCATCCCGTTACCTTGCGATCTGCCCCAGCCGATGACCCCATTCTTGACCAAAGGACAATCGAGTGGTAGCGATAATTAAATGACTTGTCATATATTGGTGAGATCACAGTGTTCCAATCGCTTCCGGCACCTGAACCCGATGGTATCTTGCAGTTATCTCAAGGTTTCCGAGCCGATTCCAGTGTGAACAAAATTGATCTGAGGGTCGGTCTCTATCGCGACGCCTTTGGCCATACCTCGGTCATGGCTGCTGTTCAGGAGGCTGAGAAACGTCTTCTCGCTGAATCTGAAAGCAAGGCCTAAACTGGGGGGTAAGATGCCAAAACAACCCAACTTTGTCTTATTCATCACCGACCAGCATCGCGGTGACTGGCTGGGTTGTGCGGGGCACCCGGTGGTCAAAACGCCCCATATTGACGCAATCGCGTCAAAGGGGACGCGATTTACCGATTTTCACGTCGCGACCCAGATTTGCATGCCAAACCGGGCATCGCTGCTGACCGGGCGTTTTCCATCGGTTCACGGCTTACGCAATAACGGTGCCATTCTGCCCCGATCCGCCAATACATTCGTCGATGTTCTGGCAGCGGCGGGTTATCGCACGGCGTCCATCGGCAAAAGTCATTTGCAGCCGATGACGGGTATTCGCCTGCCGGAAGCTGAGGTTGACGGGCAACCGATCAAGGAGGCTTGGAAACCGGATGGGGCGGATTACACCGCCGAGTCGGGCGAGGCCTTCGAGGCACGGGGCGGCCTCATCGAAACCCCATATTACGGGTATCAAAAGGTGATCGCCGCCAGCCGCCACGGACCAAACAGCGGAGGGCACTATGTCCGCTGGCTGAAAGAGACGGCAGAGAATTGGCAGGATCTTCTAGACCCGACAAACGAGTTGCCGCACAACTATTCCTGTCCACAAGCCTTTCGCACGCCGATGCCTGAAGAGCTTTATCCGACGTCGTTCATCCGTGACCAGGCGATGGCTTATCTGGATGAAGCCACAGTGTCTGATGACCCGTTTTTCCTGTTCGTCTCGTTCCCCGACCCGCATCACCCGTTTAATCCGCCGGGGAAATACTGGGACATGTACGATCCTGAAGATTTTGAGGTATCGCTGCCCTATGAAGCCCATCAAAACCCGACACCACCACTGAAATATCTGAAGGGCGAATTTGAGGCGGGCAAACCGCCGCCAACGCCGCAATCCGCCTTCATGGTCGAAAACCGGCACTTGCAAGAAGCGATGGCTTTGACGGCGGGTATGATTACCATGGTGGACGATGCGATCGGGGCCGTCATCGACAGGATGCAGGCGCTGGGTTTGGAACAGGACACGGTGGTTCTGTTCACCGCAGATCACGGCGATTACATGGGCGATTTCAACATGCTGCTCAAAGGATCCCCGCCATTCCGGTCGGTAACGAATGTGCCATTCATTTGGTCGGACCCGGAAAGCCCGACATCGCGTGTCTCGGGTGAAATGGGCTCGACCACCGATATTAGCGCCACGATACTCGAACGAGCGGGGCTGACGCCGTTTAATGGAATTCAGGGACAATCACTGTTGGATGCCATTCAAGGGAATGCCGGTCCGCACAAGCATTTATTCTGCGAGTTCAACGATGTGTTTCCGCGGCTTGGGTTCAGCACGCCGCCCACGGTTAGATCTCTGATTACGCCGGACCACCGGCTGACGGTCTACCTGAACGAGGATTGGGGTGAGCTTTATGACCTGAAGGCCGACCCTAAGGAAACCTGCAATCTATGGAATGATCCGGAGCACAGCGACACCCAGTCAGACCTGATGCTGAAGCTCACGCATGCTTTGATTGGGCAAATGGACCGGTCACCGGCAACGGCGTTTCTGGCCTGACTTCACCTGATGAAATGAAAGGCGGAATTGATTTGGCCGAAGCAGGGCTTCTGCCATTCTGAACTCAAAAAAGCAAAGGGAGATAACGATGAATCTGAACTTTACAAAATCCGCGATACTCGCAGCATCGGTGCTGATCGGCAGCGCCACACTGGGAGAGGCCCGCGAACTGAAGGCTGAATCTGCGTCGCCCGCAGGCCTGACTTCGGTGGTCCTGCAGGTAACTGCGCGGGATTTGGCCGGATCCGACACGTCGATCAGCCTGAACACTGGTCAGACTTTGACGCGAACCGCACTGAAGCTTGCGGCAGGTAAGATTGACGTTGGAATTGTGCCTCCTGGTGCTTTTGGGGCAATGAAGAAAGGCGTCGGCCCGTACAAGGAAAATCCCGATCAAGCGAAGGAATTGTCGGGCAATCTGCGTTCGCTTTATTCCTTTATCGGCGGCTCGGTTCACCCGATCGTGCGTGCGGATAGTGGTATCGAAAGTTGGGACGACATTGCAGGCAAGCGTGTCTTCGTCGGCCCCCCGGGTGGTGCTGCGAACCGACAACTGACCAGCCTGGTGCGTGTGATGACTGGCCTTGAACCGGATACGGGCTATGACGCCGTGAAGATGGGCTGGGGTGCCGCCGGACCCGCCTTCCAGGACGGACAGTTCGACGTTTATCTGGCGTCGACCGCCGTCGGCAGTGCCAGCCTCGTACAACTGTTCCTGCAGGGTGACTACCGGTTCTTGCCCGCGCCGGATGGGGTGGCTGACAGCGAAACTTATGCCGCCATGCTGGTTGATAATGGCAGCGTCACGGGTGGTGTTCCTGCTGGGGCCTACGAAGGCGTCGAAAACGGGGACCAGAACATTGATACATACGCCTACACGATGCTGGTGTCCGTCAACAAGGACATGTCTGATGACGAGGCATATCTGCTGACAAAGACCTTCTGGGATAACCTGGATGCCAACAAGGAAGAAATCGCGGTGCTTTTGACCGTTGAGAAAGTACCGTTTGCGGGCAACAACATGCTGCTGCACCCAGGTGCAATTCGGTACTACGAAGAAATTGGTCTTGATGTTCCGTCGGAGCTGATCGCGAACTAAGCGCACAGAATTGCGCACGTGACATGTTCTTTCGCGGCGACACCCGCGAAAGGACACGTTGTCTACGGAGACTGTGTCATGCAAAGCCAGACATCGCCGATAAAATCCTGGACGACCGCTTCAGCCCTTTTATCGATGTTGATAGCTTTTGCTGCGGGTCTGGTTCTGATCGCGCACAAGCTTCCGGCAATCGGGCCCTTGCCGCGCATCGGGCCTTTTGAGGCAGAGCCATACAGGGCAGGGGTGTTCTTTCTATGTGTGGTGGTGGTGGTTCTGGCTGCGCCCCTTGCCGCAGAAGTGAGCGGGCGGGGCAAGAAGTCGTTCGCCCTTGCGGTAGACATGATAGTGCTTCTGGCTCTTGGTTACGCAAGTTGGCGTTTTTTTGTCGATGTCACGCTCATGCACGACACGATCGTTTTCTTTGAACCGTATCAAGCCTGGACAACGGCTGCGGCCTGCGTTGGGATATTGTACCTGAGCTGGCGTCACTGGGGTGTGCCGCTGACGGCCGTTGCCATACTGTCGCTGATATACTTTGCATGGAGTTTCCAGGGCTCACTGGTCGACGACCTGACAGAAAACCTGTGGCTGGCGCTTGACGATGGCATCCTCGGGAACATCACTGCAATCGTTCTGTCCACCGTGTTCCCGTTCATAATTCTGGGCGCGATGATGGAAAGCACCGGCGCGGGGATGTCGATGCTGAAGATCTCATTGCGCTTGCTGCACAAATACCGGGGCGGCCCGGCACATGCGGCTGTGCTGGGGTCGGGCCTGTTTGGAACGATATCCGGTTCGTCAGTTGCCAATGTTGTGGGGACGGGCGTCATCACGATTCCTCTGATCAAGCAGCGAGGGTTTTCACCAAACTTTGCAGGCGGCGTAGAAGCGACCGCATCCACTGGCGGGCAGATCATGCCGCCAATCATGGGTGCAGCAGCGTTGATCCTGGCGGATTTTGTGGGTGTTTCATATGTCGTCGTGATGACAGCCGCCGTGGTGCCCGCAGTTTTCTACTATGTCTCGCTTTTCATGACCATCGTCTTTGAAAGCCGCAGGCTGGGCGTTGAGGCAGCGACTGAAATTTCCGAAGAAATGCAGGTGACTCCTCAGGATGTGTTGAACCTTGTTCTGATCCTGGCGCCGATCGGGATCATTGTCTATTCACTACTCCGGGGTCTTTCGCCAGCAGGGTCCGCCCTGTTTGCCCTTTTCGCGCTTTTGTTCCTTGCATTCATCAACCCGGATGTGCGTCGCGAGCCGTGGCGTCTGGTCGTGGGGTTTGCCCGAGGAAGCCAGGCATTTGCCAAGCTTCTGATTGCAGTCTGCTGCATTTCGATCATAGTGGCGACAATGCTGTCGACCGGGCTGCCATCGCAGCTGTCCTTCTTCCTGAATGGTGTCACGAATTCCAGCCTTTTGGCCACATTGCTGCTGGCAGCAGGCGCTTGCCTGTTATTGGGTATGGGGATGCCGACATTGCCTGCCTATCTGACGATTATCATCGTTCTGGGCAGCACCATGAACTCTTTTGGGTTAGAGCCGCTGACCGCACATTTCTTTGTCTTCTACTATGGTGTGGCATCGGGGATCACACCGCCCGTTGCGGTCGCGGCCTATGCGGCAGCGGCGATATCGGGGGGGAATCCATCGAAAACTGGTTTTGCCGCGCTTCGGATAGGGATCGTAATCTTCGTGCTCCCGTTCTTTTGGGTCTACAACCCCGAAATGCTGCTTGTGCCGGAGGCCGGTGGTGAATTCGAACTGGTTGGCTTTGTCCTGATCGTGCTGCGCCTATTATTGATGACCTATCTGATTGCAACAGCCGCCAGTCGATTTGACTTCACACAGCTCGGTTGGGTCGAAACAGCGCTTCGTATGGTTGCTGCTCTGGCGCTGATCAGCCCGCTCATGATCGTCTGGGGGCCGGCATTTGCGGTTGGTGTAGTGCTTGTGGTGTTGAACAGACAACGCAGCCCGGCCACCGTGCCGCAATGAATGAAAACCCGACTTTCTAGTCCTAATGACCGATCAGCATCGCGCAGACTGGTTGGGATGTTCGGGATATTCTGTGGTCAGAACACCGAATATCGACGGGCTAGCCGCACGCGGCTTGCGCTTCGCCAATTGACGGGTCTTATGGACGAAAGTCCGCGTGGGAAAAGGTCGGCCTGACCCTAAAGGTGAACGACCTGGATGTCGGTGTTTTCTGCCAGGCCTTCTTCGCCAAATTCCACTCCAATGCCCGACTGCTTGACGCCAGCAAACGGGGCCATCGGGTTCAGAGGCCCGTGCCGGTTGATCCAGGCAGTGCCGCTTTCCAGCCGCAGGGCAAGCGTTTTCGCGCGATCAAGGTCTTTCGACCAGATCGACCCGCCCAGCCCGACCTCCAATCGATTTGCGTTGGCTATGGCTTCATCAACGTCACTGTAGCGGATGATCGGCATGATCGGGCCAAACTGTTCCTGATCCACCAGAGGGTTGCCGTCATTGATGTTGCCCACGATGGTCACTGGATGGAAATTACCACCTTCGGGCACTTCGCCCTGGTACAGAATCTCGGCCCCCTGTTCGACGGCAGCGGCAAGAAGCGACCGCACCTTTTCCAGCTGCATCTTGTTCTGAACCGGGCCAAGGATCGTGTCGGGCTCGTTCCCCGGCCCGACCTTGATGCCCTTGGCGACTGCGATCACCGCCGCACAGACTTCTTCATATATGTCCTCGTGCACGTAGGTCCGCTTCATCGCAGCACAGGTCTGACCATTGTTCACAAAAGCACCCCAGAACAGGCCTTCGGCAATTTCACCGGGGTCGCAGTCGGGCAGAACAATGCCTGCATCGTTACCGCCGAGTTCCAGCGTCAGTTTCTTGAGGTTCGAAGCGGCCGAGCCCATGACCTTTTTACCCGTCTCAGTCGAGCCGGTGAAAACCATCTTGCGAATGCCAGGGTGGGCCGACATCTGTGCGCCCAGGTGATCCTCACCGGCCACAACATTCAGAACACCTTTGGGAAGTACACCGTTGGCAAGTTCGACCATGCGCAACGTCGTAAGTGGCGTATAGGGCGAGGGCTTGATCACCACCGTATTTCCGGCGCGGATCGCTGGCATGATGTGCCAAATCGCAATCGTGATCGGAAAGTTCCATGGCGTGATTGAGCCAACAACACCAATCGGTTTGCGGTGCAGTTCGATCCGGCCTTCGTTGTTGTCCTGAATGATCTTGACCGGCAGTTCCAGCGCGCCGGTGGTACGTGCCCAAACGGCGGCGCCACCAAGCTCGAACCGAGATCCGAGCCCGCCAAGCGGCTTGCCCTGCTCGGCGGTCAGGATCTGGGCCAGTTCCTCGGCATTTTCTTCGAGCACCTCTGCCACGGCAATGCAGGCGGCTTTGCGCGTCGCGTCATCTGTGATTGACCATATCCTGAACGCACGGCCCGCCGCAGCGATTGCGTCATCCATCTGATTGGTTGTGCCGCATGGGCATTGACCAACAACCGAGCTGTCCGCCGGGTTGATGACATCGAAATAGGTGTCTGCTGGGGAGGCCGCGCCGTCGATAAAGTTGTGATATCGTGTCATGAGGCTGAACCTTTCTTGTCAAAGGATGGCTGGATTGCCTTGATAGTGGCTTCCAGACTTCGGGATTTGTCGCGGGTGCGACGTGTTTCATGACCAAAAGGTGAGGCGGATATAGTGGCCATGACAGCCTCGGCGCCGTGATGGAAATAGCTCGTCAGACCTATGTCCTCAAAGCTCTGCGCGATTTGGCGCATCTCGTCCTGCCATCGCGCGGCATCGGCGGGCAGACGGGGGATATTGGCGCGCGCCCGCGCGGCAAGTTGCGGTTGGCTGGCCTCAACCTCTGCCAGGAATGTGTCCAGCAGATCATGCGCATCAGCCGCAAGCATTGCATTGAACAAAAGCGCGTTCACCCCTTTTGTCATCGCCGCATATGCCATCTTGAACGCCGAAGCTTTGCCGATACCGCCCGATAGTTCGACCAGATCGAACCCGGTCTGGTCCAGCACCCGCAGTGTTGAGAGATCCCCGCCACAGGCGTAAAGCCGGGGTCGCGTGGTTTCTGAGGGGGGCGCTCCGACGAGCCCAGCGTCGATAGCGACGGCACCAGCGTTGGTGATCAGCCCTGCGATTTCGCAGGTTAACCGAGGTGAAATGGCATTGGCTTCGACGAAAATCGGGGTTTTGCCCGTCTGCTCGATTAGGTCTGCGACTTCGGCTGCAGCCTCTTTGGCATATTGTGTGGGAAGAACGGAAAACAATATATCGGTTTCCGCGACGACCTGAAGCAAATGTGCGGCTTGAATACCGGCTTCTTGCGCTCGTGTGTGGGTTTCTTCAGATCGCCCTCTCAGGTCGGACAGAACCTGATGACCGGCTTCACCAAATACCCGCGCCAAGGCAGCACCCATTTCGCCCGCGCCGATCATGCCGATGGTAAGCCTGGTCATTGGGCCAGCATGGCTGTCGCCACAGCTTGAAGACAGCACCCTGGGGGCAGGACCACCTGATGCGCTTGCCGGGCCGGGCGGAGGGCCTGGTCTGGCCAAAGGCGCAACCAATGAGTGTTGGCAATATCCCGATCTGCCTTGTCGGCAAAATAGAGGTCCAGTTTGACGACATCCTGCAGGTCAGCGCCTGCTTCGGCAAGGATGGCTTCGAGGTATTGGAAGACCAGCGTGACCTGACGTTCCTTGTCTGTCGGATAGGCCCCGCTGTGCAACTCTTTGCCCAGAATGCCGGATGTGATCAGCAGCCCGTTGTGAACTGCAGCATTGGGCACAGGGTTCAGGTGCTGCGCCGCTTTGGGAGAATAAACGGCGCGCACCATTAGGCACCACCTTTCTGGTGCCTGATCGGATTTTCGAGACGGCCGAGCGGCTCGATCTCGATCCCGATCGTTCCTTGTTCTTCCCCGATTAGAAGGCTCTTGTGTCCGCGTGGAAAACGGCCAGCGCCCTTGCCGGTGGTCCCAAAGGAAATTAGATCACCGGGTTCAAGGGTGAAATATCGGCTGGCTTCAGCAATGCACTGCTCGACGGTAAAGCGATAGTTTCCCGTGTGGTCCAAGGTGAAGGTTTCGTTGTCCAGCGTACCTTTGACATGCAGGTCGTTGGGGTTACCGACCACGTCCGTTGTGGTAATCCATGGCCCCATTGGTGCGAATGTATCGGTGCCCTTCGACCGGGTGTGATAAACATAATATGCATCTGTATCGTCGGGCCCATTCAGATGTCGCCAAGTATAGAATTCAGGCCGCGCCATATCCTTGTCATAGGTCACGGCGATCGAATCCTTCTGGAACTTCAATCCGTGGCTTGTCACGTCATTGTGGATCATGAATCCGAACACATGGTCCAACGCCTGATCTTCCGAAATGTGTTTCGCGCGTTTGCCAATGACTGCACAAATCTCGGGCTCGGGTATGACCGCGCCCCAATCTGGGTCAACGATGATCGCTTTGCCATGTCCGATCAGTGCGGATGGCGGTTTCAGAAAAAAGTTCGGCACGCCCGGGTCGCGATGCGCCTTTTTCATCAGTTCTTTGTTGTTGAAGGCGACCCCGAGGATCTTGGAGGGGTTCGTCACCGGCGCGGCCCATTCAATCGTGGACAAATCGAAGTCCGCGGCTTCATCGGCTTTAGCCTGCAAGCTCTTAAGAACCGACGCGTCTTGCTGAGTGGTCTTTATCAGCGAAAGAATATCTGGAACAGGCTGGATGCCCGCCAGCGCCGCGACATCAGATACCAACCGCACCCGTCTATCGTTGCCTTGCAGAACAGGGGCCGTGGTGCCATTCAGAATGATCGTGCCGAACTTCATGAAATCACCAGTTTGCAAGAAAGTCTTCAAGTGTGACAGGAGGCGCGTTGACCAGCGGGTCCTTCACGGCGACGCCCTCGAACGCGCTAGCTTCCATGAACCATTTGCGCGGCGCAGGAAATCCCCACAGCTGAGACCGACGCGTATCGGTCAATTCCCACCGTTTAGGAGCGTGGTCGATATCTATTACGTTGTAGTGGCTCGAGAATATCTCGACCCGGTGCCCATCGGGATCGCGGAAGTAGATGAAAAAGGCGTTGCCGATCCCATGCCGACCCGGTGCGCGGTCCATGCTGCCAGCCAGATCAAGCGAAGCCATGACATCGGCCGCGTGGATGATCGAAGATATTTCGGGCGTATGGAAGGCAAAGTGGTGCAGTCGTGGCCCCGGTCCATTGCCAAACACCACATCCTGAGTGTTGTTCTTGCGTTTCAGCCAAACGCCCCACATCTCATCTGTGCCGTCCTTAGCCGTGTATTCCGTCAGCCGGAACCCCAGATCATTGTACCATTGATAGGCGCCAGCCACGTCATGACAGGCTATCTGGACATGATCCAGAAAGGCCAGCCGCCCGCCTGCGTGGGTATGGAACCGCTGCATGCGGTTTTCGGTCTGATCCATCGTGGCGCAGAACTCCACAGGCACACCAACGCCATCATCCAGTTGGAGCGTGAGGCCCTGATAGGGCCGCTCGATAAATTTTGCCGCATGACCCTGTTCGTTGAAATAATCATACGCTCGTTTCAGATCATCGTCAGAAAACATCCGATATCCGATCTGTCGCGCAACGCCCGGCCCATCGGATTTCTCGAATACCAGCGAATGATGCCCGGTTTCTTCGATTGCACGCAAACACAGATGAGTGTCTTCGTGCGACGTTACTTCCAAACCAAGTCCGCTTTCGTAAAAGTACCGGGTCTTATCAAGATCTTTGCTGGTCAGCACCACATGACTGAGCCGTGTGATGTTGAACGGAATAGCGGTGTTTGGGTTCAGGATCGACATTGATATTGCTCTTGGTAATTGCCTGAGTTCAGATTAGCTGCCGGTTCAAGGGCACGGAACAGTAGGACTGAATAAACTTCATTCTGTGAAGCTTGTATGTTGGCCAGTTGCGGGATCATCACGAAGATAGTTTGTGACAATCAAACCCAAGTGAAGGAAACGCCATGCCCAACAGTATGAACGACAAGCTTCGGACCTATCCGAGTACACTTGATATGTTGAGAAATGCGCAGGTTGGGTTTTACCAGTTTCCGGTGCCGGACGAGCATGTGAACTGGAGAGTAGAGCAAAATGGCTGGCGCGACACGGCCGTGTTGTTCGAGCAGTCCTACCACATGACGGACATCTACGTAGATGGGCCAGATAAGCTAAAATTCCTGGCTGATATCTCCATCAACAACTTCACGGATTTCGCGCCGATGAAGGCGGTGCAGATGGTTGTCGTTTCGGACAGCGGGCACATTATCGGTGATGCGGTGGTCTTCCACCTTCAAAACGGCGAATTGCAGATCATCGGCAAGCCGTCTTGTGGGAATTTTGTCGAATATGCATACGAGACGGGCGACTATGACATCACGCTGCGCAAGGATCTGCGCGTCTTGGAAGGCGACTGGAACCGCGAGATGTATCGCTTCCAGATTCAGGGGCCAAACGCCTTTAAGATTCTTGAAATTGCTACTGGCAGTCCAATGCCCGAACTGCGGTTCTTCGGCATGTGCGAAATCACCATTGCCGGATGCCTTGTGACCGGATTGCGCCATGGTATGGCGCAGGCCCCAGGGTTGGAGTTCTGGGGACCATATGCTGAACGCAAAAAGGTTTTGAACGCGGTAATGGCAGCAGGCAAGGATCACGGCCTTGTTCGGGGTGGCGGCAGAACCTATTCCACCGCCGGGCCTCAGTCAGGGTGGGTCGGGTCTGTTCTTCCTGCTGTGTACACAGGTGACGATATGAACGATTATCGTGACTGGTTGCCGGACACATCTTACGAGGCAACATTATCCATTGGCGGAAGCCTGATCAGCGACAAGATCGAAGACTATTATCTGGATCCCTGGGATGTCGGTTATCATCGGTTGATCCACTGGGATCATCAATTCAAAGGGCGCGAAGCATTGTTGGCCAGAAAAGACGGGCCGCATCGTAAGAAAATTTGGCTGCAGTGGTCGCCCGAGGATGTACTGAAGATCCAGGGCTCGATGCTGAAAGACGGCCCGACATATAAGTACCTGGAAATGCCTGCCGCACACTATGCGACAGTGCCATATGATCAGGTTTTGATCGACGGCAAGCCGGTTGGTATCTCAATTTACGCGGCCTACACGACGGCGGTCGGGGGATGGTTCTCGATCGGTATTATCAATGAGGTTGATGTTGAGTTTGGACAAGAGGTCGAGATCGTTTGGGGTGAACCGGGCGGCGGCACCCTTAAACCGACAGTCGAGCCGCACGAACAGACCACCATTCGGGCGAAAATGACCAAGACAGCGCTCGGATAATGGCCAGGGCATCCAGAAAACAACCAAGAGCAAGGTAGATCAGCAGAATGATGGCCATAGTTGCCATTGGTGTGAAATACAGGTTTGTCACAAAGCTGGATAACCCGCTGGCAAGTCCTGAGAATACGATAAGATTGTTCAGCGTGAGGGCACCAAACAGCACGACAATGATCATCGTAATGTCTCACGGAACGCGGCCAGCAAGCGGGTACGATCCATTTTGCGGCGAATGAAGGCGATCAAAAAGGCACCAACAGCTCCCATGCCGGACGCTTCGGTCGGTGTGAACACGCCAAGATAAATCCCGCCGATGATCAGCCCGAAAAGGATCAGAATAGGCCATGTTTTCAGAAGCGTGATTGCCTTGTCCCAGCCGCTGGTCTTGTTATCGGTAGGGCCCTGCCGGGGATGCATTCGTGTAATTATCGTGACCACCTGCATGAACCCCAGGATAGTCAGCATACCAGGGAGTAGCCTGGCAATAAAGAGATCTCTGATAGAGGTCTGTGTCAGCACACCGTAAAGGATCATGACGACATAGGGACGGATCAATATCCCGAAAATCCCACCCGCCGCGACCGACGCCGCCGAGCGGCTTTAGACTACGTCATGTTGTCCGGGCGGTTTGTCGATAGGGACCGGATCAAGTGCCTTCGATTACTGGATCACATCTCTGTAAACTGAGGCAACATTGCGTCGGAAGTACTGTTTGGTGGAATGGATTCAGCGGTCGGTTCTACCGCTGCAGTTTGATCATCTATGGCTCAAGGGCTTCAAGCTTGTCCAAAGCCCGCTGCATATGCTCTAGAATGCTCTTTCTATCGGCGCGGGCACCGCGAAAGAAGGTAACGCCAATCGTTGCGCTGAGACGGCCGGAAAAGAACACGGGCATAGCAACTGTGGTCGTCTGTGGGTCGATTTCGTGGTCGCGCTCTGCATAGCCAAGGTGGCGGACATGGGACAGGATTGGGCGCATCCGTGCGTCAAGTTCCGGCAGATCCAGCTGTGTGACCTCTTGCTCGATCAGCTTGCGATACAGGCTATGACGTTCTTCGTCGGGGCAATGCGCAAGATACGCTCTCCCATGTGCCCGGACCAGAAGTTCCAATCGTTTCTGTAACGTGGAATGAGTGTGTGCCAGCGGGCTTTCGGGTATTGTGCTGAGCCTGACAACCATGGACACATTGTCCAATGTTGCCATTGCGGCGGGCCAGCGAATGGCTTCGGTCAGATCAAGCAGTACCGATTTGGCGCTTTCCAGAATCAACGGCAGCCCGTGAAACCCCGAGCTCAGTTCCAGGACTTTCTCGGTCAAGGTATAGCCGATCCTGCGACCGTGGTTTTGGACATAGCCCAGGCTGACCAATGTCTCGATTATTCGAACAACCGTGGCTGAGGGTAGTCCGGTCTTGTCCTGCAGATCTGAAATCCGCGACAGGTTGCCTTCATTCATGGCCTGCAACACCGAAAGGGTGCGTTCTACGGACCGGATGTTATTGAATGACGGCATATCGATAGTTCCGGATCAATGCTGTTCAATCATGGGGTGCCGGGTGCAGAAACTGCCAGGGGGGCGTCTCTGAACCGGTTTCGACATCCACTTCGATCAGCGCGGGCTTGTTCAGCGCAACAAATGCGTCCAAACTTTCCTTCAGTGCTTCCGCCGTTTCAACGCGTGCCGCAGCGATGCCATAGCTTTCGGCCAAGGCAACAAAATCTGGATTCTCCAGATCCGACCCGATGACGTTGCCACCAAAGACATTCATCTGATCGCGCCGGACGTTGCCGTAAGCCTTGTTGTTGAACACGATCGCCACAACCGCGATGTTGTGTTGCTTGGCCGTGGCAAGTTCCTGAGCACCGAACATGAACCCACCGTCGCCTGATACTGAGACTACGGTCTTGTCAGGGTGGGCCACTTTTACACCAAGCGCGGTATTGTACCCGAAACCCAGATTATCTTGATACCCGCAGGTCACATATTGCCTGGGTTTGTACACGGGAAAACCAAACCGTGCGGTAAAGCCCATCTGGCTGACTTCTTCGACAAAAAAGCCATCCTCGGGCAGTGCCGCGCGGATGGCGTCAAGGTAAGACATCTGTGGCTGTACAACCTGCATCGCTTTGATCGAGCGGGCGCGGTAACCTTCAAATTCTTCTCTGCGCTTTTCCGGGTTGTGATCGCCAAGGGCCTCGGTCAATGCAACACTGCAGAGCGCAGCATCCCCCACAATTCCGTGATCGGGTTTCAGGCGGACCATTTCGGTCGGATCAATATCGACCCGCACGATTTTCAAGCCCTTTGGCTGCCATTTCCAGCGCATGAACTGAAGTTCCAAACGGGATCCGATGCCCAACAGAAGATCGCAGGTCTTCCAGTACTCATAGCCTGCGATCAGGTTGAAACTGTAAGGCGACTTGTCGGAAACGATGCCCTTACCTGACCTGTGCGCGACGACCGGTGCCTGCATTTTTTCGGCTAGCGCAAGAACCTCAGAAGCCGCATCAAGTGCGCCGCCCCCAACCATGATCAGCGGGTTCTTCGCTTGCCTGAGTAAAGCGACGGCATCCGCAATTTGATCTGGATCGATCGCTGGTGGGCTTGGTTGAACGACCTTCGCGCCCTCGATCACAGCCGCGTTTGCGAATATGTCCCACGGCACTTCAACCGCCACCGGGCGTTGGCGTCCGGATGTCATATGCGCGAAGGCCGTAGCCATTTTCGAAGGTGCTTCGGTTGCGTGATTGATCCGGTCGGACCATTTCGTCAACCCGCGTAGCGTTGCCAGTTGATCGGGTAGTTCATGCAACTGGCCGCGCCCCTGTCCCATGAGATGCGTCATGATATTGCCGGTCAAACACATCACTGGGGCATTTGCGCCATAGGCCGTACACAGTGCTGCACCTGCGTTCAATATTCCGGGGCCGGGCACAACAGTGAACACGCCGGGTTTGCCCGAAGACTTGGCGTACCCATAGGCCATATAAGCTGACCCCTGCTCGTGCCGGGTGTGGACGAAGCGGATCGAATTCTTCGCCTCGTGCAGAGCGTTGGTCAGGTTATAGGTATGCGCGCCCGGAATGCCGAAAACGGTGTCAACATCATTGGCAATCAAGCTTTCAATGATAGCTTTGCTAACAGTCTTCGTTTCCAAGTTCGGTCTCCCTGTTTCATGCCTGACCCGGCTACGTGATAAACCCGTGGCGAGGTTGCTATTCAGTGATCAAAATCCCGCATCAGGGGTGCGCGACAGCTATATCACGAAGGTACGAAACTTCTTGCGTGATGAGAATTAATTTCACCAGTCGAAGCAAGCGAACCCATTCAATAGGCTTCGTCCTTGACGGATTGCATTGAGACGTGGGTTGACGTGCTTCCGACATGGGGCAGGGATGAAACGACTTCCCCGAGTATTTCGCGATAGCTTCGCATGTCTTGCGTTCGAAGCTTCAGCAAATAGTCAAATGCACCGGCTATCATGTGGCATTGTTCGATTTCCGGCACCTTCTGGACGGCTGCGTTGAACTCGGTCAATGCGCGCTCTGTCGTGTCGGTAAGCCTTACTTCAACAAAAACGACTTGCTCCATCCCAAGTTTCAGAGGATCGAGCCTTGCTTTGAAGCCCTGAATATATCCCTCTGATATCAAACGCTTCAATCTCACCTGGCATGGGGTTTTTGACAGGCCCACGCGTGCAGCCAGTTCGGTCACCGGTAGTCGACCTTCGCGACTGAGAATCTGCATTATTTCCCGATCGTATCGGTCCAGAAGACTTTCTTGATGAATAATCATGGGCAAAATCCCTAAAATAAGTGGCAATATAAGTCTATACGTCGAGAATTATCTAGAGAAAAGTCAACATGACTTTTTCTCGTCAGATAGACTATCTGCAAACCTCATTTCTAGGAGACAAGATGTCCAGCTTGAACGAGATCCGCGCTCATCTCCGCCGCAACCATCTTCGCAATGAAGTTCAGGTCTTGCAGGAACTCACCGATACACACCCATTCACGGCGGCAGAGCGCGCGACTGCCCGCAATCGCGCGACTGAATTGGTCAAGGCAATTCGCGATGACAGCAGCCCTGGGCTGATGGAAGTGTTCCTGGCAGAATACGGTCTGTCGACAAATGAAGGCGTGGCGCTGATGTGTCTGGCCGAAGCGCTACTGCGCGTGCCCGACGATGAAACGATTGATGCGCTGATTGAAGACAAGATCGCGCCATCATCCTGGGGACAGCATCTTGGGCAGTCGTCCTCTTCACTTGTGAACGCGTCGACTTGGGCATTGATGCTAACTGGTAAGGTTTTGCAGGACGGAACAGGCGTCGCGGCCACGTTGAAGGGCGCAGTGAAACGGCTTGGCGAGCCGGTCATCCGGGCAGCTGTGGGCCGCGCCATGAAGGAAATGGGCGCACAGTTCGTACTTGGCCAAACAATTGAAGAGGCCGTTAAGCGCGGCAAGAAGAAGGAAAAGGAAGGCTATACCTATTCCTATGACATGCTGGGCGAGGCAGCTCTGACGGCTAAAGATGCCGCGTCTTTCCTGGATGCATATTCGCAAGCTATCGCCAACTTGGCTTCTGAATGCCGGTCCAGGGATATCCGTGAAAACCCCGGTATCTCGATCAAGCTGTCCGCATTGCACCCGCGTTATGAGGTTGGGCAGAAAGATCGCGTGATGCAGGAACTGGTGCCAATCACGCTGCAATTGGCACAACAGGCAAAAGCTGCGGGCATGGGGCTCAACATCGACGCAGAAGAAGCTGATCGTCTCGAACTGTCTCTGGACGTCATCGAAGCCGTTTTGCGTGACCCTTCGCTGGCGGGCTGGGATGGCTTTGGCGTTGTGGTTCAGGCCTATGGCAAACGCGCGCCTCAGGTGATTGACTGGCTCTATTCCCTGTCGAGCGAGCTGGACCGCAAAATCATGGTGCGCCTTGTAAAAGGCGCCTATTGGGATACCGAAGTCAAACGCGCGCAGGTCGAAGGTTTGGTCGGCTTTCCGGTTTATACCCGCAAGGTTGCTACTGATATTTCCTACCTTTGCTGCGCCCGCAAACTTCTTGGAATGACGGACCGAATATATCCGCAATTTGCCACGCACAACGCGCATACCGTCGCTGCGATCCTTCAACAGGCCAACGATTCACGCAGTTTCGAATTCCAGCGCCTTCACGGAATGGGGGACAGCCTTCATGATTTGGTGCTGAAACTGAATGGCACCCGCTGTCGCATCTACGCACCGGTCGGCGCGCATCGCGATCTGCTCGCCTATCTTGTGCGGCGACTGCTTGAAAACGGGGCAAACTCTTCTTTTGTCAATCAGATTGTTGATGAAAATGTTCCTGCTGAAACCGTCGCAGCCGATCCATTTGAAACATACGGAGCGGGGGGGCTCAACACAGCGGTTCGGTTGCCCAAGGACATCTACGGCGCTGAACGCCAGAATTCCCGGGGCTGGGATTTGCACGATGTCGAGGATCTTGCAGAAATCGAAGCCGCGCGAACCCCGTACCAAAGCCATTTCTGGAAAGTGGGCCCAATGATTGCAGGTTCGATTCAGGGGGATGCAGACCGCCCGGTTGTTAGCCCGTCCAATCACGGGGATTCCGTTGGAACCGTCAAGCAGGCTTCCGCAGAGGATGTGGAAACAGCGCTGGCGAACGCCACGACCTGGGATCAAGATGCACATACCCGCGCCGAAGTGTTGAGCCGAGCCGCCGACCTTTATGAAACCAATTTTGGTGAGTTGTTTGCGGCGCTGACCCGCGAGGCGGGTAAGACGCCATTGGATGCGATTGCCGAACTGCGCGAAGCTGTGGATTTTCTGCGCTACTATGCTGTCAGGGGCACTGAACTGTCCAACCCTGCGCGGGGCGTCATGGCCTGTGTTTCACCGTGGAACTTCCCGCTGGCAATTTTCACCGGGCAGATAGCGGCTGCACTGGCCGCCGGAAACGCGGTTGTTGCAAAACCGGCTGATCCGACTTCGATCACAGCGGCCATCGCGGTTCGTTTGATCCACGAGGCCGGCGTTCCAACATCTGCCCTGCAACTTTTACCGGGTCGCGGTTCAGTGGTCGGTGCCCGTTTGACATCTGATCCGCGCATCGCCGGTGTCTGCTTTACCGGTTCAACCCACACTGCGCAGACCATCAATCGGGCGATGGTGGACCAGATTGCGCCCGGCGCCCCGTTGATCGCCGAAACCGGCGGGTTGAACGCAATGATTGTGGATTCGACCGCGCTGCCCGAGCAGGCGATCAAGGATATTGTGGCATCAGCATTCCAGTCGGCAGGCCAACGATGCTCGGCATTGCGTCTGTTATACGTACAAGAGGATGTTGCTGAACCCTTCCTTGAGATGCTGTACGGCGCAATGGACGAGCTGGTCATTGGCAACCCATGGGAATTCAGAACCGATGTGGGCCCGGTCATTAACAAGGGCGCATTTGATGAAATCAGCGAATATATTGAAGCTGCGCGCAAAAATTGCCGTTTGCTGAAAGAGCGCGTGGTACCAACGCAGGGAACTTTCATTCCGCCAACAGTCCTAAAGGTCGACGGCATCGCGGATCTGGAAAAGGAAGTTTTTGGGCCAGTCCTGCATGTCGCGACCTACAAAGCGTCCGAGCTGGACACCGTTGTGGCGGCGATCAACGCCACCGGTTTTGGCCTGACCTTCGGGATGCACTCGCGGATCGACGATCGGGTCGAACAGGTCACCTCTCAGCTGAATGTCGGAAACATGTATATCAATCGCAACCAGATTGGTGCGATTGTTGGTTCCCAGCCCTTCGGCGGCGAAGGTTTGTCTGGCACCGGCCCCAAGGCTGGTGGTCCATCCTATGTTAAGCGTTTCGCGCAGCAATCAACACGACAGATCAACACGGACAGCGCACCTTTTGCAGGGCGTGTCGACGTTCAAGCCGCGTTGGATTCGGCACCGCGCCCATCGCGCCGCCCGCTGAGCCAGGAGGAGCTGCCCGGACCGACCGGAGAATCCAACATGCTGTCGACTTATGGGCGTGGCGTATTCTTGTGTCTGGGGCCAACCTTGGAAGCCGCGCAGCAACAGGCGGAAATTGCCCGCGCCCATGGCTGTACAGCAGTGGTTATTGCCCCGGATGCGGTCGGTGATGGATGTGTCGATGGCGTGCTGGAAACTAATCAGCTTGGCGAGTTGAATGGGTTCGACGCAGTGGTCTCATGGGCCCCTGAGGCCGAGTTGCGGGACATTCGCAAAGTTCTGGCTGCCCGCGATGGTGCCCTTGTGCCGCTGATCAATGACGAGGATTTCGGTGAACGCTGCCATCTGGAACGTCATATCTGCGTTGATACAACAGCGGCCGGCGGAAACGCGTCGCTTCTCGCGCAGGCAAGCTAACATATTCCGGTTCGACGCTGGCGGGTGACGGTTGAATGGGCCGTATTCCAGCGTTACGAGTATCAATCAAGCTAGGGGTCTGATTAACCTCCGGCTTGAATTGCGTGTGATTGTAGCAACCAACATTCTACAAATCGGAGAACAGCCGTGCCCTGGCCGAAGAACCAAAGTGTCACCCCCGAAGACCGCGAAAGGTGGCGCACCAAGTATCGCGAAAGCGATGCCGCAGCCGGGATCGAAACAACCGACGCGTTTGAACCGTTTTCCCAGCGCAATGACATGTTCACGCGCGCATTCTGGGATGAAACCGTAAGATCCAAGCTGACGGACAGGTTCTTTGGCAGTTACCGGATGCGCGCCAGTTATCGAAAAGGCGATGGATTTCGCCAGAAAGATTTCGCCTTGCGTAATGCAAGCTGGATCATTTCGGATATCGTCAGCAACCGCAGCGCCGCAGATGGTCGGCGCGAGGGTTTTCAGGCTCCGATCTCTGATGACACGCCCATAGCAACCACTAAAGTGGAGGTAGACGACCCCGAAGCCATGTCGCACGAGGTCAAGCGCATCGCGCGGTTCTTCGGTGCTGATCTGGTTGGGATTACGGATTTTGATGATCGCTGGCTTTATACCGCGCGGGTAGACACGCGCGATTTTTCAGAAGCTGAAAATGCATTGCCCGAAGGGTTGACGAGTGTGATTGTCCTGGGTCACCAAATGGATCAAGAGCTGGTGGCGACATACCCGTCTGCATTGGCTGGCGCTGCCACAGGGCGCGAGTACAGTCATGAAACGTCAATTATTATTCAGCTAGCGGCCTATATCCGAAATCTGGGGTACGAGGCTGTACCGTCCATGAATGACACTGCTTTGGTCATTCCCTATGCCATTAAGGCAGGGCTGGGGGAATATGCCCGCAATCAAATGGTTATCACGCCCGAATTTGGTCCACGACTGCGGTTTTCAAAGATTTTCACAAACTTACCGCTTTCGCATGATGTTCCGAAACCATTGGGGGTTCAGGCGTTTTGCGACATATGCACCGAATGCGCTGACGCCTGCCCCGCTAAGGCCTTGCCTTTCGACGCACCAAAAACCAGTGCGGAATCGGATCAGTCCGCCATTCAAGGTGTGCGCAAATGGACCTCGGACGCAAAGGCCTGTTTTCAATACTGGGCCAAGCTGCAAAGCGATTGTGCGATCTGCATGCGGGTTTGCCCGTTCAATCGTGACTATGACAGACTGCGAGACCGCGTTTGGCGCGCTTTGGCGCTTGGCCGAATGCGTAAAATTGCACTTTGGTGGGACAAACGCAGTGACAGGGCCAATCGTCTGAAACCAAAGGATTGGTGGTCTAGGTCACAATGATCATTGCATGGCTTTTGGCGACTGTGTGCGGGTTCAGCTGACGTCGATTGCACATCCGGGATCAATCCCTCAACACGAATGTTCTATGTGAACGGGTGCGCGCACACTTCTTGTTCTACAAAGTTAACTTCTTCTTTTGTCTATTTTCCAGCAACCGGTAAATAGGCGAGGTTTCGTTTAGCTTTTGGAGGTGATTTTGATCCAACACTGTACAAGCGCCAATTCTCCGAAGTCTCCCGACTTAGGAGAAATCAGCGTTGTTGCGCTCAGACGCCGCGCCTTTGGGTGGGCGAAATTGGCAATTGCGGAATTATCGCTAAGCGCGCGGTCGCTGGTCTCGGTTCCCCGAGCAAATCGGATTCAAGCAAGATGACGCAGTCAGAAGCCGTCATTGAGATCAATAACCTTCACAAAAGTTTTGGCCGCCTTGAGGTTCTCAAGGGTGTGGATATTACCGCGCAT
>NZ_CANMQQ010000015.1 GCF_947500045.1 uncultured Ruegeria sp. | reverse complement strand
ATCAATTTCCCAACCGTCCCCCGCGGCACCGAACGCCTGCGTTTCACCCCGTCGCCCGTGCATGGGCCGGATGAAATTGACAACCTCGTGATTGGTTTGGATGCTCTTTGGTCCCTATGTAGCATGAACCGCCACGTGCAGGTTGGATAGCCGCGATATCCCGTTCAACCCGCAACAATTACCCCAGCCTGGAGGTTGAAATGCCGGAGCTTTACTCTGTAATCCTGGGACTTTTGGAAGTCCTCTCTTACGCCTTTATCTTCGCGATTGGCATCGCGGTTCTTTGGGTCGTTGTGATTTACGTACATGACAAGACCCAAACCGAAAGCACATTGCGGCGGAACTATCCTGTGGTTGCTCGGTTTCGGTATTTCTTTGAACATATGGGCGAGTTCTTTCGGCAGTACTTCTTTGCGCAGGATCGCGAGGAAATGCCGTTCAACCGGGCAGAACGGTCGTGGGTCTATCGCGCGGCCAAGAATGTGGATTCGACGGTCGCGTTCGGATCGACCCGCGATTTGCGCCCGACCGGTACGGTCTATTTCGTGAATTGCCCTTTCCCGACATTGGAACAGGATGCCGAGGGTCCCTCGACCGTGACTGTCGGGCCCTATGCGCGTGAACCCTATTCAACTGATGCGCTGTTTAACATATCGGGCATGAGCTATGGCGCGATTTCTATCCCTGCTGTCCGAGCCCTGTCCCAAGGTGCCAAGAAAGCCGGGATGTGGATCAATACGGGTGAGGGCGGGTTGTCCCCGTATCATCTGGAAAGCGGTGCGGATGTCGTATTTCAGATCGGGACCGGCAAGTTCGGGGTACGTAAACCCGAAGGCGGCTTTGATGAGGACAAGTTGCGGGCGGTGGCCGCGCATGATGCTGTCAAGATGTTCGAGATTAAGCTCAGCCAGGGGGCAAAACCCGGAAAAGGTGGAATTCTGCCCGGAGCAAAGGTGACCGAAGACATCGCCGAAATCCGCGGACTCAAGGTAGGTCAGGACGCGATCAGCCCCAATCGGCACCCCGAGATTGAAAATGTCGGTGACCTGCTGGACATGATCAATTTTGTCCGCGAAGTGACAGGAAAGCCAGTAGGTTTCAAAGCTGTGATCGGTGCCTACGGTTTTTTTGACAGCCTGTGTGCCGAGATTCTACGGCGCGGCCCCGAGAGCGCCCCTGATTTCGTGACCATCGACAGTTCGGATGGTGGAACCGGGGCCGCACCAATGAGTTTGATCGACAACATGGGCATGCCGTTGCGCGAAAGCTTGCCTCTGACTGTAGATATGCTTAAGAAATATGGGCTGAGGGATCGGATCAAGGTGTGCGCCAGCGGGAAGATGATCAACCCCTCCGAGGTCGCTTGGGCGTTCTGTGCAGGGGCTGATTTTGTGAACTCGGCCCGGGGCTTCATGTTCGCACTCGGCTGCATTCAGGCGCTGCAATGTAACAAGAATACCTGTCCGACAGGTATCACGACACACAACACGAAGCTTCAATTCGGGCTTGATCCGACCAGCAAGGCTGAACGCGTTGCAAGTTATGCTAAGAACATGAAGAAAGAGGTCGGCATCATTGCCCATAGCTGCGGCGTCGCAGAGCCGCGCCTGCTAAAACGGTATCACGCGCGTGTGGTACTGGATAACGGTCGATCGGCTTCAATGGACGAGCTGTACCCCGAACCCCAACAAATACAAGCCGCTGAATAGTCGAAGGTTCGGCACCTAATCTGAAAAGGTGATACCTTCCTTTGATAGCCGCCCGAACCTGCTGACTTGCCGTGATAACAGGAGATTACATGACCGCTAACAACCAAACCGCATCGCCAATCACCAAAGCCTCTGATCTGCTTGTCGCAGCGCTTGAGGCCGAGGGCGTTGAATACATCTTTGCCGTTCCGGGAGAGGAAAATCTGGATGTTCTAGAATCCCTGAGAACCTCAAAAATCGAATTGGTACTAACGCGCCACGAACAAGGTGCTGCGTTCATGGCAGCTACCTATGGGCGACTGACAGGCAAGGCCGGTGTCTGCATGGCGACGCTGGGGCCGGGGGCTACGAACTTTGCCACACCTGCAGCTTATGCTCATCTGGGTGGAATGCCGCTGATCATGATCACGGGGCAAAAGCCCATCAAGAAATCGAAACAGGGTCAGTTTCAGATTATCGATGTCGTGGGATTGTTTGATCCGATCTGCAAGATGTCTAAACAGATCGTACACGGCAATACCATTCCCTCACTGGTCCGTGAGGCGTTTCGCGTCGCGCAGGAAGAACGCCCCGGCGCGGTTTTGTTGGAGCTTCCAGAAGACATCGCCGCCGAAGAGACGTCGGAACGCGTTCTTGAGCCGCATCCACGTCATTATGCGGTGGCCGGTGATACGGTTCTGAACGAAGCCGCTGATTTGATCCGCGCAGCAAAAATGCCGCTTTTGTTGCTGGGGGCCGGGGCGAACCGCAAATATGCGCGAAGTGCGCTCAGCAAGTTCGTGAATGACACCCAGATCCCGTTTTTCAATACGCAGATGGGCAAAGGTGTTGTGGATGAACGGTCCGAGTTGTTTCTGGGCACTGCCGCGCTGTCGGATGGAGATTATTTGCACTGCGCTATCGACCGGGCCGATCTGATTATCAATGTCGGCCACGACGTGGTGGAAAAACCGCCTTTCTTTATGGAAGAAGGCGGAACCAAGGTCATCCATATCAACTACAAAGCCGCGCAGGTGGATCAGGTCTATTTCCCGCAGGTCGAGGTGGTGGGCGATCTGACTCAGTCCATCGCACGATTGGGCGAAATACTGGGCGGACCCGTGGAGTTTGATCGCAGCTATTTCCAACGCGTCAAAAACGAGACAGACCTGCATACGTCAGAAGGCGCCGATGACCCGCGTTTTCCTGTAATCCCGCAGCGATTTGTGGCCGATACGCGCAAAGTCATGGGTGACTGCGATATCATCGCGCTAGACAACGGTATCTACAAGATTTGGTACGCACGAAACTATCAGGCCTATCAGCCAAATACGGTTTTGCTGGACAACGCGTTGGCCACCATGGGTGCGGGGCTGCCTTCGGCCATGATGGCGGCAAAGCTGTATCCCGAACGGCGTGTCATGGCGATTTGTGGCGACGGTGGCTTCATGATGAACAGTCAAGAGATCGAGACTGCTGTTCGTCTGGGTCTCAACATGGTTGTCACAGTGCTGAATGACAGTTCATACGGCATGATCCGATGGAAGCAGTCACACGCCGGGTTCGAGGATTGGGGGTTAGAGTTCAACAACCCGGATTTCGTACAATACACAAACAGCTATGGCGCTACCGGACACCGCGTTGAACGGACCGAAGATCTGGTGCCGACCTTCGAAAAGGCATTTGAGGCAGGTGGTGTACATCTGATCGATTTACCTGTCGACTATAGCGAAAACCAGCGTGTTCTGATTGATGAGCTTGCGGCGAAGGTCTGCCTGATATGAGCGGCGTTCTTGATGTCCTGAACCCATTCGATCTTGAGCCAATTGGCAGTGTCGAAATCAAAGCGTGGTCCGACGTGGATGCCATGTTGAACGTGTCGCACCGTCTGCATCGCGATCGAAGCGCTTGGCTACCTGCCCATAGGCGGATTGAGGTCCTAAAAAACACCGCCCGGATCATGGCGGATCGCGCCGAAGACCTGGCGATGCTGATCGCCAGCGAAGGTGGTAAACCCCTTGTCGACGCGCGCATTGAAGTGACGCGCGCCATTGATGGTGTCGAACTTTGTATCCATGAGATCGGGCAGATCGCTGGGCGCGAGATCCCGATGGATTTGACCGCCGCAGGTGCGGGCCGCATTGCCTTTACGCAACGCGAACCTATCGGAGTGGTGGTTGCCGCAAGCGCATTCAATCACCCGCTGAACCTGATCGTGCATCAGGTGGCCCCGGCGATTGCAACGGGATGTCCAGTCCTTGTCAAACCGGCGCTTGATACGCCGCTGTCCTGCAAAGCCTTTGTCGACATTCTGCACGAGGCAGGCCTGCCGAAAGATTGGTGCCACCTTGCGATCTGCCACAATGATGTGGCCGAGCAAATGATCACCGATGCGCGGGTTGGGTTCTTTTCTTTCATAGGATCGGCGCGGGTCGGGTGGATGCTGCACTCTAAGCTGGCACCGGGTACGCGTTGTGCGTTAGAGCATGGTGGCGCGGCACCGGTTATTGTCGATGAGACGGCTGATATTGACACTATGATCCCCTTGTTGACCAAGGGCGCGTTTTATCACTCCGGTCAGGTTTGCGTTTCGGTCCAGCGCGTATTTGCCCAATCGGGAATGGCCGACGAGGTCGCTCAGCAACTCGCAGTTGCGGCGTCGGCGCTTAAGGTGGGCGACGCCCGTGATGCCAGCGTAGACTGTGGTCCTTTGATCCGTCCCGGCGAAGTTGATCGGGTCGAACAATGGGTGGATGAGGCTGTCCAGGGTGGCGCACGCGTTTTGACAGGGGGGAAACGGTTGGGTCCGACCACCTATGCACCCACCGTCCTTCTGAACCCACCAGCAGATGCGCGGGTTTCAACGGCCGAGATATTCGGGCCAGTGGTGTGTGTCTATAGCTATGACCAGTTGGATCAGGCGTATGAAACTGCAAACAACCTGCCCTTTGCGTTTCAGGCGGCAGTGTTCACCGATAAGCTTGGCACCGCAATGCAGGCCGTACAGAGATTGGATGCAACCGCCGTCATGGTGAATGATCATACCGCCTTTCGGGTCGATTGGATGCCCTTCGCGGGTCGTCGGCAATCCGGGTACAACACCGGCGGAATTGGCTACACCATGCACGACATGACACAAGACAAATTGGCTGTGATAAAACTCTGAGATAGGTAGAGAGTTCAGAGGGTCTGGCCGCTTCGGTCTTAATCGCACATCACTGGATGGATAACGGCGCCAGCGGGAAAATCACTAATCTGCGTAGCATCTTAGCCACGTTTCTGAATGTTCATGACCCTAGTGCCAGCCTTGTCAGCCACGATTACTTCACTGGCTGGCTGGTATCTTTCGGCGAGGATGTGCAAAGCTTGCTGCGCCCTGATAACACGGGAAGAAATCGTGGCTATAAACTGACCATAGCGGGATTGATCAACGTCGGACGATAAACAGCAATAGGCAGGTTGCGAATGGCCTTAGTTGTGCTTGGATCCGTTTCGCGACTGCCATCCGATTAAACTGAGGCAGGCAAACAGAATCGCGGCCACGCAGACGATAGATGGCCCGGCAGGCGTATCGAACACGTATGCGGCCCTTAACCCGGCAGCAGAGGAAAAAGTGCCGATTGCTGCGGCAATCAATGCCATCGATTCCGGCGATCGCGCCAAACTGCGGGACGCAGCCGCAGGAATGATCAACATCGCAGCGATCAGAAGAACGCCCACGACTTTGATTGCGACAGCCACGGTTACGGCTAGGGCCAGTGTCAGGATCAGTTGCTCTCGTTTCGGGTTGAAGCCGCTGGCATAAGCCAGTTCTTCATTTAACGTGGCAGTCAGAAGGTGGGACCAACGCCATGTGATCAGGGCCACAACAAGGGCGGCACCACCCCAGATTACAATCAGGTCCGTGCGTGAAACGGCAAGGATGTCACCAAAGAGGTAAGCCATAAGATCTATGCGAACGCCGGATAGAAAAGAAACGGCGACAAGGCCGAATGCAAGGGCGGAATGCGCCAGAACACCCAGCAGCGTATCCATCGCATAACCGCGCCCTGACAGCATGGTCACGGTGAGGGCCATGGCAAGCGCAACCGCCAATGCCCCTGCAAAGACCGACACTTGAAAGGTCAGCGAAAGCGCGACGCCAAGGATCGCCGCATGAGCGGTAGCATCCCCAAAATATGCCATCCGACGCCAAACAACAAAACACCCCAATGGGGCGGCAGCAAAAGCAACACCGATACCCGCAAGCGTTGCGCGCGTCATAAAATCATCAAGCATTATTCTGCGGCTTCCTGAGAGGTTTCACAGTTGTCGTGATCATGGTCATGATCATGACGATATAGGGCGAGCGCACCACCCGTGCCGGACCCAAACAGTGCCCGGTATTCTGGAGCCGACGCCACGACCGCCGGGGACCCCTCGCAGCATACGTGCCCATTAAGGCAAATCACGCGATCCGAAGCGCTCATGACCACATGCAACTCATGGCTGATCATCACAATGGCGCATCCTGTTTCGCGCCTGACTTTTTCGATCTGATGATAAAATGCGGCCGATCCCGGCTGGTCGAGTCCCTGCGTTGCTTCGTCCAAAAGCAAAACATCCGGGCGGTTCATCAGGGCGCGGGCCAGCAAGACGCGCTGGAATTGCCCGCCGGATAACTGCGACATCTGGCGCGTCATAAGATCCGGCACCCCGGCAATTTCAAGGGATTCCTCGCACTGCTTTTTCGAAACGCGATCAGTTAGTCGCATGAACCTTTCAACCGAGATCGGTAGCGTTGGATCGATATGCAGTTTTTGCGGGACATACCCAATCTTCAATCCCGGTTTCAACGAGATCTGACCTGCCGACGGCTTGGTCGCGCCGATGATGGCACGCAAAAGACTGGTCTTGCCCGAGCCATTGGGACCAACGATGGTAACGATCTCTCCGGCTTCAACCGCCATATCGACATGGCGCAGTACGGTATTTGCGCCATAACGCACGCTGAGATTCTCAACGGTGATCAAGGTCATTTCTAAGCCTTTTTAGTGCAGCCGGGGCAGAGTCCCTCGGCTTCTACAACCGTTCGCTCAATTTCGAAACCCACTGCACGTGCGGCTGCGCCAAGGATGCCTTTGGCCGGGGTTGACTGCGCTTCTGCAACCGCTTCGCATTTTCGGCAGATCATGAAAGCTGGAGAATGGGCCGCACCGGGGTGAGAGCACGCAACAAACGCGTTCAATCGCTCGATCTTGTGGACAAAACCATTCTGGACAAGGAAATCAAGGGCGCGGTAGGCCACTGGTGGCTGCGAACCAAACCCTTCATCGCGCAATCCGTCAAGAATGGCATACGCCCCCAGTGCGCGATGCTCTTGAAGCAACATCTCAAGCACCTTTCGCCGTACAGGGGTCAGACGCAACCCTTCATCCTTGCACCGCGTATCGGCTGTCGCCATCGCTGTCTCAACGCAGTTCTCATGGTTGTGTTTATGAAATCCGACCAGTGCGTTTTTGTCAGCAGGATCAGGGTGCGTCTCACTTGTCATGTTATTCCATATCATGTATGCCGCTCGTAATGTTATACAATCACACAGAGGGTCTGATGTCCAGAAAGCTTCTTCCACTATCGATCACCGCTGCGTTAATCGGCGGGACCGCCATGGCGGACGTCCCCAAAGTAGCGGTAGACATCGCGCCCGTCCACTCGCTGGTGGCTCGTGTTATGGAGGGGGTTGGAACTCCTGATCTGATCATACCGGCGGGTGCGTCGCCGCACGAATACAATCTGCGCCCATCGGAAGCCGCTGCGCTGCAAGAGGCTGATCTGGTGTTCTGGATCGGTGAAGATCTGACCCCGTGGATGGAAGGCGCTGTCGAGACGCTTAGCGATGGGGCAGCTGTTACGGCGTTGCTTGAATCGGACGGCACGGTTCTGCTCGATTTCCGTGAAAACGCATTGTTTGAGGCGCATGACCACGATGATCATGCAGAGGGTGAAAACCACGATCATGATGAGCATGCGGAAGGCGAGGGGCATGACGATGACGATCATGATGATAACCATGCAGATGACCACGACGATCACGATCATGATGATCACGCGGACCATGACAACCATGACGACGGGCACGCGCATGGTGATCATGATCCCCACGCCTGGCTTTCTCCTGCAAATGCAGAAAACTGGCTGAACGTCATAGCCGCCCAGCTGTCGGCAGCGGATCCAGAAAACGCGGGCACATTTTTTACCAACGCGGCGGCTGCACGCGAAGAAATGACAGCTCTGTCAGCCGAAGTCGCTGAGATTCTTGAACCAGTTCAAGGTGGCAACTTTGTAGTATTCCACGACGCCTATCAGTATTTTGAAGACGCCTTTGATTTCCCGGCTTCAGGTGCGATTTCAGTTGGCGATGCCGCCGACCCCAGCCCGGCCCGCATTGCAGAAATACAGGCACGTATCCGGGATGAGGGCGTGAGTTGCGTTTTGACTGAACCACAATTCAACCCTGGAATTGTTGCAACTGTCCTGGATGGTACAGAGGCCAATACCGGTGTGATCGATCCGCTGGGGTCTGACCTTGAACCCGGAACCGAGCTTTATCCGCAAGTCATCCGCAATATGGCCAAGACACTTGCCGAGTGTCTTTGAGGCAAGCAGAGACCCGATCGGATTAACTCCCCGGTCGGGCCGTACTTAGGCAGACGCGGCCAAGTTCGTTAGGTTTCGAGCTTCCTGAATGAACGATCTCTTGGCGTATTTGTGTTATGCGAGGTTCAGCCGCCTTGGTGGGCGAGCCTGACCCAAAAGGCAACACCGTGCTCCAAGGCATCGTCATTGAAGTCATAGGATGAATTGTGAAGCGGCATCGCTGCGGGCCCATCCACTCCGTTGCCCATCAGGATGAACGCACCGGGACGATGCGTCAGGAATTCCGCGAAGTCTTCAGAGAACCCCACCCGTCCATATTCGGCATCTACAGAGCCGACCTCGTGGGCGGCATTGACGATCGTCGCTGTGGCACCAGCGTTGTTTTCGAGCGGTCGAAATGACGTGGAGTATACCAGTGTTGCCTTGGCACCTTGCGCAGCACACGTACCGTCCACAATTGCGCGCATACGGGTCTTGATCGTGTTTGACACCTCGCTTGAAAACCCACGGCAATCCCCGCGCAAAGTCACATTGCTGGGCAGGATATTGCGTGCCCCGTCGGTCAGGAATTCGGTAACTGAAACAACTGCATGCTCGCTGGCAGGCAACGACCGCGATACGATGGATTGCAATTGCAAAACAATCGCCGAGCCGGTCACAAGTGGATCAACCCCCTTGTCCGGCATCGAAGCGTGTCCACCGCGCCCTTGAATCTGGATCTCAAAATTGTCTTCGAATGCACAAAACGGACCGGCCTGTGTGGCAAAATGCCCAAGTGGCATACCGGGCATGTTGTGCAATCCGAATATCGCCGACATCGTAAATCTGTCGAAAAGCCCGTCCGCAATCATGGCAGCAGCACCGTTTCCGTTTTCTTCGTCGGGCTGGAACACAAAATGAATGGTCCGCTCGAGCGTCGGATCATCCGCCAGCCTCAGGGCGGCACCCAATAACATCGTGCTGTGTCCATCGTGGCCGCATCCGTGGAACATGCCGGGATTGAGCGAACGATGAGCGAAGGTATTGGCCTCTTCAATCGGCAGCGCGTCCATGTCTGCACGAAACCCTATCGCCGTTTCAACAGGACCCCGGCGCAGCGTTGCAACAAGGCCCGAGCGCCCGATACCACGCGTAACTTCAAGTCCAGCATGTTCCAGTTGCTCGGCGATCAATCGTGGCGTTCGGTCCAGATCAAAGCCGATCTCTGGATGCGTATGCAGGTCTTGGCGAAAGCGGGTCAGGTCTAGCATCGAATTAGCTTCTCTCGGTCAGAGGACTGGGCGATTAGTCAGTATCTTCCGGCGAACTGGCCGATCGCCGGCGGCGTAGTTGCATACCCTGCGCGGCGCGGCTCTACAACCACCTCTGCGGGCCGCGTCGCTCAGACCTTAAGGTCGGCTCACATCGATGTCTGGTACGATGCCTGCTTTTTGAATGGGGTCTTCAATATCGTACCCGGCAAAAAAAGCCGTAACCTGAAACCAGCGCCGATGCGATGCCAGCGGCGCGAGCGCCCAGAATGTCGGTATGCAGACTGTCGCCAACCATAAGAACGCGGGATTTGTCGACAGACCCCAACCGTTTGAGGGCCAATTCGAAGATGTTGCCGAACGGCTTTCCAAAGAATTCCGGAACCACCCCGGTTCGATCAGCAAGGCGATGCGCGAATAGGCCGGGTTCGGACGAAAAGCCGTTTTCACGCGGGGCTACTATGTCCGGGTTTCCGACTAATACAGGCCGCGGACGCTTTAGCAGTGCGGATTCCAACAATGCCTGTCTCACCTCGGTCCATGCTGCAGAGCCAATCATCAAAATCCCGTCGACGGCGTCATAAGGGGCGCTGTCTTCCTCCAGATAGGTCAAATTCAGACCTTCCAGTTCGCGAAGGCCTGTGCTGGGTGTGGCCATCAGCCCCCAATGTACGTCATGTTGGGAATTCAAGTTAGCCAGCAATGTCGCACGGCTGGTGATGATATCCTGCGGAGCAAAGTCATAGCCAAGCCGCGTGTACTTCTCCATCAACGTCGCATGAGGGTACCCAGCGGCATTCGAGACCACGAGAACGCGCTTTCCCATGGCTTTCAGCTTTGCAATTCGCTCGGGTGTGCCGGGGATGGCAGTTTCGCCTATGTTGAGAACACCGAACGCATCAAGGAGAAAAACATCAAAATCTTCGGCTATGTCCTCAAGCGTGCCTGCCCAACGAAAGGTCCGATCCTTTGCCGCGACAGACGGCAGACGATGGCGCGCAGCTTCATAAGCCTCAAACGCGTCTTCTATCGAGATGTTAGTCAAATGATCGCCCCTGTACTTTGGCACAGAGCCATTCGCTTATCATTAGGGCAACGAGAATGACAACTAGGATCAAGCTGATTTGTGGCCAGGCAAATTCGTTAAGCGGGGTCCATGGTGGCGGACTCGTCCTGGCGCAGAACCTTTGAATCCCAGATATTGATATCCCAGCGAAAAAACGGCGGCGCTCCGATGACGCCCGCAACAACAAGACCTAGGTCTGACGGGCGCTTATTTAACGTACGATCAGGGAGAAGCATTGATGGTTTCGAACGAAATTGTAGTGGTGCGGAATGCGGCCATTGCCCAAATTGGTACGTCTCGCCAACTATACGATGCCCGAATGATAGCTATGTCGCAGATTTATTGGAGGGCTTATTCAAAAGGGGCAAGTGTTGCGCGCAGTTCGATCACATCAGTAAACATGGGTGAATGGCTGAATTCTGCCTTGTCCAATCGGATACGTGGGAAGGCTTTTGTCATGTGGCGGACAACCTCTTCGACTTCGATCGTGATCGCATAGCGTCCCAGGCAAGAGAATACGCCGCCCCCGAAATTCAGATGAGCCGGTTGCCCACCACGCTCCAGAGAGAACTTTTCAGGCTCTGGATAGTAGCGTTCATCCCAATGCGCGGCTCCGATATTTGCAAAAACCGGCGTGCCCTTGGCGATATGCACACCTTCGATCTCGACATCTTCCAGTGCTTCGCGAGAGGTTGAGATCGAACGCGGATGAATACGCATAACCTCATTCACGGCGGTTGGAATTGCGTCAGGATCCTCGCCCAACCGTTGCCAGATTGTGGGTCGTGAGGCCAGTTCGATAATGGTGCTCGCAATTTGATGAGACGAGTTGTCAGTGTTCGCTTCAGCCAGTTTGATTATCCAGTTCCGAAGATCGTCATCCGTAAACTCGCCATTGTCTGCCGCACGGACCAAATCCGAAATCAAATTGTCAGTAGGGGCCTTTCTTGCTGCAGCAATACGGGCCTCTGCATAATCGAGCAGGCTGTCAAACGCTTCGACAATTTCCGGCGTTTTTTCGGGATTTCGCGTGTGAACCTGCTGAACTGTGTGTGATGTTCTGGCGATGTAGGATGCATCTTCTTTGTTCGCACCGACCCAATAACAATAGACCTGCGAGGGCGTGGGATCACAAAGCCTCGCAATCAGGTCGACACTTGAGTGTGTCGGGATGTCTGAAATTATGTCGGCGATTACACTTTTGATGTCCTGTCGAAACGCCTCAGAGGCGTGCGGGCTCATGAGGCGCGCAATCGGCTGCCGCAGTTTGCGCCGCTTATCGCCCCGGTTATAGAAAGATATGGATTCACGTTTGTAGTTTAAGGCGCGGCCTTCTGGCAGGCCCAAAAGATGCATCAATCTTGGATGCCCGGTGCCAAACCGGCGATCCAAGATCATGTTGCGGCAGAGATCGTAGTCCAGAATTTCCACACCGCGTTTACTGCGCGCCACGCGCCATTTGCGTGCAAGTTCGGCCAGAGTTTCAAACGGGTGCTTTTGATATTCTTCCGACGAGAAGTCCAGTTCGGGAAGTTCGGACATTGATAGCATACTGGTTGACCCCGGTGCGCTCAGTGTTCCAACGCGTGTCTCAGGTCAGACATTCGCGCCGCTACAATGGGCCAAAATGCTGGTTCATAGGCAGTGGCCCACATCTATTCTAGCACGAAGACTATCAAAAGGGGCATTCACTTTGGGTCATACAGATATCCGATGCCACGCACGGTTCTGATGATCTCGGGCTTTTCCGGGTTAGTTTCGAGCTTTCGACGCAGCCGGGAAATCCTGATATCGATGCTGCGATCGAATGGGTCCCAGGATCGGTCATGCGCCTGTTCCAGAAGCTGATCCCGGTTCAAAACGCGCCCTTTGTTTTCTGCGAAAACCTTGATCAGGCTGTATTCCATTGCCGTCAACTGAACTTCGGACCCATCGGCCGCCAAAAGTTTGGCCGCGTCTTTATCCAACGTGAATTCGCCAAAGGGTGCGCCGTTTATGTCTGGGTTTTCCTTGGTCGTTGTCTCGTGAATGGCTTCGCGCCGAAGGATCGCCTTGATCCGGGCTTCGAGTTCCCGAAGGTCGACGGGTTTGCCCAGATAATCGTCCGCACCCATTTCCAGCCCGACAATGCGATCAACCACATCGCCTGCCGCGGTCAGCATTATGACGGGCGTTGTATCGTCGGGGCGCAATGATCTTAGAACCGAAAGACCATCTTCCTTTGGCATGTTGATATCCATGACGATGACGTCCACCGCGTTGATCGAAAGTATCTGCCGAAGCGCGTCTCCGCCCGAGGCCGCTGAAACCTTGTACCCGCGTTTGCCAAGATATTCCTGAAGCATTTCGCGCACGTCGACTTCGTCATCGCATACCAGGATATGGGTTTTTTGATTATCCATCGGATGCTTCCTTCCGATCGGCGAGCAAATTGCCGACGAGGGTTCTTAGTTCCAAAGGGGAAACGGGTTTTTCGATATGCGGCAGCCCAGACTCGCTGAGCAACCCTTGTGAGGCTTGCCCCATCGTATCACCGGTTACATAGGCTGTTCTGTCCAGCATCTCCGGGAAATCGGCGACCAAGGCTTCATAGATTCTTCGCCCATCGACACCCGGCATATTCAGATCGCTCAGGAATATGTCGTAGTTTTGTGAACGAAGATTACGTAACGCATCTTCACCAGAAGAAACGACATCAACGTCAAAGCCGTCTCTTCTCAGTATTTCGGCGTGTAACTCACCGACTTCGATTTCATCATCTACCACCAAGGCCCTTAGATTTAACGACGCAGAAATCGGGTCGACTGGTTCGTTTTCGGCCGCTTCCTGTCGGGTTCCAATCGGTAGCAGAATCCGCATGCAGGTGCCTGTTCTATCACTCGGATCAAGTCTGATCTGACCACCGTGAGACAGAATAATTCGGTGGCAAAATGCAAGGCCAATGCCGGTGCCTTCACCTACTTCTTTGGTCGTAAAGAAGGGCTCAAAGATGCGTGCGCGAATGGCTTTGGGAATGCCAGGACCATTGTCCTTTACCGCCAGCTCCACCATGCCTGTTGCAGGGCTTAATTCTGCTGTAAGCTCGATAAGATCACCGCAACCTGATGCCGTCATCGCCTGTTCAGCGTTGATGATTAGATTGATAATAACCTGAGTGATCTGATCCGCATCAGCGGCGATAGGGGGCAGGTCCGCCGGAATACTCTGCCGGATGCGAATACCATCTGATGGAGTGCCGTAACCTACGACGTCCGCAGCGGTCGTAACCAACCCGGCAACATCTACATCTTCGATATTGCTGGGTTGCTGGCGCGCCATCGCAAGAAAGGTTTTAACGATCTTTGCACACCGTTCCGCCGCGTTGCTGATCTTTTCGATCCTGACCGTCAAATCTGGATCGGAGATCTCTTCCTTGAGCATAAGAGAGTGACCCACAACCACCGAAAGCGGATTGTTGAGCTCATGGGCCACTCCGGCCAGCAGTTCGCCAAGTGCTGACATTTTCTCATTCTGGAAAAGCATCTCTCGTTGCTTCGCAAGCTCTTCTTCAATCGCCAGCTCATCTGTAAGGTCACGGGTGTTTGAAACTATGACTTCTTCGCCATTGAATTCGATCAAGCGCGATGAATCTGCGCCCCAGAATTTTCTTCCGCCTGAATCAATGAATTCCATCCGCCGATCTTTAAGAGACCCTGCAGCCCGAAGGTCTTTCAGGTATCGCTGACGCTCCGAAGGATCGGCATAATAGGATTTGGAATTGCGGGCAGGGCCAAACAGGGCCTTGATTTCCGGTGTGGCGAACAAAACCTCACCCGTTTCGGCATGGGTCATATTAATGGCGGCCGGATAAGCTTCCATTACTTGCCTGATCAGAGCGTCAGCTTCCTTTTGGACCGTGAGATCAATAATGCTGGTCACGATGACTTCTTCGCCTTTGTAATCTATCAGCTGCGAAGAAATTGAAGCTGGAAACACCTTTCCGTTGGCGTTGAGCAGATCAAGCTTGAAGTTATCAACACGACCGTCCGCCAACAGCAAGGTCACAAAATCTGCGCGCTCGTCGGGGTTGGCATAATGCTCACGGGCAGATTTGGCTGCACCAAACATTTGCAGGGCCGCGGGCGTGCGATACAGGATCTGGCCATCACCGATCCGCGCCATTGTTACCACTGCAGAACTGGCATCCAGCACTTTTCTGATCAGCAGATCCCCGTCGCGCTCCTCGGCCTCGGCTTGTTTGCGTTCTGTAATATCCTCGCGCGTGACAACAAATCCGCCCAGATGGGTGGGATGGACGGAAACCAGATAGGTCCGCCCGTCAGTTTCGGCCAATTCATAATCCTGAATGAACTCGATACCGTTGGCCAACCGGTCAGAGACCCAATGCTCCTCATTGCCGATCGCATCAGCATAAATCCCGCGACGCGCCGTTTCACGCATCAGGATTTCCCAGTCCAGACCCGGCTTCAATAGGTCCGAGACCCCTTTGTTCATCTCTGCATAGCGTTGGTTAAACATCACGAGACGACGGTCGTCATCATACAGGGCGAACCCTTCCTTGAGAGACTCGATTGCATCGCGCAGGAGGTCTCGTGCCTTCTCGATTTCCTGAAAATCGTTCGCCATGTCCACCGTCATCCTGTTTTTTTACGGTATCATTGTTTCAGCGCCATTTCAAAATCTGCATCTAGTGTTTCAATTGTTTCAAATCAGTCAGTGCCAAACCAAATTCAGTCATAATTTCCCATGTTCTAAAGACAGATAGCGCGTTGTGTGAACTGCTTCACAGAGCAACAACTGAAACATGTTGCGCCTATTTCGGAAATTGCAATGAAACAATGAACGTCCAGTTTCTACTCATCACAAACGCAAGTGAGTAAAGACAATGACGATTTCATTTAGGTCTACAGAAGCAAACAATGCACCGATTGTCGCATTGCATTCCTCTGCGTCCAGCGGCGCACAATGGAACCAACTGATGGACGATCTCGAAGGTCGCTTTGATGTTCATGCCTTTGATCTGCCCGGCTACGGTCGTGCCCCATTGGTTGGTGATCACACTCAAACAGGGGCGGCAATTTCGGCGGCCTCCGTGATCAAGAAAATTGAAAAGCTGGGCCGCGCTGTCCATCTTGTCGGTCATTCGAATGGCGGCGGGATCGCGATCAAGATTGCCTTGATGCGCCCTGATCTGGTCAAAAGCCTGACAGTTTATGAACCGGCAGCTTTTCACTTTCTGAATCATGGGAACAACAAGGGTCGTCGCCTGTTTCAACAGATCAAGCTTTTGTCGGGGCAGGTTACTGCGGCTGCGGCAGAGGGTGATGCGCCTGCGGGAATGCGGCACTTCCTTGATTTCTGGAACGGTGACGGATTTTGGGACAACCTGCCCGTAAAGGCCAGACAAAAGTTCGCCGGCCTGATCTCATCAGTAATGAGCGACTTTGCCAATGGGTTCGCTGAGAGCTGGACGTTAAAGGACCTGTCCGATCTCACGATGCCTGCCCTGGTGATGACAGGTCTGGAATCCCCAGGGATCGCACAGCATGTGGCCGTGGCCATCGCAAAGGCGTTGCCCAATGCACGTATCGCCCTGCTGCCAGAACTTGGGCACATGGCACCGATCTTTCAGCCAGAATGGGTCAATTCAAGAATATTCGAACACGTTGCCAACGCCGAACGGCCGACCGTCGACTTCAGCTGGCCACATGTCGAAGCCGCATAAACCAGTCGCATTCAAAGGATGCGACACTCTTTAAAACCGCTGATCTAAGTCCAGCAAAACACCCGGAGGATATCAATCATGGGCATTCAATCAACTATCGCTCAAACAGCAGACTTCACTGCAATCAAAGCAAAACAGAACGCGGCCTGGGGGTCCGGTGACTACAGCAAAGTCGGAGTGACGCTGCAAATAACCGGTGAAGAGCTTGCCGAAGCCATGGATATGTGTGCGGACTCCACAATCCTTGATGTGGCTGCGGGTAATGGAAACGCGACTTTGGCCTTTGCACGGCGCTTTTGCAACGTGACCTCGACCGACTATGTTGAAAGCCTGCTGGAAGCCAGCGGCAAACGTGCGCAAGCCGAAGGTCTATTTGTAAACTACAAGGTCGCTGACGCCGAAAACCTGCCTTTCGAGGATCAGTCTTTCGACGCGGTTGTCTCTACTTTCGGCGTTATGTTCACGCCCAATCAAGCGCAATCCGCGGCCGAGCTTCAGCGTGTTGTTAAATCGGGCGGAAAGATCGGCATGGCCAACTGGACTCCGGAAAGCTTTATCGGGCAACTGTTCAAGACGATTGGGAAGCACGTGCCGCCTCCCGCCGGTGTCAACTCTCCGGCGATGTGGGGAAATCGGGAATGGATTGATCAGACGTTTGGAACTCAATGTGAGGTCGCATCATTCCAGCGTAAGAACTTCATGTTCCGCTATCGTTCGGCTGCGCACTTCATGGAGTACTTTCGTACGTTTTATGGCCCCATGCAAAAAGCGTTCAAGGCCTTGGATACGGATGGTCAGACCGCATTGCGCAACGACATGATGGCGCTGATCGACAAGTTCGACATTTCCACCAACGATTCTCTCTGCATCTCGTCCGAGTATGCCGAGATTATTATTGAGCGCCGCTGAAGCGATTTGACGGCTCAGAACGCCCTTCGGAAATCCCCCGAAGGGCGCAATGAACTAGAAACTGGCAGGCGGACTTGAATTGGTCTGGTTAGAATTTGTAGTCTTCAACAAGGGGCGCTTCCCTATTCGTACTTTGTTTGAAAGGGTTTTGTTATGGCTGAACGCACGCTCTATGAGAAGTACGGGGGATTTTCGCAAGTGAGCAAGATCGTCCTCTCCTTCTACGATACCCTCCTCGACAATGACGAGATCGGGCCATTCTTCGACGAGGTCGACATGTCCCGGATGGTTGATCACCAGACCAAATTCATTGCTTCCCTGCTTGGCGGACCGGCGTCTTATACGGACAAGCAGCTGAAACAACTGCATTCTCATCTCGATATCAACGATGCGCATTTTGACGAACTCGAAGTGGTGCTTCGCGCCACCTTGCGTGAGCACAGCATGGCTGATGAGGACGTTGAGGCAGTTGTCGCTGAGTTCGCAAAACGCCGCCCCTTGATTGTCGGGTGACACATGACGATTGAAGCCATCAATGAACAGCTCCTGCGGGCAATCGGTGTGGGCGTCGCGCTTCTGGACAGCAGGACGCTGCAATTCGGATTTCGCAATGATACGTTTGACGATTGGTTCAGCAGCGAAAACCAACCAAATCAGTTGCAGGAGCTTTTCCCTGACCTGGATGTTGGGGCAATGCAGACTGCGCTTACAGAAAGCGGGCGATATACCTCTGAAATCAGGTTCAAGAAGAAACGCAGAACACTGATAATCGCGCTCGATTTCACCTCAACAAACGACGATGTGCTGGTTCTGGTTTGCCAAAACATCACGCGCATCAAAGAGCTGGAATCCATGATCGATTCCTATTCGATGATGGTTGAGCGCAACACCAGAGAGATCAAGCGCGAGAAAGAGCAAGTGGAAAAACTGCTGCTCAATATCATGCCTCGATCTGTCTATGAGGAATACAAAACCTTCGGTGTTGTAACCCCGCAATTGTACAATCCGGTCTCCGTTCTGATGCTGGATTTTGTGGGCTTTACGGAAATGGTTGCCTCGCAAGATCCCAGCGTAACCGTCACCGAACTGAACGACATTTACAGCGCCTTTGACCGTATCGGAGAGCAATTCGGCTGCGAGCGGATCAAGACAATCGGCGACGCCTACATCACAGTTGCCGGGTTGCCTGATCCAACCCCAGATCACGCCAAGGCAATCGCTAACACCGCCATTCGGTTTGTGCGCTATCTGACGCGTCGCAACCTAAGCCATCCGCATCAGTGGCAATGCCGCATCGGCCTTTCTTCGGGGTCAGTTGTTGGTTCGGTCGTTGGAATTCAGAAATATGTCTATGACATATTCGGGCCCGCCGTGAACCTTGCCTCGCGTCTGCAGGAGTTTTCTGAGCCGATGGAAATCAGCGTCCAGGACGAAGTGGCAAATGTTTTGAAGGACCAGTTCGATCTTGAAAACATCGGGGCAAGAGCAATCCGGGGGTTTGGTGAGCAGGATGTCTGGCGGCTTTCGGACAGCAGTTGATTTGATCAACTGTATTCCAGCTTAAAGACGTCCATTTTGAGCTTTTCCTACAACGGTTGGGGATTGGTCGAAGCAACTGTGTTCAGCGGCTTTGTCTCTCTTCCGTACGAGCGATCTATAAGCCTCGGCTGCGCCTTCTTCTCACGAACAATGGAAAACACCCACGTCTGAAGAATGCGCAGTTAAAGTTTTGAAAGGGGCGTACGGATTTCACGCGTACGCCCCTCGTTTGTTGTACAGGTCTTCGGCACCAAATCGGTATATCTGCTATCGAAGCGTTCCCTGAGAAAACCGTGGACCTAGAAATGCGCGGACATGCTGCCCAAAGGCTTCTGAGTTGGTGGTGCGAACTTGGTCAGATCGATGCCATCAACCGCTGTCTTGTATTCCTCAAGTGTTGGCGTGCGCCCCAAGATTGCCGAGAGAACAACGACCGGGGTGGAACCCAGCAAGGATTCACCCTTCTTGGTATTGGAATCCGCAACTACCCGGCCCTGGAACAGGCGTGTCGATGTGGCAAGAACTGTATCCCCTTTGGCGGCTTTTTCCTGGTTGCCCATGCAAAGGTTGCAGCCCGGACGTTCAAGATAGAGGATATTTTCGTACTCGGTTCGCGCATTCACTTTGGGCGCCGCGTCGTCGAATTCGAACCCGCAGTATTTCTGCAAGATTTCCCAATCGCCCTCTTCCTTCAACTCATCAATGATGTTGTAGGTTGGGGCGGCTACGACCAGCGGTGCCTTGAAAGTGACATCTCCCTGATCGGCCTCGAGGTTGCGCAGCATCTGAGCGACGATTTTGATATCGCCTTTGTGCACCATGCATGACCCCACAAACCCAAGGTCCACCTTCTTTTCGGCACGATAGAATGAGATTGGGCGAATTGTATCGTGGGTATACCGTTTCGATACATCCGCATTGTTGACGTCCGGGTCCGCGATCATTGGCTCAATGATTTCATCCAGATCAACGATGACCTCTGCCGCGTATTTTGCGTTTCCATCAGGTGTCAGTGCGGGTTTCTCGCCCGATCTGATCTGTTCGATGCGCTTGTCCGCAATCTCGATCAAGCTGTTAAGCATACGGGCATCGTTCTCCATACCCTTTTCGATCATGATCTTGATACGTGACTTGGCAATTTCCAGCGACTCGATCAGCGTGTCGTCGTTGGAAATGCAGATGGATGCCTTGGCCTTCATTTCCGCAGTCCAGTCGGTGAAGGTGAATGCCTGATCAGCCAACAGCGTTCCGATATGCACCTCGATGATCCGTCCCTGGAACACGTTGTCACCGTGCTGGGCCAGCATTTGTGCCTGGGTGGCATGGACCACATCCCGGAAGTCCATGTGATCGGCCATCTTGCCCTTGAATGTCACCTTCACAGATTCCGGGATTGGCATTGTCGCCTCACCGGTCGCCAGTGCCAACGCCACGGTTCCTGAATCCGCACCAAATGCCACACCTTTTGACATCCGGGTATGGCTGTCGCCGCCAATGATGATTGCCCAGTCATCGACGGTGATGTCGTTGAGGACCTTGTGGATGACGTCAGTCATCGCATGATAGGTGCCTTTTGGATCACGCCCGGTTATCAGGCCAAATTTGTGCATGAAGGCCATCAGCTTCGGCGTATTGGCCTGCGCCTTGGCGTCCCAGACTGAAGCCGTGTGGCAGCCCGACTGATAAGCCCCATCCACCGAGGGGGACAGAACGGTTGCGGCCATCGCCTCAAGCTCTTGTGCCGTCATCGGCCCGGTTGTGTCCTGACTGCCGACGATATTGACGCGCACCCGCACGTCGGACCCAGCATGCAGCATCTTGTCGGATACGATGCCCAGCGCGTTGGCGTTAAAGATCTTTTCAACCGCCGTCAGGCCCTGACCTTCAACGCTGATTTCTTTCGAGGGGGCGAAGACGCGCGGCGCCTCGATCCCCAGCGTTTCAGCTGCGAAAGTTTGCAGTTTTTTGCCGAACACAATGGCATAAGATCCACCGGCTTTCATGAACTCCATCTTCTGCGGTGTGAACGATCCGGCCATATCGACCAGTTCATCGCCGCCATCCTCGCTATAGAGTTTCTTTTGCTTCGTATTGATTTTTAGAACGGTTCCGGTTTCGACCGAATATTTCTGTTCCAGCACCGGATTGCCGTCATTGTTCAAGATAGGCTTGCCATCTTCATCCGTTTTCCTGACCCAGTTCTTGAGATCAACTCCGATCCCGCCGGTCACACCCACGGTGGTCAGGAAGATTGGTGAGATGCCGTTCGTTCCCGCCACGACCGGCGCGATGTTGATGAAAGGAACATAGGGACTGGCCTGCTTGCCGGTCCACAGCGCAACGTTGTTGACCCCGGACATACGCGAGGACCCAACGCCCATCGTGCCTTTTTCAGCCACCAGCATGACCCGCGCATCGGGGTGCTTGAGCTTCAAGGCCTCGATTTCCTTTTGCGCGTCTTCGGTAATCAGACATTTGCCGTGCAACTCGCGATCAGCGCGCGAGTGCGCCTGATTGCCGGGGCTCAGAAGGTCGGTCGAGATGTCGCCTTCGGCGGCTACATAGGTGACAACTTTGATCTCTTCGTCGATCTCGGGCAGCTTGGTGAAAAACTCGGCCTTGGCATAACTGTCCAGAAGGGCCGCGGCGATGGTATTGCCAGCCTCGTATGCCGCCTTGATGCGGTCTGTGTCTGCCTCGTAAAGAAAGACCTGGGTCTTAAGCACTTCAGCTGCGTCACGGGCCGTTGCTTCGTCCAATCCCAGCGCGAGGTCAAGCAACACTTCGACCGACGGGCCACCCTTCATATGGCTCAAAAGCTCATAAGCGAAGGCCGGTGTGATTTCGTCGACCTCTGCTGCACCCAGGATAATCTCTTTCAGAAAGCGTGCCTTTTCGCCTGCGGCGCTCGTGGTGCCGGGCAGCGTATTGTAAATAAAGTGGTGCAGACAGTCATCACGGTGCGCGCTGGTGATGTCCTTGATATGGTCAATAACCTCGCGGGCCAGTGCGCCATCATCGATGGGTTTGGGGCTTAAGCCCTGTTCCTTGCGGGCTTCGATCTCGGTCAAATAATCGTTGTAGAGGCTCATGTTCTTTTCCGCGTTTCTGGCATGCTATGGGGCGATATTTCGGGCCGGCTTAATCGTCGCTGGATCGGTATAGTATACTTTCGTATACATTAGCATGACGGAGTTCAAGCGCCTGATTGCCGCATATGACCGGAAATGCCCTTGGACCATCGCCAAACCTGGTTGATCACTGATCAGACAGTTGGTCGCAAGGGGCAGCGGTAAATTGATAAGCGCGTCAGTTCAAGTCCTGAGGATCAAGCTTTGTCAATCACGGTCACCCCAAGGTCTTGTTAACGAGGCCTGTTGCTACCCCACACGGTTGCCTCGGCTCCAGACGCCGCGCAACAAGGGTGTGTGGTCTAGCTTACGCACGCGCAGAATGTCGCCGCGCAAGCCTATCCCAATGGTACCCCGATCAGTCAGGCGGGCCGCGCTGGCGGGGTTGCTGGTCGCGGTTGCGATAGCGCGGGGTAGGTCATTCCAGATTTCGGCAAGGCGGAATGCGGACTGCAAAAGCGCCGCAGGAATATAATCTGATGACATGATGTCCAGCAGGTTGGCATGGGCCAATTGTTCGGCGGCGACGTTGCCGGAATGCGACCCGCCCCGGATCAGGTTAGGTGCACCCATCATTACTGCAATGCCGTGGGTTCGACAGGCCTCGGCGGCTTGTAACGTGGTTGGAAACTCGGCAAAGCCCACCCCGTTTCGCGCCGACGTCAAGACATGGTCGGCTGTGGTATCGTCGTGGCTAGCCAAAACTGCGCCCAGGCGACCCGCTTCAATGACAGTACCAGCCTGATGTTTGGCGCCAAAGCGTTTTTGCAGGTTCAGCAGGTTCTCCACATGTTCAGAAAACTCGGTATCTGTCATGCCGCGCTTCTTAGTCACATAGGTTTTAAGCGCTGCCAAATCGCGAAACTGACGCTGCCCAGGCGTGTGGTCCATCAGGCTGACGATCCCGACCCTGTCTTCGGGGCCGAATGTGGCCAATTCCTTGAGAAGGGTTTCGGAACAGACCTCAGCGCGCAGATGCAGGAAATGGCTGATCTTGAAAATGCCTTCAGCACGCGCAGCAAGCAGTTCGTTGGCAAGTTCGCGGGCATAATCGATATAACGCCCTTTGCCACTGTGTATTGAGCCGACGCGCATGGCATCAAATACTGTGGTGATCCCGGTCGAGGCCAGCTCTGCGTCATGTGCGATAAGTGCCGGCAGATGCGGCCAGTCAACCTTCGGGCGCGGTTCGATATGACGTTCTACATTGTCGGTGTGCAATTCTACTAAACCGGGGATGACAAAATCTCCATCGCAGTTCACTGCGTCGGACGGCACGTTTCCGCCTTCTTGAATGTCTGTAATCATACCCTGTTCGATGGTCACCGCGCCGGTTACAACCTGATCCGGCAAAACCAGCCGTGCATTGGCAAGACACAGGTTGCCTGACACATCGCTGTCACAAGCTGTTATCAAAGTGGGCGCAGAAAAAGGGGAATTCATGTCATATACTCGATTTGCGATCTATTATGTCCGACCCGCCGGGACGCTGGCCGATTTTGGCGCGTCCTGGCTGGGATGGGATATTGCCGGCGGCTGCGAAACATCCACTTTCGATCTGCCCGGTTTGAGTGACATCACTATGACACCGCGCAAGTATGGGTTCCACGGGACGTTGAAGCCACCGTTTTGGCTGGCGGATGGCCGTACTGCCGAGGATTTGACTGCCGCAGCGTCTAAGCTGGCGTCCGTGCTCGCTCCGGCCATCTGCGATGGGTTGGAGTTGACAAGATTGGGCCGTTTTCTGGCGCTGACGCCGCGTGGAGATTTGAAGTCGTTGCGGCGCGTGGCGGGGGCTTGCGTCAAAGACCTCGACGGGTTCCGAGCACCTGCAGACGAGGTGGAACTTGAAAGACGGCGCAAATCGGGGCTGAGCGCCCGACAGGACGCGTTGCTGACCCGTTGGGGTTACCCGTATGTGATGGACGAGTTTAGGTTTCACATGACCCTCACGGGGCGGTTGCCCAAGGCCGATATTCCAGTCTGGACCGAAACGGTGCAGCGGTTTCTGCCGGAATTGCCGACCCCGTTTGTGGTTGATCAGATTGCACTGTGTGGTGAACGCGAAGATGGACGGTTTGAGCTGATCCATCGCTATGCACTCGCAGGTTGAAGTAAGAGGGTCGCGCGCGCGATGGTATCGGCGAGCAGGCCATCATTGGACAGATGGATTACATTCAAACCTGCGGGCAAAGGTTTGTCTACTTGCGTCAGGCGTTTCGCAATTTCCTCTTCTGTTTCACGCGCCCTTGACGCAAGGCGGAGGGCGAGCGTTTCTGGCTTTGCGGTGATATTTAGAACTGTGAAATGGGGAAAAATCCTGGCTGCTTCGGCCAGAGCGGAGCGTGAAAAATTGGTCAAGCAATCGGTGCCTTCACTCAGGTGGGTTTCCACGTCTGCGGGCACGCCATAGAAAAGCCCATGGGCCCCCCAGTGTAGCGCGAAGGCCCCGGCGCGAGCCATTTCCTCAAACTTTGAGACCGACACTGCCTCATAGTCCTCACCACCCAGACCGGGCGCGCGTGTAATTACGCGACGAACAACGTGCATGTGCGGCAGGGCGTCGTAAATGCCCGCCATCACACTGTCTTTACCAACACCCGATGGCCCGACGACCGCTATGAGGCGTCCGATTGTCATGCGGCGATACCCGGAGTAAATGCGGTAACGTCGATTTCGCGATCACAGATCCGATCCCGCGCGGCCTCGTCATGGAATATGCCGATGATTGCCGCGCCGCGCGTTTTGGCCTCTTCGATGAGGCAAAGAACCACCTCGCGGTTGGTCCTATCAAGGCTGGCGGTGGGTTCGTCCAGCAGCAACGCCGGGTATTGATGGGCAAAGCCGCGCGCGATGTTCACACGTTGCTGTTCGCCCCCTGAAAAGGTTGTTGGCGAAAGGCTCCAAAGCCGTTCTGGAATGTTGAGTTGTGTTAAAAGAACCTTGGCCCGCGCTTCAGCCTCGGACGCCGAGACACCGACCGCACGGAGCGGCTCGGCTACAACTTCCAGCGTTGGCACGCGTGGCACCACGCGCAGGAATTGACTGACATAGCCCAGCACGTCCCGACGCAGCGCGATCACCTCTCGCGGAGCGGCCTGAACCAGATCTATACCATCAATGCAGATCTCGCCCTTCTGCGTCAGGTAGTTGCCATAGATCATTCGCATAAGCGTTGATTTCCCGGCGCCGGACGCACCGGTCAGGGCCACACATTCGCCTGGGGCCACAGAAAGGGAGACGTTCGAAAGCACTTCGATCACCGCGCTGCCCTGATTGTGAAGCGTAAAAGTTTTTGACACATTGTTGAGTTCGATCATCGCTCACACCTGTAAAACAGAGCTGACAAGAAGTTGGCTATAGGCGTGCTGGGGATCGTCGAGCACCTGATCGGTTAGTCCAGCTTCGACCACGCGACCAGATTTCATGACCATCAGCCGGTCCGCCAACAGGCGGACAACCGCAAGGTCGTGCGTCACGATAATTGCAGACAGCCCCATGTCACGCACCAATCCGCGCAGCAGATCCAGAAGACGGGCCTGAACCGAAACGTCCAGTCCACCCGTTGGCTCATCCATGAACACCAGACGAGGCCCGGTAACCAAATTGCGTGCGATCTGCAGCCGTTGCTGCATCCCACCTGAGAAGGTTGTGGGCCGGTCGTCGATGCGGGTTTCGTCAATCTCGACACGCGCCAGCCAATCGGTGGCCTTGTTGCGAATGTCGCCATAGTGGCGTTCACCCACAGCCATAAGCCGTTCGCCTACATTGCCGCCTGCGCTGACCCCCATGCGCAGCCCATCGCGGGCGTGCTGATGGACAAAGGCCCAATCGGTGCGCGACAACATCCGTCGTTCCGGCTCAGACATGGCAATCGTATCGCGCGGCCCATCTGTGCGTGTATCGAACACGACCTTGCCTGTGTCGGGGACCAGATGACCCGCCATGCAGTTCAACAGAGTGGACTTACCCGATCCGCTTTCGCCGACGATCCCGATGACTTCACCAGGGAAGAGATCGAATGTGACATCAGCGCAGCCAACATGCGGACCGTAGCGTTTGGTGATGCTTTGAACCGACAAAAGGGGTGTCATGCTGCGTCCTTTCCCTTGTGGCCCGCCGCCTGACGGTTTTCGCAATAGTCTGTGTCCGAACAGACGAACATCCGCCCTCCAGCGTCATCGATGATGACCTCATCAAGATAGCTGTCGATCGCACCACACAGCCCGCAAGGGTGGTCTGCCTTTGACGCTTCAAAAGGGTGATCTTCGAAATCAAGGCTCACAACATTTGTATACGGCGGCAAGGCGTAGATCCGTTGTTCGCGGCCCGCGCCAAAAAGCTGGATCGCGGCCATATCGCCGAGTTTGGGATTGTCGAACTTCGGGATTGGTGATGGGTCCATCACATACTGCCCCTCGACTTTCACAGGATAGGCGTAAGCGGTCGCAATATGCCCATGGCGGCTGATGTCTTCGTAAAGCTTCACATGCATCAGCCCATATTCCTCAAGGCTGTGCATCTTTCGGGTTTCGCTTTCGCGGGGTTCAAGAAAGCGCAACGGCTCGGGGATTGGAACCTGATAGACAAGGATCTGCCCCTCGATCAATGGGTCTTCGGGTATCCGGTGGCGGGTCTGGATCACCGAAGCCTCAGAGGTTTTGGTTGTTGTTTCAACCCCGGCGGTGCGTTCAAAGAAGGTTCGGATCGAGACGGCGTTGGTCGTGTCATCCGCGCCCTGATCGATCACCTTAAAGCTGTCTTCGGGCGTCAGGATTGCGGCAGACACCTGCACGCCGCCCGTACCCCATCCGTAGGGCATAGGCATTTCGCGCGATGCGAAGGGCACCTGATATCCGGGAATTGCCAGCCCTTTGAGGATGGCGCGGCGTATCATCCGTTTTGTCTGTTCATCGAGATAGGCGAAATTATACGCGTTCATTCTGCGGCCTCCTGCACATCAGATGCGCCCGCCTCGCGGCGCAATTTGCGCACCAGTTCCAGTTCGGACTGAAAGTCGACATAATGCGGCAGCTTGATATGTTCGAGAAACCCGGTCGCCTGAATATTGTCTGCATGATACAGAACAAATTCTGCATCCTGTGCCGGGGCGCCTTCGTTGTCTTCGCCCAGTTCTTCCCATCGCAAAGCACGGTCGACCAAAGCCATCGAAATCGCTTTGCGTTCGTTCAGACCAAACACCAGACCATAACCGCGCGTGAATTGCGGAGGCTCGGTTTTGGACCCCTTGAACTGGTTGACAGTCTCGCATTCGGTCAGTGTCACTTCGCCGATATCTATGGCAAAGCCTAGTTCCGGGATGTGCATTTCAACTGGCACTGACCCGATCCGCAGTTCACCAACAAATGCGTGGTTGCGGGCATACCCACGCTGGGTGGAGTAGGCGAGGCCGAGCGTAAATCCTTCGTCGGCTCGGGTGAGCGCCTGCAGGCGCAAGGCGCGTTCAGCGGGCATTTCCAGTGGTTCCCGTGTCAGATCGGGAGGGGGCGCATCATCGTGCAAAGCCTCTTCGATAAGGCCTTCGCGATTCAAGAATTCGGTCACATGTGGAACTTCTCCGACCTGTGCTTCTCGCATAGGGGCCTCTGGGAGATCGCCTTCGGCGGCCAGTTTGAAATCCAGCAAGCGGTGTGTGTAGTCGAAGGTTGGTCCCAGAACCTGTCCGCCGGGCAGGTCTTTGAAGGTGGCGGAAATCCTTCGGTCACAGGCCATAGTGCCTGTTTCAACGGGTTTTGACGTGCCAAAGCGAGGCAACGTCGTGCGATACGCGCGAATTAGGAAGATTGCTTCGATCAGGTCGCCGCGCGCCTGTTTGATCGCCAGTGCGGCGAGGTCGGGATCATAAAGTGACCCCTCGGCCATGACGCGGTTGACCGCAAGGCTCAGTTGTTCTCGGATCTGTACGATGCTCAGTTCAGCAACATCGGTATCACCTCGGCGCTCCTCTGCCAGCCACGCATGCGCGTTTTCAATCGCGCGCTCGCCTCCTTTGACAGCCACATACATTACGAAACCTCCGTCGTTCTGGGCAAAGCAGCCAACTGGTTTTCGCAGGTCAGGATGAAATCGAGACCCAGAGGAAATAATGCCCGGTTGGACTGGAGAGCCTGAACATCAGGTACAGACAACGAGGCGTGATCCTTGATACCTGGGCCAGTCAGAGTTGCCCCGGACGTTTCAAGCGCGGGGCACTCTACGATCAGTGTGGCTGAACGGTCAGGATATTCCGAAGTGCCAATCTGATAGGCTGATAGTGGCGCGAGCGTATCCCATGTGCCGACAGCAAACATGCAATGTGTCGAGCCGGTGGTTGGTGCGCCTGTGTGAAAGGCAAGCCATGCGCGGACCGCCTCGCAATCTGTCTCGCCGGCGAGATGGACCGGCGTATCCGTGTCGCAGAGGGCCAACAACACACAACCAGCGGCGGGGGACAGTGGGGCAGGGGGTGTGGCACCTGAAATCGTCTGCAGTGTACCGGGCCGAGCCATGGCTTCCATGATGCCCCGGAACGCATGCGCCGATTGAATGGCCGGATCTTCGAACCCACCAGACAGAGTTTGCGTCTGCATCAGTCTTCTCCCCGAACCATGGTGAAAAAGTCGACCTTGGTGGCCGCAGCTTTGGACGCCCGCACAGCTTTGGCAGCGGTCATTTCAGCTTCTAGAGGCTCCAGTACAGAGGCACGCAACAACTTCGCCGCTTGTGTCTGCATCAGCGCATCAACAAGAGCTGCCGCCTCGGCGTCTGCCTTGCGTCGTCCCTGAATATAGGCGTGCCCGATCTCGCCCGCCTCCAGCATCAGCGCACAGCGGGTCACGGTTATTTCCCCCAGGTTAAACGGCGCGCCGGTGCCGCCCATTCGCGCGCGAACCATGGTGCTGCCAACCTCAGGCGCGCGAAGCCAGGTAAACGCGGGCCGTTGAATTGCGGCGTCCAGCAGCTTGGCAACCCGCCCGTCGGGGGCCTTTGCCAGAAGGCCCATCCAAGCCTTTCGGGGATTATTCTCGTCAAAAGTGTCTTTCATCTCGACAACTTTTCCATTTACTATACAACTATACATATATTAACACATCCGGGCTCTATGGACAGAGGAGATTTGTGAATTTTGCGTAACACGACTGGTACGACTCCGATCTGGAAAGCCATTGCAGACACTTTGCGCGCAGATCTGGCAGAAGGGCGGTACGTGCCCGGGGATAAACTGCCGACTGAGGCTGCGCTGGCCGAGCGCTTCGGGGTGAACCGTCATACGGTGCGTCACGGCATCTCAGCGCTGGTGGATGAGGGCCTTGTCCGAACGCGCCGTGGAGCCGGGGCTTTTGTGGCGTCGACGCCTACGGATTATCCAATCGGAAAGCGGGTCCGCTTTCACGAGAACCTGATCGCGGCGGGCCGTCAGCCCGAAAAGCGCGTGTTGCAGGTGGAAACGCGCTCAGCGACGCAAGGCGAAGCCAGTGCTTTGGATATCGAGGTCGGAGGTGCGGTCTGCGCCTATCATGGTTTGTCTCTGGCTGACGGGCAGCCGATTGCAATATTCGAAAGCCTGTTCCCGCTTGAACGCCTTTCTGGCCTGATAGCCGCGTTGAATGAAACAAGCAGCGTGACCGAGGCATTGAGATCGGTCGGCATCGCGGACTACACCCGTGCGACGACGCGGCTAACGGCTGTCCGTGCTAACGCCACGCATGCCTTGCATCTGCAACTCTCCGAAGGGGACCCACTGCTACGCTCATCAGGTGTCAACGTGGATGAGGGGGATCAGCCGGTTGAGTACGGTCGCACCTGGTTTGCGGGTGACCGCGTGACATTGACGCTTGAAAGCTAGGGTTCATATTTTTCCAGAAATGCCGCGGCTGAAAGCCTGCGGAAATCAATCAGCGCATTGCGCAGTGCGTCATGGGGCCAATCCCACCAGGCAAGGGCGATAAGGCGATTGGCGATATCTATTGGTTGGCGCGGGCGCAAAGGCGTCGCCGGGGCTCCGGCGACGATGGTGTAAGGGGCAACATCTTTGGTCACAACCGCTCCTGCTGCTACAACAGCACCATGGCCCAGAGAGACCTCGGGCTTTATCATTGCACTTGCACCGATCCATGTGTCGTGACCGATCTCGATGATGCGAGACTTGCGGTGGGCAAAGAATTCCTCATCCCGGTCAGCATCGCCCCAATAGTCGTCTGAACGGTAAAAAAAATGATGGCAGGCCGCGGTGTGTAGCGGATGATCGGTGGCACCTATCCGCGAAAAGGAAGCGATATTTGCGAATTTGCCAATCCGGGCGTTAGCGATGTCTGCATATCGGTCACAGTAGCTGTAGTCGCCTAGAATTGAATGAGCGACTCGGCTGCCATGTCCGATTTCAACATAGGCTCCAAAGTCGCTTTCCGTGATTGTGCAGTCCGGATGAATGCAAGGCTGATCAGCCGCAAGTCGTGCCATGATTATTCCTTGCGTCCAATCAACTTCGTACGCAACTTGCCCGACAACCAATCCATAAACATCACCATGCAGATAATCAGAACAATGTAATAGGCGACTTCTTCCCAATCCTTCTGGGTTTGAATGGCCTGTGTCAGCATTAGGCCAATACCACCTCCTGTTATTGTACCAATGATTGTTGCAGACCGTGTGTTGGATTCGAGAAAATAGAGGATTTGCGCCAGAAGTACCGGCACGACCTGCGGGATCACTCCGAAACGATAGCGTTGCAGCGGTTTGGCTCCGGTAGATGCGACGCCGTCGATCTGCTTTTGATCAACATTTTCTAACGCTTCCGAGAAAATCTTGCCGAATGTTCCAGTGTCGGTAATCAGGATCGCCAGCGCACCGGTTAGGGGCCCGGGACCAAATGCACGGGCCAGAACCACCGTCCAGATCAAGGCATCGACACCTCGCACAAAATCAAACAGCCTGCGGGTGGACGCGCGCAGAAGCATGATCGGGGAAAACCGTTTTGCCGCCAGAAAGGAAAGCGGCAGTGCCACGATCGCAGCACCCATGGTGCCGAGAAATGCCATCAGGATCGTCTCGCCAATCGCCCATGCCACATCCTTGTGGCGCCACATGGCATTGTTCCACCAGTCCGAAAAAGCGCCCACTATGTTCGAGCGCGCAGGATCCAGCCGCTCGCCGAACAGGATTGTGCCAAGGCTCTGTCCATAATACGGGCTGTCGAGAGTGAACCAGAACAGTTCCCATCCGGGGAAGTAGTTAAACACTTCGGTGCGGGCACCCGTTAGCGTAATGCGACCTTCAGGTGTTGTAATCCCGATACGACGGTCCGACGCCGAGATCCAATTGGGGAGCGTCTCCGGTAGGTTGCTTGTGAGCTTGCGGCCCTCAGCCTGAACCTGAATCAGTTGAAAACCGGGGATTTCAATCTCGGTCGAGTTCTCTGGCAAGTAACGCACGACATATCCATCACCCAGATCGATTGTGGTGATTTCATCTCCGGTCACCCAGTCGGGGCGCTGGCCTTCAGTATAACGACCCTTGCGCTCTCCTTCGACGGAGTAATCGATTTGACCCGTTCTATTGTCGCGTGTGACGTGAACCTTGTGTGACCAGCTGTCCGAGACAAGCGTGACCGCATTGTCCAGATTGGCGCGTTGGGCGAGGCTTTGAAGGTCGAAAGCAACAAATACATAGGCCAGATACAGCAGAAGCACGGCTGGAAGTCCGAACCCCGCCAAGCGTTTGCGCCGAAAGAGGTTGTCGGCCTCGTGTTTGATAAAGGAAAGGTCTGCGGCAGTCATTGATTTTGCCCTTCGATCAGGCGATTGCGGTAACGGCTTGAGAGTTGGTCAAAAAAGACAATCGTCCCAAAAAGCAGGATGAAGATCGCGCCAGCCTCATCAAAGCGACCGGGCCCCCAGGCCATGGCGTTGCGCAGCTCATAGCCCAGACCACCGGCACCAACGAAGCCAAGAATGGCCGACGCTCGAATATTGATTTCGAAACGAAGTAGGGCATAGCTGATGTAATTTGGGGCGACTTGAGGCAATACGCCAAGAAGCATGCGCTGCAACCATGTTGCGCCTGTCGACGCCAGACCCTCGACAGGTTTCAGGTCGGTATTCTCCGCCACTTCCGAAAACATCTTGCCAAGGGCACCTGCGGTGTGAATGGCGATCGCGATCATTGCAGGAACGGGTCCGCCGCCCAGAACAAAAATCAGAACCAGGGCAATCACAATCTCCGGTACCGCGCGCATGATGTCCGAGATACGGCGAAACACTGGGATCAGTCGGGGCCATTTGGCCAGTCCACGCGTTCCGAGCAATGATAGAAAAAGCCCACCGATCGCCCCGATCAGGGTTGAGACGGCGGCGATATTGATCGTTTCAACAAGCGCGGGGAAATATCTGAGGATAAGGGCCGGCATGTCGGCGCGCTTTTCCCACGCTTCTGAAAGCACATCCGCCGGATAGTCGCCAATTTGGTGCAGGCCTTCCCAGAAACCGCCTGCATTTCTGTCATCCGCGATGTTGAATCCAGACACCATCAACACGACGAAAATCAACAGAGCCAAACCACCGTAAAGTCTGCGACGCTGAACCTGAGCCAAATAGCTGGATTGAATGGCGTTGACGCCGCTCAACGTCATTCCCATAGTTGTGTTCGTCATCCTCGACCCCCGAACATGAAAACCGGCAGCCGCGTATGGGCCGCCGGTCCAGTATGATGTTGTTCAGCCGCCGATCTTGGCTTTGCGCGCTTCGACGATTGAGATGTAGGTGTCATGCGTGACAGGTTGGAAACCAAGCGTTTCACCGGCCGCGACACCATAGGCGCATTCCGGATCCTTCTCATGCAGCCCGTCGACCAGTTCGGTCATCGTGGCGCGCACTTCAGCGGGGAGGGCTTTTCGCAGAACCACCGGGCCTTCCGGGATTACATTGGATTTCCAGATTTGTACGAGGTCGTTCATATCGACCAGACCTGCGTCCACAGCTTTTCGCAACGCACCCGAGTTGTAGCCATCTTCCCAGTTACCCTGAGCATCCGCCCAAGTCACACCGCCATCGATGTCGCCATTGCTGACGGCGACGATGGTCTGCTCATGCCCGCCAGTAAATTTGACCTCTCCAAAATACTCACCGGATTCCATTGTGATGCCATCTTTGTACTGGGGAATCTCGATCGAGGGGATCAGGTAGCCTGAGGTCGAATTTGGATCGCCAAAACCAAAGACCTTACCCTGCATGTCATCCAGTGAAGCCACGCCGCTATCTTTGTGTGCAAAACCGATGGAGTGATAGCCGATGGAACCGTCTACATTCACTTTAATCAGCACCGGTTCGACTGCGTCAGGATCTTGCAGATAGGTGGCTGCGTATGAGGATGCGCCAAGCCATGCCATGTCGATTGTGCCACCCAGCAGGCCTTGGATCACGCCATTGTAATCTGCGGGTGCAAACAGCTTGGTTTCGACGCCGAGCGCTTCCGAAGTATAGTCCGCCAGGCACTGATAAGAGTTCATGCGGTCCTGAGCGTTTTCACCGCCAAGGATACCGATGCGGAATTCTGTGATTTCTTGGGCAAATGCGCCGGTACTCAGGGCAGTGCTGGCAACCAACGCCAGTGCTAGGGTCTGTTTCATAGGTCTCTCCAGGTTTGTTTGCCCTATCGATGTTCGGTTATTTCAGGGCAGGTCGGTGGTTGACCCTGCAACGCTGCAGGGAAGTCAACTGAGTCAGACGTAGGCTTCCGCTTCGCGGACTTCCGGTCTGTCCAGTGTTTCGATTTCGGTTGAAGTGGCCGCTTCGGAAAAATCTGACCCGGCACCATAGATGTCGCGCGCCACGCCGGTGGTCAGTTGCGCGGGCGTACCGTCAAAGACGATCCGACCGTCGCGCATCCCTATGACGCGATCACAATAGCGACGCGCTGTATCCAGTGTGTGCAGATTGGCGATCACCATGCGCCCGTCTTCCTCGTGGATCGCACGCAGAGACTGCATCACCACCTGCGCGTTCATCGGGTCCAGGCTGGCGATTGGCTCATCCGCAAGAATGATCTTGGGGTCCTGCATCAGTGCGCGGGCGATGGCCACACGTTGCTGCTGACCGCCTGAAAGTGCTTCGGCACGTTTAGAGGCCTGTTCAGCAATACCCAGACGATCCAGAATCTCGATCGCCTGATAAATGTCTGATTGCGGATATAGATTGAACATCGTCGCTAAGGTCGAGCGCTTGTTCAATGTGCCGTGCAACACGTTGGATACCACATCCATGCGTGGAACCAGATTGAATTGCTGGAAGATCATCGCGCACCGGGATTGCCAGTGTCGCTTTGCTGCCCCTTTCAGCGCTGTGATTTCTTCGTCTTCGAATGTGATCGTGCCGTCGCTTGCGTCACTCAGGCGGTTGATCATACGCAAAAGCGTCGATTTACCCGCGCCCGAGCAGCCAATGACCCCAATCATTGTTGGTTTGTCGACAGCGATAGTTGCGGCATCCACTGCCGTGTTGTCTCCGAACCGTTTTGTCAGCGCCTTGATAGTCAGCATGTCGCCCCCAGTGTTTGAGAGGCGGATAGAGGGGCAAGGCTACAACTTCATGACGAACATGCTTCAGATTTTTGACTTGTACGCGAAGGATTTGTAACAGCCGTCGCTTGGCAGAACAGGCATGTCGCAAGGTGTGCTTCCAAAAAAAAATTGGGATGGTCCACCAGCCGCCGTAAAGCTGTTACTTTCAGCCGGGAAAACGTCTATACTTTGTATATGATGTTTCGATTGGGAAGTATTATTGGCACTTGTTTATTTCTCGCAGGGCACGCCAACGCACGGATGGCTGAGGTAAGCTGTGATGACAGCGACCGGATGGCGAACAGGCTGACAAATATTCTGAATGCAGAACGACAAGGGACTGGCCTGCGTGACCCGGAAACAGTGCTGGAGGTTTGGGTCACGCGAAAAAGCCGTGACTGGGTGATCGTGCAGAATTACGCAAATGGAACCTCTTGCATCGTTGCTATGGGTGAGCATTGGCAAAGCCACTTGCCGGACCCTGCATAATTGACCTTTGGCGCTGGGTTTGCCCCGAACCAGGTGTGTGTTGATTCAGGTCTTGCCAACTCGCGGTACTCAGCCGAAAGTTCGTCTTGTTGTTACACATACCCAATATCAGTATTGGACATATGGAACGTAGCTGGTCTTAATGCATTCAGTTACAATAATAGAAGGTGGACAGGGTCATGAAGAAGACCGCAATATCATCAGTTATCATCGCGACTGCGTTTGTCGCACAAAGCGCACATTCCGAGACGCTTAGGCTATTGACCTGGGGTGGATATGCTCCGGATGAAGTGATTGCCAAATTCGAAGAAGAAACTGGCCACACCGTAGAAGTGACCACTTCTAACAATGAAGAGATGATTGCCAAGCTTCGCGCAACGAATGGCGGCGGCTTTGATTTGGCTCAGCCAAGTCAGGACCGGATTGCCAGCGCACAAGAAGAGTTCGGTATCTACAAGCCTATCGACATGTCGAAGGTGCAGGCCGATCTGTTCATTCCTTCAATGTTGAGCGCAACCGCAGCCAACAGTACATTTGACGGAGAGGTCTATGGTCTGCCGCATGTATGGGGAACCAGTGGGCTTGTCGTGAACACCGCAGAAGCGGGTGATATTAAGGATTATGCAGATCTTTGTGATGCATCCGTTTCGGGCAAGGTATCTTACCGGCTGAAACGTCCGACCCTGATCGGGTTTGCTTATTCCATGGGGCTTGATCCCTTCGCAGCCTATGGCGATACCGATGCTTACCAAGGCATTCTGGATCAGGTTGAGGCCAAGCTGACCGAGTGCAAACCCAATGTGAAAACCTATTGGGAAGGCGGCGATGAGATCAAGAACCTGCTACGCTCGGGCGAGGTTGTGGCCTCGATGGCGTGGGATACAGGTGGATGGCAACTGAACGCCGATAATCCCGACATCACGTTTGTTGCGCCCGAAGCCGGTGCACTGGGTTGGATTGACACCTTTGTTCTTCCGGCCCGCGGTCGGGCAGATGATGCGGCCTATGACTGGATCAACTTCGTAATGCGCCCAGAGGTCGCTGCAATGATTACCAACACAGCTGGCAACTTTACCGCTGCTGTCGATGGGGATGCAGGTGTAAACGCAGATCTCAAAGCACGTTATCAAGGAAGCTTTGACCAACAGGCGATTGATAACATCAAATGGTACCCACCAGTGCCTGCTGGGCTGGAGACGCTGGAAGGTGCCACACTTGATCGTGTGAACGCGGCGAATTAAGCGTCTATTAAAGATTCAATCGAGGAGGGGCGCCTCGCGGCGCCCTTTTTTATCAACTGAAGTGAATACAAAATGACAGACGCCCCCGATCTCGTCTGCCGTGATCTGGTCAAGGAATTTGATCAGTTTCGCGCAGTGGACCATGTCAGTTTCGAAGTGCCGCAGGGTTCATTCTTTTCCATTTTGGGTCCGTCAGGATGTGGCAAGACCACGTTGCTGCGAATGATCGCCGGGTTCCAGGCCCCATCGGATGGTGAGCTTTTGATCAAAGGTAAATCCATGATCGGGGTGCCGCCGAACAAGCGCCCTGTATCGATGGTGTTTCAACATCTGGCGTTGTTTCCGACGATGAATATTGGCGATAATGTCGGGTTTGGCCTGCGTCAACGCGGTGTTAACCGGACCGACATCAAGAAACGGGTGGAAGAAGTGCTTGCGCGCGTTGGCCTGCCTGGCACATCTGGCCGCCGTGTTGATCAACTCTCAGGGGGGCAGAGGCAACGCGTCGCCATTGCGCGGTGCATGATTCTTGAGCCGGATCTGCTGTTGTTGGACGAGCCGCTGGGTGCGCTCGACCTTAAACTGCGTGAACATATGAAGCTTGAACTCAAAGCACTTCAGCACGAATTTGGGACTACATTCGTCTACATCACACATGACCAATCCGAGGCTTTGGTGATGAGCGACAATGTGGCGGTCATGAACCATGGCCGGTTTGAACAGATCGGAAGCCCGCACGACATTTATTACAAACCGGCGACAGCATTTGTTGCAGGATTCGTTGGGGACGCCAATCGATTTAGTGCAAGGGTGAAAGGTAGCTCGGAAGAATCGCTGATTTTGGAAACCGAAGCGGGATCGACGATGGAGGTCGAGGCAAAAATGGCTGACCTCAATGTGGGTCAACACGCACAGGTCTTTCTGCGACCCGAGGCAATTGAGCTTGCCAAATCCAAAGAACAAATCACGGGCAATTCCAATGTCACGTCGGGAACGGTGACGTCGGTGTTGTTCAACGGGGCAAACAGTATGGTCGCCTTACGCGAAACCGGGTCGGGTGCAACGCTGAATGTCGCCCTGCCGCAAACCGGCGCTTTTTCGGACCTCAGCGAAGGTGATGAGATTTTTGCAAGCTGGCACCCAACAAAGGCCCGCTGCTATCCGGGTGATGGGGCCTGATTATGTCACGCGATGCATCCAAACTCGGGTTCTATCTATTGTTGGCACCGCTTCTTCTGTGGCTGGTGTTGTTAATTATCCTCCCACATATCGGGCTTTTTGTTGTTTCGGTGTCGGAAAAGGTAGGTGTGCGCGAATATGAGATCGGGTTGGGCAACTACGCGGCATTTTTCACCGAACCACTTTATTGGAGGACTTTTGCGCGCACGGCGATCATGTCGATCTTGGCGACAGGGCTAACACTGATCCTTGGTTTCCCCATCGCATATTATATCGCGAAGCTTACCAAAGGGCGGACGAAAACCACGCTATTTCTGATGTGCATGATCCCGTTCTGGGTGTCCGAGTTGGTCCGCACTTACGGTTGGATGATCCTGCTGCGAGAATCCGGTGTGTTTTCAAGTTTTCTGCAATATGTCGGGCTCGCTTCCGGTCCAGTTGAGATGCTGTACAACGACGCCGCCATAATGGTTGGTCTAGTCTATACCTCGATCCTGTTCATGGTCGTGCCTTTGGTCACGACGCTTGATAGCCTGGACGACAGCCTGATCGAGGCGGGCTATGACCTTGGTGGTAGCAGCTTTTCTATTCTCCGGGAAATCGTGATTCCACATGCAATGCCTGGGATCGTGTCAGGGTGTATTGTTGTGTTCATGCTGTCGCTTGGCAACTACCTTACACCTATCCTGTTGGGCGGTAAGGACAGCCTGTGGTTCACTGGCATGATTTATACGCAGTTTATTACCCGATTTAACTGGGAGCTAGGCTCGGCCTTTGGCTTCCTTCTTCTGGCGCTGTCCTCGGTATTGGTTTTTGTCGGGCTGAAACTTTCGCGGCAATCGCTGTCCGGTACGATGGGGCGCTAAGATGATACCAACCGTACCACAGCCTGCCGTGATGACATGGTGTTACCGTGCCTATGTCATTTTGTTTTTCGTCTATCTCGCGCTGCCGCTCTCGGTGGTATGCCTTTTTGCCTTCAATAATTCGGTCTTTCCATCATTGCCCTGGGAAGGGTTCACGCTTGCGTGGTTTTTTGGCTCTGATGCACCATACATCGGCGTGTTCAATGAGCGTTCGATTTTGCGGGCAATCGGAACCTCAGCCTTTGTAGCAGTTTGGGTGGCTGGTCTGGCCGTTGTGGTGGGCACGTGCAATGCGTTTCTTTTTGTACGCCATGAGTTTCGCGGCAAAGCACTGTTATATATGCTGATGCTTCTGCCGTTGATCATACCCGGGGTGATATTGGGTATTTCGATCCTTGTGTTTTCCAGCGCGGTGGCAAACACGCTGGAGGATGCGACCGGGATGTGGTTTGACGGTTTGCGACCTGGGTTGCCCCTTGTCATTCTGGGTCAATTTTCTTTTGTCGCAACATTCGCCACGTTAGTGATTTCCGCACGTTTGCAAAAGTTTGATCCTAGCCTTGAAGAAGCAGCCCTGAATCTTGGGGCAAGTAAGTTCGGTGCTGTCCGGCAGATCACGTTGCCATTTTTGCTTCCTGCGATCGTCGCTTCGGCTATCGTCTCGGTGCTTATGAGTTTTGAGAATTTCAACACCACTTTGATGCTTGTGGGGTCGGAATCACCGCTTACCATCACCATGTTCGACAAGCTAAAACAGGGGTCAACTCCGGTTCTGAATGCGGTTTCCCTGTTATTGATCATCGTATCGGCTGCGATTGGTTTGATGTCGTTGCTCTTTCAGAATTCCAAACGCTAAAGGGTGAAATCCACTTCAATGCGAAGTGATTACGCCTTGAGCTGAATTTGTGCCATCATGCGCGGACAAGTAAGCCCATTTAGCGCGGCAATTCAGTCTGTGGCTCGGGCCATGTAGAATTTGCCCTGTTTGATCGCGTATTGTGTGGGCCGGTAATAATAGCCACTTTCGCCCGATAGAACGGGCAGCGGCAACGAGGTTCGATTTGGCCATTTCGCAATTCCAATTTCCAAACACAATTCCGGAGCAAAGATGCGGATCAGCGTAGGGGTTGCGGTGACAATGCTGGTTGCGCTGTCAATTGGCGTGTCGACCTTTGTCGTACATTCGCTTTGGTGGACGACTGCACGCGAAAACAGCCGGATGCTTGCAGCCGAGATCAATAGCCAGATCGCGAATACCGTCCGGATCGAAGTCGGGCTGACGCTCAGATCGGCTGAGGCGGCATGGGCGGCAGTGCGAACGATCTTTGTTCAGGACGTCATCGCGACGCGACAAGCCGACAAGCGAGAGTTTGTTTTTCTTTCGCAACTGCAGGCACAACCCAACATCTCATGGATCATGTTCGGCTGGCCGGACGGAAATTTCTTCGCGGCGCACCGTTTGGGGGATGGTGGGCTTGAGATGATCGAGATTGATAGCGAAATCCAAGATGGCATGCTGCGGACTGACCGATACATCTTTATCCCTGGTGATATTCAGTTTGAGGAGCGGAGTTTCTCTCCCACCACCTATGACCCACGTGAACACGCATGGTTTGATAACTTCATAGGTCTGAGCACAGCGGACTGGATCGAGGCCCGCGATCTGCCCGGCAGCCACAGGACCGTTTATGCGTTTGCGGGCCCTGTGGATGTAAATCGCAGACGACAAGGTGTACTGGCGGTGGCCATCGAAACTGATCGTCTGTCGCGTTTTCTCGGCACCTTGCGACCAGGTGAATTTGGCGCCGCTTTTATTCTGGACGCCGAGGGGAATGTGATTGCGGTTCCGGACCCAGACGCGGATGAGGTCACGCCCGCGCGCATGGGCGAAGGCGAACTTTTCGAGGTTGCCAAGTTGTCAGGGCAGCAACTTCTGGGGAATTCGAACGCGCGCGCAACAATGAACTCCACGACAAGGGTAGTCAGCGATGGAGTACCCTATGCGGTCGCGCTGACGCCGCTTGGGTTTTATGGGTGGCGTGTTGCCACTGTTATTCCCGAGTCTACCTTCTTGTCAGGGATCGACGAGACATTGGTGAATCTGCTCTATATTCTGGTTGGTGTCGTCATTGTGGCGACGGGGTTGGCCATTTGGCTGGTTAGAACAGTTGTTTCAAACCCCTTGGCGCGCATCGTCGAAGACCTGAGCCGGGTCGAGCGGTTTGATACCGAAAAAATCACGAGCCGACCCTCAAAACTCAGGGAACTTTCGAACCTTTCAGCGGCCACGGCAAACATGGCGGCTGGCCTGTCAGCTTTTCGCAAATATGTGCCGACTGATCTTGTCCGGATGCTGGTCGCAGAGGGGATCAACACGCAGCCAGGTGGAGAGATCAAGCGGATTTCGGTTCTGTTTTGCGACGTGGCCGGTTTTACGGGGCTTTCAGAAAAACTTGGGCCTGAAATCGTTAAGTTGATGGCGCCGTTCTTCAGTGCTGCATCGTCAGCGATCGCGCGGCATGATGGAACGATTGATAAGTTCATGGGCGATGCGGTCATGGCCTTCTGGGGCGCGCCGCGTGCAGATCCTAATCATGCCGAAAATGCCTGCCGGGCGGCTTTGGACCTTGTCGAGTCGGTCGCTGCGACGGGCATCAAGGATGATGAAGGACACCCGCTGAGCATCCGCGTGGGGCTAAACACAGGCGAGGCGCTGGTCGGAAATATCGGTTCGGAAGAGCGATTGAACTACACAGCTATTGGTGACGCTGTAAACATTGCGAGCCGTTTGGAAGGCGTCAACAAGGTCTATGGCTCCTCGGTTCTGATCGGTCCGGAAACCCGTCGTGCGGCTGGTGATTCAATCATTGTTCGTGAGCTTGACACATTGGCTGTCTTTGGTCGAACTGGCGGCCTTGTCATTTACGAACTGATTGCAATGGCCGACAAATCCCAAGGAACATATCCTTGGATTGCGGCTTATGAAGAGGGTCTGGAACACTATCGAAATCGCCGTTTCGATGCAGCAATCCTGGCTTTTGTTGCTGCGGAAAAAGCCCGTGGCGCGGACCCTGTTTCAGCCGTTATGAAAGAACGTGCTTCGGAATATATATCCACGCCTCCACCAGCTGACTGGAAAGGTGTTGCAGTGGCGGAGTCAAAGTGAAGCGACCGATAGCGTGTTAGATATCCAGCGTGTTATCTTTTTCCCAGCGCGAGAAATGGGAAACGAACGAGTTCCATTCCTGATGTTTCATTTTCAAGAAGGCAGATGAGAACTCGGCACCCATCATCGCTTTTAGCTCTTTGTCCTTGTCGTATTCGCGTAGCGCGTCGAGCATATTAAGCGGCAGTTTCGGTGCTCCGCGTACCTTGTGGCCCTCAGCATACATGTCGATATCGTACCGCTTTCCCGGGTCCGCCTTTGAACGGATACCTGACAGACCGGCCGCAATTATCACGGCCTGCAGCAGATATGGATTGGTTGCACCGTCGGGCAGGCGCAGCTCGAACCGGCCTGGTCCCGGGACGCGCACCATGTGCGTCCGGTTGTTGCCCGTCCAGGTGACCGTATTGGGCGCCCACGTGGCCCCTGACATCGTGCGCGGCGCGTTGATGCGCTTATAGGAATTCACTGTGGGATTCGTGATCGCCGCCAAAGCGCTGGCATGTTTCATGATGCCGCCGAGAAAATGTTTTCCCTGCTCGGCTAGACCCAGTTCACCTGTCGGGCCGCCACCTTCACCGGCAAACACGTTGATCTTTGCGTCCGCTCCCGGCGCATCCCAGACCGAAATATGGGCGTGGCAGCCATTGCCTGTCAGACCTTCGATCGGTTTTGGCATGAACGTGGCGCGTAGCCCGTGTTTTTCGGCCACCGACTTGGTCATGAACTTGAAAAAGGAATGCTTATCTGCCGTGCGCAGGGCGTCATCGAACTCCCAGTTCATTTCGAACTGCCCGTTCGCGTCTTCGTGGTCGTTCTGGTACGGACCCCAGCCCAATTCCAGCATGTAGTCGCAGATCTCACGCACCACATCATAACGGCGCATCACTGCCTGTTGGTCGTAGCAAGGTTTCTCGGCGGTATCGAACGGATCGCTGATCTGTTCACCGTCCGGGGACAGCAGAAAGAACTCTGCCTCGATGCCCGTTTTCACGTGCAGACCTTCGTCGGCTGCCTCGCTGATCAGACGGCGCAACACATTGCGCGGTGCTTGCGCGACGTCTTCGCCTTCCATTACACAATTGCCAGCCACCCAGGCGACATCGGGTTTCCACGGCAGTTGGATCACCGATGACGGATCCGGTACTGCCAACATGTCGGGATGCGCGGGGGTCATGTCCAGCCAGGTCGCAAACCCGGCGAAACCTGCCCCTTCTTCCTGCATATCCGCAATTGCCTGCGCGGGAACCAGCTTGGCCCGCTGCCCACCGAACAGGTCGGTGAACGAAATCATGAAATATTTGACGCCTTTTTCCTTGGCGAAAGCTGCCAGATCTATGGTCATGGTCGGCTTCCCTTTCCCTGTTGGTCTAAAAAATGAAAAAGGCGCGGTCCGCGTTGCGAAACCCCGCCCTTTGTTTGTTCAGTACCCTCCGCCTTTACCTGGATACCAGTCGGTGCCGGCTAGGGGTACTTTGGCCATCGCCGCTGCCTCCATCGTCAGCGCGCAAAGGTCTTCCGGTTCCAAGTTGTGCAAGTGGTTATGTCCGCAGGCGCGCGCGATTGTCTGCGCCTCAAGCGTCATAACCTTGAGATAATTGCGTAGTCTGCGGCCTGCATCTACCGGATCAAGGCGCGCCGCCAGCTTGGGATCCTGAGTGGTGATCCCCGCCGGGTCCTGCCCTTCGTGCCAGTCATCATACGCCCCGGTTGTTGACCCGAGCTTTTGGTACTCGGCCTCCCACTTCGGGTCATTGTCACCGATCGCAATCATCGCAGCTGTGCCAATCGACACTGCATCCGCACCAAGAGCCATCGCCTTGGCGACATCGGCCCCGGTTCGGATACCGCCCGAGATCACCAGTTGCACCTCGCGATGCACGCCCAAGTCCTGCAAGGCCTGAACGGCAGGCCGGATACAGGCGAGGGTGGGGATGCCGACATGTTCGATGAACACATCCTGCGTGGCTGCAGTACCCCCTTGCATCCCATCCATCACGACGACATCCGCGCCTGCCTTAACGGCCAAAGCAGTGTCGTAGTAGGGCCGCGTGGCACCGACTTTTACGTAGATCGGCACCTGCCAATTGGTGATTTCGCGCAACTCAAGTATCTTGATTTCGAGATCATCCGGCCCGGTCCAGTCAGGGTGACGACAGGCCGAACGCTGATCTATCCCTTTGGGTAATGTCCGCATTTCGGCCACGCGATCAGATATTTTCTGCCCCAGCAACATGCCCCCGCCACCGGGTTTCGCACCTTGACCCACGACGACTTCGATGGCGTCCGCTTTGCGCAGATCATTGGGGTTCATGCCATAGCGCGAGGGCAGATATTGGTAGACCAGCTTGCTGGAATGGCCACGCTCCTCGGGCGTCATGCCACCATCGCCGGTGGTGGTCGATGTCCCTGCCATCGAAGCCCCACGACCCAGTGCCTCTTTCGCAGGACCAGACAGCGCACCAAAGCTCATGCCTGCAATCGTGATCGGAATGTCCAAATGAATGGGATTTTTGGCAAAACGTGTGCCCAGAGTTACCGAGGTGTCGCAGCGTTCCCGATAGCCCTCCAAGGGATACCGGCTGACTGATGCACCCAGAAACAACAGGTCGTCAAAGTGCGGTACCTTGCGTTTGGCGCCACCACCGCGAATGTCATAGATGCCGGTCGCAGCGGCGCGACGGATCTCGGCGTTGATCGGATTAGTGAATGTCGCCGACTGAATCGGCACGGTACGAGGGATCTGATCGTCCATATCTTTCATGCCCTTCTTCTTCAGTAAGCAGCGGTATTGTCGACGTCGAAGTTGTAAAGCTGGCGGGCTGAGCCATAGCGCCGGAACTCTTCGGGCTTAGCGTCACAGCCAGCACGATCCAGCAAGTCCTTCAAAACTTCGAGGTGCTCGGGCCGCATCTCCTTTTCAACGCAATCTGCACCCAGGCTTTGGACCGTGCCGCGCACAAACAGACGTGCTTCGTAAAGAGAATCTCCCAGCGCGTCACCGGCATCTCCGCATACGACCAGATTGCCCGCTTGTGCCATGAAGGCCGACATGTGTCCGATGTTGCCATGCACAACAATATCGATTCCCTTCATCGAGATACCACAACGCGAGCTGGCATTGCCCTTGATGACCAGCAATCCACCGTGACCGGTTGCACCGGCGTACTGGCTGGCATCACCATCTACGATAACCTCGCCAGACATCATGTTTTCCGCAACCCCGGGGCCAACTGATCCCTCGACCCTGATCGTCGCCTGCTGGTTCATACCGGCGCAATAGTAGCCAGTCGAACCTTTGACCGTTACTTCGATCGGTGCATCAAGACCTACAGCGATCGCATGGCTGCCTTTGGGATTTACGACTTCCCAACTTGTCTGGTTGGTTTCGGTGTTTTGGGACTGCAGCGTCGAGTTCAACCCGCTAAGACCGTTCGCTTCGAGATCATATGTCTGCATATCAGGCGGCCCTTTCGTGCGTCGTGGGGCTGTTGTTGTGGGACCAGAAGTAAACGGTGGCGGGTTCAGGTTCCCAGACGCGCGCCTGTTCGATCCCGGGCAGGTTCACCAAAGCACGATATTCGCTGCCGAAGGCCACGTATTGGTCAGTTTCCGCCATGACCGCGGGTTTGCAGGCGATTGGGTCACGAACCACGCCGAATCCGTCTTTGGTACCGACCACGAAGGTAAAAAAACCGTCCAGATCATCCAGGCTGGACTTAAGCGCTTCGCCCAGATCGGCACCATTCATCATCTTCCAGGTCAGGTATGCCGCGCCAACCTCGGTGTCGTTTTGGGTTTGAATGGTCACACCTTCACGGCGCAGCTTTCGACGCAGTGAATTGTGGTTGGACAATGAGCCATTGTGAACCAGACACTGATCCGATCCGGTGTTGAAGGGATGCGCACCCATGGTTGTCACTGCGGATTCGGTCGCCATGCGTGTATGGCCAATGCCATGTGTCCCGCTCATGCTGCTTAGGTTGAAACGGGTGGCTACTTCTTTGGGCAAGCCAACTTCTTTATAGATCTCCAACGTCTCTCCTCGGCTCATGATCCGGATCGAGGGTCGAATTTCAGACAAGACGGCACGCGCGGCCTCGAACTGATCGGCGGGCAGATGGAGAACACAGTGCGTGTCATTGACAGATTGCGTCACAGAAGTTGCCAGAGCCTGCCCCAAGTCCTCGGCCAGCCCGGAAAAATCACGGTCGGGGTTGGCTGATTGCACGGTCAGTTTGGCAGCTTTGGAAGTGCCATCCCCGTAAATAGCGATTCCCGCGCTGTCGGGGCCACGGTCTGTCATGGTGATAAGCATATCCGTCAACATAGTGCCCAGCTTAGGCGCCAGGGACTGGTCTTTGAGGAATAATCCAACAATTCCGCACATGGCTGGCGATCTCCTTGGGTGATTGTTCTGATTCGACGGTACCAATAAAGTGAAAGCGCATCAATAATCACAGGAAAATATATTTCCTGGAAGGCAATTCTTTATGCAGACTGACGCAGGCGCGCTTATTGACCCGTTTGGCTAGCGACGGGGTAGCGTGCAGGCGGACGGAAAACCGTTGGTTCTTCTGCTATCGTGTAGGGGTGACAAACCTGCCCAACATGGCAGGTCAGCTGCAGTTTTTCAGGTTTCGAGCGCCTGCAAGATGGTCACCGCGATGATCTGGCTCACGTCCTCGGCACTGCAGCCGCGTGAAAGGTCGTTGGCCGGCTTGGCGAGGCCCTGAAGTACCGGACCAATCGCCAGATAACCGCCCAGTCGTTGGGTCATTTTGTAGCCGATATTTCCTGCGTCGAGATTTGGGAATATCTTGACGTTCGCTTGTCCTGCAACTGCCGATCCGGGCGATTTTCGCTCGCCAATCGAGGGAACAAAGGCGGCGTCGAATTGCAGTTCACCATCTACATTCAAGTTGGGGTGTCTCTCGCGGAGTATATTTGTCGCGTTTATCACCTTGTCGACTGACGGGTGCCGGGCGCTGCCTTTGGTCGAAAAGCTTAGCATTGCGATCTTTGGTTCTTCCCGCAGCAACGCGTGGGCCGAAGCTGCGGATGCGGCGGCAATGTTTGCCAATTCTTCCGAATTCGGGTCGATAACCAGGCCGCAATCGGAATACAGCATCGCGCGCGCACCTGGTTGCGCGATTTCGGGCGGGTACATCAAAAAGAACGATGACACCATTCCCGCGCCAGGCTTCATACCGATAACCTGAATCGCAGTTCTGACAACATCGCCGGTCGTGTGGACAGCGCCACCCACCGTGCCGGTCGCGTGCCCAAGTCGGACCAGCATCGCCGCGTAGACCAGCGGCGTTTCGGCTGCCTGCCGGGCCTTTGCTTCGTCAATACCCTTGTGCTTGCGCAGGTTGTGGTATTCGGCAGCAAAAGTTTCGGTCAGCGATGATTGTGCCGGATCATGGATCGAGATGCCATTGCCCGCTGACGCGCCCTCGGCCTGCAAGGCGGCTTCGACTTCGGGTTCCGGGCCGACAAGAATGATATCAGCAACTCCGGCATGATGCGCCGCCAGCGCACCGGCCACAACCCGAGGATCAGCCCCTTCGCTGAGCGCGACAACAGGACGGGTGGTTGGCGCATTCGCCTTAAGCAATTCGATCGGAGTTAAGGTCATTCGCCCCGTCCTTCTTTATATGCAACGGCATGATGCCCGGTCGCGGCGAGTGGCATCTGCCCCCTCAAACTTCACTAGCTGCATTGCGACTGTTGGTGTCACAAACTTTTGCGGTCTTCAATGCGTTAAACGGCGCGGCGCTGTTGGTCTGCGACCAATCGCTGTTCCATCAACAGGCATAGGTGGGGGATCAGGACGTGTTTTGATCCCAGTGCAAAATGCAGTCTTCGCGGAACGCAAAGCGCAAGAGATGTTGTTCGATTACTTGTTTCCAACGGTCCAGATCACCGCGCGGACCCGTAGTCGCAACAATCGCAAGATGATCTTCGGCTGCAGACATTTCGAGTGTTTTGCCATCGGCAAATCTGATCCGACCATGTGTATCGCTAAATTCTGCATCGGCCTTGTGTGACCAATGTTTGCAAAGTTGCTGCAGGTATCTACCGCCATTGGTCGATGCCATTTGACCTGTCGCTTTCTGGTCAGGCAGAAGGTTCAGAGCTTGTTTGGCGCTGGTACGCATGGCCGTTGCGAACCGGGTTACATCAATATCGGTGGCGATAAAGGTTGCGCCCAGATCAAGGCATTCGCGTTGCATTTCAGGGTCTGTGGTCAGGATTCCAGCCGCTTTGCCTGAGGCGACGATGCGCCTTATGGATTCAAGCACCGCGGTTTTGACCTCAGGGTGGTCTGCCTGGCCAATATGACCCATATCGGCAGCCAGATCAGCTGGGCCAATGAAAACCCCATCAAGATCGGTCTCTAGAATGCCGTCGAGCTCGGCCATCCCCGCCCGGTTTTCCACCTGCGCGATCAGACATATTTGATCATCGGCAGTGGTCAGATAATCGGGAATCGCCGCGAAACGCGAGGCGCGCGCCAGCGATGAACCGACACCGCGCGCACCATTTGGCGGATACCGAACTGCCCGCACCAGTTCGGCGGCTTGATTTTTGCTTTCAACTATCGGTATCAGCAGGCTCTGAATACCGGCGTCCAGATATTGCTTGATCATCCAGGTTTCGCCTATCGGAAGACGGGCGAGGGGAATGCTGTCGGACGACTCGATCACACGTACCTGTTCCAGGATCGAGCGCAAATCGTTCGGAGCGTGCTCGCCATCAACCAATAACCAGTCGAACCCGGCGGTCGCCGAGATTTCGGCGGCATACGCGTCAGCCAGACCAATCCAGCAGCCGATTTGCGGGCGTTTTTCGTTCAGGGCGATCTTAAAGCGGTTCGTAGGGGCAGGCATCATGAACCCTTTCTAGGCAAAGCAAATATCAACGGACCCAAACGTTCCGAAATCAGCGTGGATTTCAGCTCCGGAAGGGCATTCGACCGGTCGGATGAAGCTACCGGACAGGATGATCTGGCCGGGTTCGATACTCTGACCATAGGTAGCCATGCGACGGGCCAGCCAAACCACACTTTCAATCGGGTCGTTTAGCACGCCCGCACCCAGCCCGGTCTCTTCTATTTCACCATTGCGGAAGGTCAGCGCCCCGATCCAGCGCAGATCGATGGCATCAATCTTATGGCGGGCGGTTCCCAGTACAACACCGGCATTGGCCGCATTGTCGCTGATGGTATCGAACACGGTTCGGGTCTTCCCCGTCTCAGGGTCCACGCGCAGTATCCGGGTGTCGAGGATTTCAAAGGCGGGGGTGACATAGTCGGTGGCTGCAATCACATCTTCACGGGTCACCGTATCCCCACCCAGCGATGATTTCGTGACAAAAGCGATCTCAGCCTCGATGCGGGGCTGAATGAACCGTCCCGCAGGCACGGTTGCGCCGCTGTCAAACATCATGTCGTCGAACAGGATTCCGCTGTCAGGGATGTCGATGTTAAGCGCATATTGCATCGCTTTCGAAGTCAGGCCGATCTTCCACCCGATCACTTTGCGACCCTCAGCCAATTTGGCGCGATAGATGGCGTTCTGCACCTCGTAAGCATCATCCATCCCCATGTTCGGGTGGCGTAATGTCAAAAGGCCGATCTGTTTGCCGGTGCGTTCGGCACTTAGCAGATCAGCAGCGGCTATTGCATGCTCTGCCGGTGTCATACGACCTCGTCCTCAATGCCGTTGCGCAGGGTGCCAATCCCCTCGACTTCGACTTCGACCACATCACCGGGTTTGAGGTATTTGGGCGGATCGAACCGTGCGCCCGCGCCGGTGGGCGTGCCTGTGACGATGATATCTCCGGGCTGCAGTGTCATGAAGGTCGAGATATATTCGATCTCGCGTCGGATCGGAAACATCATCCGGTTCAGGGTATCGTCCTGACGTACCTCGCCATTCACGCGGGTAACGATACGGGCGTCATCCAGTTGAGAGGCGTCGGCAAATGGAACCAGCCACGGGCCGATCGCGCCGGAATTGTCCCAATTCTTGCCTTGCGTGACATTGAACTTTGCATGCCGAACCCAATCGCGGATGGTGCCTTCGTTGCACAATGTCAGCGCGGCAATGTGGTCATAGGCCTGTTCCTGTGGGATGCGGCGCCCTTTTTTGCCAATGACAATTGCGACTTCGCCTTCGTAATCCAGTGTGTGGTTTTCAGGAGGGCGAATAAGGTTTCGTTCGTGCCCCGTAAATCCACTGGCGAACCGTGGAAACAGCGACATGTATTTCGGCTGTGCGCTACCGTCCTTGTATTCGGCGTTCCGGTCAGGGAAGTTCACCCCAACGCACAGGATGCGCCGCGCATTGGGCATGACCATTTCATAGGTGAACTCGGTATGTGTAACCTGCCGGCCTTGAGCGGCTGCTGCTAGCTGGTCCAGTGCGCCTGCAGCCACGACATCGTAAAGAGAGGGCCATTGGGGGAACTCGGGCGACAGGGCAATCATCCCGTCATCGGTTGCAACACCGTAGAATGTATTCTCATTGGCGGTGTAGGTCGCAAAGCGCATTGGATTCAGTCCTCATCAACCGGGCCGGGCCCCGCTGCATTACATTTATTTATGGCCAGACGCGCGTTCTGTTTCAGCAGATCACTTGGTTAGACAGGGAAAATGACATTGGTTTGGCCTGTGCCCGAGCTTGGGAAATACTCGGTCACGACCTCGCATTTCTCGTCATAGGCATCCCATCCCAACGCGCCATACAGCATCGCCGTATCGTGCATCGAACCCTCGCCACAGCAGTATTCGGCATAGTCGCCCAGCATTTTCAGGAAAGTGGCGTGATCGCCGTTCTTCCACATTTCAAGAACATGCAGGTCCATCTGGCGGTTGAATTCCGAACTGATCGTGAAGGTGCCATTGTTGGCGGCGTAATCCTTGTTGGCCCAGATCTTGTGCGACAGGGAACCAGATGCAACCAACAGCACTTTTTCATCACTGGCTTCGACCGCCTCGCGGATGGCTTCGCCTATGATCCGGCTTTCGTCATGTCCGTGAACCGTTGCCCATGCAGCGACCGAAACGACCTTCATGTCATGCTCGCGACTCATGAACCGCATCGGAACCAGCGTGCCATATTCCAACTCAAGGCTGTCGAGGTGGTGCGCAAGCGTATAGGCGCCTTTGTCCGAAGCTATCTTGGCAATAGCATCCCCCATTTCGGGGTTCCCCCGATAGGAATATGGCAGGTTCTGAATGAACTGAGGGAACTCGTTCGAGGTGAACATCCCTTCGAACTTTTCGTTTGCATTGATGTGGAAACCGGCGTTGATCACCCAATGGGTGTCGCAGATTATCACCGTGGTCACACTCAGCTCCTTGGCGCGTCGCGCGATTTCGCGATGGCCGTCAATTGCTGGTTGGCGCTTGCCCTTGATCGGCCCTTCCTGCTCGGACATGAGCAGAGTGGGCACGTGGGTCATCTTTGCCGCTAGAACAATTTCTCCCATGGTCTCCTCCTGAATTTCCAGTCTTTCGAGCGGGCTGGCCGATTATAGCTTACCCAGTTGCATGATTTTATGTTGTCCGGTGGCAAAGCCGATGTGCTTTTGCTCCATATAGAACTCAAAGCTCCAATCACCGCCGTCGCGCCCGATGCCCGAGGCCTTTACTCCACCAAACGGGGCGGGCAGGTGCCGGACGTTCTCCGAGTTTACCCAGATCATTCCAGCTTCAAGCTTGTCAGTAAAGCGCAGCGCGCGCGCCAGATCGTTGGTCCAGACATAGCCGGTCAGGCCGTAGTCAGTGTCGTTTGCCATGGCCAGCGCGTCTTCTTCGGTCGAAAAGGGGATCGAAGTCAGCACCGGACCAAAGATTTCCTCGCGTGCGATCCGCATCTGGTTGGTGGCATTGGTGAACAGGGTCGGGCGGACGAAATAGCCTTCGTCGCCGACCTTTACGCCGCCCGCAGCGACTGTCGCACCGTCTTCTTTTGCAATGTCGAAGTAGCTGGTGACTTTGTCATAGTGTTCTTCGGTTACAATCGGTCCGATCTCGGTTGCTGGGTCCAGTGGATGGCCAACCTTGATATTGTTTACACGCTCGATCAGGCGGGCCTCGAATTCTTCCTTGATGGTGTCCTGCACCAACAGGCGGGATGATGACGTGCAGCGTTCACCATTGATCGAATAGATCATGAAGATCACCGCATCCAGTGCGCGATCCAGATCGGCGTCATCAAACACGACAACCGGGTTTTTGCCGCCCAGTTCAAGGTGCATCCGCTTGAGTGTATCTGCCCCTTGCTTGGTGATGATGCTTCCGGTGCGGCTTTCTCCAACAAAGGCGATTGCCTTGATCGCAGGATGTTCGGTCAGGCGCTTGCCGGCATCATGACCAAAGCCGTTCACGGTGTTCAAAACCCCTGGCGGCAGCCCGGCCTCTTCCGCGATCTCCACCAACAGACGGGCGGTCAGGGGGCTGTCCTCGGCCGGTTTGTGAACCACCGTACAGCCCGCCGCCAGCGCGGGTGCGATTTTCCAGGTGCTGAGCATGAACGGTGTGTTCCAAGGGGTGATCACACCCACCGGGCCAATGGGTACACGGGTGGTGACATTCATCAACGTCGGCGATTTCAATTGCTGCCCGTCTCGCGCCTGCACCACCTGATCGGCAAAGTAGCGAAAGTTCTCAGCCCCGCGCAAAGCTGCCTTGGACATGAAGCGCCAAGTCTGACCCGTGTCCCAGCATTCGCACAGGGCAATCTCTTCGGCGCGGGCTTCGATCGCATCTGCAATGTTGATCAGAATTTTCTTGCGTTCCGTCGCGGGCAAGTCGCGCCAGGCTGGAAAGGCATCCCGTGCGGCCTGTGCCGCTGCATCCACATCGGTCTCGGTGCTGCGGGCTACGTCGCAGATAGTGGATTTGTCAACGGGTGTTGTCGATTGAAACACGCCACCGGACCCGTCGCGATCTTTGCCGTTGATCCGGTTCTTGATCCCTGTGTCCTGGAACCGGGCCAAATATCCGGTCAGTTTTTCGATGTTTGTGTCCAGTGCGCTCATGCGTCAGGTCTCCTGCGGGGGCACACCCAAGTGATCCCGGATGGTGCCAGTTTTAGGCGAAAGTTCGGGGTCGATGTCGCGCATTTCAAGCGACAATGCGATTGAGTGGCGCGTCATGGCCGGGGCCAGATATGCGCCGACCGCCTCAAAAATGCGCTGGGTAGCGTCCTGTTTTATGTCGGCGGAACGGCCCGCGCGGATACGGACCGAGATGTCGATAAATCCATGCACCGGGTTTCCGTCGGCGATGGCATAGTGATCAACCCGCACCGCGCGCACGCGAATGCCCGGCATCGGGAACGTGTCAATGCCGGCTGCTGTTGCGCGGATGCATTCGCACAAGCCGCCCATGTCCACGATATCTTCGAGGTTCCCCGAGTATTCGACGTGAAAATGCGGCATGGTTCCTCACTGCTTTATTAATAAACATGTTAAGTAAAATATTGCCAGAGGTCAAGCGCATTCCTTAACATATTAATCAGTGAGAAGGAGGAGTTGGCGTCAAAGGCCTATTGGCCATGCCCGCGCGAAGGCGTCCGGCAATGCGAGGTCCTAAGGATACGCAGGTGGAATCAGCCCGGCCTGAAACCAGTTTACGAAGGTCACGATGGAAAAAACCGGCAGGCCTGTCGCCTTCTGAATATCCAGCGCGTAGGGGCACATGTTTGTGCATTCCAACACAATGGCCCCAAGGTCCGGGTTGCCGGACTGCAACGCAAGTGCTGCTTCGACATTGTCGACGCGGGCTTTGTCTACATCCAGTGTCAGCCTATTTCCAAGGATCGCCGAGGTGAATTCGCTGCCGTCTTCGGTTGTGCCAATTGGTGTGCCGTCGGGCACATGGGCGCTTGTCAGGTGGTCTTTGGTCAGTGTTGAAGCGGATATGGTCAGCACTCCGGCGCGTTTCCCCGCGGGCAAAATCCGATTGACCATCTCGACCTGCATCAGAGAGGAGGTTGCGACCGGGACGGATACAGCTTCGGACAGTTCCTTTTGAAACAGCGAGAGGAAACCGCAATTGGTGGCGATCCCATCCACCCCGTCTTTGACGAGGTCTCGGGCGGCATCGATAAACGCGCCCAGCATCCCCTCGGCCCGATGCCGGACCACAAGATCGGGTGAGGCGTCCCGCACGACACGGTAGAGCACCGGGAATGGCCAGGTTTGTGCATTGCCCATGTCGCCAGGTATTCGCGGGAACTGCGCGTCCAGCATCAGTATGCCAACAGACGCACCGTAGATGGATTTTCCACCCTGAGCGATCATGGCTGCGCCTCCTGAATAATGCGGGTCGAGATCTTATCGGACCCTTCCATGTAAATACTGGATATTCCATGGCGCACGGCGTCCTGCACCTGATCCATACGCTTGTTGATGTGAGCACCTAGTATATGTGCGGCCTCATCCGGATCGCGGTCCATCAAGGCCTGCATGACACGTTTATGTTCGTCTTTTGAGCGCTGAACCCGGTCAAGGCTCATGGAGATCCAGCGGATATAGCGAATGCGTTCGTTGATCCGCGTCAGGGTCTGTAGCAGCTCCATATTGCCCGATAGCTTGGCGATGCCTAGATGGAACGCCTCGTCCCGGGTCACGGCCTCTTGGACGGTGAGCCCAGTAATATCTATGCCTGTCGCATAAAGCTCATCGTTAAGCGCCTGCAGTTGAGCTGCCGAGGCCTTGGTGCAGGCGATACGTGCGGCAGCGGTTTCGATGATTTGGCGCAGTTCGAACAGATCGAACACGCTCTGGGCATCCAGCGGACGGCAGAAGAAACCTTGCCCCGGGCGGAAATCGAACAACCGTTCGGCCACCAGCCTGTTCAGTGCCTCACGCAAGGGGGTGCGGCTGACCCCCAGATCTTTGGACAGCGCTACCTCATTTAGTCGATCACCGGGGCGCAGGCGAAATGAAACTGCCATCGCCTTTACCTGATCATAGATATCATCAACGCGTGGACCCGCCATAATACCGTCCTTTGCACTTTGGTCTACAGGTGCCACAGGTCATTCTTGAAATCAATATACAAAACTGTATACAGTTCTGTGTGCAGATGGAATCAAAGGAGTTACCGACCATGACTGGAACGAATTACCTGACCGGAGCTGAGGCAATGGTTCGTATGCTCGAGGCACATGGTGTGAAACACATGTTTGGCCTGTGCGGCGATACAACCTTGCCATTCTATGACGCGCTGGCGCGGATGGATCACGGCATTCAACACACCCTGACGCGGGATGAGCGGCACGCGGCCTATATGGCAGATGGCTATGCCCGGGTGACGGGCAAACCCGGCGTGTGCGAAGGCCCATCCGGAGGTGGGGCAACTTACATTCTGCCGGGTGTGGTCGAGGCCAACGAAAGCTCGGTCCCCATTCTGGCAATCACCTCCGATGTGGCGACGACCAGCCGTGGAAAGTACCCTTTGACGGAACTTGACCAGCCTGCGCTGTTCAAGCCATTGGCCAAATGGAACGCGTCTTTGGACGATGCGAGGCGGCTGCCTGCCATGGTGCGTGAAGCGTTCCGGGCGATGACAACCGGAACACCCGGAGCGACTCATCTGGCACTGCCATTTGACACCCAAAAAGCGCAGGTCGACGAGTCAGAGATTTGGGCGGATGCCCGGCATCGCAGCTATCCGGCGGAACGCGCGGGGCCTGATTTGGATGCGATCGAGGCAGCGGCGGACGTTCTTGCAAATGCTAAATCCGCGGTGGCCATCTGTGGGGGAGGGCCGGTTCTGTCCGGGGCAAGCGACGCGCTGCGCCGAGTTGCAGACCTGCTGGACATGCCAGTTGCCACGACGGTGTCAGGGCAGGGGTCTATTGCCGAGACGGACCCTTTTGCCCTTGGTGTAGTAGGATCGAACGGCGGGGTGCCTGCAACCCGCGCTGTAGTGGACGAGGCCGATGTGGTCTTGTTCATCGGGTGTCGTGCTGGATCAGTTACCACAGAACGCTGGAGAAGCCCCGCGCGCAATGCCACCATCATTCATATCGATAGCGACCCGATGGTGATCGGCGCCAACTATCCGACAGAAGTAGCGATATGTGCCGACGCCCGTCTTGCGCTTGAAGCTTTGGCAAGGGCGCTGGAAGCACGGCATGATCTGCCACAGCTAGGTGGTGCAACCAAAGCCACCGCTGCTTGGGCGGCCAAAATTGCTGCTTTCAGCCCACTTGCCGCCAGCCGCGAAACACCAATCCGTCCCGAAGCGGTGATGGCTGCGTTGATGGACATTCTGGATGATGATGCGATTGTCGTCGCCGATCCCGGTACACCCTGTCCCTATTTCAGCGCGCATTACCGCTGGCGAAAATCAGGGCGGCACTTCATCACGAACCGGGCGCATGGTGCGCTGGGGTTTTCACTGGGTGCTGCCATGGGCGCGCATGTCGGGCGGCCTTCGGTGAAAACCCTGTCCGTGATGGGCGATGGTTCTTTTGGATTTACCTGCGGTGAGTTCGAAACCATGGTGCGGCACAACATGCCGATTACCTCGATTGTGTTCTCGAACTCGACTTTTGGATGGATCAAAGCGGGGCAGAACGCAGGGTTTGGTCAGCGATTTTACAATGTCGATTTCAACCGCACCAACCACGCCGCCGTTGCCGAGGCATTTGGTGTGAAATCATGGACAGTGAAAGATCCCGAAGAGTTGCCCAAAGTCTTGAAACAAGCCGTCGAGCATGATGGGCCAACCTTGGTCGACATCCATTCACAACCACTTCACGAGGCTGCTGCCCCGGTTTCGGAATGGGTCGCGTAGGTGGCAATCGAAGTTGTAAGCTGGGCTAGAAAATCCTGACCGATCGTTGAAAGGGGGCGTCCTTTGGCGGTGATGATAGCCATATCTAACATCACCGCAGGTCGGAAGGGCCGGGTCTGATATCCGCTTTCACCATCAAAAGTGACGGTGAAGGGGTCGATCATTGCGACCCCCATACCTTGTTTGACGAAACTCAGCAGGTTTTCTGACAGATGGGTGTGAATCTGTGTCCGCCAAGTGCGTTCCGCCGATTGAAAAATGTCCCGCGTCCGTCGGTGAGTTTGGTGTTCAGGACCCATCACAATGAACGGCTCGTTTTCCAGAATTTCGGGCGTTAGCACATCATAGGCAGCCAAATGGCTGTTTTCCGGAAAGGTGGCCAGCGTTTCGAACTGAAAGACCTGATAGCTTAACGTGTCATGCAGAATGGGCATCTCGACAATACCAATTTCAAACAGGCCCGAGATCACCCACTCTTGAATCTTGGATGAATATTGCGATTGAAAGCTGACCGAGAGGTTCGGGCGACTTTTAGCAAAGCGCGCAATTTCACGCGGCATAAAGCCGAAGGACAACAAATGAGGCGCAGCAACCTGCAATTGACCGGGATGCTTGTTCTGCAGGTCAGTCACAGCCTGCGCCACATGATCAAGCCCGCGAACGACCGTGTCGACCTCGCGATAAAGAAGCTCGGCTTCGGGGGTGGGAAGCAGGCGGCCTTTGTTGCGCTCAAACAGGGGTAGCCGTGCCTCGCGTTCAAGCTGTGCCAGCAGATTGCTGATACCCGGTTGCGATATTCCAAGGACCGAGGCCGCACCCGTTACGGTTCCGGTCTCCATTATGGCGTGAAAGGCTTGTAGCTGACGAAAACGCAGGGACATATTTAATGCATCACTTTTTCTGATGATCTCGCGATAAAATAATATTTGAAATGATAATCTGGTCAAGGCAGGCTTCTGCCACTGGCAGGGGGTTCAATGGGCGATCTGACGCAGAAAATTATTGGGTACGATCTTTGGCACCTTGAATTGCCGGTCACGTCCCGTCGGGATCACGGCATCGGGTCGGTCGAAGGTGTCTGCGAAGTGGTTGTTCTGCGACTGCGGTCCGAAGACGGCAGTGAGGGGTTTGGCGAAGCCTCGCCCTGGTCCGTTTTCACCGGTACACCCGAAGCCACCTATGCTGCCCTCGATCGCTATTTGCGGCCCCTTGTCGTTGGGGCCAAAGTCGGTGAGCGTTCCGCAATCATGGCGCGGGCGGCCCATGCAGTGGCACACTGCACCGAGGCCAAAGCGGCGTTGGAAACGGCTTTGTTGGATCTTGCCGGCAGGATCGGTGGAGTTCCTGTATGGTCCCTTCTGGGCGGACAGTGCCGGGAGGCCATTCCGCTCAGCTGTTCGATTGCGAACCCGGATTTTACGCAAGACATCGAATTGCTGGCGCGATTGCAGGCGGATGGTGTTGGGATCGTAAAGCTCAAGACCGGGTTCAAGGACCACGCTTTCGACATCATGCGGCTGGAGTATCTTGCACAGAATCACCCGGATTTCTCAGTCCGTGTGGACTATAACCAAGGGCTCAGCATCGAGGACGCACCGGCGCGGGTTCGTGACGTCGCACAGTTCACCCCGGATTTCATCGAACAACCCGTACGCGCTCATCATTTTGGTATGATGCGCAAACTGAGACAAATGATCGATGTGCCGCTGTTGGCTGACGAAAGTGTCTTTGGCCCTGAAGATATGGAGCGGGCGGCGCGTGAAGGTATTTGTGACGGGGTTTCCGTGAAAATCATGAAGTCGGGCGGCCCGACACGCGGGCAGACTGTTGCCCGTATCGCTGCCGCGCATGGTCTGACAGCCTATGGCGGGGATATGTTCGAAGCCGGATTAGCACATCTGGCGGGCACGCACATGATCGCTGCAACACCTGAAATCACATTAGGCTGTGAGTTTTATCAAGCTTCTTACTTCCTGAAAGAAGATATTTTGGAAGAGCCTTTCCAGATAAGCGATGGCCAGGTCGTGGTGCCTGAAGGGCCCGGTTTGGGCAGCAGGCCCGACCTGTCCAAGCTGGAGCATTATGCAATAACCAAGGCGGTGGCGGCGTGAGCGGCAAAAAGACCATAGTCATCATTGGCGCGGGGATCGTTGGCGTTTCTGCTGCGGTTTGGCTGCAACGTGACGGTCACGATGTAACCCTGATCGATAAGGCGGGACCGGGTGAAGGCACCTCGCACGGCAACGGGGGCGTATTGGCATCCTGTTCGATTGTTCCGGTGACAGTGCCGGGGCTGCTGAGAAAAGCGCCCGGAATGCTTCTCAGCCCGTCGCAGCCGTTGTTTCTGAAATGGGGGTACCTTCCAAAGTTGATCCCGTGGATGACGCGTTATTTGAGCCATGCAAATGCTGCAGATGTCGGGCGCATAGCTTCGGCTTTGACACCTGTCATTGGCGACAGTCTGAACGATCACAAAGCACTGGCCGATGGCACAGGGGCCGAAAAATGGATCATGCCATCAGACTACTTGTTTCTGTACAAAGATCGGGCTCACTACAAAGACGATGCGTTTGGATGGGACGTCCGGCGCAGGAATGGGTTCACATGGGACGAGCTGGAAGGCCCCGCCTTTCACGCCTATGATCCCGTTTATAGTGAAGATATCGGCTTTGCGGCGAAACTCTCGGATCATGGTCATATCACGGATCCAGGTCGTTATGTCAAAGATCTGGCGGCACATGTGGAAGCAAATGGAGGCACCATTCTGCGTGCCGCTGTCGATGATGTGGTTCAAGAGAACGGTAAAGCAACCGGCGTTCGTGCAGGTGGTGAAACAATTGCATGTGACACCGTGATCGTAACTGCGGGCGTCTGGTCTGGACCTCTGGCCAAGCGTTTGGGCGTTTCTGTTCCCCTTGAAAGCGAACGCGGCTATCATCTTGAACTTGTAGAGCCTTCTGCCACGCCACGCAGTCCTGTCATGGTGGTTTCGGGCAAATTTGTCGCGACACCGATGGACGGGCGCATTCGGCTGGCGGGCATCGTGGAATTTGGCGGGCTTGGTGCGCCGCCGTCTCGCGCGCCATTTGAACTGATGCGCAAGAACGCCCGGATGGCCTTCCCGGGTTTGACTTGGAAGGAGGAAGTGGAATGGATGGGGCACCGCCCTGCACCGACTGACTCGATCCCGATCATTGGTGAGGCTCCGGGTATCAACGGTGCATATATGGGCTTTGGCCATCACCATATCGGCCTGACAGGCGGGCCAAAAACGGGGAGACTTCTTGCGCAAATGATTGCGGGCAGAACCCCGAACACGGACATGAGCGTCTACGCACCCTCACGGTTCGCAACATAAAAACGGTTGCAGAGAAATATCGGCAACTCGACATTCAACAGGGAGAAGATAATGAAGAAATTGACAAGCCTTCTGGCGGCAACCGCGCTGACAGCTGCCGCAGCCGCACCGGCGATGGCCGAGAAATGGGACATGCCGATGGCCTATTCGGCATCAAATTTCCACTCGGCCACGGGCGCCGAATTCGCCAAATGCGTGACCACCGGTACAGGTGGTGAGATTGAAATCGTCACGCATCCCTCGGGCTCTCTGTTCAAGGGGGGCGATATCAAGCGCGCGATCCAAACCGGGCAGGCCCCGATTGGTGAGCGTTTGTTATCCGGTCATCAGAACGAAAACGCGCTGTTCGGGTTTGACTCGATTCCGTTTCTGGCAACGTCATTTGATGATAGCGCCAAGCTTTGGGACGCGGCCAAACCTTCGATCGAAAAGCTGTTGGCTGAACAGAACCTGACCCTGCTTTATGCAGTGCCATGGCCGCCTCAGGGCCTTTACTTCAAGGACGAGGTGAACTCGGTCGCTGAAATGGAAGGCATCAAGTTCCGGTCCTACAACAACGCCACGTCGCGGTTGGCCGAACTTACAGGGATGCTGCCGGTCACAATTGAGGCTGCAGAAATCAGCCAGGCTTTTGCCACTGGTGTCGCGGACTCAATGGTGTCGTCCGGCTCAACCGGCTATGACCGCAAGGTCTGGGAAAGCCTGAATTATTTCTATGAAGTAGATGCTTGGCTGCCGCGCAACTACGTGATGGTGAATTCGGATGTCTGGGCTGGCGTTTCGGATGCCAGCAAGAACGTCATCAAGGGTTGTGCAGAACTGGCCGAATATGCCGGAAACTGGCGTGCCAAGGAATATACCGGCTTTACCCTGCAGGGTCTGCGCGATGGCGGTATGACTGTTGGTCCAGCCTCGGAGCAGATGACGAATGAGCTGAAAGAGATCGGCGTCACCATGACCAATGAATGGCTTGAAGCCGCTGGTGACGAAGGCAAAGCCATCGTCGATGCGTTCAACTCTTCTCAGTAACGACTGAGTAATGGGCGGCGGGCACCTCCGCCGCCCATTCTGCACTCGATCAAAACCCAAGCGGGGACGGTATGGCGGCATTACGTGGGCTTCGGTCCGTACTGGATTTCATCTATCAGGCAGCGGGCGTTCTGGCCGCACTTAGCCTGATTGCCATTTTATTGCTCATCGTGGTCCAAATGCTGGCCCGCTGGACCGGAGAGGTCTTTCCTGGCGCGCCGGATTATGCTGGATACGCGATGGCTGCCGCCTCTTTTCTGGCGTTTGCCAACGCCCTGAACCGGGGCAGCCACATCCGGGTTTCCATCCTTTTGAATTCGGTACCCGTTGGATTTCGCCGAATTCTCGAAATCTGGTGTTTTGCCATCGGTTCTGCCGTCATGTGGTATTTCTGCTGGTATGCATATCGCTTCGTGTTCTGGAGCTGGAAGTTCAACGACATAAGCCAGGGGCAGGACAAAACCGCCCTTTGGATACCGCAATCAACCATGCTGATCGGCGCGATAATCCTTGCAATCGCGCTGACAGATCACCTGTTCCATGTCTTGTTCAAAGGTGACCATCGTATCACCCGCGATCTGGCCGATCAGAGCCACGGAGAATAAGAGCATGGAAAACATATCCGTCATCATCCTCTTTCTCTTCGTCCTATTCACCCTTTTGGGCTCTGGCGTTTGGGTCGGGTTGGCCTTGATGGGCGTCGCCTGGGTCGGGATGGAGCTGTTTACCACGCGCCCCGTGGGCGATGTTATGATCACGACCATCTGGTCATCGTCCTCTTCCTGGACTCTGACCGCCCTGCCGATGTTCATTTGGATGGGTGAGATCCTCTATCGAACGCGATTATCAGAGGACATGTTCAAAGGCTTGTCGCCATGGATGGCACCGCTGCCCGGAGGGTTGGTTCATACGAATATTGTGGGCTGCACAGTGTTTGCTGCGGTCTCGGGGTCCTCTGCGGCAACCCTGACCACGGTTGGAAAGATGTCGATCCCGGAACTGCGCAAGCGCAACTACCCTGAGCGTATGATCATCGGCACGCTGACGGGTGCGGCCACGCTGGGCCTGATGATCCCGCCGTCGTTGACGTTGATCGTCTATGGGGTGACGATCAATGAATCGATCACCAAACTGTTCTTTGCCGGTATTCTACCTGGCCTCGTGCTGGCGGCGATGTTCATGGGGTATGTCGCGATCTATTCCAAGATTGGCAAAGACTGGAACCCAAACGATGAAGGTAAGCTGACCTTTTCAGAAAAAGTCAGAAACTCTCGTTTCCTTTTGCCCGTTATCCTGCTGATCACGGTGGTGATCGGATCCATGTATCTGGGCTATGCCACAGCGACCGAGGCCGCCGCCTTCGGCGTGATCGGGAGCCTGTTACTGGCCGCAGGGCAGGGCTCATTGAATTGGAAGACATTCACCGAAAGCCTGATGGGCGCGACCCGTACCAGCGCAATGATCGCGCTGATCTTGGCAGGTGCCGCGTTCCTGTCTTTGTCGATGGGCTTCACCGGTTTGCCGCGCGGGCTTGCTGACCTGATTGCGGGGTGGGAGCTGACGCGGTTCGAACTGCTGATGGTCCTTTTGGTTTTCTATGTCATTCTGGGTTGCTTCCTTGATGGAATTTCCTCGGTCGTGCTGACCATGGCTGTTGTCGAACCGATGATCCGCGACGCAGGGATCGATCTGATCTGGTTCGGTATCTTCATCGTGGTCGTCGTCGAGATGGCGCAGATCACCCCGCCCATCGGTTTCAACCTGTTCGTGATGCAGGGGATGACCAACCATGAGATGAGCTATATTGCGCGCGCCGCAATTCCGATGTTCCTGATCATGGTGCTGATGGTGTTCGTGCTGATCTGGTTCCCGGAACTGGCTACGTGGTTGCCTGAGAACCTGCGTCAGAGCCCCGGTGGGTAGCGGGCATTGAACCCTTTCCACCTTGCAGCACGACACGGCCCTTACGTATTGATTTTGGGGTTGGTGGCTGGCCTCTTGCTGCCGGGATTGGCCGAACCAATGCGACCGTTTTTGCCGCCCTTGGTCATGATCTTGTTGTTTTTGACGCTGCTTCGAATGAAGCCGGGTGCCATCGTGGGCTCGCTAACTGATCTGCGACAGGTCGCAGGCACGATTCTGGCCTTCCAACTGGCTATGCCCTTGCTTGTGGCTGCGGTGGGATTTGCCGCTGGCTGGAGCAACGCTCCGGTTTTTCTATCGCTTTTGATCGTGGCCGCTGCGCCTTCGATTTCCGGCAGCCCTAATATGTGTCTAATGATGGGGTATCCTGCGGAATATGCGATGCGTCTGGTCGTGGTTGGAACTGCTGTTCTGCCTTTTACCGCCCTGCCAATCTTCTGGTTGATGCCAGAATTGGGTGACATCCAGGCTGTCCTGATGACCTCGCTTCGCCTATTTCTTACGATCGTAATCGCAATTCTTGCAGCGGTCGCATTGCGCCGAACCGTGCTTCGCGAACCATCACAGTCGACGCTTATAAATCTGGAAGGTGCAGCGACAATCACGCTTGCGGTTTTTGTGGTTGGATTAATGCCATCTGTGAGTGCAACCGCTCTTCAAGAGCCCGCAGTCGCGCTGTTCTGGATCGTATTTGCCTGCCTGATCAATTTTGGCGCTCAGGTTGTTTCTTTTCATCTGACGCGAAGCAGGCTGCCCACTGCCGAGGCAATTGCAGTTTCTTTGATTGCTGGAAACCGAAACACCGCAATATTCTTTGTGGCGTTACCGCCTGAAGTGACCGCACCCATTATGGTGTTTATCGGCGCCTACCAGATTCCGATGTACCTAACGCCTTTGATCATGCGCCGGCTTTATCTGCAGAAAAGTTCAATCGGATGACTTGATGCCTGCGCTTCAAGAGCCCTTGCTTTCTAACCAAGCGATGTTCGTTGTCTCAGCCGGTTTCGTCGGCCGCCTCACTAAGCCACTTGAACACAAGCTTTGCGCGATCGGATGAGGTGTTATGTAATTTCACGTAGAAATCCAACTGCGATGATGTGGTCTGCGGCAATAGCCTGACCAGTTTCCCCGATTTGATCAGGTCCGAGGTCAGACCCTCCCAGCCCAGAACCGCGCCCATATCGTCCTGGGCGGCCTGAAGGGCAATCGTGTAGTTGTTGACACGATGTGCCGAATTCAGCGGGCCGTCATATCCCAGCTTGCGGGTCCACGCGCGCCAGTCAGTCCAGCCGGTGTCTGGAGCATCAAGATGGATAAGGGGCACGCGCGCGAAATCCTCAACGCGTTCAATGGGGTTCTGTTCCGCGAACCGGGGGCTGCACAATGCCATGATGTTGTCGTGAAACAGCGTCTTGAAGATGCCCGTTTCACGACTGGAATCGCCATAGTGAATGCTCAGGTCGCATCTCGAAGTATCGATGCCGAGGTCAGTTACTACCTGCGTCACGGAAACATGTCCGTGTCGCTTCCAGAACTGGGCAAGACGCGGCGTGAGCCAGAGTGAACTGACAGCCGTGGTCGAGCGGATTGTAACGCCTTTTCTGTCATACTGGCGGCGCAACTGCCCAAGGGCTTCGCTGATGCCTTCAAGACCACGTTGCAGCGCAACAAGCAGATAAGCGCCGCTTTCGGTCAGTTCCACGCCGCGATGATGGCGCAGAAACAGCGCGCATTGCAGCTCATTCTCAAGCGCTTTGACCTGATGGCTGATCGCGGCGGGCGTGACGTTAAGTTCTTCGGCGGCCGTCTTGAAACTCACATGTCGCGCGGCAGCTTCAAAGCTGATAAGCGAACTTACTGGTGGAAGATCATAGGGACGGTTGAGCAAGATGGTTTGACCTGTGATGGTATGATGAGCCAATGATATACGAGCTACTCGTCGCAGGTTGGCTTAGCTCACCTTATGCAACATGAATCTTTTTGCAATTGCTTCCCAACAGTTCAAGATGAAAATTTCAGACAATCGTTTGAGACGCGATCCATGTGTGATCAAGCAGTAAACCCAAGCCGTTGGGGGCGGGTACCGAGCAAATTGCACATGCTGGTCTTCCGTCGCCCACTGCGATCACCGGTTGGTTGAGCACAATTTGAAGGAGCTTCAGAATGCAGTCACATGCGAAAGTCGTGGTTGTTGGGGGAGGCTGCGTCGGGGCATCAATCCTCTATGGTTTGACCGAGCATGGATGTTCCGATGCGGTCATGCTTGAGCGGACTACGCTGACCTCGGGCTCGACCTGGCATGCGGCGGGGCTGTTGGTGACCTTTGTACGCTCTCACAACGTGTCGAAGATGACGATGGAAACCATCCGCATCTATAGCGAGGTGGAGAAAAAGATGGGCAACTCTGTCGGGCTGCGAAAGGTGGGCCAGCTGCGGGTGGCCAACACCGAAAAGCGCTGGGACGAATTCCAATCCTATATATCGATCGCAGAGGCCGCAGGCGTACCCTGTAAGTTGCTGACACCGGAAGAGATTGCCGAAGTCCACCCGTTGCTGAACCAGAGCCCGGACATTCGCGGCGGAATCCTGCACACTGAAGACGGTTACGTGAACCCGGCAGATATCACCATGGCCCTGGCCAAGCTGGCGCGCGACGCGGGGGCCAAGGTGTACCAGAACACTGAAGCTCAGGCTTATAAGAAGCTAGATAATGGCAACTGGAGAGTAACCACCAATCAGGGTGAGATCACGTGTGAGCACCTGATCTTTGCCACCGGCAATTATGCCCGCGAAAACGCGCGCCGCGTGGGGTTGGATCTGCCCTGTATCCCAATCGTTCACCAATACTGGACGACCGAGACCGTGCCGCTGCTGAAAGAGCGACGGGCGCAAGGTCTGCCAGAATTCCCGATCCTGCGAGATGAGGATTACGGGGCGTATCTGCGCGAAGATGTTGGGGGCATCCAGTTCGGGCCTTATGAGTTTACCAAAGACCTCAAACTGTTTGCTGAAGATCGCGTGCCACCGGAATTTGGCGCGGATCTGCTGCCCGAGGATTTCGATGCAGTGGAAACCCAATGGGAGCGTGCCATCGAACGGGTGCCGACTTTGGGTGAGGTCGGCATCAAGGCCAATACCCGCGGTCCATTCCAGATGACACCGGACGAGCTGCCTTTGGCGGGCCCCGCACCCGGGCATGAGAACCTGTGGTTAGCCGAAGGTATGCCCGGCGGTATTCTGTGGGGCGGCACCGTAGGCAACCGTTTGGCCAAGTGGATCGTCAACGGCAATCCAGGCATGGACATGTCGGAACTCGACCCGCGCCGGTTTTCAGATTACGCCTCCAAACGCTGGACGATGGACAAAGTGCGCGAAACCTGGGGCACCCACATGGAAGCACATGTGCCGGGTGAGGATTTCCCGGAAGCGCGACCAATGAAGACCGTGGGCTCATACGACCTGCTGACAGCGCAAGGCGCGGTCTGGACCAGCTTCAACGGCTACGAATTCCCGCGTTGGTTTGCCAAATCACCAGAAGAGGCGATCCCCGAACACGGCTTTCGCCGCACCAATCACATGGAACTGGTGCAGGAAGAGGTGCGTCGCACCCGCGAAGAGGCGGGTTTCATCGAGATGTCGCCGATGACCAAGTTCACTGTGCGTGGACCGCGGGCTGCACAGTGGTTGGACAGCATCATGGCCAACAAACTGCCGAAAGTAGGCCGCATGACCCTGTCGCTGATGCTGAACGACAAGGGCGGCATGGATGCGGAATACACTATCGTGCGCTACGACGAGGATGACTTCTATCTAATCTCAACCCCAAACTGGCGGGCCTACAATTGGGACCAGCTGCAGCGCGTGCTGCCGTGTGACGGGTCAGTTGTGATCGAGGATATCTCAGAGCAATTGGGCGTGATCGCGTTGGCCGGACCAAAGGCCCGTGAAATCCTGCAACCGCTGACCGACAACGACCTTTCGAATGCAGCCTTTCCATGGCTTTCGGCGCAAATTGGTGAGGTGGGCTATGCCAAAGGCGTGCATCTGCTGCGTGTCTCTTACACCGGTGAGTTAGGGTGGGAGTTGCACCACCCGGTCGGGTATAATCGCCATCTTGTCGACTTGCTGTTGAAGGTCGGTGTCAAACCGTTCGGCCTTGAGGCGCTGGAGTCGATGCGCCTCGAAAAATCCTATCGCGCCATCAATCGCGAGATTTGCAAAGACTTGACCCCTTATGAGGCTGATCTCGATCGCTTCGTTGCCATGACCGAAAAGATTGGTGGGCAGGTGGCCGAGCGTGAGTTCGTCGGCAAAGCAGCACTTTTGAAGCAGAAGGAAGAGGGCAACTATAACCGTTTGGTAACGCTGAAACTGCCGTTCTGCGACACCTCGGTGATGTTCGACGAGGGCGTGTATGCCGATGGTAAGTTGATCGGGCGCGTCACCTCGGGTGGATTTTCCTATTACTGTAACCACGACATCGCGATGGCGTTGGTGCCGCAAGAAATGACGGCTCCGGGCACCAAGATGCAGGTTTTGATCCACAATGAATTGCGCGATGCCGAAGTGATCGATGTCTGCGCCGTTGACCCCACCAGCGCCCGTGCGCGCACCTGATCCGGAGGAATTGAGATGGCAGAAGCAAGAGCGCGCTCAGGCCGAAGCGGTGGACGTGCGGCACGGATTCAAGCCCGTACCAACCCGGCCCCGGTCTACCTGTCGACGCTAATTCGCAAGATCGGCCCGATTGATCTGCTCGGCCCGGAGGGCGTCGAAAAGATCCACAACGCCGCAATGACGATCCTGGAAACCACAGGAATCGAGTTTCGCGATCCGCTCGCTCTGGCAGATTGGAAGAAATATGGCGCGGATGTGCAAGGCGAACGGGTCCGCATCGGTCGCGAGATGCTGATGGACCTGATCTCGGCTGTACCTTCGGAATGGGGCTATGCGGCGCGCAATCCGGATCGCTCATTGAGGGTGGGGCACCAGCATTCGGTTTTCGCCAACGCCTATGGCGCGCCTTTTGTTTATGGACTGGATGGGGTGCGCCGCCCGTCGGTGTTGGAGGATGCGCAAAACTTCTTCAAGCTCAGCCAAATGAGCCAGTCGATGATGGTGCCCGGTATCCTGCCCGTAGAACCGCAGGATGTTCCGGTTCCGCTGCGCCACTTGGAACTTGTCCACGCCGCGCTGACGCTGACTGACAAGCCTATCAAGGGCTCTGTCCTGTCAGAGCAAGCGGCGTTGGATTCAGTTGAGATGGCCCGCATCGTGTTCGGTGCGGACTTCGTTGACGAAAATGTCGTGATGGCCGCCTTGTTGAACTGCAACACACCGCTGGTCTGGGATGAGACCATGCTGCAAAGCTTGCGCGTCTATGCCGCTGCCAACCAACCCTGTCTGTTATCGCCCTTTGTGCTGGCTGGGGCCAGCACGCCCGCCAGCCCGCAGGGAGGTGTCGCGTTGCTGATCGCAGAATCGCTGGCGGGTATGGCCTATAGCCAGATTATCCGGCGCGGCGCACCGATGGTGTTGGGTGTGGCGATCATGGGCGTTTCGATGAAGACAGGTGCACCGATGATGGGCTCTCCGGAACCTGGTCTGATGAACTTGCTGGTGGGCCAAATGGCGCGGTTCTACGGGGTGCCCTGGCGGACCTGTACCATGTGGACCGGATCAAAGTCGCCGGACATGCAGGCCGCGTTCGATACCGCAAACACCATGTGGCCGGTGCTGCTGGGTGGTGCGCACTATATTGTCCATGCGGCGGGCTTTCTTGAAGGTGCGCTTGGGGTCAGTTACTCGAAATGGGTGCAGGACACGTTGCAGTTGGAAAACTTCCACCGTTTCTTCACCGGTTTGCAGGATGAGGACCTGGGTGCGCTTCTAAGCGATATTGATCAGATCGGTCCAGGTGGGCATTTCTTGGGCACTGATCATACGCGCGAGAACCCGATGCATATGAACCACTTGCAAAACAATGACAGTTTTGAGCAGTGGGAAGCAGAAGGTTCAAAAACCGCAGAGACCGTTGGCACGGAAGAGGCGCAGCGTATGCTCAGCACCTATGTGCAGCCACCAATGCCGGACGATAAGCGCGGCGCATTGGATGAATTTGTCGCCAGAAAACGGGTGGAATACAGCGCCTAAAAAATCCAGAATGCGGGCGCTGACCTGCCCGTTTTCGAAACCCAAGAACCGGATTAACCAATGACCGATAACTCTACGACGACGCTTTCACTCAACGAGGTCAGAGAGTTGGCCAAATCCGTCTTTGTGGCCGGGGGCATGGATGAACATGGCAGTGCGGTTCTGGCCGATCTCGTAAGGATGACAGAACGCGACGGGCCGCGTAGCCACGGATTAAGAATGCTGCCCGTTTACGCGCAAAGCTTTTCTTCAGGTTATGCCAACCCTACCGCCAATCCCAGCGTTGAACGGATCGCTACGGGTGTTTTGCGCGGGGATGGTGACAATGGCTATTACCAGATCGTGGCTGCCAAGGCGCGGGGCGAGCTCATTGCGATGGCGCACGAAAATGGGATCGCCGCGTTCACCTGTTCCAATTGTCACCACTTGGGGGCGTTGCGGTTTGATACCGGTCCGTTGGCCGAGGCTGGATTGGTGGCACTGGGCGTTGTGAATTCACTTGCTATGGTGGTGCCGCAAGGGGGGGTACGGCCCGTTTTCGGCACTAATCCGATGTCTTTTGCGTGCCCACGACCGGGGGGTGAACCGGTTGTCTGGGACCAGGCTTCGTCAATGGTCGCGCTGATGGATATTAAGATGGCCGCCGCTGAAGGGCATGATCTGCCGCTTCCCGCCGGCCTCGACCCAGACAACCAGCCTACACATGACCCCAACGCCATTCTGGAAACCCGCAGTCTGCTGCCATTTGGCGAACACAAGGGGGCTGCGATCGCATTTCTGATCGAAGTTCTTGGGGCCGCTCTGGCTGGCGGAACATTGTCCGTCGATAACGCCAGTCGTGAGGCGCATGGCGCATTGAACATCAAGGGCGGTAACACGCTGATCGCGATTGATCCCGCGCGGTTCGGCAACGCAGCGTTCGAAGATTACGTTCAGCGTATCTGCGCCGAGATTGAAGGCAATGGGCAGGCGCGTGTTCCAGGGGATGGCAGATTGAAGAACCGCGCCGCCGCAGAGGCAAATGGCGTACGCGTCACTGCCGAGTTGATGGCGCAACTGCGCGAACTGCAATAAAGGTACCAAGTATGTCTCGGGTGGTTGTGATCGGTGGCGGCATCGTTGGGGTTTCCTGCGCACTGACGCTGCAGTCCAATGGGCACGACGTTACTGTCGTGGAGCCGGGGCCTGTGGGTGAGGGCGCAAGTTGGGCTTCCTGCGGGTGTATCGCAGTGGGCGAGATTGTGCCTCTGTCGCAACCCGGGATGCTGATGAAGGTGCCGGACTGGTTGCTGGATGCCGAGGCTCCGCTTTCTCTGCGCCCGGCCTCGGCCCTAAAGTTGCTGCCTTGGTTTGCGCGGTTTACGGCCAATGCACGTCCTTCAAAAATGCGGACGATAGCCGCCGATTTAGCACGGCTCACATTTGTCGCCACCGCAGATTTCAAGGCGCAGCTTGTTGATATTGGCCACCCGGACCTGTTGGTCGAGCGGCCGGTCATTAAGCTGTTCGACGACGATAATGACCTCGCCACAATGCGCGCAGCCTTTGATCTGGCGCGTGAATTGGGTTGCACAATTGACGAAATATCTGGTCATGAAGCGCACGAGATCGACGCCGCGATTGCACCCGATTTCAAACATGCCGCCCTGCTACGAGACTGGAGTTTCGTGACCGAACCAAAGCTGTTGGTCGAAACTCTGATGCGGAACTTTGCCAGCCGGGGCGGGGTCGTTGTCGCGGGTGCGGCCGTCGAATTTGCACGAGATGATCGAACTGTCCAAAGCGTGCGACTTCAGAACGGACACACGCTTGGCGCCGACGAATTTGTCATCGCTGCAGGAATGCACTCTCGGATTTTGTCTAAGAAGCTAGGCGTTGCCCTGCAGATGGAAGGGGTAATCGGATATTCGACCGTTCTGTATGACAGTGGGATCAATCTGCGCCACACGGTGTTTTATGCAAAGGGCGGGTTTGGTATCACACCTTATCAGGATGCTCTGGCCGTGGCCGGAACCGCGGAATTTGCAGACCTGATGGCAGCGCCCAACTGGAACCGCGCTGATATATTGGTCAAACGTGCACATCGCGTGTTGCCGGGCCTGAATATCGAGAAAACCGAACGCAGGATGGGCCGCCGTCCTTTCACACCGGACACGCGCCCGATCATTGGTCGCAGCAGACGCTTGGCCAATGTTACTTTTGCCACGGGTCACGGTCAGCTTGGCCTGACATTGGGGGCCACTACAGCGCGGATTGTTGCAGATGTGATCGTGCGCAAGGCCCCGGACATCGATATTCAGGCCTTCAGCCCTGATCGGTTTTAGGCTTTGACCAAAGTCCTCCCAACTCCTTTTTGGCGACATGTGACGCCACCAAAAGCCCGATCATCCAGCCCGTGATCACCGCGCAAGCGGTTCCAAACCAGACACCGATTTCGCTGAAGCCAAGCAACCCAATGAAAATCCAGACAAAGAAAGCTACGCCAAATCCCTGACGGTAAAGGCTGATCCACACCGTCCAGATTGGTCGCTTCAGGGCTTGCAGCAGCGAATTGATCGAAAACAGCATCATGTAGAATGGGAGTACCAGGCTGTCGACGCGCAGATAGCTGAGCCCGACGCGGATAACCTCGGGATCGTCGGTGAACAGGCCCAGCAAAGGGCGGCCAAATATCCACAGGATCGGGGCTGCGATGGCGGTCATGATGAACCCGATTTTCCAACAATAAAACAGGGCTTCGCGCACCCTTGCATAATCACGCGCTCCGAAATTCTGGGAGGCGATGGGCAGCAGGGCACCGGTAACACCCAGCACAGGCAGCAACAGAATCTGTTCCAACCGAATGGCAACGCCGAAGCCAGCGATTGCGTGCTCTCCAAAGATTTTCAGGGCGAACTGCATGACGAATCCTGACAGGAGCATCACGATAAACGATGTGGCCGTGGGCAGAACCTGAACCGAGATTTCCCTAAACCTCAGCAGGCGTGGGATGAAGTTTCGAGCCCGCATGCGCCTCATTCTACGACGTCCAAGTACCTGCCGGATCATGAATATCATCACGCCCGTCTGGCTGATCACCGTCGACAGGGCGAGGCCGTCGAACCCGATGCCGGGGATCAAGCCCGGGATGCCATAGATCAACAGCGGATTCAGACCGATATTGGCGAAAAACGCAACGATAAGTGCGCGCTGCATTGAAACCGCATCCCCATGTGCCTGAAGAATGCCATTGCACCCAAAGGCGAGCAGGAAACCGGGCAAGGCCAGCAACAGCCAGTAGAAGTAGCGAAGGCCTGCATCGCGATACGCGCCTGGTTCCGACACCAGATTTATCAGTGCCGGGCCATACCAGAGCCCGGCCAGCGCCAGAACACATGCTGCGATGACGCCGTAGACCATCCCTTGTGCCGCAAACCGCCGCGCCGCGCGATTATCGCCAGCTCCCAATGCGTTACCAACCAACGCGCTCATCGCGGCACCCAGTCCAACCCCGACCGAGATGGCAATGAAAAAGGCTTGAAAACCTAACGCCAATCCAGCCTGAGCACTGGTTGAGAGAAGACCGGCGAAGAATATATCGACGACGTTGTAGAGCGTGTTGAACAGCATTCCGATCGCCGCAGGGATGGCCAAGGTTCGAAAATGGGTTGAGATCGGCCCGCGTGTTAGATCAACTTCGATGGGGTCGGCCATGTCAGTAAGCCACTAGGGTCGCTCGGCCTGAACGGTCAGGAAGACGAACTCGGGTGTCAAAACTTCTTCGAAGCCGTGGTTCAGTTCTGCGTCAACGCTGATACTGTCCCCTGCTGAAAGTGTGAATTGAGCCTCGCCGTAACGATACCTGGCCTGCCCCTCGAGAACCTGAACAAAGACGACACCATGGCCGACATATGTAGGCGGCCGCCACTCGTCCCGCAGGAGCTTTACGCGACGGGCCTGAAAGCGCAGATCTTTGCGGGAATGCAGCGCAAGGTTGACGTATTCGTGCGAATGACCACCCGCCAATCGGGTGGACTTCAGCCCTTGCCCATGGCGCACCAGCGTATAGTCGGTATGATCTGTCCGCGCCTCGCGAAACAATGAGACAATCGGCACTTCAAGCGCCTCAGCAAGTGCTGCCAGCGTGTCGATAGACGGGGAGACCAGCCCATTTTCGATGCGGCTGACCATGGCCGCCGAAATACCTGACTGCTCGGCTAATCGACGGGCGGATTGCGCCCGACTCTGGCGCAACTCCCTCAGCGAGGAGCCTATGGCCCGATCAATCTGTCTTCCCGGCGTGTCATCTTGCATGATACATTCCGTCATTCTTCGGCATAGTAGCCCACGACGTCTCCTTCTGTTGTGACACCCAGCCCGTTCAGCAATCGGTTGGCATAGTTGAAATACCCCACGATCTGATTGATTTCGAGGATCTCACCGTCCTTCCAGCCTGCCTCTTTCAGGGCGGCTACATCGGATTCGACTACTGTCCCCGGCGACCGCGTCAGCTTTTCCGCGTAGTCCAGTGCGGCCAGCTCTGCGCCTTCAAATGCATCTTTCGGGCTATGGGCCTTTAACGCAGCCTCAACAGCGTCTGCGCGTGCTTCATTACCAATCAGATGCCGGGCGTTTGCCCAGTGGTTGGCATAAGAATAGGGGCAGTCGTTCAGCGTGGATACATATGAGCTGATGACCTCCTGAAACCACATGGGCACAGTATTTGCGTCGTCGTGCAGACAGGCCCGATACAAAATAACGTGACCTTTCATGGTGTTGGGGCGCAGCGAATGTACACGCATCACGTTGTCCACGGTGCCGTGAGGCGTGCGTGCGAGATCCAGGGTAGCCTTCAAATGCGCGTCAGCATCTTCGTCAGGTATCATCCGAATCCAAGCAGACATTCACGCTTCCTTCCATAGCTTTCTGTTCAAACTTCCGGGCGGCCATTTCGCAGCCAGTGAGTTTTTTATTGACGAATATTGCACATTAAGCAACCATATTGATTAGCGCGCAACAGATTTGAGGATTCTGAAGCTTTGCCAGATTGCTCCACTCACAACTTCAAGGGTCAGTTTACGCGCTTGACCCGAAAATCGACAGGTTCGGCATGACACAGCCCACCCCCATGATTGAAGTCACCAATCTGGATAAGTTCTATGGCGCTTTCCAAGCACTCAAGAATATCGACCTAACTGTTCAACAGGGTGAGAAGGTGGTGATTTGCGGTCCGTCAGGATCGGGAAAATCCACGCTGATTCGGTGTTTCAACGGGTTGGAATGGCATAACTCGGGCCGCCTCGTGATCGACGGGATCGAAGTTTATGACGGCGCAAAGGAAATCCGGGAACTGCGGCAGGAGGTTGGGATGGTATTCCAGCAGTTCAATCTGTTTCCGCATTTGACCGTGCTTGAGAATCTGATGATCGGACCGATGAAAGTTCGCAAGATCTCCAAGACACAGGCGGAAGAAACCGCGCGCAATTATCTTGATCGGGTTCACATCCCCGAACAGGCTGAGAAGTACCCCGCGCAACTGTCGGGAGGACAACAACAACGCGTCGCCATCGCCCGGTCTTTGTGCATGGAAACCCGGATCATGCTGTTTGATGAGCCGACATCCGCGCTTGATCCCGAGATGATCAATGAGGTGCTGGATGTGATGGTTGAGCTGGCCGAGACTGGCATGACCATGGTCGTAGTCACACACGAGATGGGATTTGCCCGCAAGGTGGCCGATACCATGGTCTTCATGGAGGCCGGGCAGATTGTTGAAATCTCTCCCCCCGAGCAGTTCTTTACCAACCCATCCAGCGAACGCTGTCGCCTGTTCCTGAACCAGATACTGGAACACTGACATGACCGATCTGGGCATAACTCGGGGAAAAGGACAGCCGCTGCCGAAACCGCCTTTTTACAAGCGGTTTTTTGATTCGACATTGGTTTCAATCGCGATTTATGCGGTTGTTATCGGACTGATTGCCTATGGATCGTATGCTGGCGCGCAGGGCATGGGGTATAACTGGCAGTGGTACCGGGTCCCGCAATTCCTGTACCGCAATACCGAGATCGGGTTCGAATGGGGTGAAATTCCCATCGGGTTGGTCGCCACGATCAAGCTATCCGTCACTTCGTTCCTGTTGGCTACTGCCATCGGATTGCTGGTCGCATTGTTGCGACTGTCGGGATTGGTGGTTGGGTCCGCCGTCGCCGTTGCATTCCTCGAACTGATCCGAAACATCCCTCTGCTGGTTCTGCTTTATCTGTTTTACTATGTGCTGGGTCCGATCTTCAGTTTTGATAGATATACCGCAAGTATACTGACGCTGGCGATTTTTCACTCGGCCCTGATATCCGAAATCCTGCGGGCTGGGATCAATGCGATTCCGACCGGTCAATGGGAGGCGGCCAAATCCATCGGGATGACCCCCTATCAGACCTATAAGTATATAATTCTACCTCAATCTGTCCGTTTTATGCTGCCGCCCATGACGGGTGAGGTGGTTCACCTGATCAAGTCTTCAGCAATCGTCAGCGTCATTGCTGTGGCTGAGCTTACCACCTTTGGGCGCAACATCATTTCGGACACCTACATGAGTTTTGAAATCTGGTTCACCATCGCATTGGTCTATCTGGTGGTGACCCTGATCCTGTCGATCGGCGTAAGTCATCTGGAGAAGAAATATGCTGTCGACCAATAACCACAAGAAATTAACCGGACAACAAGGAGAACCAAGATGAAGCTATCTCGCAGAATGCTCGGGGCAGCCCTGGGCGCGGTCGTGGCAACAGGCATGGCGACCTCAGGCTGGGCCCAAAGCGCGACCCAGGATCTGTCCCGCGAAAGTGTGATTGAAACGATCAAACAGGATGGAGTGATCCGGATTGGTCTGTCGCTGTTCGTGCCATGGTCGATGCGCGACAAGAACGGTGATCTGATCGGCTTCGAACTGGATGTCGGGCGCAAGCTGGCCGAAGACATGGGCGTCGAGGTCGAATTTGTTCCGACCGCTTGGGATGGGATTATCCCGGCGCTTGTGTCCGGTAATTTCGATGTGATCATCTCGGGGATGTCGGTGACAGCGCAGCGAAACCTGACAATCAACTTCACTGATCCTTATGCCTTCTCGGGCCTAGCTATTCTGGCCAACAAAGAGCTGACAGCGGGTATGTCGCGCGAGGATCTGAACTCATCAGATGTTACCTTTGCGGCGCGTCGGGGTGCGACACCGGCCACCGTGATTGCCAAGGCGTTCCCCGAAGCCAACCTGTTGCTGTTTGATGAGGACGGTGCATCAACCCAAGAAGTTCTGAATGGCAACGCCCACGCCACCATGGCGTCGCAGCCAACCCCGAACCGCGAGGCCGGTCGCAATCCTGAAACGCTGATAGTGCTTGAAGGAGAGCTGTTCGATCCACGTGGCGAGGCGTTTGGTATGCGAAAAGGTGATCCGGACGCGATGAACTTTTTCAACAACTGGATTGCACAGAACTGGCGCTCTGGTTGGCTGAAAGAGCGCCATGATTACTGGTTTGCAACCGAAGAGTGGGCAGACCAGGTCGCACAATAATCAAACCAACCGGGGGCGGGCCCACTGCCCCCGGTCCTGATGCGGAGCGCCTCGGTGCAGGAATTTCTCAAAAAACTCAGATGGCCTGATTATCTGATCGCCGCGGTTTTGATTGCCTTCTTCGGGTATATCTGGCTGTCGATCGAAGGTACGCTGAACTACAAGTGGCGTTGGGAACTGATCCCAGGCTATATCGTTGGCTGGCATTCCGGGCGCGAAGAGTATTTTGCCAACTTGTTGCTGCAAGGCTTGGCTGCAACGGTTCGTATCAGCATTTATTCCGGTATTTTGGCATTGATTCTCGGCACAATTCTGGGTGTTGCGCGCTGCTCGGCCAACCTGACGATCCGGATGCTGGCGCGTACATATCTGGAGTTTCTGCGCAATGTGCCTCCGGTTGTCGTCGTCTTCATTTTCTTCTTTTTCCTATCTCAACAACTGATCGACGCACTGAACCTTGAACGCTGGGCACGCGGCATTGCACGGCAGGAAGATAACCAGATATGGACCTTCTTCTTTGGTGAAATGCGGCGCTTTCCTTCGTTGGTTTCAGGTGTCATCGTTTTGGCCCTGTTTGAAAGTGCCTTTGTAGGTGAAATCGTTCGCGCCGGAATTCAGTCCATCCCGAAGGGTCAGCGCGAGGCTGCGCGCTCGATCGGGATGAGTCGCCTTCAGGAAATGCGCTATGTGGTGCTACCGCAGGCGATGAAAAAGGTCGTGCCACCGTTGGCAAACCAGTTCATCTCATTGATCAAGGACAGCTCGATCCTGTCGCTGATCTCGGTGCAGGAGCTGACTTACAAAACCGTCGAACTGGTCGCCTCGTCCCGAATGATATTTGAGGCTTGGATCACAACTGCGGCATTCTACTTTATTGTCTGCTTCGGTCTCAGCCGCATCTTCGCGCGCCTCGAGAAACGATCCGACAAGCGTTAGGTTCAGGTCACATTCGGACCTGAACCATTCCGTCCTGAACCCGCGTTTCAAATACCCGCATGGCCCGGGTCGCCGGGGCTGAAACCGGCTTGCCGTCGCGGACATCGAACGCACCCTGATGCAACGGGCATTCGATCACGTGACCGTCGAAGTAGCCATCGCACAGATCAGCCCCACCATGGTTGCACAATGCCAACGAGGCGTAGACACCACTGGGCGTATCGTACACGGCTATCAATCGCGGCCCGATTGCGACCCGCGTGACCCAGTTTTCTTCCAGCTTTGATACTTCAATCACATCGCGCCACGGTTTTTCGGCTTTCATCACTCAAGCCCTCGTTTTGCGCTGCATGATTTGACGCAGAATGTCGCGATGCGCGGCAAGGTATCCGCCCTTTTCAACGAATATGTGGTCCTTCAGCTTCTCGTGCAGACGGGGCAAAGCGTGGAACGGAACCGAGGCGACATAGTGATGCTCGGCATGATAGTTCATGTTCCAGCACAAAAAGGACATCGGCTTTGAAACCAGATTGGTGCGCGTGTTCTCCGACATCTGTGCCACTGTGGGCCGTCCGACATGTTCTGTCATGCGAACAAAGCGCATCACCGGTTCACCCAGAAAAAGGGGTATGATCCAGTACCAGACCAACCCCCACCACCCGGTGATGGCCATGGCTAAAATGATCGCGGCGTAAATGGCCAGCATGCGGCGCGCGTCCCAATAGGCCGATTGATGCTCTTCTTTAGGAATGAAGCGCAGCTCAGCTTCACTTAGGTTTCCAAAGGCATGCCGAAACAGCTCGGTAAACTTTCCACGCCAATAGGGTAGTGCAGACAGATAGAGAAGATATTCGCCAAGCGTTTTGGGCAAAGGGATCAGTTCGGGGTCTTCGCCGGTCAGTTGGGTGTAGGTGTGATGATCACAATGTTCGTAGCGAAAGAACCGGTGCGGCAGTATGATGATCAACCCGCAAATTTGTCCGACCAGATCGTTCAGCCAGCGGGTGCGAAACACCGTATAGTGGACGCACTCATGTTGTAGCGAGAAATGGTGTACTAGGACGACGCCTTGCAGAAACATCGCGGGCCAGATCAGCCAGCTGTTCCAGGCAAGCGTGATCAGTGTTGTTGTGCAAGCTAGCACCAACACCCAAATCGCGAGGTGGCGCAACCCGGGCCCGTTCGAGCGTTGCATGAATCCTTTGAGGTCTTCGCGCGTCAGTTTTCCTTCGGCCAGAGCTTGAGTCAGCGGCGTGACGATAGCTTGTGACATGTGAGTTCCATGATTTTTGCCGGAGCGGGGGCATTGCCCTCTGCGCATGGTCCGGCACCGGAGACGGGAGTGCTCCGCACCATAGGGCCGACTCTAACAGGCCCTATTAACAATAGATTATTTCGACAGACGATGATTCGATCAAGCGGTGATTGATCAGCTTGCAGCTCTTAATCCGATGTCAGGGTCCGGGTATTCGAAAAGGCCGGCGGCGCAGGGGAATCTATTCAGAATAGATCGCCCATTGGGCAGTCGATCCGCATGAAAAACACCATTGTTCCAGTAGGTCACCCCGTCGACCTCGATTGTCGGATCGATGACGTTCCAGCTGATTTCACCGGGCGCATAAGCGCCGCAGGTGTGAAAGTGCAAAATGCGTGGATTGCCGAAAGCAGACCCGCCCCAGCGTTCATAGTTGTCACGCATATCCCAGGGATAGCCGCAACCCGGATGGATGCCTGCATGCCAGGAGTGTACGAAATTGCGATCAATACCCAACTGACGGGCGACCCGGTCATAATGTGCCTCGGCCTTCGCGGCGTTTGCAGGATCTCCATCGAAGCGAAGCAACCGCCCGTTTTCCATTATGGCAAACACAGGGCGGTCAAATTCAATCGTGTAGTCGTCGTAGTATTTCGAACCTGTTCCAGTCAAAAAGCTGACAGCCACCCGACCGGAAAAACTGTATGCTGGAACTGGTGTGAAGACGGACATTGGAAATCGCAGGATTGAGGTGTCACCTGACGGTTGCAGGTCCATCATCGGTCGGCCGCGCACATCGGTTCCCAACGGGCAGGTAAGGCGTACTTCATCCGATGCATCCAGCAGCGCGTTGATATCGGCCTTAAGCTCCATGAACGCGTCGTGATGCCCATTGGAAAAACCCGAGCCCAGCATATCTTTGGATAAGGCAAAACTGACGATGATCTTCTTGCCTTGGGGCATGTCTGAAAACCGCAACTGATCCCCTAGCCTGGCGAGGAATAGAATTATGTCAGCTTCTTCGAAGCGTGCAAGAAGTTCAGGTGCCAAATGCGGATTGTCAGGGTTGAAACCTACATCGACCGTATCGACAACCAATCCAAGTTTATGGGCGGCGCGGCTGACGACGTCTACGCTGTCGGCATCGAAATATCCAAACTCTGGTGGTTCATAGGCAATCAGCAGCTTGTCACCCGCAGTTGCGCAGGCGCAGTTGATCAATAGATTTTGAGCGCCCCGCTCTGGCGTCATATCAGACATCGACACTTCCTGATTGCTTAGTGCTTCAAATGTAAGGCCGAGCGCTGCAACTAATCTATTTGAAAGTGATAATGGCTCACATTAGAGTGACTAATATGATCCTGAACCTGCCCTATTCCGCATTGCGCGCCTTTGAGGCCGTCGTACGCCATTCCGGCTTTTCCCCCGCTGCTGATGAGTTGGGGGTCAGTCAAAGTGCGGTCAGTCAGCATGTAAGGGCGCTGGAAGAGTGGTTGGGCAGGGACCTGTTGGTGCGCGGTGCGCGGCAGTCGCGACCAACCCGAGAAGGCGAGCAGTTGGCGTTGGCAATTGCAGAGGGTCTGGGCCGTATATCGGATGTGTGTGCTCAACTACGCGACCGAACGCGTTCGGATCGGACGATTGTGATCTCATGCCTGCCGGGGTTCGCCTTTAACTGGTTGTTTCCACGGCTATTGCACTTTGATATAGCGCATCCTGATCTTTCCATCTCGATTGCCACGGATACTGGTTATTCTCCCTTTTCCGGCGCAGATTCTGATATCGGCATCCGCTATGGGCTAGGAGAATATCCGGGATTGGAAGTCGATTTGCTGATGCGAGAAAGGCTGTTTCCCGTTTGCGCCCCCGCACTTGCACCCAAGTTGACCAGCATTGCGGAGTTGACGCAGCATACATTGCTTGTTGATGAAAACCTCCACCATGGTGCATCCAGCCCCACATGGGAATTCTGGGCGCGGGAGACGGGCTTAACCATGCCCTCGCCATTGCGCACGCGTCGTTTGGGGCAATCGAATATGGTGATACAGGCAGCTGTTGAGGGGTTGGGTGTCGCATTGGGGCGCGAGCCGTTGGTGATTGACGCCTTGTGTGATGGGCGACTGGTTCGCCCGTTTGCAGAGCTGACCTCTTCGCCTCTGTCCTACTGGCTTGTCCGACGCCCTGAAACCAAGGATAGTCAAAAGGTTAGCGAGTTTTTGAACTGGATAAAGGCAGAAGCCGCATCGCAACCTGACTTGCCGCCACTTGGGCTAAATTCAAATTAGCCCTCCTTATATTTAATATTACAATTCCGGCATGGCGTATTGGACATGCGCTGCCATAATGCCCCCAGCCACCTGATTGATAAGGAGAGCAACCCATGTACCTCAGGAATTGTTGGTATGTCGCCGCATGGAGCAAAGATATTGGCCGTGAGTTGCGCGCCGAAACTTTTCTGGGTGAAAATGTCGTACTTTACCGTCAGCAAGATGGCACACCCGTTGCGTTGGAAGATGCCTGCCCACACCGCAAACTGCCGTTGTCCAAAGGGAACCTGATCGGGGACACTGTCGAGTGTGGGTATCACGGATTGACCTTTGATTGCTCAGGGCAATGCACGGACAGCCCAACACAGCGTGGAATGACGCCACGCCGTGCGGTCGTGAAGTCCTATCCTGTCGTTGATCGATATCGCTTTCTTTGGATTTGGATGGGTGATCCCGCACTGGCCGATCCAGATCTGATTTTCCCGATCGAGAACTTTGATAACTCCAGTTGGGGCATGACTGACGGCGGGGTGATGGATATTGAGTGTCACTATCTTTGGGTTTGCGACAACTTGCTCGACCCCAGCCACGTGGCCTGGGTTCACGTATCTTCGTTTGCGGGGGCAGGGACCGATGAAGAGCCACTGAATGTTGAAAAGACGGACCGTGGCGTCGTCGTTTCACGCTGGATCGAGAACAAGCCACCATCGCCCTATTATGCCAAGCTCGTCTCGTTCGAAGGCGATTGTGATCGCTTGCAGCACTACGAGATGTGCTTGCCCGCAATTGGGCTGAACAAATCCATCTATACGCCAGTTGGCACCGGTGGTTATGACAAAGATCCGGTCGATGAGACCTTCATCAATATTTCATACAATTTCATGACCCCGATCAACGAGGATCAGACCAGGTATTTCTGGTTCCAACATCGCAACTCTTACCCCGGCAACGCGGAGGTGTCGAAGTTCATGAATGACGGTGCCCGGATGGCATTTCTTGAGGACAAAGAAGTGTTGGAAGAAGTGCACAAGGGCATGAAACATGCTCAGACACCGCATATCGATCTGGGTCTGGATGCAGGGGCCAAAATATATAGGCGCGTGTTGGATCGGGCGATCGAGGCCGAGGCCACGGTGCCGGAAGACGCTGTGCGGCAAGCTTGAACTTCGAAGGGGGCCGGGTGACCCGGCCCCGTCTCTTAGGCAGTTTCGTAGATGACCGGAAACCGGCCCCCGGCAAATGGTGCGCCGGGTTTCAGGCTATCATCGTGCAGCCATTCGGTAACCGAATCCCGCGGCTCGTAGGTCGCGCCATTCACAGCAAAGCGTATGGCATATCCGCGCCGACGGCGTGTTGAGGTTCGGTTCCCCATCGCCGAATGCACGGTCATCCCATCAAAGGCAAGCGCGTCTCCCGGCTTCATGTCTTCAAAGTGGAAGATGTCATATTGGGCGCGGTCGGCTTCGAAATCCGGCATGTCAATGTAATCCGGGTTGCCCTCTTCCAGATAGTGCAGGAATCCACCCTTCTGATCGGTTTTGAAGGGTCGATATTTTGCACCCCATGCATGTGATCCGCGTACGAATTCCAACGCACCATTGTCAGGATCCACTGGATCGAGCGCGATCCATATGGTCATGATTGGGCCGGACACCGGCCAATAAGGTTGGTCAGTGTGCCACCCGGTCTGGGTTTGGGTGCCCGGCTCTTTCACGAAAATCTGGTCATAAATCAACGACGTCCACGGGCTGCCTGCAACTTCGGCCACTCGTTGCCCGATATCCGATGTCAGGCAGTAATTCTGAAATGTACCGGGATTTTCGCGCATGTTCTTATACGCAAAATATCGGTCACCCTTCGCGACTTCGGTGTCAACCGCGTCTCGTAATTTGGTCAACCATTCGTCGGACAGGATATTCTTCAGCAACACGACCCCGTCGCGTTCATAGGCTTTCTGAATGTCCGTTAATTCTTTTGGTTGGTTCATAATATCCATCCACTTTGTGTCCACGCCGTTTCCGGGTGGGATTGTTAACTGGCGCATAGCGCCGTGATTTGGGCGGAGTCAGAAGGATGGAGAGCTGCGGCAGTTGATGATGAAGCAAGGCCACCGGGACCGGGCCGACCATTTGCCAGCCATGTTCCGATGAAACTGTTCAATGTGCAGCTGCATACCCTCTTATAAATCAATTTGGGTGATCCTCCAAGGGCGTTGCGCATTAGTAAAGAAATTGATTGACGGTACATATCTTTTGATGAATGCTATGGCTACCATGCAAAATTATTCTGTGTTCTCGCTCGCCCGGAATGCGTTTTCCGGGCACCGCAACTGGCCTCTTGCCTGGCGTTCACCGCCATTGAAGGATCAGTACGACGTTGTCGTGATCGGGGCAGGGGGGCATGGCCTGGCGACTGCCTATTATCTAGCTAAAGAGTTCGGCATTAAAGATGTGGCTGTGCTTGAACGTGGTTGGCTGGGCGGAGGTAACATTGCACGCAACACGGTGACCATCCGTTCGAATTATATGCGTGACGAGTCGATCCCATTCTACGTCAAATCCGTCGCGATGTATGAGGGTCTCACGCATGAGCTGAACTTCAACATGATGCATTCGAAACGCACCATGGTGGATGTTGTACAGACCTGGCCCAAACTGCGCGAATTGAGGCGTCGGCAGCTGGTGATGGATATCTATGGTTCGACTTATGAACAGATTTCGGTGAACGAGCTGCACCAAAGAATCCCGGCATTGACCGGAGGAGGACCCGATGCACGTTTGCCCGTGATCTGCGGTATGGTGCATACGGATGCGGGCGTGAACCGGCATGACGCGGTGGCTTGGGGATATGCGCGTGCAGCCGATGCGCTTGGGGTCGAGATCCATCAGCAAACTGCGGTGCAATCTCTGATCCGTGGGACCGATGGCAATATCAGTGGTATTGAAACAAATCGCGGCACCGTGCGCGCCAAGAAAGTCGTTGTCGCAGTCTCCGGCCATACCACAACATTGACCGAAACGGCTGGGCTGAAGCTTCCTCTGCGCACGATGAACCTGACGGCATTTGTGTCCGAACCGGTTCAGCCGTTGGTGGACGTCATAGTGAACTGCCCCGACAGTGGGTTCTATTTCAGCCAATCCGACAAAGGCGAGATGGTGATCGGTGGTGCGCCGGATATGGGTCAGAGTTTTCGCCGCGATATCAAGCAGAACGTGTTCGAAGACACGGTGACAGCGATGCTGTCACTGTTCCCGTCTTTCAAAAAACTGAAACTGATGCGGCAATGGGGCGGACATCTGGATATCGCCCATGATGCCTCACCCATCATGGATCAGACCGAAATACCGGGGCTGTTCGTCACCGCTGGTTGGTGGGGGGGATACAAGGCCATTCCCGCAGGTGGCCTGACGCTTGCGTATCTGGTGGCCAAAGAGGAGCCGCACCCCTTGATGTCCTCGTTCACGCTCAACCGGTTCCGCCATCTGGATTTTGTGATGGAAGCCGGGACAACGACGGCGAGATAGGAAAGGCCAGGATCATGATGCTAATACCCTGCCCATTCTGCGGCGAACGTAGTGAAAGTGAATTTATCTATGGCGGCCCGGTTGGTGCTGATCGCCCCGATCCGAATACCGTTAGCGATGCGGAATGGGTTGAATACCTGACCGTGGCGCCAAACCCATTAGGACCGGTCCATGAGCGTTGGTGGCATGCGCGGGGTTGCGGTGAGTGGCTTGCAATCTGGCGCGATACCCGAACCCACGACATAGTGGAGGCACCAGATGACTCAAAGTAACCGCCACGCATCGGGTGGACGCATCGATCGAGGTCAGCCCCTGCGTTTTGCGTTTAACGGCAAGTCTTACGAAGGGTTTGAAGGCGATACATTAGCCTCGGCTCTGGTGGCAAATGGTGTTCGTGTTACGGCACGCAGTTTCAAATATCACCGCCCACGTGGCATTGTCGGCCATGGCCCGGAAGAACCGGCAACGCTGGTGGAACTTGAAGGCGAGGACGCTTCGGGGAACCGTCCGGCAACCACCATTCCTCTGCGTGAGGGGTTGAGGGCGCGTTCGGTCAATTGTTGGCCATCGCCCGAGTTTGATTTGGGCGGGGTCAATCAACTGCTTGGCCGCTTTATTCCTGCTGGTTTTTATTACAAGACATTCAAATGGCCCAATTGGCACCTGTTCGAGCCCTCAATCCGCAAAGCTGCCGGTCTGGCCGCGGCACCGAATAATCCACCGTCCTCGGGGCATTTCGAAGCCCGTCATGCGCATACCGACGTGCTGATCGCAGGCGCAGGTCCGGCCGGGCTGCAGGCGGCGCTTGAGGCGGGCAGGGCGGGTAAACGCGTCTTCCTTGCTGATGAAGGTACTGAGGCAGGCGGCAGCCTGTTGAACCGAAACCTGACCATCAACGGGCAACCAGCAATGGGCTGGGTGGACGACGCGGTTCAAGAGCTGCGCGAGATGACCAACGTCACCCATCTGCAGAAGGCCACGGTCTGGGCCTATCGTGAGCACAATCTGCTGATTGTAAATGAACGTAATCCTGAACAAGACCGCATCATTGAGCGTTCGTGGCGCGTACGGGCAGGCGAAGTTATCATCGCCACGGGTGCTACAGAACGTGCCATGGTCTTCAGCAATAATGATCGGCCAGGGGTCATGTTAGCGTCGTCGGTCCAAGCCTATGTAAACCGATGGGGTGTTACTCCGGGTAAACGGTTGGTGTTATTCACTAATAACAATAGCGTATACGCAGTAGCGTCTGATTTGGTAGCGACCGGGATAAGGGTTGAGGCCATTCTCGACAGTCGTGCGACTGTGCCTCAGGCCACTCTGGATATGGTGCCCGGATTGTCGGTGCACGCTTCAACCGTTGTCGGAGACGTGCGGGGGCGCAAGGGGGTCAAAGCTGCAAAGGCTGTATCCGCAACGGGTGTAGAAAGCTGGATTGAATGTGATGTTCTGGCGCATTCAGGGGGGTGGAATCCGACCGTACATTTGTGGTCACAATCTCGCAGTTCGCTGCAGTTTGACGAAAGGCTTGCGGCTTTTCTTCCTGATCAAGCGGCGCAGAATTGCACAGCTATTGGTGCCGCAGCCGGACATCTGGCGCTGGATCAGATCATCGAGGGGGGCGAGGATCTTGCATATGAGATCGAGCCGCTCTGGCGTGTCGACCTGCCAGACCAGCGTGGAAAGGCGTTTTTGGATATTCAGAATGACGTATCCGTCAGCGATGTGCATCTGGCCCTGCGCGAGGGCTATGATAATGTCGAACATGTGAAACGCTACACCACGGGCGGCATGGGCATCGATCAGGGTAAGACCGGGAATATCAACATCATCGGCACTGTCGCGATGCAAAAAGGCGTACCGCTGCAAGAGGTTGGCACGACCACGTTCCGGTCCCCATACACGCCTGTTTCATTCGGCGCGATTGGTGGATTACGAGAGGGCTCGGTTCTGTTCCCGTACCGTCATACACCTGTAACCCAGTGGAATGAGGATAACGGGGCAGTCATGTACGAAGCCGGTGCGCGTTGGCGGCGGCCCGGCTATTTCCCCGATCAAGGCGAAGGCCTTCAGGAAGCGGTGAACCGCGAATGCCGGGCGGTTCGAGAGGGGGTTGGCGTCTATGATGGCTCTCCGCTTGGTACGTTCGAGTTGAAAGGGCGGGATGTCCCGCAATTCCTCGATTTTGTCTACTCGAACGTGATGTCTTCGCTAACGCCCGGCAATGGGCGCTATGGACTGATGTTGTCGGATGATGGGCTGATCCTCGATGACGGTGTGGTGTTCCGGTTGGATGATCATCGATGGCTTGTTTCAACCTCTACCGGCCATGCTGATGCAATGAACCAGCATATGGAAAAGCTGCTTCAGACCGAATTCCCCGATTGGCAGGTCATGATCACCACTGTGACAAGCCAATGGAACAACGCCACGATCTGCGGCCCGCGCGCGCGGGACGTGATGCAGGCCCTTGGAACGGATATCGACCTGTCGCCCGAGGCGTTTCCGTTCATGTCTTTCAGGGATGGGACAGTCGCGGGTTTCCCCGCGCGCGTTGTCCGGGTCAGTTTTACAGGTGAGCTGTCGTTCGAGGTCAATGTAGCCCCGCGCCACATGGCGGCGTTGTGGGACAAGGTACTAGAGGCAGGTGAACCCTTTGGAATCCTACCCGTGGGTTCGGAATCCAGCCATGTGTTGCGGGTCGAAAAGGGTTTTCTGTCGCTGGGGCACGAAGTTGACGGTACAGCGGACGCCTATGACCTTGGGATGGGTTGGGTCATGTCGAAGAAAAAGACGGACTATTTGGGCAAACGCTCGATCCTACTGCGCCGCGAGGGTGCATCAACCCGCAGGGAACTTGTTGGAATTCTGCCGGATGATCCCAACAAACAAGTGCCCGAGGGCGCGCCGCTGACACCCGGAGGCCGAAAGGAAGCTACCGAGGGGCTTGTAACAGCGTGTGTCTGGAGTGTGGTAAACGACCGTTGGGTCGGGTTGGCATTGCTGCAGGGCGGGCATGGTCGGCATGGGGAAACCGCCCATGTCCGGCTGAAAGATGAGGTGATCCCAGTCAAGATCACCAAACCAGTATTCCATGATCCCGATGGCAATCTGTTAAGGTCCTGAGATGAGTTATGACGTGGAAATTGTGCGCCAAGGTCTTAATGCGCTGTTTGATCTGAAGGGGAAACCCGCTGCCATACAAAGCTGGGCAGGCGATGTCTTGCCAACGTGGCCTGAACGACCAAATTCCCGGTCTGGCCAGGATGCGGTGGAGCTGTACCATATCGGGCGAAACCATTGGATCGCCCGCGCTGCATTGGATCAGGAAGTCAAACTGGGAGAGCATCTCAGACCAACCGATTGTCCAGCAGATATCAGTATCGTGCAGGTCTCGGACACGCTGACTTTCTTTCGTGTGACCGGCCCACATGCCGACGAAGTAATGTCCATTGCATGCCCATTGGATTTTCATGAAACTGAGTTCAGCGAAGATGCTGTTACCTATTCCGAGCTGTTTAGCCTGAAGGCGCTGGTTATGCGGTGCAAAGGTGGCTTTGAGTTCGCCGTAGAACAGAGTTTTGGCGATATGGTCGAGGACTACCTGTCCCGAGCCACCGCCTGAAGGGAGAGAGAGCGAATGGCCCGCACCCATATTCACAAGTACCAGACCCGGTATCACGCGCAGGCGACCTATTCCAAGGCAATCCGCGCGCGGGGTGATTTTGTCTTTATGCAAGGACAGGTTGGAACTTTGCTGGATGGGACGCTCATCGGCGAAGGCGACCCCGGCGCACAAGCGGATCAGGCCTGCCGCAACATTCAGCGCTGGATGGAAGAGGCCGGCGGCAGCCTTGCCGATGTTTGCAAGTTGACGGTTTATGTCACCGATATCTCTTACCGGCCTGCCGTTTACGAGGCGATCAATCGTTGGTTCGAGGGCGTGCATCACTGTTCAACCGGAGTGGTCGTGCAGGGGTTGGCCGACCCGACTTTGCTGGTTGAAATCGATGCAATGGCCATCATCGACGACGATCCAAACGAAAGCGCCTGATAATCGGCGTCAGATGAGTTGCGCTGAATTTTGCGGTATGACAGGGTCCCGATGCGTCGCCCAAAATTGTCAGTGAACTGAAATGTTTTCGACCCTGACCTCGATATTGCCGATCTTTCTGATCATTGCGTTGGGCCTGGCCCTTCGCAAAGGTGGAATTCCCAGCACCGATTTCTGGAACCTGAATGACAAGCTGGTCTACTGGGTTCTGATGCCTTGCCTGCTGTTCACGAAAATTTCGCTATCGCCTTTGGATAAATCCGCGCTTGGGCTTTATTCAGTGACCATATTGGGCGGATTTCTGGCGGCGCTGGTTTTTGCCGTCATCACCGCGCGACTGCTGGGATATTCCGCACCACAGGCGACGTCGATCCTTCAGGGAAGTGCGCGGCACAACTCGTTCATTGGTCTCGCGCTTGCAGCCAATCTCTTTGGTCCAGCAGGGTTTGACATCGCGATTCTGGCGACTGCGATACTGGTGCCGATCACCAATATAGTTATGGTGGTCATGATGGTCGGGGCGCTGAAACAGGATACAGCAACCCGCCTGCCGGTCGCTATCCTGCGCGAGCTTGGGCGCAACCCTTATGTCATTTCGATCCTATTGGCTGTTGGGGCAAATCAGGTGATCGGTGATCGCATTCCTGTTGTCCATGACGTAGCTGACATTCTGGGGGCGGGTGCTTTGCCGATTACTTTGCTGGCGGTTGGTGCGAACCTGCGTGTTCGGGCCATGGCGGCGAGCTTGATGCCCTTGGTTCTGGCCTTTGTTGGCAAAATGCTGGTGTTTCCGCTGGCAGCTTTGAGTATTGGGATGCTGGTCGGGCTTCCGCAGGATGTGCTGATGATCGCGGTGGTTTATTCGGTGGTTCCAACTGGGGCTTCTTCTTATACCTTGTCCAAGCAATTGGGCGGCGACGCGCCGTTGATGGCCGCCATAGTGACACTTCAGACCCTTATTGCAGCCGTCAGCATCCCAATTTCACTGGCGATATTATTGCCTTTGATTGGTTAAGGCCACGCAGACCCATTCAGTCCGGTGGGTTGAGGATACTGCCCACCCATTGTGCGATATCAAGCAACCGGGCATCGCTGCCGCGCGGTGCGATAAGCTGTACACCCAGCGGCAACCCGTCTGCATTGGTGCCAAAAGGGACTGCCACGGATGGTATCTGCAACAGGTTCCACATGCGTGAGAACAACGGATCGCCGGTTGCTTCCAATCCTACCGGGGCCGAACCTGGAGCAGACGGAACAAGAAGGGCGTCGGTATCCCTAAAAAGCTGTTCCAATATCATTACAGCGCGGTCTCGGACGGTTTTTGCGTGTTGGTAATTCGCCTCGCTGACCTCTAGCCCGGTTTCTATCAGAGCCTGGAATTGGAGGCTGATTGCAGGAATCCCTTTTTCGAACTCATCGCGGCGCAGTCGGGCGGCCTCATAAGCCATCACTGTGTTATGCGCCGCTGTCAGGTCGGCAAAAATCTCAGGGTGTGCAATCTCACCCGTTTCGGCCCCTGTTCCTGCAATGGCAGACAAGGCGCGGGTGCAGGTGTCACGCATCTCGATCGAACCATCCATCCAATGCGGACCGCGCATCAGACTGATGCGAGGCAGATTGTCCTCGAACTGTGCAGCTTGTGGAGGGTTTGTGCCGCGCAACACCGCATCGGCCAGCGCCAAGTCATTTGGATCGCGGGCGAGAACGCCGAGTGTATCAAGACTTGGCGACAATCCCATCACCCCTGCAAGTGGATAGCCATGGATCGTGGGGCGAAATCCATAGACCCCGCAATAAGCCGCAGGTCTGATCAGTGATGCAGCTGTCTGCGACCCAAAGGCCAACGGGGCCATAAAATCAGCTACGGCGGCGGCAGAGCCCGATGAAGACCCGCCCGGCGTATGCGCCAGATTGTGCGGGTTTGCCGTTTTGCCGGGCCGGAAATAGGCAAACTCAGTCGTGACTGTTTTGCCGATGGGAATAGCGCCCGCATCCAGAAACATCTGAACGCAGGCCGCGTTTCTGACTGGCCGGCGGTCGGAATACAGGTCACTGCCCCAACCCGTCGGCATGTCGTCTGTGTCGATGATATCCTTGATCACGAAGGGTACACCATGCAACGGCCCGTTTGCATGCTGCAGGTCGGCGGCCATCGCACGATCCATTGCGCGATCCGCATCGAGATACTGAAACGCCCCGATGTCGGGTTCACGCAGTGCGATACGATCCAGATGCGCCTGCATAACCTCTGAGGGTTTGACCTCTCTCATCTTGATCCGTTGGGCAAGGTTGCGCGCGCTGCGGCGGTTCAGGTCGGTCATGCACCCAGTGCTTTCACCGCAGCGCTGAACGGATCAACCGGCATATCGTAGATGCCGCCTCCCAACCGTCCGGCCTGACCCATCCGATCAAGAATACCCAAACCAATTGCCGGACCTGATCCTTGCGCCACTGCACCGCGCGCGGTCGAGCCAAGCCGAATATCCAACGCGCGGAAATAGGGATGAGCACCGGCTGAAAGGCCAGTCATGCGGGCCTCGGAATTGTCGGGCAGATAGGCACCAAGTGCCTTTTTCTGTTCCGGGCTAAGCTCGATCGCCATGGCACCCAGACCAAAAGCCTCGACCACGGCGCTGTCGCCGATTGCGCCAAGCGCGCGATCTTGGGGCAAGTCTGTATCGAAACGCCCCTTGGGCGGTGTTGCCGGAACTGTAAACCATTGTCCGGGCAGGCCCGAGATCTGGATACCAACCTCTTGCCCATTTCCACCCGCCGCAGTGACAAAACTGGAGCCTTCGACCCCTTCAGCAAGTTTCATCATCAACTTTGTCGCTGCCATCCAGAGATTGAGGAACAGCGAAGGTGAGCTTTCCATGAATTCCAGCGCTTCTTCGTCGCGAATGCCGCCGGGTGTGCGGTCCTTCAGCTCAGCAACCAACGCTTTGCCTGCGACTGGGGTGCGCCCGTGACAATCATCACCGCCCATCAGGCCCTCGACGGCCAGCGGAACCAGAGCAATCCCTTCTGCCAGACCATTCTGCAAAACATCCAGAAAGCGTGTGTTCAGCCAGCGAATGTGTTCAAGCACTGCCTCTGACCGTAGACCCAACCGTAAGGACGGGCGTGCGCCGCCATTGATTGGAGCAAAAACCCGCGTCTGACCGCGCCATGCATCATAAACCGTATGCAGTGGCATCGAGGCTGAAACCACGGCCGCCAACGGCGTGACAACATCGTGATCCTGTGCCGGATGCATCTTAATTTCACCTGCCATGATCATGGCTTCGGCTTGATCAAAATCCCGGGCCAGTCCTTCCCAGACCGCCGAAACACACGCCGAGTTCAGAATAGGGGCAGTGATTTGAGCAGCGCTGAAAAACGCAGGACCGGCGTGCAGCAGCACATTGTCAGCCAGCCCAACCGCGTCGGCCGCGGAATTGAAACGGTTCCAGACCGGTTGTGTGACCATCGCGCGGTCGAATGCCAACTGATCGGCAGGGTGCAGGGTCATGATCCCTCCGGCGGGATGATCCAGGTTTCTGAGAAGTAGAGAAACGCAGTTGTAGTCTCATACCCGGCCTGCACTCGCGTGCCCAGCTTGCCCGGTAGTGCGCGGCCATTGACGATGATCTGGGCCGAATGGGCAGGGACCAGCAGCGAGAACATGTTTTGTTCGCCCGACGCGACCTCATGCGGGGATAACTCCAACGCGCGGGGTGGTTCAAAACCTTCCCAAACCAATTCAACCGTCAGAGTGCCGCCTGAAATCGTTTCGGTGTAGCGGTGGCTCATGGGGTCGCCCGAGCTGCGTACGGCCTGAGCTCCGATTTCCGGCAGAGTGGCAAAAGACGGTGCATTGGCGAATGCGGCCAGTTTGCTGATAAAATTCTTTTTCAGGAACGAGGTTAGGTCAGGATTGTCGCTGAGAATGACGTTTGGTGCCTCGGGTGGCCCATCAGCCAGATCAGGTGATCCCAACAACAGCAGCACCTGCCCCTGACCGACTGGGGACCAAGCGACGCGGAAGAAAAGCGCCATTGCGCTGAAATTGTCGTTCTCATCCTTAAGAAGGATACCGGGGTTTTCACCGGTCCAGTCGACAACACCTGGGGTAATTGGTTCGTTCAGGGGCATCAGTCGTCCTCCGCTGGAGTGACCCAGGTTTCCGAGAAGGCCAGAAAAGCCGTGCTCATCGTGCGGCCAAAGAACTGGCGATCTGCCACCTGACCGGGCAGGGCGGTGCCGTTGATCCTGACCTGCGCCTGCTTGGCTTCAAGAAATACGGAATACATCTCGTGCTCTTTGGTGGCCGAATTTTCGCGGGTCACTTCAACCGGCAGCGGCGGCCCCATATCCTGCCAGATCATTTCCAGTGTCACGCCCGAACCACGCAGGGTTTCCGAATAGCGTGTCTTAAGGTCGCCGGGCCGCTTTTCAACGCTGTCACAATCCAGCCACGTCATGGCTTGCAGTCCGGGTTTGCCGACAAAGGTCGGCATCTTGGTGACCCAGCCGTCGACGATCCAGCGCATCATGCGCTGGTTGTCGGTCATGATCAGGTTGGGGACAATCGGCCAGCCGCTGGCTTCATCCGGGGCGCCAAGTACGATGGCGGCATGGCCACGCCCATATGGCGACAAAACCACGCGAAAAAACAAAGCCAACGTATCGTAATGCGCCTGATCGGGCTGTTGTTTGAGGTATATGCCCGGGTTCTCGCCCGACCAATCAACCCGGCCCGGGTTGTGGGGAATGCGCGTGTTCATGACCAACCTGCCTCATATTCCTTCAATGCGCCTTCGATGAAGGCGCGACGCTCAGACCCCTGCAAATGGTCGCCGGACTTCAGGATATCTGCGACCTTGAACGAGACTTCTTTTTGCAAGGCCCCATCATCACGTCCCTCCTGTAACGGGATTTTCAGTACGGTATCACCCGCATAGGTCGGGATAACCCCACTGAAGTTGTCAGTCGGCTGCTCGGGCGGTGTTCCGTCCTGAAGTGCGCGAATTGCGTTGCGCAGCATCCGGCGCGCCTTGGCCACGCCCCGGTCGGTAAAAGACAGGTTCTCGCGGGCATGGATGTTGATCGGACCCTGACTGACCCAGGCATCATAGTCGCCCGGATCGCGCTGCCGCATTTCATAAGGACGATCCGGCCCCTGGCCGTAAAAGTCGGTCGTGCCAAAGCCGACCTCATCTCGATTGGTCATGCCGCGCGGGTCATCGTTGAACCGCTCTTCCCGAAAGTGACGCCATGCGATGACCATCGTATTGGTGTCATCAATCGGAGTGATCCACCGTGTCAGACCGCCCCGCCCGAAATACCGAGAGCGATCGGGGATCGGAAAATGACCGCCATTCTGAGTGAACGAGGGCAGCATGTGATCATGCACCCGCACCCAGATGAAATCACCATCCCGGCGCACGTTTGTGTAAAAATCGCCGGTCTGACTGTCATGGAACTCAATCATCGGCATATGTGCGAAGGCTTCGTGGAATTGCACCCGCGCCGCTTTGGTATGCAAATAGACCACGTGAAACGGGTCCCATGCGTTTTCCATCACCTGCAACCAGTTGCAGGGCGACTTGATGAGATAGGGCACCAGTTCATCACCTTCGTCGTCGAATGTATCCATGACTGGGAAAGGGGGCGTTTTATCCGCAGGCCCCATATAAGCAAAAGCCAGCCCCTTATATTCGACGATCGGGTAGGCACCCAGACATGCTTTTTTCTTGACCTGGGAAGCCGGGGGTTCGCATGGCGTTTCCAGAACGGTCCCATCGAGACCATATTTCCAGCCGTGGTAGGAACAGCGGATTCCGCCCTCTTCCACGATGCCAAATTCCAAGCTCATGTTTCGGTGGCAGCAATGCAGATGGGTACATCCCAGTTTGCCATCTTTCTTTTCGCGAAACAGGATCAGATCTTCGCCCAGAATGCGGATGCGATAAGGGAGATGGCCGATCTGGTCCGTCATCGCAACGGGCATCCAGAACCGGCGCAGATATTCGCCGCAGGGAGTGCCTGGGCCAACCTCAGTCAGTTCCGGGTCGTAGCTTTCTGACCAGACACCTTGTTGATCATGGCCGCGGAAGTTTCCTGCGGGGATTTCGAATGGGCTGTTCTCAGGTGGCTTTGTCATTTGGGCCTTCCGGTGATGCATGCCATATGCGCCTGGCTTCGGCTTTCAGATGCGGCTCAGGGCTTCGTGCAATTTTGGGCGAAGCGAACCCGAAAAAGTGTTTTTGCCTGGGCAATCGGGCTGCGCAATATTTATCATATTTAATTATTGATAGTATATGTCACATGTCAAATAGTTATTTATTGAAGCGCCATCCAGAGACCAGAACCCGTATCCATTTCGTTTCAATCGGTGGCCTTGTGGTTGCGCGTGCACCGCGAAGCCCGGGACATTCAGGGGAACGGATCGGGTACTGGGCTAGAGCCGGTCCAGACAGACTTAACCTGAAGGAAATCACTGATCGCGTCGGGCCCCAACTCTCGCCCGTATCCCGATAGTTTGATGCCACCAATCGGACTGCCGGGATCTACGCTGCGGTAGTGATTGATATATACTGTCCCGGAACATAGTGCGTCAGCTACGCGGGCGGCCTTGACGGTATCTGTGGTCCAAATTCCTGCAGCCAGCCCATAGTCGCTGTCATTGGCCAGCGCGATGGCTTCATCCTCTGACTCGAATGTGGCAACACAAAGCACGGGGCCAAATACTTCTTCGCGCCAGATCTCCATGTCCTGAGAAACCTGATCAAAGACCGTCGGGCCGACATAATACCCGGCAAGTCCTTTCACCGTTTCAGTACCGTCCAACAAACACCTTGCCCCATCAAGCTTTGCCTGTTCGATCATTGCTGTGACCTTGCGCAAATGTGGTTCGTTGGCAAGCGGCGCAATCTGTGTGGACGGATCCAAGGGGTCTCCGGGCTTCAGGGGGCGGGCCCGTTCCAGCAACCGCGATATCAACTTATCCTTGATGGATGTCTGGACAATCAATCTTGATCCGGCGACGCAGGTCTGGCCATTGGACAGAAAAATCCCCGACAAGACACCATTGACGGCGGCGCCCAGATCACAATCGTCGAAGACGACCTGGGGCGACTTACCGCCGAGTTCGAGCGTGGTGGGGACCACATTGTCCGAGGCCGCATTCGCCACTTTGCGCCCCCCCATATCCGACCCCGTGAAGGTCACCTTGCGCGTCAGAGGGTGCCTCACCAGCGCTTCTCCGACTTCATGGCCAAACCCGGTTAAGACGTTTAGCACGCCGGGCGGAAGGCCCGCCTCATGTGCCAGTCGCGCGAATTCCAAAGTTGAGGCCGAAGCCATCTCTGATGGTTTCACCACAACCGTATTCCCAGCGGCCAGCGCCGGGGCCAATTTCCAGGCAAGTATCATCAAAGGTGAATTCCACGGTGTAATCGCGACGACCACGCCGTAGGGCATCAAATGCCCAACACTGGTGACGCCGGGAATGGAATTGTTCTGGGAAACGGGGGCCAGTTTCCGCGCCTCGGCTGCAAAATGACGATACCAGCCGTGTAACCCCGAGAACTGACCGCGTACTTCAGTGATGCGCTTACCGTTATCCATAATTTCTGGCTCGACCAGCTCTTCCCAGCGCTGTTCCAGCACATCGGCGAGAGCGTCGAGTTTGTCGGCGCGCCCCTCTGCACTCAGCGCGGCCCATTGGCCCTGTCTGAACGCACGGTCCGCATCCCGGATTGCAGCGTCGGCATCAGCGGCGTTACATCTGGCAATAAGGCTCCATTCCTGACCCGTTGCCGGGTTGACGCTGGGAATTGTCTCGCCTGTCCATTGTTGAAATTCACCTGAAACAAACGGTGTGTATGTCCGCATTCAAGACCCTTCCGTAACATTCTGCGCGACAAGAGCCAGCAAATCACCCTGACGCACCAAACCACGATTTCCATGTGCCAACACAAAACCATTGTTGGGAAAGCTCAGCTCCACAGCAGGCCGACCCGGGGTATCCGGGAAACGAAGATAACCTGCGACATCACCGGCCTGTACGTCTTGCCCGGCTGAGACCTGCCGATCGAAAATGCCACCCTCGGGAGCGTATAACGAGTCAAACGGCGACAAGATTTCGACGCAGCGCGCGGGTTTTGGGGCAGGGTAACGGTTTTCCACAAGCCCAAGATGCGCCAAGCATCGCATCAAGCCTGTTTCTGTGGCATCCACAATTTCGGGCGTGATATTACCGCCCCCGCCCAGCTCGGCAGCGATCATCGGCACGCCCACACGTTCTGCCGCAGCGTTGACTGAACGATTGTCGTTGTGCTTCCCCAACATCCAGATCAGGGGCAGCCCGAAGATGTGGGCCAGATCAAGGTTCGTCTGGGCCAAGTCAGGATCTGCGCAATGCGTGGCAAGAGCGCAAGGGGCAAAGACCGATGCCTTCCCACCCGAATGCAAATCGATCACCGCGTCGCAGCGAGAAAGCAGCACGGTTTCAACATAATGTGCCAGCATGGCGGTTGGTCCGCCATCAGGATCACCAGGGAAAGCGCGGTTCAGGTTTTGTCCGTCCAGCGGCGAAACACGTGAAGATTCCGCAACTGCGGGTGCATTCAGGGCGGGGATCAGGATGATCTGCCCGTGAAGCTCGGCCGGGTCCAGGTGTTCAGCTAGGCGCAGTATTGCGGCTGGGCCCTCGAACTCATCCCCATGCGTGCCACCAAGCATCAAGACAGTCGGACCAGCACCGCCACGCAAGCTGACGATCGGAACAGGGTGATAGCCAAGAGGGACGGAGTTGTCTGACCATTTCAACATTAGATCCCCGACCTGCTTGCCGGGCAAATCCAGATCTATGGTCGCGCTCAGTCTGCTGGGCTGGTTTGATGGAGTCAGGCTCATGACTTGTCCTTCGCTCGGTGTATTACTTCTATATCATAATAATTATGCAAGTGAATTGGCATACAACAAAAAATATGTGATATAATAGATGAGCGCGTAACAATTAAGCCGTATCAGGATAAATTCATGGTCATAGCCAGGGCAAAATCGGGAATAGATAAAATTCGGCCACACATGGTGGGCGCACCGATTGAGGACGGATCACCTGCGTCCATCCTTCTGAATTCGAATGAAAGCGTTTACGGGCCCAGCCCAAATGCGCGTGCGGCGGCGCGCGCTGCCATGAGCGAAATCGAACGCTATCTCGAAAATCCCGACCGGCTTTTGACGCCAGCGATCGGGGCGCATTTTGGTTTGGACGAATCCCGAATTACAACTGGGCAAGGCTCGGATGATTTGTTGGCACGTTTGGCCAGGGCCTATCTGGGACCTGGTACTGAGTTAATCCGAAGCGCCAACGGATATCTGAAAGTTCCCAACTACGTCTATGCGAATGATGCTGATGTGATTTCGGTCCCGGATGAGGGTTTCAAGCCATCGGTTGACCAAATGATTGCGGCCCTTAGCGAACGAACGCGCATCGTTTATCTCGCCAACCCAGAAAATCCCGCCGGAACCTATCTGAATGGGGCTGAGGTGAGGCGGTTACACGCCGCGTTACCCGAAGATGTATTGCTGGTGATTGATGCGGCATATGAAGAATATGTCGACGCCGACGACTATGAGCCTGCGCACAAGTTGGTGGAAGAGGCAGGCAATGTTGTCATGTGCAGGACGTTTTCCAAGATCTATGGGCTGGCCGGGGCGCGGGTTGGATGGATGTTCGGCCCACCGGACATATTGGACAGTGTTCGCCGGATTGCTTTAACCTTTCCAGTTGCATCACCGTCGGCAGTAGCGGCGATTGCGGCACTGGAAGATCAGGCGCATACACGGTTCGTATATGAAGCCAATCGGTGCGGTCGCAATTGGCTTTCATCGGAGATGCAGGCATTGGGTCTGACGATTGTGCCCAGTCAGGCCAATTTCCTTTTGGTTCATTTCCCCGACCCGGTGAAATCGGCCAAAGCGGTTGACCTGTTCTTGCGCCGGAAAGGCATCGCAGTGCGGCGCCTCGCATCACCTGCTTACAAGGATTATATTCGCATTACGATTGGGCGACCTCACGAACTGCAAGCTGTGCGCAATGGGATCGCCGAATTTCTGAATGGGCGAAGCTGATGGGTGCGTCTCCTCAACCAGCCGCAAGTTCTTCGACCGAAGTGGCCTTTCCGTCCGGCGCCGGTATCATCGCCCGGATTAAAGAGGCTGGAATTCGTGAAATTGTGGCCCTTCCCGACATCGTAACCAGTGACGGTTTGCTTTGGCCCATTTCGGTAGATCCTGATTTTCGTTTGACCCGTATCTGCAAAGAGGACGAAGGCGTCAGTATTTGTGGGGCGATGTCATACAATGGCACCCGGGCGTTGTTGATGATGCAGCAGACCGGGCTGATGGATTCACTGAATGCCATTCGCGCAATCGGCGTGGATTATGAGCTGCCTATCGTGATGATGGTCGGGTTGCAGGGGAAAGAGCCGCATGTGAAGCCTGACCAGTCAGCCTCATACGGGGTGCGGATTATCCGGCCGGTTCTGGATGCGATGGCCATATCGCATTCTCTGATCGAAGAACCCGAAGATATCGACCACATCCCGCAGGCTGTCGAAGCGGCCTACGCAGGATCGCGCCCTCATATTTTCTTAATCGGCCGGAGCCCGGAGGCACCATGATCATCGACCGTGATGCCGCGCTTGGCGCGATGATACCACATGTGACGGAACGGGATATCGTGGTTGCCGTGTATCAAAGCTGCTTCGACTGGCTGCAACTCAATCCGCGGGACCTGAACTATGTTGCCGTTGGCGCAATGGGTCAGGCCAGTTCGCATGGATTGGGGCTGGCGTTGGCAAACCCTGAAAGGCGGGTGATCGTTCTGGATGGGGATGGCAGCCTGTTGATGAATCTTGGGTCCCTTGTCACGATTGCGAACTCGGGCGTATCCAATCTGTACCACTTTCTGGCAGCAAACCGGATTTATGAAGTGAACGGGGCGCATCCGTTGCCCGGTGCTGACCGGGTGGATTTTGTCGGTTTCGCCCGCTCAGCCGGGTATGCTGGGTCGCAAGGCTTTCGTGAGCTTGAGCTGTTTACCGACGCGCTGCCCCACATTCTGGCCGCACCGGGACCGCAATTTGTTTCCATGGAAGTTCGCGCAGGCAAGCCCTATCCACGTGATTATCACTATATTCACAGTGCAAAGGCGCGAAAGACCTTCAGGGACGCGCTCAATCAGAGTTGAGCGTATCCCTCGCGATTTCGAGAAAGATTTTTCCAACGGCAGATAGCGGCCTGTTTTTGGACCAGAACAGAACGGTCTGAAAATTCAGGGGCGCGGCAAATGGCAATACGACGCATCCTGGTATTGTTTCGGAATGACCTTTGGACATACCGACAATCGAAACACCAAGACCGCGCGCGACCAGCCGGCAGACACCATCTGTTGTTCGGGTCTCGTATTTCATGCTCCGCGGTATCGATTTGGCTTCAAAAAAGCGGTCAATTTCAAACCGAAAGCGGGATGAGCCCATATATGAGACAAAACTTTCATCCGCCAAATCCCGCGCGTGGATAACCGCTTTGTCTTCCAACCGGTGTCCTTTGGGCAAGACGCAATACACATCGTCATCCGAAAGCATCAGGCTGTCAAAGGATGGGTTTGACGGGACGCTGGACGTAATTCCAAAGTCATAGCTTTGCGAAACCAGCCACTCTACTGAATCATCGTTGGCTTCAAATTCAAGTTGCGCCATGGCCTCGGGGCAAGCAGATGCGAATGCACTGATCAGGTCCGGTGCTAGTTGCGTCGCGAAAGCAGGTGTTGTCACCAAGCTTAGCCGCGCATGTCCAAAGTTTCCGATCGCTGTCGCTGCCTGCTTGATGTGTTCCATCCCGCTGACGGCTTGTCGTACCTCTTGCACCAAGAGCCGCGACTCGTCCGTTGGGACCAGAACCCTGCCTGAGCGTTGGAAAAGGGCAAACCCGACCTCGGCCTCAAGGTCCGAGATTAACCGACTGACGGCGGGTTGTGAAATGCCAAGCAGTGCCGCCGCTTCTGTTACGGTTCCGGTGGACACAACGGCCCGGAACGCATCAACCTGTCGAAAAGTAATTTTCATTCTTTAGGTATTTTCACTCCGGCATGGCATACGCAAGGGGTTTTGGCCCCGGTGCGTTGTACAGATGATCGCTACTGTGGGCGGGTTGAAACGGTAATGAACTCGATCGCGTCTGACAGGATTTTGTCCACCCCATGCGGTAGTTTGGCATCAAAGCTGAGCGTATCCCCCGCTGCCATCAGGAATTCTTCGGTTCCACACACATACAGGGCGCGCCCATCGATCATGTAAATAAAGACATGCCCTTCGTGCTGATACTTTGGCAGCGTGGATTGATCTTGCTTTGAAATTCGGATGCGCGCGGATTGGAAGGACCCGCCGGGACCGCTGTGTTTGCCCAGAGTCAGGTAATCGTGGGCATGGTCATGCGTGATCCGCCGCGAAGGCAACCCGGTTCCGGCAGGAACATGATGAACATCTGCCGTGTGGTCGGAATGGCTGAACAAAGCCATCAAAGAGACTGACAATGCATCGGCCAAGGCCTGTAATGTACCAAGTGAGGGCGACACATGGCCATTCTCGATCCTGCTGATCATTGCTGTGGACAGGTTCGCCTGCGTTGCCAGTTCGGTAACGGTCAGGCTCCGTTCCTGTCGCAGCCTTTGCAGAGTGCGGCCGATTTCAAGTTCGGTATCTGATTTCTTGTCCTGCATCGGGTCACATCGATCCTAAATATATGCATAATGCTATCTGTGACCCGAATTGCGGGATAGTAAAGTATGAACTACCCAAAAATTAAGCTGACGGACAATTAACGGACGTACCTGTTGGGGCAAGCAAAGTGATTCTGCCGGGCTGGTGCTATTTTCCCTTCCAGACTGGATCGCGTTTTTCGGCAAAGGCCTTGGCACCTTCTAGCTGATCCTCGCTGGCATAGAGTATATCGACCGTATGCAACTGGCGCTTGGTGATGCGGTTCATGGTGTCCTGAAACTTGCTGTCTTCGGCATCGCGTACAACCTCTTTGATCGCAGCATAAACCAGCGGTGGGCCCGAGGCGAGCAGGCGGGCCAGCTCCCACGCACGATCCATCAGTTGATCCGCGGGCAGGATCTCATTGATCAGACCCCAGCGGTGGCCTTCTTCTGCATTGAACCAGCGCCCGGTCAGCAGCAGCTCCATCGCGATGTGATAGGGGATGCGTTTGGGCAGTTTGACGCTTGCCGCGTCCGCCACGGTGCCTGAACGAATTTCGGGCAGGGCAAAGGTTGCATGTTCGGCGGCCAAAATCATGTCGGCAGAAATCGCAAGTTCCAGCCCGCCTCCGCAGGCGATGCCGTTGACGGCGGCGATGACTGGCTTGTTCAGATCACGCAGTTCTTGCAATCCGCCAAAGCCACCGACACCATAATTCCCGTCCACCGCGTCGCCTTCGGCAGCGGCTTTCAAATCCCAGCCGGGGCAAAAGAACTTCTCACCGGCTCCGGTCAAAATGGCGACGCGTAGCTCGGGGTCATCGCGAAACTCAGCAAAAACCTGCCCCATGATACGACTGGTGGCCAGATCGATGGCGTTGGCCTTGGGACGGTCCAGAGTAACCTCAAGGATTGCACCGTCTCGGCGGGTCTTGATCGGGTCCATATCTCAGGCCTTTCTGATAAGGGCATCCACTGCAACCGCGCGGGTCGGCGTGCAGAGAAGCGGGTTGATTTCGACCTCGCCAAGCGTGTCGGCATTTTGGGTCACATAGCTTTGAACGGCCAGAACTGCGGCAATGATCTCATCCATATCAGCTGCTGGTTGACCACGATAGCCAGCGAGAAGCGGTGCGATTTTTAGTTCATCTAGCGCCGAACGAATGCTCTCGGGCGTCGATGGGACCAGAAGAGACGCGGTATCGCGCAAAATCTCGGTCAGGACGCCACCCGCGCCCAGTGTCAATACGAAGCCATGGGCGGAATCCCTTACAACGCCAATCAAAAGTTCGGCCACTGTACCGATAATCATCTCTTCGATCAGGATTTCTTTGGTTCCGATATCAGCGGCGACCTCCACCACGTCTGAGGCGTGGACCCTCAGCCGTACAGCGGCTTGTTCGGACTTGTGGGCAAGACCCACGCCCTTGACAGCGAAGGGGGCCTCAAGGTCCTGCGAGGCATTGCGCGCCTCCACGGCACTTCGAACAGACCGGTTCCGGGGGATGTGCAATCCATGCGCGGCCAGCGCCTGCTTAGCTTGCACTTCGGTCAGTGTCCGCAAGGTTTCCAACTCGCCCGGCAGGCAGATCGGTTCTCGCGCGGGTGCCGCGACCTGACCAGCAGCGCGCGTTGCGGCCAAAGCTTCGCGCAGGCCCATGAAGGGAATGACACCACCCTCCATCAAGGTTTGCGCGACGCCGTCTGGCAGAAGCTCGGGCAGGGTGGCGGCCACCGCAAATCGTGCACCTGTTTCAGCCCGTACCTTTAGTGCGGCGTGCGTCGCACAAGCCCAGTCCGTCAGATCGGAGGTTGGATAATCGACGATCGAGATGGTCAGATCGATGTCATCCCCCGTCATCCCGGCCCATGCTTTCGCCATCGCGTCTTCATCGCGCCAGACATAAGTGTGGTAATCGAGCGGATTGTTCAGCGCGACCATCGGACCAAGTGCCTCCCGCAATCGCGTTTCCTTGTCTTTCGTCAGCTCGGGAAAGGTAAGACCTGTGCCAATTGCCATATCTGCAATCAGGCTTGCCTCGCCCCCGGAACAGCTGATCGAGGCAATGTCGCCCCCCTGCAATGGCCCATAGCAATGCAGCAGTTTCAGCGTTTCCAAAAATTCGGGCAGCGTGCGTAGGCGTGGGATGCCCAGCCGGTTCAGCAACGCTTGCGCACCGGCATCGCTGCCTGCCAGAGACGCGGTATGGGAAACCGTTCCCGCCCGCGCCTGTTCGGATGCACCGACCTTGAGCGCGATCAGCGGAACACCTTTCTTATGCGCTTTAGTGGCAAGAGCTTCCCACTCACGGATATCCTTGAAACCTTCGATGTGCAGGCCGACTGCTGTGACCCTAGGGTCATCGATAAGCGATGCGGCGATCTCGGCCTGGCTGGTCTGCGCCATGTTTCCGCAGGCTACCATATAGGCAATCGGCAATGCGCGTCGCTGCATCGTCAGGTTGATCGAGATGTTCGAGCTTTGGGTCAGAATGGCAACACCGCGATCAACCGGGACCGCCCCATGCTGGTCAGGCCAAAGCAACGCGCCGTCCAAAGCATTTATGAAGCCATAACAATTCGGCCCGAGGATAGGCATGGTGTTTGCTGCCTTGATCAACTCTGACTGCAGGTCTCCGCCGGTCTTATCTTCGGCTGTAGCTTCAGAAAAGCCTGACGCAAAGCATACCGCGCCACCGCTGCCCATGTCTGACAGGACCTGCACCGCCTCGATCGTGGCGTGCCGGTTGATGCCGACAAAAGCCGCGTCTGGGGCTGCGGGCAGGTCTTCAAGTTGCGCATAGGCCTTGTGGCCTGCGATATCCGTTGCTTTGGGGTGAACGGGCCAGATGTTCCCAGAATACCCCATTCGATCTGATTGCAGAACGACCTGCTGGCACCAAGCCCCGCCGCCGATCACGGCTATGGATTCGGGGCGCAGGAGGCGGGAAATGTCCTTGCTCATGCCCGCCTCAGGCACCCATTGGCCGCAACAGGTCGCGGCTGATGATATGGCGCTGAATTTCGCTGGTGCCGTCCCAGATACGCTCGACCCGTGCATCCCGCCAGAACCGTTCGATCGGGAAATCATCCATCAGACCCATTCCGCCAAATATTTGCAGCGTGGTATCTGTCACCCCTGCCAACATTTCCGAAGCGTACAGCTTGGCCGAGGCGATCTCGCGGTTTGAAGGCAGGCCCTGATCCAGACGCCACGCCGCTGAAAGCGTCAGCCAGTCGGCGGCGTCGATCTCGGTGATCATGTCGGCAATTTGAAAGCTGACGCCTTGAAACTTGCCAATGGGCTGGCCGAATTGTTTGCGCTCGGCGGCGTAGTTCAAAGCATAGTCAAAGCAGCGGCGCGCGCGCCCGACTGAGAAGGCGGCGACCGTTAGGCGTGTCGCATAAAGCCACTCGTTCATTACCGCAAAACCGCCATCGACCTCACCCAAAACCTGTGCGTCGGGCAGGCGGCAGTTGTCGAAATACAGTATGTAATTCTTGTAGCCCTTGTGGCTGACCGAATTGTACCCATCGCGCACCTCAAAGCCCGGTGTGCCCCGATCTACAAGGAAGGTAGTGATGCGTTTCTTGGGGCCTTTAGGGGTTTCATCCACGCCTGTCGCGATGAAAACAATGAAGAAATCCGCGTGTTCCGCGCCCGAGATGAAATGTTTTGATCCGTTGACGACCCAATCACCATCCCGAACGGCCTGACATTTCATGCCCCGCACGTCCGAGCCCGCATCCGGTTCTGTCATCGCCAACGCGTCCATCTTTTCGCCGCGCACGGCGGGCAACAGGTAGCGTTCGCGCTGATCGTCGTTGCATGCCATCAGGATGTTTTGCGGGCGACCAAAGAAATGGGTCAACGCCATCGATCCACGGCCCAGTTCGCGCTCGACCAGAGTAAAATCGAGATGGGACAGGCCAGCGCCGCCGACCTCTTCAGGGAAGTTACAGGCGTAAAAGCCCAGATCGATGCATTTCTGTTTGATCTGTTGGCCCAACTCATGTGGGACCTGACCGGTTCGTTCGACTTCGGCCTCATGAGGATAAATCTCATTCTCGACAAAGCTGCGTACGGTCGAGACGATCATTTCCTGTTCTTCGGATAAACCAAATTGCATAGCGCGCGTTTCCTGGATGCCTGAGTTAGGATGAAACGGCATTGTCTGGATTTCTGACATGCAGTATTCGTATATTATCATGCAGAAATAGAAGAAATTGACCCAAATCTATAACTTCCTACTATTCGACGGCTTCTCGAACCTGTGCCTCGCCAACATGGTCGAGCCCCTTCGCGCGGCAAACACTTTGGCGGGGCAGCAACTCTATGCCTGGCAGGTCTATTCGCCTGACGGTGCGCCAGTGCATAGTTCCAGTGGCCTGCAGGTGACGCCCCAAGGTGCGATTGGGGGTGAGGCTGGTGATGCTCTGGTTGTAATGCCGTCTTATGGATTTCTGGCGCATTCGGTTCCCGAAACCTTGCGTGCGCTGCGCCGGGCCGCAGGCCGCCATTCGAGGCTGGCAGGTCTGGATACTGGAAGCTGGTTGCTTGCTGATGCGGGCCTATTGGAGGGGCATCGCGCAACCATTCACTGGGATGAATTATCGCGGTTCGAAGAAGCGTTTCCGGATATCGATGTCGTGCAGGAACGCTTTGTGATTGATCGCAACCGGATCACATGTTCCGGCGCGCTGGCGGCCTATGATCTGGCCACCGCGCTGATCTTTGCGGATCATGGGCCATTACTATCGATGGAAGTTGCGCATCTTCTGATGAACCGCGGCGAACCAAGTTCTGCATCACCACAGATGAAATCCAAAGACGGGCTTGTGAACCGGGTGGTCACCATCATGCAGCGCAAGTTGGACGATCCGCTTTTGATAAAGGACATCGCACGTCAGCTTGGGTGTTCGCAAAAGAAGATTGAAATCCGCGTACAGGCCGAGCTGGGCATAACACCTCAGGCTCTCTATCGTCGTTTGCGCTTGAATCTGGCGCGTAAGCTTGCGGTTGAGACCCGGCAGTCCGTCGCCGAAATCGCCGACCGTTGTGGGTACGAAAACTCCAGCGCCATGACGCGAGCGTTCCGGGTCCAGTTCGGGCAGACGCCGACAGCCTATCGCAACGGTAAGGAGCTTTCGAACTAGCTGCGCACGCGGGTCAGGTCCGGATCGTAGGGGGATGGCACAATCACCTCGGCATCGATCAATTCTCCGCACAGGTCGAGTTGCATCTTGCTGCCGGGCTTGGAGGCATCAGGGTTCAAAAAGCCGTATGCGAGGTTCAACCCTGTCCGGTGGCCCCAGTCTCCTGACGTGATCGTGCCAACAACCTTGCCCCCCAACATCAACGAGGCACCACCATGTGCAGGCGCTTTGATCGTGTCGATTTTCAGGCTTACCAGCTTCTTATTTGGACCGATTTCGCATCGCTTTGCCAAGCTGTCCCGGCCAATGAAATCACCCTTGTTCAGTTTCACGAACCGATCCAATCCCGTCTCGAACGGATCAAATTCGGTGAGAAGATCGGCTTTCCAGTGCAGGAACCCTTTCTCCATCCGCATGGATTCGACAGCGCGGGCGCCAAACAGTTTCATGCCATGGTTCTCGCCTGCCTTTCGCAGAGCCAGATACGCCGCGTAAAGCGAGGCATTTGGGACGTGGATTTCGTAAGCCAGCTCCCCCGAGAAGCTGATGTTTAAAACGGTCGCTGGCGCGAAGCCGATAAAACACTCGCGCACCGAGAGCCACGGAAACGCTTCTCTAGACCAGTCACCACGGGCGCAGGCCGATAGCACATCGCGGGATTTAGGACCGGCCAGAACCAGTATGGTCTGATCGTTGGTGAGTGAGCAGATTTGCACATCCTCGTCATCGCGCAGATGCATCTGAAGCCAATCCATGTCGTGATATTCACTGGCTGCGGCTGAGCCGTACCAGACCCGGGCCGGACCCCGGTCACTGGCGGGCAGGTTGGCGATGGTTGCTTCGGCTTTGACCATGCCGTGGTGGTTCAGCAGATAGCCAAGGCCGACACGCCCATCACGCTTCGTCACCGCGCCGCACATCATGCGATCCAGAAACGCATGCCGATCAGCGCCGGTGATCTCGAGCCGATTGAATCCGTTGACCTCGGCCAGCCCGACATTCTTTTGCAGGTTTTTGACCTCTGCTGCAACAATGTCGAAGGTCTCATCAAAATTGAAACTCAGGGTTGGATGGAAGTCCGGCGCAGGCTTGATGTAATCGACCCGCTCCCAACCGTTTACCACGGTAAACTCGGCCCCTTCAGCGGCGAGGATCGGTGTCAGCGGGGTGGTTTTAGCAGGGCGGCCAGCGGGCCGGCGTTCGTGCGGAAAGTGAAAGCGGAATTCATTCTGATAATCCTCAACGGCTTTCAGGGCCGTCAGTTCCACATTGGCGTGGTCGGTAAACCGACGAGGATCAATGCACCACGTGTCGTAACAAGCCTCGCCATGTACGATCTGCTGTGCCAGCAGCCAACCATGACCACCCCCTTCACCCAGACCTGCGCGCAAGCCTATGATACAAAAGGCGTTGCGCTTGCCCGGGATCGGCCCGACCAAGGGTGCACCATCAATTGTGTATGTGATTGGCCCATTCACGACAGTATGGATGCCGACCTCCATCAGAGCGGGCATACGCGCAAACGCGCCTTCCAGCACGTCCGTCACCCGGTCCAGATCATCAGGGCAGAGCGCGTTGACAAAGTTCGGATCGATGCCGTCCATTCCCCAGGTTTTGCAGTCTTGTTCATAAAACCCGACCAGCAAACCGTTCTTTTCCTGTCTGCAGTAATAGTCGCTGATCGGGCAGCGGAGCAGGGGCATCCGGTGTTCAGCTTCGCGGATTGCTGCAATCTCTTCGGTCAGAAAATACTGGTGCTCCATCGATGCAACGGGGTGGTGAACACCCATCATCGCGCCCACTTCATTGACCCGATAACCACAGGCGTTGACGACGATATCGCAGGCAATATCGCCATGTTCCGTATGCACCGTCCATGTGTCGTCCTTGTGCTGGGTCAGCCCGGTGACCGGCGTATTCCGATACACCTCGGCTCCGGCCTTGCGCGCGCGGCGCGCCAAGGCCTGACACAGCTGTGCCGGGTCGATGTCACCATCCAACGGATCCCACAATCCACCCAGCAGACTATCGGTTGAGATCAAAGGATGGCGGCGGGCGCATTCTTCGGCATCGATGATCTCGAAATGCACATCCATTCCGCGCGCCATCGAAGCAAAGTGGTGATACCCCTGAATCTGTTCAGGCGTATTGGCAAGCCGGATGCCGCCATCGCCGTGGTGGTAGTTGATGGGATAGTCCGGATCCTCGGCCAGTTCCTTGTATAGGTTGATTGAATGGGTCTTCAGCCCGACCATAGTTTGGTTCATGCCGAAATTGGTCACCTGCGCAGCTGAGTGCCAGGTGGTGCCACTGGTCAGTTCATTGCGTTCAACCAGCACCACATCGGTCCAGCCTTCGCGGGTAAGGTGATAAAGCGTCGAACAACCGGCGATACCGCCACCAATGACGACAACCTTGGTGCGCGATTTCATGAAAAGACCCTCCGACACGTTTCCCGGAATTAGCCTGTTCTGTAAGATGGATCACAAGGGCTATTTCTTGTTGGGTAATAATTCGAAAGAATAAGCTCAACATTTCAAACTAAGGCGAATGCAATTGAATCTGGCAGTGGCGGGTCGCCGCCTGCAAAAAGGAATTTGACAACTCATACTTCAAGCTGACTGTCAGCCAAGCGGAACCAGCAGGCTCGGGATCGTTTCAATATCTTTTGACGGGTATTGGCCGGCCGTTAATCGACAAGTTTGAAACTGCCCGACAGCCACGGAATGTCTGTAAGAAGCGGTGTAAGGATACGGTCTTGGATAAGAGACCGCGTTTTGGCATCAACCAGTTCGAGCGCTGATCTTGAACAATCCGGCGTTGCGACAAGCGCCAGAGTTCGTGCAAAGCTTTTGCCAGGAAATGGGTGCATACAGAGTTTGGGTTGGAACTGTTTTGCGCGCGAATACAGCAAAGGGGTGGTGATGGTCCAACCCGCCCCAGCTGACACCATAGACATAAGCGTCTGATTATTGCTGCACTCGAACTTGTGTGAGGTTGAAATGCCCATCCGGCGCAGTTGAGCTTCGATCTGACGCGCGATGATCAAGTTGCTGGAAAATCGCAGGAACTGCAGCTTGGTGCGGCCTTCGACGATATCATCCAATGCTTCTTCATTCACTTTCGGCAACACGATAACAAACGGATCGCGCAGAAGGGGGCGATCTTGCAGGTCGTGCATTCGCTCGCTGGGTGTTGTTGATATCCCCAGATCCAACTGGCGGTCGCGCAGCATCTCGATAATCGCGTGGCTGGAATCCGTGTGATACATGAAGTCGCAGGCCGGCATTTTGGCCGACAGGTGCACGGCCAGTTCCGGTATGATGTCACTTTCGAAATCCTCGATCGTACCAACCCGCAGATAACTGGCTTCGGTCAGACTTCCGGCCGACGCCTCGGCCTTTGCCTTGCGGATCAGCTGTAGCGCAACGTCGATTTTGCGCGAAAAGACCCGTCCTTTCGGTGTCAAAACCATGGGTCTGCGCGAATGATCGAAAAGTTCAACACCCAGATGATCTTCGAGATTGCGCAAATGATGAGAAACGGTGCTGACGGTCAAACCGGTTTCTTTGGATGCTGCCTGCAGCGATCCTTTTTGCGCACAAATCTGAAACAGTTCCAGCCATTTGAGGCTAAGATCTTTTGGTGCCGATTGGCGCGGCATGCTGGTCCTCATAGGATTGGGGTTGTATATTGTTTATTAGTTAGAAATTGCGATCATAGATATCAAAATATCGAACCAATGACCAAAACACAGCACCAACGACGCGTTGAGCTCTGTCGAGATGCCGATGTCTTCCAAACTCGATTGCATCGACGCTGTTTTCTCAGGCGCATTTTCAAGCTGACGCTTGGGCGGCCGTGTGATACCGCAGCCCACCTGTGGCCCGTTAGTACTTGAATTTTTAAGGTTCCGGACGTTAAACAGGCCGATGCAGCAGAAAGACCACACCGCATGGCGATATTAGTGTTCCTTACCCAGCTTGCCGGAGCCACGATGCTCCTGCTCTTTGCGGTTCGAATGGTTCGCACAGGGATCGAGCGGAGCTACGGCGCCTCGTTTCAACGCGTGTTGACCCGTAACAACAGCATGATTGGGTCCAGCTTGACCGGGATGCTGTTGGCCGTGGTTTTGCAGAGCTCGGCTGCGGTTGCACTGCTTGCCTCGGGGTTTGCAGCGGGTGGATATCTGGCCTTCCCGGCAGGATTGGCAATCGTTTTGGGCGGCGATCTGGGTTCGGCGCTTGTGATCCAGATACTGTCGTTTCAACTGGATTGGCTTGTCCCCATGCTATTGGCCGTTGGCGGATGGTTGTTCGTCAAGACTGAACGCAGGCGGCCGCGTCAGATCGGCCGGATACTGATGGGCATTGCCTTTATCCTGATTTCACTGCGATTCCTGCGCGAAGCAATGGACCCGATCCGGGACAGCGCGTTCCTGCCCGCGATTGCTGACTATCTCGTGCGTGACTACGTGACGGCCTTCATCGTGGGTGGTGCATTGGCCTTTGTCATGCACAGTTCGGTCGCTGCCATTTTGATGTGTGTCACGCTGGTTCAGATTGGTGCATTACCGTTTTCCGCCGGATTGTCGCTGGTGCTGGGCGCAAATCTGGGCAGTGCGCTGATACCTGTCTGGCTAACCCGTGGAATGGACATTCGTGCCCGCCGCATTCCCTACGCAAATCTCGCGCTTCGCGGGGTCTGGGCCGTGCTTTGCCTGTTCGCCGCAAATCTCGCCTTAAGTTCCGGTGTGTTGGGCAGCAATTACCAGGGGCAGATGTTGGTCAATGCACATCTGGCATTCAATGCATCGCTTCTGATCCTGTCACTCCCATTTTGTGGTGTGCTGCAATCACCGTTCATGCGTTTGCTGCCGGATGAAAAACCAATCACCGATGCCAACCCGCTTGCACGCCCGGCAAGCGCTCTTGATCCGCAGGTGGCTGAGTCCCCAACGCTGGCCATCTCGGCGCTTAAACGTGAGTTGGTGCGGATGGCAGACCTGGTCCAGTTGATGTTCAGCCCGTTGTTGGGTCTCTACCGTTCTGGAGACCCTGAGCAGATCAAATCAATCCAAGCGATAGATCAGGATGTAAACCAGTGTCTGGCGGACATTCGGACCTTTGTGGCAGCGCTTCCACAGAACAAGATGGATTCTAAGAAATCCGATGCTGCCCGAGATATGCTGGAATACGCCGTCCGGTTGGAAACCGCAGGGGATGTGGTGGCAAAACGCCTGACAGTGCTGGCCGGTGAATTGCGCGGCACAGGCAGGCAATTTTCACCTGAAGGATGGTCGGAAGTGCAGCAGATGCACGAGAAGATCCTGGCCAATCTGAAGCTGGCAACCAACGTCATCATTTCAGAAGATCTGGAAAGCGCCCGGCTATTGAATCTGGAAAAGACCGAGATCAAACGCGCCGAACGCGACAGCCGAAAACGTCATTTTCGTCGCCTTCAGAATGGCATGGTAGAAAGCTTTGAAACCAGCGATGTGCATCTCGAAACTTTACGGGCCCTGCGGGAATTCAACAGCCACATAGCGGCGATTTCAACACCCATCCTGTATTCCAACGGTCAGTTACTTGAAACAAGGCTGATTGAAGAGTTGCCGCACCGAGAACAAGAGGCAGAAACCTAGCAGGTGTTTTGTTGCTGCTGCCTCTGCCTCGCTGCGTTTAACTGCAAACGATCTGCTTGAACATGCCGGGAAGACACTGGTCCTGGCGAGGTGTTAGACGAGTATTGGAACCAGTCGGAAGGCTCCAAGCCATCTGAGGTTGAGAGATTTCTTGGCTACCGAAGGACCCTTCTGAAGGTTATATTTACGCAAAGCGAAACTAAATTACGGTTTTATCGCAACTATACTTTTTGTTTACGAAATAAAGATGCTCGGACTATGGTTCCTCTTACTGATCCGGAATTCGATCGCCAACGATAGTCGAATGCACGGAACCAGCAGGGAGAGAATAATCGAGATGATCAAAAAATATCTGCTCACCACGGCTTATGCCGGGATTGCTGCGATGACTGCGACGCAGGCATCTGCGCTTGATGAGATTACGGTTGCGTATTTTCTGGAATGGC
>NZ_CANMQQ010000014.1 GCF_947500045.1 uncultured Ruegeria sp. | reverse complement strand
GTCTTGCCGTGGTCAACGTGGCCAATCGTTCCAATGTTGACGTGCGGCTTATTACGCTCAAACTTTTCCTTTGCCATTCCTCAGGCGCCCTTTTGCGATTTGGGGGACCCTTGGTCCCGTGGTTACATCTGCGCGCGCGAGATATTTGGTTCAAAGGGGAAAATCAAGCACATCGTGAAGGAAAACCCGGTCAGGATGCCGGATTTTGTGTCACAACCTCGGTTTCCAATGGCTGGATCAGGGCGGGTCGGCGATCGAACCAGCCATTGTCTTTATGTTCTTCAGCCAACCACTCTTCGACCCGGTCGGCAACCTTCAAGGCAAGGCCGCTCATCTGCTCATCTCTTGTGCGCTCATGACCTGACCCTTTAAGGGCACTTCCGCCGGTCGTATCTTCCAGCACCTGGAATTGTTTGCCTTTGGCCAGAAACTCTTTCTTGTTCACGTCGTAGACGTTCACCAGAACGATGGCAGTGCTCTTGGGATTGTAAATTACCGGAATGCCGGGAGGGGCCAGCATGTACCCTTCCAGGCTGATACCGATGTCATATTCCTGAGCGCCCTCATAGCGGCCCAGACGAATATCAACTGCATTCTGGATCGCTGCAGTCCATTCATCCGGAGTTGCATCCCGCGAAACCGGCCCCTGAACGGCCTTTTCGGCAAAGGCATAGTTGACGCGCAGTTTGAATTCGCCCAGCGACTCAGGCTCTTCATAAACTTGCGTCTGGGTGCAGGCGCCCATCAGGGCCAGTCCGGTGATCAGTGTCAGGATGCGCAACATGTCTCTCGTCTCGATAGGCCTGTTTTCTTTGGATGTAGCGCACCGGTACGGGTTGTGCCAAGCTGTATCGGCATTATTTCACCAATGCAGCGCCACGATCACGAAAACTTATAGTCGCGCGGGAAGCCATAAGGTGCTTTTTTCCCAACACCTGCGCGCTTTGCCAACCATTGAGACATATCGGCCTCGTGCCGGGTTTTATCGCCACCCATGGACCATTTCAGACCCTCTTCCCAGTTGAAGGTGGTCACATCCGACAATCCACCATCCAATTCCAGCGTCCCCTGGCGCCCGCGCGCCATGTTGTATTTCTGCAAGCGTACGCCCTTGCCACGGGTCATTTCGGGCAGCTCTTCGGTCGGGAAGACCAGGAACTTGCCGTTTTGCGATACAACGGCCACGTGATCGCCATCGATCGGTTTGCAGATCATCGCTGTTTCAGCGTCTTTGACGTTCAGAACCTGTTTGCCGTTTCGGGTCTGCGCCAGCACGTCATCTTCGGGCACCATGAAACCGTTGCCCGAGTCCGAGGCAACCAGCAGCTTGCGCCCCGGCTTATGGATCAGGATGTCTATGATCTGAGCCTCGTTGGGAAGGTCGACGATCAGACGTAGCGGTTCACCCATGCCCCGCCCGCCAGGCAGGTTGGCGGCGCTGACGGTGTAGAAACGTCCATTGGACGCGAAGACCAACAATCGGTCCGTGGTTTCCGCATGGAATATGAAACGCGGGCCGTCGCCATCCTTGAACTTCAGCTCTCGCTTTAGATCAATATGGCCGGTCATGGCACGAATCCAGCCCATCTGGGAGCAGACGACCGTAATCGGCTCCTTGTCGATCATCGCCTCCAGCGGAACCTCTTCAACCTGACCTGCTTCGGCGAACTGCGTACGCCGCGCCCCACCTTCATAGTCTTTGCCGAAGGTCTTCTTGGTCTCTTTCAACTGCTCGGCGATCTTGGCCCATTGCAGTGCTGGATCCGCCAGCAGGTCTTCGAGATTGGCACGTTCCAGCATCAATTCGTCGCGTTCGCGGACCAGCTCCATCTCTTCCAGACGGCGCAGGCTGCGCAAACGCATGTTGAGGATGGCGTCGACCTGAACTTCGGACAGCTCGCCCTCGCCCGGTTTGGGCGAGACATAATCCGCCTCGCTGGTGGCGCGGATATGGGTAATACCCCAATCCTCGCGCATCAACGCGGCTTTGGGATCGTCGTCGTATCGGATAATGTCGATCACACGGTCGAGGTTCAGGAAGGCAACGATGAAGCCTTCCAACACCTCCAACCGGTGGTCGATCTTGGCCATGCGATGGCGCGAGCGACGCAGCAGCACCTCTTGCCGGTGATCAAGGAACGCGCGTAGCACTTCCTTCATCGAGCAGACCTTGGGCGTCACGCCGTCGATCAGCACGTTCATGTTCAGGCTGAACCGTATCTCGAGGTCCGAGTTGCGATAAAGCATGCCCATCAGCACCTCGGGGTCCACGTTCTTGGAGCGTGGTTCAAGGATCAGGCGGATGTCATCGGCAGATTCGTCGCGGACATCGGCAAGGATCGGGATTTTTTTGGTCTGGATCAGTTCCGCAATCTTTTCGATCAGCTTGGATTTCTGAACCTGATAGGGGATCTCGGTGACCACGATCTGCCATTGACCGCGCCCCAGATCCTCCACCTCGAACTTACAGCGCAGACGGAACGACCCCCGCCCGGTGCGATAAGCCTGTGCGATGTTCTCAGGCGGTTCGACAATAACGCCACCCGTCGGGAAGTCCGGTCCGGGGACGTAATTCAGCAATGTGTCATCACGCGCATCCGGCGTTTTGATCAGATGCAAACAAGCATCGCACAGCTCCGAAATGTTGTGCGGCGGAATGTTTGTCGCCATGCCGACCGCGATGCCACTGGATCCGTTCGCCAGCAGATTCGGGAATTGCGCAGGCAGCACAACCGGTTCAGACAGCGTGCCATCATAGTTATCGCGGAAATCGACGGCGTCTTCATTCAGACCCTCCAGCAGCGCTTCGGCCACAATGGTCATCCGAGCCTCGGTGTATCGCGAGGCGGCGGGATTATCGCCGTCGATATTGCCGAAATTCCCCTGCCCGTCGACCAGCGGGTAACGGACGTTGAAATCCTGCGCCAGGCGCGCCATCGCGTCGTAGATCGCGGCGTCGCCATGTGGGTGATAGTTACCCATCACATCGCCCGAGATTTTCGCCGACTTACGGAACCCGCCCGTTGCACTGAGTCGCAATTCGCGCATTGCATAGAGGATTCGCCGGTGAACCGGCTTTAGCCCGTCGCGCGCATCCGGCAGCGCGCGGTGCATGATGGTGGACAGCGCATAGGTCAGATAACGCTCACCAATCGCGCGGCGCAGCGGTTCGGCTATCTCGCCCCCGGTCTCGGGGGTCTCCATATTGGGGTCGTCGATCGTATCATTCATACATGATGTGATACGACGCAAGCGCGCGCGGGTAAAGCAATCGACACGTAATTTGCTGGGGACAAGTCGGGCTTTTTGCAACAGGGGGAGGCAAGTGCCGGTTTTCCCCCATGTTTTCGACTCAAAGTGCCATCTATGGTAAACTCTCTGTCATTAAGTCTGCTGCCATTATTGTTTTACGATTGATCTGGGGGTGCGCCATGATGCGCGTTATTGTTATTACTTTTGCCATGCTCGGGTGGAGCTTCTACGTCATGAGTGGCGGCCCGGATTTCGAACCGCGCGGAACCCGTGCTGAGCAGCCAGCTCAGGTTGCCTCAGTGTCAGAGCCCAAACCTGCCACCGTCCCAGCAGCGCGTGTAGAGGGTTTGGTAACTAACGTCGCGGCGCGCGCTGTCCCCGCACGAGTTGAACCTGAACCCCTGGTCGAAGAGAACACCGCAGCCGTTCTTTCGCAAATAGCGACTGATCCGTTGTCTCAGTTTTCCGCGTTTGACGAAGATGGTGTCAGCTTCACTCTGGCGTCGCTCGAGGATGGTGCCGCGGGATTGTTGCAGGTGGAAACCGAGGTTCAGGACGATGTCACGCCAACATCTCAGGTGATCGAGCCTGAAAAGGATATTCGGGAAATCTCTGGCACGCGCGTGAACATGCGCGACGGGCCCGGAACGATCTACCCGATCATAGCCAAGGCAACCATTGGTCAACGCGTTGAAGTGCTAAGCGAGTCGGGCACCGGCTGGCTGCGGCTGCGGCTGCTACCAGGGCAAAGCGTGGGTTGGATTTCTGCATCACTTGTTCGCAAGCCAACAAACTGACGTAACTGTTTCATTGTCCTGACCAGAACCTCGCCATACCTATGGGGCGAGGTTCAGTTTCGGAAGCAACATGCAAAAATCCATACTTATTACAGGCTGCTCATCAGGGATCGGACTGGATGCCGCGCACGGGATGCGCGCGCGTGGCTGGCGGGTGTTCGCATCCTGCCGCCAACAGCGCGACTGTGATCGGCTGCGCGCCCAAGGCTTTGAAAGCCCCCGAATCGACTATACCAACACCAGCAGCATTACTTCAGGCCTGCATCAGGTTTTAGAAGCAACCGGCGGTACGCTGGATGCACTGTTCAACAATGGTGCTCATGGCCTTCCCGGCGCGGTTGAAGACGTTCCAACAGACGGGCTTCGACTGATCTTCGAGACGAATGTGTTCGGCTGGCATGAACTGACCCGACAGGTGATTCCCGTTATGCGCGCTCAGGGGCATGGGCGTATCGTGCAGAACTCATCGGTTCTGGGGCTGGTCGCATTTCCGTGGCGCGGGGCCTACGTGGCCACAAAATACGCAATCGAAGGCCTGACCGACACATTGCGGCTGGAATTGCGAGACACCGATATAAAAGTCATCCTGATTGAACCGGGCCCGGTTACCTCGAAAATTCGTGTAAATTCGATTCCGGTTTTCGAACGCTTTATCGACTGGAAAAACTCAGCCCTGCGTCAGAGATACGAGGATAAGTTGCTTAAACGCCTCTACGAATCCTCGGGCACCGACAGGTTCGAACTGCCCCCGTCGGCTGTTACCGCCAAGCTGGCGCATGCGGTCGAATCCAAACGCCCGCGCGCGCGATACTACGTGACAACCCCCACCTATATCGCCGGATATCTGCGCCGTATCCTGTCGACCCGAACCATAGATCGCATCCTTTCGGACATCTGAGGCGAAATTACCCGTTCGCTTTTGACACGATCAACGCTAGATCAGGGCCATTGAGATAACAAACGCGAACGGTGACTCTATGGACCTCTTGATGGTTGTACTCCTATTGGCCATGGCGGCGGTGGTTACCGTGTTGGTGCTTGGCATCGCCAATTTCGGAAAACCCGGCAAAGATGCAGCGCTGAAAAGCAACAAGATGATGCGCCTGCGCATCCTTTTCCAGTTCATCGCCGTGGTATTGATCGTGCTCTACGTCTACCTGCGCGGACAGGGGGGCTGAGAAATGGTCGTCCTCAATAAAATCTACACGCGCACTGGCGATGACGGAAAAACCGCGCTGGGCAATGGCGAACGGGTCGCCAAATACTCCGGGCGCGTCGCGGCCTACGGCACTGTGGACGAGTTGAACTCGTTCGTTGGCGTCGCCCGAACCGAAGCAGACGGGCAGGTCGATACCGCCCTGTCCCGCATCCAGAATGACCTGTTCGATCTGGGGGCCGATTTCTGCCGCCCCGACATGGATAAAGACGCCGAGGCCGACTACCCGCCCTTGCGTATCGTTGCCGCACAGATCGACCGGCTTGAGGCCGAGATCGATGTGATGAACGAAACGCTGGAACCTTTGCGCAGTTTCATCCTGCCCGGCGGCTCGCGTCTGGCTGCACATTTGCATGTCTGCCGGACGGTTTCGCGTCGGGCCGAACGGCTGGCGGTTGAGTTGACGAATATGGAACCGGTGAACGAAACGGCTGTGAAGTACCTCAACCGTCTCAGTGACTGGTTCTTTGTCGCCGCCCGTTGCGCCAACAATGGCGGGCGCGACGATGTGCTGTGGGTTCCGGGCGCGAACCGCTGAAAGCACCCATCGCAAGGAAACTAAATTTCGTTTCTTGCCGAAAAATTACCAAAACGCGACGTCTCGAGCCCATGACGTGACGATTTTGCTCTGTTGTAGGGCATCACGACCCGTTATCTAGGCCAACGAGAGCATTGGTGGAGTCGCTGCGCGGCTTGCCGTTTTTGTAAGGAGCATACGCAAAAATGAAGGTACTTGTGCCTGTCAAGCGCGTGATCGACTACAACGTGAAAGTTCGTGTGAAAGCGGACGGCAGCGGTGTTGATCTCGCCAATGTAAAGATGTCGATGAACCCGTTCGACGAGATTGCAGTGGAAGAGGCGATCCGCCTGAAAGAAGCGGGCAAGGCTGACGAAGTCATTGCCGTTTCCATCGGCGTGAAGCAGTCGCAGGAAACGCTGCGGACGGCTCTGGCCATGGGCGCGGACCGCGCGATCCTGGTTGTTGCGGCTGACGACGTGCATACCGATATCGAGCCGCTGGCCGTTGCGAAAATCCTGGCCAAAGTGGTCGAGGAAGAGCAGCCGGGCATCGTTCTGGCGGGCAAACAGGCGATCGATAATGACATGAACGCCACCGGCCAGATGCTGTCGGCCCTGCTGGGCTGGTCGCAAGGCACCTTCGCGTCTGAGTTGGACATCGAAGGCGACAGTGCCAAGATCACCCGTGAGGTTGACGGCGGCCTGCAGACTATCAGCGTCAAGATGCCAACCATCGTGACCGTCGACCTACGCCTGAACGAGCCGCGCTATGCGTCGCTGCCCAATATCATGAAGGCGAAGAAAAAACCGCTGGATGAGAAAACCGCCGCAGACTACGGCGTCGATGTCACCCCGCGTCTTGAAGTCGTCAAGACCGACGAACCGCCAGCACGCGCTGCAGGTATCATTGTAGGCTCAGTTGACGAGCTGGTCGGGAAACTCAAAGAAGCGGGGGCTGTGTAATGGCTGTACTTCTGCTTGCCGAAGTCAACAATGGCGAACTGAGCTTTGACGCGACCGCTAAGACCGTCGCGGCCACAAAATCGCTGGGCGATATCACGGTTCTGGCGGCGGGCGGATCTGCCGCTGCTGCTGGTGAGGCTGCCGCCAAGATTGATGGTGTGTCCAAGGTACTGGTTGCCGAAGATGCCTCGCTGGGTCACCGTCTTGCGGAATCAACCGCAGCCCTGATCGTGGGTCTGGCTGATGGGTACGAGCATATCGTTGCCCCCGCCACCACCGACGCCAAGAACGTGATGCCGCGCGTTGCAGCACTTCTGGACGTGATGGTGATCTCGGATGCCTCCGGCGTAGTTGACGGTTCGACTTTCGAGCGTCCGATCTACGCGGGCAACGCAATCCAGACGGTGAAATCGAAAGACGCCAAGAAAGTCGTCACCATTCGGACCGCCAGCTTTGACGCTGCGGGCGAAGGCGGCTCGGCTGCTGTCGAATCCATCTCGGTCGGTGACACACCCGGTCTGTCGGAATGGGTCGAGGACAAGGTGGCCGAAAGCGATCGTCCGGAACTGACCTCGGCTGGCGTCGTTGTCTCGGGCGGCCGTGGTGTCGGCTCGGAAGAAGATTTCAAACTGATCGAAGCTCTGGCTGACAAGCTGGGAGCCGCCGTGGGCGCTTCGCGCGCCGCTGTTGACTCGGGTTACGCGCCAAACGATTGGCAGGTGGGTCAGACCGGTAAGGTTGTTGCCCCAGATCTTTATGTCGCCGTCGGCATCTCGGGCGCGATCCAGCACCTTGCAGGCATGAAGGACTCGAAGGTCATTGTTGCGATCAACAAGGACGAAGAAGCGCCGATCTTCCAGGTTGCCGATTTCGGACTGGTTGCTGATCTGTTCCAGGCCGTACCGGAACTGACCGAGAAACTTGGCTGATCTTCGGCGGAGATTTTTCGTCGAAAAATCTTGGAAGGCCCGCCATTGGCGGGCCTTTTCTGTCTAATCGCACAGATCGTTAATCGTGCGCGCCAAGGTTTCTGCAATTTTGCGATGCGTGGCTGGACCGATCATGTGTTCTGCAATTGGCTGCTGCAAGGTGCCAAACAACATGTCTTCAATCTCATCAGACTCACCGCAGACCTGAACCCGAAGATCCAGGCACGCTGCACAATGGGGTCTAATCGCATCGATCATCGCCGTATCAATCGAAACTCGTTCGTGGGGGAACGATTCCAGCGCACAATCCTCCACTTCGAGGCTCAATACGACGACCGGAGGCGAAAGCTGCCTGAGAAACGTGCTGATTTTCTCAATCCATTCCCGACGCAATTCCTGTTCCACGACCTCAATCCGAGCATCCGACCGTGCCCATAGGCGCGTCAGAAGATGTCGTACAAAGTGGATATCCGTGAAATCTTCCTCGGGGTACAACGCAACCAAATCCGCGGTCGGTGCGACGAAACGATCATTGCGGCGCGGGTGCACGCGATAGTATCGGTTTGATTGACCCAACAGACCGGGCATTTGCAGGACGCAAATCTCAGCGCGGTTTGCGATTTCCAGCAGACCCGCATCCTGCGTCAATGCCTCGACCCCGCAAAACAGGCTGCCGAGATTGAGACATCGGCGATCCAGACGACGCTCAAGGATCTTGGGAAAGGGTGAATCGACGAACCGACCAAAGGTCTCTTCCCCTCCCAAACACGCTACAAACGGGCGATCAAGTTCCCGCTGTGGACCTCTGAAACGCAGTTTCGAGGCCCCATATCCACACATCGGTTCCGCGGAACAGCCCGCGTTGATCGATTGATAGCTCATCACACTCACCCAAATTTTCACCCGGTTGCCATTTTGCGGCCTCAAGTCTTGCGAATTCCCTAATTCGCGCATTTGAAGCGAATTTGACTGACCCGATCCCCTTGCCGCCCGCACGGAACTGCCGTTAATGTCGCCACATCCTGCGAAAAAAGGCATCAGAACATGGACGTAAAATCAGTCGGAGTGATCGGCGCTGGACAGATGGGCAACGGTATCGCTCATGTGATGGCGCTGGCAGAGTATGATGTTCTGCTCAACGATATCAGCCAGGACGCTCTGGATGACGCAATCACGACAATCGAGACCAATCTGGTGCGGCAGGCGTCGCGCGGCAAGATTACCGACGATGCCGTGAAAGCGGCTTTGGGGCGGATCACGACCACGATGAACTTGCCTGATCTGGGACAAACCGATCTGGTGATCGAAGCTGCAACCGAACGCGAGACGGTGAAACAGGCGATTTTTGAGGACCTGCTACCGCATTTGCAACCGCATACGATCCTGACATCAAACACGTCGTCGATTTCCATCACCCGGCTGGCCAGTCGAACCGACCGACCCGAACGCTTCATGGGTTTCCATTTCATGAACCCGGTTCCGATCATGCAGCTGGTTGAGCTAATCCGTGGTATCGCCACTGATGAACCCACATTCAATGCCTGCAAGGCAGTAGTGGACCGGCTTGGCAAAACCTCGGCCAGTGCCGAGGATTTTCCAGCTTTTATCGTCAATCGCATCCTGATGCCGATGATCAACGAAGCGGTCTATACGCTTTACGAAGGGGTCGGAAATGTTCAATCGATTGATCAGTCGATGAAACTGGGCGCGAACCACCCTATGGGGCCTTTGGAACTGGCGGATTTTATTGGGCTGGATACCTGTCTGGCAATCATGAACGTTCTGCATGATGGGTTGGCAGACACCAAGTATCGCCCTTGCCCGCTGCTGACGAAATATGTCGAAGCCGGATGGCTGGGACGCAAGACCGAGCGCGGGTTTTATGACTACCGCGGCGAGGTTCCTGTGCCAACGCGATAGAATTTGAGAAGGCCTGCCCTCTCTTGAGCGGACAGCGCGGGGTCCCTCCCGAGATATTTTGGGGCCAGATGAAGAGGCGGATCAGGTTTTTGGGGGAGGGCCGAGCGCCAGTGTGTGACTTCTGAGCCAAGCCATAAAGCCACGTGGGTCCCGCTCTAACAGCGCCATATCTTCGTCGGAGATTGGGTCACCGATCACTGGGGATTGTGGCTTGTTGCAGGAGCGGACGATCTCGTGCAGCAAAAGGCCCTGACGAAGAATTGGCGAAAGCCGATTTGCGATCTGGTACCATCGGGAATTGCTGCCCGGAAAGAAGATCGGAACAATTTTTGCACCAGAACGGCGGATCATTTTTGCCGTAAAGACGTTCCATTCCCTTTCCAACGCTGGCCCGAACCAGTCATCGGATGACATGACGACCCCGGACGGGAAAAGTGCCACGACCCCGCCATCAGCCAGATGTTTCATGGTTTTGCTGCGCATCTCCAGCATTTTTGACTGCGCTTCGGGGTCATGCGGAAATGGCACCGGGATCATGAAAGAGGTCGCGGCCTCGTCCAGGCCGGTCAAAACTGAACGCGTCAGAATGCGGTAGTCATTGCGGGTACGACCAATTAATTCGGCCAAGATCATCCCATCGACCATCCCGTGTGGGTGATTGGCAACGACCACGACTGGGCCTTCTTTCGGGATACGGGCGATCTGTTCAGCGGGCGTGGTCAGGTCGATACCCATCGTCTTGAGCGCACCGCCCCAGAACTTCTGACCCCGGTAATGTTCGTTTTGCTTTTCAAATTTATTGACCATGCGCAGGATGGTCAGCTTTCCTGTGAACCATTCAATGGCGCGAATGGCGGTAGACGTCCAGACATCGTCAAACGAGTTTGCGTAGGTCAGCGTTCTGCGGTCGTAGATTTCACCCTCGTCGGTGTCGTGCTCTGCGACTTGGCCGGTCTTTGTTTCGTGCGTGGTTTCCGCCAATTGCCTTGTCTTTCCGTCCTTGGTATCGCGGCAGTCAGAACCCCTCACCGAACTTATCGTTCACCAGAGTTTCCAATGCTTCTGCCAACGCCTCAGCATCCGGGCCGGACGTCTCAACGTCAATAGTGGTTCCGCGCGACGCTGCCAACATCAAAAGGCCCATGATGCTGTCTCCGGATGCAGAAAGTCCGTCGCGCGACACCTCGGCACGAGCATCAAATCCTTCCACCACCTCGACCAACTTTGCCGAAGCGCGGGCATGCAGGCCCTTTTCGTTGATAATTTTCAAACTCTTGGTCGTCATATGAATTTATCCGGTGTCAATCCAGCGTCACATTTTGCGCATTGATGTATTTTCGTCCAGCTTCCAGAGCCAGACGCACGGCCTCGGCCAGAGGCAAGTGGCGACTTTTGGCCAGTTTGATGAGCATGGGCAGATTGGCCCCGTAAAGGATTCGCCGATCCTGCGGCGCGCAGGCCCGCAGGCTGAGATTCGAAGGACTGCCGCCGTACAAATCGGTCACGACAACGACGCCATCCCCCATATCCACCTCGTCTGCGGCGCGGCAGATCTCGGCCTGTTTTGCGTCGCGATCATGGTCGGCTTCAATCGGTATGGCCACCAGCCCGGGCTGCTTTCCAACCACATGCTGCGTGGCGGCCAAATACTCTCGCGCCAACCCACCATGTGCAACAATTACGATCCCGATCACTCCGGCCTCACATTCAATGCGCGTCGTTCCATTTCGCGGTGCCTAATTGCCACCTGCTGCCCCCCTTCCGCAAGGGCCTTTGCAACGGCTTCTGCCACAGCGACCGAGCGGTGTTGCCCGCCCGTACACCCAAAAGCGATCGAAAGGTGCGCTTTGCCTTCCTCGCGGAATGCAGGAAGCAATTCGATCAACAGGTCGACGACCCGGTCGAAGAAAGCGCCATAGTTCGCGTCTGCTTGAACATAGGCTGCGACATCAGCGTTTCGACCATCTGCCGCACGCAATTCGGGCCGCCAATATGGGTTTGCCAGAAAACGGCAATCGAACACCATATCCAAACCGCGCGGAAGACCACGTTTATACGAAAAGGACTCGACCGAAACCGCCAGATGCCGCCCGCCTTTTGGGGCGAACCAGCGCTCGACCTCTTCACGTAGTTGGTGAACATTCAGCGTGCTTGTGTCGATAAGCGTATCAGCAATCTCGCGAATCGGTGCCAACAGCTCTTTTTCTTGCCGAACACCGGTTTCAGGGCTGGCATCCGTGGCAACCGGGTGGCGACGACGGGTTTCCGAGAACCGGCGCAACAGCACCTCGTCATTGCAATCCAGATACAGAATTGTCAGCTCAACATCTTCCATCCGTCCCAGCTTGGCAGCAAGTTCAATGAAACCGATCGTCGAAAAATCACGGTTGCGCGTATCAATACCCAAAGCCATTGGGCGCGTTGGCTCTGAACTGTCGACCAATCGAACCAGCAATCCCATCGGCAGGTTATCAATCGCTTCAAAGCCAAGATCTTCGAGCACATGGATCGCCGTTGAACGCCCTGCACCCGAGGGGCCCGTCACCAGAACGACGCGCTGTTGTGCTGTCATGTATTCGGCCATTCCGGGGCCACACGCCCCATTTTCACGAGTTGAATAAGTCCTGCCGCCAAATTGGGTACACCGGCAACCCGAAGCAAGGGAACAGATTGCCTCAGCAGTCGAACTTCTTCGGGCTCGGGCAGCCGCGCGGGATCGGTGTGATCAAGGTCCACGATATAGGCGAGCGGAACAGGCCCTGCAGTTTCAGCCCTTAGCAACCCGATCCCACGCGCCTCGATCAATCCTTGGATCTGTGGAACAGCGGCAGCCATCACGTGGTCCTCCTGCGATCGGAGATCAACGCGATCATCAGCGACAAGCTGCGCCCCAAGCGCCATCATCTGCAGGGCCAGCGCTGATTTTCCCGCGCCCGACGCGCCGATGATCAATATACCTGCGCCCCGTACCGCAACGCATGTCGCATGAAAGCAAGCTGTATCCTGATCTGCAATGTCAGAGAAAGGGGCCTCGCCCATGGCCTAGACAGGCAGTCCAACCACAAACCGCGCACCTAGCGGGTCCGAGGTGATGTCGGCTTCGGTCGGGCGGATATTTTCGGCCCAGATCACGCCGCCATGCGCCTCGACGATCTGTTTCGAAATCGCCAGCCCAAGGCCTGAATTGTTGCCGAAATGCTCTTCGGGGCGTTGCGAGTAAAAACGCTTGAATATCTTGGTCAGGGCCTGATCAGGGATGCCTGGGCCGGTGTCTTCAACCACGACCAACACCCGGTTGTCACGGCGCCGCACCCAGAGGCGAATGGCGTCTTTGTCCTCGCAAAAGGAAATCGCATTCGTAATCAGATTGACAAAAACTTGCGCAAGGCGTGCTTCGAGCCCGTTGACCACGATAGGACCAGACGGCAAATCAGTGATATACTCGATCCCTTTCGATCGGGCATCCTCGCCCAGAAACTGGCTGATATTTCCAAGCAGATTAAGAAGATCAAAGGATTGTTCTTCCTCTTTCACCAGCTCCGCATCCAGCCTTGAGGCATTCGAGATATCGCTGACCAGACGATCCAGCCGGCGCACGTCATGCTCAATCACGCCCAATAGCTTTTCGCGCTGGTCGTCACGTTTGACCATACGCATCGTGCCAACGGCAGATTGCAGGCTGGCAAGTGGGTTCTTGATCTCGTGCGCCACATCTGCGGCGAACTGTTCGTTCGCATCAATCCGGTTGTAAAGCGCAGTGACCATTCCGCGTAAAGCTTGACTAAGGCGACCAATCTCATCCGGGCGCGCACTGAGGTCGGGGATACGGATACGGCCCGGGTTCACCCCAGCCCCCCGATCCTTGCCCATCTCTGCAGCAGCGGCCAGATCAGCAAGAGGGTTGGCAATGGTCGAGGCCAGAACGAGGCTAAGACCAATGGAAACCAGCAACGCAACGACAAACATCTGAAGGATGCGCTCTTGCTCTTTGCGGGCCAATGCATCGATCTCACCTGCGGGGCCTGCCATGGCAACAGCCCCGACGGGCGTATCGTCAACCAGTATCGGGGCCACGGCCACGATCACTGTCTGGCCCTTGTCGTCCTGAACCGCCTGTACCTGCAATCCACCCCGCAGCGTCTGCGGGATCAGTTCCTGTACACGCTGCGCCAGCGTCGGTGTCTCAGTTTCTGATTTGCTATTGAAAACGGCGGAAACCCCGTTCCAAACCGCATTGAGCGCATCGCTGATCAACGTACTGCCCGAGGCCGTGTCGGCCTCCTGCCGCAGAAGGTTCGGCAATTCGGCATTCGGTGATGCTCCGCGTGTCCAACCAATCAGCGTACCTGTGTTATCATACACAAAGACCTCGCCCCCTTCCGGAAGGCTTAGCCCGGACAGGGTGTCCCGCACGTCGAGCGTTACCGCGCCGCTGGTTGACGGCTGCCGCAGCTGGGTTTCAAACACATTGCTGACAAGCTGCGCATCCCCAACCAGATTTTGCGCCGTCTGTTGAACCCGCTCTTTGCGTGTATCGTCCAGATACAGCAGACCCGCCACCAGAATAACCAGGGCGATAAGGTTGAAGGTAATGATCCGGCGCGCCAGAGGTGAATATCGCAGCGAAAATAGATTTCGCCGCGATCTCTTGGCCTGCAACTCGGCAGACTCAGAATCTGGGGGGATGACCCAATCATCCCCCAGAACGACATCCGCGTCGCGCACTTCGTTGGCTTGTTCAGTATCGCGCACGAGACCCCTTCACCCCTTTAAAACGGCCGCGCCTATTCTTCGTTATAACGATATCCGATACCGTATAGCGTTTCGATCGCCGAAAAGTCAGAATCGGCAACCCGCATTTTCTTGCGCAGGCGCTTGATATGGCTGTCGATGGTACGGTCATCTACATAGACCTGATCATCATAGGCCACATCCATCAACTGATCACGGCTTTTTACAAAGCCCGGACGCTGCGCCAGCGCCTGCAACAACAGAAATTCGGTAACCGTCAAAGAGACGTCGTTGCCCTTCCAGCTTACCGCATGGCGCAGCGGGTCCATCCGCAATTCGCCGCGTTCCATGACCTTGGTATCGCCTGTCGTGGCGTTGGTCACATCCCCTTCGATCGCTTCCTGACGGCGCAACAGCGCGCGGATGCGTTCGACCAGAAGCCGCTGAGAGAACGGCTTTTTGACATAGTCATCAGCGCCCATCCGCAGGCCCAGAACCTCATCGATTTCGTCATCTTTGGACGTTAGGAAAATAACCGGCATCTGAGTTTTCTGCCGCAGCCTTTGCAGCAAATCCATGCCGTCCATCCGCGGCATCTTGATATCCAGAACGGCCATGTCCGGAAGTTTCTTGTTGAACGCGTCTAACGCGGCCTGACCATCATTATATGTTTCGACCTCAAACCCTTCGGCTTCGAGTGTCATGGACACGGACGTCAGAATGTTTCTGTCGTCGTCCACCAGTGCAATCTTCGACATCGGGGTCACCCCTATTCCTGCTCACATTCGCAATAATGCGCTTTTTTATGAGGTATTGTTGGCGGTTTTAAGGCGCCGAATCAATCCGTAACTCCGAATCGTGCCATTCTTGCGGCAGCTATGCGGCAAAAATGCCTTGCAACTCACAAAATGCTGCCCAGTTTTCCGGCAAGAATTCCTTGGTGGCGCTAAACCTGAACTTGGTTGCGCTAACTACCTCGAACCCTCCTGTTCATGCCCTGAAATACCATGATAAGAGGCGCTTGACCGCCGGACTCATTCCGGTATCTGCCCCAATGGCGCATCCGGCCCATGGCCCGCGCCGCCACAGGAGAAGACACACATGACATCTGGACGGGTTAACCCGCAGTTCCGCCTCGAGGATCAGGGCATCGAGGGTCTGGGCAATGTCTATTACAACTTCATGGAACCGGCGCTGATCGAAGAGGCGCTGAAGCGCGGCGAAGGCACCCTTGGCAATGGCGGGGCCTTTCTGGTCACCACCGGCAAGTTCACCGGCCGGTCGCCCAAGGATAAACACGTCGTCAAGACAGACAGCGTCGCCGACAGCATCTGGTGGGAAAACAACGCCGCCATGACCCCCGAAGGGTTCGACGCGCTGTACGAAGATATGTTGGCCCACATGAAAGGCCGCGACTATTTCGTACAAGACCTCGTGGGCGGGGCCGACCCTAGCTTTTCAATCAACGTGCGCATGGTCACGGAACTTGCCTGGCACAATCTGTTCATCCGCCACCTGCTGCGCCGCCCGGATCGTGAGGACCTGGACGATTTCACTGCCGACTTCACCATCATCAACTGCCCCAGCTTTCAGGCCGACCCTGCCAAACACGGTTGCCAAAGCGAGACCGTGATCGCGCTGAACTTTGACCGTAAGCTGATCCTGATCGGTGGCACCGAATATGCCGGCGAGAACAAGAAGTCCGTCTTTACGCTGCTGAACTACATGCTGCCTGAAAAAGGCGTGATGCCGATGCATTGCTCGGCGAACCACGCGGTTGGGAACCCGGTCGATACCGCCGTCTTCTTTGGCTTGTCGGGCACAGGTAAAACCACCTTGTCGGCTGATCCTGCGCGCACCCTGATCGGCGATGATGAGCATGGCTGGTCAGATCGCGGTACCTTCAACTTTGAAGGCGGCTGCTATGCCAAGACGATCAATCTGAACGCCGAGGCCGAACCGGAAATTTACGCAACCACCAGCAAGTTCGGCACCGTGATCGAGAACATGGTTTTTGATCCCGAGACCAAAGAGCTGGATTTCAACGATGACTCGCTGACCGCGAATATGCGCTGTGCCTATCCGTTGGAGTATATCTCGAACGCGTCAAAAACGGCGATGGGCGGACATCCCAAAAACATCATCATGCTGACCTGTGATGCGTTCGGTGTTCTGCCTCCGATCGCACGGCTGACGCCTGCTCAGGCGATGTACCACTTCCTGTCCGGCTTCACCTCGAAGGTGGCCGGGACCGAACGTGGCGTAACCGAACCGCAGCCCACATTCTCGACCTGCTTCGGTGCACCCTTCATGCCCCGCAGGCCCGAGGCCTATGGCAACCTGCTACGCGATAAGATTGCCCAGCACGGAGCGACCTGTTGGCTGGTGAATACCGGCTGGACTGGTGGTGCATATGGGGTCGGCAGCCGGATGCCGATCAAAGCCACCCGTGCCCTGCTGACGGCCGCACTCGAAGGTTCGCTGACCGACGCGGAATTCCGCAAGGATGCGAATTTCGGCTTCGATGTACCGGTATCGGTACCGGGCGTGCCCGAGGTTTTGCTGGATCCGCGCCGCACCTGGGACGACCAGCAAGCCTTCGACAAACAGGCTGAAAAACTGGTGCAGATGTTTGCTACGAATTTCGAGCAATACCTGCCCTTTATTGACGAAGATATCAAAGCCGTCGCAATTGGCTGATCGGAACCGGGGCCGACATGGCCCCGTTCCATTTGGGATTTCGTTGTGACGCCCGAACGCTCACGACAAGTTCATTGCGAGAACACGCAATTTGCGCTAACCCGTCATACCTATGAAGCGATGTGGGCCGTTGTTATTGCTGCGGCTTCCATCAAACTTTAACGATGGGCGATCTGGACGACCTTGCTCACACAACGTTCCGGGCTGCCCCAGAAGGTAACGATTATTTCCACTCGGGGATGGGTGTCAGATTGATGTATTCCAAGGGCTATAGCCTTTTGACGTGCCTCGGTTCGACACGGGAAACTATAGGCAGGTTATGACTGAAATTTCGAAACTCACTGAACTTCGCAAACTGATGCAAAGCATGGAACGCACTCTGGGGCTGGAAGAACTGTCCCCGGTCGAGCGTGACATATATTATGCAGCCGAAGAGCTGTCGAAAAACGATCAAGAGGTGCGGACCTTTGGTCTGATCGAGCACACGCTGGTTCAAAGCGTCTCGCGGCCCACATTCTTCCGCGCTCTCAAGTCGCTGGTGCAAAAAGGTTATCTTTCGCAGAGCGGAAGCGCCAATCGCGGTCGGTATTTGGTTCATGCACCCAGGTGATCGCCGCCTGAAATCTGAAATCGGCTGACTCCCGTGAACAGATGGGCCTCTGATACATTCTATGCCTCTTTGGCCTATGTTGTTGCATCGCTTCTCACCTTCGAGGTTCTGATGCCGCTTCAGAATATGTTTTTTCCGGAATACCCCAGCCATGCCAGCCTGCTGTTCCTTCCACATGGTGTGCGGGTCCTGTCGGCATGGCTTTTGGGGTGGCGTGCGATTTTTGCGCTGTTGCCGGGTGTTGTAATCGTCTTTGCCATGATCGGTGGCTGGGATGTGTTCCTCCCAAGCAGATTGTTGGCGATTGCCATCGCCGTGACAATCGTACCTGCGGTATTTTATGCTTGCAAAGCGGTTGGTTGGGACCTGTTCCCACGCGCCGACCGTAATCCTTGCTGGCTGTGCGTGATGGGGGTTGGGATATTGACCTCGGTTCTGGTTTCAGTTCTCACCAACACAGCGTTTGGCAGCACAACCGTTGAATACATCGCCTTTTTGATTGGTGACATATCAGGCCTGTTCTTTCTGATGCTGGGCCTACACTTCGCGTTCCGCCTTGTCGAAAGACGCGGTTAACCCATAAGGCCGCGTCTCAGCAGGTTCAGCCCGGCAATCAGCAAAACCAAAAGTGTGAGCCTGCGGAACTGGGCCTGATCAATGCGATCCTGCAGAAATTGACCACCACGCATTCCAACCAGTGCCGGAATGATGAGCAGCGCAGAAAACACCGCCGTCTCGGTCCGCAAAACACCCGAGCCGAGATGCGCCACAATAAGTGCCAAGGCCCCCAGTCCATAGATCACCCCCTGCACCCGCATCTGATCTTTTTTCGGGGTGTTCAACGCTGTCAGATAGGCCACGGTTGGCGGTCCCCACACACCCGAGATGCCTCCGACAGCGCCAGCCACAGCACCGACCATGACCTCAATCCGCAACGAAGGTGCCTGCATCGTAAGTTTCAGCCCCAGCAGTTGCACCAGTGCAAAAAACGAGACCGGAGCGCCGAGGATCAGCAGGAAGGCCTTGGGTGACAATACGTTGATCAACTGCGCGCTGGCCAACAGGCAGACCAGTCCGACCATTAGGAACACCCGGAATTTACGGACCGAGGCCACCGCTGCAGGCACCCCTTCGCGCAGGGCTTGTACCCCGTTGGTGACCAGCGTGGGCAGGATCAAACCCGCCAACGCCAGTTCGGGCCGCAGCATCATGCTGAGCCCCGACACCAGAACCATCGGCATGGCAAAACCGACCATGCCTTTGACCCAACCCGCGACAAATGCCACGACAAGGGCAAGGTATAATTCTTGCAGGGACATCAGTGAAAACAGTTCCATCGGCTCTTCATATCAGTTCAAGTTTTTTCTGCACCGCAATTCGTATGTGAAATATTTGAACTATTTATTGGCTAAATACGTATTTTTGTTGCGCTGCACGTGCAGCATGATATGACCAAACGACCCAGCAAAGGACGTGATTCATGGCCCATGACGGACAGGATTTGACGAACATGACACAGCCAGCAGTTTTGCCTGACCTTCTGACACTCAGCGCGGCCGCTTTGCCCGCAGTTGAATCTGTATTCGACAAGGCGCGGACATCGGTTCGTGCCATGGTGACAAGCGACGGACGCATCTCGGGCGCGCTGATCGAAGCGCACCAGACAGCCGCCCATGGACTGTCCTGGCTGGCAACCTACCACCAGTCGTTGCAACAGATGCAACGCTGGGCCGAGGCGCTTCAGGCTGAAGGAAAATTTGGCGAGATGGAGCAGTTGCTGCATCAGATCGCATTCGGAGAATACCTGCATCAAATCGCAGGCGGCATCCCGATGAACCAAGGCGAAGTCGTTCGTTTGAAAGATCTTGGCCTTGGCTGGGATGCACTTTCTGGGTTCCAGTGCAGTGAGGTGCAAACCCTGATGGCGCAGGCCAATTCTCAGGCCGCCAGAACCCGTCTGGTTGAGCTGATGCAGGACCAATCGGGTGCCACTATGTTTGGCGCTTCGGGTCTGGACGAAGAGTTGGAGATGATCCGCGACCAGTTCCGCCGCTATGCGCAGGAAAAGGTTGAACCAAATGCCCATGAATGGCACCTCAAAGACGAGTTGATCCCGATTGAGATCATCGAAGAGCTGGCTGAAATGGGTGTGTTCGGCCTGACCATCCCCGAGGAATTTGGCGGCTTTGGGTTGTCCAAAGCCTCGATGTGTGTGGTCTCCGAGGAACTGTCGCGCGGCTATATCGGCGTGGGCTCTTTGGGTACCCGGTCCGAAATCGCGGCTGAACTGATCATCGCGGGTGGCACGGATGAGCAAAAAGCCAACTGGCTGCCGAAACTCGCCAGCGCCGAAATCCTGCCAACCGCCGTATTTACCGAGCCCAACACCGGGTCAGATCTGGGCAGCCTGCGGGCGCGGGCTATCAAGGGTGGGGATGGTAACTATAAGATAACGGGTAACAAAACATGGATCACGCACGCTGCGCGCACCCATGTGATGACCCTGTTGGCGCGCACCAATCCCGACAGTACCGATCACCGCGGCCTGTCGATGTTCCTAGCTGAAAAGACACCTGGAACCGATGAGAACCCCTTCCCCACCCCCGGTATGACCGGTGGCGAGATTGAGGTGCTGGGTTATCGCGGCATGAAGGAATACGAGCTGGGCTTTGATGGCTTCGAAGTGAAGGGCGAAAACCTTCTGGGTGGCGAAGAAGGCAAAGGTTTCAAGCAGTTGATGGAAACCTTCGAGTCCGCCCGCATCCAGACAGCCGCCCGTGCCATTGGTGTGGCGCAGAGCGCTTTGGACATCGCCATGCAATATGCGCAGGACCGTAAGCAGTTCGGCAAATCGCTGATCAACTTCCCGCGTGTTTCGGGCAAACTGGCGATGATGGCGGTTGAGATCATGATCGCGCGGCAGTTAACCTATTATTCCGCATGGGAAAAAGACCACGGCCAACGCTGCGACCTTGAGGCCGGGATGGCCAAGCTGCTGGGTGCCCGTGTGGCTTGGGCCGCGGCAGACAACGGTTTGCAGATCCATGGCGGCAACGGATTTGCGCTGGAATACAAAATCAGTCGCGTGCTGTGCGACGCACGCATCCTGAACATTTTTGAGGGTGCCGCTGAAATTCAGGCACAAGTCATCGCGCGGCGGTTGCTGGGGTAACACCCGGACCGACGCGGTTTCCCCAACTGAACCCGGCCTCGCGCCGGGTTTTCTTTTTCTTCCGTGTTGTACAGACCCTCAGGCCGCAATCTTCTGTGTTGTACAACTCGGATTTGTGGTCGCACGGGCGAAACTTCCCCCTCGGATCGGCTGCAGAAATCGGTTAAACGGCGTCAACCAAAACCAGCCCCCGCGCTGGCCAGAGGAGAATCGAGCGTGAAAATCATTATCGCAGTTTTGGCCACCTGTGTGGCCCTCGCCGGATGCGCCATGGCTCCGGTCACCGGGTCCGACGACGTCGACCAGTTGGCACAGGCGATCCAAAATCTCAGCCCCGAAGTTGACCCGGCTGAGGCGCGCCGCGCGGCCGAGATATCCTATTCCTATTCGAGCCAGCTTAAACAGGACTGGAATGTCACTGATCCGGCGCTCATTCACAATGCCAAGATCATCAACGGCTTTCGCGAAAAGGGTCTGTGCAACGACTGGGCACAAGCCGTGTCCACACGTCTGAAGCAAGAGAATTTCCGGACGCTGGACCTGCACTGGGTCACGTCGCCTCCGACTGCGTTTCGAATTATTCACCACTCGGCTTTGATCAGCGCCAAGGGGGATTCAATGTACGAAGGCATCATACTCGACCCGTGGCGGAACAGCGGCGTTCTGCATTGGGCGCCAGTGCGTGAAGATACCAAATACAACTGGCGACCGCGCCTTGAAGTGCGCGAAGAACTGATCACCGGTGCGAACCCCTATTGATAGGATATTGCGATGGTACGTCTGGCTCTGATCCTGCCCCTTGTCGCCCTGTTCCAATGCGACAAGGATGAGACCGTCGCCGCCTATGGCGCGGCGGATCAGGCATGGGCGCTGCAGGAAATCGATGGACAACCCTTTGAGGCAAGTGCTCTGTTGCGCTTTCCCGAAGAAGGGCGGATCGCGGGCAATGCCCCATGCAACACCTATTCGGGCACGTTGAACGCCCCCTATCCGTGGTTCGAGATCGCCGATCTGGCCGCAACCCGGGCGGCCTGTGCTGGGTTGGAGGCTGAGGGGTTCTATTTCGCCGCGCTGATGTCGATGACCCAATCCGAAGTGTCAGGCGATGTGTTGATCCTGCGCAATGAGAATGGGCATGAAATGGTGTTCAAAGCCGTCGAATGAACTGCGCCACGAACCGTGCGCGCGCATCTGGCAAAGGCGTGTTGCCCAGTGAAGGGGCCAGATGGTTTTCCAGAAAATACCCGGTCGTGCGCAATGCATCGGCAATCTCGGTATCTGGTGCCGACCCTTCGCTGCGCAGACAGGGTGGCAGTGGCAACAGCTTGTCAGCCCATTCCCCCGCCCCCGCGGCACTGACCGCACGGCCGGTTTTTGGCGAGACATAGATCAACCCTTCGGTCGCCCCTGTCACTGCGCAGGCCGAGAGATCGAGGCCGAAGCCCAGCTCCTCCAGCAAGGCCAGCTCCCATCGCAGATAGGCCAACGGCCAAACCTCATCCTGCCCCAGCAGGTCCATCAATTGTTCGGTCTGCCTGTAAATCGCGGGGTGCGGTTCACGTTCAGGCAGACAAAAAGACAGCAAAGCCACCACCGCGTTCAGCCCTGACAGCGCAAGCCGCCCGGAAAACGCCGCCGCTGCACGCGACCGCAGGGGTTCGACCTGAAAGGTGCCGATATGTTCCTCAAGCCGGGCGCGCCACAGTACGTCCAGTTGTGCACCGGGTTGCAGGATGGGCGCGATCTTGCGACTGGTGCCACCGCGTACAACACCCGCATGACGGCCATGGGCTTCGGTGAAAACCTCGATTATCGCCGCCGTTTCACCATGACGGCGAGACGTCAGGAGTATGCCATGATCACGCCAATCCAAGTTCAACCTCGTCCAATCACCAGATGTCTTCAGGAAATCTTATGACCGTTCCGCGTTCAAAGTGCAAAAAGGTTAGGCAGGCTATGCTGTACTGCCAGAATGCCATTGCACAAGATCAGTAGGCACACTAATGTTCTCTTTACGTTCTTAACACTAGGATTCGAAATATGTCTCTAAACTACGTCGTGATCGGCTCAAATGATGTCGCCAAAACGCGCACTTACTATGACGCGGTTTTGCCCCGGATCGGCGGCAAAGTCTTGGCCGAATACTTGCCGCACGCGGTCTGCTATGAGCTGCGCGGTGGCGGTTCCATTTGGGTGTCGAAGCCATTCGACAAAGAGGCAGCGACGGTTGGAAATGGCAACATGGTCGGTCTGCTGTGCCAAAGCGAGGAGGAAGTCCGGGAAGCCCATGCAACAGCCCTTGCCAACGGTGGAACAAACGAAGGTGATCCGGGACCGCGCCCCGAATATAGCCCGAATTTCTTTGGTGGTTATGCGCGCGACCCAGAGGGAAACAAGATGAGTTTTGTCTACTTCGGCGACGCGGATTGATCGCGCCATCAGGGAACCTGTCAGCTTCTAAAGCGAGGTTCCCGCTTTTTTGCAGACATGCCTACCTAAAACGTCACCCCGGCGTGGATCAGGATGCCGACGACCATCAGCAGGTCGAGCACCGTCGAAATACCGTTGCCGACATAGATCGGTAGTTTCTTGACCAGAATGCCGTAGATGAACCAAAGAAAAGACAGCCCGGCATATAGCGACCAGGACAGCAGTGATTGACCGGACGCGTGGTCACTGTGGGTGAGGTAAAGCTTGATTAACTGCGGCAATGTCGCGAAAGGGCCAACAACACCGACGAAGACCATGAAGCCTTCGAACCGTTGCATCCAGTGACCGAATTCCGACCTTTGAAGCTTTTGACTCAGTGTTTCGCGCAAGAGAGCACCTCTTTTACTTTTAGTACGCCGCGAGAGATCGCTTTGTATTGGCGTCAGCGGTTTTCTAATTAGCGGTTTTGGGCGAGGTGACCAAGACCCTTGAGAAGATTCGAAAAGCTCATCATTCAAGGCCCTCTTCACCCAGCAGGTGACGCCCTTGCCGGTCTTCGACCTCGATCACCCAGAGATCGGGGTCAAAGCTGCGTTGCCTGGTGACGGCGGCGTCCACATCGGCCTCGGGGCCGCTGGAAAGTTCCACCCATTTTCGTTCGCCACTCATCAGGTCGAAGCTGCGCTGGAATGCCACCGCCCGACCGTCGAGCGTATTGAGCTTGACCAGCACCGCACCTGCGGTGTCATCGCCATGAGCAACAACAAAACCCGGTATTTCCTGAAACCGCAGCCGCGCCAGATAGGCCTGTACCCAGAATTCAGCTGTCAGCCGGGTCATCGCGCTGCGCTTTCTGCCTGGCGCGAGAATTTTCGACGAAAATTCTTGGCCCGTGTCATGCGTTGCCGTCTTTGAAATCCAGGCCCATTTCTGAGTAACGCTCGGATTCCTCCAACCAGTTGGGCCGGACTTTGACTTGCAAGAACAGGTGGATCTTACGGTCGAGGAACTCTTCCAGCTCGGCGCGCGCGGCCTGACTGACTGCTTTGATCGTTTCGCCCTTTTTGCCCAGCACGATGCCCTTGTGGCCATCGCGCATGACATAAATGATCTGGTCAATCTTGGCAGAGCCGTCCTTGCGCTCTTCCCAGTTCTCGGTCTCAACGGTCAACTGATAGGGCAATTCCTGATGCAGGCGCAGGGTCAGTTTTTCGCGCGTCATCTCGGCGGCGATCATGCGCAAGGGCAGATCGGCGATCTGATCTTCGGGGTACAGCCACGGGCCTTCGGGCAGCTTTGACGCCAGCCATTTGCGCAGGTCGTCGACGCCATGGCCTTTTTCCGCTGAGATCATGAAAGTTTCGGCAAAGGGATAGCGCGTGTTCAGCTCGCTTGTCGGCGCCAGCAGCTTCTCGGACGGCACCTTGTCAATCTTGTTGATCGCCAGCGCGATCGTGCGGCCCTGACCGATTTCTTCCAGACCTTCAAGGATACGCTCGACCCCTTCGGTGATGCCGCGATGGGCCTCAACCATCAGCACGACCACATCGGCATCAGCAGCCCCGCCCCATGCGGCGGCGACCATGGCGCGGTCCAGTCGGCGACGCGGTTTGAAGAGGCCCGGGGTATCCACGAAGACCAACTGCGCATCGCCCTCCATAGCCACACCACGGATGCGGGCGCGGGTGGTCTGCACCTTATGGGTCACGATCGAGACCTTGGCCCCAACCATGCGGTTCAGAAGGGTGGATTTGCCTGCGTTGGGCTCTCCGATCAGGGCGATAAATCCGGCGCGTGTGCTCATGTGTCCTGCGATCCTGTTTGCAAGTGCGCACCCCTATAGCAGAACAGTTCTCTGGGCCAGAGGGATTTGTCGCATTGCGGTCATGCGCCCGGGGTGGCACCAAAGCAGTGCGCCAAGCCAATCCCAGCCAGGCGATCATCCTTTCAGTGAGACAAGATATGAAACGTCGGGAGTTTCTTTTGGGCAGCGGGGCTGCCGCAGGTGCGTTGGGTCTGGGTGGGTTCGCGCGGGCCGCAGACCCGCAGGCGCTGGTGATCCAGCCCGCAAGATTTGCCCTGCGCGAACAGGTGACGGAAGGCATGATCAGCCTGTCACCTGATGCACCGCCGCCGGTTCTGTATGGCAAACAGGGAGAGGTGATGCGGTTGTCCGTGCGCAATACTCTGCCCGACTATACGGCGATGCATTGGCACGGTCTGCGGATCACCAACACGATGGACGGGGTGCCCTATCTGACCCAGATACCGATGGGTGAAGGTGAGGTTTTCGACTATGAATTCACACCTCCGGATGCGGGCACATACTGGTATCACCCACATTGCATGACGATGGAGCAGATGGCCCGCGGGTTGACCGGTGTCATGGTGATTGCCGAGCCCGAAGACCCCGGATTTGACAGCGAGCAAGTGATCAATCTGCGCGACTTCCGGCTGGATGAGGGGTGCGCGTTCCTGCCCGCATACACGCCGCGCGGGGCTGCACGGGCCGGGACGTTTGGCAACGTACACACAGCGAACTGGCTGCAAGCGCCGGTCTATGATCATCTGGCGGGTGGACTGGTAAGATTGCGTGTCGTCAACACCGACACGACGCGGATCTACAAACTGCATCTGGACGGTGGCGCGGCGCAGATCATTGCTTGGGACGGTCATCCGATAGAGATTGACGTGGCGATGCCAAGCGCCGAGAACCCATTACTTGTCGGCCCCGGGCAGCGTGTCGATTTTGCAGTAAAGATGCCTGAGAACGAAGGTCAGACGGTAAACCTGATGGCCAAGCTGCCGGGTCAACCGATGCAGGCAATGGCCGGGTTGCGGGCTGCCGGGGCGTCTGTGGCGCGGGATCTGCGCGAGCTTTCCCCTCTGCCTACTAATCCGATCACCAAACCGGATCTGGGCAACGCGGAACTGCACGAGTTTGTTTTTGGCTGGACGCCCGAGGGTGGCGAGCCGAACAATGGGTTCTGTGGTTCACTGGGGTATAATTTCTGGTCGATCAATCGCACGCCGTGGCCCGGTGATGCGGCGCAGGACGTGGGGCCGTTGGCGACGCTGGAGATGGGCAATAGCTATGTTCTACGGCTGCGGAATGAATCCCCCAACCTGCATCCGATCCACCTGCACGGTTTGGCATTCATGCCGATAAAGTCGAACCTGCGCACGTTGCCGCCGCTGGTGACGGACACAATGCTGCTGTTGAAGGATGAGGTGGTCGAGATCGCGCTGGTGGCGGACAATCCCGGTGACTGGGCATTTCATTGCCATGTGATCGAGCACCAGAAGACCGGGCTGACCGGGTTCATTCGCGTGGTTTGAGAGGTTTCGGATTGGCCATGCCAATCCGACCAAATGGGGGGCCAGCCCCCCATACCCCCCGAGATATTTATGGCCAGATGAAGAGCGGATTACAGAACCCTGTCACAGGCTGTAGCTTTTATTTCAAAGTCGTTCCAGCAAAGCCTTGGCCGCCGCTTGTTCGGCCTGACGTTTGGAGCCTGCGGTGGCCTGCGACTCGGTGCCATCCTGAAGACGGGCGGCGATGGTGAAGATGGGGGCGTGGTCAGGGCCGGTGCGTTTGACCTCGACATAAGCCGGAGGTTTCTGACCGCGCGCTTGTGCCCATTCCTGCAGCGCCGTTTTGGCGTCCCGGGCATCGGCCTCGACCGTGTGGATGCGATCGCCCCAGAGGGCGAGGATGACGTCTCGGGCGGCCTCGAAGCCTGCATCGCGGTAGATGGCTGCGATCACGGCCTCCATCGCGTCGCCCAGCAGGGCCTGTTTACGGCGGCCACCGGACAGCATCTCGGATCGGCCCAGTTTCAGGACCGCGCCAAGGTCGATCTGGCGGGCGACATCGGCGCAGGCCTCTTTGCGGACCAGCGCGTTGAAACGCGGGGCAAGCTGACCTTCGCTTGCTTGCTTGTCGGCCTCCAGCAGCGCGGTGGCCATGACAAGACCCAGCACACGGTCGCCCAGAAATTCGAGCCGCTGATTGTCGGGCCGTGTGGACGAGGACACGGAGCCGTGGGTCAGCGAGCGCACCAGCAGTTCGGGGTCAGAGAATTCGTACCCCAGACGCTTCTGGAACGCCGTTATTTCCGCCGATAACTTCAATTGACCGCCTTGAAGAAGCGATCACCGCGCCATGTCCAGAAGAACAGCATCGAGCGACCAGCGGAAGAGAACATGATGCGGTCAGCACGACCGATCAGGTTTTCATACGGCACATATCCGACGCCACCCGCAGATTGCGGCAGGCGGCTGTCGGCCGAGTTGTCGCGGTTGTCGCCCATAAAGAAATAGTGGCCATCGGGCACGGTATAGATGCCGGTGTTGTCCGAGCCCTGATTGCCGATGTTCAGCACGTCATATGACACGCCGTTCGGCAAAGTCTCGATCAGGCGGGACTTTTCGCATTCGCCGCCAATGCCCACCGGGCCGTTTTCACAGCGTGGGCGCAGGCGCTGCGGGCCTTGCGGCTCAGCAATCTCGGTGAATATGCCGTCGGGCGTTTGCGGCACTGGGGTGTCGTTCAGGATGATCTGGCCTTCACGAATCTGGATGCGATCACCAGGCAGACCAATCAAACGCTTGATATAGTCGCGGCCCGTGATCGGATGCCGGAAAACAACGACATCGCCGCGCTCGGGATCTCCGCCCAGAATGCGGGTATTTTCATCGCCTTGCATCCAGCCGCAGATATCCTCGGCGTCGATATTAAGACCCACGCTTGGAATGATCAGGCTGGGGCAGGACGCGTAGGAGTAGCCGTAGGTCATCTTGTTGACGAATAGGAAATCCCCGATCAGCAGGGTCTGTTTCATCGAACCGGACGGAATCCAGAACGGCTGAAAGAACAGGCTGCGGAAAACGCCCGCAATCAGCAGGGCGTAGACGATGGTTTTGATCGTCTCCCAAACGGCGTTTCCGGATTTGGCTTCCTCGGCCATACTGCTCTCTCCAGTCTATGCGTGGTTGGGGTGCTACATGCGGCTCAGGTGGGGGCAAGTCAAGGCTGCGCGGGCGCTTCTTGAAGCGGGCGGGCCTCGATCACCACAAAGGCCTGCGCCCAAGGGTGATCGTCGGTCAGCGTGACGTGGATGATTGCCTCGTGGCCTTCGGGGGTCATCTCTTTCAATCGATCCGCCGCCCAGCCGGTGACGTGCATGATGGGCTGACCGGTGCGCAGATTGGTGACGGACATGTCCTTCCAGGCGATGCCCATCGCCAACCCGGTGCCTAAGGCTTTGGAACACGCCTCTTTCGCGGCCCAGCGCTTGGCATAGGTGCCTGCGGTATCTTTCCTGCGTTCGGCCTTGCGTTGTTCGGTTTCGGTGAACACACGATTGCGAAACCGGTCGCCGAAACGGTCGAGCGTACCCTGAATGCGGTCAATGTTGGCGAGGTCTGTGCCGATACCGAGGATCACGTCAAACCTCCAACACCACGGTGCCGAGCTTTTGTCCGGCCTCGACCATCGCATGGGCCTTGGCGGCGTTCGTGAGATTGCCCGCCGGAACAACGGCATGGCTCAGCGCGCCTTGCTCCAGCCACGCGCCCAATTGTGCCTCGCCACGGCGGCGAGCGGCGGCGTCGAGTTGATAGACGATCAGCATATGCAGACGTACGTTCTTGAACATGAAGCCATAGAAATCCAGTTCAGGCTTCATTTGTGAGGCCGAGGCATAGCTGGCGATGGTGCCGCCGGGACGGATCAGCGCAAGCGAGGCGGGTTGGTTGGCAGCAAAATCCACCTCGACGATGCGATCGACGCCTGCGCCATCTGTCAGCTCCATCACGGCCTGCGCGACGTCCTGTTTGCGATAATTGATCCACTCGGAGGCGCCGGAATGGGCAGCTTTTACGTCTGAGCTGACCGTGGTGATCACCCGCGCGCCGCCCAGCGCAGCCATCTGGCAGGCATAGCGCCCAACTGTGCCCGCGCCACCGGTGACAAGGACGGTCTGGTCGGTGATCGGACCATCGGCAAACAGCGCGTACCACGCCGTCATGGCGGGGATGCCGAAACAGGCACCTTCGGCAAAACTGGTGGTCTCGGGCAGATGCACGGCCTGATCGGAGGGCAGCGCGATGTATTCGGCCCCGGTGCCAAAGGCGCGTTGCCATTGGCCGTTCCATATCCAAACACGTTCACCTACGCGCGCGGGATCGACACCTTGGCCAACCGCCTCGATCACGCCTGCCCCATCAGAATGGGGGATGATGGTCGGGAATTGCATGACCGCACCCGGACGCGCACCGCTGCGCAACTTAACGTCAGAGGGATTGATGCCGCTGGCATGGACGCGCACCAGAACCTCGCCCGAGGCTGGGTCAGGTGTGGGGATGTCGGTCAAGTCAAGGACATCCGACGCAGGGCCAAAGCCACGATATGTTATGGCCTTCATGACAGCCTCACAGTCAAAATCTTATAGCTGGCCACGCCAAAGAAGCCTGCGAAGGCAAAGTCAAACCAGCGGCGGGCGCGACGATAGGCGCTGACCATCCGCGCGGATGAGAACAGAAAGGCGTAACCGACGAAAATCAGCAAAGACCCTGCATAGAGCATTGCGAAATAGGTCAACAGCATCGACAGGCTGGCGTCGTTAGGCGCGACAATGGCGTAGATTGATCCCCAGCTGAGTATTGCCTTGGGGTTCGTCAGGTGGATGGCCGCCCCTTTGGCGAAGATGGTGGGCAGCGAGCCGGTAACCGGGTTGCCCAGCGCCACCTCATCCGAGGACAGGGCGCGGCGCAAGGCCTTGAATGCGAGCCAGCCCAGATAGGCGACGCCAACATAGCGGATCACCTCGAACACCCAAACATTGGCCAACATGATTGCCGAGAGTCCAAGCGCCGCGGCAATGCCCCATGCGGCGGAGCCAGCGCAGATGCCCAGCGCAAAGGCCAGACCGGAGGTACGGCCTTCGTTCATTGCCGTTCCGGCTATGCCCATTGTCGCCGGACCCGGAGAGCCGCCCGCCATCAGCCAGGCGATCCAGATTGCGATGAAGCCAGAGGTGATCATCGGGTGAAGGCCGATCGTATCAGGCCCAATCCGGCGACTGCGAACAATCCGGCGACAACGCCATCGATCCAACGTCTGCACTTGCGGTATCCGGCCATCATGCCGCCGACCGAAAACAACATTGAATAGAGAAAGTTGTTGAGAAAGCCTGCGACTATGCAGATCAGGGTTGCGGCGGCCACGGAGAGCAAACCGTCATCCGGGCCGAGGCCAACCGACAAGGCCGCCATCCACGCAATCACTGATTTCGGATTGGAGAGGTTAAGGATCAGTCCGCGCCAGAACCATTTGCCCTTGGTGGGAACGGAGACATTTGCCGCATCAGAATGCAGCGCAGAGCGCCCCGACTGCCACGCAAGCCACAACAGATACAACCCGCCCAGCACCTTGAGCACCATCAGGACGTAGAGCGAGCTTTGCAGAACCGCGCCCATACCGCTTGCCGCAATCAGGCCCCAGAAGACCAGACCGCAGGACAAACCCATGCCGTAGATGAGGCTGGTCTTGCGCCCATAACTCATCGCGATTGCGGCGTTGGAGATATTTGCGGGTCCGGGTGATACGGCAACGACAAAGAAGGCAAGGGCCGTGACAGCAAGAGATGTGAGGTCGATCATTCCCGCGCCTCATCCATCAGGCGGCGCATTTCGGTGATGGCGGGGGTGAGGCCGCGGAAGATGGCCTCGCCGATCAGGAAGTGGCCGATGTTGAGCTCACGCACTTCGGGGAAGGCGGCGACGGGTTTGACGGTATCATAAGTCAGGCCGTGCCCTGCATGGACCTCAAGCCCCAACGAATGGGCATAGGCGGACATCTCGCGCAGGGCATCAAGTTCACGCGCGGCATCGTCCAGCTTGCCCTCGGCGTGGAAATCGCAATAGGCGCCGGTGTGCAACTCGATCACCTCGGCCCCGATACGGTGGGCGGCTTCGATCTGGCGTTGATCGGCGGCGATGAAGATCGACACGCGGCAACCCACGTCGCGCAGAGGAGCGATGAAATGAGCCAGCCTGTTTTCCTCGCGCGCGACTTCAAGCCCGCCTTCGGTGGTGCGTTCTTCGCGCTTTTCGGGCACGATGCAGACGGCGTGCGGCTTATGGCGCAGGGCGATTTTCTGCATTTCGTCGGTCGCTGCCATTTCGAAGTTGAGCGGCACCGTCAGCGCCTCCATCAGGCCCTCGATATCGGCGTCAAGAATATGGCGGCGATCTTCGCGCAGATGGGCAGTGATGCCATCTGCCCCGGCCTCTTCGGCCAGCTTCGCGGCGCGGATTGGGTCGGGGTATGCTCCGCCACGTGCGTTGCGGATGGTGGCCACGTGGTCGATATTCACGCCCAGACGCAAGTGGGTGTCAGACATCATTCGAATCCTTCATTGTCCCTGAGGTCGAGCCTAGTGGGTTTGTTACCGATACGTCAGCCTTTGACTGCGCCAACCGTTTGATTTGTTCAAACTTCGCTTTGATCTTTGCACGGCGACGCTGTTGATAGGTGCGGATGAGTGGCAGGCTGAGATAAGTGCAGGCCACCCCCGCTACGATGCCCGGAATGACGCCGCCCACCAAGTAGGGAAAGAATACATCGTCGTAGAATCGACTAAGCCCAAGCCAGTCGGCCTCGCGCCCGGTGAACATGGCAATGCAATTGTCTTTGAGGTCACCCATGGCGTCAGCGAACTTGCCCATCAGCCCGTGGGTATCACGCTCACGATACCGGGTGCCCAGCAGGAAATGCCCGGTCTGCAGGCTGACCACACCAATAGGCACATAGGTCAGCGGGTTACCAAAGAATGTGCCACTGAGTGCAGCCAGTATGTTGCCGTTCAGCAACCGGGCCAGCACGGCGGCGACCAGAAAGTGCAGGCCGTAAAACGGTGTAAAAGAGGCAAACACCCCTGCCCCGATACCGCGCGCGATGCGTTCGGGGCTGTCAGGCAGGCGTCGGACGCGGTGTTTGACGTAGTGAAAGGCGCGGGTCCATCCGCCGCGCGGATAGACGAACTCTGACGCGACTTGGACAGGCGAGCGGCGATCTCGGCGCTTGAAAACCACTCGTGATCACCCCTTCTCAGCCTGCCGCGACGGCGGGTTTTGCGCGTTCCCGGTACCGTTCGACCGCTGCAACATCGCTTTCGGCCTCGAGCATCAGCATCAGAGAATGCAGCTGTTCAAGGTCGCGCAGTTCGACATTGATCATCAGACGGTAAAAATCCGGCTTGCGGTCGACGAACTCGAGATTCGAGATATTGGCCTTCTTCTCGCCGATCAATGTGCAAATACGCCCCAGCACCCCGGCATCATTGCCGATGGTCAGATCAAGCGTTGCACCATAGACGGCGGGGTGCGTGCCCGAATGCCAGTGTAGATCGACCCAGCGCTCAAGCTCATTTTCGAACTCGGACAGGCGATCACAGTCGATGGCGTGGACCACCACACCCTTGCCGCGATAGGTGATGCCGACAATGCGTTCGCCCGGCAGTGGCTGGCAGCAGGGCGCGCGGTCGAATTTCTGACCGGGTTCAAGGCCAATCACCGCGCGACGGGGCGAGATGGCGTCGCCTTCGTCCTTGGTGAGTTCAGGGTATACGGCCTCGACCACCTCGTGGGCGGTCAGTTCGGCGCTGCCCAAACGGGCCAGCAATTCGTGCCGGTCTTGCAGGCGCAGGTGTTTGGCGGCGGTATCCAGCGTTTTATCAGTGGCCTTGCGCCCGACATTTTCGAAACCAGCGCGCGCCAGTTCCTTGCCCAGCTTGATGAACCGCTCGCGGTCAACCTCGCGCAGGGCGCGGCGGATGGCGGTCCGGGCCTTGCCGGTAACCGCAATTTCCAGCCATGTCACCTGCGGCGTCTGACCGTCCGCAGTAATAATATCCACCGATTGTCCATTCTTGATCCGGGTCCAGAGCGGTACACGAATGCCGTCCACTTTTGCGCCCACGCAGGCGTGGCCAATGCGTGTGTGGATCGCATAGGCAAAATCGATCGGCGTAGCCCCGCGTGGCAGTTTCACAACGTCACCCTTGGGTGTGAAGCAGAACACCTGGTCTGAATACATCTCGAGCTTGACGGCTTCGAGGAAGTCTTCGTGATCTTCTTCGTTGTCGAATTGTTCAGTCAGATTGGCAATCCATTTGGCCGGGTCGACAGCAAATGGGTTTTCCGTGCGCACGCCATCGCGATAAGACCAATGCGCCGCCACACCGGTTTCAGCCACGTCATGCATCTGTCGGGTGCGGATCTGAACCTCGACCCGTTTACCGTCACGTCCCGATACGGTGGTGTGGATTGATCGGTAGCCATTGGATTTCGGCTGGCTGATATAATCCTTGAACCGTCCCGGCACCGCGCGCCAGCGTTGGTGGATCGCACCAAGCGTGCGATAACAGTCTTCTTCAGAGCCGGTGATGATGCGAAAGCCATAGATGTCGGAGAGACGAGAGAAGCCCTGATCCTTTTCCTGCATCTTGCGCCAGATCGAATAGGGTTTCTTGGCGCGGCCAAAGACCTCGGCCTCGATGCCTGCTTTTTCCAGTTCGTGCCGCATGTCGCCGGTGATGCGGTGGATCACGTCGCCGGTTTCACGCTGCAGGGTGATGAAGCGGCGGATGATCGACTGGCGGCCTTCGGGGTTCAGCACGCGGAAGGCCAGATCCTCCAGCTCTTCGCGCATCCATTGCATCCCCATGCGGCCCGCGAGCGGCGCATAGATATCCATCGTCTCGCGCGCCTTTTGCACCTGCTTTTCAGGGCGCATCGCCTTGATCGTGCGCATGTTGTGCAGACGGTCGGCGAGCTTGACCAGAATGACCCGCAGGTCCTTGGACATGGCCATGAACAGCTTGCGAAAGTTTTCGGCCTGTTTGGTCTCGCGGCTGGACAGCTGCAGGTTGGTCAGCTTGGTGACGCCATCGACCAGCTTGGCGACCTCTTCGCCGAACAGTTCCGAGACCTTGCCATAGTTGGCCTTGGTGTCCTCGATCGTGTCGTGCAGCAGAGCCGTGATTATGGTCGCATCATCCAGACGCTGTTCGGTCAGGATGGCGGCAACGGCAACGGGATGGGAAAAATAGGGCTCGCCAGAATGACGCGTCTGCCCCTCGTGCATCTGCTGGCCGAACTCATAGGCCCGGGTGATGCGGTCGGCATTTGTCTTGGGGTTGTAGTTGCGGACCAGCGCAATCAGGTCTTCTGCTGAAATCATCCGGTCCGCACCTTGTGTTGCTTGGGTTACCCCTGGCCCTGAGCCTCCATCAGAGCGCGCAGGAGCTTTTCTTCGGACATGTCGTCATCCGCAGGCTTGTCCGATTCCGCACCCATCAGCAGTGCCATCTGATCTTCTTCGGGCTCATCAACCTCGATCTGGGTCTGGTTTGCCTCGATCAGGCGTTCGCGCAGCTCATCGGCGCTTTGGGTCTCATCCGCGATTTCACGCAGCGACACGACAGGGTTCTTGTCGTTGTCGCGGTCAACGGTGATCGGACCACCGGCAGAAATCTCGCGCGCCCGGTGGGCTGCAAGCATCACCAGTTCGAACCGGTTCGGGACCTTGTCTACACAATCTTCAACCGTAACGCGGGCCATGGGGCGCTCTCCGTAAATGAATCCGTGGCTGGAAGAGGTTTATCTAAGCGCGATTCCCCGCCTTGACAAGCAGGAAATGCCGCAATTGCGAGGATCACAGAGGCGTGACCCCTGCCACATCCTTAGGCGGCAGCGCGGCAACCATCTGCGTTACCGTTCGGTCCAGTACAGGATGACACCATTCCGGGGCAATATCCGCCATCGGAACCAGCACAAAAGCGCGATCCTGAAGACGCGGATGCGGTAGGATCAACTGATCAGGGGCGGATTTGACCTGATCCTCGGGTGCAAGGGTCAACCAGCGGCGATATTCAGTATCATCCGGCAGGACAAGATCGCCCCAACAAACCAGATCAAGGTCCAGTGTACGCATCCCCCAGCGCTGTTCGCGGGCGCGTTCGAAATCATGTTCGATATGGTGCAGCAGGCCCAGAACTTCGTGCGGTGTCAGGTCCGTTTCGATCAAAACCGCTGCGTTGACGTAGTCCGGCCCGGCCCCCGCGGGAAAGCAGGGCGTGGCGAAAAATCGGCTTTTCGCGCGAATCACCAGACCAGCTTGGGCCATCGCAGTCAGCGACTGTTCAAGTGTCACCTTGGGCCCATTACCTCTCAGACTGAGATTTGCGCCCAGCGCAATGACCGCTTCTGACAAAGATTTGTCCACTTCGAACCCCATATTCGGAACAGAGAATACTTGCGATATATGCCAAAAGAACTATTTTAGGCGCACCATTGCACTGACCAATTCATTTTCACTCACTGAGCTACGGTGCGGTGGCTTATACCGGAAGGACCATTTTATGTTTTACAAAGACGAACGGCTAGCGCTGTTCATCGACGGCTCGAATCTTTATGCAGCCGCCAAAGCACTAGGGTTTGATATCGACTACAAGTTGCTGCGTCAGGAATTCATGCGCAGAGGCAAACTGCTTAGAGCTTTCTACTACACAGCGCTACTGGAAAATGACGAGTATTCCCCGATCCGACCTCTGGTGGACTGGCTGCATTACAACGGCTTCACCATGGTCACAAAACCGGCCAAGGAATACACCGACAGCATGGGGCGTCGGAAAGTCAAAGGGAACATGGATATCGAACTGACGGTCGATGCCATGGAACTGGCACCACGTGTCGATCATATTGTGCTGTTTTCGGGCGATGGGGATTTCCGCCCGCTGATTGCAAGCCTGCAGCGGCAGGGCGTGCGTGTTTCGGTCGTCTCGACCATTCGCAGCCAGCCGCCGATGATCTCGGACGAGCTGCGCCGCCAGGCGGACAACTTCATCGAGCTGGAGGATTTGCGCGACGTTATCGGCCGCCCTCCGCGCGAGATGCCCGTTGAACCGCGCAGCGTCGCCGCAGCCGGCGGACAGTAGCACCACCAAAAACACCACCAAACCCCACCACTCACTCATCCATGGGGTCTCGATATTACGTGCGGCCAGGGCCAGAAGCCCTGGCCGCACTGCTTCTAAATGGATAGGTGCTGAAAACATCCTTGTGCTAACAGCGATTCATGTCAGGGAAATGACGCTCAGCTGTCTGGACCATGGCAATGAAAAGACCTACTTGTCTGAGGCAAGGAGACCGCCATATGACCAAGCCGCCGCTGACACTGTATCTGGCCGCCCCGCGCGGGTTCTGTGCCGGTGTGGACCGTGCCATCAAGATCGTGGAAATGGCGCTGCAGAAATGGGGTGCGCCGGTCTATGTGCGCCATGAAATCGTGCACAATAAATTCGTGGTCGACGGTTTGCGCGCCAAGGGTGCGGTGTTTGTCGAGGAACTTGACGAATGCCCCGATGACCGCCCGGTGATCTTTTCCGCCCATGGCGTGCCAAAGTCGGTGCCTGCCACCGCAGCCAAGCGCGAGATGATTTATGTCGACGCCACCTGCCCGCTGGTGTCCAAGGTCCATGTTGAGGCGCAGCGCCACGCTGATGCGGGGCTGCAGATGATCATGATCGGCCACAAGGGCCACCCCGAAACCGTCGGCACAATGGGGCAGCTGCCCGAAGGCGAAGTGCTGCTGGTCGAAACGGTTGAAGACGTAACACATGTCGCTGTGCGCGACCCCGAAAAGCTGGCCTTTGTTACCCAAACGACCCTTTCGGTTGATGATACCAAGGACATTATCGCCGCGCTTGAAGCCCGGTTCCCGGCCATTGTCGGACCGCACAAGGAAGACATCTGCTATGCCACCACCAACCGGCAAGAGGCGGTGAAGGCGGTTGCACCAAAATCCGATGCATTGCTTGTGGTAGGCGCCCCCAATTCGTCAAACTCGCGCCGTTTGGTCGAAGTCGCCTCGCGCGCGGGCTGCGGTTACGCGCAACTCGTCCAGCGCGCGACCGAGATCGACTGGCGAGCGTTGCAGGGTATTTCCAGCGTCGCCATAACGGCAGGGGCCTCGGCCCCCGAAGTGTTGGTGAACGAGGTGATCGACGCCTTTCGCGACCATTACGACGTGACGGTTGAACCCGTCGAAACCGCAACCGAGAATGTAGAATTCAAAGTGCCGCGCGTATTGAGAGAGCCCGCTTGATGCCGGATCAGAAAACCATCGAAGCCTATACGAACCGCGTAGCTGATTATCTGAAAATTCCACTACCACCCGAGCAGCTTGAGGCGCGCCAAGCCTTCGTCGATGAGGTCAATACTGGGGGATATGTGTTGGATCTGGGTTCGGGACCCGGATCGGACAGTGCGTTCCTGATGCGGCAGGGGCTGAAGGTACGGGCGCTGGATGCCACCCCTGCGTTTGTCGAACATGCGCGCAACAACGGTGTCGATGCCCATTTGGGTACTTTCGATGATGTCACCGAGATATCGAAATTTGACGGGGTCTATGCCAGCTTTTCGCTGCTGCACGCCCCCCGCGCGGATTTCCCGCGCCACCTGAGCGCAATCCACAAGGCGCTGAAGCCGGGTGGTCAGTTCTTTTTGGGAATGAAACTGGGTACTGGTGAGCATCGCGACGATCTGGATCGGTACTATAGCTACTACTCGGAGGCCGAGATCGAAGACGCCCTCGTCACTGCAGGATTCACTATCGCCCGGACCCAACGTGGCGTCGGCAAAGGTCTGGCCGGGTCTTACGACGGATTCATTCTGGTGTTTGCCCATGCCTGATTTATTTGCCTATACCGATGGCGCCTGTTCCGGAAATCCCGGCCCCGGTGGCTGGGGCGTGCTGCTGCGCGCAATGGAAGGCGACACCGTCCTGAAAGAGCGCGAGCTCAGCGGCGGAGAGGCTGAGACCACCAACAACCGGATGGAGCTGCAGGCCGCGATCAGCGCGTTGGAGACATTAGAGCGCGCCTCGGAGATCACCATCATCACTGACAGCGCCTATGTGAAAAATGGCGTCACCGGCTGGATTTTCGGATGGAAGCGGAACGGCTGGAAAACCTCGAACAAGAAGCCGGTCAAGAATGTCGACCTGTGGCAGCGTCTGGATGAGGCGCAAGAGCGTCACCAAGTGACCTGGGAATGGGTCAAGGGCCATGCGGGCCACCCCGAGAATGAGCGCGCGGACGAGTTGGCGCGTGCAGGCATGGCGCCCTTCAAGCCCAAGAAGGCACAGGCGTGAACGGACTTGCCCTGCTGGACTACACCTCGGTTCTGGTCTTTGCGCTCACCGGTGCGTTGGTGGCCAGCCGGGCGCAGCTGGATTTGGTGGGATTTGCCTTCATCGCTTGCCTGACGGCGGTGGGTGGTGGCACGGTGCGCGACCTGCTGCTGGACCGGCACCCAATCTTTTGGGTCGGCCAGCCCGATTACATCCTGATTGCGTGTGGTGCGGCGGTACTGGTGTTTTTTACCGCTCATTTGGTGGAAAGCCGGTACAACTGGCTGATCTGGCTGGACAGCTTTGCCCTGTCCATCGCGGTGGCTGCCGGAACGGGCGCGGCCTTGTCGCTGGGCCAGTCCGGCGTCATCGTGGTGCTGATGGGCGTGACCACCGGTTGCCTGGGCGGGCTGATGCGCGATGTCGTCTGCAACGAGGTGCCGCTGGTGCTGAAACAAGGCCAACTTTATGTTTCCTGCGCCTTTGCTGGGTCGTTGGTGGCGGTGCTGGCGATGAAACTTGGGCTGGGCGGCCTGCCGGCATTGGGACTGTGCGCCTTGGTTTGCTGGGCGCTGCGCGCCGGATCCCTGCTGTTCGGTTGGCAGTTGCCGGTTTACAAGGCCCGGCCACCTCGGCAATAGGGCATAAGACAGAACGAGGGATATCGATGACCTTCAAATTTCCTACTCTGGCCGCTGCGCTGTCCCTGCTGGTGGCGTGCTCGGATCAGTACGCTCCGGTCAGCTTCACCCCGGAGGGGGATCAAATCATCGCCAGTGGCACGATTGACCACACGACGCTTAGCGCGTTTGAAGAGGTCATTGCCGGAAATCCCGACATCAAGACGCTGGTGCTGCAGAATATCGAAGGCTCGGTCGATGACGATTCGAATGTCGTCTTCAGCCGCGTGGTGCGAGAAGAAGGGTTCGATACGGTGGTGCCATCAAATGGGCTGGTCGCCTCGGGCGGGACCGATCTGTTTCTTGCGGGCAACCGGCGTGTGCTGGAACCCGGTGCCTGCGTTGGGGTCCACAGTTGGGGTGGCGGTGGGTTCGTTGCCGCAGACCTGCCCGAAGGTCATCCGGAACATGACCGGTACCTCGATTATTTCGAAGATATCGGCGTCGATCCTGACTTTTACTGGTTCACGCTAGATGCCGCGACCGAGGACGAGATGCACTGGATGACCGCGTCCGAGGCCAACATGTTCGACATGACGACACGCGCGGCCCCCCGGCTGGGAGCCGCCGCGACCTGTGATGCACGCTAGAAACTGAGTAGCCGCGCGCCAATTTCCTTGACGAATTTCGCCGCCACCATGGCGGTCATCCCATAGGGGTCGCGGTGCGGGTTCAGTTCGACAATATCCGCGCCAACCAGTTGCCCTTTGAACCGATGGATCAGACCGATCACTTCACGCGTGCTGAGGCCGCCGGGTTCGTGATGCGAGACGCCGGGGGCAAAGGCCGGGTCCAGCGCGTCGAGGTCCAGTGACAGGTAAACCGGGCCATCAAAGCTGATGTCCAGACCGGGGTGCCAACTGCGCATGTCGATCACCTCGACCCCGAACTTGTCGGCCTGTTCCTGCTGGTGCTTGTTCATGGTGCGGATGCCGACCTGCACCAGCCGATTGATCTTGCCGGTCTCCATCACACGGGCAAAGGGGCAGCCATGGCCCAGCGGGCCGATCTGCTGGCTGTCATAAAGGTCGGGATGCGAGTCGATATGCAGGATGTTCAGACCCTCATACCGGTCTGCATGGGCCTTGATCAGCGGGAAAGCAACTGAGTGATCGCCCCCCAGCGACAACAGCCGCGCGCCGGTTTCGATCCGGGCGGCTGCACCTGCCTCGATCCGGTCGATAGGTTCCTGTCCCATCATCTCGAACACATCCAGATCGCCGGTATCCTTGAACCGGTCGGTTGCACCCAGATCGGTGCCATCCTCGGCGGTCAGGTTGGCCGCTCCGGAATGCAGCGCCTCGCGGATGCGGCCCGGGGCAAACGCGGGGCCTTGCAGGAACGAGGAATGCAGGTCCAGTGGCACCCCCATCAGGGCGACATCGCCGGTGGTCAGATCACGAGACATGAGAAACCTTTCAAGATAAATATACCCGGAAACTGGCCGCAGAAATTAGCGCAGGTCAAGCGCTCAGCGACGTATGTAAGTCTGCCAGAGCCAGATCACCAGCAGCGCGCCCAATACGGCTCCGACAAATCCTGAGAGCCAGCCCATTACGGCCAGCAAAGTGCGCAGGATCAACCCGCCTACCAACGCACCAACGATGCCTATCAGCATGGTGGTGGGAATATCAGCCTCGATCCGCATTAGACGGGTGGCGAGGAAACCGGCTGCAGCTCCGATGACAATCAGGGCGATGATGGGCATGTCATTTCCTCCAATGTGTCGGCACGATGATCAGCGCACCGATGGAGGACAGCACCGCATCCAATCCCGGAGGGCCAAAGCTGATGCCGAACATGATGCGGACGAAATAAAACAGGAAGGCTCCGCCAACGCAGATGATGATCGATTGCAGGTAGCCGTTATGGGTAAACCCGGTCTTCTCGGACAGATAACCCACAATCCCGGCAATCACGACGGTGCCCATCAGGATCATGAACATATAGGCTTACTCCGATGACAGGCGGGTGCCGACCGGGATCGGCCAACCCCGCAGGAAGGTTTCCGTATCCTGCGCGCCTTTGCCTGCCCTTTGCAAGCGCAGCAGCTCGACCGCGCCTTCGCCACAAGCCACGCATAGGTGTTCGTCCAGAACCTCACCCGGAACGCCCTGCCCTTTGGCCAAACGTGAGGCGAGGAGTTTGACCCGGTCGCCCCCGACCTCGGTCCATGCACCGGGGAATGGAGAGAGGCCGCGGATCTTCCGGTCGACATCGGTAGCGGGTGCTGACCAATCGACCCGTGCTTCGGATTTGTCGATCTTGGCGGCGTAGGTCACGCCATCCTGGGGCTGCGGATCAGGGGTTAGACTGGGTAATTTTGCCAGAGCCTCGACGATCAGCGCAGCGCCCATATCCGAGAGCCGGTCATGCAACTGCGCGGTGGTTTCTTCGATGCCGATATCGGTGACCTCGCGTAGCATGACGGGACCGGTGTCCAGCCCGGCCTCCATCTGCATGATGCAGATGCCGGTTTGCGCATCACCTGCCATAATCGCACGATGGATCGGCGCCGCGCCGCGCCAGCGTGGCAACAGGCTGGCGTGAATGTTCAGGCAGCCATGGGTGGGTGCGTCCAAAATGGGCTGGGGCAGGATCAGCCCATACGCCACGACAACAGCGATATCGGCGTTCAGTGCGGCAAAGCGCGCCTGCTCATCTTGTGATTTCAGCGAGGTCGGGTGGCGCACCTCGAGACCCAGCGCCTCGGCCCTTGCATGGACCGGGGTTGGACGGTCTTTCTTGCCACGACCGGCTGGCCGGGGGGGCTGGCAGTAAACGGCGACAACCTCGTGCCCCGCCTCAACGAGTGCATCAAGGACCGGAACTGAGAAATCGGGTGTTCCCATAAAGATTATGCGCATCGTCGGCTCCGGGATTGTGGCAGGTGCCGGGCTGAAGCCCGGCCTACGTTGATTTGCGCGCCTTGCGCAGCAGCATATCGCGTTTGACCTTGCTGAGCCGGTCAAAATACATGCGCCCGTTCAGATGGTCGATCTGGTGCTGCACGCTGGTGGCTTCGATGCCGACGAAATCGCGGCGGTCGATCTGGCCCTGTTCGTTCAGGAATTTCACCGTCACCGCGCGGGGGCGTTTTACCTTGGCGGAAACGCCGGGCAGGTTCGGGCTGGCCTCTTCATGTTCGCGCAACTCGACCGAGCTGTGCAGGATCTCGGGGTTGGCCAGACGTACCGCTTTGCCCCGCTGGGTCGAGCCATCCACAACGGCCAGTCGCAGCATCACCCCGATCTGAGGTGCGGCGAGGCCGACGCCGGGCATAGCCTCCATCGTGTCGATCATGTCGGCCCAGATCGCGCGAACCTCATCGGTGATCTCGGCGACATCCTCGGCCTTGGTCCGCAGGTGTTTGTCGGGCCATGGCAGACAGGTGCGCACGCTCATGCACGTGCCTGTTCGCGTTTGAGCTTTTGCATCTTGCGCGTGATCATCTGACGTTTCAGCGGCTTGAGATAGTCGATGAACAGCTTGCCGTTCAGATGATCGATCTCGTGCTGCACACAAGTCGCCCAGAGCCCGTCAAAGGTTTCCTGCTGCAGATTGCCATCGCGGTCCAGCCACGCGACGTCCACTGTCTTGGGGCGCGTCACCTCGGCAAATTGATCTGGGATCGACAGGCAGCCTTCCTCATAGACATTGGTTTCGTCCGAAGATGCCACGACCTCGGGGTTGAACATCGCCAGCGGGCGCGGAACTTCGCCTTCTTCCTTGACGCAATCCACCACGATCAGCCGGTCGAGCACACCGACCTGAGGGGCTGCAAGGCCAACACCAGGCGCGTCATACATCGTCTCCAGCAGGTCATCGGCCAGTTTGCGCAGTTCATCGGTGATGTCGGCCACCGGTGCACAGACCTTTTTCAGACGGGGATCGGGATGGATCAGGATATTGCGTTTCATGAGGCTGATTTAGGACATCCCGCCCGCCACCGCAACGGCCCCCTTGCACATGGCGGATTTGAGGTTAGCTTTCGCTTCGACAGATGGAGATGACATGACTTTCAACGACCTGATCGACCGCCGGGGAACCAACGCCACCAAATGGGACAAGATGGAGCGTTTGTACGGCGTCTCGCCCGACAATGGGCTCGCCATGTGGACCGCCGATTCCGACTATGCCACAGCTCCTTGCGTGATCGAAGCGGTGCGCGAGGCAGCCGATCATGGCGCGTTTGGCTATTCGTGGACGCACCCGGAGTATCTGAACGCAATCCAATGGTGGATGAAGACCCGTCACAACTGGGAAATTGACACCGATTGGGTCCTGACCTCGCAAGGGCTGGGCAACGCGATTGCCCTGTGTCTGGATGTCTGGAGCGAACCGGGGGATGGCGTGGTGATTTTTTCGCCCGTCTATCATGAGTTTGCACACAAGGTGAACAAATCGGGTCGCCGTGTGGTTGAATGCCCGCTGGTGCGTGAGGGCAATAGCTATGCGCTTGATCTGGACGATGCCCAGTCGCGTCTTGACGGGTCCGAGAAGCTGTTGCTGTGGTGCTCACCTCAGAATCCTTCGGGCCGGGTTTGGACACCGGCTGAGCTGCGCGCGGTGGCGGCTTTTGCGGAACGCAATGGGTTGATCCTTGTGTCGGATGAAATCCACCATGATCTGGTCTATCCGGGAAACACTTTTGTGCCGATGGACGTGGCTGCGCCGGATGCGCGCCCGTGGACGGTGAATCTGACTGCCGCCTCGAAAACGTTCAACATTGCCGGGCAGCGCACCGGGAATATGATCATTCCTGATGCCAAGCTGCGCGCCGAGATGCGGCACCGGATTACCACATTGGATTATGATCCAAGCGCGTTGGGCGTGGCGATGATCACCGCCGCTTATTCGCCTGAAGGGGCGAAATGGGTCGATGAACAGGTCGCCCATCTGGATGCCAACCGTAAACTGTTCGATGCCGCCATCGCCGATATTCCGGGGCTGTGGTCAATGCCTTTGCAGGCAACCTATCTGGCCTGGGTCGATTTCTCGGGCACCGGGATGGATCACGCGGAATTCGTACGCCGCCTGCGTGAGGATGCGCGGATCGCCACCTCGTCCGGGCCCGATTTCGGCACCGGAGGCGAGACGTTCGAGCGGTTCAATCTGGCCACGCAACGCGCGCGGGTAGAAGAGGCATGCGCCCGGCTGAAATCCGCGTTTGGTGATTTGCAATAACCGATGCGGCGTCGCGTCCTGATATTGGCGCTGATCCTGCTGGCAGGGTTGGCATGGCTGGGCTGGGACCGATATGGCCCCCGCCCCCCTGCCCCGCAGATGGCACCCGAGGCCTCGCGGGTTGATCACATTCTGATCGAGAAATCTGCGCGCCGCTTAACCGCCAGTCTGGACGGTGCGGTGGTCCTGCAGACTGACATCGCGCTGGGATTTGCACCGGACGGAGACAAATTGCAGGAAGGCGATGGCAAAACGCCCGAAGGTATCTTCACAGTCAACCGCCGCAATCCGCAAAGCTCCTTTCACCTATCGCTGGGGATCGACTATCCGCAGCCCGACGATATCTCGCGCGCTCAGCAATACGGGATCGATCCGGGCGGTGATATCTTCATTCACGGGCAGCCGAACGGGGTTGTCGGGCTGACCCTGCCGGGCGACTGGACTGCGGGATGTATCGCCATCTCGAATGCAGAGATGGCCCAGCTTTGGAGCCTGACTGAAACCGGGACTACGGTCGAAATTCGCCCCTAAGACGTATTATTCCTCAAGCCCCAGCAATGCGATCGGCGCATCTGGCGCGCGGTAGAAATCCAGCGGGGCCTTATCGGCGGCCACGGTATTGCGCTTGAACTCATATCGCATCTCACCCACCGCTTCTTCATCGGCGATGATCAGGCATTGGTACAGGTGATTGGCCCCGTCATAAATATCGACCAGCCCGCGCAGACGCGGAGTAGTCTCGGCCTCGACGGTAAAACCGTCTTTCCACAATGTCAGAATTTTAAAGCTATTGTCGCCAACTTCCACCCGCATACGGCTAGATTTCTTGAGTGTAGCGATTCGGGCCGCGTCTAATTCGGCGCGTATTTCCTTGGAAACATAGGTACTCATAATAATTTCCCCCTTAACCATCTCTATTGTGACGCGACATATGTAAAAATCCAGTGAACGGCATCACATAGCCTGCGGGATATGCAAATTGTTGCCCGGATAGCTCTGTGCACGCACGCAGGCCAGATGCGCGCGCGATGAAATAGGAACATAGGCCTCGGCAGCCTATCTTTGCCTCAATCGCAAAGCGGAGGAATGATGATGGGCCTGCTAGTCGACGGCGTATGGCATGACACCTGGTATGATACCAAATCCACCGGCGGGGCGTTCAAACGCTCGGCCGCACAGTTTCGCAACTGGATCACGGCCGATGGCGCACCCGGTCCTTCGGGGCGCGGCGGATTTGAAGCAGAAAGCGGGCGCTATCACCTCTATGTCTCTCACGCCTGCCCCTGGGCGCATCGCACGCTGATCTTTCGTGAGTTGAAAGGGCTGAGTGACCACATCTCGGTCTCGGTCGTGCATCCCGACATGCTGGACAAGGGCTGGACCTTTGAAACGGACGCGCATGGCGCTACCGGGGACAAGCTGTTTGGGTCGGATTTTGCCCATCAGATCTATACCCGTGCCGATCCCAATTATTCGGGCCGCGTCACTGTGCCGATCCTGTGGGACAAAGTCGAGAAGACCATCGTGTCGAACGAAAGCTCGGAAATCATCCGCATGTTCAATTCCGCCTTTGACGGGATCACCGGCAATACGGATGACTATTGGCCCGAGGCGATGTGGGATGAAATCGAAGACGTGAATGCGCGCATCTATTCCGATGTGAACAACGGGGTCTACAAGTCTGGCTTTGCCACCACGCAGGAGGCCTATGACACTGCTGTTGGTCCGCTGTTCGACACTCTGGACTGGCTTGAGGATCGTCTGGCCCGGAACCGTTATCTGATGGGAGACCGCGTGACCGAGGCTGATTGGCGGCTGTTCACAACGCTCATCCGGTTCGACCCGGTCTATCATCTGCATTTCAAATGCAACAAGCGACGGTTGGTCGACTACCCGAACCTGTGGGCATACACGCGCGAGTTGTATCAATGGCCGGGCGTGGCCGAGACGGTGAACATGAACCACATCGTGCGCCACTATCACTTTAGCCACGACAGCATAAACCCGCACCGGATCATTCCGGTGAACCCGGCGCTGGATTATTCAGAACCTCATGAACGGGATCAGCGCCCGGCGGCGTAGTGTTCCACCATGGCTGCCAGATCCTCGGGCGGGGTAGAACTTTGGACATAGGCGCACGCATTGGCGCTGTGGGCAAAGATGGACCCGTCCGAGAAGAAGGTGGTGTTGGTCACAAAGATCACCCGTGTCTCGGGGCGGCGATAGCTGGCGAAATCGGCCACCGCCAGCGCGCTGCCGGTTTCAAGAACCAGATCCAAAACGATGATATCAAAGGCCGTCCCGTACAGCGCCAGTATGGCGGCCTCTTGCGTTTCGACCAGCGTTACTTCGGCCTCCTGCCTTTGCAGATGCCGCTGCCAAACCCGACCTAGATCGGGGTTACTCTCAACAATCAGTACTTTCATTTGCAACAACCTCGGCACATGGTAGGGTGAGTGGTGCCGACCCCTGTTGTCCGTGATCACGCGATTTCCTTAACAAAGTGTTAACGACGCCTGCACAGCGCTGTGATCCTGCGGATTCGCTTGTATGAGCGGCAAAAATCCGCTTGAAGCTGCATAAACAGGCGATTCCGGCAGGGGAACATGGTTGGACAGGCTGAAAATCTGAACCCGAGAACGGCCCGCGATCATGGCGGCGGGCTGGATGGCGCGATGGCACATTTCGGCGGCGCGCGCGATGATTGGGTCGATCTGTCGACCGGGATCAACCCGCATCCTTACAAGGTCTCAGGACTTAAGGCATCAGATTGGATGGACCTGCCTGATCATGGCGCGTTTGAACGCTTGACGGATGCAGCCCGGGTATTTTGGGGCGTGCCAGACACGGCACAAATCCTGCCCGCCCCCGGGGCATCAGCAGTGATTGCGCGTTTACCTGCGCTGGCAAAGGCAGGCCGAGTGCAGATCACAATGCCCACCTACAACGAACACGCCGCCGCGTTCACCGCGCAGGGCTGGACCGCGCAAGAAACCGGCCCGGTCGAGGCTCGGGTGATCGTGCACCCCAACAATCCCGATGGACGCATTTGGCAGGAAACAGACGTCGATGCGCCGCTGACCGTGATTGACGAGAGTTTTTGTGATGTCACCCCCGACGCCTCGTTGATCCATTTGGCGGGCCAGCCCGGCGTTGTTGTGCTGAAAAGCTTCGGTAAGTTCTGGGGACTGGCCGGGCTGCGGCTGGGCTTTGCGATCGGCCAGCCGGAACTGATCGCACGGTTGAACGATCTGACAGGGCCCTGGGCAGTTTCCGGCCCCGCACTGAGGATTGGGGCGCAGGCGTTGCGCGACACAAGGTGGGCTGAGGAGACCCGAGCTGGTCTGGCAACCGAAGCGACGCGGCTGGACCAGCTTATCACGGCCAATGGGGCGCGGTTAATCGGAGGCACCAGCCTGTTTCGTCTTTATGACGTCGACGACGCTGCCGCTTGGCAAGACAAGTTGGCTCGCGCCCATATCTGGAGCCGGATTTTCCCCTATTCCAAGACATTCCTGCGCCTTGGTCTTCCGCCAGCACACGGCCGGTCCAGGTTGGAGGCAGCGCTTTGAGTACGGCCTTCCTATTGGTCTGCGCCATGTGTCTGGATGCAGCACTGGGTGAGCCGGACTGGCTGTGGTCCCGTGTTCGCCACCCTGCGGTGCTGATGGGCAATGCAATTGGCTGGCTGGACAACCGGCTGAACCAAGGGGCGCATCGCCGCCTCAAAGGGGTTGCGGCGGCGATCATATTGGTTCTTGCCGCCTATGCCGTGGGCCATCTGCTGGCCCTGCTCGGCCCTATTGCCGAGATCGTGGTATGTGCAATCCTTCTGGCCCAAAAATCTCTTGTCACACATGTTCGCGCGGTCGGTGAGGGGCTGCTGAGCTCACTTGCAGAAGGGCGCATGCAGGTTGCCCTGATCGTCTCACGTGACGTGAACGCAATGACCGAGGCGCAGGTGGCCCGATCCGCCATCGAAAGCGCCGCGGAAAATCTGAGCGACGGTGTGATCGCCCCTGCCTTCTGGTTTCTAGTCGCGGGGCTGCCGGGGTTGCTGGTCTATAAGGCGGTCAACACCGCCGACAGCATGATCGGGTATCGCAACGAGAAATACCGCGCCTTCGGCTGGGCTGCGGCGCGGCTGGACGATGCACTGAACCTGTTCCCGGCCCGGCTGACCTTTGTGATGATCGTGGCGCTGACCGGACAATGGTCCCGCTGGGGTGAGATGGTTGGGGATGCCCGACGCCATATCTCACCCAATGCAGGCTGGCCCGAGGCTGCCATGGCGCGCGCGCTGGATATCGCGCTGGCAGGGCCACGCAGCTATGACGGGCAGATGCGAGATCTGGCCTGGGTAAACGGAAATGCCCGACAGAACATCGACGCGGCGGAGGTTTTCCGCGCATCTAACATACTCTGGCAGGTATGGGGGCTTGCGCTTGGGCTCGTGTCAGTGTGGGTTGGGTTCAACTTCATATTCTGACGGATCTGTCCCATGCGCTTCCTTTCCGGCTTAATCGCCGCCGCCTTCCTCGCCTCGCCCGCCTTTGCCCAATGCGGTGGTAACTTCAATGCCTTCGTCGATGGGTTGAAGGCCGAAGCCGGTCAGAAAGGCTTCGACGCCTCCACCGTCAACGGCTTTTTCAAAGGCGTACAACAGGATGGGGCCGTGCTGAAAGCCGACCGGGCACAGGGTGTGTTCCAGAAACCATTTATCGATTTCTCGCGCCATCTGATTTCACAAAACCGGATTGACCGAGGCACAGCCATGTCGCGGAAATACGATGCGGTGTTTGACCGGATCGAGCGGGAATACGGTGTCTCGCGCGGTGTGTTGCTGGCCTTTTGGGCCTTCGAAACTGACTATGGCGCGGTTCAAGGTGATTTCAACACCCGCAACGCGCTGGTGACACTGGCGCATGATTGCCGTCGGCCAGAGCTGTTTCGCCCTCAGATTTTCGCCGCGATCGAATTGTACAGCCAAGGTAATTTCGACCCTGCGCGCACGACCGGCGCCTGGGCGGGTGAAATTGGTATGGTACAGATGCTGCCGCAGGACATTCTGGACAACGGCGTGGATGGCGACGGCGATGGTCGCGTTTCACTGAAAACCTCTGCCCCCGACGCGCTGATGTCGGGGGCCAAGATGCTGTCGCATCTGGGTTGGCAAGCGGGTCAGCCCTGGCTGCAAGAGGTGACAGTGCCCGCGCAAATGGACTGGTCGCTGTCCGGCCCCGGCAAACCGCGCCCGGTATCCGAGTGGCAATCGATGGGCGTGCAAGCGCGCAGCGGATCGTTGGCAAACCTGCCAGCCTCGCTGATCCTGCCGCAGGGGCATAATGGACCCGCATTTCTGGCCTATCCAAATTTCGACGTCTATTTCGAATGGAACCAGAGCTTTGTATATGTTCTGACTGCCGCTTATTTCGGGACGCGTCTGGAGGGCGGACAGATTTATGACGCGGGCAATCCCGCGCCCGGGCTGTCGAGTGCGCAGATGAAGCGGCTACAGACCAAATTGCAGGCGCGCGGCTATGACGTGGGCAAGATCGACGGCATTCTGGGTGCCGGAACCCGCGCTGCAGTGCAGGCAGAGCAGGTGCGATTGGGGCTTCCAGCAGATGCGTGGCCGACCACCGATCTGCTGGGCCGCATTTGAAGAGACGCTTCGAACCCGTTGTGTTTGCAAGGCCTCAAGCGGTGAGGTTCTGCACATCATCCCATCATTCGTTTGCGGCCAATTCGACATTTAACTAGGCTGGCCAAAGCACGTACCAAGCCCCGAGATCAATGCATGACAATTGATGACCGCCGTAAACTGCTTGCCGATGTTTTGCGCCCTTTTGACGTAGGACATCCGCTCATCCGGGTCGGAGCTTTTGGGGATGGTGGCTATCTGGTTCCCAATGATCTTATCGGTATCAAGGCTTGCTTTTCGCCGGGTGTGTCACTGCAATCAAGCTTTGAACTTGATCTGGCCAAATGGGGTATCCCGTCTATCATGGCCGACGCTTCGGTGGATGGACCCGCCGAGACTATTCCCGGTGCGATTTTTTCAAAGCGGTTCTTGGGCGCGCATACCAAAGGCGATGTGATTTCGCTTGGAGATTGGATGGCGCAACACGCGCCGGACACCGGGGATCTGATGCTGCAGATGGACATCGAAGCGGCTGAGTATCCGGTTTTTGAAACCCTGCCTGCTGCGTGCCTCAACCGGTTTAGGATAATCGTGATCGAGCTTCACCGAATTCCGTCGATCCTGACAAAACCGCATTTCTTCGAAAAAGCAAAACCGCTTTATGACGCCATCGGTGCGAAATTCACATGCGCGCACCTGCATACGAACAACGCGTCCGGCTCGATGGAGATTGAAGGAGTTGAATTTCCGCGCGTCGTCGAAGCCACATTTATCCGCAATGATCGCATTGCCCAAGCGCGGCCTATTTCGGCATTGCCTCATCCGCTCGACGTTGCACATCACCCGACACGACCAGAAATTGCGGTGCCCGATGAATGGCTGGCACAGCCGATCTGAGCGGATTGGCTCAAACAGCGGAATGTGGTTGTTACCACCGTTTCAAACAGCGTTATTATTCAGGACATCGGATCCTTCATTCCGGTCGCACCGGGTATCGATCGCCCTTCTCATCAATCAGGATCAGCCGCTCACCGCTGCGCACATACAGATCGCACCGTCTGGCCCCATTACGAAAAGCGATACAGACACTACCATCCTCGGCGATGGAGTACGTGCCGAACGCAGAGTCACCGCTGGAATATGTGTAAGAGTAAGCCCCACCTGCCGAATACTTGGATTGACCGTCGTCATAGAATGTGAGCGTTCGGCCCGCCAACGCGTCCAGTTCCTGGGAACTTAACGGGACATCTCCGGATTTGGTGGGCCATTCGGCGGCAGTTGCAGAATTCGCCGCCAGGAGCATTAGGATCAAAAATCGGGTCATGCCGTCACCCTACCCCGAGCGGCCATGAAACAGGCATAACGTTGCAGTGATAGGTCAGGCGACCATCTGCTCGGCTTTCTTGAGGTCGACCGAAACCAGTTGGCTGACGCCTTGTTCCTGCATGGTCACGCCGAACAGACGGTCCATCCGTGCCATGGTCACCGCGTGGTGGGTGATGATCAGGAAGCGTGTGTCGGTCTGGCGGCACATCTCGTCCAGCAGGTCGCAGAAACGGGTGACGTTGGCGTCGTCCAGCGGCGCGTCGACCTCGTCCAGCACACAGATCGGCGCGGGATTGGCGAGGAAGACGCCAAAGATCAGCGCGGTCGCCGTCAGGGTTTGTTCGCCGCCTGACAACAGGCTGAGGGTCGAAAGTTTCTTACCCGGAGGCTGGCACATGATCTCCAGTCCGGCGTCCAGAGGATCGTCGCTTTCGACCATGACGAGATTGGCCTCGCCCCCGCCAAACAGATGCTTGAAAAGCATGGCAAAGTTCGAGTTCACCTGTTCAAACGCGGTCAGCAGGCGTTCGCGCCCTTCGCGGTTAAGGCTGCTGATGCCGCTGCGTAGCGCCTTGATCGCGTCTTCCAGATCAGCTTTTTCGCTGTTCAGCGTGTCAAATTCTTCCTGAACCTCTTTGCTGTCCTCTTCGGCGCGCAGGTTTACCGCGCCCATCGCATCGCGCTGACGCTTGTGGCGATTGACCTCGGCCTCCAGCGCATCGGCTGCGGGCATCTGGTCCGGGTTGGTATCAAGCTGGTTCAGCAATTGGTTGGGCGTCAGCTGCTGATCCTCAGCGATCCGTTCCGCCGCGGCGACGACGCTTTCCTTGGCGGCATCACAGCGCGCTTCGGCTGCGGCGCGGCTTTCGCGGGCTTCCGAGGCCAGACGTTCGGCTTCGCGTTCCGCCAGAACGATCTCGCGCTGCGCTGTTTCTGCCTCGGCCAGCTTATCGGCCGACTCGGCGCGGCGCGCTTCGGCGGCTTCGATAAGCTCGTTCAGTTCTTCACGTGCTTCGGCGATTTCACCGGGGGCGGCTGTGGCTTCCGAGAGTTCCTCTTCCGAGCTTTCTTTGCGTTCAGCCAGTTCTGCGATACGTTTTTCTGCGGTTTCCAGACGGTGTTTCCAACCGCTGAGGTCTTTGGTGACCTCTTGGCTGCGCCGGGTGCGGGCCTCACCCTCGCGGCGCAACTCATCATGAGACGACCGGTGGGTCAGCATGGTAATCCGCGCGGCCTCGACCGTTTGTTTGATGTCTTCGACCTGCGCACGGGCACTGTCGAGATCGCCCAGATTGGTCAGCGCACCCTCGGCCTCGCGCAGTTGGGCGCGGGCGGACATGGCGTCTTCCTTGTGGCGGTCGACGGCCAGTGTCAGCGTTTCCAGCTTGCCTTGTGCCAGATTGCGATCCGCCTCGGCCCGGCTGAGCATCCGTGCAGTTTCGGCCATGCGCTGATCGGCGGCACGGCGGGCATCGCGGGCGCGGCGGTCGGCCTCAGTCACGTCCGCCAGTTGCTGCGACAGCGCCTCATGCGCGGCGCGCGCGCCGTCGGCTTGTGCCTCGGCGCGTGTGAGTTCCTGTTTCAGCGCTTCGAGCTTGTTTAGCTGTTCCAGCCGCAGGGCTGCGGCGCTTGGCGCATCCTCGGCCCAGGCGCGAAACCCGTCCCAGCGCCACAGGTCGCCCGAACGCGAAACCAGTCGCTGACCGGGTTTCAACGAGGCCTGCAAGCGTGCGCCCTGATCCGCGTCAACCAAACCAATCTGCGCGATCCTGCGGCTGAGGCGATCCGGTCCGGACACGTGTAACGCCAACGGTTCAGCGCCGTTTGGCAAAGGCTGATCGTTGTCATAGCCCGCTACCTGCACCCAACCTGACGGTCCGTCACCCTCGACCAGCGGCGTACGTAGGTCATCGGCCAGCGCCGCACCCAATGCCTTTTCATAACCCGGGGCGACGCGTAGCAGATCGAGGACTTGTCCACCCTCCGCCGTGTCGCGTTCAACCAGTTTGGCAAGTGCAGTGGTCTCGGCACGGATCGCGCCCAGTTCGCCTTCGGCCTCAGAGCGCTTTGCACGCGCATCGGCCTCGCGCCCCTGCGTTTCATTGCGCAATTCATCTGCAGCGGCGAGGGCTTCTTCAGCCGCCTCGGCTGCTTCGCGGGCTTCTTCCTCACCCTCTTGCGCAGTCTCGAACGCTTCACTGGCGTGGGTCAGGGCTGTCTTGGCTTCATTTACCGCAGCGCGGGCCTTTTCTTCTTCGCCTTCGGAGCGGGCCAGGGTCTTGCGGCTGTCCTCGACCAGACGCTGCGCCGATTGGTGACGGGCCACGAGGCGCGCCGTATCTTCGGTTTCCTGCGATAGGTGATCCTCACGCTCTTGCAGGACCGAAGCGGCTTCGCGGGCGACCTCAGCAGATTCGGCCACCTTCTGATCATAACCCTCAGCGGCTTTGGCAAGCTCGCGCGCTTCCCATTCCAGGCGCTCGATCATCTCACCCGCGTCCCGGTTCAGGCCGGATTCGCGTTCAATATCGTTACCGAGTTGCTGGATACGGTTGGTCAGCGTCTCAATTGTCTGGCGCGCGCGGGTTTCCTGATCCGAGAGTTGATCGCGCTGCACCTGCTGGCGCTGCAGGACGGCGGCGGCGATGGCCTCTTCCTCGCGCAGGGGGGGCAGGGTTTCTTCGATCTCGGCGCGTTTTGCGGCGGATTCGCGGGCGGCGGCCTCGGCGCGCGAGGCTTCGGTGATCCGGTCGCGCAGTTTCTCTTCCGCCGCCTGGCGGGCCATGTCGGCTTCTTTCCAACGACGATAGAGCAGCATCCCTTCGGCCTGCCGCAGCTGTTCGCCGATCTCGCGGTAGCGGGCGGCCTGACGCGCCTGACGCGCAAGCTGAGCCAGTTGCCCACCCAACTGTTCCAGCACGTCGTCGACGCGGGTCAGATTGGATTCGGTGCCTTTCAGCTTCAGCTCGGCCTCGTGCCGCCGCTGATAAAGGCCTGAAATCCCGGCGGCTTCCTCCAGAATACGGCGGCGGGCGCGGGGTTTGGCATTGATCAGCTCGGCGATGCGGTTCTGACCCACCAGCGCGGGCGAATGCGCGCCAGTCGACGCATCGGCAAACAGCATTTGCACATCGCGGGCGCGCACATCCTTGCCGTTGGTCTTGTAGGCGCTGCCCACATCGCGGGTGATACGGCGGAAAATCTCAAGCTGGTCACTGTCGTTGAAACCTGAAGGCGCAAGGCGTTCAGAATTATCCAGCGTCAGGACAACTTCGGCAAAGTTGCGCGCAGGCCGGGTGGCGGCCCCGGCAAAGATCACATCTTCCATGGCACCGCCGCGCATGGATTTGGGGCGGTTTTCGCCCATCACCCAGCGCAGGGCTTCCAGAAGGTTGGACTTGCCGCAGCCATTGGGACCCACAACACCGGTCAGCCCGTCCGCGATGATCAGATCGGTCGGGTCCACAAAGCTTTTGAAGCCGGTCAGTTTGAGTTTGCTAAAGCGCAATGGCTGCTCTTGGTGTGATTCCTATGGGTAAGAAGTCTGCGCAACGGAGGGGCAAGGTGTCAACGTGAATGCGCAGGATATGGGTTGTTTGCTTAAGTTATCCACAACATCTTGGCGAATCTACGCAAGGTTTCGCGTATCTCAGTAAGGCGTGCATTCAAAGACCTGGTATCCGTAGTCTTCGTAATAGCCATAGTCGACGCATTCATAAGGACGGCGGAGTAGAGCGCCTAGAATCAGCTTTTCCCCCAGTTCGCGGTCGCAGCCCAGCACCCCCACAGTCACCGCCGCATCGCCCAGAACATCCAGCAGCGGGCAGCCCGAGACCTGCGCCATCGCCAGCGCGGCGCGGTCGCGGATTGGACCTAGACGCGGGGCGTATTGCGGGTTCACGCGGACAGCCTCGGCCAGTTCATTGCGGACGCGGACGTCAAAGATGCTGCCGTTGACCGCCACGCGGGTTGCGGGCTGATCGCGAAAATAGGGCGTGCCACCGGAACAAGCGGCGAGCAGGAAGAAGGCGAGCACACGGATCATACCACCGTTCTTGCGGCAATATGGTTAATGAAACCTTTCCTGGCTCAGGCGCGCAATACCTCTCCCAAGCGGCGGATGCCCTCGCGGATCGTGTCTTCATCTGAGTTGGAAAAACTCAGCCGGATGGTGTTGGCCCCTGAATCGTCAGGGAAAAAGGCCTGACCGGGCACAAAGGCAAGTTTAACCGTCTCAAGCGCTTTCGCCAGCAGGTCAGCCCCATTCACATCCTTGGGTAGTGTGACCCAGACAAACATACCGCCCTCTGGTCGGGTCCAATCGGCGCCTTCGGGCATATGTTGGTCCAACGCCTCCAGCATGGCGTCGCGGCGTGCGGCGTAGGTGCGGCGCAGCATTGGGACGTGGCTATCAAAACAATCTCGCGCAACCTGATGCACTGCCATCTGGTTGATCGTCGAGGAATGTAAATCAGCGGCCTGTTTCAGCAATACCAATTGCGAGATTACTGGCTTGGCGGCCACCACCCAACCGACGCGCAACCCAGGTGACAGGGTTTTTGAGAAGCTACCGCAATAGATCGTCCGGCAGGCCTCGATCGAGCCCTTGCGGCCCTGTTCCAGCGCCAGAATCGGGGGGATCGGATCGCCGTCATAGCGCAGCGCCTGATAGGCACCGTCTTCGATTATGGCGCAGTCCAGTTCTTCGGCCAGATCCAGCAAAGTCTCTCTGCCGCGCCGGTCTACGGTCTCGCCCGTCGGGTTAGAAAAATCGGCAGAGAGATAGGCGAACTTGATCGGACTGTCGCCGGCAGCCTCCCGGTATTCGGCAGCCCTGCGATTACCGTTGATGCTGAGCTGATCAAAGCGCGGTTCATAAGCGTCAAACGCGTTGAGCGCACCCAGATAGGTAGGCCAGCCAACCAGAGCCGTATCGCCCGGCGACAGGAACAGCTTGCCCAGATAATCGAGCGCCTGCTGCGAGCCTGAGGTGATCAGAATATTGTCAATGTCGCACTCCACGCCAATCCCACGCATGTAGCCGACCAGCCATTCGCGCAGCGGAGCGAAACCTTCGCTGATGGAGTATTGTAGCGCCTGCGCCTGTTGATCCGGCCCGAGCGCGTTTTGGAAGGCCTCGGCGAAAGCCTCTGCCGGGAACAAGGCCGGATCGGGGATGCCGCCCGCGAAGGAAATGATACCAGGTTCGCCCAACAGTTTCAGCAGTTCGCGGATTTCGGATGCTTTCATCCGGGAGGCGCGGGTGGCATAGAGTTGATCCATCTCAGCGGGGCCTCCTCTGCCCCTTGTGGCGCAGATTAGGCGAAGTGCATCTTATGTCAATAATTCTGACCTAATATTTCAGTCCCCGTGAGCGACTTGAACACCACCCTCAATCGTGGTCAGGTAAGTTGACCAATTTCAGATGTAAGCCTCATGCCTTTTCAAAAAGTACAGACCGAAAAACTGTCGCTGGCTGTGGTGCGCCAGATAGAGCTGCTGATCCTACGTGGCATCCTGCGCCCGGGCGAACGCCTGCCCTCGGAGCGGGAGCTGGCCGAGCGCATGGGGGTGTCGCGACCATCACTGCGCGAGGCGATCTCGGGTCTGCAGGAGCAGGGGTTGCTGACCGCCAAGGCCGGATCAGGCATCTATGTGGCCGAGGTTTTGGGCTCGGCCTTTTCGCCTGCATTGATCCAGTTATTCGGCAATCATGATGAGGCGGTGACCGACTATCTGTCATTCCGGCGCGATATGGAGGGTCTGGCAGCCGAGCGCGCCGCCCGATTGGGATCGGACAGTGACCTGAAGGTTGTTCAAGCCATATTGGACAAGATGGAAACCGCCCATGACCGCAATGCGGCCGAGGATGAGGCGCATCTGGACGCCCAGTTTCACATGGCAATCATCGAAGCCAGCCATAACGTGGTGATGCTGCATATGATGCGGTCGATGTTCGACCTACTGCGGCAGGGCGTGTTCTACAACCGCCAGATCATGTTTCAGCAGCGCATGACCCGAGATGCCATTCTGGATCAACACCGCGCCATCAACGCCGCCCTGCAGGACCGCGACCCCAAGGGCGCGCGACGGGCGGTCGAAGATCACCTGAACTTTGTCAAAAGCTGCATGGCCGATCAGCAAAAAGCCCTGCGCAACGAAGAGATCGCGCAGCAGAGGTTGAAGCACGAAACTGGTGAGGCCTGATGTTTATCGGGCATCTACCCGGCGCCTATTTGATCTTCCGGGCAACAGCGCCCAACCTCGGCAAGCTTGCGTTCGCCGCCGCAATGATCGGAGCTGTTGCCCCCGATATCGATATCCTCTGGTTCTATCTTGTCGATGATCGGGGGCACCATCATCATTCCTACCTGACGCATCGGCCCGTCATTTGGGCAGGGTTTCTGCTTACTGGTCTTTTGATCCGGCGTTGGCTTCCGCAAACCGGCACGTTTCTGACCTTCTTCGGAGCAGGCGGGTTGGTTCACATGTTGCTGGATTCAATCGCAGGCGAGGTCGCATGGCTTTGGCCCTTGTCGGACGCAACACATCCGCTGGTCTCCGTCCAGGCGACCCATGCGCACTGGATCTTATCGTTCCTCAACCATTGGACCTTCAAGGTTGAGATTGTAATCACGATAACTGCCCTTCTCGTCTGGTACTTCACCTGGCGCAGATCAAAGAAAGACGCCTAGAGCCCCAAACAAAAAAACCCGAGCGCCTGGGGCCCTCGGGTTCTTCTAAATCATATGATCCGTGCGATCAGTGCAGCTTGGCATCCACATCTGCGATCGACGCGTCGATCAGCTTGTTCGCCTGAGTGGCGGTCATCTGCTTTGCCAGTACAGCGTTTGCTGCCGAAACAGCAACGGTGATGGCCTGATCACGCACTTCTTTCACGGCCGAAGCTTCAGCCGATGCAATCTGATCCTGCGCAGCGGCAAGACGGCGTGCGATGGAGCTTTCCAGATCGACCTTGGCTTGTTCAGCCGCCAAAGCCGCGTCTTCCTTGGCCGCCGCAACGATGGCATCGGCCTGACCTTGAACTTCGCGCTGCTTGCGCTCGTACGAGGCCAGCAGGCTGCGTGCTTCTTCATGCAGGGCACGGGCTTCATCCAGTTCCGACTGGATACCGTCAGCACGGTTGTCCAGTGCGCCACCGATCATGCCGGGGACCTTGAAATAGAACAGGACCGCAATGAAGACGATGAAGCCCAAAAGGACCACAAAATCGGTGTTGCCAAGCGAGAAGAACGGGCCGCTTGCGGCCAGCGCGGGGCTGGCAACGCCGAGGGTTAGGATAAGGGCAAGAGTGTTCCGCATGTCACTTATCCTTTCGTCTGTGCGTCTACTGCGCTGTTGATGGCTTTGGCATCTGCCTCGCCGCCCAGCGTAGTGACCAGTTCAGCCGCCGTATCCTTGGCAACCACTTGAATGCTTTCCAGCGCGCTGGCACGGATGTCGGCAATTGCCTTTTCCGATTCAGCCGCCTTTGCAGCGATTTCCGCGTCCGCCTTGGCAATCGCGTCATCCAGACCAGACTGGATTTCGGCGCGCGCTTCGGCTGCGATACGCTGTGCCTCAGAACGGGCATCGGCCAGCGCCTTGTTATAGGCCTCTTCAGCCTCGACCGCTTTGGCCTTCAGATCTTCGGCCGCAGCCAGGTCATTTGTAATGGTCCCCTGACGTTCCGCCAGGATTGCCGCGATGCGAGGCAGAGCCACGCGGGACAAGACCAGAAAGATGACGACCAGCGTAATGACCAGCCAGAAAATCTGGTTGGGGAACCAATCGAAGCAGAGCTGAGGCATACCGATTGCCGACCCATAAGAGTCAACGCAGGTGCCAGCTATTTCTTCGGCAATGGGTTCTGTCGCCATGATGTCCTCCGTCGGAACGTTGTCTTTACAACAGGTGGGCCGCTATGGCTTGGACCCACCTGCGCGTAAGGATCAGGTTCCGCAGATTAGACGGCGAACATCAGCAGCAGCGAAACCAGGAATGCGAAGATCCCCAGCGCTTCTGCGAACGCGATACCGATGAACAGGGTTGCGGTCTGCGAAGCAGCCGCCGAAGGGTTGCGCAGGGCGCCGGCCAGGAAGTTGCCTGCTACGTTGCCCACCCCGATTGCGGCTGCGCCGGAACCGATTGCTGCCAGGCCTGCGCCGATGTGTGCGAGATCGCCTTCCATGATGTTTCTCCTTACGAATTGGAAGTTTCGATGTTGGGTTATCGGACCTTAGTGCGACGGATGCAGCGCATCTTTCAGATAAACACAGGTCAGAATGGTGAATACGTAGGCCTGGATGAAGGCCACCAGGACCTCGAGGCCGTACATTGCGGTGATCGCCAGAACGGACACGGGCGAGATCACGGCGACCGCGGCAAAGCCTGCGAACACCTTGATAACCGCGTGGCCTGCCATGACGTTACCGGCAAGACGAATGGAGTGGCTGACGGGGCGTACGAAGTACGAGATCAGCTCGATGATCGCCAGGATCGGGCGCAGCGCCAGCGGTGCACTGGAAACCCAGAACAAGCCCAGGAAGGCAGCACCGTTCTTGACGAAACCCAGAATGGTCACGGTCAGGAACACGGCCAGCGCCAGCGGGATGGTGACCGCAAAATGCGACGTGGTTGTAAACGACGTCGGGATCAGACCCAGGAAGTTCGCGCAGACGATGAACATGAACAGGGTCATGACATAGGGGAAGAACTTGACGCCTTCCTTGCCGCAGATGTCTTCCAGCATTTTGTAGACAAAACCGTAGGTCAGCTCTGCAATTGACTGCATGCGAGTCGGAACAATTGCGCGCTTGGACGTGGGCAGAACCAGCAGCAGCACGACAGCAATAATCGCAAGGAACAACCACAGGGTCACGTTGGTGACAGTGAACATGCCCACCGCGCCATCGCCGAACAGCGGCTTGACGATGAACTGGTCCATTGGGTGGAATACCAAGCTGCTGCCTTCTGCCGCCTGATCGCCGCCATGTGCTGTGGTGGTCTCGGTTGCCACGTTCAGTCCCTCTCGTTCTTCTCGGCCGCCTGAGCCGCCGTTTGTTTCTCTTGAGCCTGTTGTGCGCTGCGGAGCATAACTTTTACCCCGGCGACAAGGCCCAGCAATGTGAACAGCACCAGAAAGATCGGGATTGTCCCGAACAGGCTGTCCAGCCCGTATCCGATGCCAAATCCGATCCCCAGACCGGATACCATTTCGATGACCATCCTCCAGGCAAGCTCGCCTCCGGACACGTCAGCATCTGCGCGGGGTTTTGGCGCTGTGGCCTTTTTCGCCGCCGTGATCTTGGCCTCAAGCTGCGCCATACGCTGCTTTTGGTCATCATCGGTCACGGGCGTTTCCCTCGCTCAGTCTTGGGATAGGTGCTAAGGGTCGACGGGCGCAGAGTCAACGCTGTTGAAGCCCTTACCAAAACCACCATAAGCATCAGATTTTTATACTAAAAATCTTGGATGCGCACCGCAGGTCTGAGTTGTTAAATAGGCCAGTCAGGCGAATTGGCCTGAATCCGCATATTCAACCTTTTGGTTGATCTTTGTCGGCCCCGCTCCGCCTCAGGCGTCTGATCAGACGACCGTCGATCAGCAAAAGCCCCACAAAGATCGCCGCCATTCCCAGAAGATGTTCGGGCAACAACGCCTCTTGCAACACCCAGGTGCCCAGCACCAGCGCCGAAACCGGTGCGATCAAGGTCACGGTCGAAATGTTGGTCGGCCCGACCTTGGGCAACAACCAATAGAAGGTGATAAAAGCCGCCGAGGTCAGTACAAACCCGATCATCATCAGCGACAACCATGTCTCGGTGCGGGTCACATGAGGCACCCCTTCCTGCCAGATTGCCAGCGGGGTGATAGCGATTGTCGCGCCAGACAGCGCAAGTGCAGTCAGAACCACGGGTTGCATGTCTCGGAATGCCCGCGCGATGTTGACCGAAAAGGCATAACAGACCGGCGCGCAAAGGGTCAGCAGGATCGCCCAAAACTCGGACGTTGCACCAGCCTGCAAGACCGGCATGGACAGCATCACAATACCCATGAAGCCACAGACCACCCCCAGAGACTTGAGCAATGTTGCGCGCTCACTACCTGGCCAGAAATGTGAGACGATGACGGCAAAGGCCGGTGTGGTCGCATTGACGATCCCGGCCACGCCCGAAGCGATGTGTTGTTGACCGAGCGCGTAGAATGCAAACGGCGCGGCATAGCTGAGCGCACCAAAGCCCAACAGTCCCATGGCCCGCGCACCTGACAGCCGCACGGGTAAGCGAGCACCGATCACATAGACCCAGCAGCCCAGCGCACCGAAGGCGACACGGCCCATCGACACGGAAAGCGGCCCCAGTTCACGCAGCAGAATGGCGTTGAACATGAAAGACATGCCCCAACCAATTCCAAGGATGCAGATCACAAGCCAGTATTTTAATGACATCTCTGTCCCCCAGAATTACCGGGGCACAGTGACGTCATCGCAAAAATTGTCAAACCGGTTCCTGCGCTTTAGGAAGGGCTCATGTCCCGTGATCTCGATACCGTCTTTGCCGCCCTTGCTGATCCCACCCGCCGCGCCATCCTTGCGATGCTGCTGGAGGATGATATGGCCGTGACCGATGTAGCCGAGCCGTTTGAGATGTCATTGGCTGCAATCTCAAAGCATCTGGTCATTCTCACCAAAGCCGGATTGATCTCGCAGGAAAAGCGGGGGCGCGTAAAATGGTGCAAGCTGGAACCCGACGCGCTGCGCGCCGCTTCGGTCTGGATGCAGGGTTTTGGACAGTTCGAGCCGGTAAACCTTGATGCGTTCGAACGGTTTCTGGCGATCGAATTGCCGTCGGATGAAGCTTGAGGGTCAAGGGCCCGTGACCAAGGGGCAGCCGGATGCCTGAACACTTTTGAGGTCACACAGCGCTAAGAGACTGCTGAGCAGTTAACCTTCCTGACTATACTCCACACCGGTCACAACTCCTGTTGCGTCCGCACGGCAAAGCCATGGCGCCTGAGCCCCCGCGACCGAGACCGTAGTGACGGTGCCGGTTGGTTCGGATTGGGTCGAGATTGCGCTGACGCCGCTTGGCTGGGTACCGGTTTCGGCGGAAACCAAAGCCTCGCAACTGGCTTGCAGATCCGCCTGCGCCGAGTCGCTGCCCCCACCGGTTGCACACGCAGATATGGCAAACAGAGCAGGCAGAAGGAAAGGCAGTTTCATGGCAGATCTCCGCATTTTGACGTGACACCTGCCAAGGTGCCAGACCCGGCGCAGATGGCAAGGTTCAATCGGATATCGTGGCAGTGTTGGCCGGGCTGTCTTCACCTTTCAGAAGAAGCAGCAAGGCGACAGCCGTCAGCGCTGCACCGACCAGCACCAGTGCCGTGGGCGCAGGGCGCCCCAATGCTATCTCCCACAGGATCACCCAACTGGGGATCAGGTATGTATAGGCCATGACCTTGGCAGAAGGCAGGCACAGCGCTGCGAATTGCACCAGAACAAAGCTGGCAGCAGTTGCAAACAGCGAGATATAGATCAAAGTCACCCAAACGATCCCTGGCAAGTTCGCCCAATCGGTTGCGCGGATATCGGACCAGCCCCAGAACGTCAGGATCAGGCATCCGGCCACCAGAGTCCCAAAGGCGAACACGACCGCAGGCTCCCCCCGGTTCAGACGCCGCACCATCGGTGTGTAAATGGCGTGCGCGGCGCAGCCCCAGAAATAGATGATCTCTCCAACCCCGATCTCGAAGGCCTGAAAGGCCTGCCAATCGGCCCGGAAGATCACCCAGAGAGCACCAACCGCACCAACCGTCAGGGCCAGCGCCATGCGGGCGGTGGTGATCTGACGCAACAACACCCACGCCGCAATCGCTGACATGACCGGGGTCAGCGTGAAAACTGCGGCCGCACTGACCGGAGGCGCGGTTTTCAAGCCGTAGAACATCAAAACGAAGTAGGTGCCAAAAAGCCCACCCAGCACCAAATAGCGCCAGGGTGCCCGAGCCGCATCTCGCGATATACCCGTCGTTGCAATCGCCGCGACGCCGATCAACACAGCGGCAATCGCAAAACGCGCCGCGTTGAATGCCGTAGGTGCAATCTCGTTCGCGACCATCGAACCCAGTGAGAAACTGCCCGCCACCAAGGCCGAGAATATCAGCATGGCCAGATGGCCGCGCGCTTGTGGGGTCACGGAAGCCAGCCTTTGGATTGATCTTTCAAGAAGGACAGGAACGCTTGTACCTTGGTCGTGCGATGCAGATCCACATGGGTGACCAGCCACAGCTTGCCCGACCATTCGGGCAGAGGCTCCATCACCTCAACCAGATCAGGGTCGCGCGCGGCCTCCCACCGGGCCATGAAGCCGATACCGGCCCCGGCCAGAACCGCCTCGCGCATGCAGAAATTGTTGGTGCAGCGAAAGGTGATCGCCCGTTCCGGCGCATTGGCGCGTAACCAACGGGAAAACGGCGCGCGGCTGTTTTCGTCATCATTGCCGACAAACTGGTGGTTGGCGAAATCATCGACACCCGAAGGTTTACCATGGCGCGCGATATAGCTTTTGCTGGCGAACAACCCGATCTCTTGCGGGATGAAGGGCTGAACCACGTTGTCGGGCTGATCCGGCGCGGCGCCGGCGCGGATGGCCACATGTGCCTCGCCATATTCCAGCCGGAACAGGCGGTCGCCGGTCAGATACCGCACGATCAATTCCGGGTGGGATTGCTGGAACTCGGTCAGCGTCGGCACGATCAGCGGAGCCAGAGAGGCCAGCGACGTGACCACAAGTTCGCCAGAGACATCATCTCCGCGCCCTTTCATGCGACCGACCAGCTGGTTGAACTGATCTTCGGTCGCCTGTGCAACGCGCAGCAGGTCCTCACCCGCTTCGGTTGGTGTATATCCGCGCGCATGGCGCTGAAACAGCTTGACGCCCAGCCGCGCCTCAATCGCGTCGATATGGCGGATTACGGTGGCATGATGCACACCCAACACATCCGCCGCGCCGCTGACCGTTCCCATGCGCGCCACTTGATACGCAGTTCTCACTTCATCCCAATTGTCCATTGCATCAGTTCCATTGTGCAAATTCCAACAATACCTGTTGATATATCCGAGTTTTGTTCACATTCGCAACACTCATATTGAGGCAACAGAAGATAATTCCGACACTAAAGGACGCACTGAGATGACCAAAACCATCCTGCATATCGACGCCTCGGCCCGCCGTACCGGTTCAACCACCCGCGATCTGTCCGATCGCGTTGTCCGCCATCTGAACGCCGGACGCATCATCCGCCGTGACCTTGCGACCCCCCTGCCCCTGCTGACCGAAAACTGGATTGCCGCCAATTTCACCCCCGCCGATCAACGCGACGTGGTACAACAAGACCTGTTGGCGCTGTCGGATGAGCTGGTCACCGAGTTGCAAAATGCCGACACCATCGTCATCGGCCTGCCGATCTACAATTTCTCGGTCCCTGCTGCATTCAAAGCATGGATCGACCTTGTCGCCCGCGTGGGCCTGACTTTTGCTTATTCCGAAGAAGGCCCCAAGGGTCTGCTAGAGGGCAAACGCGCCATCCTCGCGGTTGCATCGGGCGGTACGGCTGTCGGGTCCGAGATCGACTTTGCCACAACCTATGCACGCCATGTTCTGGGTTTCATCGGCATCCATGATGTCGAGGTCATCGCAGCTGATCGCATGGCCCTGGATCCTGAGGCTACTCTGTCCAACGCGCAGAAAGCTGTTACGGAACTGGCGGCCTGATTGACGGCCACCCCCTGAAACGTCCAGTCTGCATATCACATAGATGTGACAGGCTGGACGTTTGCCATGAAGAAAATCGGAATACTGGGCGGAGTTGGCTGGGCTTCAACCGTCGACTACTACCGCGCCATCGCCGAAGGCGCGGGGCAATATTATTCAGAACGTGGCCATGGTTCACCCCTTCCAATCCCGCCAATGACCATCGAATCCGTGACGCAAGCCAAAACCCGCGCCCTGCGCGGCACGGCCGGAAATGAGGCCAGCTGGTCTGCCTTCGACGCCGTATTCCGCGATGCGCTGCTGACCCTGCAAAACGCCGAATGTGATTTCGCGATCATCGCTTCTAATACGCCCCACGCGCGGCTTCACGCCATCCGGCAAGGCGTGTCGATGCCCATCCTCAGCATATTTGACGCCACAGCCGAAGTGACCGCACGGTCAGGCGCGACAAACGCTCTGGTTCTCGGCACCACGGTCACAATGCAGGCCACCAACTATGCCGAACGACTAGCCACCGACGGCATCACGGCAAATGCGCGCCTACCCGATCCCGAGATCGCCGAAATGCAAGCGATGATCGACAGTGACTTCTACGGCGGCGCATCAGATACTGCGCATGCCCGACTGCTGGCCTTTTGCAACCGCCATGCCACCCCCGGTACGGCGATCCTGCTTGCCTGTACTGAACTGCCACTGGCCTTTCCCGACCATCTCGACGACCCGGTGTTCGAGGCGGATGGTCACCTGTTCATCAACCCCTCCGCCGCCCATGTCGCTGCGGCTTTGACCGAAGCGCTTGAGGGGTGATCAGGGCAGCCAGTCGAACGCGCAACCAATCTTGTCAAAAAACGTCATCAGATCCTCTTGTGGCATCGCAACGGTCCGATCATTCACCAGCGGGTGCATATAGATGACATCCGCTTGTTGCGCCGCCGCGTCCATGATGAACCGCACATCATTCTGCACACCGTTGATCATCGCCAGCGGGCTGACTGCGCCTGGTCGAATGCCCAGATTCTGGAACATGCGGTCTGCAGAGCCGAAGGACAGGCTGCCGATCCCCAACGCCGCGCCCAGCGCCTTCAGGTCAATCTCGCGGCTCTGTTCCAGCGTCACCAGATAGTTCCGCTTTTTCTTGTCGCGCAAATAGAGGTTCTTGAGCCGCAAGGCGTTCTCGCCCGGCACCATGAACTGGTCTTCGACCCCTTTGGCATCCTCGACCGTACGCAGTGGGATATGGGTGTGTAACTGATAGGTCAGCCCCCAGTCGTCCAACTGCGCCAGCAGTGCATCGGAACTGAGCGGCAATGTATCCTGAAAGGCAGATGATGCGTCCATGGTACCCCCTTATGCACGCGCTCATCGCGCAACCGGCGGGCAAATTCAAGCCACGACAGGCCCCAAAATCGATGCTAGCGTGCCGCCATGAAAATCACGCGCAATACTCCGAACCAGCTGATCCTGTCCGATACGCCGTGGTTTATCGGCATTATGCTGGTGTTCTTCATTCTGGCCTTTGTCGGCGCAGGCCTGTTCTTGGCCAGCGAGGGCGGTGAGGGCATCTTGTTCGGCCTCTTCTTCGCATTATTCGGCGGCGGAATGGGCGTCGGAGCATTCTGCGCCTTTGTGCGCCGTGTTCAGGTCATCTTGGACCGAAGCCAAGATCGTATCATGATCCGCAGGCAATCGGTCTTTGGTTATGATACTGTCGAGCATGTGCTCTCAAACCTGTCCCATGCGGAAACCGAAAGCACAATATCGCGCAGCGACAAAGGCACATCGACCCTTTATCGACCCGTCCTGATACTGGATGAAGGCATGAGCGCCGGACGGCACCCCATTGTCGAGGCCTATTCCAGCGGTCGCGGCGCGCATCGGCTGGTGGATGCAGTCAATGACTGGCTGCCTGCGCGCAAGGTTGACTCTTCCAGCCAATCGGCCTAAATCCCGCCCAAACATCCGGAAGCGTTGATCTTCCGGTCCCTTGAGTCGTTCAGGGATCGCCCCCCACCAGCGTGTTACGCCCGTGGGGGCGTTTGTGCATTTAACCGGCGCATCCTATCTAGGGCACGCCAACCGACAACCGGCATAGGAGGCCGAAGGCATGTTTGAAAATCTATCCGAACGCCTCTCTGGCGTCTTTGACCGGCTGACCAAACAGGGTGCCCTGTCCGAGGAAGACGTCAAAACCGCACTCCGTGAGGTGCGGGTTGCCCTGCTTGAGGCCGACGTGTCGCTGCCGGTGGCGCGTGAGTTCGTCAAGAAGGTTCAGGACCAAGCCACCGGTCAGGCTGTCACCAAGTCGATCACCCCCGGTCAGCAGGTCGTCAAGATCGTGCATGACACACTGGTTGACGTGCTGCGCGGTGAGGATGACCCTGGCGCGCTGAAAATCGACAACCCGCCTGCCCCGATCCTGATGGTCGGTCTGCAGGGTTCGGGTAAGACGACGACAACCGGTAAGCTGGCCAAGCGGTTGAAAGAGAAAGAGGGCAAGAAGGTCCTGATGGCCTCACTGGACGTTTATCGCCCGGCAGCGATGGATCAGCTGGCCGTTCTGGGCACGCAGGTCGGCGTCGATACGCTACCGATCGTTCCCGGCCAGAAACCCGTCGACATCGCCAAACGCGCCAAGCAGCAAGCGACGCTGGGTGGCTATGATGTCTACATGCTTGATACCGCGGGCCGTCTGCACATCGACGAAGTGCTGATGAACGAGGTCGAGCAGGTTCGCAACGCGGTCGACCCGCGCGAGACCCTGCTGGTCGTCGACGGCTTGACCGGTCAGGTCGCCGTTGAAGTGGCCGAGGAATTCGAAGCCAAGGTCGGCATCTCGGGCGTGGTTCTGACCCGGATGGATGGCGACGGGCGCGGCGGTGCGGCGCTGTCCATGCGCGCGGTCACCGGCAAGCCGATCCGCTTTGTTGGTCTGGGCGAGAAGATGGACGCGCTTGAGACGTTCGAGCCGGACCGGATCGCCGGTCGTATTCTGGGCATGGGCGACATCGTTGCCCTGGTCGAAAAAGCCCAGGAAACGATGGAGATGGAACAGACCGAGCGCATGATGAAGCGCATGGTCAAAGGTCAGTTCAACATGAACGACCTGAAGATGCAGCTGGAACAGATGATCCAGATGGGCGGCATGCAGGGCATGATGGGCATGATGCCGGGCATGGGCAAGATGGCCAAGCAGGTCGAAGAAGCGGGCATGGATGACAAGGTGCTTAAGCGCCAGATCGCCATGATCCAGTCGATGACCAAGCGCGAGCGCGCTAATCCGCAACTGCTGCAAGCCAGCCGCAAAAAGCGGATTGCTGCAGGTTCGGGGATGGAGGTCAGCGACCTCAACAAGCTGCTCAAGATGCACCGGCAGATGTCGGACATGATGAAGAAGATGGGCAAGATGGGCAAAGGCAAGATGCTGAAACAGGCCATGAAGGGCATGTTCGGCAAAGGCGGCCCCTCACCCGAAGAAATGGCCGCAGGAATGGACCCCAAGGCGCTGGAGCAGGCGGCCAAGGCAATGGGCGGCGGGATGCCCGGACTGGGCGGCGGCATGGGTCTGCCCCCGGGTCTGAGCGGGTTCGGAAAGAAAAAGTGACACCAGCACGCTGCACCCAGCCCCCGTCCGGAAAGGCGGCGATAGCAGCAGCGCAGTATCGCGCGGCCCTGCCGGTCATTCAGACCCGGCGGCTGGTATTGCGCGCACCCACACTGGAGGACCTGCCAGTGTGGACTTCGGTCTGTCAGGACAGTTTTGGCGACACCGCGCAAGAAGCGTGGACTGAATTTTCCTACTATACTTCCGGATGGCTTCTGCACGGTCACGGCCTGTTCACAGTATCACTCAAAGATGATGATCAGGTCATTGGCTTTGTCATTCTGGGCCTTGAGTGGGACGATCAGGAGCCCGAGCTTGGCTACATGTTCAGCGCCAAGCACCGCATGCAGGGCTTCGCCACTGAGGCTTGTGCCGCTGTTCGCGACTTCGGATTTGACCTGCTCGGTTCGGGGCAGTTCGTGAGCTACGTTTCAGCAACCAACAACCGATCCAATGCATTGGCGGGAAGGTTGGGCGCGGCGCGTGACAAAACTGCGGAAAGCGCCATTGGACCAGATCAGCATGTCTGGCGCTATAGCGAGGTGAAGGCATGACATTCGCGATGCCAATCCCTACGCTGGAAACCGAACGTCTGATCCTGCGTGCGCCGTCCGAGGCCGATCTGGACGCGGATGTCGAATTCTTCGCTAGTGACGCTGCAAAATTTGTCGGCGGTCCCCTGCGTCGGGATGAGACGTGGCGGGTTGTTGCCTCACTGCTGGGTCACTGGGTGATGCGCGGCTATGGGTATTGGAGCGTCGATGAAAAAGACACCGGCACCTATGTTGGCCGTATCGGCCTGTGGTTCCCCGAAGGTTGGCCCGAACCCGAGGTCGGTTGGACGCTGCTGAACCATGCCACCGGCAAAGGCTATGCGACCGAGGCCGCTCTGGCCGCGCGGTCTTACGCTTACGACGTTCTGGGTTGGGAAACCGCAATCTCACTCATCGATCTGGACAACACCGCCAGCAAGGCGGTGGCCAAACGTCTGGGCGCACAGTTCGAATATCACTATGAACACCCAAAGTATGGCACCTCGGAAATCTGGCGGCACCCCTCGCCTGCCGATCTGGTGAATGGCGGAATGGAGGCTTACGCATGACCTCTTTCACCATTCCCACCGTCGAATCCGACCGCCTGATCCTGCGCGCGCCGCATCTGGACGATCTGCCCGCGATGACCGCGTTCTACTCGACCGGGCGCAGCCACATGGTCGGCGGGCCAAAGGATGAGTTGGGTAGCTGGAGTTCACTTGCCAGTCGTCTGGGGCACTGGGCGATGCGAGGTTATGGGCTTTGGCACCTGACCGAGAAATCCAGTGGCGATTTTGTCGGCTGGGCCGGCATGATCTATGCGCCAGGTTGGCATGAGCCCGAGTTGGGCTGGACGCTGATGGAACAGGTCGAAGGCAAAGGCCTTGGCTTCGAGGCGGCACAGGCTGCACGCGACTATGCAGCGCGGCACCAGGGGTTGAATGGCGTCATGAGCTATATCGCCCATGCCAATGAACGCTCGCGCGCGTTGGCTGAACGCCTTGGTGCCACCTATGAATGTGAGACCCAGTTGCTCGGCAAGAAAGCCCAGATGTGGCGACACCCGCAGATCGACTTGACCACCGAAAGGACCGGCCAATGACCAACCCCGTGACGCAAGCTGCCACGCTGTTGAAAGAGCATCGCGAAAGCATCGACCGGCTGGACGCGATCCTTGTCTACACACTGGGCGAGCGGTTCAAACACACGCAGGCCGTTGGCAAGCTCAAGGCCGCACACGACCTTCCCCCGTCCGATCCCTCGCGCGAGGCCGCGCAGATCGCACGGTTAGAAGACCTGGCGAAAGAGGCCGATCTGGACCCCGACTTCGCCAAGGCTTTTCTGAATTTCATCATTCAGGAAGTCATCCGACACCACAGGAAACATCAAGAGTGAACCTCTGGTTCAACAAACATCAGAACTAACCGGCACCTACGCCGGATACGCCATTCAAAGGAGATACCACCATGGCAATGAAAATTCGTCTCGCCCGCGGCGGCTCGAAAAAACGTCCCTTCTATCGCATTGTGGCCGCTGACAGCCGCATGCCGCGCGACGGCCGTTTCATCGAAAAGCTGGGCACCTACAACCCGCTGCTGCCGAAAGACAACGAAGAGCGCGTGAAAATGAACATGGAGCGCATCCAGTACTGGTTGGACCAAGGCGCCCAGCCCACCGACCGGATCGCGCGTATGCTGGAAGCTGCCGGCGCCAAGGACAAAGCCGAGCGTAATAACCCCAACAAGGGTACGCCGGGCAAGAAAGCCCAAGAGCGCGTGGAAGAGAAAGCTGCCAAAGCTGCTGCCGCAGCCGAAGCCGCTGCTGCACCGGCTGAAGAAGCGGCCGCAGAAGAATAAGCAGGCGGGCGCGTGCAAGATCAGGCTTTCACCGACGATTTTCGCACGCAGTTCGATCTGTTGATGCGGCTCCGGCGCGATGTGCGTCGGTTCCGCACCGACGCTATAGACGAGGCAGTGCTGACGCGCTGCCTCGACGCGTTTCGACTGGCCCCATCGGTGGGGCTAAGCGAACCCTGGCGCGTGATCCGCGTCAAAAGCGAGGCTGCATGCAACGCGGCGTTGAAGAATTTCCAAGCTGCGAACGAACAGGCGCTGGCCGGATATTCCGGCGAGACGGCGCAGCTTTATAGCCAGCTCAAGCTGTCCGGAATGCAAGAAGCCCCGGTGCAGTTGGCCGTATTCTGTGACGAAGCCTCTGACAAAGGGCAAGGTCTGGGCGCGGGCACCATGCCCGAGATGCGGCGCTATTCGGTGGTCTCGGCGATCACCTTGTTCTGGCTGGCCTTAAGGGCCGAAGGACTGGGGCTGGGATGGGTGTCCATCCTGAATCCTGATCAATTGGCCCGAGACCTGAACGTTCCTACCGACTGGAAACTTGTCGGTTATTTCTGCATCGGCTGGCCCGAGAGCCTCTCGGACACGCCCGAGCTGGAGTTGGCGGGTTGGGAGCAGCGCGAAGACACGCTGCCGATTGAGGTGCGATAGGCCATGTTCGGATTGTTACGGCTTCCCATCCTGCTGGCGATCGCCTTTATTGTGGGTGTATTCTTCGAACGCTCGAACCAGCGCGAGGCTTGCGAGGGGATTGGACAATGGCGGGACGGGCTATGTGTGACGGATGGTCGAAATGAATGATCTGATCTGCGTGGGCAGCATCGCGGGCTCGTACGGTGTGCGCGGCGAGGTGCGGCTGAAAAGCTTTTGCGCTGTTCCCGAAGATATCGAGGGCTATTCCCCGCTGACCGACGAAGCCGGGAATGAACGCTTTCCGGTGGTCCTGACCCGCGCAATCAAGAACGGCTTTGCCGCCCGGCTGGGCGGGGTTGAGAACAAGGAAGAGGCTGATGCGCTGAACGGTCTGCGCCTGTATGCGCGACGAGATCAACTGCCATCGCTGCCGGATGATGAATTCTATCACACCGATCTGATCGGGCTTCAGGTTTATGACACCGGCGGAACGCTGCTGGGCCGGGTCAAATCGGTTCAAAACCATGGCGCGGCAGACTTGTTGGAACTGCACGGGCCGGGCCTGAAATCCACGGTGTTTTTGCCCTTCACACTTGAGATCGTGCCAACTGTAGATTTGGACAAAGGCCGCATCGTCGCCGACCCGCCCGAGGGCCTGCTGTAATGCGCCGCGTGTTGCTGCATCTGGGTCTGCACAAGACCGGGACGACGGCGGCACAGTCCTTTCTGTTTGAAAACCGTTCCCTGATCTGGCCGCACCATGCGTTGGTCCTGCCTTATCGGACCCGAAAAACCGGCCTGTCCGAGGCCGCCACACGCTATTCCGTTTATGGAACGCCGGGCGCGCTGAGCGATTTCAGGGATCAGATGCGGCACTTTCTGAACTCACTGGAATTTGGCCAGAAACGCGGGCTGATCCTGAGCGAAGAGAATTTCTCGGGCCTGCGGCCCAGCCGAAATGTCGCTGTTGGTTATGAGGCTGCGCCCGAGCTCGCCTCTTGTCTGGTGGGTCTGATCCGGGACCGGTTTGCAGGCGAAGAGGTGCATATCACGCTCTACTACTCGCTGCGCCAACGCGGCAGCTGGTTGCGCAGCCTGTGGGCACATGATCTGCAGCGCACGCGACTGATTCAAGATTTTGAAGCCTACCGCGCCCGCCTGGAACCGGTGCCGTCGCCCCAGATCGCAGCCGAAGCGGTGCGCGACCGCCTGCCCTCGGTCTCGGTCCGGACCGAATGGTTGGAAGACCTGCAGGGCCTGCGCCATGGGTTGGGAAACGCATTTGCCGAGTTCCTTAATCTTCCCCGAGACACGGCTGCCGAACTGGTGGGCCCTACGCGGTCAAACCCGCGCTTGCCCGAAGATGTGTTGCAGCAGATGTTAGAGATGAACCGCTCATCGCTGGATGATGCGGCATTGATCGACCAAAAGGCGGCTTTGGTTCAAAGCGTCCAAAATGATCTGATCGGCACGAAATGACAGAGAAACCCGGAAAATCCCATGGCCGCAAAGCCATCCGTCCAACGCTGAAGCCGCGCGAATTGCTGACACCAACGCCTGATCTTCACGGGGTCTGGAAGGCCAAGATCATCACCCTGTTTCCATCCGCATTTCCGGGCGTGCTGGGTGAAAGCCTTACAGGCAAGGCCCTGCAAGAGGGGCTGTGGCAGCTTGAAACTGTCGATCTGCGCCAATTCGGGGTTGGCAAGCATCGCAACGTGGATGACACGCCTGCGGGTGGGGGCGCAGGTATGGTCCTGCGTGCCGATGTGTTGGGTGAAGCCATTGAGCACACGATGGATGGCATTCAAGGCAACTGGCCGCTGATCTACCTTAGCCCGCGTGGTCGGCGGATGGATCAGCAGATGATGCAAAATCTGGCCCGTTGCGATGGCATGACGTTGCTGTGCGGTCGGTTCGAGGGCGTCGATGAACGGGTGCTGGAACATTACGGCGTGCAGGAAGTCTCGCTAGGCGATTTTGTCATGACCGGGGGCGAGATCGCGGCACAGGCGTTGATTGACGCGACTGTGCGGCTGATCCCCGGCGTGTTGGGCAATCAGGCATCCGCCGAGGAAGAAAGCTTTTCCTCGGGCTTGCTGGAGCACCCGCAATACACCCGCCCCGCAGACTGGAAAGGCCGCCCGATCCCGGACATTCTGATGTCAGGTCATCATGGCCGCATTGCAGACTGGCGCCACGAGATGTCCGAACAGATCACCCGCGAACGGCGGTCTGATCTTTGGGACGCCTACCGAAAAGCACGAAACGAAACATCGGATTAGGCCACCTAGTGTGGCGCAGGTGCCGCAGAACCAGCCTTTTGGTGCACTCTTCTTGCAGCTGATCGAACGAATAAATACTCATGCTTCAGATGTTGCATGAAGCAATTTTTATTCAGTTCATAGCAGGTTGAAATATGAAAAAAGCCCTTTGCTTAGCTGTGCTTGCCGTATCGGCCTGCACTACCAAACCCATTGAAATGTCGGTCCCCACGCAAGCCGGTCATAATCTGCACTCTGCGCGCATCGCCGTGCAAAATTGCGCGACCGAGGCCGATATCGGTGGCAATGCTGCCGTGATCGGGGGGTACGCAACCAACGTACTGGTGTGGGGTATTATCTTGGGTCCTGCCATCACCGCCCCATTTGATGATCGGCTACGCAGACAAGGCGAAATCGATCAAGTCGACCGCTGCATGACCGAGCAAGGGTTCGAACGGCGTGAACTTAACGAAGGCGAACGCTTCTGGCTGCGCGACTCTGTCGGAGAGGAACGCGCGCGCCGTTTGGATCACCTTGTCGGCGGCGGCACCATAGAAACCTATGGTGTGCCCGAAACGTGAGGCGTTCCTGACTTCCACCGTGCCCAGGTCTCGGGCGTGCCGTTGAAGGTGTTGATGTCGACCTTGCCCTGAACCCCCGGCACCAAACCCGTGCCGGTATACTGCCAGAACCGCCAGATCGCGCGCGGGTAGACGTTGCGGGGGTGGCCTGCGACCGAACGCAGCCAAAACTCAGTTTTGGGCAGGCGGCCAATATCGGTGTCCTGATAGAAATCCACCGTCGTATAGACGATGGGTCGACGGCCGTAATGGCGCTCTAGAATATCAAGGAATTTTTGCGCCTCGGACCGAATAGTGCGGCCATCGGGACGCAGGGTGCACGTTTTCGAATGCGGCGTCCATTCCATGTCGAGCACATGCGGCAGGTCAGCGCCTTTGGGAACGTTGCGAATGAACCATCGGGCCTGTTCGGCGGCGGGACGACAGAAGTAGTAATAATGATAAGCGCCCCAAGGCACCCCGGCGGCTTGCGCGCCGCGCCGATGCTCATCAAACATTGGGTCAGAGAAATCTCCGCCCTCGGTGGCTTTGATAAAGGCAAAGCTGACACCCGATTTGCGCGCGGTGCGCCAGTCTATCGGTCCTTGCCAACGCGAGACATCCAGCCCGTGCACCGGGTAGTGTCCGGGATGGCGGCCCTCCCACGGGTGCGGATCGGCATCGCCAAAGGCTGGATAGATGATTGAGGGTGGGGTCGTATCCGCGAATGCCTGCGGTTCGACCGCCTGAGGTTGTGGGCCACGACGGCCACATGAGACAAGTGCCAACGCCAGAACGGCCAGCAGAAGTGCTTTGCGCATCTTATGGTCCTGTATCAAATATCTGCTCTTATAATTGAACCCAGTGTGCCTGATCTGACCGACAAGGCAACGATGTATTTGATGGTTGGCGAAAACACACCGGCATATACGATGAATAGTGCCAGTTTAGGCTTGATCCCTGCGTTCAAAGCCCGTAAAGCACCGCAATCCGGTGCCGTGTTATGCGACTCCGGTGTTTTGGTTTTCATCATGGCGTGACGCCCGGCTTTCTTCGGCCACGGCGCGTCGGGACAAACCGGACCAAAGGAACATTCGATCTGACCTCTGGCGGGCTGCATGGCAGGACCCGGTGAAGACCAAGAGCTCTCAGGCCGTGCCCAAACTTCGTGGACCAACCACGAGCATATAGGAGTACCTGCGATGGACCTGATCGCACAGCTTGAGGCGGAACAGATTGCCGCCCTGGGGAAAGACATTCCCGATTTCAAAGCCGGTGACACAATCCGTGTTGGCTTTAAAGTGACCGAAGGGTCACGCACCCGTGTACAGAATTACGAAGGCGTCTGCATCGCCCGCAAAGGCGGCAACACCATCGCCGGTGCGTTCACCGTACGCAAGATTTCGTTTGGCGAAGGCGTGGAGCGTGTGTTCCCGCTGTATTCGACCAACATCGACAGCATCACCGTTGTCCGCCGTGGCCGCGTCCGTCGTGCCAAACTGTACTATCTGCGCTCGCGCCGTGGTAAATCCGCGCGTATCGCCGAAGTCACCAACTACAAGCCCAAGGCTGGCGCCGAAGCGTAAGGAGCGGAAAGATGAAAAAAGACATCCATCCCGATTATCACGTCATCGACGTCAAAATGACCGATGGCACCGTAGTTCAGATGAAATCCACCTGGGGCGCCGAAGGCGACCAGCTGGCCCTGGAAATCGACCCCTCCGTGCACCCCGCATGGACCGGTGGTTCGTCGCGCCTGTTGGACGCTGGCGGCCGTGTGTCGAAGTTCAAAAAGAAATACGAAGGTCTGGGCTTCTAAATCCGCCTTGTTTCGAATGCGAAAGGCCGCCCCTAGGGGCGGCCTTTTCTATTGAGCCTGCTCAAGGTACAGCCAGCGCGCGCCTTTGATTTCGGCCAAATCAATCACATGCCGTCCCCCCTCATAGTGATGGGCATTGGATGGCAGGGCAGCGTTTTGATCAACAGACCTCAGCATCAGGCCAGCAGGGGCCTTGATCTGCAAAGTGCCGGTCACCGGTTCGACCCTGAAATCTGCCGATTTAGCCTCGACCGGAACACTTCGCCCTGTGATCGAGATCAGTATCCGACCCGATTGCGCAATCTCATTGCCGTCGAGGCTTTGGACCGCGACAGCTGCCATGGGGGTGGTGATCCCGAATACTACATCTCGGGTCTCGATGGTTTCGTCCTGAAAGCTCCCTGCCACGATCTGACTTTTGCCGGTATCAACCTTGAACCGGGCGTTGCCGAAATCGCGCTGAAACTCTCCGGTATCCGCGCGGACAACGGTCGCATCTTTGGGCAGATAGGATTTGTCGAGGTCAAGCAGGCGATAATCATCGCGATTCAATTCGGTTGCTGCGAGCCACGGCAATGCGCGGGTCTGGGGCATACATGTGACTAGCCTGCTTTGTTCAAACACGGTGCGAATGGCAACAGACGTCTCGGGCGAGACGGGGCGTCCAAAAAACTCGTCTTCGTCCAGGCAAATCGCATAGGAATTCTCGGCCTGCCGGACATGTCCTTCCCGAAAAAGAAGCGCTGCGGCTGGCATCATCCATATCAATCCGGGATCTTCGGCCATACTCCAATTGCTCGGCGCCGTGGATCCGTCAAGAGATTGCTGTGAGTATCCATAGATCATCATCGCATCCCAGCCTTGATGCGCCGCACTTGTGGCGACACGGAGCGGTGTGATGAAACGATCCTCAGCAGGAAATTCTCCGATGTTCCACTCGGAAACACTCAGCGGCATGCCTTCGACCTGAGCTATGGCGATCCATTCCATAGAGCCAGACCGCTGGCGCGGATCAAATCCGATTTCCCCGCCGGTGCCATAGCTATGCGCGTCGATTATGGAACCAACCGTCAGAGACGGCAGCCCCGAAATCGACATCGCGCCCCACAGGCTTGTTGTCGAGATCAGGCCCTCAAACCCGGTGTCGCGGACCGCAGGGATCAGTCTCCCATTGAAACGACGCTCCAGATCGCTTAGGAAAATCCTTGAGGCACCATGCTCCCATGTTCGCCACGTCTCATCTGGATCAAGGTCGTTCGAGCGCGCGAATTCATCTGCAAGAGCCATGAAAAGCTCACTATGCAAAGGCACGTTCTTGTTAGGCAGAAGGCTGTGACCGAAGTGATGGGTAAGATCATTTTCATTCGTCAACATCACGGCGACAACTGCCGGATCTTCGGCATAGGTCAGGCCCGTCATAGCATTCTGATGACTAAGATATGCCTCCTGGAACTCAACCATTCGCGCCTCGATCGTGGGCGAAATGTAATTGAAGCCCCGGACATCGGCTAAGCCTTCATCCTCTGCAATCTCGTCAAACCCTGAAATTCCATCCTGCTTTGTGAACCTCCGCCCGACATGGAGATCAAGCCAAACGTAAATTCCTTGATCTTTGAGCGCCGCGATCCAGGCATCAAGCTTTTGCATCGACGCAGGGTCGAGCCCAAGCGTGTCGGATGGCTTTGTTCCGAAGACATTGGGATGAACCCAGTGGGAATCGTGGTGATGGATTCGCACAAGATTGATCCCCAGGCGTGCCATCCTTTGCGCGTGTAACTCTATCGCGCTGGTGTTGGTATGAAACAGGGCGTAGGCCTGCAGGTTAACGCCCCAGAAACGGATTGGCGTTCCGTCCTCGAACACCAATGCCCCATCCTGTGTTTGAATTTTCCCATGAAGACCAGCGGGCTTGTGGTTTAATTCGCTCAGATCAGGAGTGGGCGCATCGGACGGCATTCCTTGTATCGGCCAGGTTTCCACATCCGGGCCTACCTGCGCCAACGTGCACACGGGCGTCACAAACAGGCACAAGAAGGCGATCAGAACCCGTTCTAGAGCGCCTTGTTTAATCATCAGCTTTTCTCGCACAAACACATTCACAATCGCACCATAGCCTCTGCTCCAACAGATTTTGTTCCTTACAGTAGTTCATCGGGTAGAACCGGAGGGGTTTGATGCCCCCTGAAACTCAGCCTGAGGCACAGGTTTCATCCGCACCTTTGACGCATAATTGCTTCTATACTAGCGCGTCAGGTCCGCCGCGCTGTGTACCGGTGGAACAGGCCCTCTGAGCAGCAGCAGGGCCAGCAACATTCCAGCCAGCGAAACGCTGGCCGCAACCAACATCACGCTGTCAAAAGCGTTATCCTGCAAATCACGCAGCGCGCTGGCAACCTTGCTGCTGATTGTAGGATCCAACCCGGCGATAAGCTGTTGCACCTGCCCCGAGGAGCCATGTGTCAGCGCATGAGCCAAATCGGTGCGTTCAACCGACCCCGCAGGCAACGCACCAATGAGCTCTGACAGGCCCCGCCGGGTGGTCAGGGATGCAGAAAGCCCGCCGACGACTGCCCCAAGTGTCGCACCGAAATATAGGCAGGCGTTAACCACACCCGACCCCTGCCCCATATGCTCTTCCGGCAGCAACCGCAGGCCAAGCCGGGGCAAGAGCGAAAAGCAGATACCAAGCCCGATACCGATGATCATCAGTTTCCACCAGATCCCTGTCATACCGGTTGTGTTCGTCGTCGTTGTCAAAAGCAGAAATCCGCAGGCCATGAACCCCATTCCAACGACCACGGGCCACCGAAAACTGTACGGTGCAAGGAAACGTGGAGCGATGACAGAGACCACGAACATGCTGCCGCTCAAAGGCAGGATCGCTATACCCGCCCCAACGGCGGACAAGCCGAATGCATCCGGCGATTGAACGAAGACGTTGAAATAAACAAAAAAGCTGAACAGCGCGAAGCCCGTTATGAACATCCCCGCTGCCGCCATGAAATAGCGGGGATGGCGGAAATAGCGCAGCTCGACCAGGGGGTCCGCGCTGCGGCGCGAGGTGATCACCAATGCAACCACGGCAAGCCCCGAAACACAAAGTGGGATCAGGGTCGATCTGCTGGCCCATCCGTGGCTTTCACCGTTGCTGAGCGCGAAGGACAGGGGACCTAGCAGCAGGACCAACGCGACGGCACCTGCCAGATCAAACTTTGCGCCTGCTTGACGGGTGTCGGGGACGTAATGCTCTTTGCTCACCCGCAGACCGATCACAAACGCCACAATGAGCAGCGCAAGATCGGTGGCGAATACGCCACGCCAGCTTAGGTAATGCGCGAATGCGCCACCAACGATTGGGCCAACGCCAATCGCCAACCCAACGATCGCACCCCATGCACCAGTTACGCTAGCCCGTTGATCCTCGGGCGTTGCGGCGGTTAACAGGGACAGCGAGGTGCCGAACAAGGCGGCGGCCCCGGCTCCCTGGGCGCCCCGGCCCACCAACAACATGGCTGCATCCTGTGAAAACAGCACGAGGGTCGAGCCAAGCGCAAAAACGATCATCCCTGCAAAGAACACGCCCATCTTTCCGGTGATGTCACCGAAACGGCTTACGATTGTGACCAGGGTCGCGCTCACCACCGTGTAAATCGCCATCACCCATTGCAGGCTTGATGGCGTGAGGTCGAAATCGGCTTTCAGGTTGGGCAGGATCGTCGCAACAGCCGTGGTGTTGAAGCCAACAACCATCATACACAAAGCGGTCATCATCAGGACCAGCCGTGCCCCGCCCGTGGCCGGCGTGTCTTCAATGGCGTCTTTTGGCATGTGCCTGCTCCTGTTCAGGAATAGCGCTCTGGTCTTAATGGCGCGCACTATTCAGCGCCGTGTTGTGTCTATTATTAAACGATTTTTTGTCGCCACGTATAGTATTTAGCTAACGGCACGTCCCGCTCGACCACCAGCGCTGGTCAGATCCAGTAGGACAGCGCCACCGGCAGAACCAGTATCGTCGTCAACGTCGAGACCAGAATGAAACCGGCCACGTCAGGCCCGTATTCGGGCATATGCTGGTCGATGAACAGATAGGTCGCCACAGATGACGGCATCAAACAGCACAGAATCACCGCGCCCCGTTCAGCTCCGGTGAAACCGAATATCCAAACCAGCGCGCCGGCAATGACAACCGCCATCGCCAGATGCAGCGCCGTCAGCAAAATTGCACGTCCAAGGCTTTTGATCCGCAGCGTCGCCAGAGTATGGCCCAACGTCAGCAGCATCAGCGGGATCGAGAGGCCGCCCAGTATGTCAAATGATTTGGCTATGGGTTGCGGCAAACTATAACCCGTGGCCATCAGTGCCAATGACAAAGCCACCGCATAGATGATCGGAGACGTCGCCAGCTTTTTGGGAGAAAACTCTCCGGCTGGAATCCACATGCCGATGGTGAAGATGCTGATCAGCACAACGACCACAAACCCCATCGTATAGGCCATGCCCGCATCGCCCAGCGCCAGCAGGGTTATAGGCAGACCAATATTTCCAACATTGCCATGCATCAGGGGTGTCAGAAATGCCCGCACCGGCAGCCGCAATAGCTTGAGTATTACAAACCCCAAAAGGCCAAATCCGGCAATCGCCAAGGCTGCGGCCGTCATCACGTCAAGAAAGGTGTCGACCGCAATCTTGGTGGTAGACAGATGCGAGATGATCAGCGTCGGATATCCGACTCGCGACACGATCCCGCCAATAACCTTGTTGTCGAAAGGGGCGCGGATAAGTGCGAGACAATAACCGATTCCAGCGCAGATCAGCACGGGCAGAACCACGTTCAGAACGTTCAGAAACAGGTGATCCAATGGCTGCCCTCGATCACAATACCCTGTTGGGGACAGTGAAACAGGGGCGACCTTTTGGCAAGGATTTACCCTAACCCCCAACCATCACGCGCTTTTCCGAAATAGAGTGTGATAATGCCTCTCAGGACGGTTCGAGGTTCTTCCATTCCCGGCCTACACAACATATAGTGGCTGCCAACAACGTGTAGGCAAACACGGCGGGACTTGGGAATACAGGCATGGCACATATCATTGTGGTCGGGAATGAAAAGGGCGGCGCTGGTAAATCGACCGTGTCGATGCATGTAGCGACAGCTTTGGCACGGCTGGGGCATAAGGTCAGCACACTGGATCTGGACCTACGGCAGCGCAGTCTTGGTCGATATTTTGAGAACCGCCTGAACTTTCTGAACGGGTCGGACCTGTCATTGCGCAGTCCGCGCCATCACGACCTGCCCGAAATCGATGCGAGCGCACTTAAGCCCGGTGAGAACATCTATGACCACCGTCTGTCGGCTGCCGTGGCCGAGCTGGAAAGCGACAGCGATTTCATTCTGATCGACTGCCCCGGCTCACACACCCGTCTCAGCCAGGTCGCCCATTCGCTGGCGGATACTCTGGTGACGCCTCTGAACGACAGTTTCATCGATTTTGACCTTCTGGCTCGGATCGATTCCAAGGGTGAGAAAATCCTTGGCCCCTCGGTTTATTCCGAGATGGTCTGGAACGCACGTCAGTTGCGGGCACAGGCCGGGCTGAAACCCATTGATTGGGTGGTGGTGCGCAACCGGGTCGGTACCCAGCGAATGGTCAACAAAGAAAAGATGCAACGCGCCATCGAAATGCTGTCGCAGCGCATCGGATTCCGCGTTGCGTCAGGTTTTTCTGAACGCGTTATCTTCCGCGAATTGTTCCCACGCGGGCTGACGCTACTGGACCTCAAGGATATCGGGGTCAAACAGCTTAACATCTCGAACATCGCCGCGCGTCAGGAATTGCGTGACATGATGAAGGAATTGAACTTGCCGGGTGTCGAGATCGATTTCTAGGATCTGGCCCCGGTGAAAATTCAGGCCTTTGACTAACTAGCTTTACAGAACCAGTCCGCAGGGTGGGATTTTGACCCACTCATGACACCATGTCGTCGTCATTTGATAGGCAAAACCACCGGAATTTACGAAGATTGGGGAACTCTTCTTTGTTCGCCGATGCTATTGATAGCCGGAATTCGTGCAATTTTGGAAAAACTGATGTGTCGATTTTTGGCGTGGGTTGGTGAAAACCGACACTTGGATGAGTTGGTCTTCAAACAGGAGCAGTCGCTTGTCGAACAAAGTCGCAACGCGCTTGTTGGCAAGACGCCCATAAATGCAGACGGGTTTGGCCTTGCTTGGTATTCGGATCGCGCAAATCCCTGTTTTTACAAAGACACCAATCCGGCATGGTCAGATGCCAACCTGCGGCAGCTAACGCATCACACTCGATCGAGCCTCTTTCTTGCTCATGTACGCGCGTCTACGGGAACTGCGACTTCACACAACAACTGCCATCCTTTTGGTTATGGCCGGTGGAGCTTCATGCACAATGGGCAAGCTGGCGGTCACAACCGCATCCGGCAGCAGCTTGACGCAATGATTCCAGCCAACCTGTATGAACACCGGTTGGGAGCCACAGAGAGTGAGGCCATCTTCCTGATTGCCCACGGAGAAGGCCTTGAGACTGATCCAATAGGCGCAATGCGCAGATCGGTCGAACGGGTCGAGGAATTGTCAAGGCAGAGCGGAGCCTTGCCGTATATGCGATTTGCAGCATGCTGGTCCGATGGGGAAAACCTTTATGCGGCAAGATATGCCTCGGATCGTTTTGCCCCAAGCTTGCACTACCGTGTATGCAGGGATGGGATCGTTGTATCTTCGGAACCTTTGGACGGAAATTGCGGCAACTGGCTCGAGATACCAGCAAATACGGCAATCGAAACCAATGGGAGCGAGGTGTGCGTACACGCGTTCCAACCCAAGGTTTCGTTCCAGCGTGACGTTGCATAGCCCCGAAATGAATTGGGTGAGGCGTCTGCGCGTAGACGACATCAGGCACAGACCTTAAACCCAAGCGGTCGAACCACGTGATCTATTTGGCTGGAGAGTAGACCGTAAACAACTCTTTCGGCTCTGGCACCCCCCGCAGCATATACCGACCCACTGAAATCAGCTCATGATCGCATGGATGTGCTGCGCGGGCCACATCATCCGAAATCAGGATGCGCTGGCCCAACGAGCGGTGCATACCCGCAATCCGCGAGGTCTGATTTACCGCAGGGCCAATGACAGTGAAATCCAAACGGCTGTCGGCACCGATATTGCCATAGAGAATCTCACCCGCATGCAAGGCCAGTGTATAGTTGGAAACCGGCTGGCCATTTTCTTTGCGCTTTGCATTCAACTCGGCCATTCGTTCTTGCAGCATGGTCGCAGCGGCCAGCGCTGCGCGGGCATCAGCGTCAATCTCGCCCACATCGAACATCGCCATGACACCGTCGCCCATGAACTTCAAAATGTTGCCATCGCATTGATGGACCACATCCACTACGACGGCGAGATAGTCATTCAGTATGTCGATGACCTCGATCCCCGGAAGTTCTTCTGACAGGCTGGTGAAGCCTTCGAGGTCAAAGTTCCAGATCACAGCGTCGATTTGCTGCAAGGATCCACGGCGGATTTCACCGGATAATACGCGCTGCCCGGCATCGCGCCCCAGATAGACGCGCATCAGATCTTTTGACACCCGCGCATTCGAGGCCGATTTCAGTGCCAGCCCCAAGTGAGGTAATACCGTTTCGATCACTTCCAGATCATCGTCGCGGAACCCTTCGGGCGCATAGCTGGCCCATGACATCAGCACGCCATCAATTGCCATTTTAGCATCATACGGGTTGGTTTGGCTTGGTACATCAAAGCTGATACCCGTCGCAAAATAGTCCGTGGCCCCATTTTCCCGCAGCTCATTCAGCAAGGGAAATCGGCTGGGTTCATTTTGATCGACCAGCCGTTCGCGGATCGCGTCGACGTCCTCATTCAAAATCACATAGAGCGGGCTTTGGGTCCAAACCTCGCTCGGCTCCTCGGAGTATTCGAATGTTTGGAAATCACCACCTTGCCCTTTATACCAGCTGTAGCCGGTTCCACCATAAACCGGATGCAATGCCGGTTGCGCCGCGTGGAATCGCATCAGAGGTACACCAAGATCAACCAACTGGTTGCAGTAGCCGTCAAGAAGCTCTTCTTTGTCGGCCCCTTCCAAACCTCGGGTCACAAGCCAATCGATCAGATCATGGGATTTTGCCGTTGGGGAGTCCGGCTTTGTCATGTCTCGTTCCTGTATTCGTTATGACGTTGATCTGGGGATCATGGCCTCAGATTACCAGAGTTCTAATCCATTCCGGCAAGACGTCGCAGCATCATGCGCAGCAATGCGGCCTCACCAGTGGTAAAATGTGCCGCAAGCTTGGCATCATAGTCGCGGGCAATGCCACGCAACTCTCGATATACGGTCTGACCAGAGCTTGTCAGCGACAGCCTTTCGACCCTGCGATCATTTTCGTCCCGTAATCGTTTCAGATATCGGCGCTGTTCAAGCCGACGCACGGCCCGACTGACTTTGGTCTTGTGGATTTTGGCACGCGCACCGATATCCCGGGCCGTCATCTCACCATAGTTTCCAAGATGGAACAGCACACGCCATTCCGTGCGCAACATTCCGTATCGATCCTTGTAGACGCGCTGAAACTCAAGCGAGCTTTCCTCTGCCGCCTGATTCAACAGGAACGGCAGGAAATTCCGCAGATCAAACTCATCTTTTTCGGCATTATTCTGCTGTGTCATCCTTGTTAGTTACAAAATCAACTATTATTCGACAAGCAGCAACTTGAAGGAGCGTCCGATGAATCGCCCCACCGATCCGCATAAAATGACCCAGGCCAGCACGCCTGTCGGCACTCATCCCGGCTATATGCCCGGCTTCGGCAACGATTTTGAGACCGAGGCCCTGCCCGGTGCGCTGCCGCAAGGTATGAACAGCCCGCAAAAATGTAACTATGGGCTATATGGCGAACAATTAAGCGGTACGGCCTTCACCGCCAACCCGCCCGAACGCACCTGGTGTTATCGCATCCGGCCTTCGGTGAAGCATTCGCACCGGTACGAGAAGATTGATCTGCCCTATTGGAAATCCGCCCCCTGCGTTGATCCGGATGTCATTTCTTTGGGTCAATATCGCTGGAACCCCGTGCCGCATTCTGAGGAAGGTCTGACATGGCTGACCGGTATGCGCAGCATGACCACCGCCGGGGATGTGAACACGCAGGTCGGCATGGCCAGCCACATCTATCTGGTCACCGAGTCGATGGTGGATGACTATTTCTTCTCGGCTGACAGCGAGCTTTTGGTCGTCCCACAAGAGGGTCGTCTGCGCTTTGCCACGGAAATGGGCATCATCGATCTGGAACCAAAAGAGATCGCGATCATTCCCCGCGGGCTGCTTTATCGGGTGGAAGTGCTCGAAGGGCCTGCGCGTGGATTCGTTTGCGAAAATTACGGCCAGAAATTCGAACTGCCCGGGCGAGGACCGATCGGCGCCAATTGCATGGCCAACCCACGTGACTTCAAGGCGCCGGTGGCGGCGTTTGAGGATCGCGAAGTACCCTCAACCGTGACGATCAAATGGTGTGGGCAGTTCCACACGACAAAGATTGGACACAGCCCGCTGGACGTTGTGGCATGGCACGGTAACTATACGCCGTACAAATATGACCTGCGCACCTATTGCCCGGTCGGTGCGATCCTGTTCGACCATCCCGACCCGTCAATCTTTACCGTTCTCACCGCACCCTCGGGTCAGCCGGGTACTGCCAATATTGATTTTGTGCTGTTCCGCGAACGCTGGATGGTGATGGAAGACACATTCCGCCCGCCTTGGTACCACAAAAACATCATGTCCGAGCTGATGGGCAACATATATGGTCAATACGACGCCAAGCCTCAGGGCTTCATCCCCGGTGGCATGAGCCTGCACAACATGATGATCCCGCACGGACCGGACAAGGAAGCCTTTGAAAAGGCATCAAACTCTAACCTTGGCCCGGACAAACTGGAAAACACAATGTCCTTCATGTTCGAAACCCGTTTCCCGCAGCACCTGACCGCATTTGCAGCGACCGAAGCCCCGCTGCAGGATGATTACATCGACTGCTGGAGTGATATCGAAAAGAAATTTGACGGCACCCCCGGCAAGAAATGAACACCCCCTGAGGTCTGAGATTTTTCGACGAAAAGTCTTGGCCCCTGACAAAGGTCTGGAGACAAAATGCCTTTGATGAAATCCTGGGTCGCAGCGGCCAACTCCGCCGACCACCCGTTCCCACTGAACAACCTGCCTTATGGTGTATTCTCAACCGAGAACACCGAACCACGCTGCGGCGTGGCTATCGGCGACATGATATTCGATGTGACCGCCGCTGAAGCCGACGGGCTGATCGCATTGTCGGACGAGCCGCTTTTTGACCTGCCTTTCTGGAACCCCCTGATGGAGGAAGGTCCAGCCGTCTGGGCCGCCCTGCGCGACCGTCTGACAGCACTTCTGTCCGAAGGCGCGGAGGAGCAACACAAAATCGAGGCCCTGCTGATCCCGCAGGACGAAGCCGAGATGCATATGCCCTTTGCCGTCAGCGAATACACCGATTTCTACGCGGGTCGGAACCACGCCTTCAATGTCGGCACCATGTTCCGCGGCCCTGAAAACGCGCTGCCACCAAACTGGCTGCACATTCCCATCGGCTATAACGGACGCGCTTCGTCCGTGGTTGTTTCGGGCACCGATATCCGCCGCCCTTGGGGTCAGTTAAAATCCCCCGATCAGGACCTGCCCGCCTTCCTGCCCAGCCGTCGTTTTGACATCGAGCTTGAGATGGGCGCCATCGTGGGCACGCCCTCTGACGGCCCGATCTCGGTGCAGGAAGCAGATGATAACATCTTCGGCTATGTCCTGCTGAACGACTGGTCGGCGCGCGATATTCAGGCCTGGGAATACCAGCCCCTTGGTCCGTTTCAGGCTAAGGCGACCGCAACCTCGATCAGCCCGTGGATCGTGACCAAAGCTGCGCTGGAACCCTTCCGCTGCGACACGCCTGCGCGCGAGTTCGAACTGCTGGACCACCTAAAAGACTGCGGCCCGATGCTGTATGACGTCGATCTGGCAATCACGATGGCCCCCGAAGGCCAGACGCCGACGACCATCGCCAACACCAATTACAACCAGATGTATTACTCGGCAGCGCAACAACTGGCGCATCATTCGACGTCGGGCTGCCCGATGAACACTGGTGATCTGCTGGGGTCCGGCACCATCTCGGGTCCGACCAAGCCGGAACGCGGATCACTGCTGGAACTCAGCTGGGGTGGAAAAGAACCGCTGACGCTGGACACCGGCGAAACCCGCACCTTCATCGAAGACGGCGACACCCTGACACTTACCGGCGCAGCGAAAGGCGACGGATATACCATTGGGTTCGGGGATTGCACCGGCTCTGTCCTGCCCGCATTGGATGACCCTTACAAAAGGTAAACCCGTCTCTTCTTCTTGTTGAAAATACGGCCGCCGGAGGCGTTACAACATCGCAACCGGTGCCGAACCCGAAAAAGGAACCCTACATGGCCAAGGCATTCGCGTCCCAAGGGGACATGTCGGAAAAGAATATCTCGTTCACCGAAGTGGGCGAAGGTCTTTACGCATTCACTGCCGAAGGAGACCCAAACTCGGGCGTTATTATCGGCGACGACAGCGTGATGATTGTCGAAGCGCAGGCCACCCCGCGTCTCGCTAACAAAGTGATCGAATGCGTGCGCTCGGTCACGGACAAGCCGATTACCCATGTGGCGCTGACCCATTACCACGCAGTACGTGTGTTGGGTGCAAGCGCTTTCGGCGCGCAGCAAATCCTGATGTCCGATATGGCGCGCGCCATGGTGGTGGAACGCGGACAGGAAGACTGGGACAGCGAATTCCAACGCTTCCCGCGTCTTTTCGAAGGGCATGAGAGCATTCCGGGCCTAACCTGGCCCACTACTACGTTCAGCGACACGATGACTGTTTATCTGGGCAACCGTCGGATCGACCTTATGCATCTGGGCCGCGCCCATACGGCTGGCGATATCGTGATCCACGTGCCCGATCAGAACGTGATGTTCACGGGCGATATCGTTGAATACCACTCGGCCTGCTATTGCGGCGACGGGCATTTCAGTGACTGGGGCGACACGCTGGATGAGATCAAGTGGTTCGACGTCGATGCCATCGCCCCGGGGCGCGGCGACGCTCTGATCGGCAAGGACATGGTCAACGCGGCCATCGAAAACACCCGCGATTTCGTGGAAAGCACCTATCGTCCGGCGGCAAAGGTCGCTGCACGTGGTGGCAGCCTGAAAGAAGCATGGAACGCCGTTCGCGCAGAATGCGATCCGAAATTTGCCGACTACGCGATCTACGAACACTGCCTGCCCTTCAACGTCGCCCGCGCCTATGACGAAGCCCGCGGCATCGACACGCCCCGCATCTGGACCGCCCAGCGCGATCTGGACATGTGGGAAGCCCTGCAGAGCTAAGATTTCCGGGCCGAATTTGATCCAGATCGTGGCGGCTCGGGTTTGACAGTGAAACGCTAACACCAACCCTCCGGTGATGTCACGCCGGAGTACAGATGAGATGTGCCCGCTGCACCAGAACTGGGAGAGAGACCGTGAACAAGATTTTCGAAGTTCCACTTTACGCCTACGAGGCCAGCCCGGACCAATCCGCCCCCGCACCGGTGCGCCACAAGGTTATCGTCGTAGGCGCTGGGCCCATTGGCTTGGCGGCCGCCATCGATCTGGCGCAGCAAGGGGTTGAGGTTCTGGTACTGGATGACAACGACAAAGTCAGCTTCGGCAGCCGCGCCATCTGTTTCGCCAAACGCCCGCTGGAAATCCTTGACCGGCTAGGCTGTGGTCAGCCCATGGTGGACAAGGGTGTTCTGTGGAACAAGGGCAAGGTGTTCTTTGACGAACGCCAGGTCTATGAGTTTGACCTGCAGCCCGACAGCGGCGATCAGCGCCCCGCCTTTATCAACCTGCAACAGTACTATTTCGAGCAGTTCCTAGTCGACCGCGTCCGCGAGTTGCAGGAACAGGGCGCGCCCATCGAAATCCGGGGCCGCAACAAGGTCGAGGCCGTGGGCACCCATCCCGATCACGTCAAGCTTGAGGTTGAAACACCCGAAGGCTCTTACACTATCGAGGCTGATTGGGTCATTGCCTGTGACGGCGCGGGCTCACCCATGCGGGCAATGCTGGGCAAGGATTTCGTAGGCCGCGTGTTCGAGGACAACTTCCTGATCGCAGATGTGGTGATGGAGGCCGACTTCCCCACGGAACGCTGGTTCTGGTTTGATCCACCATTCAACAGAGGCCAATCGGCATTGCTGCACAAACAACCCGATGGGGTCTGGCGGATCGACCTGCAACTGGGTTGGGACATCGACAAGGAACGCGAAAAGCGTCCCGAAAACGTCATCCCGCGCCTCAAGGCCATGCTGGGTGAAGATGTTCAGTTCGAGCTGGAATGGGTCAGCATTTACACCTTCCAGTGCCGCCGGATGGAGCAGTTCCGCCATGGGCGCGTGATCTTTGCAGGCGACAGCGCACATCAGGTCAGCCCCTTCGGTGCACGCGGCGCAAACTCGGGCGTGCAAGATACTGACAACCTGTGCTGGAAGCTGAAATTGGTGATTGATGGCAAAGCCCCGGAAACCCTACTCGACAGCTATGATGCCGAGCGTATTCAGGGCGCGGATGAGAATATTCTGAACTCGACCCGTTCCACCGATTTCATCACGCCGAAATCGGCCATGTCGCGCGTGTTCCGCGATGCGGTGCTGGATTTGAGTGAGCATTATGATTTTGCCCGCCCGCTGGTGAATTCAGGCCGGCTGAGCGTGCCTTGCATCTATGACGGATCGCCTCTGAACTCGGCAGATGCATTGAACGGACCGGCAGAAACCCGACCAGGCGCGCCCTGCCCCGATGCGCCCTTGGGGGATGCGTTCTTGCTGTCCAAGCTGGCAGGAGAGTTCACGTTACTGACCATCGACGCGGACGCGCCGGATGAGATCGAGGTGGACGGGATCGCCGTCAAACGCCTGGCCTTGTCGGTCAAGGATGATCCGACACAGACATTGAAACGCCGCTATTTGGGCGATGCTTCCAGCGCGGTTTATTTGATCCGTCCCGATCAGCATGTGGCGGCCCGCCGCGACACCTATGAAGAAAATGCATTCCGGCACGCGGTTCGCCGTGTCACAGGCAAGGAGTAAGCGATATGTCTGATCTGATCCTCTCACCCAACCTGACCCGTGCGGACGATTTCTATGCCGATCTGCTGGCCGCGCATGAAGGGCTTGAGCAAGCCGACAGCGATGCGCTGAATGCGCGCCTGGTGCTGGTGCTGGCGAACCACATTGGTGACAACGCCGTGCTGAAACAAGCGCTGGATGCTGCAGCACTGAAACAGGAGTAAGCGTTATGAAAATCGAACAGATTCACCACGTCGCTTATCGTTGCAAGGACGCAAAAGAGACCGTTGAATGGTACGGCAAGATGTTGAACATGGATTTCATTCTGGCCATTGCCGAAGACCATGTGCCCTCTACCCATGAACCTGATCCCTATATGCACCTGTTTCTGGATGCCGGGAACGGCAATGTACTGGCGTTTTTTGAACTGCCAACCAAGCCCGAAATGGGCCGCGACCCGAACACGCCGATCTGGGTGCAACACATCGCCTTCAAGGTAAAGGACCGCGACGAGCTGATCGCGTTCAAAGAACATCTCGAGGCCAACGGCGTCGAAGTTCTGGGTGTCACCGATCATTCGATCTTTCACTCGATCTATTTCTTCGACCCCAATGGTCACCGGGTGGAACTGGCTTGCCCTGACCCCGAGGAAGAGGCCATGCTGGCCCGGCTGGATTCGGTGAAATGGGATATGCTTGAAGAATGGTCGCGCACCAAACGAGCACCCCAACATGCTGACTGGCTGCATGCAAAGGAACTAAGCAAAGGCTGATCGCTGAATGACCGAAGTGGTACTGTATGACTACTGGCGCTCGTCGGCCAGTTACCGGCTGCGGATTGCACTGAATCTGGCGGGAATTGCCTATCGCCCTGTGGTGATCGATCTGGTTGGTGGGGCGCATCGCACAGCGGATCATCTGGCGCGCAATCCGCAAGGGCTGGTGCCCGTTCTGGACATCGACGGGCTGCGGCTGACGCAATCTCTGGCGATCCTCGATTATCTGGACGAGACCCGGCAAATGGGCCTGTTGCCGCAGGATCCGGCCCAGCGGGCAGCTGCGCGGGCGCTGGCGCAGAGCATTGCGGTGGATATACATCCGGTCTGCAACCTGTCCGTGGCGCGCCACGCCACACAGCTCAGCGCTGGCGCAGGCGACATGCCCGGCGACTGGATGCGCCATTTCATTCGCCCCGGCCTGCTGGCGTTCGAGGCGCTGCTGGGCAATTTCGAACAAAGCCCGTTCTGCACCGGTGACACACCCGGCCTGGCCGATATCTGTCTGATCCCGCAGCTTTACAATGCGCGTCGGTGGGAGGTTGACCTGACCGACATGCCGCGTCTGTTGGCGGTCGAGGCCGTCTGCTCGGACCACCCGGCGTTTGCCGCCGCACATCCTGATCTGCATGCCTCGGTCTGACCTTGTGCACAGGGTCTGTGTAGGTGCGCGGGTGTCAGAACGCTTCGTCGATCTCTAGGTTTCTCTGAAAAGAGATACGGAGACCCCGATGCCTGAGATCACCGGCTATCACGCCCATGTCTATTTCGACGCCGACACGCAAGACACTGCGCAGCAGGTCTGCGAAGAGGCTGCCCGCGTGTTTCCCACGGTCCAGATGGGCCGGATGCATGCGCGCAATGTCGGGCCCCACCCACGTTGGAGTTGCCAGCTGGGCTTTCCCGCCGATGCTTTCGATCAGGTCTTTCCCTGGCTGATCCTGAACCGGCAAGGACTGACCATCTTCACGCACCCCGAGACCGGTGATCATCTGACCGACCACCGCGACCGCGCCATCTGGATGGGTGAGATGCTGGAACTTGATCTGTCGATCTTTGATTAACTTAGCTCTCGTGCCCGATCGCGTAGGATGAACTTCTGGATCTTCCCGGTCGAAGTTTTTGGCAGCGCCCCGAAGACAACAGTTTTAGGCGCTTTGAAATGGGCCATCTGATCGCGGCAGAATGCGATGATATCGGTCTCACTCGCCTCCGCCTGTGGCTTCAGCTCGACAAAGGCGCAAGGCGTTTCGCCCCATTTCTCATCCGGTCGGGCGACAACCGCAGCCTCCATCACCGCGGGGTGTTTGTAGAGCGTATCCTCAACCTCCACGGACGAGATATTCTCACCGCCTGAAATAATGATGTCCTTGGATCGATCCTTCAGGGCGACATAGCCATCCGGATGCATCACCCCCAGATCACCCGAGGCAAACCATCCACCCTTGAAAGCTTTGTCGGTTGCTTCGGCATTCTTGAGATAGCCCTTCATGACAATATTGCCCTGCATGAATATCTCACCCATGGTTTCGCCGTCCGAAGGCACGGGTTCCATTGTTTCCGGGTCGGCAACCATTAGGCCGGAGAGCGCGACGTATTTCACGCCCTGTCGTACCTTCAGCGCGGCGCGATCCTCGGCGCCCTTCTCGTTCCATTCGTCTTTCCAAGCGCAAACGACGGACGGTCCGTAAGTCTCGGTCAAGCCATAGACATGGGTCACCTCGACCCCCATTCCTTCCATCGCCTCAATCACTTTGGCAGGTGGCGGCGCTCCAGCCGTCATCACCTTGATCTGCTGGCTGAAATCCTTGAGGTGATCCGGCGCGTTGGCCAACATATTCAGTACGATAGGCGCACCGCAAAAATGGGTCACACCCTCATCGCGGAAGGCGCGATAGATCGGTTCGTCCCGCACAGCACGCAGGCAAACAGACGTGCCCGCATTGGCCGCCATGGTCCACGGGAAACACCAGCCGTTGCAGTGAAACATTGGCAGCGTCCACAGATAGATCGAATGCTGCGGCATGCCCCAGGTCAGGATGTTCGAAGTCGCATTTAGCGCCGCGCCCCGGTGATGATAGACCACGCCTTTGGGGTTTCCGGTGGTGCCCGATGTATAGTTCAACGCAATCGCATCCCATTCGTCAGCGGGCAAAGACCAGTCGAAATCAGGATCGCCCTCATCCAGCAGGCCCTCATAGGTGAGATTGCCCAGCCGTTCGCCACCGTCAAAGCTCGGGTCTTCGATATCGATCACCAGAATGTCGTGATCGACCTGCCCTAACGCCTGTTTCACGACGCCCGAGAATTCTGGGTCGACCAACAGCACCTTCGCCTCGGCGTGGTTTAGGATGAACGCAATGATTGGCGCGTCCAGCCGCGTGTTGATCGCGTTCAGCACCGCGCCAGCCATGGGCACTCCGAAATGTGCCTCGTAAAGCTCGGGTATATTGGCGGCGATAATCGAAACGGTCTCGCCCGGTCCTACACCGCGCCCTGCCAGCGCACTGGTCAGCCGGCGGCATCGCGCATAGGTTTCGGCCCAAGTGTAACGGCGATCCCCGTAAACCACCGAAGCATAATCCGGATAAACCGCCGCAGTTCGTTCGAGATAGCTGAGCGGGGACAAAGGCGTGAAATTCGCTGGGGTTTTATCCAGATGCTGCTGGTAGATTGGTGTGTCTGTCATCCGGCGATCCTCCCAAACTCGGCAGATTGGCCCATTGAGCACAAAGAGTACGCTATAACAAACCCGTATTAATACGCGATTGTGGTACACTGGAGATATTCTATGGGCTAATCTGGCCCTACTTCCCGGGTCTCATTCGCGTTGATCTGCAGTATCACGTCACTATGCGCCCGATGAAATACTTTGATTCCCGCGCGCCTTATTTTGAAAGGACATGTCATGGACGGCACGTTCAACGAAAACGATCTTTCCCGCGTCGTCGAAGCCGACCGCGCGCATATCTGGCATCACCTGATCCAGCACAAACCCTTTGAAACCAATGATCCGCGGATCATTGTCGAAGGCAAAGGCATGCGCGTCTGGGATCAGAAGGGCAAGGAACACCTTGATGCTGTTTCGGGCGGCGTCTGGACCGTCAACGTCGGCTATGGCCGCGAATCGATCTGTAAGGCGGTCTATGACCAGCTGATGAAGCTGTGCTATTTCGCAAATTCCGCCGGATCGATCCCCGGTTCGATCTTTGCCGAAAAACTGATCAGCAAGATGCCGGGCATGAGCCGGGTTTATTATATGAACTCAGGCTCTGAGGCGAATGAAAAAGCCTTCAAGATGGTCCGCCAGATTGCGCACAAGAAGTATGGCGGCAAGAAGACCAAGATCCTGTATCGTGACCGCGATTATCACGGCTCAACACTTGCGGCCATGTCAGCCGGTGGTCAGGACGAGCGCAATGCGCAGTATGGCCCCTTTGCACCGGATTTCATTCGCGTCCCGCATTGTATGGATTATCGCAAACACGAATTGGATGGCGCGCCGGAAGAGAATTTTGGCGAATGGGCAGCGGATCAAATCGAAGAAGTTATCCTGCGCGAAGGTCCTGACACCGTTGGCGCCCTGTGTCTTGAGCCAGTCACTGCAGGCGGCGGAGTGATCGAAGCGCCTGAAGGCTATTGGCAGCGGGTGCAGGAGATTTGCAGCAAGTACGACATTCTGCTGCACATTGATGAGGTGGTTTGTGGCGTTGGTCGCACCGGCACGTGGTTCGGATACCAGCAATATGGTGTGAAACCGGACTTTGTGACCATGGCCAAGGGCGTAGCCTCGGGTTATGCCGCCATTGCTTGCTTGGTCACCACCGAAGAAATCTTTGACATGTTCAAGGATAACTCGGACGACCCGATGAACTATTTCCGCGATATCTCGACCTTTGGCGGCTGCACCGCTGGTCCGGCAGCGGCGATCGAGAACATGCGGATCATCGAAGACGAAAACCTGTTGGGCAATTGCGTCGACATGGGCGACCGCATGATGGGTAACCTGCAGGCGTTGATGGATAAGCACAAAGTCATCGGTGACGTACGCGGCAAGGGCCTGTTCCTGGGTGCCGAACTGGTCGCAGATCGCGGCACGAAAGAACCGGTGGACGAGAAACTGGCGCAGGCTGTCGTAGCCGACTGCATGGCACAAGGTGTCATCATCGGTGTTACCAACCGCTCCATCCCTGGTCGCAACAACACGCTGTGCTTCTCGCCTGCGTTGATCGCCACAGCCGACGATATCGATCAGATCACCGACGCTGTGGATGGCGCGCTGGGACGTGTCTTCGGCTGAGCCAGCCACTGAACTACCGCTAAACCGATGAAACCCGCCAGATCTTGGCGGGTTTCTTTTTTTGTTCATCGATCAATACCGGCCATGATCCGCTGGACAGGCCGGGTGGGCAGAACTACCGTAGCCGCAACTCAATCCAACAGGAGGTTTGTATCGGATGTCCAAGACACTCACGATCGCGGCAAGTTCGGTTCTGTTTCTCTCAACGGCGGCTTATGCGCAGGACCAATGCGCCGCTGGCAAAACTCTGACAGACGGCAAATTCACCATCGCAACGGGCAACCCGGCCTATTACCCTTGGGTGATTGATGACGCGCCTGAAAAAGGCGAAGGGTTCGAGGCCGCCGTTGCCTTTGCCGTGGCCGAAGAGATGGGGTTCGCGGCAGATGATGTCGTTTGGGTCCGATCCTCATTCGATGAGGCTATCCAACCCGGTGCCAAGGAATTTGACGTCAACATGCAGCAATACTCGATCACGCCCGAGCGGGATCAGGTGGTTGATTTCTCAGCCCCCTATTACACCGCCCCGATGGCGGTACTGGTCAGCCCCAATGCCACCGAGACAGCCCCAACGCTTGAAGCGCTGAAAGGTCTGCAATGGGGGGCCGTCGGTTCGACCACGGCAGTTCCGAAACTGGCCAGCATCATCCAGCCGGACAGTGACCCACTGCTTTACGGCGACAATGCCGATGTCAATGCCGCCATGTCGGCCAATCAGATTGATGCGGCCTTGTTCGACCTGCCCACCGCCCTGTTCCTGAGCGCGGTGATGATCGAAGGGTCAAAGGTCATCGGTCAATTTCCAGCAGACGAAAGCGACAACCCCGATCAGTTCGGCATGCTGATGGAAGACGGCAACCCGCTAAAAACCTGCGTTGATGAGGCGCTGGCAACCCTGGCCGAGAATGGCAAATTGGCCGAAATCGAAGCCAAATGGTTGCAGGACACCACCGGTGTCCCCCTGATCAAGTAACATGGCAGATCCTAAGGCGGCGGGGATGACCCGCCGCGAACGCTATGAGGCGCACCAACGGCGCAGGTCGTTGGTGATCGCCACGATAAGTACGGTCACCGTTGTTGCTGCGATTTACTTTCTGGTGCCGCTGGCTCCGGGATGGACGAAGGTTCAGCAGAGCTTTTTCAACGGCGAAACGCTGGTCAAAACCTTCCCGAAATTGCTTGAGGCGTTTCGGATCAATGTGATGATCTTTGCGTGGTCCGCGCCTGCCATTGCAGTGCTGGGCCTGCTGATTGCGCTGGCGCGGGACGCCAAATCGCCCGCGCTGTTTCCACTTCGCATTTTTGGCGCTGCGTTCACGGATGTTTTCCGCGGCGTGCCTGTCATCCTCACGGTCTACCTGATCGGGTTTGGCATTCCCGGGCTTGGCCTGCCCCGCCCGTGGAACTCGCCTTACATCTGGGGTTCGCTGGCTCTGATCCTGACCTACTCGGCCTATGTGGCTGAGATTTTCCGGTCTGGCATCGACAGTGTTCATCACAGCCAGCGCGCGGCCGCCCTGTCTCTGGGTCTGTCCGAGCGGCAGGTGATGCGGGACGTGGTGCTACCGCAGGCCATCCGCAATGTGGTGCCGTCACAGATGAACATGCTGATCGCGCTGCAAAAGGACGTCTCGCTGCTCAGCTTCATCGGGCCGGTCGAAATCTTCCGTCAGGCGGGTGTGTTCAAGTCGCTGCTGGCCAATTTCACCCCTTATGTGGGGGCCGCGATCATCTTCCTGATCGTCACCATTCCCGCCACCCGCTACGCCGATCACCTGATGGCGCGCCAAATGCGAGAGAGGCGCTGATGCCCAAACTGGAACTTCAGGGCGTCATCAAACGCTTTGGTGACCGTACGGTCTGTGACGGGATCAACCTGACTGTTGATGAAGGCCAGATGGTCTGCCTGATCGGTGCATCCGGGTCGGGAAAATCCACCCTACTGCGCTGCATCAACCTGCTGGAGCCCATCGAAGACGGCGCAATCTTTCTGGATGGCGAGGATATCTCGATCCCCGGTCTGAACCCGCAATCGGTGCGCGCGCGCATCGGGATTGTCTTTCAAAGCTTCAATCTGTTTCCGCACATGACTGCGTTAGAGAACGTCATGTTGGCCCCTCGCCGCGTACGCGGGCTTTTCCGCGCCGAATTGCAGCCTGAGGTCGAAGCACTATTCGCCCGGTTCGGGCTGGCCGACCGGATGCACAACTATCCCGACCAACTGTCGGGCGGGCAGCAGCAACGCGTCGCGATCGTTCGTGCGCTGGCCATGCAGCCCGAGGTCATGCTGTTTGATGAGATCACCTCGGCCCTCGATCCGCAACTGGTGGGCGAGGTGCTGGATGTTCTGCTGATGCTGAAGAAACAGGGCATGACGATGGTGATGGCCACGCATGAGATGGGCTTTGCCCGCGAGGCGGCTGACAAGATCTGTTTCCTCGACAGCGGACGGATCATTGAAGAAGGCCCACCCGAGGCGGTGTTTGACCACCCCTCGCACCAGACCACGCAGGCGTTTCTGGCACGGGCGTTGAAGTAAGCGCCCGGCTCTGAATCCCTGACGATCTGGCCCTCAAGGACTCGACTCTTTGAGGGTCAAGAACATATAAGAACAAATGTAGAACATTTGGGGGTTTTATATGTTCGGCGGGATGCAGCGCCGCATCGTTTCACTCTGGTTTCCCCGGCTGGCAAGTGACCGGGCTTTACGCGTGCGACCGATTGATGGGCCGTTTGTTCTGACATTGAAACAGAACAATGCAAACCGGGTGTATTGCCTGAATTCTCAGGCACAGCGGCAGGGCCTGGATCGCGGCATGCCCTATTCCGATGCCCGCGCCTTTTGCCCTGACCTGCAAAGCCATCCCGCTGACCCGCATGGGGATCAGCGGTTTCTGCACGCCCTGCGCCGTTGGGCAACGCGCTATTGCCCCTGGGTGGGGCTGGAAGGAGAGGATGGGCTGGTTCTGGACATCACCGGATCCGCGCATCTTGCAGGCGGGGAAGAGGCGATGCTGACCGATATGCGCAGGCGGCTGGCCCGGGCCGGGCTGGCGGTGCAGATCGGCCTTGCCCCGACACGCGGGGCGGCTTGGGCCTTGGCCCATTATGGCGAGGGGGTCGCAGCCGCGGATACGCTGAAAGCCATCCGCGCCCTGCCGGTGGCGGCGCTGCGGTTGGATGAGGACACCTCGGTCGCGCTGCAACGGCTGGGCCTGCGCCGGATTGGTGAGCTGGCGCAAACTCCGCGCGCGCCGCTGACGCGCCGGTTTGGCCCCGAGGTGCTGATGCGGCTGGATCAGGCGCTGGGGAACCAGCCCGAACAGATCACGCCGCTGGCCGATCCGCCCCATTACGGCGTGCGCATGACCCTGCCCGAACCCATTGGCCTGCTGTCCGATATGATGGCCGGGGCCGAGCGCCTGCTGCTGCGGCTCTGCGACAAGCTGAAAGCGCAAGAGGTGGGCGCGCGCAAGCTGTGCATGACCTTGCGCCGGGTGGATCAGGACCACCAACAGGTCGAGCTGCGTCTGGCCCGCCCCCTGCGCGATCCGCATCGCATCCTGCCCCTGTTCGAACGCGGGTTGGCCGAGGTGGATGCCGGTTTCGGCGTCGATCAGCTCCGGCTAGAGGCCACGCAGGTGGAACCCCTGCCAGTGCGCCAGATCAGCCGTGTTGCAAGCCGGGACAAAGACCAGTTGGACGACCTGATCACCCGGATCGGCACCCGGATCGGATTGGAGCAGGTCCATCGCCTGCTGCCCGCGCAAAGCCACATCCCCGAACGCAGCTTCATCATCTCGCCCGCCGCCTATTCCGACCCTGCAGGCGGGTGGTGCGCTCTGCGCCCCCGTCCCTTACAGCTATTTCCGCCGGAACCCATCGCAGGATCGGGTCCTCACCCGCCGCGCCGGTTTCGCTGGCGACGCATGTCCCTGACCACAGGCCGCTCAACTGGACCTGAGCGTATATGTCCCGAATGGTGGTTGGAGGATGAGAACTGGCGCACTGGCCTGCGCGATTACTGGCAAGTCGAGACGCGACAAGGGCGACGACTGTGGCTGTTTCACACACCGCAAAACCCCGGATGGTTCGTGCATGGAGAATTCGCATGAACAAGCCAAAGCCACCCAGTTCACACGCGCAAGAGCCCGGCTATGCCGAGCTGTGCGTGACCACCAATTTCACCTTCCTGACCGGGGCCTCACACCCCGAGGAGATGGTGACCCGCGCAGCAGAACTGGGCCTGAAGGCCATAGCGATCACCGACCGAAACTCGCTGGCCGGGGTGGTCCGGGGCTGGAACGCGTTGAAAGAGCTGCGGCGCGAGGCGGAAGGTGCGGTGCAGATCCGCTCGCAACACCGCCTCGATTCCTCATCTCGGCAAGAGGTCGGGCATGTGCAGCCGATCGACAAACCGGACGTGCCTGCCCTGCCCAAACTGATCGTCGGCTGCCGTCTGGTTCTGCGCGACAGCGCGGTGCACTGGCTGGCCCTGCCCCGCGACCGCGCCGCGTATCAGCGGCTGACCCGCCTGCTGACTTTGGGCAAACGGCGGGCCGAGAAAGGGGAATGCCATCTGGACATGAAAGACATGCTGGGGACCTGTCAGGGGATGATCCTGATCGCGCTGCCCCAGGCGGGATTGCAGCAGGCCATCCCGGATATCCAAGGGATCAGGCGGCAATTTCCCAACGCGGTCTTTCTGGGGGCCACGCCGCGCTATGATGGCAGCGATCGGGCTTATCTGGCGGCTTGCGCGCGCGCCGCGCAGAAAGCCTCGGCCCCCATGGTTGCGGTGGGGGATGTGCTGATGCACCGCGCCAACCGCCGCCAACTGGCCGATGTGCTGACCTGCATGCGTGAACATATCACGATTGACCAGATCGGCACCCGCGCCCTGCCCAATGCCGAACGGCGGCTGAAAGGCTATGCGGATATGGCCCGGCTGTTTCAGGACCACCCCGGCGCGCTGCGCCGCACGCTTGAGATCGCCGACCGATGCAGCTTTGATCTGAGTGAGCTGTCTTATGAATACCCCGACGAGATCGCCAGCAGCGAAACCCCGCTGGCGCGGCTGGAACGTCTGGCCCGCGAGGGGCTGAAACGGCGCTATCCCGATGGGCCGACGCAAAAAGCCATCAACCTGATGCAGAAAGAGCTGGCTTTGGTCGCGGATCTGGATTTCCCGGCCTATTTCCTGACCGTGCATGACATTGTGCAATTCGCCCGCTCGCAGGGCATTCTGTGTCAGGGGCGCGGATCAGCCGCCAATTCGATCCTGTGTTATCTGCTGGGCATCACCGATGTCAGCCCTGACATGATCGCCATGGTGTTCGAGCGCTTTGTCTCGAAATACCGGGGCGAGCCGCCGGATATCGACGTGGATTTCGAACACGAACGGCGCGAAGAGGTGATTCAGTGGATCTATGAGCAATATGGCCGCCACCGCGCGGGCCTCTGTGCCACGGTCATCCATTTCCGATCCCGCGCAGCGATCCGCGAGGTGGGCAAGGTGATGGGCCTGTCTCAGGACGTGACAGCAGGTTTGTCCGGACAAATCTGGGGCATGACCAATGGTGGGGTCGACATAGAGCGGATGCGCGAACTGGGTCTCGACCCCAAAGACAGGCGCCTGATGCAGACGATCCGCCTGATCGGTGAGATCATCGGCTTCCCGCGCCACCTGTCGCAGCATGTGGGCGGGTTCGTCATCACCAAAGGGCGGCTGGATGAGCTGTGCCCGATTGAAAACGCCGCAATGGAAGATCGCACCGTGATCGAGTGGGACAAGGATGACATCGATGCTCTGGGTATTCTGAAGGTCGATGTGTTGGGGCTGGGGATGCTCAGCTGCATCCGCAAGGCATTTGATCTGATGCAGCAACACAACGGCGAAACCCTGAGCATCGCCACCGTCCCGCAAGAAGATGTGGCGACCTATGACATGCTGTGTGCCGCCGATGCGGTGGGTGTTTTTCAGGTCGAAAGCCGGGCGCAGATGAATTTCCTGCCCCGCATGAGACCGCGAGAGTTCTACGATCTGGTGATTGAGGTCGCCATCATCCGGCCCGGTCCCATTCAGGGCGATATGGTGCAGCCCTATATCCGGCGGCGCAACGGGCTGGAAAAGCCGGAACCTTTCGGGCCTGAGCTGGAAAAGGTGACCGCGCGAACATTAGGTGTGCCGCTGTTTCAGGAACAGGCCATGCAGATTGCGGTCGTTGGCGCCGGTTTCTCGGCGGAAGAGGCCGATCATCTGCGCCGGTCGCTGGCGTCATTCCGGCGTATGGGCACGATTGGCACGTTCAAGGACAAGTTCACCGCCGGTATGCTGAACAAGGGCTATCCGCCCGAGATTGCCGAGCGCTGCTTTTCCCAGATCGAAGGCTTCGCCGATTACGGCTTTCCCGAAAGCCATGCCGCGGCCTTTGCGATGTTGGCCTATGTCTCAGCCTGGATGAAATGCCATCACCCGGCGATTTTTGCCTGTGCACTGCTGAATTCGCAGCCCATGGGGTTTTATGCGCCTGCACAGATCGTGCGGGACGCGCGTGAGCATGGGGTCGAGATTCGCCCGGTCTGCGCCAATGCCTCGACCTGGGACAATCTGCTGGAGCGTCGCGCCGACGGGGCGCTGGCCCTGCGGCTGGGCTTTCGCCAGATCAAGGGGTTCAAACAGGAAGATGCAGAGTGGATCGTGGCCGCGCGCGGCAATGGGTATCCGGACCCCGAAACGCTGTGGCTGCGGGCCGGGTTGCGCCCGGATGTGCTGACCCGTCTGGCCGAAGCGGATGCGTTTTCCGGCATGGACCTGACCCGGCGCGACGCCCTGTGGCATGTCAAAGCCATCCGCAGCCGGACCGCCCTGCCGCTGTTCAATGACCCGATCGATGGCGAGAGCATCAATGAGCCGCGCGTTGATTTACCGGTCATGCATCTGGGCGAGGAAGTGGTCGAAGATTACGTCTCGACCCGCCTGACCCTGCGCTCGCACCCGATGGAGCTGTTGCGCCCGTCCCTGCCCGGCCTTGTGCCTCATGCCACATTGCAGGACATCCCGCTGGGCCGTTACAGCGTGTGCGGGCTGGTGATTACGCGGCAACGGCCGGGGACCGCCTCGGGCGTGATCTTTCTGACGCTTGAAGATGAAACCGGGGTCAGCAATGTGGTTGTCTGGCCCAAGGTCTATGAACGGTTTCGCCGGATTGTGATGGGCGGGCGGCTGTTGCAGGTTCGCGGGTATCTGCAGCGCGAGGGGATCGTCGTGCATCTGATCGCACAAGAGATCGCCGATATGTCCCACAAGCTGTCAGAGCTTGGACATCCTCTGGACGAGGCCATCGGCATCACCCAACCGCAGGCGGATGATACCCCACGCGCGCGGCAGACCGCATCCAGCGCGCGGCATCCACGCGAACAGGCAAAGCGACTGTTCCCAAGTCGGGATTTTCATTAGAACCAGCGCCATCATAAGGCCAGTTTCAAAGAAACATCCTGCTAACGTGATCCGCTCACCGCTTCCCCTTGCCCTTGTCCGCAATATGTTGCACCACACACGGGTTCAAACCCGGTGAACGGGCCAAAGGATAAGGACAAGGCGCATGGCTGACGGATCGATCGACATCAACGCAAAACCCACCGAGGACATTTCGGTTCGCGAGGTGTTTGGCATTGACAGCGATATGGCGGTCAAAGGCTTTGCCGAGCGCAGCGACCGCGTGCCGGTGATCGACCCGACCTACAAGTTCGATCCCGAAACCACGCTGGCAATTCTAGCAGGCTTTACCCACAATCGCCGCGTGATGATCCAAGGCTATCACGGCACCGGTAAGTCGACCCATATCGAACAGGTCGCAGCACGCCTGAACTGGCCCGCCGTGCGTGTGAACCTCGACAGCCATATCAGCCGGATCGACCTGATCGGCAAGGACGCGATCAAGCTGCGCGACGGCAAACAGGTCACAGAATTCCACGAGGGCATTCTACCCTGGGCCCTGCGCAACCCTGTCGCCATCGTCTTCGACGAATACGACGCGGGCCGTGCCGACGTGATGTTCGTGATCCAGCGTGTACTTGAGCATGACGGCAAGCTGACCCTGCTGGACCAGAACGAGATCATCACGCCAAACCCGAACTTCCGCCTGTTCGCCACCGCGAACACCGTGGGTCTGGGCGACACCACCGGCCTCTATCACGGTACACAGCAGATCAACCAGGCGCAGATGGACCGCTGGTCGCTGGTCTCGACGCTGAACTACCTCAGCCACGATGCTGAGACGATGATCGTTCTGTCGAAAGCCCCGCATTACAACACCGCTGAGGGCCGCAAGACCGTCAGCCAGATGGTCACTGTTGCCGATCTGACCCGGACCGCATTCATGAACGGCGATCTGTCGACCGTGATGAGCCCCCGGACCGTGATCAACTGGGCCCAGAACGCTGAGATTTTCCGCAATGTGGGGTATGCTTTCCGCCTGTCTTTCCTGAACAAGTGTGATGAGCTTGAGCGCCAGACCGTCGCCGAGTTCTATCAGCGCTGCTTTGACGAGGAACTGCCGGAAAGCGCGGCGAGTGCGACACTGGGCTAAGAATCCGAATTGCGCCCTGCCAGGCGCAATGCCTCCGGCGGAGGTATTTTTGGCCAGATGAAGGGGGATCCAGTTTCGCATTGATGCGGTGGGTCACCAAAACACGAAGGGCGTGTGAACATGGCGCAGAAGAACGACAACCCTGCTGATCCGTTCAAGAAAGCCTTGGCCGAGGCCACCAAAGTTATGGCCGACGATCCTGAGTTGTCGGTGACCTATACGGTTGACCCGTCCGGTGTGTCGGGTGAATCGATGCGCTTGCCTCAGGTGTCGCGCCGAATGACACGGGAAGAGGTTTTGCTGGCCCGCGGTACCGCGGATGCCTTGGCGTTGCACCGCAAGTATCATGATGACGCGACCCATAACCGATATGCCCCCCCGGGTGATATGGCGCGGGATTTGTATGAGGCGATGGAGGTCGCGCGGTGCGAGGCGATGGGCGCGCGCGACATGCCCGGCACGGCCAGCAATATCGACGTCAAGATCGGACATGAGGCGATCCGGCGCGGCTATGACCAGTGCAAGCAGCCTGCGGATGCACCGCTTTCGGTTGCTGCCGGTTATTTGATCCGGCATCTGGCAACCGGGCGCGACATGCCTCCCGCAGCTGAGAATGTCATGAACCTGTGGCGCGGGTTTATCGAGGAACAGGCAGGTGGTGTGCTCGAGAACCTTGATGAGGTGCTGTCAGATCAGGCCGAATTTGCCCGGTTCGCCCGGCAGATGATCAAAGATCTTGGTTATGGCGACCAGCTGGGTGACGACCCCGATGAGCTGGATGACGAGCAGGATGACCAGGCCGAGGAAGACGCCGAAGAGCAGCCCGATCCCGACAGCACCGGTCAGGATGATCAGGACGAACAGGACGCTGATGCGACCCCTGAGCAAACTCAGGAAGAGCAGCAGGACCAGTCTCAGGCGCAGGTCTCGATGGACGAGATGGCCGAAGATGAGATGGGCGATGAGGCTGAAATGCCCGAGGGCGAAGCTCCGATGGAGCCGCCTGCCCCTCCGGCCGCGTCCGAGGCCGATCCCGATTACAAGGTTTATCTGAACACCCACGACGAAGAGATCGCCGCCGAGGATCTGGCAGAACCGGCTGAACTGGAACGGTTGCGTGCTTATCTGGACCAGCAGCTGGAACCGCTGAAGGGTGCTGTCAGCCGGTTGGCCAACAAGCTGCAGCGCCGCTTGCAGGCGCAGCAAAACCGCAGTTGGGAGTTTGACCTTGAAGAGGGCATTCTGGATGCCGGCCGTTTGGCACGCGTCGTGGCCAACCCGACCACGCCGCTGAGCTTCAAGGTCGAAAAGGATACAGAATTCCGCGATACGGTGGTGACGCTTCTGCTGGATAACTCGGGCTCGATGCGAGGGCGTCCGATCTCGATTGCCGCAATCTGTGCCGACGTTCTGGCGCGCACGCTGGAACGCTGCAATGTGAAGGTCGAGATTCTGGGCTTTACCACCCGTGCATGGAAAGGCGGTCAGGCGCGTGAGGCCTGGTTGAATGACGGCCGCCCACAGCAACCGGGCCGTCTGAACGATCTGCGCCACATCATCTATAAGGGCGCGGATGCACCGTGGCGACGTGCGCGTCCTAACTTGGGCCTGATGATGAAAGAGGGCTTGCTGAAGGAAAACATCGACGGTGAGGCGCTGGAATGGGCGCATCGCCGGATGATGGCCCGGCGCGAGGCGCGCAAAATTTTGATGGTGATCTCGGATGGGGCACCGGTTGATGATTCAACGCTCAGCGTTAATCCGGCGAACTATCTGGAAAAGCACCTGCGCGATGTGATCGCCATGGTCGAAAAGCGCAAGATGGTTGAATTGCTGGCGATTGGCATCGGCCACGATGTGACCCGATACTATGAACGGGCCGTGACCATCACTGACGTAGAGCAGCTGGCCGGAGCAATGACCGAACAACTGGCCGCGCTGTTCGACAGCGATCCACGCGCGCGGGCACGGGTTATGGGGATGAAGCGGGCTGGTTGACGGCTCGCCCGCGCCAGTGCAGACTTAAAGCCATCCAAGCAAGCCCGTTGTGCCATGTTGATCTATGCGGCCGATGGCGGCGTGCTGAATGGTGCAGCAGCGCTGTATCGAAGGGTAGGAACATATTCGGTCTCCTGTTCTATTGTTTGGATTGTGTCTCAACCGCATCCGACCCGCTTGAAGCCGGTCCTGAGATACGCGCTAGAAACCCTTGAGATTGTTGTTGAACCTTGTCGTTCCGCGAGAAACGGAGTGTATTTGCCCCATGCGCTATGAATTTGCAGACTGTATTCTGGACGTGGATCGCCACATCCTGACCCGCCGGGGTGAGCCCGTTGCAATTGAGCCTCAGGTGTTCGATCTGCTGGTGCTGTTGGCGGCGCATCCGGGGAAACTTGTGCCCCGGGACGAGATCATCGCGCGTGTTTGGAATGGCCGGTTTGTCTCGGATTCAACGATCAGCGCGCGGATCGCTGCAGCCCGCCGGGCCGTTGGAGATGATGGTAAATCGCAACGGATTATTCGGACGATCGTGCGACGTGGTCTGCAAATGGCAGCCGAGGTCAGTTGTGACAATTCCCTGACCTCGTCACCTAGGGCCCGAAAAACACAGCACCTGAAATATGCGCAGGGGCAAAATGGTCAGGCGATCGCCTACACGACCTCGGGCGATGGTCCCCCAGTGCTGCGCGTCGGATCGATTGTTTATGATCTGGAAGCGGAATGGCGATTGCCGTCGGAACGGGCCTACATCAACGCGATGGAGGCGAAATTCACTCTTCTGCGCTACAACAAGCACCAACAGACAAATTGGGGGGATCCCGGGCATATAGATTATGACGGCGTTACCGAGGATATACTGGCGGTCTCGCAGGCCGCAGGTTTTGACCGATTTGCGATTGTCGCAGAGTTCGGCGGTTTATTTTCAGCCTTGCGCTTTGCCGTCAATTTTCCCGACCGGGTCAACCGCCTTGCCATTGTCGGCGGTTGGGCTGAGGGTCGCAATCATCGCGATGATGTGGACGGGCCAGATTCAATCCGCAACCTGATTGTAGAAGGCTGGCAGGATCCGGGGAGCGGTTATGCTGTTGGTTCTCTGCTCAGTTATTTTCCGGAAGGCCCGCTTGAAACTGTGCGCGAGATCGTGGGTGAACTGCAGACGCTCTATTCCATGGAAGAAAAGCTGTACCAGCGCGATAGCGGGAACACGGCTTCGGTTTTGCATTTGTTGCCTCAGGTCCAATGCCCGACTTTGGTACTGCACGCGCGAAACAGTGCGGTTCATCCCTTGTCTGAGGCACGCAAACTGGCAGCGGGAATTCCGGGGGCGTCGCTGGCTGTTCTTGAAACAGCCAATCACATCCCGCTGCCCGGCAACGCAGTTTACGACATCTATATTCAAACCCTGACCGAGTTTCTGGAAACCCCCGCCGAAATCTGATCAGGCGCTGGACATTTCTCGGTTCAGCCCTCAGGTTCCACCGCATCCACACACACCCGATGAGGCCGTACATGTTCCAGACATTCGAAGTGACCGCACGCCCGGAACAAGGCCCCCCGCGATTGGCAGCATTGCGGGATGAACTGGCGCGCGAAGGCTTTCAGGGCTTCCTGATCCCACGCGCAGATGCGCATCAGGGTGAATATGTCGCCCCTCGGGATGAGAGGTTGGCCTGGCTGACAGGTTTCACGGGCTCTGCTGGGTTCTGTGCTGCGTTGACGGATATTGCAGGGGTCTTCATCGACGGGCGCTATCGCACTCAGGTGAAAGCTCAGGTGGCTGAGGATTACACGCCAGTGCCATGGCCCGATGTCAGCCTGAGCGCATGGTTGAAAGAGCAACTACCAAAAGGGGGCAAAGTTGGCTTTGATCCCTGGCTCCACGCGGCTGGTCAGATTTCCACCGCGCAGAAAGAACTTGAAGGCAGCGGGATCGAACTGATCCGCTGCGACAATCTTGTGGACCGCGTGTGGGCGGACCAGCCCGCGCCGCCTATGAAACCGGTCAGGGCCCATCCGCTTGAGTTCGCTGGCGAAAGTGCCGAAAGCAAGATCAAACGCCTTGCCGGTGAACTGCAGCGCGCCGATCACTTGGCAGCGGTGATCACCCTGCCGGATTCGATCATGTGGCTGCTGAATATTCGCGGCTCGGACATTGCATATAACCCAGTGGCTCATGGGTTCGCCATTCTGCATGCCGATGGCCGGGTGGACCTGTTCATGGCTGCCGCAAAACTCATCGGGTTAAAGGATCATCTGGGTTCAAAGGTGGCGCAACATGAACCGGAGGGGTTCCTGGCGGCGGTCGCGACGCTTGAAGGCAAAGTACAGGTTGATCCGGGCACGGTTCCGCAGATCGTGGCGGATGCGCTGGGGGACCGGATGGTCGCCGGAGGCGACCCATGCGCCCTGCCAAAAGCCCGCAAGAACCCCGCCGAAATCGCAGGCACCGCCGAGGCGCATTTGCGTGATGCCGTAGCGGTGGTGGACTTGCTGTGCTGGCTGGATGCACAAGCCCCGGGCACCATGACTGAAACGCAGGTGGTGACCAAGCTGGAGGAAAGCCGCAGCCGGGACAATGCCCTGCAGGACATCTCTTTCGACACCATCGCGGGCACTGGGCCAAACGGCGCCATCATGCATTACCGGGTGACCGAAGATACCGATAGCCGGCTAGAGGATGGTCATCTTTTGGTGTTGGACAGCGGCGGGCAGTATCTGGACGGTACCACTGATATCACGCGAACAATCGCAATCGGCGATGTGAGGGATGAGGAAAAGGCGTGCTTTACCCGTGTTCTCAAAGGCATGATTGCCATGTCGATGCTGCGCTGGCCGGTCGGATTGGCCGGGCGCGATATCGAATGCGTCGCGCGGCTGCCGCTGTGGCTGGCGGGGCAGGATTTCAACCATGGCGTTGGGCACGGGGTCGGCACCTATCTGAGCGTTCACGAAGGTCCCCAACGCCTGTCCCGGGTCAGCCACGTCCCGCTGGAGCCGGGCATGATCCTGTCCAACGAGCCGGGATATTACCGCGAAGGCGCATTTGGTATCCGGCTGGAAAACCTTGTGGTGGTGGAAAAGGCACCTACCCTGCCCGGCGGCGATGATGAGCGCGCCATGCTGACCTGGCGCACGCTTACATATGTGCCCATCGACCGGCGTCTGATCGTTGTCGACATGCTGACGCGCGAAGAACGCATGTGGCTGAATACCTATCACAGCGAGGTGGTGGAAAAAATCCGACCAAGACTGGGCGAAGCCGCTCAACTGTGGTTGGATGCCGCAACTGCGCCGGTCTGACACCGGGATGTTATATAGATTGGGCAGAGAACATGCCCTGAGACGACGAGGGAAGGAACAGGAATGACAGACACCATCACGATCCGCAAAGCGCCGGGCAAATGGAGCGTCCGTTCAGGCGGGGCAATTCTGGGCGAAACCACTGCAGCGCTGGAACTGCTTGAGGGTGACAAAGACCCGGTCATCTACTTTCCACGTACGGATATCGCGATGGCATTTCTGGACCGGACCGACAAGGTCATCCAATGCGCAGGCAAGGGAGAGGCCACGCATTTCTCGATCGTAAACAAATCATCGGTCACTGAGAACGCCGCATGGAGCTATGAAAGCCCGGTCGCTGCCATTGCCGAGATAAAGGACCATCTGGCATTTTATCCCGAAGACTCGGTCAAGGTGGAACGAATTTAGAAATCCGGATCATCTCTGATCCAAACACATTGTCCCACGGCATCGGCATTCTGAAAACCAAGGTTGATTAGGCAGACGGATTTGGGAAACGCGCCTGCCTTTGAACAACCTACATGTTCTATTTCGTATTGACGATTGGGGGCTGGGCGCAGCGTCCCAAGCAAGGGCTTCAAGTACGCTCCACAATAGGTTTCAAACTGAATGTTGCTGCTGAACGCATAGAGATTGTGACTGAAACTATCAGCCACACCTGCACTGACGGGCAGTTGCGTCTTTTGAGCGGCTCGTAAAAGGCATTGACAGTGCCATATGGTGAAGCATACGCGAAATCCTCAGATCCAAGGGACCATTGGCTGCCATTCAATTAAAAGTTAGCCAAGATGGACGCGCTTTGTGATGCCTTGTCGACAGAAATTTGGTGAACTCTGCCCAGATCCCCCTCTAATCCTGCAACGAAGCGACTTTCCACCCGCTTTGATTTTTTACCTTGTGACCGATCACCAAACGTAGCAACGTCGTGATGATGTTTATGGTTCTACAATAACGAGGTAAATCACATGGCTGGAAAATTTGAACTCTACGAAGACAAAGCTGGTGAATATCGGTTTCGACTAAAAGCTGGAAACGGTGAAATCATTTTGGCCAGCGAAGGCTACACTCAGAAAGCCAGTGCAGAAAATGGCATCGCGTCCGTCAAGACAAACTCTCCCAATGACGATCGATACGAACGCAAGGAAACCAAATCCGGTGGCCATATGTTCAACCTGAAGGCCAGCAATGGGCAGGTCATCGGCACCAGCGAGAGCTACACCAGTACCTCCGGGCGAGACAACGGTATCGAATCCGTCAAGCGCAACGCTCCTGACGCGCGTGTCGAAGATTTGACTTGAACAAGACATCGGGTGTGGCTCCAGAGCACCGAAGATCTGCTTCCCAGTGCAGTTCACGGCATTAGAAACGGAGCGGTGACTTTGGTGACCTTTGCTGACTGACCGACGAGCAGATAGCCAAGCCCACCCTTGTTTGCCCGAAGTTGCACGACAAGCCTCGGGCTTATGACAAACCGGTGTTGAGCGGAGTTCTCGTCATCAATCGCAATGGATTGCGCTGACGAGACGATAACCGTCAGGCCCCACATCCCCCTCTGCAGCCAGCAGAAGCATTGGGCCGAGAAAAGTGGCTCACGTGGCATGAAGCCTTAATTGAAGGTGCTCGGCCACGGGAAGTCCTCATGCCCAGCATACATCGCGTAGCCAGCTTAGTTGGCGTATCTGGCAATCCCTGCGCGACGGGCAAATGGACCAAACGGAGACTTTATCCAACCCGACTTTGCCTGGTTCGTTATGAGACGGTTCTGGTTTATCACCTCACCAAGATACTTGCCGTCCCGACCGAACACTTCATCACCTTGGAACTTTCCCACATGCTTGCCATCATTGGTCCACAAATCGTCGCCATCTCTGTAACCTAATCCCACATCCAATCCAATCTCAAGTTCCTCCAAAATATGTGAGAAAACCCGAGACAATGATCTATTGCGGTCAATCTAATTCTGGTCAAGCCGTTGATTTTAATGGTGCCCGGGGGCGGAATCGAACCACCGACACGAGGATTTTCAATCCACTGCTCTACCCCTGAGCTACCCGGGCACGGGAACGGCGAGTGCCGTTGGGTGGAGGCGTTCTATGACTTGCCAAAGGCAGTGTCCAGAGGCTTTTTGAGATTTTTTCAATGCGGACGAGGCTGGTAGCCGTCAGTAGGTTCCGAAGTTGTTTCGGCATCTTCTTCGCGTTGCAATGGAACCGCATAAGAGCCATTCAGCCACTTCGCCAGATCGATATCCGCGCAGCGTTTCGAACAAAACGGGCGAAAGGCGCGGAGTGTGTCTTCTCCGCAGAGAGGGCAGCTCATTTCAATATCTCCGCCAATGGGATACGACCGCGTTTGCGCTGCAGCTCGAAATGGCCCAGCGGGGTCCAACCAGCCAGAATCGTCTCATCGGGATCGGACTTAAACGCTGCTCGCAGAGCGGATTCAAAGCCCTTGCGGTCTTTCTTGGGCATCGGTGCAAGGTCCAGTGTGATCTGCCCCCCCAATCCGCGTACACGCAGGGCACGCGGCAAGACTTTGGCGCAAGCGAAGTTGGCCTTGGTACCGGCGGCCAGAGAGCTATCGGAGCCGGTGTTCACATCCACCGCGATCAATGCGCGGGTCGGTTGGATGTATACATGGCCACCACCCGACAACGGCTGGGAAATCCCCTGCGCCGTATCAAGCGCATCCAATACGCCATAGTCTTCGAAACCGCCCGGCGCGGTCGCCACCTCGGCCGGATCTGTCCAATCCCGCCACGCAAGGATATGCGGACCATCGCCCTCACTCAGGACCTCCGGCTCGGTGCCCGTATCACTCAGCACCTGTTCTGCCAAAGCCAGCATCGCTGAAATATCCTCGGCAATCTCGTCTGCATCGGCCTCCTGACAGCAAGAGCGCAAGATCAGCCCGTGCGCGCTGTCTCCCATTTGATCATGGGCGATTTCGAGCAGTTGATCCCGTTTATCGTCATCGCGGATACGGCGCGAGATGTTCAACCCGGGCGCCTCTGGCGTGACAATCGCATGACGGCTTTTGAACAGGATGCGGTTCGTGACCGGTATGGCCTTGCCGGGTTCGGCATATCCCGTCACCTGTACCAACAACATCGCACCTGGTGCCAAGCCTTTGACCTGCCTCAGAAAAGCGGGGCCATCGGGGGTGGACAGAAACATACCACCCTGACCTTTGACAGGCCGATCCGCCCGGGCGCGGTAAATTGTGCCAGGCGCAGGGGCATCTGCAGCGATCAGAAAATCGTCGAGGACACCGTCCACCATCAGCGCTGCGGCTTCGCGACCCTGGATGTGATCCAATATGATGGTGCGACCCTTCATGATACCTCGCGATACAACGGATAGCCGATGCCTTGCAGCAGAGCGGCGGTTTCGGACAAAGGCAGGCCAACGATACCGGTGAACGAACCTGAAATCCATGGGATAAAAGCGCCGGCTGGACCTTGAATGGCGTAGGCTCCTGCCTTGCCCTGCCAATCATTCGTCGCAAGGTAGGCATTGATTTCGGTGTCGGACAGGCGCTTTACCTTGACCTGAGAGACCACGTCGCGCTGGAGAATTCTTTCTCCGCACCGTACCGCAACCGAGGTGATCACCCGATGGCGTCGACCGGATAGGGCGTGCAGAAACTCGGCCGCCTGCCCCGCATCACCGGGTTTGCCAAGAATGCGTCGCCCCAGTGCGACCGTTGTGTCCGCACACAGGGTGATATCGCCATTATCTGCCTGAACAGCCTGCACTTTTTCTCGTGTGATGCGGCTGCAATACGGCACCGGCAGCTCGCCCTTTAGTGGCGTTTCATCGATGTCGGGGGGGCGGATCGCATCGGGCTTTACGCCAAGCTGCGCCAGCAGGTCCAGCCGCCGCGGGCTGCCCGATCCGAGGATAAACGCCATGTGTCAGACGTTACTTGAAGCGATAGTTGATCCGACCCTTGGTCAGATCATAAGGGGTCATTTCGACCTGAACTTTGTCACCGGCCAGAACACGGATGCGGTTCTTGCGCATCTTGCCTGCCGTATGTGCGATGATCTCATGGCCGTTTTCCAGCTCGACCCGAAACGTCGCATTAGGCAGGAGTTCCTTCACGACACCGGGAAATTCGAGCGTATCTTCCTTGGCCATGTTGTCTCCATCATTAGGTTGCACCTGCAGAATCTGCAGTTCGTGCGCTTAAATGAGCCTATTCCGGCCTTATTTCAAGGGCGGAATCGCCTAAAGGGCAGATATTGTGACTGAATTGACTCGTGTCTCCTGCTCGGCCCAATGGGTGCGGTTCAGCACACGCCCATCCGCACGGACATTTGCGATTGCTGACAGATCAACCTCGGAATAGGTCCAGCCGGGGGCATTCAATGTGCCCTCTGCAAGAACCCCTGTTGGCGGAAAGCCGATATCTGGCGGACCGAACACACCACCCATGCCCGTGTTCATGTCAACTGCTTCTGACCAATCATTGCTGCCAACGAGTGACGACATCACCGTAACACATTGATTTTCAAGGGCGCGCGACATGGCGCCGATCCGAACCCGCCAATACCCTGACAAGGCTTCAGTACAGGACGGCACAAGGATCAGATCCGCATCCTGCAAGGCACGGCCCAACAGTGGGAATTCACTATCATAACAAATGAGAACACCGATTTTCCCCAACGCCGTATCAAACAGCTTCAACGGACCACCAGAAACAACATCCCAAACATCGCGTTCGAACCGTGTCATGATCTGCTTGTCCTGATGGTCGTGACACCCATCTGGGGCATAGAAGGCGGCGCGATTCACCGGACGACCCTGCCCGGCAATTACCGGGGCTGACGCCCCCAGAATGTAGGTGCTGTGGGCTTTGGCAAGACGCGAATGCACGGCTTGCACATCCTCCATACGGTCGGAAACGGAATGGATTGAGCGCTCGAGATCACCGGCCACGTCTGGGCCGTCAAGCGTCGACAACTCCATCGCGCCGTATTCAGGAAAAACCAGAAGATCAGCCCCTTGATCCGCCGCGCGGGACACCCATGCCTCAAGCTTATCTTCGTACTGCGCCCAGCTGTCGAGCCAATCAAGGTTATAGGCGGCGGTTGCGATTTTCATGTGTGCTTCCTGCGGTCAGTATCTATGCAACATTAGAACAGCAGATCACGGTGCGTCATTCCAGATAACAATTGCAGTGGCTCTGAAATTCAATGCCGCATGAAATCCAGATTTGGAACAGCTAGCCCGTAGACTGCAGACCTACTCTGTTGGACGTGTGGAACCAGTTTTCAATGCGTCTCCAGCCGCAAATTCTCTGTTCTCTTTGACCTGCCTCAAAACCAAAACAAATCCCGCCAGGAAGAATGCCTCGGCCATAAGCTTGCAAACCTCTTCCAAAGCGCGCAGCGGTAACTTGAAATCCAGGACCTGGGCCTCTGGTATACCGATCCAAAGAAACAGCGCGTTATCATTCGTGACCGCGTCGAACACCACCGAAGCGGCCAAAAACGCAAACCCGATGAACAGGTATTGCAGCAATACTTGATGGCGAAGAATCTCTGCACGGCAACGATAGAGAATGCCTGCACCGATAAGCCCATAAATACCGATCAGAATGTCGTCGATCCTGTCAGTCAAGCTGGTTTGCGATATTCCGAAAAAGCGATGAAACGCCTTGTCCAGACCTTCGTGGATCTCGTACCCTTCATCAAAGGCGAGAAAGGTAAATCCCAGCGAGATCAGCAACCAGATGACGTGCCTCTGCCGCAGGAAAATCTGAAAATTCACCAGCGCGATCAAAGCGAGAAGTAAAATGGAAATATGGGTGCCGACCGTCCCTTCCCGGTAGTGCTTGGTCGGGTTGTCATGGCCAATATAGCCAATAACAACCATCAACAGATTCAGGACCGCGACAGTAAAAATGATGTGCCGCGCGGACACTTTCTGCAAAGCAAACACCTGAAACTCCTTGGTTATCTATCGCAACCGCTAGAAATTCATTTGTGAGGAATAGGGTTAATTCGTAGCGGCCTATCAGACAGGATTGTACTGTCACAAAAGTGTCTTAAACACGCTTGCCGAATGTTGTCAAACCGGGCCTTTGACCCGGGGGCCGGGACTCGCTCCCATTCGACAACCAGGATATAACCTCGACGCGGTTGCGGTGTTTGTAGCGGCGCTTGTCGTAGCTGACGATAACTTGCGTATCTTCCAGTCGTGGACCCACCAGACAATTTGCTGCCATTCGCTGCGAGGGCAAAATCTGGAGACCATCGAACTCACAATCTGCGGGACAGCGTTGCCGTTCCTGGCGTTTGCTGGCGCAGCATCCGCTTGCAGTGCGGCACGCTCAAAGCTGCGTTGCAGCCTCAGGCGTGAACTCCAAACCGCTCTTTCGCTATTGCCGGGACCAGCCATCGAAGAACGTAGCTTGCTTCCCATTCGCTGCATTTGCACCAAATGCGCCTTGCGGGGGGGTGAGCCGGGCACCTATGTGGTGCCCGCACGGTCCAAGCCTATTGTGCGTTCAGCCAGTCTCGAATGGCGGCCGTGTAGGTTGCTGGATTTTGGAACATGGCGAAATGGCTCACATCTTCCAAAGTTAGGAGTGTTGCTCCGGGAATAGCCTCGGCTATCGCTGCAGAATGCTCTGCCAAAATCGCCTCGTCATACTCGCTTTGCACAACGAGTGTCGGCACAGTGATCGTTTCGATCAGCTTCAATCCGTCCGCCTTGTCCGAAAACCACATCTCTGAAATGCCGCCAACGAAGGCTTCGAACCCGTCCGGTGTCGGAGACATCTTGGCGTAATCCCCCGCCATCATTCCTACATATCCGCCGAAAACCTCATTTGTCTCGACCGCCGGGTCGACACCCGCGAGGGTCACGTTACCGGCATGTCCAAAATGGCTGGCCAACCGATCAGGCGCGGTCTTCGATATCTCATACCCGATATTGGCACCATCCGACCAACCCACCAGGTGAACTTTTTCTACGTCGAGGGAGTCCAGCAACGAAAGATAGTCGGTCGCCAAGAGCTCGATGCTATAGGCGCTGCCATCGTTTGTAGATCGCCCATGCCCTCGCGTGTCTGCCACGATGACGCGGTAATCCGTCGACAGATCGGCAACCTGGCCGGCCCAGATATCGGCGTGCGCCAAGCCCCCATGGATCAACAGGATCGGTGTACCATCTGCGTTTCCGTAAGTCGCATAGTACATTGAGATGCCATTCACATCGGCCTGTCCTGCCTCTGCCGCGTCTGGCATGGCGGGTGGCACCGGAATGGACATCCACGCGTCCTCGGCAAAAGCGCTGGATGCAAAGCCTATCGTGGCGATCGTCGTCAAGATTTTGAACATCTGTCTCTCCCTGTTATTGTCCCGGCAGCTTCAAAGCCGCTGCATGCTCTGTTAGTTTACAAGGACGCGACAGGAACCGTTATCACGCCTGCGCAGGCTTCGGATCCCGGAGGATTGTAAAAGTGCGCATACTATCAAACGCTTGCGTCCCAAATTACTTGTTAAGTGCAAATCCGGGCGTCATACTTGACGCGCAGTACCATGATTTTGACGAACAGGCCGAACGGCTGGTCGGCTTTGATCAGAGCTATCTGCAATTGACACCCGGACCTTTTGTCGGGCGCTTTCTGTCCTGTTTTCTGAGCGACAAGGTCTCTATTCATTTGGAGCATTGTACGCAGGCGCTCGAACAATCCGTGACAGGGCCTTCGGACGCTGTGACCGTTGGCGTTTTGGCAAATGCGGACGAACCCTTTTGCCTGAATGGTGGTTCGTTCACTTCCGGCAATGTCATGATCGCGATGCCAGGTTCCACCTTTCATTTGCATAGTCCCATCGAAGGTGCAGTCATTGCGATCATTGTTCAAAAGGATCATCTGCAAGGCCATTCGGGGTTGTCTGCGCTGGCGAACGACTGGCTATTTGCACCTGAATTTGGCGCACAGCTTCTGAACGCCCCGCAACTTGCACGTCGCATTCGGGAAGATGTGGTTCAGGCCATTCAAGGCGCCAGCTTTGTAGAAACGGGGAAGGCATCCGCCGCTTATATTGGGGATGCTCTGCTTGCAGGACTTGTTTCCAAACTGTCACTAGAGATTTCGGGGCACGGAACCACTCTTTCGGGCACGATCGGTTCGGCGTCCTATGAAAAATTCCTAAAGGGTCGAAACGCGATTCATAAAAACTGGGATACAATTCACGGAGTGGACGATCTGCTTGCGGAAACCGGGGGCGGGCGCCGGGCACTTCAGAATTCGTTCGCCTCACACGTCGCACTAGGCCCGTTGAGCTATCACCGACTGTTGCGTCTGCATATGGCAAGGCGTGCGCTGGGGGATCCATCGCAATTCAGAGCTTCGATTGGGGATATTGCTGCACGTCACGGGTTCTGGGGTTGGAGCCAGTTTACGAAACTGTACCAATCACATTTCGGCCAGTTGCCTTCTGAAACACGCGCCGAAGCGGGTTTGTTGAATTGAATTTAAGTCGACGTTCGCTCAAGTTTCGGCATCAATCAACATTGTCCGTGAGTTTCCCGCCGTGCGAGGGTATAGCGCGAAAATTGTGGACAATGCTCATAGGTGATTACTGTTGGGCGGGACCAAGCGCAGCCATGCACAATATATGCGGCGCGCTATTCCCGCTGAATAAAAAAGTCTTGGGCGGGGCAACAAATCTCTTGGATCTCGGCTAGTTGTTCCTGGGTATTTGGCCGCGTCCGCCATGCGTTTGAAGTTCCTGAATACTCTTAAGCGAGTTTGCGGATTGTTGGACACGCAACCGATGATCAATCCATCGTGACTTCAGCAAGAACCGTTAGCAGGTCAGCTACTTCCCGCTCTGAGTTGTAGTGACAAAGCGAGATGCGGATACAGTCCGACAGACCAAGTGGGACAAGTACATTGCCGCTATAGTGATCGGCTTTCCTTGTATGTGTTCGGATACCTTGGGCATTCAAGTCTGCAACCACCTCTTCGGACGGTTTCCTATCAATGGCGATCGAGACCAGCCCCTCGCGCGCCGGATTGTCCGGGCCGCCCAGGATAGTCACGCCGTCCAGATCACGCAGCCCCTTCAAGTTGCCGATGCCGTTGATCATCGCTTCGGTCAGATACGTTTCATAGGCGTGGATCGCGCGGCCCGCTGCCTCGATCCGCTTGCGCCGGTCAGTTTCATTGGAGACTTCGCCGCCAAGCCAGTCGAAATAGGCCACCACATCAGACACCGTCGCGTATGACCCAGCATCGCGCGTGCCGAACTCCCACCCTGTTGCGGGCGCATCAATCAACATGTCATGAGGCACTGCGCTTAGCTTGTCAGATATCCATGCGATGCCGTATCCGTGGCGCGAGAAGACCTTGTAGGGCGAGATCGCGTAGCCATCAACATTGTAGGCGTCCAAATCAAGATGCCCATGCGCGGCGTGCTGGATGCCATCGACAATGATTATGCAATCCGGCGACACTGCCCGGATTGCCGCTGAAATGGCCGCCACATCCATTCCCATCCCGGTCACCGGTGAGGCGTGTAGGATCGTCGCCACGGCCACATCCGGCGTCATTAGCGCGGTGTAATCCTCTGCCGTCACAAGCCCCAATACGGCGTCATGGGGTACGTTCACATATTCAAGTCCAGCGATCTGGGCCCACCGGCGCGCAGCGCTGCGTGAGGCCGGGTGTTCGATTGATGTCCCAATGACCTTCGCGCCCTTCGGTGCGTTCACGCAGGCGGTGCGGATCATGCGGAACAACAGCTCGGTTCCGCTTTCGCCTGCGAAGAATTGACCAGAGGACGCGTTCATGAAGATTGCAAGATCAGCTTTGGCCTTGGTGATCACATCCTGAGTGCCCTGTCCCGCAGGATTGATGCGCCCGGGATTGTCGGGGATCCCAGCAAAAAATCCCGAGGTTTCCACCACCGATTTCAGCGTCAACGCACCACCGGCATTCTCGAAAAAAATGCGCTCTCCCTGGAAGGGGCACTTGTCGACATGGGCGAACCGGTCGCGAATGGCAGCTATCAGGTCAGGGCTGTCTTGGATCATCATAGCTCTCTTGTCAGGAACGCGTGGCGACGAGGGTTAAAAAACGGGTTAGAATGGAAAAGCCCGGATCAGAGGTGAAGCACTGTGATAGATAACCGTCTACATCGTGCCCTTTGGCCGTGAACCTTGTACGGTTCTGTTCGATCCAGACGCTGAGGTCATCGGCATTCATTTCGGGATGCGGCTGCACCCCCCAGACGGGACCATGCACCCAACGCCAAAGGTGGTTGGCGCATCCCGGCCCGGTGGCCAGCGTAATGATACCGTCGCATTCGGCCACGACTTCATCGCCATGCCAGTGATAAACTTCAAAGCTTTCAGGCAGATCCGTGCAAAGCGGGTCGTCTTTTGCTGCATCGGTCAGGCTGATTGCGCCGCGACCGCCTTCATGGGTCGCGCGTTTGAATACAGCATCCCGACCCAAAAGCGCCGAGGCCAGCACCTGTGTGCCAAAGCAGAGACCGATCATCGGAATTTTCCGCGCGGCGAGCTCTGGCAGCAGTTCATGCAGACGATGGATCCACGGCAGATCATCATAGGCACCGTCAAAACTGGGGCTGACATAGACGCCGGAATACGCGCGACCTTCCGGGAATTCGCCTTTGTTTGTCTCATAGGTCTCAACGGTCAACCCGCTTTCCTCCAGCGCGCGGTCAAAGCGTGTCTTGGGCTGCGATTCGTGCCAATTGTCGAGGTAGAGGAATGGTAAAGTCATTCAGCCGCACTTTTCATCGTTGAGCGTTGCGCCTGTGTGGCGCCGATATCGACGCGCATATCTGAGGTCAGCACCACGCCATATTCCGCGGCAGCGGCATCCACCGTGATCAGCTGATCGAGCACATCCTGCCGCACCAATTCAGGGTCGCGAGCCGTGGGGCTGCCATAACCACCCCCACCGGGCATTTCCAGCACCAGCTTTTGACCATAGGGTACCGTCTGACGCCCCTTGCTTTTCAGCGCTGTCCCGGCATCGGTTTTCACCACGCCAACAGCCCCATCCAGCCCCCCGTGTCGGCCCTTGGGTGCTTGCCAAGTCCGGTCAAACATCGCCGCGATGCTGAAGGGCGCGCCATCCTCGCAGCCGAATTCCAGCACCTGCCCCAGCCCGCCGCGATACTCTCCAGCGCCGCCTGAACCTTCACGGAACTCTTTGCGCCAGATAATCAGCGGATAATCCGCCTCAATCGCCTCGACGGGGGGCGTGCGCACGCCTGAGGGGAAGGCGGTGGTGGACATACCGTCCAGGGTTGGCCGCCCGCCTGTGCCGCCCGTGTTGAAGGTAATGACGTCGAAGTCACGGGTAAGGGTCGGGGAATTTTCTGCAACTTCCGGGTCAACAGCGGTCTTGCCGCCGCGGAACATCGGGTTCCACATTGCACCTGCACCTTCGGCTGGTACCCGGTCTGGCGCGGCTTGCGCCAGACAGCCGAACACAAGATCCGGCAGCATCTGCCCAATCACATGACGGGCAGAAACCGGCATGGGCCGCTCGACATTCAGTATTGAGCCCAGGGGCGCTTTCACATTCGCCACATTGATCGACCCCGCGTTACAGGGCACTTCCGGACCGACGATGCAATTGACGCCAAAGACAGTGTAGGCAATGCAGAAATTCATCACGACATTGATGCCAAAAAGGCTCGCCTCAGACGTACCGTCATAGTCGATGGTCAAGGCGTCGCCGACAATTGTCATCTTTGCCTTCAATCGGATCGGATCGGAAAAACCATCAAGCTCCGTCTCATTTTCATAGACCCCATCGGGCAAATCGCGGATCGCATTGCGGATTGAATCGCGGGATTGCTCGATGATGTAATCTCCCACCTCCTCGATATCATCCAAACCAAATTCTTCGAGGATCGAGACAAGCCGCCGCGCACCTTCGTCGTTGCAGGTCATCATGGCGTAGAAATCGCCCTCCATGTCCCGCGCATTGCGGACATTTGTGCGCAAAAGGCCCATCAGGTCTTCATTCACCACACCTTCGCGGGCGAGATGCATGATGGGGATGTTGATGCCTTCTTCATACACTTGTCGACTGTCGGGGCCAAAACCACGGCCGCCCATATCGACGATGTGGCAGGTGTTGGCCAATAGCCCCACCATGCGCCCCTTGTGAAAGGCAGGAGTCACAACAGTTACGTCGTGATAATGCCCGACCGAGAGCCAAGGATCGTTGGTGCAATAGACATCACCGGGCATCATCTCATCTACTGGGAATTTCTCGATGAAATGCTTGATGCAGATCGCCATCGCGTTCACATGGCCGGGCGTGCCGGTCACCGCCTGAGCCACCATATCGCCGCGCCTGTTGAAGACGCCGGCCGACAGATCGCCACATTCACGCACCGATTGACTGAAAGCGGTTCGGATCACGGTTTGCGCCTGTTCTTCGATTGCCGAGATCAGACGGCTCCAGATCAGTTGCTTCCGCAGAAGTTGAAGCTCTTGCATGTCTTACGCCTCCTTTGCCAGGGCACGTTTGGCCGTGCGCCTGAGGTCGATATCGCCGCCCTCCAGGACTCGTGCTTCAAAGACCGATGAAACGACGATGGACGTTTCCTTTTCCGTGATCACGGCAGGTCCTGCGACGGGGCCGACACTTGGTAGCGTGTCGCGGGGGACAATGGTGAAATCCATCTCGGTCTCGCTGGCGCTGTCAAATGCGCGGCGTGTACCACGTGCAATGCTGTCCACGCCACCCGAGGAGCTGGCCATCACATCGTCGTAGGGCTCGGTCGTTACAGTGACTGCAAGACTGACAATCTCGCCAGAAGCGATGTTGCCTATATTTCGACCAAAGACGATATTGTATTCCGCATCGAACAGTTTTTGCAGCTCAGAGGCCGCGTCATTTCCCAGCGGCCCTTCGGGTAGGACGACGGAAATCTCGTGCCCCTGACCATGATAACGCATGTAGGCCACGCGGCGCAGCGTCAGCTTGGCCCCATCCTCAGCCCCCAATTTGACATGAGCTTCGGCTTGGCGTTCCATCTGATTCAGTGCGGCATTGGCGGCACCGACATCGAAATGATCAAGCTGCTGGTAGTGGGTCTGGACCACCTCATAGGAGACAGGCGCCCGTAGAAACCCCACCGCAGAGCCGACACCGGCATTTGAGGGAATGATGATCCGGTCGATGCCCAGTTTGTCCGCCATCTGGCAGACATGCAGCGGGGCTGCCCCACCAAACGCGATCAGGGTGCGATCATCCACGTTCTTACCGCTTTCAATCGCATGAACCCGCGCTGCGCTGGCCATGTTTTCACAGACCATTTCCGTTACGCCATAGGCAGCTGCCAACGGGCTCATGCCCATCGGCTCAGCCACGGATTGGGCCAGGGCTGCATCAGTCGCACCGGTGTCTAGGTGCATCGAGCCACCGGCAAATCCCACAGGGTCAATGCGTCCTAAGGCAAGGTTTGCATCGGTCACGGTTGGCTGCGACCCACCCAAGCCATAGCAGGCAGGGCCTGGCGCGGAACCCGCGCTTTCCGGACCAACCGTCAGACGACCCAAGGCATCGACGCCCGCGATGGACCCCCCGCCTGCACCAATTTCGACCATGTCGATAACCGGGATGCGCAACGGCAGTCCGCTGTCCTTGCGAAAACGGTATACACGAGCGACCTCGAACCGACGGCTCGACTGCGCTTTGTAGTCGTCAATGAGGCAGATCTTGGCGGTGGTGCCGCCCATATCAAAGGAAATCGCTTGCCCGATGCTAAGACGCCGCGCCACATCGCACGCGAAAATCGCGCCGCCAGCCGGACCGGATTCGATTAGCCGCACCGGGAATACCCGCGCGGTCTGTACCGTCGTCAATCCGCCACTAGAGAGCATCATCAGCATCTCGCAACCATATCCTGCCGCCTTCAGCCGCTCCTGAAACTCGGCGAGGTATTTCGAAACCTGCGGCTGCACATATGCGTTTGTGCAGGTTGTCGAGAACCGTTCAAATTCGCGGAACTCAGGCGAGATGTCGAAAGAGCATGAGATCAGCCAATCAGGTCTTCTGGTGGCAAAGAAATCGCGCGCGGCGGCCTCGTGGACCGAGTCCACGTAAGCATGCAAAAAACAGATGGCCAATGCCTCTGTCCCGGCTTCGTCCAGCGACGGTAGTAACGCCTCAAGCGCTGCTTCATCGAGTGGTTTCAACACCTCCCCAGCGCTGTTGAGGCGCTCGGACACGGTAAACCGGCGTCGCCGCGGGACAAGCGGTTCGGGTTTCAGAATGTTGACGTCATATTGCTCGGGGCGGCCTTCTGTCCCAATCTCGATCACGTCGCGGAAACCTTCGGTCGTTACCATGGAGGTGACCGCGCCCTTGCGTTCGATCACTGCGTTGGTAGCCAGTGTGGTGCCATGCACGATGACGTCGATATCCCCCGGTGAAACCTTTGCTTCGGATACCACACGGCCCAGACCTTCCATGCAGGCATCCACCGGATTGTCAGGCGTCGTCAAAAGCTTGGCAGTATATCGCGTGCCCTTGGATTCCAAAGCCACATCGGTGAACGTGCCACCGATATCAATTCCAACACGCACTTGAGTTTCAGCAATTTGCATACGTCTCGCCCTTTGAACCGCTGCTAACCAGACTATTGCCCAGCTCTTTCTGGGTATGATCTTTTTCGCAGGGTGTACTGACCAAATCTGCTACCAATCGTAGCCGTCTGTCGCCGTGATGATGTCACGGTATCTTTCGAAAAGCCGCGCGCGCCAAAGATGCATGGGATCATCCGTGCCTAGCAGTTGGAACGGAGAGGTTCCGCAAACCCAAAGAAACAGCGCTCCGACAATATAGTCGCAATAGCCTGATGCATCTCCGTTCAAAAATGGCGTCCGAGCAAGGGTCGCACGGAGCGGCTCCATCGCAGCATATAGATCCTGTACCAGGGCCTCGCGATTTTCAGCGGCCTGTTCTAAACTACAGCCCAGCACGGCCTCGCGCGTGGTGCGATAATGGTTCTGTTCCTCCGGCAACACTTTGGTGACAACATCCTTGGCGATCATCGGCAGAATGATCGGGTAAAGGACACGTGGCACCCATTCATTGAGAAAGGCGGCATACCCCATCTGCCCAGCATCGGCGAACAGAGGGGTCGGGTGCGGATAGGCCTGGTGCAGATAGAGCGCGATGTTCCAGCTATCGGTGATCACATCCGTGTCCGTGATCAGGACTGGGGCCCGGGAATAATCTGTGATCCCGGCAAGTGCGGATTTGTCCAGAAATGTGATCTCTCGCGTCTCGTACATTAACCCTAGATGGGCGAGCGCGATCTTGCTGCGCCAGGCATAGGGGCTGAAACGGTGTTGACCCCGCCCACCAAAATCCACAAGAAGCATCAATCCTCCCCTTCGTCTGGCCCCAACAACCGACTGTTCCGGCGGTCTTCGATGGGTGAGCAGCCAAACTGTTTTCTGTAACTGCGAAAGAAATGCTCTGGCGATCGGAACCCACTTGCCAGCGCGACCTCGGTTGCGGACATGTTTGTTTGCTGCATCAGCCTTTGCCCGTGCTGCAGGCGCAGCCGATGATAATATTGCACCGGTGTGACCTGGAAATGGTCCTTGAAGAGCCGCGTCAGCGAGCGTTGCGAGATATTGGCGCGCGCGGCCAGTTCGGTGATACCCAGCGGGGTTTCGATATGGCTTTCCATTTCATCCACCGCAAAGCGCAAAGAAGATTGGGCAATGCCGACCCTTGCCCGCTCCATTCGGGGGAACTCAGTTTCGGGCTGATAAACTTCACCTGCGATGAACAGATCCGCCACTTCCGAGGCCAGATCAGGTCCGAAATGTGCTGCGATGGCATGCAGCATCAGGTTCATCGTCGCAGTGCCCCCCGCACAGGTAAAGCGGTTGCGGTCGATTTCGAATGCGTTTCGGGACAGGCGGATCTTGGGGAAGCTTTCCAGAAAGCTGTCGCGGTAATTCCAATGGATCGTCGCTGAATAACCGTCGAGCAGTCCCGCTTGCGCCAGAAACAACGCACCCGCTCCGGCTGCGCCCAAATGCGCGCCCTGCACAACCAGTTTGCGCAGCCAATTGGCAAGTGCGGGCGGCACCTCCATCAGTGGATCAAAGCCAATGAACATGAACACGTTGTCTGCGCGATGAATGTCGCCCATGGCGGCATCCACCTGAAACTCCATCCCGTTGATGGCTGTAACGGGCTTGCCATCATCAGAAATCAAGCGGGTTTCGAAAAGGGTTTTGCCGCTGACAAGATTGGCGATGCGCAGCGGGTCGATTGCGTTGATGAAAGGAACAATCGTGAAGCGATGGCCGATGAAGAAATCGACGCAGATTGGCTCGTCACCGGATCTGTGCTGAAAGACCCGCGCCATGGTGCTGTCACCCCTTCATAGTTGAAGGAAGCCACAGAGCAATCTGCGGGAACAGCGTGATCAACGCAGCCCCTGCAATCAACAAGAAGAAGAACGGCAGCGCAGCGCGGGCCACGCGGAAAATGCTGTGACCTGTAAGGCCTTGAATGACGAATAGATTAAAGCCAAGCGGTGGTGTGATCTGCGCGGCTTCGACCACGACAATAACAAAAATGCCGAACCATAGCAGATCAAACCCGGCCTGAGAAACCAAGGGAAGCACAACCGACGTGGTCAGAACAATCATCGAAATCCCTTCGATGAAGCAGCCGAGGATCACGTATAGCACGCAGAGCGCAATCATTAGTGTGTAGGGATGCAGTTCCATGCCGCCAACCCAGCTGGCCACCGCCGCCGGAATTCCGAGATAGGCGAATGAGGTGGTCAAAAAAGCGGCACCTGAGAGGATCAGGAAAATCATGCACGAAAGCTGCGTGGCATTCATCAGGCTGTCGCTCAGCATTTGGAGAGTGAGAGTGCGCGACCATGCAGCCAGAGCGAGAGCACCCAGAACACCGCCCGCCGCGGCCTCGGTCGCCGTGGCGACTCCGCCATAGATCGACGCGATTACGCCGAGAATTAACAACATAATCGGGAAAAGCCCCTTGGAGCGGCGGAGTTTCTCAGCAAAAAGTAGGCGCTCGCCGAAATCGGGCGCGACCTCGGATGAAAGCAAGGCGCGCACCACGATATAGCCCGAAAACAATGCCATGATCATCAGGCCTGGAAAGACACCAGCAAGGAACAGGCGCACGATGGAGACATCCGCCGCAACGCCGTAGACGATCATGATGATTGACGGCGGGATCAACAATCCAAGTGTGGCCGAACCGGCCAAGGAGCCAACCGCCAAGGTCCGGTCATAACCCAGCCTCTGTAACTCTGGCAACGACATCCGGCCCACCGTGGCGCAGGTTGCCGCAGACGATCCGCAGACTGCGGCAAAGAACCCACTGCCCACCACATTCACATGCAATAGTCGGCCCGGCAGCCAGCCGAGCCAAGGTGTCAGCCCTCGAAACAAGGTTTCCGACAATTTGGCACGGAACAAGATTTCCCCCATCCAGATGAACAGCGGTAATGCGGCAAGTGACCAGCTAGCATTGGTTTGCCATATTGAGGTCGCCAGTGATTTTTCAACCGGCACAGAGGTAAACAATGTCATACCAACCCAACCGACCCCAAGAAGGGACAGGGCAATCCACATTCCCGACCCCAGAAACAGGAACAGGAAAAAGACGATGGTTAGCGCAACCTGGGCTGTTTCAAATGACAATGGATGTGACCTCAGTCTAAATGTTGGTCGGCTGGATCGTTATGCTCTGCTGCCTGAACATAGCTTGGAGTTCGCCCAAAAAACAGGCAAAGCAGGTCGTCCAGTATGGCAATTGCCAGCACCATGGCCCCAATTGGGATAGAGGCTTGAGGGATCCAAAGCGGGATATTGATCAACCCTTGGGTCAAATCATCAAAGCGGATCGAGTCCCACACCATGTCTATCGAGGAGTAGGTAAGGTAGCCGGTAAAGAACAGGCCGATCGCCAAGACAGCAAATTCCATCACCGTCTTGAATCGGCCTGCCTTATCGATCAGCAGCGTCACTCGGATATGGCGCCCGTTGCGGAACGTGTAGGCCAGTGGCAGAAATCCTGCGGCCACGACGCTCCAGGCGGTCAGGTCGTCAGCACCTTTGACCTGCACGCCTAATTGTCGCCCCACGACCTGAACGACAATCAGAAGTCCGATAGCGACGATGAAAAACGCTCCTAGCAAAGCTGCGCCAAAATATAGTGAATTCAGAATTTTGCGCATAAGAGGAAGAACACCGCTGCTACAGGAAGATCAAGATCACTCACTACGAATAACGGGGCTTAGTCCAGCGCCTGATAAGCTTCATAGAACGCAGCGCCTTCATCACCGGCCTTGACCAGCCATTCTTCGACCATGGTCCCGCCGATGGCTTCGAGCTCGACCATAAGTTCGTCATTGGGCTGGGCCACGGTCATGCCATTGGCGGACAGGTTCGCTGTTAGTTCAGACTGAACCGCATTGGACATGATCCAGCCGCGCGCTTCGGCCTTGGCCGCCGCCGCCAGCACAGCATCTTGATGTTCTTCGGACAAGCCGTTGAAGGCATCGGCATTCATGATCACCATGTTCTTGTTGTTCATGGCGTTCACATCGTAATAGTGCGAGGTGAAATCCCAAGCCTTGGTGTAGTTGCCCGTCGCCGCAGAGGTGATCATCGCGCTTACAACACCGGTGGCAAAGGCTTGCGGGACTTCGGCAGATTGCACGGTAGTCGGCACAGCGCCCATCAACTCGGCGAAGCGCGCGGTGAGTGCGTTATAGGCACGGAATTTGACGCCTTCATAATCCGAGGCGGCGGTGATTTCCTTTTGCGCATACAGCCCCTGACCAGGCCACGGCACGGCAAAAAGTGGCATAAGCCCTTTTTCTTCCAAACGCGCCTCGATGTATGGCAGCGTCAGTTCATAAACCTGCCAGGCGGTCTTTTGGCCTTGCGACAGGAACGGAATGCCATCGACTTCAAAAAACGGGCTTTCCTGACCATAAGCAGAAAGCAGAATTTCCCCTGCCTGCACTTGGCCAGTTTGGACTCCGCGCATGATTTCGGGCATTTTCAGAAGCGACGCGCCGGTGTGAAGCGTGAACGTGACTTCTCCATCTGTCATTTCTTCCACCTCAGCTGCGAACTGCGCGATGTTCTGGGTGTGGAAGTTCGTGTCTTGATACGCCGTTGCTATAGAGATGTTCGTTTGTGCAAACCCTGCCGTCGACACAAGCGAGAAACCGATAATGGCAGCAAATTGTCTCACAGTTTTCATGGTGTTGTATCCCTGTTTTGGTTGGCCCAGCTATATTGGGTTGAATGGCGCAACGATGCACGGACCCCATCACGGCGCTCCCCACTATCAGGAGGAGTAGAAACAGAGAAAATGTTATGATCTTTTTTGCCTAGTTAGTGATATTTTTTTGACGCTTTATGGAGCTATTACACCACTCCTTCTGCGGTTGCTGTCATCCCATAGGAAATCGCTGTGCGCAAAGGTTGAGTTATCCGGTCTCTGACTTCAGCGACAAGCGTGACCTCGAATATGTCTCCCTCGCTTGTGCATCATCGTATTGCAAGTGACTCGATTGATCCCTGAGGGAGAAGCCTATACGATCGAACTTGTTGGGGAACTTGCGGGATTGCTTGCGTTGGGGAGCATCCCAGAATGAAGAAAGCCGCTTTGGACTTCGTGCCAGTGAGTTGTATTTGTGTAGGTTACATTTCGGTTTGGGAGTAGGGTTTGAGCGTTTGGCTTTCAGGTTATGAGCCTGACGAGGTTTGATCGTTGAGCAAACATT
>NZ_CANMQQ010000013.1 GCF_947500045.1 uncultured Ruegeria sp. | reverse complement strand
CGTCGCGATCATTCATGCCGAATAACAACATCGTCGAACAAGATCACAGGTTTATCAAGCGTCGCCTACGGCACATGCTTGGTTCAAGGCCTTCGCCTCAGTGGCGAAAACGCTCGATGGAAGCGAAGTGGCGCACATGATCCGCACAGGCCAATTGCCGCCTGGAGTCTATCCGTTTCGTCAACTCTTCGAGTTGGTAATCTGAACCCGAAGTAATCCCAATTCCATTTGACCAACCCAAAACTTTGCAACGGAACCTTTCCATGACATAGATTTCCTGAAGGTTGGTGGGCGGGCACGTAACGCGCCCGCCGTTCATCATTCAGCTGCCACAGTCTGTCCTTGCGCACAGGCGTGCCCCATTGCATCGACATGTCGGTGATCCGTGCCACAGCAGCCGCCAAGCACACGCAGGTTAGGTAGGACGCGCAACAGGCGGCGATAGTCCTGACCCAATTCGACAGGATCGCCATCGTCCAGAACCTCACTTTCATCCAGTTCCGCGTGCGACATGCGCGATGCATTGGCCCTTACACCACCGATCCGCCCCACCCAGTCGCCGCCCTGACGCAACACATCTTCGAAATGGTCAGGATGGGCGCAATTGACCATGAAGTAGGTCGGGTAGCCGCCGGTTGCGGCGTCTACTTCTCGAATGGCTTCACCAAGGTCTTGCCCTGTTGGCAGCCTGCCGTCGGTCTCAACCGTGAAGGCGATCACCACTGGCACATCTACACCCTTGGCGGCCAAAGCGATGCCCAACGCCTCGGGTGTGTTATTCATGGTAATAGCTGTAACCATATCCACGCCCGCATCGGCAAAGGTGTTTATCTGAAAGCTATGATAGGCTTGGGCTTCGTCTTTGGTCATCAACTCACCAGGAACATACCCATCGCCACGAGGCCCCACGCAACCGCTGATCAGAAGTGGTGACACGGCGCTTTCGTGCCTGTTGCGCAATGTGCGCATCAGATAGATCGCCTCAGAGTTCGCCTTGGCAATGTCGGCCTCGCTCCGCCCCAGTTGGGCACCCCAGTCGCGGCTTGCCCGCCAGGTCGGGCTTTCCAAGATGAATCCCAGCCCATGATTTCTGGCCACCGTGATGTGGCGTTCGAAATATTCAGATAGCTTCGCGCGTCCCTCGTCGTCGTCCAGCAGCACAAATGCCGCAAAAAGGGGTAAATCGACCCCATCTTGAAAGATCAGAGTCGTTTCAATCCCGCCGTCCGACAGGAAGAACCCATCTGCAATCGTCGGCAACTGGGTCTTGGCTACGCCGCTCACTTGGTGATCCATGTCAATTCTCCTTTTTTGCAATTGGATTGCAGAGGTGTAGTGCAGGGCCTCAGCCCAAACTTGGAGAAACGGGGGAGATCACTGGGATTTTGCGGGGAAACTGAATTGGATTATACTTCTTCTCGGAAACATTCGGGGCAGAAATGATTTACGCATTTGGTAACTTTTTGCTCGACGACGCCCGCCGCGAATTGACCGCAGAGGGCGGGAATATCCATGTGCAACCTCAGGTGTTCGATCTGCTTCTTCTTCTTGTCGCCAACACCGACCGTGTGATCAGTCGCGACGAGATAGTTGAAAAGGTCTGGAACGGCCGGATCGTATCGGATGATGCGATATCGAGCCGCATTCGGGACTTGCGGCGCATCCTGTCCGGCACTGGAACCAAGACATCGCTGATCCGCACGATCCGCGGCAAAGGTTTCAGGTTCGAGGCTGAGGTTTCTCTGCGACATGCCCCCCAAGCAGCCAGCCCGATCGGCTTGGCGCCCCAGTCCGATCAGCTTCAGCTTGAACCGAGACAGAACCAAATAGGGGACAGGCCGTCGATTGCTGTTTTGCCGTTTCAGCGCAACGGCGACCTGGAAGGTTTCACCGCAATCGAAGAAGCTATCCCACGTGAGTTGATCGCAACGCTTGCCAGCCTTCGCTGGATCAGGGTTGTCTCGCACGGATCGACTTTTCAATTTCGCGGAACCCATCTTGATCTGGCCGAGATCCGACGCATCCTGAGGGTGTGCTACTGCATGACGGGGATTGTGGAGGTCACGGGCCGTAGAATCACGATTGACACCGAAATCTCGGATACGCGAACGGGCGAGGTCATCTGGGCCCTGCGCAAGTCGGCGGATATCGATGACATCCAAACGCTCCGTGCCGAAATCTCGGCCAACATTGTGATGGTCGCCGAGTTAGAAATTCCTCAACACGAGGCGTCGCATCTTGAATTCGTGTCGACCGACAACCTTGATGCGTGGTCCGCCATGCATTTGGGATTTCGCCACATGAGCCGTTTCAACTCACAGGACAATGTGATCGCCGAGCAACTGCTAACCCGTTCGACAGAGCTTGACCCGACGCTGGCGCGCGCGCATTCGGGTTTGGCGTTCGTGCACTTTCAAAATGCTTTCATGCGGTATTCGTCCGATTTAAGTGCCGAAGCGAGAAAGGCCCAAGAGAATGCAGACAAAAGTCTTGCGCTGCAGCCCCGCGATCCGTTTGGAAATTTCATGATGGGGCGGATCCAATGGCTGAATGACGATCCAGAGGGCAGCAAGTCGTGGTTTCGACAGTCTGTCGAAGCCTCCCCCAACTATACCTGGGGCCACTATGGGTCTAGTTGGGCAAACGTATTTACCGAACAGTTCGACCAAGCGCTGATCGATGCAGACAATGCCATCGGCCTCAGCCCGATCGACCCGTTTCGACCTGGCATGACCGGGAACAAGATGTGGATCTATATCGATCGAGATGATTATCAAAAGGCAGTCCACTGGGCCGAGGTCGCGGCCCGTACCCCATGGTCGCACGCGGGTATGGCCATGTTCGCAGCGATGAGTCACTGGTTGAACAAAGACGAAGAACAGGCGAATTGGTGGAAAGCGGAAGCTCTACGAAGAGACCCTGGCTTGACTGCCAAACGCTGGGTCAGCTTAGTACCGGAAGTCAGTACAAGGTTTCACAGCCTAGTAAGGCAAGCCTCTGGGGCGCTAGAACTTCATTAAGTGAGCGAAACGCCTAGGTACTGTTTACCAATACGAACCTCTTCCGCTTGGGCCTCTCAGCGTTCATCTCTTGCGCAACTGCACACAATGGTGAGCCTATCACGTATCTCAGACGCAGGCCCCGCACCTACCGATGGCCGATGGTCGCCGCTCTTGTCGATAACGCTCTTTCGTTGGATGCTATTGCCCTCCAGCCTTCGGGCGCAGAATATTGTTGGCAGTGAGCTTATTTCGACGCCGTGAATGCATGATACCGAGCGTTTTGCCGTATTTGTTAACGGCTCGGCAGAGATAGCCTCACGCCTCCATCACGCGCAAAACTCAACTGCGTCAGCAGCCAAAAGTCTGCGGCAGAGCTTGCTTTAGCATAATATTTGCCCCAGTGCTTTTGCCTTCAATATCGGATTATCTCGCTTCTGGTTGACGTTTTGCTCTCACAGTTTCACAGCATCTTTATTAGAGCGATCTGCTATTCCGCGCCATATTGAGATGCGTCGGTGAACTGTTCTTCCTCGCCGACAACTAGGCCTCTGGCATGAGCAGGTAGGGGAGATTTATTACTTTGACGCTTGGTTCCAAGGAACCCACTGACGCGTAGGACGGCTCGGCTTGTGACAAGGCCGGTTCGTACATCGCAGAAGTTCGGGAACGGCCGACGCCGATGCGCCGGTCGAGGGCCTTGGTGCGTTTGATCAATGCTCTTTCTGCGCAAACGAGAGGCAATCCAGTCAGGGTCTAATCCATACGAGAAAATCAGCGGGTCGGGCCCTGACACAACATTCAAAAGGAAACTGTGATGAGTATTTTTGGTTTTTTTCTGCGGTCGTTCCAAGGGCGGCAAAGAACTGTCATCGAGGATGGCACTGATGAATCCGTGAGCAGTAAGTTCGACGGTCAGCGTTTCGTGCTCAACAAGGGCGACACCGCTTTGGTCGAAGGCGCGCCGGTTCTGGACATTGTTGACGACCGCGTATCATTTCGCAATGCGGGGACAGCCGCCTCTGATGACAGCAGCACGATCAGCGTCGAGGGCGACAAGGTCACTGTCAATAACCGCAAACACGGGGAGATCCGCGCTGACGAAGCCAACACAGCGGTCGATATCTCTGGCGCACACACCAACATCCGGAACTCTGGTCTGATTGATGGCGGAAATACGGGCGTGAGCTTCGCCAACGGCGGGGAGTCTTCCGGGCGCCTCACAAACCATGGCACCGTGCAGAGCGACAGTCGCGCAGTGAACATCGGTGGCGACGGTATCAAAGTCGAGAACTACGGCAAGATCCAAGGCACCGGCGACCAGCGCAACGGCACGATCTATTCCGATGGCTCGGCAGATAACTTCAGCATCTGGAATGGCCGAAATGCCGAGATTGATGCAGGCGAAGGCAACAACGGCGCGGGCATTGCTCTGCAGACCGGCAGCTTTGACGGTGACGTGGTTACTGCCTCCATTTCCAATAGGGGCACTATCCAGGGCCGTGGTCAGGCTGATGCTTCCAGCGGTTTGGCAGGTGACGGTATCCGGCTATTCTCAGGGGCTGAGGGTGGTGGCACCACGTTCAAGGGCAACATCTACAACTCGGGCAAGATTCTGTCCGAGAGCGGTGTTGGCCCAACTTCGGCTGTGCGCATCTCAGATGGTCTTTCTTTTGATGGTACGATCGTCAACGGCCGCCGCGGCCTGATCGATGGTGCCAACAACGGCCTTTACTTTGGCGACGCCGCGCATGACGCCACGGTCAAAAACTATGGCGTTATTCAATCCGGTAGCCGGGCGGTCAACATCGACGGAACCGGTGTGGATCTGCACAACTTTGGCAGTATCTTGGGCACCGATAACCAGCGCAACGGCACGGTCTATTCCGACGCGACAGCCGACGACTATAACATTGTCAACTATCGCCGCGGAGTGATTGATGCCGGTGAAGGCAACGAAGGTGTTGGCATTTCATTGCAAACAGGCAGCTTTGCTGGTGATGTGGTCAATGCCTCGATTACCAACTACGGCACCATCTTCGGCCGCGGTAGTAGTGGTGAAGGCATTCTGGTGTTTAGCGGCGCGGATGAGGGCACCACGACCTTCAAGGGTGACATTGTCAACACCGGCAACATCGAAGCCAATTTGGGGGGGGTCGAGATCGGCCGCGACGTTGAGGTGGTCGGCGATATCATCAATCGCGGCAACATCGGGTCTGAGAATTTTGCCGGTGTTCAGGTTCTGGGTCTTCTGGACGGGAATTTCGAGAATTCCGGCGAAATCACGGGCGGTGACGGCATTGGTGTTTCTCTCGACGTATTGGAGGGCAATTTTACGAACTATGGTCTGATCACGGCCTCATCCGATGGTGTTTCAATCGATGAGGGGACGGGTGATATCAACAACCATGGTACAATTACCAGCACTGGCGAAAATGCACTCAATATCTCTGGAGGTGGTACCTTAACCGGTAACATCAACAATTATGGCGCGATTTCCGGCGTCCTTTCCGACGGTATAAGTATCAACAGCAACAATGTTCTCGACGGTAACATCAACAATTACGAAACCATCACCGGGGAACAAATCGGCCTTGATATCAACGGTAGGGTGACCGGAGCGATCAATAATCTGGCCACTGGCACCATCACCGGCGGTGAGGCGTCGATTGATGCCGCGTCGCGTATCGTGGTGAATAACGAAGGTACACTTAACGGCAATGTCTTGCTCAGCCAGGAAAACGATGTTTTTAACGGCGCCAACGGCACCGTTAATGGTGAAGTCCACGGCAATGGTGGCGAAGACCTGATTGTTCTGGGGGATGGTTCTGACATTCTTGATGGCGGCACTGGTAACGACGATCTGACTGGTGGCGGTGGGGCTGATACCTTTGTCTTCCGGTTGGGCACCAACGAAGACACGGTGCGGGACTTCCAGAATGGGTTCGACCTGCTCGATGTTTCGGACTTTTTCACCGACGGAGCAGAAGCCGCAGCGGCGGCCCGTCAGGACGGTGCTGACACAGTAATCGATCTTGACCTTGAAACCGGTGACCTGGTGCGTTTGGCGGACATCAGCGTTAGCCAGATCGACGAAGCCGACTTTCTGTTCTGAGCATCTGCTTAATCTGACAATACACTATGAGACCCGGGCGATTGCCCGGGTCTTTGTGTTTATAGAAACCACGAAACATGGGGCGAAAGGGCAGTGTTGTCGTTGCGATTTGCCAAAAGGCATACACGGCTATGATCGCAACCCGGGCCAGAGAATTTCTAGTTCGGCAACGCATGCGACTGGTTAATAACTTGAGAGAGCACATTGGGGTCGACTTCGGTTGAGTACAGAATACGGCGCTAAGCTAGGACTGGACGCACTTGTGGTTCTGTCGCAATGCTTTGACTGTCGACGCCCGCAGGTGCTGTGAGTGATAGGCGATCGGTGTTGTTAGGCGAAGGCCAGCTCTTGATCTTCGTGACACATCCCCAGATCTTACAAACTTCCGAGGCCGGTATCCAGCGCGGACAGAATCTTGGCGACATCATCGGATGTGATCACCAGAGGTGGTGACAAAATGATATTGTTGCCCGACACCCGCACCATCACGCCATCTTCATATGCAGCCTTCTGAACCTGAAGTGGGAGATGTCTGGCAATCGGTGTTTTGGTGGTACGATCAGATACCAGTTCCAGCGCACACATCAGCCCCTCGCCCCCACGCACATCGCCTATCACTTCATGTTTTTCGGCCAACTTCTTGAGCCCGGCAAACAGTTCTGCCCCACGCGCACCGGCGTTTTCCCAGACTTTCAGGCGGTTGATCTCTGACAGCGCTGCCAGAGCTGCTGCTGCGCCAACCGGGTGCCCCGAGTAGGTGTAACCCTGATCAATGGACGCCTTTCCGGTTGTGTCGCTTTCGAACACTTCCGCAACCGCTCCGGAAATCATGGTCGCGCCAAATGGGAAGAATCCGTTCGTGATTGCTTTGGCGGTAGTCAGAATATCTGACTGCACCCCCCAATGACGCGCGCCGCTTTCGCTGCCAGTGCGACCGAAGGCGGTGATGATTTCATCTGAAATCAGCAGAACACCGTGTTTGGAGCATACTTCACGCACCATTGGCATGAAGCTTTTGTGTGGAGGTATAACACCACCCGCGCCAAGGACCGGCTCCATTATGAAGGCCGCGACGGTGTTCGCGCCTTGGAAGGCAATTTCGGCTTCCAGAGCTTTGACGCAAAGCTGTGCCAAACGCTCTGGATTGGTTTCGTCAAATGGATTCCGATATGCCCATGGGGCTGGGATGTGGAAACAACCCGGCATCATCGGCTCATAGGCAGCACGGAACTTCTGATTGCCGTTCACCGAAGCAGCGGCGAAGTGGGTGCCGTGATAACCCTGCTTCAGACTTATGAATTTGGTGCGGCCGTGTTCACCGCGCACCTTATGATACTGACGCGCCAATTTCAGCGCGATTTCGACTGAATCCGAGCCACCGGAGGTAAAGAACGCACGCGTGAGCCCATCCGGAGCAAAAAACTGCGCCAATTCATAAGACAGCTCGATCGCCTTGTCGTTGCTGGTGCCGCGGAAGGTAGAATAATAAGGCAGGGCGTTCAGCTGATCGGCAATCGCCTGTTTGACTGGCTCGCAAGAGTATCCCAGATTCACGTTCCACAGACCACCAACAGCGTCGATGGTCTTATGGCCATCAATATCGACAATACTGACACCCTCACCACCGGTGAGGATAACCGGCGGATTCTTCTGGCTGTCAGCGGGATGTGCCATTGGGTGCCAGAAATGGCGGGCATTGTTTTCCTTCAGAAAGTTGGAGTCTTTCATGTCACGGTCTCCGGATTGTTCGACCACCCAAGTGCTTTTTTGGCGCACTAGTGGAATGCAGTTGGAAATGAATCGGGAGCTTGACCGCCGAATATCGCGGTCAAATCCCGAGAGAGAGAAGAGAGTTCAGTCAAGACGGCAGGACGGCGGTCGTCTGTCGCTCGGGTTTCGGGAATGGCGACAGCAATCGTACCGATCGCGACCTGATCAATACCAAAAAAAGGTGTTGCAAAGCCAAAGACTCCGTCTTCGTAACTTCCTTTGCTACAAGCCCAACCAGCATCACGAACATCGGCAACGCGCGCGAGAATCTGATCAGGGTCAGTCAAGGTGGTCTCGGTGAACTTGTGTTGCGGTTGTTTGCCAATCTGCTCCAAGAGTTCAGCAGGTCCAAATCCCAAGATACACATGCCAGAAGCTGTCGCGTTTAGCGGAATGGCCTCGCCAGGATTGAGGCTGACACGCACGCTATGCTTTGTTGTTTCAACCACCAAAGCTGTCTGCAGCACGCCTTTTTCAAGCAGCGAAAGATGCAGGCTTTCTCCGGTCTTCTGCATCGCTTCATGCATTTTTTGACGAGCACTTTCGATGTTAGGGCGGGCAATTTCTCGCAGAGAAGCCAGACGCAAAGCCGCGGGCCCAATGGCGTAAGTCTTGGAATGAGGATTTTGCTCCACCAGGCCAAATTCTTCCAGCGCACGCAGGTGTCTGAGGACTGTTGCCTTGTTGTGCCCCGATAAGCGCGCGAATTGACTCAGCCCAATTTCTGGACGTGAGTTGGAGAATAAATCCAGCATTCGCAATGCCTTGAGAGCAGTTCCCATTTCGCCTCCCTCTGAAGTCAAGGAATACTTGACAGATAACGCTTAACAAAGCAATATTAATATTGTTGTAACGGTTCACATAATGAACCACCCTTAGGGAGGTGTAAATGAAAAAGTTCCTCGCGGCTACTGCAATTGCTGTCTCTGCAACGGCGGCCATGGCCGAATATCCAGAAAAACCGGTTTCGTTCGTTGTTCCGTGGCCTCCGGGCGATCTGGAGGACGTCCTTACCCGGATGATCGCAGATGAGTTTCAGGCGATGTATGGTGTTCCTGCGGCAGTTGTTAACAAGCCCGGCGGCGGCGGCGGTCCATTCCCTGGCGCTGTTGAAGTGGCTACAGCAGCTGCGGACGGTTACACCGTTGGCTCTTTCGTAACTGATGTTCCTATCGGCGGTCCTGAAATTGGCATCCCAGAGCTGAGCCCGAACCCGTTCGAGCCGATCGGCATTTTCATGACCTATCCGTTCGTGATCGCGTCCAGCAAAGATGCGGCGTTCCAGAACTGGGAAGAACTTGTCGCACACGGCAAGGACAACGATGTGGCGCTGGGTCACTTCGGTTCATTCCTCCCACCAACACAAGTGACTTTCGCTGCGGCGATCCAGTCCGGCTTTGACTTCGCAAGCGAAGCGGCATTTGATGCTCTGGATTGCAACACCCTGGCGTCCGGTGATGTTGATGTCATCAACTCCACCCTACAGCTGATCCTCCCCTGCTTGGACAAGGTCAACATTCTGGCCACCATAGGCAACGAGCGTATTGGTCTGACCCCAGACTCTCCAACTGTGGCTGAGTTGCACCCAGAGCTGAACCTGGCGCTTTGGAATGGTCTCTTCGTTCATAAAGATGTGCCTGCGGATGCACGCGAAAAGATCGCAGCCGCCGCTCAGAAGGCCCTGCAGTCTGAAAAGGCACAGAACCTGATTGGCGAAACCGGTGTTCTGATCTACTGGCAGAATGCTGAGGAGTCGACTGCACAGATCGAAGCCGACACACAGACGATCGGCAAGATCTCAGAAATTCTGGGCGAATAGGTTCCGGATCGGGGCGCGGGGAAACTCTCCGCGTCTTTTTTAGTGGGAGGAGGCAAGAATGATCGCAAAAACACTACAGGACATGTTCCAAAGGTATCGTAGACCCGGCGATGTCGTCTTTGCCGTCTTGTTTCTAGTCTTTTCTGTTTTTCTTCTTTCCCAGTTGGGTGAACAGACCAAGGTCGTCAAGCGGACCAAATGGTTTGCACAACCCGGGCTTTGGCCCACCGTTGCGCTCTGGATGATGGTCATCTTCAGCTTCCTGCATTGGCTGAGTTCGGTGATGTCGGAAAGAATCAGCGGCCGTTGGGCCGAGGTGGGATTCTGGGCGCGTTCGTTCGAATATGTGGCTTACTTCCTGATTTACGTAATGCTGGTGCCGAAACTTGGGTATCTGCCCTCAACCATGCTGTTCGCGGTGTTCTTGACCCTGCGCGCTGGTTTTCGCGGCGCAAGCACCATCGCGATAGCTGCAGCTTTTGGCTTTGTTGTCACCATCGTGTTCCGCGCCTTTCTACAGGTGAAAATCCCTGCGGGTGCAATCTACGAACATTTCCCAGAAACCATCCGCGCTTTTGCGTTGACCTATCTGTAAGGGATCCACGATGGAAACGCTCGTCTCTGGTATTTCAATTCTGCTGCAATGGCAGGTCGTTGTTGCCCTGCTGATTGGATCAATCGGAGGTGTCATTATAGGCGCGCTGCCCGGCGTGGGTGCGGCTGTCGCAATCGCCATCCTGCTACCTGCAACATTCTCGTTTGAACCCATCGTGGGCCTGACCCTTTTGTTGGGCATTTATGGATCGTCAATGTACGGCGGTGCCATTCCTGCAATTCTGATCAATACGCCAGGTACTGCAGTCAATGCGCTAACCACCTATGACGGCTATCCGATGACGAAACGCGGCCAGGGGCATCGCGCCTTGTCTCTAGCGTATTCTGCTTCTTTCTTTGGCGGTGTTTTCGCCATCATCTGTCTGATGATCCTGTCACCGGTACTCGCTCTGATCGCGCCGCATTTTGGAAGTCGCGAGATCTTCTTGGCCGCACTTCTGGGGATCATTCTGGTTGTACTGGCGCACCGCGGACAGATATTCGCTGCTGGCATGCTGGCTGCGTTCGGGATTTTCCTCAACACCGTTGGTTTGGAGCCGGTTAAATACACGCGGCGCTTCACCTTTGATCAAAGTTGGCTCGCATCTGGCATTGATCTGATCGTTGTAGTGTTAGGTCTTTTTGCAATTAGTCAGGCTTTCCTCCTGCTGCTAGAAAAGAACCACGCGCCAAAAAATACGACCGTCAACGGCAATATCTTTGCTGGCCTGAAAGAACTTCTGGGAATAAAACGCATCGCCACTGTCTCTTCCAGCATCGGCGTGGTCATGGGCATGGTGCCGGGTACCGGTGAGTTTACCTCTCAGTTCCTGTCCTACACTTATGCGCAGAAAACCTCGAAAGACCCCGAAAAATTCGGCAATGGTTCTCCAGAAGGGCTGGTGGCCTCTGAAGCGGCAAACAACGCTGTTCCCGGCGCCGCGATGATCCCATTGCTGGCGCTGGGTATTCCCGGCGAAGCGCTGACCGCAATGATGCTGTCGGTCTTCTATGTGCATAATGTGATCCCCGGTCCTCAGCTCTTTGAGCAGCAAATGGACTTTGTAATGGCGCTTTACATGGCGCTAATCCTGCTGAACGTGATCGTTCTGGTCTTCCTGTTGTTCTCGACCAACCTGCTGCTCAAGATCATTCAAATTCCGACCCGGTTCCTGGGGGTTATGATCTTGACCTTGGCCTTTGTCGGCGTCTATTCCCTGCGCAACTCGATCACCGACTGCGCCATTGCCGCAGGCTTCGGCGTCTTTGGACTGATCCTCAAGCGTCTGGACTTGCCAATCGTTCCGATCATCCTTGGCATGGTTCTGGGCGGAATCATGGAAACCAAGCTTCGCAGTGCGATGGCACGTGTGAAGGCCCCGCTGGACTTCATCGATCGCCCGATTGCCGCCATTATTTTTGGTCTGATCGTGCTGATCCTGATCCTGCATTTCCGTACGCTCTACGGTGAATTCAAGAACAAGATTAGACCCGAACCCAACATGGCGCCGGTGGATTCCGACCACCCGAACCAACAAGGATAATCGATCCATGGATCAATCCGCTATCAACGCCCTGCGCAGCAAATCCGTCTCACCGCGGACCCATCTGATCAACGGAAGCTGGCAGGCATCCCAAGGGGGTGGGCAACTGGATGTGATCTCGCCAATAGAGGGAGGCGTGTTGACCCAGATCGCCGACGGCACCCCGGAAGACATGGAGCGCGCCATCTCAGCAGCCCGTGCAGCTTTCGAAGATGGGCGTTGGTCGCGCCAGGCCCCGGCTGCGCGTAAAAAAGTGCTGATCAAGTTGGCCGAACTGATCGAAAAGCACGCAATTGAACTGGCGGTTCTGGGCGTGCGCGACAATGGTACCGAGATCAACATGGCCATGAAAGCCGAGCCGATGTCGGCGGCGGGCACGTTCCGTTACTATGGCGAAGCGATCGACAAGGTCTATGGTCAGGTTGCGCCAACAGCGAAAGATGTTCTGGGCCTTGTACACCACACCCCAGTTGGCGTTGTTGGAGCGATCGTGCCCTGGAACATGCCCATGATGATTGGTGCATGGAAAATAGCCCCTGCGCTGGCGGCAGGTAATTCGGTAGTGCTGAAACCAGCGGAATCGGCATCTTTGACCTTGCTGCGTCTTGCAGAGCTGGCACTGGAAGCGGGCCTACCCGTCGGCGTGCTAAACGTCGTCACTGGCAAAGGCAGTGTGGTCGGTGAAACACTGGCGCTGTCTATGGATGTGGACATCATGGTCTTCACCGGCTCAGGTGTGACCGGGCGGCGGCTGCTGGAATATTCCGCACGTTCCAACCTAAAGCGCTGCTATCTGGAATTGGGTGGCAAATCTCCCAATATCGTGTTCAATGATGCACCCGATCTTGCCCAGGCGGCCAAAGTGTCGGCGGCCGGGATCTTCCGTAATTCTGGCCAGATTTGCGTCGCTGGCTCGCGTATGTTGGTGCAAGAGGACATCCACGATGATTTCGTCGCAGAGATCGTCAAACATGCCGAAGATTTCCGGGTGGGCAACCCACTGGACCTAGAGAGCCAGATCGGTGCGGTGCACTCGCTGTCCGAATTGGAAAGCAATCTGGATTTCGTCGCCCAGGCCGAAAGCGAAGGAGCCGAGCGTCGGACTGGCGGCAACCGAATTCTGACCGAAACCGGCGGATATTACATGGTCCCAACCGTGATGACAGGCGTTAAGCCAAGCGACAACCTCTTCCGTAACGAAGTTTTTGGCCCGGTTCTGGCCGTCACCTCGTTCAAAGACGAAAAGGACGCCCTGCGCTTGGCCAATGATAGTGTCTACGGTCTGGCTGCAGGTGTTTGGACGTCAAATCTTAGCCGCGCGCATCGTATGGTGGCAGGCATCCGGGCTGGTGTGGTTCACGTCAACACCTATGGCGGTGCAGATGGCACGGTGCCCTTGGGTGGCGTCAAACAGTCAGGCAACGGACATGACAAATCGCTACATGCGATGGAGAAATATTTCGATCTGAAAACAGCCTGGATACAGCTGTAAGTGGGTCAAAATGGGAGAGAAACACCGTGGGCGATAAGAGAATACTGCTGATAGGAACCTACGACACCAAAGACCCAGAGATGCGCTACATCGAAGAGTGTATCACAGCTCAGGGCGGTAAGGTGCTCACAATGGATGTCTCGGTTCTGGGCGACCCGACCACACCCACGGATATTTCGAAGCACGACGTCGCCGCAGCCAGTGGCATGACAATCGAAGAAGTGATTGCCCAGGGCGATGAAAACAAGGCATTCCGCGTGATGTCACGTGGCGCGGCGGCGGTCGTGACAAAGGCTTACGCGGAGGGCCGGTTTGACGCCATGCTGGCCACGGGCGGCACGATGGGAACCGACCTTGCGCTGGATTGCGCACAAACGCTTCCGATGGGCGTGCCAAAATACATTGTTTCAACCGTCAGCTTTTCACCTTTGATCCCCCCTCATCGTCTGGCCCCTGACGTTCAGATGATTCTCTGGGCCGGTGGGCTTTATGGTATGAACTCAGTTTGCCGTTCCTCACTCAGCCAGGCAGCAGGTGCCGTTTTGGGTGCAGCGCGCGCCGTCGAAGCTCCGGGCCGTGACCGTCCGATGATCGGGATGACTTCCCTGGGGTCGTCCTGTCTGCGCTATATGAAAACTCTGAAACCCGCGCTGGAAAAGCGCGGGTTTGAAGTGGCGGTGTTTCACTCCACCGGCATGGGCGGCATGGCATTTGAGAAACTCGCAGGGGAAGGTGCGTTTTGCTGCGTGATGGATTTTTGCATGCAGGAATTCGCCAATATGCTGGCAGGATCTCTGGTTTCTTCAGGCGAGGACCGTCTGACCAACGCCGGCCTCTCCGGAATACCGCAGATGGTGGCACCAGGCGCATTGGACCTGCTGGACTTTGCCGGTTGGCAGGAGATACCCGAGCGGTTCAAAGATCGTCCCTTTCATGAACACAACCGGTTGATCAAAAGCGCTGTCTTCAACGCGGAAGAACGCAGAGCAGCCATTGCCGAGATGGCGACCCGATTGAAAGAAGCCAAAGGTCCGGTCCATTTTTTCCTGCCCACCGGGGGCATTGAGGAATGGGACCGCGAAGGGCAGGAAGCGCATGATCCCGAAGCGTTGACCGCTACCGTTGAATCAGCACGCGAACTTTGGCCAGCGGTCGCACCGACCACGGTGATCGATGCCCACATCAATGACGCAACCTTTGTGGAAGCAGTCCTCAAGCAGTTCGATGCATGGGTTGACGAAGGGATTGTGGTGCGCAGCGGCTCCACGACGGCTTTTGTGGGGTCGGCGAAGTAATATCATTAGGAACTCCTGACCGGTTTTGATGGAGTGGATATCCCCTGATCTCTTCCAAGGACGCCTCCATTCAGGCTGCTGCAAACCACTACGGTACACTAAGGCCAGAGGGAGGCATCAACACATCAGAACCTGTTCGCAGTCCACCCGGGTGATAGACGAACGCACCGCTTACCCTTGTTCGTGGCAAAAGTGTAGCGATCAGCGCATGACAAACGGATCCGGGATCGGATCGTCGCTGGTGCGCAACCAGACCGACTTGATCTTGGTGTAATCCAGTGCCGCCTGAAGCCCGCCCTCTCGTCCGTGGCCGGACAGACCATGCCCACCAAAAGGCGCGATGGGACTAACGGCCCGGTAGGTGTTGACCCAGACGATCCCGGCCCGAATGGCGCGGATCATGCGATGGGCGCGGGTCAGGTTCTGCGTGAAAAGACCCGAGGCCAATCCGAACTTTGTGTTGTTGGCTATGGCGGTGGCTTCTGCTTCGGTTTCAAATGATACGACCGACAAGACCGGACCAAAAAACTCGTTGGTCAGACTGTCCGCCTCGGTCGAATCAGAGCAATCCAGAATAGTGGGTGGAAAGAAATTGCCTTCGCGTTCTAGGGGCTTGCCGCCTGTCACCACCTTTGCGCCTTGCGCCACTGACCGCTCAATCAGGTCAACTGCAATGTCGCGCTGGCGCTTGGTGCAGAGCGGGCCAACCTCTGTCGCCATGTCACCAGGCGCACCGATCACGACCGCTTCGGCCTTTTCCTTGAGGCGCGTCAGAAAGGCATCCTTGATCGATGCCTGCACCACAAGGCGCGAACCCGCAACACAGCTTTGTCCCGTCGCGGCGAAAATACCAGAAACTTGAGCGTTCACAGCGCTTTCGATATCGGCATCATCAAAAACGATGAACGGCGATTTGCCACCGAGTTCCAGCGAGGTCGAGGCCAGATTCTCGGCCGAATTCCGCACGATATGGCGCGCCGTTTCCGGCCCTCCGGTAAAGGCGACATGGGCCACTTTGGGATGGCTGGTCAGCGTGGCCCCAACGACTGATCCGCCTGTTATGACGTTCAGCACACCTTTTGGAAATCCCGCCTGATCGAAGATGCGTGCAAATTCAAGCATCGGCGCAGGCGCCTCTTCAGAGGCTTTTAGCACAACCGTACATCCCGCCGCCAACGCTGGGCCGATTTTCACCGCCGACAAAAACAATTGCGAATTCCAAGGAACAACGGCTGCCACGACCCCGATCGGCTCGCGGCGAAGCCAGACATCCATATCGGGTTTATCGATCGGCAGATGTGCGCCTTCGATCTTGTCAGCCAGTCCTGCGTAGTAGCGGTAATATTCAGCAACGTAAGCAATCTGAGCCGAGGTTTCGCGGATGATCTTTCCGGTATCTCGAGTTTCCAAATCAGCCAGACGCGGGGCATTTTCCGCAATCAGGTCAGCCAGCCGATACAACAGCTTGCCGCGCGCCGTTGCTGTCATCCCTGCCCAGTCAGAAGAGAAAAATGCGCGCTCGGCGGCTTCAACGGCTTGATTGACGTCCGCTGCGCTGGCTTCGGGCATCTGTGCCCAAACCTTTCCGGTAGCTGGGTCTAGACTGTCGAACTGTGTCGCTCCGTCCGAGAATGCACCATCAATATACTGTTGAAACTGCTGCATTTTACGACCCTTTGTTATTGCAACGCCGGCATGACGTCTTTGATGAACCGCTCCAGCGAGGCTTTCTTACGCTCGAACGTCATACTTGAATCGATCCAGAAGGAGTATTCATCGTATCCAAGCGCTTCGCATTTTCGCAAGCGGTCGATTACGGTATCGGCGGTGCCAATGATTAGGTCACGTTCCATGTTTTCGGGCGTATTAAAAGGATGCGCGGCGATATCCTCGTCGCTCAGCGGATCGATCAGGCCTTGAGTGACATCGCGTTTGTTCATGAACCATGCGCCAAAGTAGCAATAGAACCGATTCAGCTCGATTGCTGCTTGTTTCACATCCGCCTCATCCTCGGCGACGTAGGTATGGCGCAGAAGCATGATCTTGGGGCGTGGGATTTCAGGAAATTTCTCGCAGGCGGCATTGAATTTGGACATGAGATCCTCGACCTCACCGTCGCCATTCCACAGTGGCGTCACCTGCACATTACAGCCATTCTGGATAGCAAATTCGTGGCTGTTGGGATCACGTGCCGCCACCCAGATTGGCGGCCCGCCCGGCTGGATCGGCAGCGGCGATGCGGTAGTTTTGGCGAACTGGTGGAATTCACCCTCATGGGCATAGTCGCCCTGCCAAAGTTTTTGCACCGCTGGCACCAGCTCTCGCATGCGTTGACCAGCCTCCCAGGCATCCATACCCGGCATGAGACGCTCGTATTCATAACTGTAGGCACCACGGGCGATACCCAGATCTAAACGCCCTTCAGTGATGATGTCAGCCATCGCCGCCTCGCCCGCCAGACGGATAGGATGCCAGAACGGAGCGATTACAGTTCCTGTACCCAGACGTACGTTCTTTGTATGACGCGCCACATCGACCAAGCTGAGAAACGGGTTGGGCGCGATGGTAAAGTTCATCCCGTGATGCTCACCGGTCCAAACCGCGTGCATACCGCCATCATCGGCGATTTTGCACAGCTGGATGAACTCGTCGTACAACTGCTTCTGGTCCTGATCGGGCGAGATCCGTTCCATATGCGCAAAGAGTGAGAATTTCATACCCATTTAACTCCCAGTGGTGAGTGGTTTGACCTCGCCACTCACCTCGTTGCCGTAATACACCCCAAAATTCCCCATGTGGCTTTCGGCAGCGAACCGTTCCAGCATAGTACAGATGGCCGGATCTGCGATATCCATCCGTGTGGTTTCGCTGAGTTCGGTGAATACACCGTTTGCTGGTTCGCCATCAGCAGCCTGGCACAAGAACGAGATGTGTTGGTGTTTGCGCGCTCCGTCTTGGTAAACAGAATAGATAAATCCCGGCTCGGCCGTGATGCCGCTATTGCTGATAAGCCTGGTCAGGGCAGCGCTGGCCCCATCCGATACATCGTCGGTCAGCGGGATGGTCAAGCCGCCAACGCCATCATCCTGCAATAGGATTTTCCCATCGCGTTCGATCAGGGCGGACACGACCATGCCTGAACGCTTGCTCAAAGCTTTGGCCTCGGCGGCGGGGGTGACATAAGCACCGCGGGCATAGCCCAGACCTGGCGCAATATTGTTATCAAAGGCTTTGACCTCACCGATTAAGATCAAGTGGTCGCCCGCATCAACAGTGTTGAACATATTGCAGTCGAACCAGGCGGAAACGTCATTCAGAATGGGTGAGCCGTTTGGTCCCTGCTGCCAGTCAACAGTGGCAAAGCGATCTTCGACCGGGCGGGCAAACGTGTTGGACACTTCAATCTGCGCCTCGGACAGAATGTTGATCGCGAATTTCTTCGTGTTTGCGAAGGTCGCGTAGTTGCCTGAAGTGTTGGCAAGACAAACCAAAACCAGAGGAGGTTCAAGCGAGACCGACGCGAAGGAATTCGCGGTAAAGCCCAGTGGATTTCCTGCATCATCATGGGCTGTAACAACGGTCACCCCAGTCATGTATGTTCCGAACGCGTTGCGCAGGGCGCGGGGGTTGTTCAGTGTGCGTGGGTCGAATTCAATCATTTGGGGTCACCCTCGTCCAATGGGGTTTGCAACCAGGCTTCCAACGCTGCGTTCACAGCATCCGGAGCTGTAAGGTTCACCATATGCCGGTGATTTTCGATTATAACGGCTTTTCCTCTTGAGGCCGCGTTGGCCATGGCTTGCGACATCGCTGGGGTCGAGTTGGGATCACCATCGCCGGTCAGGGCAAGCAGTGGGCAGGTGATCTGGCCGAACTCGTCAGAATACAGTGCATCCCCACGGGCGAAGGCGCCGTAGGCTGTCGCGTAACCGTTGATATCAACGGCGGATAACCACGATGCCACATCGTCTCGCGCTGCCTGGTCCATTGGTGTATCGCCAAACCATCGTTGCAGCGGCGTTTCCAGATCGAAGGCTCCGGTGCCGATCAGCTCGGCCCGTTCGATCACGGATTTGCTGGCCGCGCCGTCCCGGCAAAATACTCCGTTCAACAAAGCCACGCGCGCTACACGCTCAGGATTGCGAACGGCGAAACCGCCAGCAATCAGCGCGCCCATCGAATGACCCACAAGGTTGACCCGATCTAGACGCATGCCATCCAGAGCAGCCAATAGCCAATCTAGAAACACAGGCAACTCAGATCCCAGTCGGATCTGATCGCTGCCACCATGGCCCGGCATATCCAGGGCAATGACATGATGCGTCTTTGAAAACATCTCTACCTGAGGTTTCCAGGCCGCCGACTGCATTCCCACGCCGTGGATCAGCACCAATGGGGCGTCCTTCCCCGCATGGGACAGCCCTGCCTCTTGATAGGCGACACTGCCGAATGGATCAGACAGCTGCAGGGTTTTCGACGTCATGGCCAAGTTCCTTGAGATCCTGATAGCGATCCCCAATGCGGTGATGCGGACGGCCGCCAATCGACGCCCCCAGGGCAATCATGATTTCATCGGGTGCAGGTGCATCTGCGATCTGTAGCTGAATGGTCAGGTAATGGCTGCGACGGCCGCCATCATTCTTGTCCATCAATGGAATTTGCATCGGGGCATTAGCTGGGCCACGTGTGTTGGTGAAAGCCAGATATGATTTGGCGCCAACCGCTTCGCGATAGAAATTGCCAAAACGCAGCGTGTGGATCAGTGCCGATCCGTGCTCGACTTCACCATTCACACCGACGATTGCGGCCTTACCGTAGCCCTCGACTTTGTCACCGCCTCTGGCTGCGTCTAGAACCATATCTGTTAACATCTTGCCCAAACCCGGTGCGCAATCGTGGATCTCGGGCTTAAGATCTTCAACAAAGCCACGACCTGCCCAGGGGTTTTTGATGACCGCAATCGCTGCAATCATCTTCAACGGATGTTCAGCGACCTTCCCCCCTTCGATCAGAGTGTCTTCAACATGCAGGAGTGTTTTACGGATTTCGGCAGGCATGACAGTCTTTCTTGTGAATCATAATTCGAGAATATGGTATACCATCATATCATATGTCAATAAGACCTTGTCCCTAGCAATCTGAGGCAGTACCTATTGGCTATGAGCACAGCCAAGTTGACGAAAATTGATCACCCACCTGCAACGTTGCGCGATATGGTCCAGGAGCGTATGCGCGAGGCGATCATCGAAGGTTTGTTTGAACCCGGTCAAAGGCTTGTCGAACGCCCGCTTTGCGACCAGTTGGGCGTCAGCAGAACCGTAGTCCGGGAAACGATACGCTATCTTGAAGCCGAAGGACTGGTTGAAATCTTACCTGGCCGCGGCCCCATAGTGGCTACAATGAGCCGCGAGGATGCGAGACAAATCTATGAAATTCGCCGTATGCTTGAAACCGCCGCTGCCGAAAAATGCGCCCGCGATATCACACCCGAGCGTGCCCGCTCGCTCAAAGAAGCGCTGAAGCGCCTGAAACAAGGGTTTTCAGACAAAACGCCCGGTGCGCTTTTTCGCACCACTGCTGATTTCTATTCAGAGATTTTCGATGGAGCCGGCCACTACATCGCATGGGATGTCGTTCAGCGCCTGAACGGCCGGATCAGTCGGCTGCGCATGATGACCCTGTCCACCACAGACCGTGACCGCCCCGGTATCGCGCATATGCAACAGATTTGCGAAGCCATCATCTCGGGCAACCCGGCCGCAGCACGCGCCGCTGTCGAAGAGCACTTGGATGACACATCTGCTATTGCAGACCGGCTGCTTGCCGCAGAAGAGAAGAATGAAAGTGACTGACTCACCCAAAGGTGGTTCTGTTACAAAATTCTATATTGGTGGGCGTCAGCGGTCAAAACTCTGCAACAGATCCCCGAATAGTAGACCAACAGACCGAAATGCTGCGCGAGAACTGCCAGAAGTTTCCGCATGATTGCGAGCTGTTCGATCTGCGCAACGTCGCGGACATCTCGTTGGACAATTGCGTCGGCATAATCGTGGTACCAACCCCATTTTCCTTCCCATCTTATCCGTCCAAGTGCCTCAGAATAGTCACCCGAAAGTAAGAATTCAAAAAAGGTCATCTCCGATGACCCGTTTTTCTACAACAGGGTTCTTTGCGCCGAATGCGCTTTCGATAAATCCTGATTTCGTTTCAGGACGGTCTGTCTGACTGAGGGGTGGGAGACGAACAATTCCATTCGTCATACAAGGTAGTTCGTGACCTTCGGAACGGTCATGAGATTAGCAGAAAACCACCCAATCAAAGCGTTTGCTTTGATTAACGCCAAAGATTGCGACTGATCCGTAATATGCAGAAAGAATGCCCATAAAGTAGACGCGACGCCAGGTTCCAGTATAAATTGCAACTATCGCTTCTCGTGCTCAAGCGCTCAGATCGGGTATGCGACGTAGTTTTTTGGTTTCGTAGGCGGGGAAGTGGACACGCATTTCAATGCTTCGAGTTTTGGAGCCGATCACGATCAGCTTCGAAAACAAATGGCATAATTTCAAAACCAACGCCGGACGCTCCGTTTGCATACCGAAGTAATCGACTGATGTAACAAGACAGGCTCGACGACTGAGGTTAATAGCAATGCAAAACACCTGTAAAGAACGTATACCAATGCACGTTTTACGCGGAACTTGGGCGCGCCTAATAATATTAGTATTTGGTATTTTGCAGTTTGGGCAGGCATCGGCGCAGGACTCGGCGGTTTCCCTTCTTTCCCTCCAAGACGCCAAACTTGAATTTGATCTTACTGCTCCTGAACACCTATCGTCTGTTGACGCTTTGTTTGATGGAGATCCAAGCACCATCGCTCGCTTCGACATTATCGACGGTGAACCTGTAGATGTCGTCATTGGCTTCGGAGGGCGTGTCGTAAACGCGACGGAGCTCGTACTTTCACTTTCACCTGAGCCATCGGATGCGCCACCTATGCGTGTTGACGTTCTCGCATCTAGTTATTCACCTTCGACCGGCTTTCGATCTCTCATCGAAGAAAGGCTGGATGCGCTAAGACCGGAGCAGGTCGTATCGCTACCGCCAGCCCCAGCAACATGGGTATTGATCCGTCTCTTTCCGCCTACAGAAAAAATTGAAATAGCAATTGCTGACCTATGGTTGAAGGGATGGGACGGGCCACCTGAACCACGCTATGCTTTTGGCGAGTCTCCTGCGGCAGCCATAGACATGATTGAAGGGTTGGAAACGCTTGGGGTGGACGGCGTCTCATTGACCGATGCTGAGAAAGAGATCTTCGCGCGTGCTGAAACCGGGGGTTTGGAAGCGTCAGATATCGAAACTATTGCCCTTTTGGCCTCAGGTGTCATGGATCAGCAAGAGCGCGACACTTACCGCCAGCAACTTGACACCTTAGAAGGCCTTATTCGCGAGGAGTTGGATACTACTGCACCCCCCATGGTACTAGGGCGGAACCTTTTGGAATGGCTACATGAAAATTCGTATTTGAATAGATACCAACTATCGCAAACTGATATTTCGGAAGTATTGGACCAAGGTCTTTTTAACTGCGTTTCCTCAGCGGCACTCTATAATGTTCTCGGATGGCGTCTTGGCCTGGATCTAAGGGCAATCGAAGTGCCGGATCATGCATTTTCGATCCTTTATGATGGTTTGGATCATGTGGATGTCGAGACGACTACCGCGCGCGGATTCGCACCGGCGCGTGAGCAAGTCGAAGAATTCAAAAACTTAACTGGTTTTACATACATACCAGAGTCTAACAAAGCTCTTCGCCGCGAAATCGGGCGGGAGGGGATCGCAGCTCTTATCTATTACAATCACGGAGTCGAATTTCTCCGCGAGGGCAAATATCAAGAAGCTCTGCTTGCCAATTTCCGCGCAATGAGCCTTGATCCTGAATTCTCATCCGCCGTTACAAACGCCTTGGCGGCGCTCAACGGTTGGAGCAGATCACTGGCAGAGAGCGCAGACTGGGAACAGGCCACGACCGTGGCGGCCTTAGGGCGCCAACTTGCACCCGACGACGAGATACTTGCCCAAAATCAACGTGCAGTCTGGAGCAAATGGGCCGCCACCCGGTCAGATTCGGACGACTATGTCGGAGCGCTAGAGGTGCTAGACCGCGCTGCAAGCCAAATTCCGGGCCATGATTTTGAGTCCGATAAAATTGCGGTTTTCTTGCGCCCAGCAGAAGCTTCGGTGTCTCGTGGAGAATGGGAAGAAGCGTTCTCTATTGCCGACCGTGCCGATGCGCTGCTTGTTGGGGAGGCAAAAGCTGAAATTGGCCATTGGCGATCTGATCTTTATCTTCGTCAAGCGCGTTCAATGATAGATATGACGGACTACGAGGCCGCGGCCTCCATTATTGCGGGAGTATTTGGCACAAGTTTGGAGACCGAGCGCGCCCATCGGATTGCGCGTTACTTGGCACAAGAATGGGCATTGGATAGCGGCGGGATCGAGGATGGGCTATCCAAAATCGCAGACCTAAAAGACCAGTTGCCGTTGGTCTCAGGGTTTGATGACGTCGCAGAGAATTTCACCATTCGTTGGATCAATTCAGGGATGGATAGCCGACAACTAGAAATGGCGCTGGAGCAAGCTCAAAAAATTGGACCCTTGCTAACTGCAACGGGTTCGGACTGGGATTTAGGTGCCTATGTGTACAACGCTTATGCACGCGAGCTGATCGAAAGCGGTGATTGGCAAGCTGCGGCCGAATTGCATGCATCTGGCCTTGCTGCACATCCCGACGACGACTACTTGTCGAAAAACGCCCGCTATGTCGCCCAAAAGTGGCAGGCTAGTGCTCTGGCGGAAGGTGGAACTGTAGAACTGGAAGTTACCAACGCGCGGCTTCGCGAGCTGTTCCCGACCTTTGCGGTAGATCCTGGCTTTGGCGAAAACGAAATCGTTCGGAAATTGAACACCTACTTGCGCGAAGGCAACCATGACGGAGCTATGGAGTTCCTGGATAGTGCTCAATTGCTTCTGGCACCGGAAACCTTCCGTGAACTCACAATCCTGATTATCGATCACCGTGCCCAACGTGCAATGGATGAAAGAGAGTGGGAAGCTGCGGCCAGAATTTACTCGAACGCGCGCAGTGACTTGGACGATGCCAAATTGTTTTCAAGAAATGTCGCTTACATAGCTCAGGAGTGGACGCGCACAAGCGGTGCAGACGCTGGTGCCCAAGGCGTTGCCACCGCCGCTGAAACACTTGGGGGGCTTTTCCCGGGCGATGAGAAGGTCGCGGAGATGGGCACGCGGGCGATCCAGAGATTAATCTCCGAGAAGGTTAGGTCAGGGGAAATTGATTTGGCAAAGGCCCAATTGGTCAGTGCACGGTCCTTTCTTTCACCCGAAGAATTCAACAATAGCACAGTCGCGCTGTATCGAGACTGGGGCAACGCTCGGCTGGAGCAAAACGATTGGAAGGGCGCTTTACTCGCATATGCTGCTGGGCTTGAGTTGGTTCCTGACTCCCGAGATCTGCGTCGCAACGTCCCGTATTCTTTTCAGGAGTGGTCCACATCCGCCCTCAAAACCGAAGGTGCAGCAGGTTTTATCGTGGCTGTCAACGAAATGGAGACGGTTTTCCCTGATCCCAAAGCTCTGGCAGGAGTTTTACAAAACGTCCTTTCGAGCCACATGGAATCGATGATCAGTGCCGACATGCCGAACGCAGCGTTGGAACTTATTGACGAAGTAGCTGTTGTGCTGGATTCCGACACAACACATGAGGTCAAGGTTTACACATACGAGAAATGGGCCAGGTTGTATTTCAACCATGAAGGATGGCTTCGCGCGGTCGAAATCTATGACCAAGGCTTGGCGGACGTCGGCAACAGCTCACTACTAAGGAATAACCGAGAATATGCCCAGTCCAAAGCGGACGAGGCGGCCGTTGCCGCTCCACCTTAATCCTCGGATGTCCGTTGGTTATCTTACGGAACCGGCTGCTTAATCCGCAGGTTCGGCGTGATTTCTTCGATCGGACAGAATTTTAGCAACAGAACCGTGATCAACTTCACTGTAGTCAACAGCTGACTCCGATAAACAATATTGGACAGCTTAAGCCTACTAGTAATAGGGTTAATGTCATATTGGTACATTTTACTATAGGGAGGACCCGCAATGGTCCGAGTTTCAGTCACGCTAATATTGTCCAGTACACTTATTGTAGCTGGCTGCGATACGGTCGGCCTTGATACCAGCCAGCAAGAACCCATAGTCGAACCGCAACCCGCACCTGTTGTCGAACCGACACCTGCACCCGCACCGGCGCAGGCAAAATCATCCAGCACTTCGGCCCGAGAGGAAAATAGTGGTGGAGATGACGGCGGCGGAGATGGTGGCGGCGGCGGCGGCAACAGTGGCGGCGGCGGTGGCGGCGGCGGTACTGGTGGTGGCGGCGGCGGAAGCTGGGGTTGAAACCGTGGGTCCACGCATATTCAGATACAATCTGAAAGCTCGGGTTCTTTGCGGACTACTCGCCTTATGTCTCTGGATAAATCCGGCGCTGGCTCAATCCACTACTGACACGTCGATACAAACGCCAATCGCGCCGCGCATCGCGATCGTGATCGGCAATCAGGACTACATGAATGTCGGTGACCTTGCCAATGCACGCAAAGATGCACAGGATATTGCGGCTTTACTTCGCGAGTTCAATTTCAAGGTTTATGACGGATATGACCTTGAGAAGCGCGAATTCGAGGAATTGCTGCGCACCGCCGTTCTAAATATTCCCGACTCTGCCAATGTGCTATTTTACTATGCCGGGCATGGTATCCAAATCGGGCGGCGTAATTATCTGCTGCCCGTCGATGCCAAATTCGAAAGTATCTATGATGTCCCCCTCGCCACAATGACACTGGACCGGGTGATCGATACCCTATCAGCCCGCAGTTCCGCTCATGTAGCTATCCTGGATTCTTGTCGAGATAACCCATTCAGCGATATTCGGCTGGCGGCTGATCTCGATGCTAACTTGTTCGAAACGCGCACCGGGTTTGATGTATTCCGAACACCACTGAATTCACTTGTTGCGTATTCAACCTCACCAGGTGCAGTTGCCAGCGATGGGGCCTCGGGTCAGAACAGCCCCTACACTGCCGCGGTTCTCGAAACAGCACGCAATTCACCGTTCGAGAATATTCAGGCCTTGTTCCCGGTTATTCGCGAACAGGTGCACAGTTCGACCGATGGGCAGCAAATCCCCTGGGAAAGTTCAACGCTGGTTAAACCCTTCTATCTTGCGCAATCGCAAGCCGAACCAACGGAGGAACCCCCTCAGGCGACAATCTCGCGGTCGCTGGATCTGACCCGGCAATTCGATAAAAACGTACCGCTATCCCAACTTTTGGAACAAGCTCTGGGAACCGATATCGACACGGTTCAATTGGTTGAGCGACCCGAACAAGGCGTGATCGCCATTGGTGGCGGGCAGCAGAGCGGTGCAATCAATTACACCCCAGAAATCTCTGACATCCGGGCGGTTGATATCATCACCTCAGATGTTGAGGATACATTCACAGTTGAAGTTGTCACCACAGGCCAGCAGCGTCAGCGGGTTGATGTGTCACTTAAACTAAACATGAACCCTTGCGATCTGGAAGCCGGCGATGCGCTGGACTTGAATGGCGTGGGGGTATTCCGGCTACCGAACGAGATCAACATAACCAAAGGGCTGGAAGCGTGCCGTGCTGCCGTTGCCGCCAACCCCGACAATGCGCGGTTCCGCTATCAATTGGGTCGCGTTCAGCAGGCCGCCGGACAGCTAAGCGATGCTTATGCCAATATATCTGCAGCAGCGCAGGCCGGTCATATTCGCGCTAAGTTCGCCCTTGCCGTATTGCTGGATTCCGAGCGGATCGACCGTGATGTCACGCGCATCCCTCTTGATCCGCAAATGGCGCTGGAATTGCTGGAACAAGGAACTGCCGAGCAGGATCCCTATGCGATGCACAGGCTGGGCAAAAAGCTGCTGCGGGAAGGGAAAACTCAAGAAGCCAAACAACGCGGATTTGAGCTGCTCGAACGTTCGGTCGAACTGGGCCATACGTTCTCAATGAACGAACTTGGTCTGTATTTCCTACGCGAAGACTCTGAGCACTATATCCCTGAACGCGGGATGCGCTATTTGCGGGCGTCCGAGCTGCGCAAAGATATCTATGGGTACAACAACCTTGCTTATGTCGCGCTGAACGGGCTTGGGGGCAATCCCGTCGATAATGACAAGGCGCTTGAGTATTTTCTGGCTGCTGCTGAGGGGGGACATCCGACTGCACCTGCCAGCGTGGCGCGAATGATTTTGCGCGGCCAATTGCCGGGACGGACAAAATCCGAGGCGCTGGACTGGTATGATGCTTCGCTGGCACGGGGCGATGCGTGGGGCGGTGCGAACGGCGCTTATATTATCCTTGACGGTCAGGTTTCGGGTAAAGGCCAGGCAGACGCGGCCTTGCGTGCGGCCAAGGCCTCGCTCTTAGCGGATGCCGAGGCGGCAGGGCAGGCACGCGATCAATTGAATAGTTTGCCGGCTGTGGCGCAGGATAGAGCCCTACAAATGGCGCTGAATGAACTGGGGCAAAACGTGGCTGTCGACGGTCAGGTCGGTCCAGCAACCAAGAAGGCACTTGAAGACGTTGCAATCGCGCACGGTGTACCGATATCAACAGCGGCACTGAATGACCCCAAAGAACGGCTTATCCTGGCGGCGCGGGTTTATTGGGCCATCAATCCGGTGCGCTTCGATCTGTTCTGATCAACCTTAGGGACGGGCATCAATGATCCGGCTGGCAACACCGATGATCTCTCCTTCGCGACCATCAATTGCACCAGCCAGCGCCTCTGCAACCGAAGTTACGCTTTCATCGCGGGGACGGCGCAGATCGAACAAGTTCGAACGGCTGAGGATCGCGATTACTTCTGTCTTTCCGTAATCACCCTCGTTGACACGGATCGCCAGGCGCGAGTTGTCTTCCTTGAACTCTTCGATTGAATGAAGAACCCGCACTTGCCGAACCCCATTCTTCATCTCGCCCAAATTGGCAATGTCATGGTCGGTCCGGTTCACGTTTGGCAGCACATGGAACACTGTGCCCGTATTGTCGACGACCATGACCCACAAAGAACCCTCGGTTATCGATTCCGGCATATGCACCTCGACCACCGGGTTTTCACTGGTGCGAAAAACACCACTTAACGACGGCGCGCCAGTGGCACCATCCCCCAGCCAGATCGACAGGTTGGCAGAAGGGACATCCGGTAATACCGCACGAATTGCACAGAGTTCTTCGTTCAGTACAGTTGTGTCGAAACGCAGGTTCCGGTCGCCGATAACAGGACCCAACGCACGTTTGATATTATCCTGATCCGATCCGTTTGCCAGATCGCCTGTAATCGTAATGGTATCGAACAACGGATAGGTGCCATCCGCCGTGGCCGAGGCCTGCAGGGGCCCACAACTGCCTAGACGAGACAACGACGTCTGCAGCGCGGCGCGTGAGAGAACTCGGGGGCCCGCGACGATGTCCTGCGTGATCTGAATGCCGGAGGTGCTGGCTAACTGCTCCAACTGCGCCGCAAGCGCACCACGAGCAGAGATGCTGGAGGCAACCCCGTTCAGGTTGGCACGGGAATCCGACACCGAAAGCTCCCAGCTTTCCAGATTGCCGGCAAGGTTCAAAAGCTGGCTCATCTGCGCCGGCCAATCCGGATCAGGGACACCATCGGCAAGGGTGACCGCACCTTCAGCCGCCTCAAGCCCTGTCGCTTGTTGAAACCCGCCAAGGATGAGATCAGCCCCAGCCTGATCCGGTGCATAGCTGCTGAGCACAGCGCTACCGTCTGGTGCAGTGCCCACCGTCAACTCGTAGGGGCTGGCCAATGGCAGAGGTGGTTCGAACAGCGCATCAAAAACACCTGCTACCCAAAGACCGCCGAGCGCTGCAATCAGCGCGACAGGCAGGCCGATCAACAGGCCTTTGCCCGTTTTCTTCGTGTCGCGCGTGCGTGCTGGTCTCCGGGACCCACCGCCGCGCCCAGGTGAAGAACCGGATCGCCCGCCTGCAGGCTTCAGCACCCCGTCAAGCCAACTTAGTGCCTCAGACGCATCGTCGGGACGATCGTCCAAATCAGGTGCAGACAACCATTCGATCAACCGCCGCAGATCATCACCGAGCCCTGACGTGTCCAGCGGTTGTTGCTTTCGGCGAATAATCTCGCCGGGCGTGGAACCGGGAAATGGTATTTCCTGCCGCGCCGCCGCCAAAAGCGACGCCCCAAGCGAATACAGGTCTGTCCTGCGTTCGGCGCGCCCTTCCAATTGCTCGGGCGCGGCGTATTCATATTTACCCGCAAACTCATTGCCCACGATCGTACGTGCACCTGCGGTCGTGTCTTTGGCGATACCAAAATCGATAATCGTCGCCCGTTCGGGGTCATCGTCGCGCAGGATGATGTTGTCAGGGCTGAGATCGCGATGCACAATACCATTGTGGTGCACCTGTACCAGACCTTCCAGCACCCGATGCGCTACGATCAACAGTTCCCGGTCTTCGACCCGGCGCTCCATCATCAGATCGTTCAGTGAGGTCCCGTCGACAAACTCCATAACCAGAAACACGTGGTTCTGGTCCGACATCGAGCATTCCGAATAGCGCACCACGGCATCATGCACGATGTTGCGCATCTCTTCCTCGCGCTTCATCAGCTCGACATAATCAGCGTTACCCGAGAATTGTGAGTTCAACGCCTTAATCGCCACCTTGCGATCCACAACCCGATTACGAGCCAAATAAACCTCGCCGGTCCCGCCCCGGCCCAGAACGCCCAGAATCTCGTAGGTATTGTTCAGAACCTGACCGGTCTGAAAAATGTCACCTGGCATTGGATCTATCATCAACGCGCCCCGCGGAATCTAAGCCATTGTCAAAACTATCGATTCAATTCCGGATTTAGATTATACTTAATCAACTATACCGATTTGTTTTTTTCAGAGAATTTAAAATTTTTCGAAATTTGGGGGCAGTATATGGCACCACACAGATCTCAGGAAACCGTCAAGCGTAAAGAACTTGTCGGCAAGCTTAATCCGATCTGTCTTACGGCGTTTTCAGGCGCGGCGCAGGCCGCGAAGCGACGCGGAAACCCTTATGTAGAACTTGTCCATTTCATCACTGGTCTAGCGGATTCTGAACGGTCCGACATGGATATCCTACTGGATGCAGCGGGTGTCGACCGTCACAAACTGACTGGCGACATGTTGCGGGCCACCGATGCGCTGCCACATGGAGCCAGCTCAGTCGAGGAGTTCTCGGACCATATTTTCCGCGCCATTCAAGAGGCCTGGAATTTCGGGTCGCTGGAATTTGGTGATGACACTGTGCGATCGGCCTATGTGTTGCTGGGCGCATTGCAGGTTCCGGTGCTTGAAGGGCTGTTGTTCAAGATAAGCCTTGAATTTGACAAGCTGGACCCGGCAGCATTGGCGGCACAGCTTGACGATCTTCTGGCCGCCTCGCTGGAACGGACTGAACCCGAGGGGGCGTCCGACGCGCCACGCAAACCAGCCCGCAGCGGCGAGTCTTCACTTGAGAAATATGCGACCAATCTGACCCAACGCGCACGCGATGGGGCAATGGACCCGGTTGTCGGACGTGATCCAGAAATCCGTCAGATCATCGACATCCTGATGCGCCGCAAGCAAAATAACCCGATCCTGACCGGTGAGGCAGGTGTTGGCAAAACTGCAGTGGTCGAAGGGTTCGCCCAGCGCCTGGCGCGCGGTGACGTGCCGCCGCAACTGCGGAATGTAGACCTGCACATGCTGGATATTGGATTGATGCAGGCCGGGGCCTCGGTCAAGGGCGAATTTGAAAAACGCCTGAAAGCCGTGATTGACGAGGTACAGAGCTCAGATACACCTATCATCCTGTTCATTGACGAGGCACATACGCTGATCGGCGCAGGGGGTGCGGCGGGAACCGGTGATGCAGCCAACTTGCTAAAACCGGCATTGGCACGGGGCGAACTTCGCACGGTCGCGGCCACGACTTGGGCCGAATACAAACAACATATCGAACCCGACCCTGCCCTCACCCGCCGCTTTCAAGTAGTCAAGATCGATGAGCCCTCCGAAGACAAGGCAATACTGATGTGCCGGGGCGTGACGGGTGTGCTGGAAAAACACCATCAGGTCGAAGTGCTGGACGAGGCAATCGAAGCCTCGGTCAAACTTTCGCATCGTTACATTCCCAGCCGCCAATTACCCGACAAGGCGATCTCGCTACTGGATACGGCCTGTGCACGGGTGGCGGTATCGCAACATGCCACACCGGCCGAAGTTGACGACATAGAACGGCGTCTGGCCGCGCTGGAGATCGAAGCCGGAATTATCGATCGCGAGGGCGAGATCGGCATCGATATCGACGAACGCAAATCGGATGTAGATGCCGAAATCGCAGCGGCCAAAGACCAGCTAGAGGCTGCCAATACCCGGTGGGAGGCGGAACAGACACTGGTCAAGGATATACTGGAGCTGCGCGGCCAGCTGCGCGCTTCGGGCGCTGTGCTGGATGAAACCGGTGCCGAACTTGAGGCCGGCGAGGATGAGCCGGAACCTGATCCCGCTGAAACTGAAGCCGTACCTTTCGATCGTGAGGCGGCGCTGACAGAGCTACGCCAAAAGATGGCCCAACTGACCGAAGCGCAGGGCGAGACACCGCTGATCCTGCCATCAGTCGACAAGCAGGCCGTAGCCGCCGTAGTGCAAGACTGGACCGGTATTCCCATGGGCAGGATGCTGTCCAGCCAGAGCGAACGCGCGCTATCCTTGGCCTCGACCATGGCAGAACGTGTCGTCGGTCAGGACCACGCGATGGAGATGATCGCCAACCGCATTCAAACCGCCACCGCTGGACTTGGCGCACCGGAAAAACCTGTTGGAGTATTTATGCTGTGCGGTCCTTCCGGGGTCGGAAAAACCGAAACCGCATTGGCTTTGGCCGATCTGATGTATGGCGGCGAAGGCAACCTGATTTCCATCAACATGAGCGAGTTTCAGGAAGCGCATACCGTCTCGACCCTCAAAGGTGCGCCGCCGGGATACGTCGGATATGGCAAGGGCGGTATCCTGACCGAAGCCGTGCGCCGCCGCCCCTATTCGGTTGTTCTGCTAGACGAGGTTGAAAAAGCCCATTCCGACGTGCACGAGATTTTCTTTCAGGTCTTCGACAAGGGCATGATGGATGACAGCGAGGGGCGCCGGATCGACTTCAAGAACACCCTGATCCTGCTGACATCGAACGTCGGTTCGGACGAGATCATGGCAATGACTGACGATGGCAACAAAGACGCTGATATGGAAGATCTGACCGCAGCGCTGCGCGCGCCGCTGCTGAACGTGTTCCCCGCTGCTTTGTTGGGACGCGTGGTCACTATCCCTTATTATCCGCTGTCGGATTCGATGATCGAAGCCATCGCGGGGCACAAATTGCGCGGTATTGCCAAACGGCTGGGCGAAGGTTACGGCGCTGAATTGACTATTGATCCCAGCGCGATGCAGGTGATCAAGGACCGCTGCACCGAGATCGAAAGCGGTGGCCGCATGATCGATGCGATCCTGACCAATACCCTATTGCCGGAACTGAGCCGCCAGATCCTAAACTATTCCCTAGAAGGAGCCGAATTGGAGTCGGTAACCATAGCTGGCGGCCCGGACGGGTTCACCTATACATTCAAATAGGTGTCGAAGATGCTGGTTTACAACAAAACCAACTTTGTCTTCGGCATCACGATGGGCATGGACGTGGCCGGGCGCGAATACCTGTCACTGGTGGTCAAAGGCACGTTCGGCTTTCCTGACCACTCGGACCAGCCTCCAGTACCGATGCCAAAACAGACCCCTCTGGTGATGGCGGATGAGTTTGGCGGCGAACCGGGATATTCGGCCACCACATGGGAGACCGACTATGCCTTTCGCAAGGGCCGTTGCGATGTGGTTCTGAACGGGGCGGCCTATGCGCCGGGCGGCAAGCCTGCCGAAAAGGTACAGGTCGGGCTGAAGGTTGGCGCAATGGCAAAGACCTTCAATGTCACCGGCCATCGTGAATGGCAGGTGGTTGGTCCCGCAATTACTGCGACGGATCCTGTTCCCTTCACCCGTGCACCCTTCAGCTATGACACCGCATTCGGCGGCGCCTGCACGCTGGACCCCGATGACGCACTGCCCCCTGTCTACCTTGCCAACCCGGTTGGACAGGGGTTTGCCAGTGTGAAAAATCAATCGCATCTTAGCGGTACACCCCTTCCAAACACTGAAGAGATCGGAGCACCTGTCACCTCGCCCTATGAAGACTACAGACCCATGGCTCTGGGTCCGATATCGCGCGTTTCACCTGAACGGCAGCGCTTTGGCGGAACCTATGACGATGACTGGAAAGACAATGTGTTCCCGTTTCTGCCCGCTGATTTTGATGAGCGGTACTATCAACAAACCGCGTCCGACCAGCAGATCGACTTTCCTGTAGGCGGAACACAGGTGGTATTGGTCAACCTGACACCACGCGGCAAAGAGGCGTTTTACCTGCCTGACACCCGATTACCGCTGACTATCTGGCGCGACTGGGAAAAGGCACTGGAGACAACCGCGCTGCCCGACACACTGCTGATCGATGCCGAGAACAGGATGTTTTCGCTGGCGTGGCGGGTCGAAGTTCCCATCCGGCGTGTCATCACCGAGTTCACAGAATTTTGGATCGGCACGCCTTCGCGCGGGCAGGTGCGTGCCAAGCAGAAGGGCAAGACCTACATGCCTAGCGCGCCGAACCGCCTGTCCGGCGAGGTGGCGATGTGACCAAAGGCGTCAATATCCTGTCCGCCGGAATGGTGACGGCAGTTGGACTGAACTGTGCCGCATCAGCCGCCGCCATGCGGGGCGGGCTGGACGGATTTCAGGAAACCGACTTTCTGGCCGCCGATGGAGAATGGCAGCTGGGCGCACCGGTACCCTTACCGCGCAACTGGGTTGGAGAAAAACGGGTTGCCCATCTGGCCGCAGGCGCTGTGGTGGATGCGCTCGACGGCTTTCAGGCCGAGGTTAGAACTCTGACCGTCATACTATGTTTGGCAGAGGGGTCGCGCCGCGGCGCACCCGTGCGCGACCCAGACACCTTTGCCCGCAAACTGATCGAGTTTTCTGGCCTGCCCCGACAGACCAAATTCGAAACCGTCGAATATGGCCGGCCTTCAGGCTTTGTCGCATTGGAACGTGCAGGGCGGATATTGCGTAAGGATCCTAACAGCCATGTACTGATTGTTGGTGCCGACAGCCTTTTGACCGGCCCCACGATTGCCGAGTTCATCCGCGCTGAACGCCTATTGAACGGGAACAATGCCAACGGCTTAATTCCCGGAGAAGCCGCCGCAGCACTGTTGTGTACCGGTGGACCGCCGACGCAATTAGCTATGACTGGCCTCGGCCTGAGCCGAGAGCTGGCCTATCTGTACAACGAAGAAGAACTCCCCTTGCGCGCCGATGGCATGACCAGCGCCTATCGTGAAGCGCTGGAGATATCAGGTATCGCCTTCGACCGGATCGATTATCGTATCTCCGATCTGACGGGCGAGGCCTATTTCTTCAAACAGACCGCTCTGTCGATGCAGCGGCTGCTGCGTGAACATCGAGAGCTGCAAGAGCTTTGGACCCCAACCGAATGTATCGGAAATGTCGGGGCCGCCGCCGTTCCGATCATGATCGCTTGGGCGTTGGAAGCAGCACTCAAACATTATGCGCCCGGCAATCCGGTGCTGATCGAGGCGTCAGGGGATGACGGAACCTGCGGCGCTGCAGTATTCTTTGCACCCGACACTTCGGCGAAGGTGGGCGCCGCATGACCGTCTTCGCCAACAATCTGGAAGTGTCCTGCAAGAAGCAGTCCAACAATGTGATCGCCGCTTTCCCCGACGTATGTTTCACCCCACCACAGGCCCCACCAACGCCACCCGGCGTACCAATCCCCTACCCTTCATTCGGCAGTGATGGCGACACGGACAAGGGCACCGGGACCGTCAAGATCGGCGGAGAGACGATCAATCTGAAGAACAACTCTCATTTCACCAAAACCACCGGAACCGAGGCCGGAAGCGCCAGCAAAAAAGGCATTATCAGTTCGAAAAACACCGGTAAGGCCAAATCGCAGGCCTATTCGATGAATGTGAAAGCGGAAGGCAAGAACATCTGCCGGTTTTCGGATATCGAGACGAACAATCATGGATCACCGCCGAACGCACCGCCATGGCCGAAGATCGGGCAGCCGTGGGTGGTGGATCCTAATAATCCCTGCGCCGATGATATCCAGAAGATGCAGGAAGGCTGCAAAGACTACAAAAATCTTGATGAGGCTTGCGACGCTGCAGGATTGAGTCTTTCCCCGGGTGTAGACAACACCAGCCGACGTTCGGATGAAACAATTTCACACAAGGCCGGCGGGGCCGTATTCGTTGGGTTGAAGGCATCGACGGACTTGGCAGCGGATGAAAACCGGGTGAACAAGGAGCGAATGAGAGACTCTGGTGCTGCTCGCAAGAACCCCTGTCTTGCAGCAATTAAGTGCAAGCTGGTTTCAAAAAAGGACGACGAAAAGGGTGAGTGCTGTGGCAAACAGACAGGTCACCATCTTGTTCCCGAATCCAGTTTTTCCGTGGATGGGAAAGCTTTACCTGGAGTTAGCTATGATGCCAAGGCCGCGCCATGTGTTTGCGCCGAAGGTGCCACACATAACAAGGGCAGCCATGGATTGATGCACAACGATATGTACTGCGAGATTCTTGACAATGCACTGCCTGCTAGTGATGCAAAGAATCCTCTGAATTGCCATTCGCTTACTTATGGTCAGATGCGCGACAAATCGATTTCATCAATGAAAAAGGTTTTCCCAGAATCCGGTTGTAGCCCTGCCTGCATCAAGGCGCAGCTCGACGCATTTCATGAAAAGGCGGGGGTTTCTGAGGACACACCACTTCGCGCAGACAAAAACCCAGGCCGTCCAGCTGTCGAAGCAAGGCGTATGATCGACAATATCCAATCCTATCTCGACAAGGCCATGAAAATGGCTGGCGGCTGAAGAGGCAACACATGCGACCAATTCTGGATGAATTTACTCTTACCTGCGGGGCTGCCAAGGACGATATTACGCTAGCATTCTCTTGTGTGATCGACAAACTGGCAGGCAACAAGGACGAACCCCATGCTGCACTACTGGAAATGCACGACGGAACAGTCAAGGCCATCGGAAAGCGCAATCACAGTGTCGTTTCTGTCTGTTACAGTAAAGGCGCCCAGTCAGGCCCGGCGTTTCTAGGCGATTGGGGGAAATTCATCTATTTTCTTGATGGTGAGCCAATCGAAGAAGAGATTACACTGGAACGTGGACCGTTACGTAAACTTGCCTGGATTGATGGTGCATTCTACGCCTCTGGAGCATCAATGCAGGTGTTTCGGCGAGACGGTGTTAACCAATGGACGGACATAAGCCCATCAGAAAAGTTGCGCAAAGAATTTGCACACCAAAACCTCGAATCCATTGCTGGAAATAATACTCAGGAACTTTATGCAGCCGGTGAATTCGGTGTTGTCTGGCGCTATGACGGTACTGAATGGCATCCGGTTCAATGCCAGACGAATGCCTGTTTCTACACTATCTTATGTGCGAATGACGGTCGTGTTTACGCTGCTGGGCAGAACGGCACAGTGTTGCGTGGCAAGCAAGATGATTTCGAGCTCTTGTGTAGCGAGCCCGGAATAATCGATATCTGGGGAATGGCTGAGTATTACGGGAAAATTTATTTGGCCGGATATACCGCGTTGTTCCTTCTGGATGTTGAAGATGAACTAACGCTTATTCCGGAACCACTTAAAATTGCCGACAGTTTTTCAGAGCTTTCTGTAGGAGGGGACACGATGTGGTCGCTTGGCATGAAAGATGTACTAATATTCGACGAAGAATACTGGTTGAAATTCGATCAGGTTACGATGGCTTAACTTCGTCCAACTTCTCAACCAGATAAGCCCTGACCCCGTCCAAATCCAGATCGGCGATCCAAACCTTTGCGGCGTTAGGTTGCAGCATCCTCAGCACAAACAGCTCACCTGGTTCGGGATACTCGTCGAACCGTTCTTGCGCCACGCGCAAACCTTCTTCACCTGCGACGCGTAACCCGTCGATATGCGCATTCAGGCGTTCCACCACGCGGTCGATACGCTCTTGATCCATATCCGGGTTCTCATCCGGGTTGAGAAGCGCGTAATCGTATATATTCCACAGATGCGCCGCCTCTTCTGCGTGCTGACGGACGATATTTTCAAGGATTGGAATCGTCACCGCTCTGCCGCTCAGTTGATGTTGACCGAACCACCGCGGATGCGGTTGGAGGCTGTGGCATGGTTAACCAGATAGCTGCCGCGAATGGTGATGTGACCATCGGCTTCCATGATGATCGACGCCTTGCCGCAGCGCAGCTCGATCCGTTCCTTACCCGTAACACGCACATGGTCGCCGTCTCGCAGCACTTCCGTCCCTTCGTCCGGTTCAATGATCCGACCTAGGATCAGAGGGCGATCGACCTGTCCCCTTTCAAATTGCAATGCCACTTCGCATCCGACGTGATCGGCATCCAGTGCAACCAGACTGCGCGCAGCAACCGGATGATCCAGCGGGTTGGCAGGATAGGCCACCAGTGGCACGCCATTCTCAATCCCCTGAATGACACCGATCATTATTCCATCGATCTGCTCTGTCACCTGCATGGAGCCCTCCGGCGTAAATGGCGTTCAGTATCACATGAAATCGCGTCGCTCACCAAATGCAATTTCGAAATTGAAACCCGCTTCCTACAGTGCCTGAAACGGTGTTGTCGCTCTGGTCTCTAGTTCACACAAGTATGACCATATCATGTGATATGGTGATTTTATTGCAAGAATCGAATTGTTTTGCGACACTTTGAACATTGTTGAACATGAGTTTTTAGGCAGTTGTATGGATTTTGAAGTCCTTCTTGAGCCGTTGGAAGGTGACAACCCTTCCGGTGCGGAGTTAAGAAACGACCCGCGTTTTCACGCGATCGAACGCCTGCTTGAAACAGCGGCGAAGACCAATCGGGTGCTGCCTGACGGCACGCTCAACCCTTCTGCTTTGCCAACAGACTGGTCGTCGGTTGAAAATGACGGTCTCGAGTTGGCGAAGACCGGACGCGATTTGCGGATGTTGAACGTTCTGATCCGCGCCGGAGTTGCATCCGACAGTTTCGAAGGCCTCTCGGCAGGTCTTAAGATGCTGGATACGACGCTGGATACATACTGGGATAATCTAAACCCCCCGTTGCGTGACCGTGATACGCCACAGGCCCGCGTTCAGCCCAGGCAGAATGCAATCAATCAACTCGAGAATGATGACAACGGGTTGCTGGGGGATCTGAAGTTTTCAATCGCGCTCAGCCCCCGCGGCATTGGCCCGCTGACCGGGGAAGACCTGGCTGCCGCAACGCTAAGCGTGTTCGATGCGCAGGCGAAATATGCTGGCGCGACCGAGGCGGAACTGGCTGATATTGCCACCAAGCACGAGGCCCGCGTAGGGCGCGTCAAGGCCGGAACGCGGGCGTTGGCCGCCGAGGAACCCGAACGCGCTGAGGCGTTGGTTGCGGCGTTGAATCAGGCTCAGGAAACGCTTGGTTCGATCTGCACCCGGTTCAACTCATCGGCGGGATACGAAAAGGACCCTGGTCTAAGCCTAAAAGAGCTTGGCGAATTTCTGGGTCAGGTGCAAACCACGCTGGAGGTGGCAATGTCTGATATGAGTGACGCCGCCGATGAAAGTGCAACAACGACCCCGCAACCGCAGGCCACACCGCAAGCGGCAGCCCCTGCCACCGCGCCTGCCAGTATCGTGGCACCGGGCGCTGTGAGTTCCCGCGCCGATGTCGAGCGATGTCTCGATGGCATTATCGCATTTTACGAGCGCACCGAACCCTCAAGCCCGATCCCACATTTGGCCCGAAGACTGAGGCGCATGGTTCCTATGGATTTCATGGACCTGATGGAGGAAGTCGCTCCATCAGGCCTGAAAGAATTTCGCAATGTTGCAGGCGTGGAGGACGCCAAAGGGAGAAAGTCTTAAAACTTCAAAGGAGTTCTAAATGTCTGAAAGTAAGCAGAAAGTCATCGAGCGCAATCGCGCCCCAAGGGTGCAGATCGCTTATGACGTTGAACACTACGGTAGCCCCACAACGATCGAACTGCCCTTTGTGATGGGTGTCATGGCTGATCTGGCAGGTCAATCGGAAACACCTGAAGCCAAAAAACCAGTGGGTGAGCGCAATTTCGTAGAAACCGACGCGGGCCGTTTCAACAAATTTATGGAAGCCCTCGGCCCTCGTGTAAAAACCCGCGTTCCCAATACTCTGCCTTCAGCCGATGGCGAGGAAGCGGACGAAGAGCTTTATGTCGATCTGACTTTCGCCAGCATGGGGGATTTTACCCCCGATAAGATGGCGTCTCAAGTTCCGGCGCTAAACGAGTTGCTGAAAATGCGCAATCAGCTGGAAGAGCTGCTTGGGTATATGGACGGCAAAGTCGATGCAGAGAAACGCATTGCACAACTTCTGAACAATGAACCGCTTCTGGCGCAGGCCGCCGAAGAAGCCCTGAAGAACGCTGAAAGCGAGGAGGGTTAAGCATGGCTGAGAAAGAAGCACTGGCTGCCGGAGGCGCCGCAGCGGCCGAAGAACTGGATCTGGGTGAATTTTCTGATCTGCTGGAAAAGGACTTTCGCGTCAAAGACAGCGAAAGCGACAAGCTAAAGGGATTGGTGGATAATCTGGCGATCGCGGCCAAAGATCGGTCGGGTTCGGCCACGATCTCGGGCAATGCCATAAAATCGATCAAGTCGCTGATCGCTGGCATCGACGGTTTGCTAACCACCCAGATGAATGAAATTTTGCACAATGACGACGTACGCCAGATGGAAGGCACCTGGCGCGGATTGCATTATCTGGTGAACAACACCGAAACGGATCAGAAACTGAAGATCCGGGTGATGAACATCAAGAAAGAGGAACTGGGCGAGACGCTTCAGGACTTCGAAGGCCAGATGTGGGACCAGTCCCCGATCTACAAAAGCGTTTATCAGGCCGAATATTCACAATTTGGTGGTGAGCCGTTTGGTGCCATCATCGGTGCTTATGAGTTCTCGCACAATCCACAGGACGTTAGCCTGTTGCGCGAAATGTCTGGTGTCTGCGCGTCAGCACACGCGCCGTTTATCGCCGCGGCTGCTCCGCAGTTGTTCAAGATGGAAAGCTGGCAGGAACTGCCCAACCCGCAGGATCTGGAAGGCATCGTATCGTCCCCTGATTATGCCAGCTGGCAATCGCTGCGCGAAAGTGAGGATTCGCGCTATATCGGGCTGACCATGCCTCGCGTGTTGGGCCGCCTGCCCTATGGCGCGGACACTATACCGGTCAAAGGTTTTGACTTTGAAGAAGCCATAGACGGAAAGCATGATCACTATGTCTGGATGAACGCAGCCTTTGCGATGGGCGTGAACATCAACCGCAGCCACAAGCTGTATGGCTGGGGCACCCAGATCAGAGGTGTGGAATCCGGTGGTACGGTAACCAACCTGCCGGTGCACAGCTTCCCGACCGATGACGGCTCGATCGCGATGAAGTGCCCGACCGAAATCGCCATCGACGACCGGCGCGAGGCGGAACTTGCCAAGCTGGGGATGATGCCTGTACTGCATCGCAAGAACACTGATCTTGCGGCCTTTATCGGTGCCCATTCACTGCAGGATGACGAAACCCGCGCCGGGCGTCTGGTTGATCCTGATGCGCAGGCCAATGAACGTCTATCCGCCAATCTGCCCTATCTGTTCCCAGTCAGCCGGTTCGCGCATTATCTAAAGGCAATTGCACGCGATAAGGTAGGCACATTTAAGGAACGCTCGGACATGCAGGTTTGGCTGAGCGAGTGGATCAACCGTTATGTGCTGGCCAACCCGTCCATGGCCGATGACAAAGCCAAGGCCAAGCGACCATTGGCGGCGGCAGAAGTCCGGGTGGACAGCGTCGAAGGGCGCCCCGGCTACTATAACGCCCGGTTTTTCCTCAGACCACATTACCAACTGGAAGGCATCAACGCGAGCTTGCGGCTCGTGTCCGAATTGCCTTCCGTCAAAACATAGTTCTTTATTTTAAAGGAGTAGTCCCATGCTAACTGGATATATGAAGATCGAAGATATTCCTGGTGAAAGCCTGAATGCTGAGCACGAGGAAGAGATCGATGTCCACTCCGTCGAGTGGAGTATCAGTCAGGGCGCGGCTGCACAGACTGGCAGAGGCCGCTCGCAAGCCCGGGCAATAATGGGTGCGGTCACAGTCGCAAAATTCTACGATGCGTCGTCCCCCTATCTCGCGCTGGCGTGTATGCAGGCCAAGAGTTTTGATGAGATCACGATTGCAGTGCGCAAGGACTCGGGTGATGCGCATCTGGATTATCTGATCATCACAATGGAAAACGTCGCGATCTCGGGTTACGATGTCCTGCCTACCCCGCACGACTCTCTGACGATCGAAGAAACCGTCTCGCTGACCTGTGAAAAGATCAACATCAAGTACACAGTTCAGGCCGATGATCACAGCGCAGGAGATGAGCACGAGATCGAATACGATATCGCCGCTGGCGTCTGATCAGGAGGACCGAGCAACGCATGTCCACCCTGATACCTGGCATTTCGGCCCGACAAGAACGCGTTCAGCCGTCCCTTTGGGATCGGCTGGTTGACGAATTGCCAGGAGTTCTGGCCGAAACAGACAGTCTGCGACAGGAACTCAGCCGAGAGCTGGGACGGGATACCGATCTGGATCAGATTGTTCAGGGTGGCGCGCGCGCGGTCGAACAACAGACGCATCTCGATGATGCGCAACGACAGAAGCTGCATGCCTTTGTAGCCAAGATGCAGCAACGCCAACGGCTTGAGGAACAAGGCGTCGTTGTTGACGCGCAAATCCTGCGTGAAGCGGTGCGCCGGGATATTGAAATGCTGTTCAACATTGAGCGGATGGAGGCTGATTTTCTCCTGTCGGATCTGGAACAGATGTCAACCCAAACCACTGGTGAACAGCTGGCGGATTTTCCTCAGGTGCGCAGCTCGGTTCTTAACTTCGGGGTGCCATCCTTTTCGGGCCGGCGCGGTTCGGATTTCGACAAAAGTGAACTTGAAAGTGAAATCCGCCAGGTTCTGCATTTCTTTGAACCACGCCTGAAGAAAAACACCGTTCGTGTTAAAGTGGACATTAACGACAAGACGGGTCTGCGGGTCATCATCGACGGTGTTCTTCTGCTGTCGCCCGTGCCCGAACGGCTGCGCCTGTCCACGGCAATTGATCTGGACAATGGGCAAGCCTCAACTACGCTGGAAGAGATCTGATGGATCGTGCATTTCTGGCATATTACGAAGAAGAACTTACACACATCCGGGAACTGGCCGGAGAGTTTGCCGCGATCCATCCGAATGTGGCGCGTAATCTATCGATTGAAAGCGCCCCCTGCCCCGATCCTTATGTGGAACGGCTGCTGGAAGGCGTTGCCTTTTTGGGCGCACGAACGCGACTGAAAGTCGATGGCGAGGCCAGCCGCTATGTGCGCAACCTGCTGGATACGCTTTACCCCGATTTGGCCGGTCCCAGCCCCGCCATGTCGATGGCGCGTCTTGCCCCTGGCCCTCAGATCGACAGTATGGTCGGCGGACACGAGGTTGTCCGTGGTACAAGGCTGGTATCGGGCCTACGCGACGGGTTGACCACCCGTTCAACTTTTACCACCGCTCAGGCGGTGCATCTGTGGCCGGTCAAGATTTCAAAGGTCGAATACCTACAGGATCCCGGCGCGTTGCGCGAAGCGGGGATCAAGGATCAACCCGGAACACAGCCGCAAGCCGGATTGCGGATCGAACTGACCCGCACCGGGCCGGGCTTGATGTCAGATCTAAATCTGGACAGCCTGGATATCTATTTTGGCACCAGCAGTCGTGCGGGTGCGATCTTTGATGCGATATTTGGGTTCGGACACCGGATGATGGTGCGCCCGGCCGATCGGAATGCCCGTTTTCAGCCAGCCCCAGCTCCGGCTATGGTCGGCATCTCGGATGATGAGGCGCTGACCCCCAAGGTGCGCCACGCGTTCGAAGGCTACAGATTGCTGCGGGAATACTTCCTGATGCCGGAGCGGTTTCACTATGCCCGATTGTCAGGCTTGTCGGGCGCAGTGGAAACTTGTACCGGAACCAGCATCGAGCTGGTGATCCTGCTGGACAAGGAACAACCCGCGCTCAACGATGTGAAGCCTAAGGATTTTCAGCTGTTCACCACTCCGCTGGTCAATCTATTCGAGCGCGAATGCAATCTGGTCCAGCTTGACCCACAAAAATCGGCGCATGTCGTTCATGCCGATCGAACCCGGCCACGGGATTATGAAATCTATCGCCTGATCCGCGTTGAGGATGCCGAAAACAGTGGCCCGCAAGCCCGCGTAACGCCGATATTCTCGGTCGAGCAGCGCTCGGATTCCGGGTATGTCTATTCAGTGGAACGGCGTCCGCGACGGCCCGGCGAAGATGAAATCAGACGCGGCCAAACTCGCACCAGTTATACTGGTGATGATCTGTTTATCTCGGTGACGCACCCGGCGGGGTTGACCAGTGGTGGTGGCATCAAACGTCTGGATATCCGGGCGCTTTGCACCAATCGCGATCTGCCCATACTCGACGACAACCCTGTATTGACGCTTGAAACTGGTGATCCGGTAGGGAAAGTCGATCTGCTGAGTGCCTTCAAACGCCCGCGCCCGTCCCTGCGATCCGCGCTGCCCTCGGGGTCTGGGTCCGAGCGCAAGATGGACGATCTGACCTGGCGTTGGATTTCACAACTGAGCCTGAACCATATCTCATTGGCCGCCGAAGGTCGCGACAGCGAACCCTTGCGCGCGTTGCTAATGCTATATGCCGACCGGGGTGATCCGACGCTCGAGCGTCATGGCCGGTCCCTGACACGTGTTCAGTCGCGTCCGGTGATCGAACGCATCAAGCGCCCCGGCCCAATCTGCTTTGGCCACGGGATGGAAATCACACTCGACATCGACGAAACGGTTCTGTCAGGCCACAGCACGCTGTTGCTGTCAGCCCTGCTGTCTCGGCTTTTTGCGCGCCACGTCGGCATCAACTCGTTTATCCGCACCCGTTCGCATCTGACCCAGCAACAACAGGAGATAGCATGGCCGATGACGCCCGGCACGCGCAGCCTGATTTAGCGGAACAAAACATCACCGAGATGGATTTCTTTCAGATGCTGGCGCAGCTGGAAACTGAAGGTCTAAGGTTTGGTCGCTCGGGCGGACCCGCAAACGAGCCCGCGCGGCTGGGGCAATCTCCACGGCAGGGATTTGCTACCCAAGATGTAGCCAGCCTGAACGTGCCGGAGGGCGGCGTGCCGCAGGTTTCAGTCAATGTTTTGGGATTGCTAGGTCCCGAAGGACCGATGCCGCTGCACCTGACCCGATGGGTGCGCGAGCGTTTGTCGAACCGCTGGTTTGCTGGCGACAATGCCGGCGCGTTGGCAGACACGTCCTTTCTGGACCTCGTCAACATGCTTCAGCATCGGATGCTGGCCTTCTACTGGCGCGCATGGGCCGATGCGCGTCCGGAAATCCACATGGCGCATGAGGACGGTGGGCGAGTAACTGCCATGTTACAGGCTCTGGCGGGGCTTGGCCTGCCCGGTACTTTGTCTGATGATGAAAAGCTCAATGATGCTAAACTGCGCCACGCAACATCGTTGGCACAGGAACGCCATAATCCGGAACGCCTGACCGCATTTATCGAATCCGTCATCGATGCGCCGGTGACGCTTGAAGAATTTGTCGGCGTTTGGATAGATCTGCCTGATGCACTGCAAACCCGTCTGGGTCAAACCCATTCGGGTCTGGGCACCGAGGCCGTTGTTGGCGCACGCAGCTTCGATCGTCTCTCTCGGGCCGAGCTGCGCGTTGGACCGCTGCGTTTCGATCAGTTTGCGGCGTTTCTGGAAGATCCGGATCTGTGGGAACGACTGTGTCATGCCGTCGTTTTTGCAGCCGGACGCGAGACTGAGTTCAACCTGCGTTTGATCCTGCACGCTGGTGACGTGCCTGAAGCCCGGCTTGGCACATGCCAATTGGGGCGCACAACGTGGCTCAATCCGGTTCCGGGCCGGGACGCAGATGATCTTTGCGTGCCGCGCATCACCGAAAACTGGGGGGATAACCCTGACAAGAAGGTCGCCGCATGAGCGTGACACTGACACTCGAAAGCGCACCTCACGCGCAAAGCGAAACGCAGAAAACCTATCTGGGTGGACAGATGGTGATCGGGCGTGGCGACGATTGTGACTGGCGGTTGGACGATCCTGAAATGTTTATCTCGCGCCGACATTTGATCCTGACCGATGAAAGTGGCGAGCTAACCGCACTGGATGCCAGTTCTGGCGGGTTGTTCATTGATGGGTCCAGCGAACCTCTGGGCACCGGCAACAGCGTCAAACTGGAACACCAGATGCGGTTGCGGCTTGGCGATTTCGTCATTTGCATCGACTTGCACGGGGCAGAAGTGCAAAAAGCCACTCAACCCCCATCATCCAGCGACACTTTTTTCGATTTCGGTACACCGGAGATGCAGGACAACACACCCAAGGAAAGGCCCAAGGACCTGCCTGATCCGTTCGGCACCAAAAGCACATCTGATGATTGGGGCAAATGGGCCGAACCGGACGAGCCCGCCCCACCGCCCCGTCCGCTGGATCAGCGCGACCCGTTCGAGCTTGACCTCAACGCTCGACCCGAACCCGTGCGCGCGCCTTCACCTTCTGTAAGCCGATATTTCGACGATGCGCCAGAAGCCGAGCCACGCAAAAATCGCGGCCCGGATCACGTTGAGCATCGGCCCGAACCCATGCCACCGATCGAAGTGACGCTTGACCCCGCCCCCAAGCCCGAACCATCGGTCAAGCCACAGCCATCCGTCGCAGAATCTGATCTGCGCGCTGCCCTGTTTCGGGGCCTGGGCCTGTCAGAGGAAGACGCCGCGCAGGCCACGACTGAGGAAATCGAGGCCATCGGTGCCCGCCTGCGCGAAAGCGTCGAAGGGCTGATGTTCCTGTTGCGCACCAGGGCGCAGGAAAAGCAGAAAATTCGCGTAGCACAGACCGTCATTGCCAACTCGGATGTAAACCCACTGAAATTCCTGGCCAGCACGGACGAAGCGCTTTTGTCGATCATTCGCGGCCGCGACGCCAGTTATCTACCCGGCGATCTGGCTGTGACTGGTGCCTATCGCGATTTGGCCGACCACCAGATTCGCACCTGGAAAGCCCTGCAAACTGCGCTGCGCCGGATGATCGACCGGTTTGATCCCGAAGAGGTTGAACGGGAAATGGAAGATACCGGTTTTCTGGAACAGATCGTGGCTGGCGGTCGCTCGGCCAAGATGTGGCAGCTATATCAGGAACGATATCAGGACATCGCCAAAGCCGCGGAAGAGCGGTTTTTGGGTGAGGTTGGCGCGGATTTTCGCGATGCATATGAAACCAAAGGGAGTTAGCAGAGATGAGACTGAACCGACGTATATTCATCGGCGGCGTCGCCGCGATGCTAACCATTTCAGCCTGTAAGAAACCAGGTACTCTGACTGTGTCGGCCCAAGGGATGCCCGGTGCCAATCCCGGGTCTGACGGGCAGGAACGCCCATTGACCATCTTTCTGCTGCAGATGTCAGGAACCGGTGCTTTTGACAGCGCAGATTTCTTTGCATTGCAGGACCCGACGGCTGCCTTGGGCAGTGAATTGGTCAAGGCCGATCAGATCGTTCTGACACCGGGCAATGTCGCGACCAAAACCCTTACCATGCAACCGGAGACAACGGTTGTTGGCATAGTAGCTGCCTTCCGCGATCCTGTAGGCAAGCAGTTCCGAGCCAAAACACCCGCACCAAGCAAAAATGCCGGAGTAATTCTCTCCGCCGGACCCTCGGGTCTGCAACTTCAGGACGCCTGAGCCGCATAAGGAGCCGATTGCGCATGACCGATAGCAACAAGGTGGTCTGGTCTGAAGGACTGTTCCTGCGAACGCAACATCTGCAGCAGCAAGATCGCCACCACGAATGGCTGACCCGCCGCGCAATCCGCGCCACACCACTGCAAAGCTGGGGTTTTGGAACCCTGACTTTGGATGGAAATGCTCTGGAGGCAGGGCTTGTAGGTATTGAGAAGGCCGAAGGTATCCTGCCCGACGGCACTGTCTTTACTATTCCTCACAGCACCGCTGCAGTACCACCTGTTCAGGTCAGTGCGGATACCGAAGCGGGATTGGTACAATTGGCCGTGCCTTTGGAACGGGCCGACGCCGCGCAGATTGATCCCAGCCATGCGGACCCTTCGGGTACGCGCTATCGCGGAGAGATCATAACCGTGCGCGATGCTATTCGTGGCGGGGCTGATCCCACCGACATGGAAGTGGCCCGTCTTGCCCCTCGGCTGTTGCTGCCCGGTGACGACGCCGCAGGCTACACCATATTGCCAATCGCGCGCATCAACGGGTTGAACTCTGACGGTGCCGTGACATTGGCTGCGGGGTTCCTGGCCCCTGCTCTGACGCTAGGGGCGCAGCCAGGATACGCCGCTTTTCTAAAGGAATTGGTAACCGGTCTTGATCGGATTGCAGAGGCGCATGGTAAAATGGTTCTGGGTGGCACCGGTGCATCAATGGAGAACCTGTTGATCTTGCAGCTAGCGAATGCTGCGCGACCCCGCATGGCTCATATCCTTGCGCAAAATAACATCCACCCTTCGGACCTGTTCATGGAGCTTTCCGGGCTGGCTGGCCAGATGGCTACATTTGGTTCATCCTCGCGCAGGCTGGCCGAATTCCCGGTCTACGATCACACAGACCCGCAACCAGCCTTCGATGCCCTGACCGACACGCTGCGGTCGCTGGTGCTGTCACTGCTGCATGTAGAGCCAAAATCGCGCGCGCTGGCCGTCAAACGGCATGCCGACAACATCTGGACGGTACGCATCGACAACCCCGAGATTATCGAAAGCAACCGCATCGTCATTCGTGTCGGTGGCGACATGTCCGAAGAGATGATGCGCAAGATTTTCATCAATCAGGCCACGGTTGGCGCCGCCAGTGATTTCGACGATCTATGGAAATCCAAGCTGCCGGGCATCCCGCTAAAGCCTCTTCATTCACAGCCGCGCGAAATTCCATATGACGGTGACAGGCTGTGTCTGGAACTTGACCGTAACTCGGAACATTGGGCGGCATTGGCCGACGCGCCAGGCTTTGTTCTGGGGGTGGCGGGAAAGCTGGAGCGAGACCCTGATATCGACTGCTACGCTGTGAGCCGCAAACCATGACAAAGGATGATCCATTTGGTCTGGGTCAAGATGCTGGCCGCACCCGCATTCGACCGGTGTCGAAAAAGCGCGAAGCCGCGGCGTCGCAACACGGCCATTCGGAAGCAACCGTGCCGGTTTCCGATGCACGGCTACGAGATGCGCGGGACTCGGACAATCCGTTCGTCAATGCGTTTTCTCCACTGCTCGGATTGGCGCCCGAACTTGAATCCGCCTCGGCCCCAGAAAATCCCGAGGTTCTGCGCGCCCGATTGTTGGATAACCTGACTTATGCGCGCGACAGCGCGGTTTCGTCCGGGCTATCGCTGGGCCAGGCCGACAAGGGTGCCTGGTTCGTTGCCGCCCTTCTGGACGACATTGCGTTGAACACGCCCTGGGGCGGTAATTCGGGTTGGCCAAGAATGCCGCTCGTGGCGGAACTTTATGGCAATGTCGACGCGGGTGAACGGTTCTTTGAACTGACTGAAGATCTGCTGCGGTTTCCCGAACGCGACCCGCATCTGACCGAGCTGGCGTTCCTCTGCCTGTCGCTAGGGTTTCGCGGCAAGCACCGCCTGACCGGGGCCAGCGGTGAGGCTGCGCTGACGCAGCTTCGTTCCCAACTGGCCCGGGCGCTGACCGATCGCGATGCCGACGACAAGGCTTTATCGCCCCATTGGCAGGGCGTTGTCGCCGATCATGACAATCCAGGATTCATCGTTCCGCTATGGGCAGTCGGCCTGATCGCCGTTGCCTTTATGGCCTTGGTTTATGTCGGTCTTGGCATTCGATTGTCAAACAAGGGCGAGCAGCTATATGCGCTTGCCGAGGTGCTGCCGCCACCCGAACGCGCATCTATTTTCCGTCCAATTATCGAGACCGTTAAAGAACCTGCCCCGATCCCCGAACCGCTGCTCTTTGAATTGTTGCCCCTGTTCGCACAGGCCGCGCCGACAGAGACCGTATCTGCGCTTTCCGGCCGAGAAGATGTCTCGCTGGCCATTGTGGTCATGCAGGCCACCAACCCCGAGGTATTTCGCTCGGCCAAAGCTGATCTGAACCCGCAATATACAACGCTGGTGCGATCAATCGCCAGCGTCATTCTGGATAATCAGGAGATCATCGGGAAACTGCGCATTGTTGGCCACACCGACAGCATCCCGGTTCAACGCTCCAATCCGTTCCAGTCCAACCAAGGCCTGTCCGAAGCGCGCGCTGCCAAGATAGCTGAGCTTCTGATCGCTGCCGGTGTCCCTGCCGATCTAATCTCAGTCGAAGGGCGCGCGGCGGCAGAACCTATTGCCGACAATAGCACCAAAGATGGCCGGGCCCGCAATCGCCGTGTCGAAATCATCGTGCAGAAGAGGGTCTGAGAATGGGCGTTGCCAAAGCAATCTTCGGCTTTCTCTTTTCCCGCCTGTTGTGGACAATTATCGGCCTGTGTCTGCTGTCGGCACTGATCTGGCTATTCGGCGGATTGCTGAAATTCGGCGAGACCGCGCCGCTGGAAAGCGACCTATCTCGGACTATTACCATCGGCGTCATCTGGATCCTCTGGCTACTGCGATTGCTGTACAAACAGATCAAAGCCGCGCGCGCCAATCGCATGTTTGTCGCCGAACTGGCCGCCACCCCACCGGAAGAACCCGGTGCACCGGGTGAAGAAAACATCGCCGAGGTCAACGCCAAATTCGCCGAGATCATGGATCAGATGAAACGGTCGAAACTGGGTGGTCGCAAATTCCTGCGCGATATGCCTTGGTATCTGTTCATTGGCCCCCCCGGCACCGGCAAGACAGCAGCATTGCGCAATTCCGGTCTGCATTTCCCGATCGATCTGTCTGATGATCTGAAAGGCGTCGGCGGGACCCGCAACTGCGACTGGTTCTTTACCGAAGAGGCCGTTCTGGTCGACACCGCCGGCCGTTATGTTCAGCAACAAAGCGATGCCGAGGTTGATGCCGCCGAATGGAAAGGGTTTTTGGAATTGCTTACCAAGCATCGCGGTCGGCGTGCGCTGAATGGTGTGATCCTGACCTTGTCGGTGCAGGAACTTGCAGGGTCCGAAGCCTCGATCCGTGAACATGGGCGAGAATTACGCAAACGCCTGATCGAGCTGCAGGACGAACTGGGCCTGCAATTGCCGGTCTATTTGATGATCACCAAGGCCGATCTGATCCCGGGTTTTGAGCCGTTCTTTGCGGATTTGTCCACGCGCGACCGCGAACAGGTTTGGGGTGCAACCCTACCCACCGATGCACGGGTGGACAGTGTTGCAATTGACCGCGAGACCCGCGCCCTGCAATCCGAATTGGAAGACCGCCTGATTGGGCGCATGAGTTCGGACCTGCCGCTGGATCAGCGCGGCGCAGCTTTCCGTTTTCCCAGCCAGCTGGATCAATTGAGCGGACCAATCAAACATCTGATCGACGCCGTTTTTGGTGAAAGCCGCTATGAGGACAGCCCGTGGCTACGCGGGTTTTACCTGACATCAGCCACGCAGGAAGGCTCACCCATTGATCAGATGATCACCGGAATGAGCCAATCATTGGGCCTGCCTGTCACACCCCCCAAACCCCGCGCGATGGGGGAAAAGCGATCCTTCTTCCTGCGCAATCTGCTGACTGAGGTTGTGTTCAAAGAGGCCGGGCTGGGCACATTCGACCCGCGTGCCGAGGATCGTCGGCGGTGGGTGTTCCGCGGCACACTGGCAGCTGCGACGCTGGTCACGGTACTGGCTGCTTTGATGTTCACGTTTTCCTATCTGCGTTACTCTGGCGGTTTGACCGATCAGGAACGGCAATTGACAAAGCTGAATGCAAGGCTGGCCAATGTCGCCGCGCGTCAGGCTCCGACCGATCCCTTGGATCTTGATTTGGCTCTGGATGCGGCCACTGAAACTGCAAATTCGAACAGCCCCGTGCAGACCGGGCTTATGACCATCTTCGGCCCCACAGCCGAGGCTGAAATGGGTAAGGCACAGTCTTTGGCCTATGACCATACGCTGCGCTACATTCTAGAACCGCGTATGGTGGCGACGCTGGAGGCGACGATGTGGCGCCATTCCCGCGATCCTGATTTTCTGCTGGGTGCTTTAAAAACCTATCAGATGATGACCGGGCTGGCCGCCTATGATGCAGATTTCATCGCTGAATGGTGGCAGGTGGATCTGCCTGAATATGCACCCATCGATGTTTTCCCAACGCAAGACGCCGTTGATCATCAGCTGGCCGCCATAGCCCGCATGGCCAATGAAGAAGACCGCATTGACCCCGATCCGGCGCTTGTGAACACTGCATTGGAAAGCATCTGCACAATCCCGCTTGCGATCCGGGCTTATCGGTCACTAATGCGGCAACCCCAGATTTCGGGGCTAGAGGAATGGATACCAGCCGAACATACCGGCCCCAATGGGACGCGGGTTCTGACACGGCTGTCCGAAAAAACCCTACGTGTGGGGCTGCCGGGTGCTTTTACCTATGATGGATTCCATAAAACCGTCCTGCCTGCTGTACCCGATGTGGCCGCACAGGCCATTCTGGACCGCGCTGTATTCGAAGGCGGATGTGCCGAAAGCTCGGAAACGACCACAACCCTGCTCGAGGCGGATATCCTGAAGCTGTATTACGACGACTATGTGGCCCAGTGGGACAGTTTCCTGCGGGATATCCGGCTGGCCCCGATCACCGATCTGAATACCGCGCGTGTCAACCTCAAGGATCTGTCCTCGGATGACAGTGCTCTCAGGCGCTTGTTGCTTGAGGTTGTGGCACAAACTCATCTGACCCGTGTTGAAGCCGCCGAGGGCGGCGGCGGACCACCCAAAGGGTTGTTGAACCTCGCGACCAAAAAGCTGGGCAAAGTTGGCAAACTGGCCAAAAAAGGATCCAAGATCGTCGGACCTGGCGGAGGCGCAACCGCCGCCTTACCCGGTGCGCCGGTAGCTGATCACTTCAAGCCCATTCGCAGTGTCGTGGAAGAAGTCGAAGGCCAACCACCGCTTATCGGTGACACAACCGTCGCGCTGACCGCTTTGTATAACGAACTTCAGACCGTATCTGCCGGGGCCAACCCTCAGGCAGAATTATTGGCGCGTGGCGGGTTGCCGGTTTTGACGGGCGCTATCGCAGACGAGGCGCAATTCCTGCCCGCCCCGATCAACGACTGGGTGCGCGGCATCGCAGGTGACACGATCGAATTCACACGCGAAGCAATAATCGCCGGGCTCAGCGCGCGGTGGCGGGCAGATGTGATGCCGTTTTGTATTTCTGCCACAAGGGGTCGTTACCCATTCGATCCTTCCAGTTCGATTGATGTGAATACCGCCGATTTCGCTCGGCTGTTCGGGCCCGGTGGCCTGATTGACAGTTTCACAGACAACCATTTGGCCCCATATATCGATACCACAACCCAACCCTGGAGCTGGCGGAATGATCTGGGTCTGGATCCGGCATCGCTGTCCCCGTTCCAGAACGCACGCGCCATGCGGCAGGCCCTGTTCCCCGGCGGTGCGGGTCCAGTAATGTCCTTCGCGCTGGAACCCAAAGACCTGTCGGCCAATGCAAGCCGCGTCACGCTAAGCCTGGATGGACAGACACTCAGCTATTTCAACGCGGCGGCGCGGCCGATGCCGATGACATGGCCCGGACCGGATGGCACAAACATGATCACGATAAGCTTTTCTCCGGTGGATGGCTCGACCGAAGTGATCACTTCGCAGACTGGCTCGTGGGCGTTTCTGCGTCTGATCCGGGCTGGACGTCTGTCGCCGACCACGCTGCCCGAGGTGTTCCGCCTCAGTCTTTCGGCAAGCGGATATAAGGCAGATTTTGATCTGCGGGCCAATTCAGTAGACAATCCATTTGATCTGTCGATGTTCTCGGGTTTTGACTGCCCAAGCGGGTTCTGATCGATGGCAACCGGCTTCTTTGGCAAACTGCCTGCATCCGGCGATTTCGTCGCGCGGGGATTAGGTCCGCGCATTCGGCCCCAGTTAGACCGTTGGCTTACTCTTCATCTTGCCCAACCAGCGCGCTACCCCGAGCTTTGGCCCGAAACCGGCCTGCATGCTCTGATCGAAGGGCCACAGCTAAAGCTGGCCTTGATAATCCTGCCCAGTCATGACGCTGCGGGGCGTCATTTTCCATTGGCGGCGTGCTGCCCTGTAATAGCTGCTGATCAAACCGGGATCGAAGACTGGGCCACGATACTGCGCCCAGCGCTGCATCAGGCCCAAACCGGAGCCCTTGATCCGGATGCGCTGTTTGCTACCTTGCGGCCAATCGCCCCCCCGGCTGAGACGGCAGACCCGCTTGCGCCTCCAGTGGTTTGGGCGAAAGACGCGCCTGCGGCCCCGGAAGTATACCTTGCCCACCTGTTTGGATGAGGCAGGGTCAGTTCTGACTGATCTTGCTGGCCTTTAGGGTCATATTGCCACTGGCCTTGGCGACAATTTTGCCGCTGGCCTTCAGTGACAGGTCTTTGCCCTCCAACACGATGGTCCCGTCCTTTTTCATCTGTAGCTTTGCGTCGCCACACACCAAAGTGATGCTGTCGACGGCCTTGATCGACAGGTCCTTGCCAACCTCGACCTCCATCACTTCACCGATCACGTGTTTCGAGTTTTTGGCAACATTAACAGAGCGGTTGCCGGCGATTTTATAAGCCCCATCCGCACCGATCTCGACATCTTGCGTGGCACCGATTTCAACCTTTTGGTTACCACCGATTTTCCAGCCGTCATCTGCACCGATTTCGTGATCCTGTTGCGCCCCAACAGTCATCTGACGACTGATGCCGATTGTGTTGGTCTGCGCTGCCCCAACCGAGCGGACTTCGGCTGCACCCACCGTATCGGTACGCGCCGCGCCCACGGTGATCGTCTGCAATGCGGCCACCGTTTGGGTGTGGTTCAATCCTATGGTTTCAGTCGAACTGGAACCGATAGTGATCGATTCCGTATCTCCTACCGACAGCGTACGCGTGGCACCAACAGTTTCGCTGTCATGGCTGCCAATGCTGACATCGCGGTTCACCCCCACTGTCGTAGATTTGTTGTTACCTACGCTTTCGGTTCGGTCATTGCCAATGGATTGGGTGCCGTCATGACCCACATCTTCGACCCAGTCGTTCCCAATGGTGCGGGTTTCATTGTTCTTGACCAGTTCGTTATGATCCTTTTCGGCCTGAAAATAGACCTCTTCCGATCCTTTCTTGTCCTCGAAACGCAACTCGTTCCAACCACCGCCGCCAAGTGACGAGTTAGATTTCCAGCCCGATTGAGTCGCGTTATCAGGCAACCCGTAAGGGGGCATTTGTTCTGCGTTGTAGACGCGACCGGTAATAATCGGTTGATCAGGATCCCCTTCGAGGAAATCAACGATAACCTCCTGCCCGATGCGTGGGATCTGTATGAACCCCCAACCCGCTCCTGCCCAGACTGACGACACCCGCACCCAGCAGGAAGAATTTTCGTCCTTCGCCCCTTCCCGGTCCCAGTGGAACTGCACTTTGACGCGAGAGTATTCATCCGTGTGGATTTCTTCTCCGGCAGGGCCCACCACAACAGCGGTTTGCGGACCGCGCATGACAGATTTTGGCGTTACCTGCAGCGGGCGATACTGAACATCGCCGGGCATCAGAAGGTAACGTGCCTCAAAACCGGACGCTTCATCATCACCCACAAGTGATGAATAGGCCTTACCTTGCAGGTCATAGTCAACACGCAGGATACAGTATTCTGCATTCTCCGCATCTCGAGGATACAGCACCAAACTAAACCGCGCCCCTGACCAGGGCATACGCGCGGTAGACACCGCCACGATCCGTTGAGCGGGAGACAGCCCCTCTTGCAGCCGAACGGTGGCCAGATCCTTGCCGCGACCATGATCCACATAGGTTCCGGGATAGCTGTAGCGTTCCTTATCGTCCTCATCATGGCCAACGGGAAGTTCGTCCAAAGCCATCAGATCGGCAGAAGGCTTGGTGAAATCATAATCGGTGTGAACATATGAGCCCGGAACAACGGCATCCGTTCGGTCCCAATCGGTAATCACTTGCGGATCCTCGGCAAAATCCAGCTTGTCACCTTCGAATTCAATCTCGGACATCCCCTCGGTGGTCGTCAGGGTGGCAATGTCATCAACTAATATCAGCTTGTGTTCGCCTTCGTCGAACTCGTGAAAGTAATAGATGCCTTCGTGTTCCATCAGACGTTGAATGAAATCCAGATCGCTTTCGCCGTATTGAACGCAATAATCGCGCGGGTCATAGCTTTCTTTCAGGCGCAGCTCGAACAGCAGATTGTCCTGTTCACCCAGAATTTCTTCGATGATCTCGACGACGCTTTTGGCCTGAAAAATTCGATTGTCGGTGGTTTTAGAAAGGAACCAGAGCGCGGGTCTGAGCGTGAGTTCATATAATCCCCACCCCTCTTTCAGACCCGCAAACCGGAACTGATCAACCAACCCGTGGAAATAGCGCGTGTAGTCTTCGACACCCGCCCTGACTGTTACCGGAGTTCCCAAGAGTTTTTCCGAACTGACATTGAAATCCGCTGATTGCAGCGTCAGTTCGAATTTGAAACAGGTACTGATCGCATCGAAACCAGTCATCCGGGCAAAGCGCAATCCCTCCGGGTCGTCGGGTGTATCGACCGGCACGGTCATAGCCTGGAAATGCCTTTTGTCAAACATCACTACACTCACTTCCTGAAAATCTCTTTCAAAACTGCGCCCTAATGTAGCACAGCCCATGCTCTGCGCAGAGTCCCACGGCGCAATTACAGGCGCGGCGGGCAGGAAAAGCCCGCCATCAGCCGGCGCGCGGCGACCGGGTTGGCCGCATCCGGGAACACCATTTCAACAAAGGCGCGTCCTTCGTTGCTGCGTATGTCGACCAAAACTCGGGCACCTTCATCACGAAACCGCAACCGAAACTGGTCCAATAGTCGAAGCAAACCCCAGTATCCGACAGCTGTCAGATCGGCGCTTCCGACACCTTCACGGAAACTGATACTTGCCCCCATCAGCGGTGCTGGTCCGGGCCAAGTCAAGGTTGCCGGTTCTCCGGTCGCGCGCACGGGTACGCCTTGCCCGCCCAGCGCAACAACCGTTGTGCCGCGTTCTGCCAGCGTGGCCATTTCGATCTGAAGCCTTAATTGTCCCTGCGCATCGAACAACGCTTCGGACAAAAGGACTGCACGTTCGAAAAAGGCAGCCGAGTCCGGGTCAAGCCCGGCAAACCGCGCCTCTGGTTTCCAGCGCCAGGGCCGTGCGGACTGATCGACAAATTGCGCAAGATACGCATTGTAGAATTGCATCAGGCTGCCACTGGGAGCGAGTAGTGCAGTGACGTCGGACGGTGTTGCATCTGAACCGTCTGCAAAAGGGAATTGACCATCCAAAGCCGCCCGGCAGGTCGGATAGATCGCTTGCTGCCAGCGCAGGATCAGCGGATCGGCGCCAGATTGCGAAGCGGCGGCATTGGCCTGCGCCAGAACGTCCTCTGCGATCTGGATGATAATCCGTGGGGCGGTCTGCAACACGTTGATCGTACGCACACGCTCTTGGACACTGACCAATTTTTCGGTGCCCTTTTCAGTGTCACGTTGCCGCGTGCTGAGCGCCACATTCAAGGTGGAAAACAACTGGTTGAGCTCGGCCATGCCCCCTTCATCCATCCACTGGATCACTGGCCCAAATATCCGGCCTAGTTCGACCTGTTGGTCAAAGCTTCGGCTTCGGTCCTGACCACCCATCTGCGCCCAGCTTGTCCGTAACACTTGCGACAAGGGGTTCGTGCGTTGCGCCAGTGTTCCCGAGACCTGAATGGCGCGATCCGGATCGTCGAACGGTTCAACGCGCAGATCGGCCAACCAATCGGTCCAGATGGCAATCGTTTCCTTATGCAGCCGGACCTGAACATCGTCCGGCGTCTGATTGACCGGTTGTGGGGCCCGGTCCAGAACCGCAGGTGTCAGCCTTCGGGCCTCCTGCACGGCAACGCCGATGCCATAATCGCGCGCATAGGCCCAACCTTCCTGCGTGAACAGGCCTGGAACGGTTGTGTCCATCGCAGCACCTGACCTGCGAACCAGAATATCCGACAGGCCCGGCAAACTGACCTCTGGGTTCCATGGCGGCAACGACCTTGTCTGCGGTGCACGCAGAAGTTCCAGCCAAACCCTGTCAGCTTCGGAGGTTTCGCTGGCAAAGACGCGAGCCTGATCGAACACCTGTGTATCACTCGGGCGAATTGTGCCGTCTGGCTGTGGAAACGCCGCTACATGGCGTGAAAATCCGGGCAGTTCTAGACCATTCTGATTATCCTCCAACCACCCTTCGAGATATGCGGAGGACCAGTCCAAATCCCCGCTGAGTACTGCAAATGCTCGCAGGGCGTCATAGAGTTTGAGGCTGTCGCCTTCGGTTGCAAGAACCTCCTCTAGCACTGCGGCCAGGGTAGCGGGACCGGTTGTAGCGACCGCTTCGCGGTAGATTGCTTCAGCATTGGTTTCACTATCCAATCCGGGCAGGCGCACCACCCTACGGAATGGAGCGTACTGCGCCGCACGCGCTACCCGGTCATGTGCTCGGGACAATTGGGTGAGCGACTGCGCAAGTTCAGCTCTCGGTACATCGGGAGTTATCGTGAGTCCCTGTATGTCCTGCTGAAAACTCTCAGATATCCTGGTGTGAAAACGGTATTCCAGCCAACACGCGTAACCCGTCAGTGCCAGAAGAAACACCGTTACACTAAGCGCCGCGAACAGCCCCCAACTTGATTGGGACCGAGTCAAATTGCGCCCACCAGTCTGAATCTGCTTCGCCACATCTTCCAGAAACTCCGCCAGACCTGCATATTCTGGCCCGGCTTCTCGGGCGGTTGCCGCGAATTCGCGTATTCTGCTCAGGGGTATGTCGCGGCCGTCGAACAGACGGTTCTGCGCAAGCACACCCCACGAGGCCAATTTCAACCGGCTTTGCGCTCGCGCACGCGCATCAACCAGCGCCGCGAGCGTCAGGCGCGCAGGCGCTATCGCCGGTTGAGGAACATTGCTGCGCTCCAGAGTGCTAGTGAATGCGGTCAACGCACTTTCGACCCGCGCCAGCAGGGTTGTCTCGCCCGCGCGCACCTCTTCGTCCATATGGTCAATCAGGTCGAACACCGGGGCTGCGGCCTTTTCAAATACCCGCTTGGCTGCTTCGGTCTGAGCGTCTCTGCGCCCCATCGGTTACAACTGACCCTCTGCTCGCCAACGCTGCAGTGTCTCTTCACCGACTTCAAAGTGCATTGAATCCTCGCGTCGGTAGGTTGCTCCCCAGTACCAGCCTTCAGCATTGAAAAGCTCGGCCAGCAACAGCAGGCCAAACTGCGTGCCCCCATCGCCAAACCCGTCAAGCTTGCCCTGCAACTTGATGTCGATCGCAGTTCCAAAGGAGTGGTTTGAGATTGAGCTGCTTGAACCACGGATCAATCGCACACACAGACCACCCGCTGTTCCCAGAGCCGCATAAATGTCGGGCTCAGTAGCCTGCAGCGTGTTGAATATTCGTTCCAGCGAGTCCAACGCGGGCCGCAACAGGGTAACCCGGATCGGCCCGACCTGCCGCGTTTCAACCAGCGCTTTCAGCGACGGGTTTGTGATCCCCTGACACGTCGTACCATAGCTACCACGTGGTTGGCCCAACAGTTGCAACATGGTTGAATTGCGAGGTTGCGTGATACCTTTGTTGAATCGGGTCTTGGCCAGTTTCATGACCTCGGTCATTTCTTCGGTCGCAATGTGATCCTCGATCTCCGGGATTGCCTGCGTCAAATCAAAATCAAACCCTTGCCCCGTCGCACCCGTTGAACCACCAGACGACGCAGCCGGCACTTGCGCTGCCAGCAAGGCGCCGGCTTCTTCCTGCCGCTCAATGGCTTTCTCGGCTGTGTCCAGTGCCTGCTGCAGGTCTTTGACCTCAGCCGTTAGCTCTTCAAGCCTGCCCTCAGCGCGATCAAGACGCAATTCAGTGCCCCCATCAGCAGTCTGCAATACCGCGCCAACCACCGCAAATATGACGGCCGCTGCGATCAGGCCGATGGCAATGATGATCGGACCAATCAGCGTGCCCTGCCGCATCAGCGCGCCTCCTGCACGAAGACGGAAATCACCGAAACATTGTCCGGTGCCCCACGCTCCAGGCAACTCCTTATCAGATCGACGCACAGTGCCTCGGGGTTGTTTGCCGCCGACACGAGGTCAGCAATGTCGTGATCCCCCAAACACGCAGTCAGTCCATCACTGCACAGCACCACAATATCACCAGGGACCACCGGCACAGACAACGCATCAAGCTCGACCTCGGGTTCGTAGCCAACGGCCCGAGTGACGATATGGGCATCTGGGTGTCGGGCGCTGTCCTCGCCGCGCAACAGCCCCTGATCGACCATCCCCTGAACTACGGTGTGATCGCGCGTCAGCAATCTAAGGCAACGTTGTCGCATCAGATAGGCGCGGCAGTCGCCGGCCCAGACGATGTTGGCCAAGCCATTCTGAAACATGAGCGCCACCACAGTAGCCCCGAAGGGCGGCACGCCATTAGATTTCGCATTCGCCTGAATCTCGGCATTCGCCGCTTCAAGACCGCTACGCAGCGCAGGTGTCGCCATCATCGTGTCTGTCACTTCGGAAAGTGTGCGCGTGATGATGTCAGAGGCCACATCCCCGTGCCCATATCCGCCCATGCCATCGGCCACCGCCCACAACACGCCGCTGGGATCGGTCAGAACAGCATCTTCATTGTCAGAACGGACGCATCCGGCGTGGGTCAGCCCAGCTCCGGTGACGTGCAATGCCGCGCGCGGCGGCGGTTGTGGAATTTTGGTCGTCGGAACCGTCATGCTGAGCGTTTTTCCAAGTCCAGCAGCCCGAAAACAAAGGGCCAATGTAACAACAAGCAGAAAAGTCAGAATTGAATTTTCATCGATATTAGCCTAGTATCGAAACCGCACAAATTCTTTTTTCTTAGGTGATTCAGATGCGGTTTTTGACAGGATACATCGGCGGAGTTTGCCTAGTTGTTTTGACCCTACCGGTCTCAGCTCAGGAAATGACACCGGAAGAGATCAACAGGATCTTCAACCGTCAAATCGAGGTCCAGAACCAACCGCTGACGCGCTCGCTCGATGGCAGTTCAAAAGCTCGCGGTGTATCTTTGGTTACGGTCGAGGATATTCAGGCCGAAGCCGTGAGCCCGGAAAGCCTTGCGGCCATCGCACCGGTTCAAACCACAACTGCACCTGTGGTCGAAACGGCAACCACAACACCAGATACCAGCACGCCGGACGCCGATACCGCGGCAACATCTAACACCACTCAAGTCTCCGGCGTGGTCGACCCAAACAAACCTCTGGTCTATGCCAAGCTCGACACCGAATTGCAGATCAATCTGCAGATCAAGTTTGGCTATGATTCCGCTGCGCTGGATCAAAGCCAGAAGACCAAGTTGTCGACAATGTGCACTGCCATGCAGACCAGCCCGATCGAGCAATTTCGCATAATCGGCCATACCGACACATCCGGGTCGGATGAATACAATCAGCGACTGTCAGTTCTGCGCGCAAAAGAAGTCGCCCGCTATCTGGTACAGGATTGCGGCATCACACCCCAGCGTCTGGAAACTGTTGGCATGGGGGAACGATTTCCGGTCAACACCAATGACACGAAAGCCGAAGAAAACAGACGTGTAGAGTTTCAGGCACTAAGCTGACGGCCTGAATTTCAACTCTGGTTTTTCCGAAAGTACATTATTGTCCGCGACAAACCTTCATCAAGATCTATCCGTGGCGCCCAGTCCAACACTGCCCGCGCACGGGTAAGATCTGGGCAACGACGTTTGGGATCATCGGGCGCGCGGTCCTGAAATTCAATCTTTGAAGATGATCCGGTTAATCGCAACACATGCTCCGCAAGTTGCAGAATCGTGATCTCTTGTCGGTTGCCAAGATTGATCGGCCCCGTCACCCCTGTATCGGTTTCCATCAATGCCAGAATACCGGCGACAAGATCATCCACATAACAGAACGATCGGCTATAGCTTCCGTCGCCATGGATGATCAGGGGCTGACCGGTCAGCGCACGCGTTATGAAATTCGAAACCACCCGCCCGTCTGATGGATGCATGTTTGGGCCATAAGTGTTAAAAATTCGGGCTACCTTTATGTCCAACCCATGTTGCCGATTATAGTCGAAAAACAAAGTCTCTGCACAGCGCTTCCCCTCGTCATAACAAGATCGCGGCCCGATTGGATTGACATTGCCCCAATACTCTTCGCACTGTTCTGCCGTCTCGGGGTCCCCATAAACCTCGGAGGTCGAGGCCTGAAATATCCGCGCATTCAATCGTTTTGCCAACCCCAACATATTGATCGCCCCATGCACCGACGTCTTGACCGTCTGAACCGGATCGTGCTGGTAATGTACCGGCGAAGCTGGGCATGCCAGATTGTAGATGTCATCCACTTCGACATACAGCGGCAAGGTAACATCATGGCGCATGAATTCGAAATTCGGATTCGAATGTAGATGCGCAATGTTACGCTTAGATCCGGTAAACAGGTTGTCGACACACAACACATCGTGACCCTGCGCCAGCAATCGATCCACCAGATGTGAACCAATAAATCCCGCACCGCCGGTAACGAGTATTTTCTTGCTGCTATCTCTGGTGTGCGGCATCTGGCTATTGCACGTCCCGCAGGACGCGAAAGCCTACGGCCGAGTTGCGCAGAATGATCCGATCAGCCCATTGCCCGTCATTGCGAAAGTGGTTTTGCGCTGGAACAACCCAAGAAGCACCGCGAAACAGCGCGTTCGAGCAATCGCCCTTGAGGCAGGTATTGGTCCATTGCCAGACATTTCCCACCGCATCATAAAGCCCCAATGGATTGGGTGGGTAGGCTTTGACTGGTGAGGTATACGCATACCCATCATCACACGTCAGAATTTTGCGCCCATCTTCAGGAAAAGCCGCTTTGAAATTGGCGTCGGCGGCATTGGCGTGGGAACAGACTTCGGAAAAATCATCTCCCCACCAATAGGCCGTGTCCGCCCCTGCCGCCGTGGTCGCCATAGATTCCTCAAAGGTCGGGAGGCGGTAATACTGCCCTGTCTTTTCACTTAGCCAGTCGGCATACGCCGTGGCTTCAAGCCAGTTCATACAAACCGCAGGATGATCCGGGCCTTGTTCAAAACCCGGATCTGACCAGCCTTTGCCGGGCGTGTTCTTCCATCGCTTTGCGATACGGATGAAACAGCTTTCGGTGCCCGGTATCTCAGATTCAGCCGCGAAATCGGCGAATTGCGCGCGAGTGACTAGCGTTGCGCCGATGGCGGTGCCATCGTCGAGCAGGATCATCTCGGGGCAGCCATCGCAATCGGCGAACACATCGCCCGCGACCTGTGCCCAGGCAGCGCCCCCCGTCAGGCAGAACAGTAAAACAGGCCATAGCCTTCTTACGTAAATCATTCGAAATCCCTCACCACCCGGATGCCATATGTATTGAAAGGTACGCTTACACCGTTGAACACACGCTTGCTCATCCGCAGATCCGACGGCGGGCTTGACCACCCTCCGCTCAACAAAATGCGCTCTTCGCAGGTGGCAGAGTTGCAATCGCTGGTCCAAATCCAGACATTGCCCACCGCATCCAACAGGTTGAACGGATTGGCCTCGTGCAAATCCACCGGCGTCGTTCCCACCGCGTCCATAGCACGACCACATCCCAGACAGGTTGCGCGATCTCGACCGATCTGCTGACCCCACCAGTAGTTTGTTGTTTCGGAGGCCATTACCGCATAAGTTAGCTCTTCGGCGGTCGGCAAACGATAGGGTTTGCCTGTTTTCGAACGAAGCCAATCGGCGTAAATCTGAGCGCCCTGATAGGTGATGCAAGTTGCCGGATGGCGCGGTCCTTGCTCAAAGCCCGGAAAATTCCATTTGCAGCCCCAGCCGTCGTTTTTATAGCCAGTTTCCTGAACATAAGCCCGAAACTCTTCGACCATCACGGGGGCGCGGCTCATATACAGGCCGTCGGGCAGGATCACCATTTCGGGGCAGATGCCACAGTCTTTTTCCACCCTCAACTCGGGCGTCGGCAACAGCAATTGTGCAGCGGCAGGTACGGGCAACAACCCGACAAGCAGGATCAACAGCGCCCTCAATTCCCAAGGCTCCGCAATACAGGCTCGGCCCCTTCGACCCCCAGAGTCACCGCAACCGTCAACAATGACCGGGCCTTAGACAGATCACGTTCGCCCCCCAGCCCGTCGCGATACAGGATCCCCAGATTGGCCATCGCCAGCCCATTGCCCTGATCCGCGGCTCGGTCCAGCCATTGGCGCGCCATCTCCTCATTCTTGCGCAACCCCTGCCCCGAGGTCAGCATGATCCCCGTCGCTGTCAGTGCATGGCTGTCACCCAACGCTGCCGCTGACAGCAAAAGATCAACGATTTGCTGTGGTGTCAGCCGGCCCGATTGCGTGGCACCAATCGTCGCCTGATAATTGCGCACCGCCCGACGCGTGGGTGCATCCAGTACACCGGAAATATCAGTCACTTGATGCCCCAGCGCATTCAATCCGTATTGGATGAACTGCACAGGTATCTGCGTTACCTTGCGCTTAATCTCGCGTTCAAGCTGCACATCGCTGACTTCTTCGGGTGATGCGCCATCGGTCAATGCACCTACGATCTCTTCGGCGCGCAGGGTCGCTTCCAGACGTTGCTCGGCAAGATCATAGAACTCCCCGTTTGGATAAAGTGAAAGAAACATCCGGAAATCGGGAGCTGAGCGCGACGATTCAATCGAGCGCCAGTGAATTTCCGCCAGCGTCATACGGTTACGTTCCAGATCGTCTTGAAGGTCTTGCAATTCCTCGCGCGCAATATCTGCCAGAATCCCTTCGGGGAAGGTTTCAAGAAAATTGTTCCACTGGTCCTCTGTGTTGGTGGCGCGCGCAAGTACAAAGGCCGACTGCGCAGCGCTTGCGCGCTCCTCGGCCTGTTCAAGCGCTCCAATCTTCAGGCTAGCCACCGAAGCAAAATTGCCATCAGGGAAAGCCTGCAAAAAGGCGGCATAGTCTTCGCGCTGATTTGAGTTCGCAATCGCCTGCCAGGCCTCAACCTCGCTGCGGGCATTGCTGTCCAGGCGTTGCAATGCACTGTTTTCGTCGAAGAAGAACCGCCCTATCAGTGAGTTGTTCTCCCACGGCAATTGCCTTTGCTGCGTGGCGGCGAATACATCACGCCGCACATCGGCCATCATCAGGCGAATGTCGATATTTGGTGTTGCGATATGATCCAGCAAAGCGTTGGTAAACGGGCTGTTCCGCCCTTCTCCGTCATAAGCGACATTGCCTGGTGCTGTGGCAAAGGCGATATAGGATCCGCCATCTGCCCTGACCCGAGCCAGACCCCGGCCAAACCCATCGACCTGCCCACCGATCGGTATGTCGCTGGTCAGCGGATTGTCACGGCACGCATCCAGCAGAACGATTGATGTTTCTGTGAACTGGTTCATCAGACCCACGATCCGGTTCACGGTGATTGTCTCATCCGACAGATTGCGGTCCCGATCAATCCGCGCATCCACCGGTATCAGGTGGTTTTCGTCATTCACCTGCACACCATGCCCCGCATAGAAGAATAACGAGGTTTCAGCACCTTCGATTGCGGTGGCAAAATTCAGCAATGATGCCCGAAAGGCGCGCAAACTCAGGTCGGTGGCAAGAATGACCTCAAATCCTAGTTGCTCAAGCCTAGCGGCAATATCTGTGGCGTCATTGACGGGATTACGCAACTCTCCCAAACGACCTTGATAGGCCGAATTTCCGACCACAAAAGCCACGCGTTTTCCATTCCCCGGCCCGGCAGACTGAGCCAACCCCGTGGCCGCCAGCACCAAAAAAAACAGCGCTGTCGTTATGAAAATACTAAGCCGCACCATCTGAAACCGAAGAGCTGAGCAATTGTGAAACCTTAAATAAGCTTGTTCCTTATACGCGATATCGTTACGTTTTGCGATAAGGATATGGGATTTTCCGCATATCCCAAACCAGCCGGAGACCCAGTGCGTGACCACAAAAAGCCTGGCCCTTGTGACCGGATCGCTGGGACTCGTCGGGGCAGCTGCTGTTCGCCGTTTTGCCACGCTGGGATTTGAGGTCATCGGCATTGACAATGACATGCGGCGGGTTCTGTTCGGCGATGCCGCCAGCAACGCGGGCAAGCAGTCGGTGCTTGCAGCTGACTGCCCTGGCTATGTACACCACAATCTAGACATTCGCGACAACGACGCGATCCACGCCTTATTCCGGCAGATTGGCCAGGATCTTGCCGTGGTGGTCCATGCGGCTGCGCAACCTTCGCATGATTGGGCTGCGGGCGATCCCACTACTGATTTCACCATCAACGCCACGGCGACCCTGAACCTGCTTGAGGCCTGTCGTTCGTTTGCCCCGAGCGCTGCGTTTCTGTTCACCTCGACCAACAAGGTTTATGGAGCGCGTCCCAACCTGCTGCCATTGCAGGAACATGCCAGTCGGTTGGAGCCATCGCCGGATCACCCGTATTACCTGCATGGCATTGATGAGACCATGTCAATCGACCAAACCCAGCACAGCCTATTTGGTGTGTCAAAAGTTGCTGCTGATCTGATGGTTCAGGAATATGCCACTCGGTTTGGCCTGAAAGCGGCGGTGTTTCGGGCCGGCTGCCTGACCGGTGAGGATCATAGCGGTGCCAAAGCGCATGGATTCCTGTCCTACCTTTGCCGCACGGCTCTGCGCGGCGATATCTACGAGGTGATTGGTAATGGCGGCAAGCAAGTGCGCGACAATCTGCATGCCGACGATCTGGCCGAGGCCTTTGTGCGTGTGGTTCTGGGGGACAAGCAACTGGGCGTCTATAACATCGGTGGCGGGCGCAACAGTTCGGTTTCTGTGATCGAGGCGCTGGACATCGCACAGAACCTGCTAGGTCGCGAGGTTACGCGTCAGAATAATCCTGATCCTAGGTATGGGGATCATCAATGGTGGATATCGGACACGCGCGCGTTTCAGGCTGATTACCCTGGCTGGGCCCCGCGGTATTCGGCCCGTGATCTAATCGCCCGAATGCTCGGTCAATAACACATCCAACCGTGCGGCTACAGCGTCGTAAATCTCAAACTCGATCGCGTTGTTGGCGCGGAAGATGGCAATATCTTCATCGGTGACCTTTTCGGTACGCGGGCTCGCATTGTCATGCGGCAACAAATCGGGGGCAGATTTACCCAATGCCGCGGCCAGATAGTTCAGGCACTCGGGCATCCGTTCCAATGTGCCGATAAACCAATAACTGTCCAATGCCTTTTGCCAGTCGCTTTCATTGCACTCGAAATGCGTCAGAAAGATTCCCTCATTGCTGCGCAGATACTCTCCCAACGGAAGAGGTTCATAGGTCTGATCATATTCTAGCCGCAGTTTCTTTTCGTAAGCGTGAATCGAAATCGCCCGCTCTAGCGGATCGCGCAGAAAAGTGATTTTGCGCCATCGAACAGGTTCAGCGGTTTGTGGATACCTTTCCAGCAGTGGCGCCCAGTCGGCAGCAAAGTGACCACACAGCATGGCGTTTGGGCCAAGTGTGTCCAGATCTAATTTGGGTGGCATGATGTAGGCCCAGGGTGCGCGATAATCCTCGACCATATCAAACCAACTGCCGAAAACCCGTTTCAGGCTGGTGCCCCCGGTTTTTGGCATGTGGTGAAACAAGTAACGCGGCTCCGACCCAGTCTGATGTCGGGGCAGAAGCAAATCCTCGAACCATTTCGCGAATTCATGTTGCGCCATCGCCGCATCCCGGTTTTCTGCGATCCAGTCTCGAACCGCGGACAATCGTGCAGGATCGCTCGCAATACCGGCTACAATCTCGACATAGGCGCGGCGCGACGTGGCAATCAAATCATCAAGCCCGAATTCTGACAGCCATCCCGCCGCCTGTTGACCGCGCTGAGTGGTGCCTTTCATCGCAACAACCGGCAGGTTGCACTGCAGGGCTTCGACCGTCGTCGTGGCCCCGGAATAAGGGAAACTGTCCAGATAAAGGTCTGCAGCAGCCAACACCTGCTTGACCTCGATATTCGGGATCGGTGGCAAAATGCGAATGCGTTGCGGATCAATATCCGAGGCCCTGCAGGCCTCTGACACGCGGGCGTTAAAGGCCGAGGTATCATATGTCTGCTGCCAACTTTCGGCAAAAGGATAAAGCACCAGCACTGCGTCTGGCACGGCAGCTAACGCCTGCGTCCAGACCTGCAAGACTTCTGCCCCAATCTTATCACTCATCGCGCCGCTCACCAGCATGACCGACCCGTCCTCAACACCCACGCGGCGGCGTGTCAACTGTTTCGACTGGTCATCAACATCGGGCGCAGGTGGAATGTCGAACGCCTGCCCAGCACCCGGGGCCCACAATACTGATTCAGAATAGTCTTTGGACGCACGAGACGGCGCAACCGATTTACCCAGAACAAAGCTGTCTACACTTGCGAAGCCCGTGGTCGCAGGAAACGCGGCCGACAAAGCAATCTGCCGTGGTGCCAATCGATGGGCGCAAACTTCGGCCATGAAGCAATGACCATAAAAGTTTGCGCCCAGTATTATAACATCCATCTGCGCCCTTCGTATGGCTGCCACGGTCGCCGAAAGAGAGTGCCCCGCCAGGCCAACAATCTTGCATCCTTCGAAACCCGAGGCAGGAGCCGCGTTCTGTTCGGTCAGAAACATCGTCACCTCTGCCCGATCAGCTGGAAGCTTGCGCAACAGCGCCCGCCATATCCAGGTTTCGGGTGAAGGTTTCGTGTCGTGCAGGATCACCCCAATTTTCAACGGACCACGGCGTGCTCCGCAGTGGCTGGCTTGCGGAGCAAACAGATCGAACCCTGCACGCAGCAATTTGGCTTCAAGCGCATGTGCAAACCCCTGAACATGGGGTCGCAGCGGCAGGTCGCTGAACAGTAATTGTCGGGCTTCGAAAGAGGTGATTATGTGATCCGCCAGGTGACCGAGCGGGCTGTCTTCGGGACTGCTGGCAATCGCAGCGCGTGCCTGAGCCAGCACCGAAACCAGATGTTCCTGATAAGTTTGCAAATCTAATTTCGAGGTCCCCGCAACCGGATCGGCGACAAGATAGCGACCGAGTACCTGGGCAAAATCGGGCGTCAACTCGGGTAGCGAAGTCAGTTTCACACCCCGCAGAGTAACAAAGCCCGGGCCCTGCAATATCCGCTGCGCCAAATCACGCAGCCAGTCGGTCCCATCCAAGGACTTAAAGTCCTGTCTGCGGAACGGAAGTTTCGCAGAGAATTGAACCAGTGTATCCAGATCATCCGCTGTCAGCCCCCCAAACGCAGCTGAGGGGCTGAGCGCGGAGATTGCCTTCAATAGTTCGTCTCTGAGTGTCGCAAGAGTTCCGCTGTCAGCCCCTTGCCGTAATGCCTTCCGCAACTGCGTCAGAACGCGGGCCAAATGCATATCTGGTAGAGCCTGAACAGATTTGGCAGTTTCATCTACCTGCGCGGTCCCGGCTGCTAATCCAATCCGGTTCAATCGCAGTCCACCGTGATCTCCCGCGACCTCATCCTCTTGGTCGTTCGGCGGACGGGTGGCTGCAATTATGTCAATTTCAATCCGGTGGTGTGGACCTGCCAGAAGTTCACCAAGATCTACGTCAACAACACCCGGACCCGTCAGTTGCACTGTTGTGCGAGGGGTGCCATCAGCGCTGATCACCAGCACCAGCCTATCGCGCAGGGCCAACGGGTCCAAAGGCTCCAGATCAAGGCGCAGCACCGCGTCCGCGCCCACCGCCGCTTGAGAAAGCACAAGTCGTGCAGCGCTGCCCAGCATCAACGCGGTTCCGTCCGGATCATGTTGCCATCCATCTGAAAGGAACGGCAGCAACGCTTGCCCTGCCCCAGGACCGGCCCAACCGCCCGGCACCAATGCAGGCAATCCATAGCGTCCAATCGGCCCTTCGGGCAGCCAGCTCAGGCTTTGCAATGCGACCACCGGATCGTCCAGAAACTCGGTTGGTTGCAGATCGAAACGTATCACCGCGGGGCTATGAAAAACGTCCAGTGTCTGGGGTATTTCGATCAGACATTGACCCGAGGGGCCGATTTCAGCGTGGTAGAGGGTACCGTTTAACCCGAATGTCAACGCGCCGGGCACCTGATCCGGCGCAAAGTTCAACTGCAGGCAAAAGGGCGGCTTCAGCGGTGGTATCGCAATTGACAGCGACTCGCCTGATCCGATCAACCGCTCACCCAGCAGCACTTGTCCATTTCGCTTTTGCACCACATCGCCAAGCCCAGACATTTGCGCAGAACCGGTCACCGGTACTACGGCTGAAGGTGGCTCGGCCGGTTCTGGTTTCAACCCGATGCGATGGATCTGCAGACGATGAGCCCTGTGCCAAGCCCGTGACAACGGCCCGAACCGAGCACTGATCCGATCTCTGATCCGCAATTCGATTTCATCTGGCGGTGGTGGCATTGAGGATGCTTCGGGCAGCAGGAACTCAAGCGTCGCACTCGATTTCACTTCATCGGAACCCAAAGGCATCCCATTGTGAAACACCGCGACATCCAGTGGTGGTCCCGGAAGCGGGCCTATTTCTAAGCTAAGCCGCGCAGGACCAGACCATGCCCGGGCAAGTGTGAACCGGCCGACATCAGCGCTCAGATCCGCGCCCCCAGTGCTGTGATCGCGAGACCATTCCGGTCCCTTCAACCATTCCAGCGGGTCCTGAGGCGGCGCAACCCCTGGCGTAAGACGTGTGGCAAAGGGTGCGCGGACTGCCACAGGCTCATTCAGATCACGGGTTAGCCCACGGCCCCGAAACACGTCCAAAACCAAACCAACAATGCGCGGTTGGTAGCGTGGATCGATGCCCCACTTTCGGATCGTCGGGCTATAGCGGGCACAAGTCAGATACGCCCACAGGCTGGCCGAAATTCTCGCACCGCGGGCAAGCGTCAGCGCCTTTTTGCGAAACCTGATTAACGCCTGTGCGTCGAATACGAGATTTTCCGCTTTCATCTGACTTCGTGTGGCTGCAAACAACAGCTTAGAGCGGTGGGCACGCGGCAATTCTCGCTTGGCCCGATCAGAAAGCGCGATCAGATCCAACCCGGCTTGCGCAATGTCGCGCAGACCGCGATTGGCACGCCACGGGCCAGAGGTGCCACTGCGAAAATAATTATTCTGACCATGAACCCGATATGCCCCGAGAGTCTGCCGGATCTGCCGGATCGGGGCCGCCATGACCGCCACCCGCACAAGCAGCGCATCCGCACTTATACGCCAGCGTTCGGTCGGCAAAGGAAAAGCCCAACCAATGGCGTCGCGGCGAAAAGCATTCCCACTGGTAGGCATAAACGGGATAGCCAGATGGCTGAGCATGCGGCCCAGCAAGTCACTGTCTGGTAAATCCATCGCATATTGGCCAATTCCCCGCCCCTGCCCATCGATCATACGAAGCCCATAGGACAGGGCGGAAATATCATCGCTCCACAACCGGCGGACAACCTCAATCGCCTGCGGATCAAGTTTGTCATCTGCATCGACAAACATCACGATCTCACCGCAGCTCGCCGCAAACCCTGCATTGAACGCCGCAGCTTGCCCACCATTGGGTTGATCGATTACGGTCACCCGCCGTTGACTCGCAAGTATATCAGCACTGCCATCGGTTGATCCGTCATTGACGACAATGATCTCGTCCGGCGCGCTCGTCTGGGCGTGCAAGCTATCCAGGCACGCCTGAAGATAATGGCCATAATTATAGTTGGTCACGATGATAGAAACCGAGGCCGGGTGGCTACTTTCAGCGGAAGAGGAACTCGGTTTCACGCGCTGCCGTTCGACGGTTAGCCGCTGTAACCATCAGAAGCTCCGCTGCGCCCCTCATTACCCGCACCAGAATCTATGTCTAACCTAAGCGCCTGTTTTACGCGGGGTGAAAGCGAGCTGACAACAGCGGGGCTAAGATTGCGAACGACACCTTCATTGATCCGCCGGAGGGTGGTCGTTGACTGATCCTGAAGCAGCTTACGCACCAGTGCGCTATCAGGATAGCTTCGAAGAAACTGTTCAACCGAAGCAACAGTTCCCTGTGATTTCGCCGCTTCAAATGCGGCAACTTCGTCAGGCGATGCTGTTATGCCAGCGGAAGTACCGCCGGTTGAAGACCCATCTACATTTATCAGATCACACCCGGCCAGAGGAATGGCCGTAACAGCTACACCAAGCAATATCTTCTTTCTTAAATCTCGTGGCATTGATGGTTTTGCCATCGGTCCACCTCATGCATATACAATAAATCGATTATGACCTTCGCATCTGCCTCCAGTCAACCTTTTGTCTGCTCAGGTACTTATGCCGTTACGACCAGCGTCAGATACTCATCCTCGGTTATCAAATCCTGTAGTTCATCGCGTTGCTGAGGTGCCATTTCAAACAGCCACCCCTGACCCAAAGGGTCATTGCCGACGAATTCAGGGTGCTTCAGTATTACTTCGTTTACCGCTGTGATTGCACCAGTCAACGGCATGACGATGTCCGAAACAGCCTTATTGGATTCGACCACTCCAACATCCTCGCCTCGCTTTAATACGACGTCGGGATTGGCGAGCTCTACAAAAATGACCTCCCCAAATTTCTGAACCAACTGAGGAGCCAACCCAACTTGTATGAACTCGCCTGCTGATCGCAGCCAATGTCCGTCTCTGGTGTATTTCATTGGCCGCGCCCTCGCCTATTCGGTGCTCGATCAAGGTGCCGACCACCTTCTATGGAAGGATACAGAAAAGGGAGGCCTGATCAATGTTGAGAGGCTGTATCTCAAGTTTTGGGATTAGATTGACGCGGATGCGAGTTCCGGCGTTTCATGAACCGATAGTGCTATTCGCCGCCCTTGTTGAGGGGTTTCTACCTCACCATCTCGATTAGTTCGGGTAACTAATACCTTTGAGCAATTTATGGATAACCTTGATAACTGCAGTATTGGCACTGCTCTGATCGATGATGATCTTTCGTAGCGAACCATTACACTCCAGCATTCGGGTGAGAAACATTGTGGAAACCGGCTTGTGTCAGTGCTGTGAAAGCAAGGATTCGAGCGTTTTGCCGTATTGGTCGGCAGCTCGGAAGAGATAAATCCACACTCCTTTCACTTTGATGTAAGTCTCACCCATTCTCCAGAATCGGTCGCAACGCCCTTTCCGTCGATGCGCTGCTTCAGCGATTGCAGCGAAATACCGCGTGTTCCATCTGTTTAGTCTAGTGTAGTCAACGGGACACCTCATTCGCACATGATTTCTTCCAGATCGCTGTATGACACGCCATTCCGAGCATAGAAGAAACCGCGCACAGGATCGCATCCTTCGAGTTTTGTTCGCCTTCGAAGGAATTCATGAGTGGCCTTCAACTGTTTAAGACTGGGAGACACTCTTCCGATATCGACGAGACCGACTGCCGCTAAATGATTGAAACGAAGCCGATTGTCGAACCTCACGCCGATCAGCGAAAAAATCATAGCGCTAGTTCGCTGAGTTGACGCATCGCCTCTCACCGGACGAGTTGGTCAATAGGTTGAAGTCGCTGTTTAGCCGCGACGATCTGCGGTTGGTCCAAATTAAGCCGGAAAGAGTCCGCTTACGAGGTAGTTTCAGTTAATCTCTACGCGCAAAATTGCCATTCACAGGATCGGATTTCAAAATCCGTTAAACGCACCAAAGTTACCGTTCCGATGAAAAGCAAATTGACCGCTTGCCAGTAAGCGGACCTTCGTTCTGTGATATCCTGTTTCTACTAGGCCACTGAGCTGCTGTTCGCCGCAGGCGCTACACAGATCAATTCAAATGGCCACTTTGCGAACGAGCCGATCTTCTGTTGGTCCTCGCGATCTGTCTATAGTTTTTGGCAGGCGTCAATTTGGTCAAAAACCGGCGCAGAAGGCAGCAAATGTTTGCTGCAATGCCAGTTCTACTTTTTAGGCGAAGGCAGTGAACACCTTCATAAATGAATCTGCCAAACTACCGAGCCAATAATTTGTTGTGCCGCAACGAGCCCGCCTGGATTTGGCGGATTGACCGATTGCCAACATAATGCCCGCAGATGCTCACGCATTTCCTTGACCAGGAGTTTTGCAATGGCCCTCAAATATTCTGTGGCACTTATGAAGCAGTTTGCTCCATTCCGTTGGATCGGAGAGCTAATTGGGCGAATTGCTATTCCGATCCGCTTCAAGTTGCCCTTCGCATTTTTGTTCTTAGTTGGCCTGATGGTTGCGTTGGCACTGACTGGGCTGTCTGAGTTGCGTCGAGCCAACGAGAGGACAGATGATTTGATTGACGATCAGATCCGGATCAGTACCTTGCGATCCATTAGCCGCAGCATCCAGTCCATTAAGATCGCCGGTGCTGAGTTGTTCCTGAACCACGGAGACCAAACAAAAAACAAAGAGCTTTCAAGTAAGTTTTACGATGAAGTTTTATTATTTCGTGCTGCTGCTTCGCAAACAGGAAACAATAGGAGGGCCACCTATTTCCTTACGCCAGAATTTGAACAGGAATTTTTTGTTAAGGAACGAGAAGTCCAAGTGGCCGCCTCGCAAGTGCGCACCCTATTTGTGCAAGGCGAAGTCAGAGCAGCGAGAACGATCTATGAAACCGAGTTTTCTGATGCCCTGAATGCGTTTGATCGAATAATCTCTTCGATTTCCTTTGAGCTGGGGCGAGAGATGCAGGCAAACGCGGAAGAGAATACTGCCATATTTGAGCATGCGAAGCGTTTGGTCTTGGGCGTTTCCGGATTTGCAACCGCACTTGGCCTGATGCTCGGGTTTGCAATTTCAACTTCAATCACGGGCCCTCTGGACCGGATCCGGTTGGCGCTGGGAAAACTTGCGGTCGGAAGCTTCAATTCACGTGTCAGCATATCCAATCGCGACGAGTTGGGAGAACTTGCGGAAAATGTGAACCGGACAAGTAAGAATTTGGACGAGTTGTACGATGCGGTAGAAAACCAAAAGTCTGAACTCGCCGGACTGAACTCTGCGCTGGAGGACAAGGTCAAAATGCAGGTCGAAGAGATCGAACGTACAAATCGATTGCGGCGATTTTTGCCGGCTCAGGTGGCAGAGATGATTGTCTCTGCGCCGGATGAACTTGATGTCCTACGCACGCAACGCGCAGAGATCACCGTTCTGTTTGTCGATCTGCGTGGCTTTACCGCTTTCGCAAATGCCGCAACACCAGCTCAGGTTGTCGAGGCTCTCAACGCGTTTCACAGCGCTTGCGGCCCACTGATCGACACAAGCGGAGGAACTCTTGAGCGCTTTCTTGGTGATGGCCTAATGGTGTTGTTTGGAGCACCTGTTGCCATGAAAAACCCGGCTCAGAAAGCCGCAACCCTCGCATTAGAACTGCGCACCGCAGTTAGAGAGGCAATGGTCCCATTTAGGGCAGGTTCGGACGAACGCCATCTTGGGGTCGGTATCGGGATTGGTACTGGTGCGGCTACATTGGGCCAAATCGGGTTTGAAGGTAGACGTGACTACTCTGCCATAGGCCCAGCCCCGAACTTGGCTTCGCGGCTTTGCGAACAAGCTGTGGAAAACCAAATCCTAGTTTCGCACGCGACTGCATGGCAGATCGAATACGAACTGCAACCGGCTGGACCCTTTGACCTAAAGGGAATTGGCGACCAAATTTCTGCTTTTGAATTGGAAGGCCTAGTGGACGAGCAATAACAAATTCCAAATCGTATTCCGTAAAGACCACTTCGGGCTCAGGAGCTGCCGAACGTGTTCGAAGTATCTAGCTTCATTGACACGGCCATCTCTGGATTGCTTTTCGCATCAGCAACCGTTGGCAGCCCAAAGCAGTCATTCCACACAAGACTTTGCGGTGTTCGAGATGCGCAATAAACCCGCAATTTCAATTGAACATTTGAAGGACAACCGTGCAAATGTTTTGAGAGTTTGCATCAAACTACCAGAAATCCACATGGCCCTCGGCAACTTCTTCTTCGATTTCGGCAAATGGCCCACGTGTTTCTACTGTTCGTTGACCGGCCGCAAAGACAGTTTCACATGGCAGGTCCAATGTGAGATTCTCTTCGTTGTCTCCGGTTAGTACAGCCAATCGCTTTTCAGTCATACCGTAGACGACTGTTCCGATCCCTGCCCAGTAGCAGGCTCCGGCGCACATGCAACACGGCTCCACTGATGTGTAAAGCGTACACTCTTCCAAATACTCAGATTGGTATTTTCGGCTTGCGGCGCAGGCAACATTCAACTCGGCATGCCCAACACCTTTTTCATACGAATACGTGTTTCCAGCGCGAAGTAATATATCACCAAGAGGGCCAACCAGAATAGCTCCAAAAGGGTGATTGCCCGTTTCCCGGCACTCTTTTGCGATCTTAATGGTTTCACGCAGATATTTCAGGTCATCGCACATCAGATTTTCCTATTTTGCCCTATGGGGTCTGCCCGAAACGGTTTACCTTAAGGCTAACATAGCTCTTTAGAGGTGGCGCCATCACTCAAACAGGACTCACCGCACCATCAGAGTTTTCAGCCAGAAATGCCGCGCGGCGCTCAAATAACCCTGGAAGAACTTCGTGAACCTGGGCGATCAGATCAGATATGTCAGCGGTCATAAGTCGTCCATCACGGACGATCTGTTGTCCGTCTACCATGGTCATTACCACGTCCGAGCCCCGGGCTGAATGCACAAGATTGTAGTGGAGGTTGAAAAATTCACCATCACTGATCAATGGCGTCATCCGCGGTGTATCGGTTTGTATCGCAATGATGTCAGCTTTCTTGCCGACTTCCAATGAACCGATCTCATTCTCCAGACCGATGCTTCTTGCGCCGTCGATTGTGCCCATTCTCAGAACCTCCCACGCATCCAATGCGCTGGCGTCCAGATTGTTCAGTTTTCCAAGAAGCGACGTGCACTTCATGTCGTCGAACATATCGAGGTTGTTGTTCTCTTTTTCGCCGTCTGTACCGATACCAACCGCAACACCAGATTTGAGTAGCTTTTCCACAGGTGCAATGCCACTTGCCAGTTTCATATTGCTGACCGGGTTGTGGGCGACGCCAACGCCATTTTCTGCGATGACTTCGATTTCGGAATCGTCCAACCAGACACAATGGGCCAGCATGGTACTACGAGGTTCGAAAAAGCCCAGATCCTTGAGAACATGAACCGAGCGCTTGCCATAGCGGCGATCCATTTCCCGTAGTTCAATCTCGGCTTCATTGCTGTGGGTATGGAAGCCAGTGTCATATTTTAGTGTGAGATCGATGAAGTCCCGGTGCTTTTCAGGCGACGCATAGAAAAGATGTTCAAGACCCACCCAGACATTGATCCGGCCATCAGACTTGCGATGCCAGTCTTCCAGAAGCTGTTCATTGGAATCCAGAGTTTCAAAATAGTTGTAGTCCGGGTGCTCGCCGACATACGGCACAAGCACTGCCCTCGTGCCAATTGTATCTGCTGCCTTCGCACTGCCATGCATGTACCGCCACATGTCGACGATTGTCGTCGATCCAGACAGGGCAGATTCTGCATAGCAAAGCCAAGATGCCGTTTCTGCTTCACGCGCATTGAGGACCCGATGCATGGGATCAATATACATCCGCAGCCAATCCCAGACAGGCAGCCCTTCGGCCGTTCCACGCAGAATACCCGAATGACAATGCGCGTTCACGAGGCCAGGCATTAGCAAGCTATCGTGAAACTCCTGAATATGCGCTTGCGGGTTTTCGCGAACTAGCTGCTCCCGAGATCCGACAGCGGCAATTTCATTTCCACGCACAAGAACCGCAGCGTCGTTTAAGACAGTATTCCGCGCATCCATGGTCAGTACGTGCGGTGCGCAAAGCAGAACATCACGGGTCATCTCTCTACCCTTTTTGATTTTTGTTAAAGCTAGGAGCTAGTGGCGTTCCAATCTATGATAATAAATCGGACAGTATAGACTAAAAATTAGGACGCCACTATGCCACTGATTACCCAGGCCGCGCACGTTCTCGAAATTGTTGCCAGCTCAGGCTCGATCCGGAAAGCATCAGAAAGAGTGAACCTGGCCCCTTCTGCGATTAATCGACATGTTCTGAATCTGGAGCGGGAGCTAGGGACACCTTTGTTCTTGCGCCATGCCAAAGGTATGAACTTGACCGAGGCTGGAAAACTGGTCGTCGACTACATCCGGGATCTCCAAATCCAGGATCAAACCCTACGCAGCGAAATCGAAGTCTTGAAAGGGCGCGTCGGTCACGTGCGGTTGGGGATTATGGAGTGCTTTGCCGAAGGCTTTCTGGCGACAGTGTATGACGAAGTAAGACAAAAGCATGGGTCCGTCGCAATTGACGTAGTTGTGGCCGGAACATCTCAACTCGTTCAGCAAATGCTTGCGGGCGAACTAGACCTGGTTGTCGCATTTAACATGCCCGGAGATCTTGGTTTTCGATGTCACTATGAAACAAGATTGGATATCGGGGTTGTGATGAAACCTACACCAGAGCTTCGGTCAAAAAACGTAGTTGGGAAAGAGGAATTACAAGGGCAGCAATTGGTTCTTCCGGATCGTTCATTGTCATTAAATGCAACCGTGAAATCCATGATCCAGCGTATGGGCCTGAATTCGCAGGCCATAGCTAAGTCCAACTCGGTTAGCGCGATAAAGCAGCTTGTCATTCAGGGTGCTGGTGTCAGCTTTTTGACCTGGGCGGATGTGCGCGATGAAGTGACCAGAGGCGACTTGCTGTTCTGCCAGATCGAAGGCCAAAACATATACGAACTTCTGACACTCAGTGGTCGCAACCCCGCGCAAATGTCAGAGACGACACAAGCTCTGGCACAAATATTGGTGCGGACCTTGGAGGAAATCGAAGCTGGGGCAAAATCCACGGCTGGGTAACGAACTAATACTCCGTTAAAGGTTATGTGCCCGGCGGCTACAAGCCGTGTGCTTCTGTGAAACACAGGCCAAAGATTGCATTGATATGCCCTTAAATACGGAAATGTCCGCAAGGCGTTCTAAATTTGCGCACGCAATAAGCGAATGTATGCGCTTGAATGCATCGGGATTTGACTAATAGTTTTCCTCACCAAATCCGCACAAGAAGCCGAAACAGTGTCAGGCTTCGTGCAACGTCGCAATGCATGTCGTCACCCGATGCTTGGCGCAATTCGCGAGAACGATATCACAACACGCTTGGTTCGTTGCGTCCGGTCGGTGAACAGGGAGGATATTCGATGGAAAGCAGGATCAAGTTCAATAGGCTAGTTGCAGGTGGGATTTTCGTCGCAGCTTCAATGATGTTGGGGTCAGGACCAATTTTTGCTGAAGAAAAGCTGAAAGTCGGGTTTGTTTATCCAAGCCCGATTGGCGACAACGGCTGGTCCCATCGACATGAGGTCGGGCGACAAGACGTCATTGCACATTTTGGCGATCAGATCGAAACGACATTTGTTGAAAGTGTACCTGAGGGCCCTGATGCCACCCGGGTCATCACTCAGCTTGCTTTGACCGGCCATGAGCTGATTTTTACGGCTTCATTTGGCTTTATGGAACCAACCCTGCAAGTCGCAGAAAAGTTTCCGAATGTTCATTTCGAAAACAACACTGGCTTCAAGACCGCGCCCAATGTCAGCGTGTACAACGCACGTTTCCACGAAGGTCGGGTTGTCTTTGGAACCATCGCCGGAATGATGACCGAGACGAATACCGTAGGCTATGTTGCTTCTTTCCCAATCCCTGAAGTCATCATGGGAATAAATGCCTTCACGCTGGCGGCACAAAAGGTAAACCCGGATGTCGAGGTGAAAGTTGTCTGGGTCAATACTTGGTACAACCCGGCACTGGAAGCAGACGCCGCACAGGTTTTGCTCGACCAGGGCGCTGACTTTATAACTCAACACACAAACAGCCCGGCCCCCTGCCAGAGAGCCGAGGAGGCAGGTGTATTCTGCTTCGGACAGGATGCGGACATGTCACAATTCGCTCAAAAGGCGCACCTTACGGGTATCGTGAACAATTGGGGGCCATACTACATACGCCGAGTGCAAGATGTCTTGGACGGCACGTGGGAAACCGATCACACTTGGGATGGCATAAGTGGGGGCCTCCTCATGATGGCACCCTACAACGACACGCTATCAGATGACGTAAAAGCAGCCGCAACCAAAGTCGAACAAGCGCTGAAAGATGGAACACTGAACCCGTTTGCTGGTCCCATCACCAACGCAAATGGCGAGATGGTTATCGATGAAGGCGAAGCACTGACCGACAAGCAGGTACATGAGATGAATTGGTTTGTTCAAGGTGTCGACGGTGAGCTGCCAACCTGATGAAAGTTGCGGTCTTAGATAAATAGGTGCGTTGCTGAACTTCTTACGAGGCAAGCTTCTCCACGCTTCAAGAAAGGAGAGTGTCGTAACCGCTAGGTGAGCGCGTCCAATCCGGCGCGCTCAATTTTTTAGCTTTGTCGCTCACAAAGGACTCGGACTTGTCATATCGTGAGCCGAACGCGAACGCCCGCAACCGAACCGGCCGATCACCGCATATGCACGATCAGCGACCAGATAGAGGCCGACGCAGCGTAACTAAACGGGCTTTCGGCACATGATACGCTATGAGTTGCAACTCAAAGCTTCGTTCCTTGATGCTTGGCAGATCTTGGCCAATCTCAAAATGTCATTTCGATTATTGTCGCGCGATCACGTGGATGTTCCGAACTAGTTTTGTAGTTCCCGGTATTTGTAAACTCACCCCTATCAAATCCGATGTCTCGTAACTGGGGGGCGTTAAGTTCGCACAGTGCTTCATTCAGCTTCCGGTGCAGGGTCCGTTCAGCATGGCGGGCTTGCAAGCTTCGCCACAACCTACTTACCCAGAACAGACCGCTACGGGTCTGTGCGGATGAATTTGGGATGTCGGTCATCAGCCTTCGTCCTCCTGCTCGTTTCGGAGAAAGCATGGCGCACCCCAACAGTCTTAGGCCAGTTCAGTACAATTCAATCCGTGATACAATTTCTGAACTGGATCGGAACTCGACGCAGGATGTAAGCTGAAGGCGGGAAAGGATTGCGACAATGCCCACCAAATCCTATGGATTAATCTGCCCGGTCTCGAAGGCTTGTGAAATTTTGACACCCCGCTGGACAATCCCAATTCTGACCGAAATGGTCTATGGTGGGTACACCAAATTCAGCGATATCAAGCGCGTGCTTGGCAATATCTCTCCAGCCATATTATCCAAACGACTATCCGAGATGGAGCGGTTCGATCTGATTGAGAGAGTCGAGGACAAAGCCAAAGGAACAGTTGACTATCTGCCCACTGATAAAGCTAAAGCACTTAATCCGATTTTGGATGCTCTCGCCGAGTGGGCACAGCGACATATCGAGGCGGAACTGGCTGTTTGCAGCTATGATCTATCACTGCTTATGTGGCGTTTGCGCAGTGCCGTCATCGTCGACGAACTGCCCCCGCGGCGGGTCGTAGTACGCATGAACTTCACTGACGAAGAGGGGCCATTTCCGGTGTACTGGCTGGTCTATGAGCCTCGCAACAAAATGGTCGAGGCCTGTATTGACGTACCAGCCTTTGACGTAGACCTGTACATTGAGACGACCAAATTATCATTTGGCGCAGTTTTATATGGCAGATCCAGCTTTTCGCGCGAAGTCACTGAAGGGCGCATATTCTTTTCGGGCGACAAAGTATTGGAACGTACGATCGACCTTTGGATGCCAAAGTCGATCCTGGCCTCAGTTGATGGCACACTGCAATTGGCGGTAGCGGAGTAGCGAACTTACTTAAATCGTCTGCTTCCGGGTTCGGAGCTAGCCTGCGGCGATCCTGTCCCTGTCTCAGCCCGACGGCTGCAATATCGTTCATGTCCGACGACAGACCAAAAACTTCATAACTCAACGCTTGACTGATTTGTACCATCGCGCCCCCCCCTTGGGCGCATAGTCAACGCAGACCGGCTAGGCTGGGCGCCAATCGCTTTCGATTAGCTCAAGGCACATTGTACCGACTTTGCGCGCCAAAAGCGTCTGTTGGAGCGCTGGATGTTCAGTAGGGTCACGTGCCGCTCCGCCTTCGATCCCGACAGGCGTGACTGAGGCAAACCGTTTGGATTGCCCCTCCAAACACACAGCATGCGCGACAATACTGCTGGGATCGTCTGTGCAGGTTATGACATTAGGCAAGTGAGGCCTCGTTCACGACGTCCGCGAAAGATTTGAAGAACTTCGCGGCAAGTTTCTTGGCTGTGCTTTGAATCAGACGGCTGCCAAGTTGCGCAAGTTTTCCACCAATATCAGCTTTGGCTTCATAGCGCAGAAATGTCGTGTCACCGTCGGCAGTTAATGTCACATCCGCGCCGCCCTTTGCATGGCCAGCGGCCCCGCCGTTGCCTTGCCCCGTCAATGAAAATGAATCTGGTGCACCTGTCGTATTCAGTTGCACATCACCGCTGAACCGCGCTTTGACCGGGCCGACTTTCAAGACAACTTTGGCCTCAAGTTCGGTATCGGAATGCTTGATCAACTCTTCGCAGCCGGGGATGCATTGTTTGAGCACCTCCGGATCATTGATGGCCGCGTAAACTAGGTCTTTGGGCGCATTGATTACGATCTCGTCTGAGAGTTCCATGGTTGGTCCTTTTCTTAGCAACAGGGAAATCTGATTTGGTCGGCCTGTTCAGGCGTAAGCGCCAGTTTCTTGCGCAACAGGCTAAGTATTTTAATAATTGCCCTCATGTGACGGCGTCCTTTATCTGAGGCGTAGTCGGCAGCGTATCAACATCCGTGGAGAAGCCCGCTGAAGGCTGCGGATGACGGCACACCAGCTCTGGGTGATCGCGGGTAATACGCATACAGCCGGGCCGCTCTGGGGGTTCAACCATGAGCCGTGCGCGCAGCGCAGGTGCAAGCCCGCTCGCGACAGAGGTTAGCTGCCCATTTGCGTGATCGGGATTAAGAACGCAGCGGGTATCTGTGCTCTCAGTTGAAGCCTGAACCTTGTCTGTGTCATGTTCCGCCGCGACGATAATGTTACCATCAATCGTGGTTCGGTATTGGTTCACCAACTGCCGGATCATGGCAACGCCTTCGACGTCCAACAGTACCTTGTTGGACGCGCCCATGCGCTGCGACTGTTCAGCCGCCAGAATGATAGCAGACACCTCAGGCATGGGTTTCGCCGACTTGCGCACGCCGGAGGTGAATTAAATCCGCAAGGATGGACAGGGCAATTTCTTCGGGCGTGATCGCGCCCAGGTCAAGACCCGCTGGTGCGTTGATAGCATTGACACGGTCTGCATCAAGACCATTATCAATCAATCGTTCAGCAAGCGTTGCGAATTTGCGTTTGCTGCCGACAAAGGCCACATGTTTCGCAGGTATTTGTAATGAGGCCATCAATGCGTCGATGTCGCCGTGGCCTTGCGTGGCGATGACGATGACTGGCTGCTGGTGAACCGGGGTTGCGCCGCCCTTTGGCACATCCCGCACAACGGCCCAATGAAATTGCGGAGCCAACGCAGCCAATGTCTGTGCCACAGGTGACGCGCCAAGCACCACCAACTGTGGCACAGGCAAACAGGGTTCAATGAAGATATCGACGCTGCCTTTCGAAGGGCAGCCATTGCGTGCAAACCGCGTGCCTTCCACTTCTTCGCCTGCGCTGACACCCATCCGGGTCAAAAGCTCTTCTGGCGCGACAGAGACAAGCTGGGGTTGGCCACTGGCAAAGGCCTCAAGCGCAGCTTTCTTCACCGCGCCACGCATGCACCCACCACCCAGCCAGCCATGTAGAATCGTGCCATCGGCGCCGAGCAAAGCCTTTGCGCCGGGCTTTGCCGCCGTCGCACCAGCAGTGCGCACGATGGTAGCAAAAGCGAAGGGCTGGTCTTTGGTGCGCATGTCATTTGCGATGTCGGCCAATTCTTCTGACATAAACTCAGCTGGGGTCATAGCGTCATAACCTCGCGCTCAAGAGCGGCCAAATCCGCAAGCGTATTGGCCGCAGAAAAGATATCCAGATGAGGCAAGGCGGCGGCCATGCCCTCTGCGACAGGCGCATAGTCGCGCCAACCTTTCAACGGGTTGAGCCAGATGATCTTACAGCCGCGCTTTTTCAGATTGCCCAGTCCTGCATCCAGCACGGCTGGTGGGGCAGTGTCATACCCATCTGACAAGATCAGCACGACGCTGCGCGCATCCACAAAACGTTTGGCATATGTATTGGCGAAAACAGCGATTGACGGGCCAATTTCCGATCCGCCGCCAAAGCCATCGGCCATCAAAGACATTCGCCCGATGGCGCGCATGGTGTCTTTGTCGCGCAAAGCCTCGGTAATCCGCACCAAACGTGTGTGAAACAAATAGGCGTCAGCCGTCACATCAGAACGCATGAGCCCCGTAAGGAATGCCAAAAACACCTGCGCATAAACAGTCATAGACCCCGAAACATCACAAAGCGCGACGATTTTTCGTGCGCGGTCAGGGCGTTGTTTACGTATCAAGCGGACAGGCTCGCCCCCGGTCGCAAGGCTTGCCCGGATCGTTTTGCGGAAATGCAGGCGATCGCCTTTGCGTGCAGCGATCCGCCGCCGCGAGCGCCGATCTCGCAACGCAGCACCCAAGCGGCGCGCCACTTCTTCGGCCTCTGAGATATCTTTAGGGCGAGCCAGATCGCGCAGGTCTGTACGCATCAGATTGCGCACCTCCGTTGCAATCAATCGCCCTTCGCCCTCGCTTTCCGCCTCTCCATCAACACCATCGGGCGTATTGACAGACCCCGCGCTGCCGGTATCTTCGCCGCGCGCATCGCGTGAGGAATGAACGTTGTCGTCACCTTTGCTGGGAGAACTTTGAACGATCTTCTGCTTCACGCGACCCATATCCATCCAGTAGCTGTCAAACAGGGAATCGAAATGCGCGGCTTCTTCTTTACACCCGGTGCAGACAGCCCGAAGGGCTTGGCGGCTTTCATCGGGATGACTCGCGTTGACTTCGCAAAGGGCGGCCAAGGCCAAGTCGGTCTCGGACACCCCCAAACGCAGCCCGTTGTTGCGCAGATGCGCCATGAAACCCGCGACCCGCGCTGCAGCACCAGGATCGCGCGCAGCGAATTTTGTCACCCTGCTCATGCGGCGCGACCTACGATGCGGTCTGCCACCTCGGATGTGATACTGGCGCGATCAGATTGCGTTTTCAGAAGCGTGCTGAGGGTGTGCTGCAAGGCTGCTGGGTCAGAGGTCAGGTCTGCGATGCCAAGCCCCATCAGGGCGGCGGCGAAATCGAGCGTTTCCGCAATGCCGGGAACTTTTTCCAGCTCTTCCTCTCGGAGTTTCTGAACGAAACCAACGATCTGCGCGCCAAGCCGAGCTTCGATGCCGGGACAGCGGGCATTAAGGATCTCCAACTCGGCCTGACGGTCAGGGTAGTCGACATAGGAATAAAGGCACCTGCGGCGCAGCGCGTCCGACAGATCACGTGTGCCGTTGGACGTCAGGATCACAATGGGTTTGGAGACCGCAGTTACCGTCCCCAATTCAGGGATGGTGATCTGAAACTCCGACAGGATTTCCAGCAAATAGGCTTCAAATTCTTCGTCTGCCCGGTCGATTTCATCAATCAACAAAACGGGCTGCACATCTTGTGTAATGGCGGCCAGCAGTGGACGTTCGAGCAGGAAATCACGTGAAAAAATACGATCTTCGACGGCTTTGCCAGTCTCACCATCTTCTGCCGCGGCGCGGATCGTCAAAAGCTGGCGTTGATAGTTCCATTCGTAAATGGCCTGTGCGGCGTCCAACCCTTCGTAGCATTGCAGGCGGATCAGCTTGGTTTTGCGCTGTGCGGCCAGACTGGCGGCGAGCTGGGTTTTGCCGACACCTGCAGCGCCTTCAAGCAGCAAAGGCCGCCCAAGGGTAAGCGCAAGATGTAACGCTACAGCAAGGTCGTCGGATGCAACATAGCCGTCCGCTGACAATGCGGTCTGAAGGTCAGTCCAAGTCATATTCAATTCCCAGCAGTCTGGGCACCCAATCATTGGGTGCCCAAGTCTGAATTAATCGTGCAAGCCGAGCTCATTGGCAGTGCGCCAAATCCGCCAGTGGTCATGGGGCATATTGGTGTGACGGTTACCAAACGGGCGGAATGCATCCTGTACCGCGTTTGAGAAACAGGGCACGCCGCCTACATGCGGGCTTTCGCCCACGCCCTTAGCGCCAATCGGGTGATGCGGGGAAGGTGTCACGGTGTAGTCCGTCTCGTAGTTCGGTACTTCCCATGCTGTGGGCAGGAAGAAGTCCATCAACGTGCCGGTCTTCACATTTCCCATGTCGTCATAAGCAATCTCCTGTCCCAGTGCGACAGCAAGTGCCTCGGTCAGGCCGCCATGTACCTGACCTTCGATGATCATCGGATTGATGCGCGTGCCGCAATCATCCAGCGCGTAGAAGCGGCGGATTTCCGGGACACCGGTATCGACATCGATGTCCATGACACACACATAGGCCCCGAACGGATAGGTCATGTTGGGCGGGTCATAGTAGCTGACCGCCTCCAGGCCAGGCTCGATCCCGGGAATGGCTTGGTTATAGGCGGCAAAGGCGATTTCCTTCATTGTCTTGAACCGCTCTGGCGCGCCTTTGACTACGAACCGGTCCACATCGAACTCTACGTCATTGTCGTGAACCTCGAGCAGATAGGCCGCGATCATCTGCGCCTTGGCTCGGATCTTGCGGCCCGCCATTGCCGTGGCGGCACCTGCCACCGGGGTGGATCGAGATCCATAAGTGCCAAGCCCATAGGGCGCCGTATCGGTATCACCTTCCTCGATTGTAATGCTGTCAGCAGGCAAGCCGATCTCAGACGCAAGGATCTGCGCGAATGTCGTCGCATGCCCCTGTCCCTGCGAGATGGTGCCAAGCCGGGCAATCGCCGATCCCGTCGGATGGATGCGAATTTCGCAGCTGTCGAACATGCCAAGCCCGAGGATATCACAGTTCTTGACCGGCCCTGCGCCCACAATCTCGGTAAAGAAGCTGAGACCGATTCCCATTAGCTTACGCGTCTTGCCAGCCTTGAAGTCCTCGATCCGTTGGGCCTGCTCTGCACGCAAGCCATCGTAGTCGACGGTCGTCAGGGCCTTATCCCATGCGGTGTGGTAGTCGCCACTGTCATATTCCCAACCAAGCGCGGCCTTGTAAGGAAATTGCTCTTTCTTGATGAAATTGATCCTGCGCAATTCGGCAGCATCCATGTTCAACTCAATCGCCAGAACCTCAATCATTCGTTCAATGAAATAGACCGCTTCGGTGACTCGGAACGAACAGCGGTAGGACACACCGCCGGGGGCTTTGTTAGTGTAGACACCGTCTACCTCAAGATATGCGGTCGGAATGTCATAGGATCCGGTGCAGATATTCATGAAACCGGCAGGGAACTTGGTAGGGTCCGCGCAGGCGTCAAAGCCCCCATGGTCGGCTGTCACGTGGCAGTGCAGCCCGGTGATTTTGCCTTCTTTGGTCGCGCTGATCTTTCCTGTCATGTGATAATCACGTGCAAAGGCGGTGGTCATCAGATTGTCCATCCGGTCTTCGATCCACTTGACAGGTTTTCCCGTCACGATTGAGGCCACGACCGAGCAGACGTAACCGGGATAAGCGCCAACCTTGTTACCAAAGCCGCCACCAATATCCGGCGAGATCACCCGGATGTTGTGTTCCTCAATGCCTGAGATCAACGAGACCACGGTGCGGATCGCGTGTGGCGCCTGGAAAGTGCCCCAAAGCGTCAGCTTGCCGTTCACCTTGTCCATCGACGCTACGCAGCCGCATGTCTCCAGCGGACAAGGGTGGGTGCGGTGGTAATACATGCTCTCGGTCGCAACGACCTCGGCATTGGCAATCACCTCTTCGGTCGGCATCTTGTCACCTGCTTCCCACGTAAAGATATGATTGTGATGTTTACGTGGTCCGTGCGCGCCGTCCGGTAGCGCGCCGCCCTCGCCAACCAGGTCTTCGCGCAGAACCACGTCGGATTTCAGAGAGTCGAACGGGTCCACAATCACGGGCAGTTCTTCGTACTCCACCTCGACCAACTCGATCCCATCGGCAGCAGCGTAGCGGTCTTCGGCGACGACAAAGGCGACCTCCTGACCCTGGAACAGAACCTTGCCATCAGCCAGCACCATCTGCTTATCGCCTGCAAGCGTAGGCATCCAGTGCAGACCTAGCGGTTCTAGATCAGCTGCAGTCAAGACGGCCAGAACGCCGGGCACCTCCAGCGCAGCAGCGGTATCGATGTTCTTGATCCGTGCATGGGCATAGGGTGAGCGGACGAAATCGCCAAACAGCATACCGTCCAGCTTGATATCGTCGACATAATTGCCTTTCCCTTGGGTGAATCGAGCATCTTCGACCCGCTTGCGCGAGCAGCCCATGCCCTTGAGATTTTCGACGCGCTCTTCGCGGCTTGTCACTTCGTCCTTCATTCTGCGGCCTCCTTCGCGGCTGACATTTCGGCGGCGGCGGCCTGAATGGATTTCACGATGTTCTGATACCCGGTGCAGCGGCAAATGTTTCCCGCCATTCCGAAGCGGATTTCCTCTTCGGTCGGATTCGGGATTTCCTCAAGCAGCTTCGTCGCACGAGTAATCATGCCCGGCGTGCAATATCCGCACTGCAACCCGTGATGTTCCTTGAAAGCGTTTTGCAGCGGGTGCAGATCGTCCGGACCACCAATGCCCTCAATGGTGGTGACCTCTTTGCCGCTGGCTTGAGCCACGAACACCGTACAAGCTTTGACCGACTTGCCGTCGATGGTCACGGTGCAAGCCCCGCAATGTGAGGTCTCGCAACCAATGTGTGGACCGGTGATGTTCAACCGCTCGCGCAGCGTGTAGATTAGTAGCTCGCGCGGTTCGGCGAGGAATTCCTCATCCTTGCCATTCACGTTCAACTTGATGTGCATTTTGTTTGACATGATGTGTTCTCCTACGCCCGCGACCAGGCGCGTTCGATCGCGCGACGCAGGATGACGCCAGCCACGTGGTTTTTGAATGCGACGGGGCCGCGATTGTCCTCAGTTGGATCAATATCGCCCAACATCGCCGCCATTGCCGCCTTGAGCGCGGCATCATCTACAGATGTCCCGACCAACGCAGCACCTGTTGCCTCAGAATAGACCGGGATGTCGCTGAGGTTGGTCATCGCGACGGATGCAGACACACAAGACCCACCCTCTTTGACGATCTGAACGGCAGCAGCGGCGGTAGCATAGTCACCGATCTTACGCTTTTGCTTTTCATAGGCGTAGCCACCGGTAGGCAGCGGGATCGTGACGGCTGTCAGGACTTCCTCATCCTCTCGGGCTGTCATATAGGCGGCCTCATAGAAGTCGCGGGCCGCGATATCGCGCTCCCCTTCCAGGCCGACAACCGTGAAGGTCGCATCCAGGCATTGCATCAGACCCGGCATATCATTGCCTGGATCACCATTGGCGACATTTCCGCCAACAGTACCCATATAGCGAACCTGCGGATCGGCAATCTGTAACGCAGCTTCGCGCAGGATCGGCGCTGCGTCTGCCAGCCCTACATGATCAATGATGTCAGACTGCGTGGTCATGGCACCAATGCGAATGCTGTCTGCGCCAATCTCGATGCCAGACATTCCGCCGACGTCTTGCAGATCAATCAGATGCGGCACGTCCGCCATGCGGAGCTTCATCATGGGGATAAGGCTATGACCCCCAGCCATAACGCGCGCATCGTCTCCGTGTTTTGACAAGATTGATAGGACACCTGCCATGTCCTTGGGGCGATAATACTCGAATGTCGCTGGAATCATCGGCTGTCTCCTCCCTGAAAGCGAATGCTCTTGCTTGGAATGAAGACTGCATACACCCGTATGCCGCAGCATTAGAAAATCAATGAAATACAGACATTTTGCACGAACTGCGCGCTAGGTCGCACGAACTGCGCTGACTTGCGAAGCAAGCGCATCCTGAATCACTTTCAATTTAGAACGGCTGACAGGTGCCGGGGGCAATTCACTTTCGGCAAAGATGCAGCGCCCTTTGTCTTTGGTCCGCTCGAACCGGGATACATGGATGGGGTTTACGAGATAACTGCGATGCGTTTGCAAATACCCGATGGGCAACAGGCGTTTAACCGCCTCAGTCACAGGCCATGCACAAAACAGGCGTTCAGTGTTGGTGTAGACTTGAGTGTAATGCCCGTCAGCCCTGACGAATGAAACATCCTCAGACCTGACAAAAACCTTGCTGCCGTCGCGTTCACACGGGATCTGCAATCCGGTGCCGCGTTGTGGCGGCGCGTCTTGTTCGGCTGAATGCTCCGCGAAAGGGGTTTGCGGAATTAGGTAGGTCACGCTCACCCACAGACAGGCACCGAAAATCACGAAACTGAAAAAGATAACACCAAGCGCAAGCGTCTCATTGCTCATTGACGGCCCAAAGTCAGCGGTGCTGGGTTCGGCCACAAAGTTAGTCCCCGCCATCGCCAAAAAATGAACCGAGCAGACGGCCATCGCAAAACAAACGGTGCCAAGCAAGATATTGCGATTGGTCCGCTGCCCGTAGGCAATCCAAAAAGCCAACATGCATAAACAAATGGCGACGACCGATGAAATGACAACGCCAAAGGGCGTATAGACGGCGCGACACAACTCGAGCCCCGCCATGCCAATGTAGTGCATGACCAGAATGCCTACACCAACAATTGCGCCCGCAGATGCGATAATAAGTGGCGTGCGTTTGGCGAAGTGCAGCAGGATCAACGCAGCACCGACAATCAAAATCGCACAAAGAGCGGACACAAGTGTAATGGCCGCGTCATAATAGAACAGGATCGGCAACTTCAGCCCAAGCATGGCCACAAAATGCATCGCCCATATCCCACCGCCCAAAGCGACCGAGGCAAGAGCGATAGATACCTTCCTTTGAAAGATCGGTTTGTTGGACAAATCCCTAGTCAGCGACAGCCCTGTAAACCCTGCAACAAGCGCAACCATACACGACATCGCGACAAGAAAACTGCTGTGACTGACGCTCAGAAAATCCATAGCAACAAGGATGACCAACTCTTAGGGACTTTGCAAATGCAACTGACCTCTGCTCACGGCGAAATTTTTTTCAGTTCAAGCCGCGAGCGGATCGCCCTAACCTGTTTTGACAGCAGCGGTCATTTCTGACCGATAATCCGCCCTTTGTTCCATGCTTTGCGCTTTGGGGTAACTGCAAGAAGTTGAACCATGGCGCAATTTTCCCTCCACTTCTCTCGCCAGCCCATATATCCGCACCACGCTGATGATTATTGCTGCATTCCGAATGATAGGTCTTTTACCGAGCCACAGGCTCAACGAGTTCGCTGACGTCAGACCAGCAACACATCGCCGGCAAGTGCGCACTGCGGACGACGCTGGATGTCCCTGCACGAGCAGCTGTTGGAGGCGGCGGATGATCAGGAAGCCGGGCGCGTTGTATTTGGCGACCATCATCTGTGCATCGCTGTCTATGCTCCCGATCAGTCGATCCACAAGCAAGCCGCCGAAGAAACTAAGCGGCTGGGACAAGAAGTCATAACTGTTATCATGCGCGAGAACATGGCACTCAAATGATACGCAAACACCAAATCACGCCCGGACTCTGCTCGTATCGCTAGTTCGCGGTACTGGCCGCCTAGATCCGCCGCGATCGCTCAATCTGGACATTGTTCTCCAAAGATTGCGACAAAGCTCGGCTAGGTCTTCATCGACGAACCCGCTAACACAACCAAGATGACCCGTCTATTGGGACGATCCGCGTGCGGCATTTTCTAGGAAGCGGATGCGCCCTTCGGTCCCTGGCGGGCGCAGGTCTTTATCGAAAGCTTGCGCGTTAATGAACTCAGAGCACTTTTGGTGCTTGATGACCCAATTAATCGGACCGCATTCAATGTCTACGTCGAGACACAACTCGCGTCACCCATGCAACTATGCAAAACCGCCTCCAGAATGTTTCGTCTCGACCGGTCTCCTGTACCCGTTACGCAGCCTCTTGCTTCTAAGTTCTCGAGGCTTCGAACGCCGTCCACGCTTTTTCAAAGGCGTCGAAATCGAAACCCGGCGCGCGCGCCGGATCCAGAACCAGTTTTTCAGTAGCAAGCAGCTTGATGATCGCCTGTTCTAGCCTGTCCAACACTTCGGACGGGATCACCAGAGCGCCATGCCGGTCGGCATGCACAAGGTCTCCATCCCTGATCAACAGGCCGAAGATTGTCACCGGTGTTCCAATTTCTTTCACGTGTACGAATCCGTGGCTTGGCCCAACAGACCCGGCAACGACAGGAAACTCGTCCGGCAGGTCGCTAAGATCCCGCATCACGCCATTGGTCAGCGCGCCACTGACGCCAAAGCCCTTGTGGACCGTGGTGTTGATCTCACCCCAATATGCGCCAACGCAGTCGGGGTAATCCGTATCTTCCACCACGGTCACAGATGGGCCGCTGCCTGAAGCCATATGCCGATAGTAATCCATGCGACGCGCGCGGATCACGTCAGATGCGTCGGTCGGTGGGTTCACGGCGGCAATCTTCGCGGTGCGGGCATATCCCACCATCGCGCCCGCATCGGGATCAGAGCACAACATTGTGCCCCGGGTGAAATCATTAAAACCGCGCCTGCCCTGAGCCACTTCGATGGCGTTGCAAACAGTCGGAGTATCGACCTTTTTCAGCAAGTCCAGCAGGGATTGGTTCATATCATCTCCAGCCAGCGGGTCATAGCCGCCGTTGTTTGTTGTGGTTGTTCCAGAGTCGGCAGATGGCCGGCGTTTTTGATGATCTCTAACCGGCTGTGGGGCATCAACTCGTGCATCAATTGATGCCTTGAGACGGGACACAGGGTATCGTCGCGGCCGCAGAGAACGATTGCTGAGCCGGTGTAGTCGCGCAGCGTATTACTTTGATCAGGGCGATCACGCAGAGCTTTGGATTGATTGATGAAAACATCAGGGCCAAGATCCATGGCCATATCCATGCACATATCCAGAATGGCGGCGCGGCGCGGGCCATCCGTCAAGTAATTCGGCTTCATCTCTTCGGCCATCACTTTGCGCAGGTTTCCCCGTTCGACGGCATCGATCTGAGGGCCGCGCCTGGCCTTGACCTCGTCCAACTCTGCCAGAGGATTGGTGTCCATCAATGCCAGACCAGCCACTCGGGTCGGGGCCTGCCGCAGGATTTCCATCGCCACGATACCGCCCATTGACAGCCCCGCGAGCGCAAAGCGTTGGGGCGCGTAAGCCAGAACCTCGGCGGCCAGAGACTGCATCGAGTCATGTCCGCCGATGGGTGCGGACAGGATCGGGTATTTGCCCGACAGAGCGTCAATTTGCGGGGTGAACAACCGCGCATCGCACATCATTCCGGGCAGGAGGATAAGCGGCGTCATTTGACCAAGGCAGCCCCTTCGGCAAGCGCGCCAAGCTTGGCATAAGCGATATCCGGGTCGACCGCGCCAAAGCCCGCAAAGGTGCCGAAGCCGCAATCCGATCCGGCAATCACACGTTCGGTGCCTACGATTTTCGCAAACCGCTCAACACGCTGCGCGATCAGTTCCGGGTGTTCGACAAAGTTGGTCGTTGTGTCGACCACGCCGGGTACCAGAATCTTGTCATCCGGGATTTCACCCACGCGGTCACGGAATACCGTCCACTCATGCGCGTGTCGAGGGTTTGAAGTTTCGAACAGAACATAACGAGATTTGGTGGACATCAATGTCGAAAATACCTTGTCCATGCCGATGTCACAGCAATGCGGGCCCTCGTAATTGCCCCAGCAAATATGGATACGCACTTTGTCAGAAGGGACATTTTGAAGTGCGTGATTCAACGCTTCAACATGCATATCGGCAATTTTCACGAACTCATCGTCGGAAAGATCAGTGAACAGCATATGGCGTGACAGCGCGAGATCCGGGCAATCCAGCTGTAAATCCAGCCCCGCACCAACGATGGTTTCGTACTCGTCCTTCATCGCATCGGCGAGCGCGGCCAGATAGGCCTCGCGCGTCGGATAGAAGTCATTTTGCAGAAACAGGGAAATCACACCGGGGCTGGCGGCGTTCATAAATCCGCGTTCGACCCCATGTTCGGCCATCGCGGCCTTGAGATTGTCTATGTCCTTTTGAAGCTCACCCGTCCCTTTCGAGCGTACCTCACCCACGCACATGGGCCGCGCATATTGCGGCGTACCGCCGTCATCCGCCAAACGCTGCAGAAAGCCCGGAAACATTTTGAGATCCGCCGGCGCATTGCGCGGGCTGTCGCCAGCAAAGCCGGTATAGCGATCCTTCACATAAGTGGCATAAGAGATTTTTGACGTCTCACCGTCCGAGACGATATCAACCCCGGCCTCGGCCTGTTTGCGCACGGTCTCGGACACGGCAGCGGTCATGCAGGCATCGAATGCGGCTTGATCGAACGGTTCCTCCCGCTCGCGCGCGAAGATGAAGTCAACAACCTCCTGACTGCGCGGCAGGCTTCCCACATGGGTGGTTAAAATGCGGGTCATGTATTCATCTCCATTCATATCTTGATCATGCGCTGAGCGCACCCCGAATGAAATCGGGACACGCAATTTTGGTGTCATGCACCTGTCCAGGTCGCACCTGCCGGATCGTCGGTCGCGGTGATGCGGTACTGACCCGCTTCGCCGGTCATCGACGGTTCGGTGCTGTAGCTTTCACCGGGCAGAACCAGCGCGGTATCGCCGTTGGACAGGGTAACCTCGACCTCGTTGATCTTGATGCGCCAATGGCCGCTGGCCGGCATCAGAACCACGGGTTTGTCCACCTTTACCTGCTGCGTCACGGCCGAGCCGCGTGTCAGGAAATCAACCGCGAAACCGGGCTTGTCCTTGATCAGGCCATTTTCACCGATCACAACTGCGGGTTTGTCCGCAGCAAGCGCCATCAAATCCCAGTAGCGGGCTACATATTTGCCGATCACCGCGTCAACGGGAACCTCGGGGTACGCCGTCAGCTCTTCCTCGGTCAGCAGCGGCATGGGCTGCACATTGTGCGGCAATTCCTCGCCCTTCTTGCTGTCGTACAGGACACCATTATTACCCAGCACCAAGCCATGGGCCTGTGCGTCCTGAATGACTTGCGGTGCCCATGTGACGCCGCCACCTGCGTCGTCGCCGCCCAGCATCGACATGATCATACCGTAGTCCTGGCCCACGTTCTCGAACCCGCGGAAAATGCCGGTTGGGATGTTGAAGATGTCACCTTCCTCGGCGATGAACTCACCTGCGGTACCGTAACGACCCCAGAAGAACCGCCAGCGGCCCTTGGCAACAAAGAAAACCTCGGCGGTGGTGTGGCTGTGCAGCGAATTGCGGCATCTCGGCGGTTGTCCCGCCGCGCCGATGTTGAACCCGATCTTGTCGGTGATGTGGACGTGTTGGTCGGGGCTTTCGCTTACGCCGCCACCAATGATGGTAAAGTTCTCTTTCTGGTCAGAGCCCGGCGTATGGGCGTCAATGAACGCGGTTTTGCAAGGCTTCAGCTCGCCATAACGGACGATGCGGCTTTGGATGATACTCATATCATTTCTCCTTTTGATTTGGCTTTGATCGGATCAAACCAAACCTCCCGGCGGGCGATTATTCAGCCGCCGGGCACGCAGACTGGCGCGATGGGCGTGGTACCGCCGCAACGCCTGCCCAGCATCCAGATTTGAGATACGGTGCAACATTCTAGAGATCGCCGGTTTTCAGCAGAATCTGTTTCCAGATCGAGGTTTCGTCAAACAGAGTGTATTCCTTGCGCAATCCCCAGGGTCCGAACTCGGCCTGGCTGATGCCCAGCACAAAAACCTCGGCCCCGGTCGGCACACCGAAGACACCCCAGCCGTCGTGTTTGCCGTGCAGCGTCCAGCGGATCGCGGCGCGAGGTGGCATCATCGGATCGTCGCGGCCAATCTGGTGGCGGATCTTGAATTCTGCATTTGGGAAAGAAGCGCGCAGGCCCATCCAGAACCGATCCACCGGCCCCCAGCTATGGCCTGTGGTGCCGCCGGGATACTCCGACAGAACAGCGCGGTCATATTCAGCCTCGATCACACACATATCGGCATTCATGATCCGGTTCAGGATGTCGGCGTATTTCTGGCCCCATTCATTGTCATTGCCACGACCCTTGTAAGGGCCAGGCTTGTCGTTTGCAGGCGTGTAGGGTTGCACGCAGCCGTCAGACCCGCCCTCTCGCGCGATCAAGTCACGGGTATATTCCTTGGGATCCCAGCCCATCTGCTGGACAATCGCACTCTGGTCGCGGATCAGCCATTCGTCGTTGATCTGGTTATTGATTGCGTGGCAGTCAGCCAGGATGCGATAAACCAGCTTTTTGCCGGTCGCTTTGCCATAAACGCCATCGCCCAAATGCGTAGCCGTGGACAGCAGGCGGTGCGACGAGAGCATGCCTTTTTCGGGAGTGCCCGACCAGATCACATCCTCGCCAAGCAATGTACGATCCGGAAACTCGGCAAGGGTCGCCATCGTGGCGGCGATAACCCCCTGATTGCCAACAACAACTGAACCGGGCGAACGTACCACGATATCCGGCGCATAATAGTGGTGCAAAGTGGCAATGCCGCGATCCTCCCAAATCTCTTTGGTGATCCCAATGATGTAATCGGGAAAATCTTTGAATTTGGGATCAAATCCCTTCATGTCTTCCATCCTTCAGGTATGCGGGCCGAGCCGCGAACAATAAGCGGTCCGTCAATCTCAACCTTGCGTGGGCGAGCGTCGGAATCCTCGATCTTGCTGAGCAGAATATCCACCGTTTCCGCGACCATGCGATTGGCGGGCTGTCGAATTGTGGTCAGGTTGTAGGCCGGCCATGAGGCGACAGTAACATCATCGTACCCGATAACTGAAACGTCGCCCGGGACACTCAATCCCAATTCGAACCGCAGCGTATCCATCACGGAAATGGCCATGTGATCGTTGGCGACAAACACCGCATCAGGCGGATCGGCTTCGAACATGTTTAGTGTCGCTTGCCGCGCTTCTTCTGCGACGAAATTCCCAATCTCGCGGGCGTGCAAGGTGACACCTGACTTCTGTAAGGCCGCTACAAATCCAGCTTCGCGATCGCGCTGGGTCGAGGCGCCCTCCCATCCGGCAATAAAACCGATCTTTTTATGCCCGCCAGCTAACAGGAATTCGGCGGCCTTTCGTCCTCCGGCGACGTTGTCGGATGTGACCGACGACATTGCAATGTCGTCTTGTGCCCGGTTAAACAGCACCATCGGCACACCAGCGGTTCGGCAGCGATCGGACAGGTCCGACGACAAAGCCACAGAGGCCGCGATGATTCCGTCGACCTGAAAGTCGAGTATTTCCTCGACCACACTGTCAATGTTACCAGCCTGTTGCGACGCCATGAATATCAGTACGTGGTATCCCCGCTCCTGCAGGGCGTTCGTCAGCTTTTCCAGCGCTTCAGGGTAGAACTGGTTGTTCAGATAAGCAACGACGAGGCCGATGATCCGGCTTTTCCCGGACACTACAGCACGGGCCAAAACGTTCGGGCGATATCCCAATTCTTTGGCAGCCTTGCGCACTTTTTCTACGGTTTTCTTGGATGCCGATGCGCCAGGGGTAAAAACCCGACTGACTGCAGATTGGCTGACCCCTGCGAGGCGGGCGACTTCCAAGGATGTAACTTTTTGTGTCGCCATTAATCCGCGGTCCAACCTCCATCAATCATCAGCGCGGTGCCCGTCACCAATGCCGATGCATCCGAGGCCAGATAGACGACGGCCCCCATGATGTCTTCAATCTCTCCTGGGCGACCCAGTTTTATTTTGTCCAGAATCCAGGCTCGTTTGTCCGGGTCCTCAAAAGTTGACTTTGTCAGATCGGTTAGGATGAAGGTGGGGCAGATCGTGTTGACCCGGATCTTCGCAGGGCCGAATTCCAGCGCCATCACCTTGGAGAACCCTTCAACCGCGAATTTCGACGCGCAATAAAGCGCGCGCTCACGACCACCGACGTGGCCCATCTGGCTAGAGATATTGATCAGCGAACCGGGGCGACCAGCGTCAAGCAGGCCCTTGGCAACGGCCTGGGTCAGGAAATAGGCGCCTTTGACATTAACACCCATCACTGCATCGAAATCATCTGGCTGCGTGTCCACTGCCTTACTGTGACGGGCAAGCCCCGCCGAGTTCAGCAGAATATCGAACGGCCCGTTCTGCGCCACGGCCTCAGTGGTTGCCCCCACATCTGAAACATCCAGTTCCAGGACATTGGCAGACCACCCTTGTGCGGACATACCTTGTGCGATTTCTTGCAGCGCGCCAGTGCGGCGCGCCGCCAAAGTGACCTCAGCACCATGTTCCGCCAGCGCCACAGCGCAGGCCATGCCGATGCCGGACGAAGCTCCAGCAACGAGCGCGTGCTTGCCGCTCAGGTCAAAGCTTGGGGTGCTGGGGAACTGGGGCATATCAGACCTCGCCGATCGGGAACGGAATTGTGCCCGGAACACGTGCTTTGTTGAACTCGCGCAGGCGGGCAAAGACATCTACGCCCAGTTGGCGGTAGGCGTCCAGCAGATCGACCATGACCCAGTTTTCACGGATCAACCCATCTTCGAGCCGCCAGAAATCAAGGCTACGCATGGTGATCCGCTTGCCTGAAGGCGCAATCCCCATCCAGCCATCATGCGTGACGGTCTGGATCATGTCCGGCCAGCCAGTCACAGCTGCATAGTCTCCATCACCAAAGAAATGGTAGGTGATATCTTCAACGTATTTACCGCGGTCGGGCATCCCGTTCAGGAACGGTATCTGATGCCAGTTGCGGAATCCTGCGATGCCGCGCCCGGTGCCTATCCCGGCAGGGCCGTACCAGTTCATGCGCGGATGCCAGAACCGCTCCATCTCCATCACTGCGGGCCCACCCTGACTGGGGTGTTTTTTCAGATGGTTCAGCATGTCGACGATATGATTGCACGAGGCCTGAGATTTCGCCTCATCCCACGGTCCGGGCACGATACCGTCCAGCGTTGCCGGGCCGGGAATGCAGAACTCAAACCCTAGCGACGGAGCCATCGGCCAGGCGTTGGCCTGCATCATCACTTCGGGAATGTCCCAAAGTGTCTGAATCTCGACAATCTTGCCATTTTCAAAGCGGTAGAATTCGTGGAACCGCATATGGGTCAGATGCCCCGTCGGCGGGATGTCCAACCAGGGGGCGACGAATGTGCCAACGTAATGGCCGCCGCAGCCGACCCAATCATCGTCATGTTCCGTGGGCCCGCCCATCACGATCCAATCCCGGCGTTCCAAATCGGGCATGGATTTCAGAAGTGGTGCGTAGCAGGTATCGTAGAGTTCCAGCGGCCCGGTCAGGTCACCGAATGGATGCGGCATGTGAATGACGGCATCAGGCGCAATCACCGCCTGCAGCGCGGCGCGGACGCCGGTTTCGTCAAAGTTGTACATGGCCTCGCGCAAGGGCGCGATCAGGGCTTTGTGGTTAGAATGTGTATCCATTGCGAAATCTCGCATTGTGTTATCTGTTTCTCTTTCAAAATCCGTAACGCTCGCGCAATCCCGGGCGCAATTTCTGTGGCGGTTGCCTGACAGTCACGAGGACGCCTCGGCGGTCTCGCGATAAGCCGCGCCTTCCCCGTAGGGCACGTTGATGCCCCCATACCGCCGGACGCGGATGTTGCATTGCTCGGCATGGCCGACAAAGCCTTCCAGCATACACAGGCGCGAGCCATATTCGCCGATCATCGCTGCGGCCTCATCAGTGACTACCTTCTGATAGCTGTGTGTTTTCATGAACTTGCCGACCCAGAGCCCACCAGTATAGCGGCCAGCTTTTTTGGTTGGCAGGGTGTGGTTGGTACCGATCACCTTGTCGCCGTTAGCCACGTTTGTACGCGGGCCTAGGAACAGCGCGCCGTAACAGCTCATATTTTCCAGGAACCAATCGTCGCGATCTGTCATGACCTGAACATGCTCGGACGCGATGTCATCTGCCACTTGCAGCATCTCGTCATAGGTATCGCAGACGATGATCTCTCCATACTCCTCCCAGCTGACCTTGGCGGTGCCGGCGGTGGGCAGGATGCCGAGGATACGATCAATCTCGTTCATGGTTTCTTCAGCAAGTTTGCGCGAGTTGGTGACCAGAACGCAGGGGCTGTTGTAGCCGTGTTCGGCCTGTCCCAGTAGGTCCGTGGCGCATAGCTCGGCATCGGCTGCGGTTTCATCTGCGATGACCATTGTTTCGGTTGGACCAGCAAACAGATCGATGCCGACCCGACCAAAGAGCTGGCGCTTGGCTTCGGCCACAAAGGCGTTCCCGGGACCAACCAGCATGTGAACCGGGTCGATGGTCTCAGTCCCGATTGCCATGGCACCGATGGCTTGGATACCACCCATGACGTAGATCTCGTGAGCGCCACCCAGATGCATGGCCGCGATCACGGCCGCGTTTGGTTTGCCCTGAAACGGTGGGGTGCAGGCGATGATGCGCGGCACACCGGCCACCTTGGCGGTTGCAACCGACATATGCGCTGAAGCCACCATCGGAAACTTACCACCCGGCACGTAGCAGCCAACAGACTGCACCGGAATGTTCTTGTGGCCCAGGATCACGCCCGGCAGCGTTTCAATTTCGATATCCAGCATAGAATCGCGCTGCGCTTGCGCAAAGTTCATCACCTGCTTCTGTGCGAATTTAATGTCGGCCAGTTCTCGCTCGGTCAGCGATGCGATCAGGGCGTCGATCTGTTGCTGGCTCAGACGGAAGCTTTCTGGCGAGTAATTGTCGAACTTTTCCGACAGTGCGCGCACTGCCGCGTCACCGCAGGTTTCGATGTCTTTCAGCGTAGCTTCAACGACGGCACGGGTTTTGGCGTCGTCTTCGGCCCGGTCGGCTTCGGGTTTGCCGCGTTTCAGATATTCGATAGCCATTGTCCTAATCCTCAATTGTCGGGCCGGGGTGGAGTTTTCTCTCCCCGGTCAAATGTTTCCCAGCCTTCACCATTGAACAGATCAACGCCAAGCTGTGCGGCGACGTGGGCGAAATCGACGTTCACCCAGTTGTCGACGATCTTGCCATCGACAACTTTCCAGAAGTCCATATAGCGGATCTCGACCCGCTTGCCGGTCGGGGCGATGCCCAGAAACTCACCTGAATGGGTTGCTTCCTGACGGCCAAAGGCCGCGGCCCATTCGCCCATATAAAGCCTGGCCTCGTCGATGCAGGTCTTGTCGGAAAATGCAGCCTGGAATGGGCGCTGCCAGTTTTTCTGAAATTCTTTCAGTCCGGTCTTGGTGCCGCAGCCCTGGTTGCCGATCCAGCGAAACCCTTCTGAAAAGAATTCGCCAATATTGTCGATACGGTGGTCGTTCAAACCATCGACCATCCCCTCGATCACGGCGCGGGTCTCGTCGGTTTTGCTCATGTCCGTGTCGCGGGTCAGCACGGCCTGTTCGGGGCGGGAGCCCTTCATATCTCTCTTCCTTTTATGGTTACCAAGGGGTTTTCTGTGTGGACGGCGAGGGTTAGTCGGTCGTCAGAAAATCCCTTGGCATCCGGTTGAGCGCCGGGTGGCGAGCAACTGCGTGATGTCTTGCGGAAGCGCTCATCAGCCCTTTACCGCTCCAGCGGTCAGGCCACTGACGATCTGGCGCTGGAAGAACAGGATCAGGACAAACAGCGGGGCGGTGGCCGAAACCACGGCCGCAACCGCGTACATGACCTTGCCTTCAACCTGAGTGGTGCCCATGAAGCTGTTGATGGCGGGAATGATTGTCTCATTCTCTTCGCTCAAGAGCATCACGGCCACTGTAAAGTCGTTATAGGCCAGCAGGAAGCTGAACAGACCAGTAGTGATCACGCCGGGCCACATGACCGGTACGATTACATGTCGGAAGGCCTGAAACCGGGTGCAGCCATCAACCATGGCGCTTTCGTCCATGTCCTTGGGGATGTTCTTGAAGAACGAGTGCAGCATCCACAAGGTAAAGGGCTGATTGATCGCCACAAGCACTATGATCGTGGTCGGCAGGATGCCCCAGACATTCCACTCAAAAAACCACAGCAGGTAGCCCGAAACCAACGTCATATGCGGCATCGCACGAAACACAAGTGCGGCCATCAGGATCCAGAAAGCATAGCGGAAACCGGACCGCGCCAACGCATAACCCCCGAGCGTTCCGAAGGTCAGCGAGATGAGCACAGTGAAGAAAACCACGATGCCGGTGTTCTTGAAGTTGAACCAGAAATCTTCCAGAACCCAAGCTCCGTGATAGCCGGCACCGGTAAAGGCGCCGCCGGTTTGCTCAATCGTGTTGGCACCGGTCAGGGCGTTCATCCAGTCGGCTTTGGACAAGAAGTCAGCCTGTACCTTGAAGCTGCCCCAGAAAGTCCAGAAGAACGGGAAGGCGGCAATTATCAGCCAGAAGGTCACGAAACCGTAAGAGAACAGCTTTAGCGGGGTCATGCGGGATTGTGCTTTGGTCGCCATATCGTGTCCTCAGTGAGATTTGCGGGTGAAGTCGCGCCAGGTGCGAACAAGCACCGGTGACATCAGGATGACCGCAAGAATGATGGTAATCAGCGAAGTCGCACCTGCTGACGCGTAAAGCGGATTGCCGCTTTCGCGAAGGTCATTGTAGATGATCCAGCTGAGTGACTGTGCATGGGCTTCGGCCTTGAAGCTGACGATCGGCTCAAAAACGCGGAAGTTATCCATGATCAGCATGAGCGTCACAAACGAGACCAGCGGCATCAGGTGCGGTACGATCACGTGGATCAAGCGCTGCCACTTCGTCGCACCGTCGATCTGTGCCGCTTCCATCGTATCATCGGGGACAGTTTGCAGACCCGCGTAGAAGGTGATGAAACTGAACGGCAAGGTATGCCACACGCCGTAGACCATCAGCATCGTCCATGTCAGCGCCGTCGAGGCCTTCAGGCTAAGTGACGGGTCATTGAATATGCGCTGAATAGTGGCGCCAATAACGCCGTCGCTATCGACCATCCAGAACAGGATCAACGAGCCGACCAGCGGAGTAACGAGAAACGGTAGAAGCGAGATGAAGATCGCAACCCCTTTGAGCGCACGGGGCAGGTTGTTGACACCTACGGCAATTGCCAACCCAAGGGCCAGAACCAACGGCGTGACAATAAAGGTATAGGCCATGGTGAATGTCAGTGCGCTGTAGAACGGCAGGTTATACACCTGAGCCCAAAAATCACCCAAGCTGTCAGAATTCGCCCACGCTTCTCCGATCTCGGCAAAAGCCAGGTGCGAACGGTTGATGTATGTGCCCAAACCATTGAACCGGCCCAGCGGTTGTTCTGCCTGCAGCTTGGCCGTAGCCTCGGTATCAACCGTGGTGGTCGGGCTGCATCCAAATGGGCCGCAGCTTTCGGAAACCAGCAGAACCTGCTCGTGTTCGACGAAAAGTGACTGGACAAAGACCGAGACGATCGGCAGCGCAATGAACAGGATCATCGCGGAAAGTGTCGGTAGTATGAACCAGAAAAAGGTGCGGTGCTTCATGGCGTACGTCCCAGTCTTTAGTCCGGAAAAAGATGAGGGGGGGCAAATTGCGCCCCCTCAAGTCGGGGAGTGTTACTTCAGAAAGCCAGCTTCCTTGGCTGACGTCCGGTAGGCGGCTTCGACATCCGCCAACGCCTGTTCAGCGCTTTCGTCACCCTTCAGAAAATCTGCGAGTTCCGCGCCAAGCGCCGCATGCAACAGGCCAATTTGTGGGATCATCGGATAGGGCTTGGCACCACCTTTAACGGTTTCTGCGACACCTGCAGCAGCCGGTCCGGGCTGGAACCCTTCAAGCAGCCAGACGGCATCATCGTTGTTCGCAGCCACCATTTCCGGAGTCAGGGCGCTGATCAGCGCAGCAAAGGTTGCCTCGGCCTCTTCGTCCGACACGTTGGATGCGATGGTAATACCGTCCCACCACAGCGTGGCAGATGGGATCGATCCACCGCCAACCGTCGGCGCAGCAGACAAAACCGTATTCGAGGTCACCTCTTCCGTCGACCCTTCATCATCCAGAATTGGCGCGCCACGCGACCCCCACATAACGGCCAGAGCCGCCTGACCGGATTCCCACAGGCCCTGCGTTTCGTTCGACGCGTGGGTCAGGTGGTCGGGATGGGCGTATTCCGCCAGCGCCTTCATGACTTCCAGTGCGGCTACGCCTTTTTCGTTGTTGATCGACGGCTCGGCCGAACCGGGGACAAAAAACTCACCACCATGACCGAGATAGATCATGTTGAACACTTCAGCCAAGTTCCATCCGGTCTGAAGGTTCAATGCAATCGGATGTTCCATGATACCAGCAGCCCGGATTTTCTCAGCGGCTTCCAGAACCTCTTCATAGGTGGCCGGGATGCCCTCGAAACCAGCTTGTTCCAGAATATCCTTGCGCGAGAACAGGTGCTGCGAGTTGGCCATGAAGGCCACGGCCATGACGTTGCCATCAATGGTGATCAGCAGGTTCGGCGGGATACTGTCCTTGTATTTTTCGACCAGATCGTTCAGCGGCCGCACTAAACCGTCGTTCATCAGTTGGGTCAACGTCGAGTTGGCCAGGATCACCGAAGTATATTCCGACGGGTTCGGTGTCAGAGCGGCGTTCATGATCGAGCGCGCTTCAGTGGTGTGGTTGGTGTTGAATTCAGCCGCGGCCCCACCACAATTGGTTTCGGCGGCTCCCGCGACCGCGTGAATTGCCGGGAAGTCGCTGGCGAGGATTCGAATGGACTGACCTTCAGGTCCGCAATTGGCGGCGTAAGCTGCCGAGCCCATCAGGCCTACAAAGGCGGTTGCAGTAGCGATTTTTCTCAGGAACATTTCTGTCTCCCTGTTTTTCTGAGTTTTTGAGCGCGTGGCCCGTTCACGCATGAAATTTTAGCGCCGGGGTTTGTCCCCGAACATTGAGCGGGGCCGTGTTTAGATCCGGGTGCCGGTCTTGCCATCAAACAGATGGCAGATTTCAGCTGGAACCGAGATTGAAACCATGTCGTCGATCTCTGCCCGGAAATTCTTGTCAGCTTTCACCGAGATCAAAGCGCCGCCAACGCGAACCGAAATCATGGTGGCGTCGCCCAGCAATTCCTGCGTGTAGATAGGAGCATTGATCTGTCCCTGTCCTTCGGCAGCAAGGCTGGCATCTTCGGCCCGAAAGCCCAGCGTAAGCGGGCCGTCCGGAGCGTTAAGTCCGGAGATTTCAACCGTTTTGGCCGTGAAGGTGCCACCTTGAACTTCACCTTCCATAAGGTTCATCGCCGGGTTACCAATGAAACTGGCCACAAAGGTGTTGGCCGGTGTGTCGTAAATATCGGTCGGGCTGCCAACCTGCTGCACAACGCCCTGTTTCATAACAACCACACGATCAGCCAGAGTCATCGCCTCGATCTGGTCATGGGTCACATAGATTGTCGTCACTGCCAGTTCATGGCTGAGGTTCTTGATCTGCGCACGGGTGGACACGCGCAGCTTGGCATCGAGGTTCGACAGCGGTTCATCCATCAGGAACACATTGGGTTCGCGAACAATCGCACGTGCCAGCGCCACCCGCTGACGTTGACCACCCGACAGTTCTGCCGGTTTGCGATGCAAAAAGTCGTCAAGTTCCACCATCGCTGATGCGCGGCGTACTTTTTCGTCGTGAGTGGCGGGATCGATGCCACGGACCTTTAACGGGAACCGAATGTTCTCATAAACGTTCATGTTCGGATACAGAGCGTAGGACTGAAACACCATCGCGACGTCACGATCCTTGGGCTCCATTTCGTTGACGCGAGTGCCGTCGATCAGAATGTCACCTTCACTGGCGTCTTCCAGACCGGCGATCATGCGCATGGTCGTCGTTTTGCCACAACCCGATGGACCAAGAAGGACCAGAAACTCTTTATCGGAAATCGTCAGGTCGAAGTTGTCCACCCCCACAAACGAGCCCCAACGCTTTCCAACGTTGCGAAGTTGAATCTCGGCCATTGAGTCCCTCCCTGTGGGTCGCTGTGCATACGTTTGCAAAAAGCATAGACAACAAAAGAAACATCTGGCAAGCTTTTTTTGCATGCGCATGCAATTGCAGGTCAAACCACTCAGGCGACTGAACAAATTCAACGGGTAACACACTGGAATAATTCAATAATGCCTTATGAAACCGAAAAAACAGTCGTTCTTGAATACTATGAGGCGCTAGGTAGCACTGAATCGGATGTTGCGGAAACGATGTCCAAATTTTGCGCTGAGAACTACCTGTGGCGCGGGTTCCATCCGTTTGATGAACTGTACGGCACCGAAGATGTGGCGCAGAAATTCTGGCGCCCCCTGAAGCACAGCCTACAACACCTGCAACGTCGGATGGACGTGTTCATGGCTGGCAAAAACGAGATAGACGGGTTCACCTCGGTCTGGGTTGTTTCGATGGGGCATCTGATGGGCCTGTTCGACAATGCATGGCTGGGCGTCGCCCCAACAGGCAAGATGGCGTTTCTGCGCTATTGCGAATTCAACAAAGTTGAGAATGGAAAAATCACGGATACGGCTATGTTTTTCGACATTCCGCATTTCATGATGCAGGCCGGTTTGCAGCCCTTCCCGCCCCAGACCGCGGCCCATCTGGTTCAACCCGGACCGCTAACGCATGACGGGTTAATGTTCAGCCCGCAGCCCGCCGCAGAAGGTGAGAAAACCCTCGGCACGATTAATGCCATGATTTCCGATCTTGGCCAGTGGAACAGTGGCCTGAACCTTGAAGACGAATTGCGCCAGACATGGTGCGAAGACATGATTTGGTGGGGGCCCGCCGGGATCGGTGCGACCTATACGATCGAGCGCTATGCAAAGCAGCACTCGGGCCCGTTCCGCGCGACCTTCACGGACCGTTCAAAGACCAAGCACATTTGCCGCATGGCTGAAGGTCATTACGGTGGCTTTTTCGGCTGGCCGAATTTCACGGCGCGGCCCACGGGCGGGTTCATGGGCATGCCCGCCACCGACAAGGCGGGTGAATTCCGCGTGATCGACATCTATCGACGCGAGGGTGACAAGCTGGCCGAAAACTGGATTTTCATCGACCTGCTGCATTTCTGGAAGCAACAAGGCGTCGATATTCTGGGGCGCATGGCGAAAGCGCCGCGGACATGACCGGCTGGATCGACGCGCATCACCACCTCTGGGACCTTGAGGCTGTACGCTACCCGTGGCTGATGGCACGCGGGGTGGAAAGATTCTTTGGCGACCCGACGCCGATTCAGCGAGATTATCTGCTGAGCGAGTTCCGGTCCGAAGCCGCGCCCTGCGGAGTTGATGCTTCGATCCATATCCAGGTGGGGGCCGAAAACGGTCTGGAAGAAGCTCGGTGGGTCCAAACCGTCGCCGATGCCAATCCAGACTGGCCAATGGCGCAGGTTGTGTTTTGTGACCTGACCTCGACCGACTTGCCCGCCCAGCTCGACACGTTTCAGACCCTTCCGACTGTGCGTGGCGTGCGTCAGATTGTTGGCCGTGCACCCGGAGAGGACGCACAGACGGGCACAAATTCTCTGCTGGACGATTCGAGATTTCTGGACGGGCTGCAGGAGGCCGGACAGCGCAGCCTCAGCTTTGATCTGCAGCTCATTCCCGAACTGATCGAAAAAACTGCCCGAGTTCTCGCGCAGGCCCCAGGCACACGGGTCGCCCTGTGCCATGCAGGATCACCGCATGACCGCAGCCCAGCGGGCCTGAAAGACTGGGCTCAAAGATTGCGCGCTCTGTCCGATTTGCCGCATGTCTCATGCAAACTCTCTGGTCTGGGCATGTTCGATCACACCTGGACAACCGATAGCATTCGACCGATCGTGGAGGCCTGCCTTGAACATTTCGGGCCCGAGAGGGTTATGTTTGGCTCAAATTTCCCGGTCGACAAACTCTATGGTGATTACGTCTCTCTGGCACAGGCTTACCGTGATCTGGTGCCCGCTGAGGCGCATTCGGCGGTGTTCAGAGAGACCGCAGAGTGTTTCTATGATCTCGAGATGCCGCAGGATTGATGTTCACCTTTGAAACAACAGTGAAACGTGAATGGATCGACTACAACGGCAACATGCAAGGCGCCTATTACGGGCTAGTGTTCAGCTACGCCATTGATGCGATGCAGGATGACGTTGGGTTTGATGCTGAGTATCCCACGCGTACCGGGTGCACGATCTATCCGCTTGAGGACTGTTTCTCCTCCACAAAAGTGGTCCGCAGTTATGATTAAGAAAACGGCGAGCAAGCAGCGGTCCAGGGCGAGACCCCGTTGGATAATCTTAAAAACTGGGACAACCGCGAACGGTATTGCCAACTTAAATACGTGTATGCTGTCAAGTGGAAGCAAACTTGGAAGAAGAAGTCGGCCTTGACTGGGCGCAGCGTTGCAGACAAGTTCAGAAAATACGACCGAACTAACTGCGCTGTGTATTCACCTCACGCGTAAAAACCTCATGGAGCGCGGTTTCGGATCGCCTGCGGCGACAGGACCATCCACCGAGCCACGGTGTTCGAAAATGTTGTTGCAACAAAGCCTTGTATGCAACCTAGCAAGTTCTGTTGCAGATTTTTGACTATTAACGCCCGCCGATGCTGTGAGTGATAGACAATCGGTGCTGTTAGGTCAAAAACCGGTTCATGATTTCCTTCAACGGCGCACAAAATCCCCCAAAAATCGATCCTATTCGCGGCTTTCTTCTAAGTCCGATACGACGTGTTATAAAAATCATGCTCGAGCGAGGTGGCGTAGTAGATCACACGACGCTGAACTAGCTTTCGCGACTAAGCCCTATTTCCGTTGATCGGGACGTCGGAGCCAGAGCAGGCGTATGGTTTCGGTGATCTTGATCACACGAATAACATAATGGACGCCCCAAACCTTAAAGGCTTGACCGGTTGTCAGATCGGGAGATCCCAGAAGGTTTTTCAGCGTTTTAAAAGATGGGATCAGCTTGTGAATGGGTGGAACGTAATTCACGGCACCGCGTTGTGAATTCCTACGCAAACGGGCGCCCTCGATACGGCGAGCCTTGGAGAGATGTTCACCAAGACTTTCGCGTGCAGGATGGCGCACGATGGCATCAGAGGCAAACAAGATGGGTTCGCCCGCAGCCTGTGCCCGATCGCTCCACTCCATATCACCACCAGAGAGGACAGTATCGTTGAACCGACCGACATGATCCATCACACGACGGCGCACGATTAGGTTGGCGGTGACCGCTCTGCCGCGCTCAACCCATTTCTGTTGTTCCAGACCAAGATGGACGTCGTACAATTCGGTTGTTGTCCAATCATCTCCGTTCGGAATCAAAACAACATTGCCACCAAAGCGGCCAATCTCAGGGTGGGCCTGAGCCATTTTCAGACCGGCCTCCAGATATTCTGGGTCAGGCTGACAGTCCGAGTCCGTGAAAAACAGCAGGCCTGCTTTGGCCTCGTCGATGCCTCGGTTCCGCGCCGCGTAGGAACCTGGCTTTGCCTCACTCAGCATGCGAGCGTTTGCTGGCAAACGAAATCCATCCGGGGTGGGGTCGGATGGATCATTGTTAACCACGATGATTTCGAACTGGTCAGAATTCAGCGTTTGGCATGCCAATCTGTCCAGACAAACCTGAAGTTGATCCCAACTTTGGTAAGTTGGAATAATGACTGTTGCGTCAAGTGGACTCAGTGCAGATGTACTGCTGACCTTTTGCGTCAAGTTAACCTCACTCAGCAGTAACGGCGCTTGAGTACTGATGGTCATAAAGCGTTTTGAAGGGACCTGGTTTCTTTAACAATTGTTTGGCGGCACCCTGCTCCAACACTTTTCCACTTTCGATTACCACGATCTTGTCAGCGTGCATGATCGTCGAAAGTCTGTGTGCAACGATGATCGTGGTGCGCCCTTCCGTAAGCCTGCTCAGCGCTTCCTGAACCAGATGTTCTGACTTTGAATCCAGCGCACTTGTAGGTTCGTCCAGCAAAAGGATCGGGCTGTCTCGTAATAGCGCACGGGCAATAGCGAGGCGCTGTTTTTGACCACCTGACAAGAAGGCTCCGTTTTCGCCCACCAAGGTATCAAAGCCTTGCTCCAACGTCATAATGAAATCGTAGGCGTTGGCCGCCTTCGCAGCTTCAATCACGTCCTCTTGAGTCGCGCCTTCGCGGCCAAATCGAATATTCTCGGCAATCGACGCCGAGAATAGAAAAGTTTCTTGCCCGACGAAGGACATGTTCTGCCGCAACGTCTTGAAAGACGCATATTTGATGTCTTGTCCATCAATCGAAATCGACCCACTGCTTGGATCATACAGGCGCAAGGCAAGGTTCAGAATAGTTGATTTTCCCCCACCGGACAAGCCAACCAATGCAGTGGTTTTTCCAGCCTCAAAGGTCAGTGAAAACGCCTCAAGGATCGGATTTCGGCTGCGATAACCAAAGGTCACGTCGTTGAATTCAACCTCTCGCGGCCCATCCGGCAGGGTCTTGGGGTTGGCTTCCTCGGGCAGGGTTTCAGGCTCATCCAGCATGTTGAAAAGCATTTGCACCCGGCGCAAACCCAGTTCCATCTTCACTCGCACCTTCGTCAACCGCTTCGAAGGTTCATAAGCCATCATGACAGCTGTAACGAACGACATCAGCTCACCGGGTGTCGACGCCGCTGCTCCAAACAATTTGCCTGCGCTCAACCCGATAACCGAAGCGATTGCAAAGCCTGCCAGAATATCCGTCAGAGGGCTTGTTGCGGCTTGAAGACGCGCAAGCTTATTCCGCCGTTTCTCAACGCTTTTTACGGCTGATTTCATCTGTTCGGCCATGCGTTCTTCCAATCCAAAAGACTTGACCACCCGAATTCCGGCCGAAGTCTCTTGAATGACCTTCATGATCACGCCCATCGATTGCAGTTCCATATCCGCAATCTCGCGCACCTTACGAATCAATACACGAACACCCAGGACCGCCAGCGGACCAACAATCAATGTAAACAAGGACAAAATCGGCTGTTGATAGAACATGACCGCCAACAGCCCAAGAAGTGTAAGCATATCGCGAACGGCGGTGGTAACCATGATCTCGATTACTGTGCGCGCGGCCTGGGCCGTTTGCGTCACTTTCAACAACAGATCCGAGCTTTCGGTCAGATTGAAGAACGATACACCCTGCCGCAAAAGCTTATCATACAGTTTGATCTGCTGCTTTGAGACAATTCGGTTCCCGGCGCGGGTCAAGGCCACGACCTGGACATAGGTTGCAACACCTTTAACCAGGAAAATGGAGAACACGGCCATCGAAACGCCCAAAATCTTGGCGGAATCCTCGGCGTCGAACAACGAATCCACCACGTCGCGCATAATAAAGGCGATACCGGCGGTGGTTGCAGCAACAAATACCATTGCAATTATCGCAATGGTATAGGGCACCATTTGCTCGCGCATATTCTCGGAGAGCAATCGCCAGAGGACGGAATCATCCAATATTGCCGAAAACTTTGATTTGATCTTTTGCAAGGCACATGTCCACTGTGATCAGGATCGAGGCATGTCTGATGACTGCCTCATAAATCGTCTCCGCTAGATAGTCGCACACTCCCTATTGGGCAAGCCCGCACCGATTTCAGTGTTATTCCGCAGCCTCGATGCGCAGCGACCTGATCGAAGGATCGACACGGGTATAGACAGCCAGAAGACGTCCTGCCCACTTCTGCGCGATGTAATCGGCCATAAAACGGGATGGAGCGATCAGAGTGGCCACCCCCCCTGCCCTTTCGGCTTCGTTTAAATGCTGAAACCAACTGGCCCAAAGCTCGGGGTCGCGACCATGAAGGATCGATTGAACTTGCCCCCAGACATCTTCGCCTTCGGGCGGAGGGATAGCGAGCTTTGAATGAAACGGAACAACATTGGTGTCCTGTGCCGGTTCCTGCTGCATCCGGTCTTGAAAATCAGTTCCAATCACGGGCCAGATATCAACCGTGTCGAGCAGGATTTGCTTAATGTCGATCTCATATACAGCAACCCGGCCACGGACGGCGGGTCGTTTTACAGTGATCCAACCAGCGCTGCGGAGCTTGGCCATTTCGCGTTTGACCGTACGTTCATTCACTGACCACAGTCTGGCGATCTCCTCCCGACCGATCGAAAGTTCGTTGGAACGCCAATTGTATCGCGTCGTTATCAGCACCATAATGCGTAGAATGCTGCGATGACGGTGCTTGTCGCCCGTAAGAGCGTATACGGCGAGCGCCGACAAAATATCATACTTCAGCGCGGGCGCGCTTCGCCCGACTGGTTTTGCAACCTGCATTCGTCTCCTCGCCGCTCTTCTTTGCCTCATGCGGGTCAATCCCGCTCTGAATGCGTCGTTAGCCAACGCTTTTCATGATTGTGCCCTGATTAGCGTCCAATACTCCGATTCTGTCAAGAGTTCGTTGGAATTGAGATTGATACAGAGCTTTTCCACGATCAAAATTTAAAAGAAATAGGTGATGTATTGGTGATGGGGGACACTATAGATGTCCCCTTAATTGGCTATTTTGTCCCCCTATATCCAGGTATTAATCAAGTACTGACCCCCTAAATCTTGCCTAACGGCCCAATCGGATCGCTCGCTGCTGTGCCCTGCCTTTCCGAATCGGTCAGTGGCATCAGGAGCCTTATTTCCTTACCCATGGGTAACATCACATAGTTACAATAATTTCTTTTGCCAAAAGTGCAAATCAGGCGTAAATAACAAATAGTATAGAAATAGCGTCCTAAGATTGAGATTTGAGGCATGTACACGCACGAAGAACTAAACGCACTGCGGAATCAGTCGCTGAAGCTGCAGGGTTGGATCCGGCAGCAGACTTTCAGCCCCGAGATGGAGAAGACCCTGAGGCGGTTCTCAAGCTGGGAGGTGTCAGAACTGATATTTAAGGTGAATCAGTCGACCTTCCGAGGAAAGCTTGCAGCTGATCCATCACTACCAGGTGGCGAAGTTGAACCAGATGGGCGTCAGCGCTGGTTCAGTCTTGAAGAGGTGAACGAGTTGCGACGACGCCTGAAGATTAATCGCAAAGCGCTCACGCCTGTTCGCCCGGCTGGCAAGCGTGCGATTCGGGCTGCGGTTGCGAACTTCAAGGGCGGTGCTGGTAAATCGACCGTGGCGTTGCATCTTGCCCACGCGGCTGCGCTGGACGGCTATCGTGTGCTCGTGGTGGATTTCGATCCTCAGGCCACGCTCAGCCATTCGATGGGTCTAACGGATGTTGCGGAAGATTATACAGTCTGGGGCATCATGGCGCGGGATTTGATCCGCGAAACCGAACGTATGAACAGCCGCCCAGCTGCGGCTGAGTCGGGAACCGCCCTGCCCCGTCGTGAGCTGCCGCCTTCGATCACTGATATGGGATTGGGCGATTTGAGGATCTCGGATTTCATCAAACAGACTTCCTGGTCGACGATCGATGCGATCCCGTCCTGTGCGAACGCTGCCTTTGTCGAGTTTGCCTCGGCGCAATATCGGCACCTGAATCCAGAGTGGTCGTTCTTTGCTGCTGTTTCCCGTTATTTGGATCAGATACCTGATGACGCTTATGATCTGATCCTGTTCGATTGCCCCCCTGCAATTGGCTACCAGTCAATGAACGCGGTGTTTGCTGCCGATATGCTTTATATTCCGTCAGGTCCCGGATATTGGGAGTATGATTCAACAACGTCATTCATTGGGCAGCTTGCCGAAGCGCTAGAGGATCTGGCCTACGGTTTTGATAAGACATTACCCACGGGTAAGATTGGTTTGCCAAAAACCTTCTGCGAGGTTCGGTTTCTGTTGACGCGCTATGAACCTGGCAACGCGCTCCACTCTGCGATGTATGACGCATTTCGCAAGGTCTTTGGGGTACATCTGGCCGAACACCCGGTTGAGATGACAAGGGCAGTAGAGCAATCGGGGCGGTTCCTAAGCTCAGTTTACGAGATGGACTATCGCGAAATGACACGGGAAACATGGCGTCGAGCCCGTTCAACCTTTGATAATGTTTATGAAGAGTTCCGGGGCGTCATGCTATCGGCCTGGGATAAGCTGGAGGATGACGTATGAGCCGCAAACGCAGAATGTTTGATATCGATATGCCGACGATGGAGGAAATCCCGGCCGGCGAGGTACCAGATAAGGTTCTTGAGAAACGGCGCGGCCCGATGGCCGCCGCCATTTCCGAGAATGCCAACGCGCTTCGTGATCAGCAGTCCACTGAAGATGCAATCAGGGTCGAAAACGACCGTCTAGCTCATGAGCTTGTACGATTGCGTTCGGAAGGGTATATTACCGAACAGATCGCACTCAGCGATGTCGTCACCGAACGGTTGAAACGCGATCGCAAGCCGGGACCTGATCCGGAGTTAGATGAACTCAAGGCTTCGATCCGGGATGTAGGTCTTTCGAACCCAATTCGGGTAGAGCGTCGCAGCGATGGACGGTTTGATCTGATCCAAGGGATGCGCAGATTATCAGCATTTCGCGCATTACTTGAGGAGACGGGCAGCGACCGGTATGCGACAATTCCTGCCGGGGTCTCTGATGCTGCAGAGCTTGACGACAGTTATCGCCGAATGGTGGACGAAAACCTCGTCCGTAAAGACATTTCATTTGCTGAAATGGGCGCTCTCGCCCGTGTCTATGCCGAAGATCCAGCAAATGATTGCGTTGATGTCGATAAGGCAGTCTCTATTCTGTTCAAATCTGCGAGCTATACCAAGCGTAGCTATATCCGGGCGTTTGCCAGCCTGCTGACCATGTTGGAAAAGGTCATTATGCACCCCAACGATATCCCGCGGAATGTCGGTGTCGAACTCAAGCGCAAACTCGACGGTGATCCAGGGTTAATTCGCCAAGTCTCGACAGCGTTGATGGCTGAACCGGATCGAAACAGTGCGCAGGAAATTTCTATACTTCGTGGGTTTCTTTCGGCTGAAAACACCATCCTGCCCAAACCGAAAGTGAATTCGCTAGATAAGCCGCGTCGTGCCAAGACTACATTTCAGGTCACGGGCAGGGCAGGGATTGCTAAATGCTCTGCATCCAGTGGCAGAATTGATCTCCGCTATGATCTTGATTTTACACGGGTGGATCGGGCGAAGCTGGAGCAGGCGGTTGCAATGCTGATTGACGGTTTGCAGGAGGAAGACGATCTTACCCACGGGTAAGATCGTTCGGACAATACGCGCCAGCTACTTGGTGCCGTCAGTTTTCGGCAGTGTCTTCACCCCAACAAATCTGTCGCCGGGTTTTCTGTAATATCGACATCATCGTAGTATTTCTGGGCTTGTGCCATGGAACGATGCAGGGAGAGACGCATGGCGGCCTGGATTGGAGCGCCATCGAGGGCCGCCTGGGTCAGAAAGCCTGAGCGCAGCCCGTGTGGCGAGGCAAAGCCTGCTGGCAGCCCGGCAAGTTTCAGGCGATATTTGACGATCTGATAGATCGCATCCGGGCTGAGACGGCGTTTCAGCACCCGGTCGGCCTTGGAGACGGGGCGAAACAAGGGTCCGCCTTCGATCTGTCCAACCTCTATCCAATGCACCAGCGCTTGGGCTGCGCGACCCTTGAGGACCAGCCGTGGCGTGTCGCCCTTCTGGGTGGTCTTAGTTTCCAGCAGCGAGATCCAAACCCGGCCCTTCTCTTCGAATTCCTTCAGCGAGACATCTTCGCGTCTCAACCCGGTGATCTCGGACCGGCGCCGGCCTCCCGAGGCCCAGCCCAGCATCAGGATCGCACGGTCGCGGCAATCGCGGCGGGAACCACGGCAGGTGGCCAGCAACTGCTCCAGAATATCGCGGGTAATCGGATGCTGCGACTTTGGGGCAGGGGGGCGGGCTGCCGCCCGGCGCGCTTTGGCGCGGGTCTGTTTCACCTGCGGCGTGCTAAAGGGGCTGGCGAGGTTCTTCATCCGATGAAACGCCAGCCAAGAGGCGATGCGCCGGTCCAGCGTGGACGGCGCCGGGCAGGCGAGGGATTTGCGCAGCCCTTGTGCAATGAGCATCTCTGCCGTTTGACGGGCTACGTCCTCGGCGGGCGCGTCGCTGAGATCGCGGGCGTGATCGACGATGAAGGCCAGCGCCGTGGCTTCACTCTCAGGCCATTCCAGCGCCGACCGGAAGCGCGCAGCCTTCCAGGCGGTGATGTAGAGCAGATCGCGCTCATAAGCCCTGAGCGTGTTGGCGGGTGTGCCGCGGATATAGAGATCCGTGAGGGCTTCCTGATCTGCCTGAGACAGGGCGGGGGAAGGGCCGGGCAGATAGGGGGTGGGGCGTTTCATGAGGTCCATTCTGCGCCCAATTCCCGGTAAAATCAATCACTTGTGATAAGGGATACTTATCAGATGTAATAGGGATCTGATAACGCAACAAATGTAACGAGCAAAAACCTCGATTTATGAGCGTAAAACAAATTGAGGTTTTACTCTGTAACAGAAATCATGCAGGTGAGGGGGATGTGTCGCAAACTTTTGGAGCGGCCAGAGCCATCGACTTACTGGACACATCTATCCTGCGATCTCTGCAAATAGCCGAAAGCCAGACTTCGTAGTACTGGGGAATTGTCGCTTCCGGATCATGTTGGCTACCTCGATACCGTCCAAAGTAGCCGAGGCGGATCTGAACGATTTGAACCCGCACATGTGCCGGATGCGACGCTTGATGAACCGATGATCCTGTTCGATCACGTTGTTCAAATACTTGGACCTGACTGTTTGGATTTTGGCCGGGCATCCAAATCGCTTCAGGATTCTGTTTACTTCTCGAATGCCCGCCGCGTTAGCACCGCTTTTGTCGATGACGATCTTGCTCGGGATTCCATTTGACGAAAGCGCTTTGGCAAAGAACCTGGCGGCTGCTGGACGGTTCCTGCGCTCGGACAGCATGAAATCAAGGGTATTTCCAGTTTTGTCGACGGCCCGATAGAGGTACATCCATTTGCCACGAACACGAATATATGTCTCGTCCATGCGCCAGGAACTCAGCGTTGGGCGTTTCTTCGATTGCGCTCGCGCAGCAACTATCGGTGAAAACTTCACAACCCACCTGTTGAGAGTGGCGTGGTCCACCTGCACGCCGCGTTCGGCCATGATCTCTTCCAAATCACGATACGACACTGTACCGCAAATAGAAATACACAGCGTACAAAACTACATCTTTCGGGAAATGGCAGCCTTTCAAAGAGATCATGCTGAAACCTGTTAAAGAACTATATGCTGAGAACAAACGCTGGAACCTGCGGGCTCGTCAATCCAGACAAAAAGTTTGCGACACATCCTTTTCGACTGCCCCACCTCGCTCAGGTGTGGAACGGCCCATTCCGGACCTTCACTCACTTTCTGCAGTGCTGCGGTGCGTCCCGTCATAGCTGCCGTTGGTGCGGCGCGCAGCATTTCAGTTATCAGGACGACTGTACTGCGGACATCGCTGACATTGAATCCCAAACGAGATAAGATCATGGCGAGGCCAACAGGATAGTGATTCCTTGCGCAAATAGCCTATTGCCTCATCCCGTTGTGAAAAATTGTACTCAATGGAAAGCGAAATTATGAAAATCTTCACGCCCCCGCTAATAGCTGCCGCGACTGTTCTGTGCCTTAGCGCCGCACCTGTGATAGCTGACGATTTGCCAATCCAAGATCAACAGATGTTGGCTTCTCGCGTGGCGGAACACAGCCCGCAGAAGGAAACTTACATCAAAGATCGTCCGATCCTGGGTTGGAACCTGACCAGTGACAAGTTGGAAGACATTCCGGCGCCGATACGCGATGAACTGGGCAGCGTCGATGCCACTGGTTACGACACTGAGTATCTGGCCAAAAACATAGGGTCTATTGTAGCCCTACAGATGCGCAAGGATGGCACTGATTTCTACATCATCGGCAAAGAGACCTTTGACAACAAATACGAGGTGGTTGCTCTGGACGAGGTGGCAGAAAAGAACAGCCGCCTGGTGGAGCGACTGGAAATGGCACCTGAGGTGCAGGCAATGTTCAATCAAAGAGCCGCAGGCATGGTAGGCGCACTGAAGACCACACCAGTTGAGATGATCCGTGTCTCAGAGCTGGGGTATGAGTTGGACAAGGAACTGATCATACAAGCACCCTGGGGCACCCAAACAAAACCGGAAAATCGTGATGCATTCTTGGTGTGGGACAGCGGTGAAAATCAGTACTACATGGTGAACGAAGGCAGTGACGGCAATCCATCCAGCTATATCCCCACCCAATGACACGTTACGTCTATCAGGGTTGTATAGAGACTATCCACGATCTGGTATTACCTGCCAAAACTAGTTGAGTTTCCATTTTACATGAACCTCATAAACCACGCTGGTTTCAAGGGGACTGATGGTCGGAAGGGCTCACTGCCGCCTTTCTCTGCGCCGAGGTGAACAAGTCCTTAGAGGACTTATCAAGACCTCCACCGTCTTCAAGAGCTTTGCTCATGCAGAAAGCCTCGAACAAGCAGACCCATTTTCCTCAATCATCTTACCCATCTGAGTTAGGCGCTTCTTGGGTTTGCCTAACTTGGCCGCAATTCGCCAACCCGATGGCGATCAGGGCCAAACACGCAGTGGCCATGAACGGCCTCAATGTTCGGATCGACGGGCTGAAAAGCTGTCATAATATTTTGTGCTTCGGGTGGAGAACGGTCTTTGCTTCACCGCTGCAAGTATCTGCCATGCGCAGCAATCGTTAATTGCAATATCGCGACAGGTGGAAGCATGGAAAAATAAAAGATTGGGACCTCAACAGTTCCTAAACGCTAACACCACGGCTCCACTTCTGTCGCCCTGCCTTCCAGAACCGTCGCATTTGACCATCGTTGCTTTCAATTATTACTGATCATTGAGGTATGTTGAATTATTGTTGCTGAGCGGATCGGGCGTGGGCTCTGAAGACGACCTAAACGACGTTCTAAAACAAACTTGGAAGCGGTCAGGGAGGAGCTTTATCAATGTATTCTAAGATAACCGCAGTCAGAGGCTGTCAGATTTTGATAGCCGTGCTGTTTACGTCTCTCTCTACGAGCAATGTAATAGCACAAAGTACTTCTGAGAGTGGCGTCACGATCCCAGAACCCGAGCCGACCATCACGTTCACATCCTGGACCGGCCCCTATATGCGAAGTCAGATGCTTGGGTTTGTGCGCCCTTATGAACAGGCCAACAACACCAAAGTGCATGTTGCACATTACAACGGCGGCATTTCGGAAATCCGGGACCAGGTCGAAAGCGCCAATGTGATTTGGGATGTTGTTGACCTGACGCAGGCCGACTCTTTGCGGGCATGCAATGAAGGTTTGCTGGAGAATATCTCTGACATTGATCTGCCTGACGGAGTAGATGGAACTCCATTTCGCGACGATTTCGTTGAGGGAGCTCTGAATGATTGTGGCGTTGGTGTCATTGTATGGGGAACCGCATACGCATTTAACAATTCTCAATTTGCAGACACGCCACCCTCAACAATTACTGATTTTTTTGACACGGAAACCTACCCTGGGCCACGCGCGATCCGAAATGATCCGACAGTGATCATGGAATGGGCCCTTATGGCCGATGGTGTGCCCCGAGAAGATGTCTATCCAATGCTGGAAACCGAGGATGGAGTCGAGCGCGCCTTGAATAAGATGGACGAAATAAAAACTGGCCTGCAAATCTGGGAAACCGGTCGTGAACCAGTGCGCTTGTTGAATTCTGGCGACGTGGCGATGTCATCGATCTGGGCGACTACGGGTGCCACTGCCGCTCAGGAAGAAGGGGCCGATTTTACGGTCAACATGGACGGGCGCGTGATCGAACTAGACCTGTTCGGAATTCCAAAGGGAAGCCAGAACAAAGAAGGCGCTCTTGATTTCATTCGCTTTGCCAGCAGCTCAAACTCTCTGGCCGATATGGTTGGGTACTTACCAAACGGCCCTACCCGAAAATCTTCGTTGGCACTCCTGTCAGATGACGTTTTGGAGCGTATTCCGAACGGCCCGGCCTACGAGGACAATATTTACATTCTGTCAGACGCCGAGTGGTGGGCAATCAACCACGGGCGCTTGGAAGAGGCGTTCCAGTCTTGGCTCGCCACCTCCGCTCGTCAGGGCGCTGCGGGATCAACACGGTAAGCCGAAACAACAGGGCTAAGAGGTGCAAAATGAGTGATCAATCGACACAGAAACCTGAAAATCTTGTTGCAAAAAGCGGCTTGTTCAAAGGTATGAACCCGACGATGGGTATCGCTTCAATGGTAATGATATTGGGGTTTGTGTTCTTCACAATTCGCGATGTTGAAGCTTCAAGTGCGATCTTTGCGTCAGGCAAGGATTTTATCATCGGCAGTCTGGACTGGTTTTACGTACTGGTCGTCAACGTAGCACTGTTCTTTGTGATTTGGCTGATGATCAGTCGGTTCGGTCACGTGAAACTGGGTAAAGATGACGATGAGCCCGATTTTTCGACGTTTTCCTGGATCTGCATGTTGTTTAGTGCGGGCTTGGGATCTGGGCTGATCTATTGGGGCGTGGCTGAGCCGATGTTCCATATTCAGGGCAGCCCTTTTCTCGATCGTGCCGGAATTGAACCCGGGTCGGTCGGTGCGGCGGTCTCCGCCGTTACAATTACGAACTTCCATTGGGGGTTCCACGGTTGGGCTCTGTATGTGCTGGTAGGACTATCTCTCGCCTATTTTTCTTATCGTCATGGGTTGCCGCTTACACTGCGCACGGCGCTTTATCCGGTGCTCAAGGAGCGGATATATGGTCCCTGGGGGCACCTCGTCGACTTGATCGGAGTATTTGGTACCATATTTGGCCTAGCCACCTCATTGGGGTTGGGCGTAACACCGATCGCCGCTGGTCTTGAAGACCTGGGCTGGATGGCAAACACCCAAACAAATCAGTTGATCCTTGTCGCAATCATTACCTGTCTCGGTACAGCGTCCGCTGCCTCCGGCGTTGGCAAGGGCGTGCGCATCCTGTCCGAGGCCAACGTTATGGCAAGTATTGGCCTGCTGATCCTTTTCGTAATTCTGGGGCCGACGGCATTTTTGCTGGGCATCACGATATCCGGCTTCGGCGACTACTTGTGGACAGTGATTCCGATGGGCTTCTGGATCAATGGTGAGCCTGAGAACCAATGGCAGAGCTGGTGGACGATCTTCTATTGGGGCTGGTGGATCGCATGGTGCCCGTTTGTAGGTCTGTTCATTGCCCGCGTGTCCAAAGGTCGAACAATCAAGCAGTTCTGCTATTGTGTGCTTCTTATTCCGACATCGGTTGTGATGTTGTGGATGGGGGTCTTTGGTGGCGCTGCCGCAGGCGTTGATCTGTTCTATGACGCAGGCGTCGTCGAAGCGGTTAACAACGACTATGCGGCTGGCGTGTTCCAAACAGTCAAAGGATTTGGCTACACATGGCTGGTTTATCCGATCACCGTATTGATCACGGTCCTGCTGATTTCGTGGTTCGTCACGTCTTCTGACTCGGGGACGTTGGTGATGTGTACAATGCTGTCGATGGGTGATGAACACCCACCGGTCAAGTTTCGTGTTTTCTGGGGGGTTACGGCAGGCGTTGTTGCTGGGGTTCTGATGTTAGCTGGCGGCTTGAGCGCGCTCCAGACCGCCTCAATCGTCGCCGGGCTGCCAATTGCCGTGATCCTACTGTTCATGATCTACGGCATCGTCAAGTCGCTTCATGCTGAGCATCCTTTGCCCGATGTTGCGGACAAGTATGAACTGGAGTTTCTCAACAGATAATCCAGCTTTGATGTACAATTTATCGAAAGGCGGCCACATCCGCCTTTCGCGATTTCCATCATTGGTTGCGAACAGGCGGATTTAACAGAAAGTGTCCAGGTGACTTTCCCCAGCTGCATTGCAGCGTTTCTTGTTATAGGTAGCAATGCGAGTGAGTAGACACGTCAACGTCTGTTTTGGGTTGTCCACCAAACTTTGCAAGGTAGGGCTGTCCAAGCATTGTTACAATTAGAAGCCAGCCAAAATCGGCAAAACTGGGCTCGTACCTGTCCTCGGATGCGACGCGGCATCGGCATGATCTTTTACGCCCGGCGATCCAACCACGGCCCTGAGCTGCCGCTGATCGGTGGGCATCGTCGCTGCGGCGCCGCCGCCAAAGGAGACGTTCGCTGCACGCGCAAAATAAAAGCAATGTTGGAAGCGAACTGATATCTATGTCCGAACCAGCGGTGCTATGGTGTTGCTCAGAGCTTTAAAGGCTCCATAGTGGAATGCCGAAATCATGGTGCCAAGTCTCGCTATTGCCCCCTCAATTCATGGCAAAATTGCGCTCCAGTTCTTTACTGCTTCAATCAACGCCTGAAACTTGCTTGGATTAAGAACGAAGTACCCGCCGGTAGCTGGAATGCTCCATTTGATCACTGTATCGACAGCCAGGTCAGCCTTCTGTCCCACCCAGCTCAGACAAGAGCTCAATGCCTCTGTAAGCTTTTTCAACGCTGACAAAACTAGCGATTTGTTTGGCTCCTCAGCCTCAGCTTGTTCGGAGATTTCATCGACCGCCGCCCAAATGATTGCGTAATTGTCTTGTATGGCAGAAGGCAGTTCTACTTCCTTGGGCGGGTTGTTTCCACCAATCCCTAGACGGCTGTTGGAGAATACCGCAGACCGATCTTTCTCTAGCTCAGATAATGACTGCCTTACAGAAAATAGAGCTTCAATTTTCTCAATCTCTAGAGCCACGTGTGCGGGCCCTGATTTCCAGTCTTGATCGGACAGTGAGGAAACGATCAAGCCGCTCAGATCCCAGGGTAGCGGTTTACCGTCGTGGATGGCACTGAACCATTTTTGCCAGAAGCTCCACACGCTTCGGTCAGAATCAAAAAAATCATCAAGATTCGAATAGTCAGCCATGATATTGTTCGGACGCCCAACAACATCCCACAGCGGGGTCCACTCACTTAAGGCTGCTGCGTCTGATTTGGCTAGTTTGGCCGCATTTTCACCTCCAGCCAACCAAGCTAACTCCCAGAAACCTCCTCCACGTTCCACGGAAAAGTCTGGTTCTCTGAAGCCAACCCCCCAAGCAAGTGCATTGCTAATGACATTCTCGGCAACTTCCCTCCTGAGAGAACCTGGCGGCGGCTGTTCATCGTCGTACAAAACTTGTTCTTGATTTGGATGCGTTGATGAAAAAAATAATTGATCATTGTAAATCTGTTGGACCGAGCCTGCGTAGTTCACGCCGCCAAACGCAAAGCGTGCGGCCTTCTTTGCAACGCCCAAATCGTGGCTTGCGACGGTAGCTATGAGCAAGTGGTGCAATAACCGTAGCGTGTTTTCTTGATCAAATGGCGCTTCCCCAATCGCAGCAGGGAATGACCTTAGAGCCATACGCGCAACAAACCGAACCCTAGTTTGTCGATCTTGTTGTGATAGCCAAAATCTAGCGCTCTCATCGTCAACGATCTCAATCAAAACGCATTCCTAATGAAAAACCTCAACAGTCGATAATTCGTTTGCTCGTTCTGCCTCATCCCAAAAAGGCGCAGCTCAAAACTCAAGTTTTTGTCCTGTATTATCTTTGTAGGTAGCCCCGTGTGAACCACAAGCGCAAATACCGGGTGGTGAGAAACTTCTAGCACTCGTTTAGGCGGTCGAAAGGAAAACTTGCCGATGCAACTATGCGGAACGGCTATATTCCCTCCGAGTGCCGCCGTAGCGGGTGCCTGTTTCCACCGCAGACAATCACCAAGGCCAGAAAAACCGCATCAGGGGAAAGGAATGGCTCTCTTCATCGTTATCCCCAAAAACATAGTTGAGCTCTTCTTCGGTGAGTGACAATTGTGAGACGATAGGCCTGACGTCAATTGCGTCACGGTTGGCCTTCCGCAGGATCTTGAGTATCCGCTTGTTGAAGTCCCAACTGTCACCGATTGACGGCAGACGCCTATTGAGCAATTCGCGCGCCTCAGGCGAAAGCATGTCGTGGATCGCCATGTATCTTATTCGTGGAAGTGTCTTGGTCAGAATCGGTATTGTCTGCGCGATCCCGTCCCTCAAACACAACAATAAGAGATAAGCATCGACGGTTGATCGGGCCCAGGATCGATCATCAACGGCCGCATCGCCCAAACCCTCGCTCCATATCGCCGCCGAGGGCGAGCCATATATCGGGAAACCGAGCAGCGACAAGCCGTGAGCCGTACGATCAGAACCACTCACAAGCGTTGCGAGGCCATGCGGTAAGATGTCGTCGACCAACCGCTTAAACATCTCTCCCCATTCCTCGTTAAGTTCTCCGCTGATAGAAAGATCGATTGCTCGGTCGAAAGCAAGTATCGCGTGCTGCGAAACCGTAGTGCTCGCCTCTGTGCTCGGCGGTAAAGACAAGATCCGGCGCAACAAGTTCGAAATCGCTTTCTGGGAGGAAGCAATGCCGATCAGGTCGATTGCGTCGGGTTGTGTTAAAAGCCTGACGTCAAAGGTCTCGAGCAGTCCGGGGCGACGCTTCAAAACCTTTAGCATGATCGGCTCGCACAGCTTCGCGGCCTCAACAGCGTCGACTTCGAGCATGTCCACCAGCGCTTCCGCAGCGATCTCGACCTCCCTAGATTCCGGCTGTTCGATCTCGCTGAAAGTTTCGGACATCGCAATAAGATCGTCTTTGTCGAAGTTGGCGATTGCGCTGCTCAGCAGATCAGCGTCCACAATGCCGTCTTGAACCACGTGCCACTTCGCCAACAGTCTGAACATGTCCGACGGTTGCGCCCTGGGTATGATCGCCAGTGCAGGTGGCGAAGCTCCGATGAGATCTCGCTTAAGTGTCAATGCGTCCGAGGCTTTAGGAAACCGAGCCAGCACCTGTTCGGCAACAGCAAGACCCACGCTGGAGGGCTCCTGCGACATGGCTTCATGGATCTCGACCAGATGCGGAAACGACCGGCGTGGCGCGGCGACGTCTTTGCCGTACCGCCACAAGAAGCGCCGTAAAGACGTGATGCTCTGTGAAGTGGCGTCCTCGACAGCCGCTTCAACCCACGCCGGATCTGTTGCAAACTTTTGACCATTGACGCTCTCAGAGTTAGCGAGTGAATGGCTATCGGTCGTATCAAATCGAAAGCCAGCTCATGATTTCCTTCAAAGGCGCGCAGTATCCGAAGGATGTGATCCTTTTCGCAGTGTTCTTCTATGTTCGATACGGTGTGTCGTACCGTGATCTGGAAGAAATTATGGCAGAACGCTGCGTATCGGTCGACCACACGACGCTGAACCGGTGGGTAACGCGATACTCTGGTGCCATTGCAGACGCAGCGCGCAGACGTAAGGGATTGTGTGACCGTTCCTGGCGAATGGACGAAACCTATATAAAGGTAAAGGGAGCTTGGGTGTATCTTTATCGGGCTGTCGACAAATACGGCAAGACGCTTGATTTCATGCTATCACCACGACGAAATAAGGCTGCTGCGACAAAGTTCTTCGCTCGGATGCTGGAGGTCAACGGCCTTCCACGAAAGATTGTCATCGACAAAAGCGGGGCCAAAACAGCTGGTATCAAAGCTATCAACAAGATGCTCAAGAGCTTTGGTTGCCCCATTCCGATCGAGATGGTGAGGCGGAAATACTTGAATAATATCGTCGAGCAGGACCACCGTTTCATTAAGCGACGCACTCGACCCATGCTGGGTTTCAAATCGTTTGTATCAGCATCAGCTACCTTGAGCGGAATCGAAGTGGCGCACATGATCCGCAAAGGTCAACTCACGCCCGGACTCTGTCCATTTCAACAGTTCGCAGAGCTGGCCGCCTAGTTCCGATGCGATCTTTGAAATAGCTCGTCGTTCCCAAAACTCTGCAACAGAACCCTTACTACTGGCAATTAAGAAAACGGTGGATGATGACAGAAGGGCAGGGAGGTTTCTGCTAACCGGTTCTGCCAATCTCATGACCATACCGAAGGTCGCGGACTCCCTTGCAGGTCGAATGGAAATTGTTCGTCTCCTCCCCCTCAGCCAGACAGAAATCTTTGAAACAAAATCGGGCTATATCGACAGGGCGTTTGACGCAAAGAACCCTGTCGTAGACAAGCTGGTCATCGGAGATGACCTTGTAGAGACAGTTCTTTCTGGTGGCTATCTTGAGGCACTTGGCCGGAAAAGATGGGGACGAAAGCAGGATTGGTACCAAGATTACGTCGACGCAATTGTCCAGCGGGATGTCCGCGACGTGGCCCAGATCGAACAGCTCGCCATCATGCCGAAACTACTGGCAGTTCTCGCGGAGCATTCCGGTCAGTTGGTCAACTATTCGGGGTTGGGTGCCGCCGTTGGTTTGAATCATGTGACCACCCAGAAATACATGCGCGTGTTCGAAAGCCTCTTTCTCGTGCACAGTTTGCAGCCGTGGTTCACAAATCGTCTGAAGCGCCTCACCAAATCCCCCAAACTGCACTTTCTTGATGCAGGACTTCTTGCAGCGATGCGCAACGTCACCCCTGATACTGTCAAAAAGGAAAAGACACCATTCGGGTCGATCCTGGAAACATTTGTGTTCAGTGAATTGCGCAAGATTGCCACCTGGAGCGAACAAAGGTGCACGTTTTCTCATTTCCGCGACAAAGACAGAAACGAGGTAGATATCGTTCTGGAAAACAGACGTGGGGAGATCGTCGGGATCGAGGTGAAGTCGTCTGCAACGGTTACTTCCAGCGACTTTTCCGGGATGCGCAAATTGGCAGAAGCGTGTGGCGACAAATTTGTCCAAGGGCTCGTTCTCTACGACCATGATCAGGTTGTACCCTTTGCAGACAACATGTTTGCGGCACCTCTATCGAGCCTGTGGGCGGCTACTTAATAGATGCGCAAAGCTATTGGAGGGCAGGGGGCTTAAACCATCGCTATCTCCATTTGCAACACATAGCTTTCGGCACAAGCGGCGGGAAGCAGTCATTCGCTGCGCTCTCGTGTTTCATATGTCTGTCATGTGAAAGCCGACATTCGATGCGATCCACAAGTTTGTCTCAGCGTATCTCTTGATCCGAGTATTGACTCAAAGTAGTAGTACACGCTGTAAGTAACGAAGTTGACTTTCATCGAGAATTTCAAGGATGGGTGTAACAAAACCAAAACTGTATTGATTTAGTCTCCACTTGCCGGCCGTGATATAAGACAGCTCGGAAAGACCGATGTGGTAAGTAGGTTGTTAGAACATCTGGTGATTTGTTCGACCGGGATTCAACAAGTCTCCTAAATTAGAAGTGCCTGTCAGCGTTACGGGAAGGAATCAGGCCCCGAGGCGCATGAGCACTAGCAATACGAGTGTCCTGCACGAATCCTCAGGCCTAAGATGAATAATTGTCCGCATGTAGTTCATGAATTGCAAAAAGTTCCAATTTTCAATTGCTTCCAGGCGCCCCACTCAATTACTAAAAATTTAGTTTGACAGGTGCGCAGAAAATCGTTGATGCTGTCTGCTATCCGGTTTGCGCCGGAAAACCATAAATTTTTGGGAGGAAAGAGATGCGGAGACATCTACTTTCCGCAGTGGCGGCTGCTGCCGTCATTGCGGGGCACGGTCCCGTTTGGGCCGACGAAGCCGCAGCACAACGTTGGATCGACGACGAATTCCAGCCATCGACCCTGTCGAAAGACGAACAGATGGCGGAAATGCAATGGTTCATCGAAGCTGCACAGCCTTACAATGGCATGGAAATCAACGTCCTGTCCGAAGGCATTCCGACCCATTCCTACGAATCCGAGGTCCTGACCAAGGCGTTCGAGGAAATCACCGGTATCAAGGTCAATCACCAGATCCTTGGCGAGGGCGAAGTGGTTCAGGCGGTTCAGACCCAGTTGCAGACAGGCCGGAACCTGTACGACGGCTATGTCAACGACAGTGACCTGATCGGCACGCATTCGCGTCTGCAGCTGGCCTATCCGCTGACCGACATGATGGGAGGCGACTGGGCAGGCACGACCTCGCCGACGCTGGATCTGGGTGACTTCATGGGCATTCAGTTCACCACCGGTCCGGACGGCAAGCTGTATCAGCTGCCGGATCAGCAGTTCGCAAACCTCTATTGGTTCCGCAAGGACTGGTTCGATGATGAGGCCAACAAAGCCGCGTTCAAAGAGAAGTACGGCTACGATCTGGGTGTTCCGGTCAACTGGTCAGCTTACGAAGACATCGCAGATTTCTTCACCAACGACGTGAAAGAAGTCGACGGCACCACGATCTATGGTCACATGGATTACGGCAAGCGTGCGCCCGACCTGGGCTGGCGTATGACTGATGCATGGCTGTCGATGGCTGGTGCAGGTGATAAAGGCGAGCCAAATGGTATCCCCGTCGACGAATGGGGCATCCGCATGGAAGCAGGAACCTGTAACCCTGTCGGCGCTTCGGTGTCACGCGGTGGTGCTGCGAACGGTCCGGCTGCGGTCTATGCAATCCGCAAATGGGATGAATGGCTGCGGAACTATGCACCTCCGGGTGCGGCTTCTTATGACTTCTACCAGTCACTGCCGGCGCTTAGCCAGGGCAACGTGGCCCAGCAGATCTTCTGGTACACCGCCTTTACCGCAGACATGGTGAAGCCCAAGTCCGAGGGCAACAACACCGTGGATGACGAAGGCACGCCGCTTTGGCGGATGGCACCCAGCCCGCACGGCCCCTATTGGGAAGATGGCCAGAAGGTCGGGTATCAGGACGTGGGTTCCTGGACATTCCTGAAGTCGACCCCTGCTGATCGTGCTCAGGCGGCTTGGCTCTATGCTCAGTTCGTGACCTCCAAGACCGTCGATGTGAAGAAGTCCCACGTGGGTCTGACCTTCATCCGCGACAGCTCGGTCAACCACGAGTCGTTCACCGAGCGAGCACCCAAGCTGGGTGGTCTGGTCGAGTTCTACCGCTCGCCTGACCGTGTGGCATGGTCGCCCACCGGCATCAACGTGCCGGACTATCCGAAGCTGGCCCAGATCTGGTGGCAGCAGATCGGTGACGTGAACTCGGGTGCCTTCACCCCGCAAGAGGCGATGGACCGTCTGGCTGAAGAGATGGACATCACCATGGCCCGTATGCAGGCCGCGGATGAAAGTGCTGGTGTCTACGGTGGCTGTGGTCCCCGCTTGAACGAACCGCAGGATGCGTCGTTCTGGTTGGAAAAAGCAGGCTCGCCCAAAGCCAAGCTTGAGAACGAAAAGCCGCAGGGCCAGACCGTCAACTATGACGAACTGGTTCAGCGCTGGCAGTCTCAGTAAGCCATTGAAACCCGGGGATGCCGTTTCAGGCATCCCCACCTCAAGACCAGTGCGACGCACTGAAGAACCGGAACCCACGGACATGATCGAACTACAAGATGCCACCAAACGCGTTGGCAACGTTATCCATATCAAGCCCACGACGCTGACGCTGCAAACCGGCCATTTTAATGTGCTGCTGGGCGCGACGGGATCGGGCAAAACCTCTCTGATCAAGATGATGGCCGGGCTGGACCCGATCGCCTCGGGCAAGGTGCTGATGGACGGGCAGGACGTCACAAGGCTGAACACGCAAAAGCGGCAGATCAGCCTCGTGCACCAATTCTTCGTGAACTATCCGCATATGACTGTCTTTGACAACATCGCCTCGCCTTTGCGCGTGGCTGGAATGGCGAAATCCGAGATTGAAGGGCGCGTGGAAGAAGCCGCCGACTTACTGCAGCTGCGCCCGATGTTGCATCGCCGACCGCATGAGCTGTCAGGCGGCCAACAACAACGTACCGCGTTGGCCCGTGCCATCGCAAAAGAAAGCCGAGCCGTGTTCCTCGATGAACCGTTGGCGAACCTCGACTACAAGCTGCGCGAAGAACTGCGCGAGCAGCTACCCGACCTGTTTGCCGGTCGTGGGGCGGTGGTGGTTTACGCCACCTCGGAACCCGAAGAGGCGCTGCTTTTGGGGGGATATACTGCCCTTATGGAAGACGGTCGCGTTACGCAATTCGGCCCGACTGCTGATATCTATCGCAACCCTGAGAATATTGCCGCTGCGCGCGTGTTCTCAGACCCGCCAATCAATGTGGCCCGCGTCACCGTGTCCGGTGCACAAGCGCGATTGGCGGGTGGAGGTGGCTGGCAGGTCGCGGATATGACCGATGGCGAGTACATGGTCGCAGTGCGGCCGCACCGAGTGACACCAATCCGCACCTCGGATGCGGATGTGGAACTGACCGGTCGGGTGATTGTAACCGAATTGTCAGGGTCGGATTCCAGCGCTCATTTCCAGCATGGGGAGGATGCGTGGGTTTCTTTGGCAGCTGGAGTACACCCCTACCAGGTGGGTGAAGACCACCGTTTTTTCATGAACCCGGCCCATTGCCGGTATTTCGGCCAAGACGGCAAAAGGGTAGCCTGACATGGCACAGATCAAGCTTTCTAACCTCAAACACAGCTATATGCCGACGCCAAAAGGCCCGGATGACTACGCATTGAAGGAAATTGACGTGACCTGGCGAGATGGCGGGGCTTATGCCTTGTTAGGTCCGTCAGGCTGTGGAAAGTCCACTCTGTTGAACATTATTTCCGGCCTTCTGACACCGTCTGAGGGGCAGATCCTGTTCGACGACCGCGACGTAACGGCCTTGCCGCCCGATCAACGCAATATCGCGCAGGTGTTCCAGTTCCCGGTAATCTACGACACGATGACGGTGGGTGAAAACCTAGCTTTTCCGCTGAAAAACCGGGGTGTCGACGCCGCGACAATCAAACGCCGCGTCGATGAGATAGCCGAGATGCTGGACGTCACCGAGTTGCTGAAAACCCGCGCGTCGGGTCTCAGCCCGGACAACAAACAGAAGATCTCGATGGGTCGCGGTTTGGTGCGCGATGACGTGAATGCGGTGATGTTCGACGAGCCGCTGACTGTGATCGACCCGCACCTGAAATGGAAACTGCGGTCGAAACTGAAAGAACTACATCAGCGCGTCAAAGCCACGATGATCTACGTGACCCACGACCAGACCGAGGCGCTGACCTTCGCGGACGAAGTGGTCGTGATGCAAGACGGCGAAGTGGTTCAGATCGGCACGCCTGTCGAACTGTTCGAGCGGCCCCAGCACACGTTTGTTGGTCACTTCATCGGCTCACCCGGCATGAACGTGCTGCCCTGTGAAGCCAGGGGCGACCGCGCCGTTTTCGAAGGCCACGAAGTGACGCTGGAAGGTCCGACCCATGGTGATGGCGGTCGCACAGATCTGGGCATCCGCCCAGAATATGTGGGGTTCAGTGACACCGGTATCCCGGCACGTGTGACAAAGGTTTCGGATATTGGCCGTCACTACGTGGTCAGCGCCATGGTAGGTAACACGGCCCTGAAAGCAGTAACTGAACACAGTGTTCCGGAACCGGGATCGCAAGTCTTCCTGCAATTCAAACCTGAACAATCGCGCGTCTACCGCGACGGCTGGATCGCAAGCGAGGAGCGGACACAATGAGAACGGAAAACCAAAAGGCATGGTTCTTTGTCTTGCCGGTGCTGGGACTGGTCGCGTTCAACGCGCTGGTGCCGATGATGACGGTCGTCAACTACTCGGTGCAGGAGACTTTTGGTAACAACCAGTTCTTCTGGGAGGGACTGGGTTGGTTCGAACAGATCCTGCGGTCCGACCGGTTCCAGGCCGCGCTTGGACGGCAATTTCTGTTCACTTTGCTGATCCTGCTGATTGAGGTGCCTTTGGGCATCATCGTGGCCCTGTCGATGCCGCGCAAAGGGTTCTGGGTTCCTGTCTGTCTGGTTCTCATGGCTCTGCCGATGCTGATCCCGTGGAATGTGGTCGGGTCGATGTGGAATATCTTTACCCTGCCCAAGATCGGGCTGCTTGGCTATTTCCTGAATGACGTTCTGGGCATCAACTATGACATGACGCAGCAGCCGCTGTCGGCGTGGATCACAGTCGTCATCATGGATGTCTGGCACTGGACCTCATTGGTCGTACTACTCTGCTATGCTGGCCTCGTGTCGATCCCGGACGCCTATTATCAGGCCGCCAAGATTGACGGCGCCAGCCCGTGGTCGGTGTTCCGCTATATTCAGCTGCCCAAGATGAAAACAGTCCTGACCATCGCTGTTCTGCTGCGGTTCATGGACAGTTTCAACATCTATACCGAGCCCTTCGTTCTGACCGGAGGCGGCCCCGGCAATTCAACCACCTTGCTGTCGATCGACCTTGTGAAGATCGCGTTGGGACAGTTCGACCTTGGACCTGCGGCCGCGATGAGTTTGATATACTTCGCCATCACGCTGCTGGTGTCTTGGGTATTCTACACTCTGATGACAAAGGATGACGCGCAATGAAAAAGCGGTCCCTTATCCCAATCCTCTATATCGCGTTCCTGATGCTGCCGATCTATTGGCTGGTTGCGATGTCCTTCAAGACCACGAACGAGATTCTGTCGGGCTTTTCCCTGTTCCCTCAGACCTTCACGCTGGAAAATTACATCACCATCTTCACAGATCCGACGTGGTATTGGGGCTACATAAATTCGATTGCCTACGTGACAATCAACACGGTGCTTTCCGTTTGTGTAGCCTTGCCCGCCGCCTATGCGTTCTCGCGCTATCGGTTTCTTGGTGACAAACAGTTGTTCTTCTGGCTGCTGACCAACCGTATGGCTCCGGCTGCGGTGTTCGCGCTGCCTTTCTTCCAGCTCTACTCCTCCATCGGATTGTTCGATACGTATTTGGCCGTGGCATTGGCCCATACACTGTTCAACGTGCCGTTAGCTGTTTGGATCCTGGAAGGTTTCATGCGCGGTATTCCCAAAGAGCTGGATGAGACTGCATATGTGGATGGCTATTCGTTTCCACGCTTCTTCGTGACGATTTTCCTGCCGAACATCAAAGCGGGTGTCGGTGTTGCGGCCTTCTTCTGTTTCATGTTTTCGTGGGTCGAGATGCTGTTGGCCAAAACCCTGACCGCGGTAGAGGCTAAACCCATCGCGGCCGTGATGACGCGTACTGCCTCCAGCGCCGGGTACGAGCTGGGCCTGCTGGCCGCTGCCGGAACCCTGACCATCATCCCCGGAGCCATCGTCATTTGGTTTGTCCGCAACTACATCGCGCGGGGTTTCGCGATGGGTCGTGTGTGAGGTTCAATATGCGTAAACTTCTTCTCATCGTCTCCTTCCTACCTACGACGGCCTTGGCTCAGGCTCAGACCGGATGGGGCAACGTTGGCCAACAACAGGAAAAGGGATTTTCCTGGACCGACCCTTTGTGGCCCGATTTCTGGATGGCCTGGACGCCTGCGACACTTGCAGTTTTCGTTGGGATATTCTCAGCCATCGCGCTGATTGGCGTTCTCGAAGGCTTCAAATATCGCGACGGGATTGAGCGGCGCGGCGTATTGGGTCTGACCACCACGCTTGGCGATCGGCTCTTCATCACGCTTCTGGGGTCCGCCTACATCTTTCTGGCCTGGCTCGGATTGGTTGGACAACCGGTTTGGACGCCGCTGTTTTTGTCCATCGGTTGGGGCATCTTCGTCTTCTGGAAAGTTTAGGCTTTGCGAAACAGAGAAAGGATGCTTGTCTGTCAGGCATACTAAAAAATGGCGACACCGAGACTGATGCGAAAGAAAAAAACTACAAACTTGCTGACCGAAGTAGAACTTGAGTTCATGAACGAACTCTGGGCGCTGGGTCAGGGCTCAGTCCGAGATGTTCTTGATCGTTTGGCGCCGGATCGAAATCTGGCCTACACATCCGGCGCAACAATTTTGCGCATTCTCGATGAAAAGGGATTTGTAGAAAGCGAAAAGAACGGCAAATCGTTGATTTATAGGCCACTTCTGGAAAAAGACAGGTATCAGTCGCGTTCGCTGCAAAATCTCTCCCGGACGTTGTTCAACGACACCCCCGCAACTTTGGTTGCAAGGTTGGTCGACGATGCGGGGCTGACAGAAGATGATCTGGAGGAAATTCGAGCACTGGTAGAGAGGAGACTGCAAAATGACGGCGGTTAAACCGGTTCTCGACGCGTTTCTCGAGTTCAATATTGTGCTTGGATTGTCAGCGTTAATTTGGCTGGCTGCCCGCGCGGCGTTGGGTCGTACATCAATGCGACATGGCTTTGTTGCGCAACTCCGTTCCCTCAAGACGTTATGCATCTGTGTTGTGCTGAGCCCGGTTTTGGCACTGGGTGTTTCGACAATTGCCGGTCAGGTTTGGCCGGGACGTGCGGTGGCATTGAGTGACATTGCTGTTGCCGCCTACTTGCGCGGCGACATCGCTATGCCAGCAGCGCAATTCGAAGCGCTGCTGAATAGTCGCGAGCGATGGATTGATCACGTATTGTCCGGCAACAATGCCTTTGTAACCTACGCTTCGATTGCGCTGGCGCTGATTTCGGCAATGTTGGCGGTCAGGGTAATGCGCGATGCTTGGGCTATTCGTAAAGCTGTAAAATCCAGCTTCCTTTGGCGCCGCTCATTGAATGTAGATATTCGGCTGTCCGACCGTGTAACCGTGCCCTTTGCCGTGCGGGGCTTGCGTCGACGGCATGTCGTTTTGCCCAGCCATCTGTTGAACGCGCCAGCCGAACTCCGGTTCGTGCTGGTTCATGAGTTCCAGCATATCCGTGCTAGGGATGTGGAGTGGGAGTTGGGCTTCGAACTCCTGCGACCAGTATTATTCTGGAACCCGGCCTATCTTGTATTGAAGCATCAGTTTGACCGACTTCGGGAACTGGCCTGTGATCAATCTGTAGTGTCGCGCAAAGGGATCAACGTAAAAGACTATACCACTTGCCTGTTGGACTATTGTGCGCGGTCTGTCGCATTGAGTAACCCACGCGTTCTTCACGTGGCCTTGGTGAATGGCACCAAGGCAAAGCATGTATTGCGGCAACGCGTAGTCGCGCTGACTGAGGCGCCAATCACGAAGGCACACTTACCAGCAGCGTTCCTCGGGATGACATTAACCTTGGCTACAGTCCTAGCCATTGGTTCCGCATCAATCCGTCAAACTCAGGATTGGAGCCACGATCGGTTAATGCTTTCCACAGTTGTAAATCTGGAGCGGCTGGAAGCCAGGAATCAAGGAAATTGATCGTTGCTGTGAAGTTCCGGTTTGAACCAGTTCGACGGCGTCAGAAGGTCTTGTCAGAAGAACTTTGCTTGAACGGGGCAGGGCGGTTGCGTAGCTTTTGCCCATGACCAGACCCGCCTCTTTCAAGTACTTTAAAACCAGTCCCGAGATCATCCGCCTTGCGGTGATGCTGTACATCCGTTTCCCGCTCTAGCTTCGGAATGTCGAAGATCTGCAGCACGAGCGAGACATCGACGTGAGCCACGAAACTGTCCGATATTGGTGGAACAGGTTCGGTCCGATGTTTGCTGCTGAGATCAGACGGAAGCGTGTGCAGCAGCTGCGCGCGTTCTCCAAATGGAAGTGGCACGTGGACGAGGTTTTCGTGAAGGTGAATGGCTAGTGGCATTATCTTTGGCGGGCTGTTGATCACGAAGGTGAGGTGCTGGAAGCCGTTGTCACCAAACGCCGAAACAAAGCTGTAGCGCTGAAATTCCTCAAGAAAGTGATGAAGCGGCACGGTATAGCGGAAAACGTCGTCACGGATCGCTTCGCATCGTATCGGGCCGATTTCAGGGAGCTTGGTGCTACCGAAAAACAGCAGACGGGCAGGTGGCTCAACAACCGCGTCGAGAATCCCCACCTTCCTTTCCGACGGCGCGAACGCGCGATGCAAAGGTTCAGGCGCATGCGAAGTTTACAGAAATTCGCTTCCGTCCACTCCTCCGTCTACAACCACTTCAACCAGGAAAGATCGCTCGCAAGCAGAGATACCTGCAAGCTGACCCGCGCCGCCGCTCTTAGCGAGTGGCGTCAACTTTGTTCCGGATAGGTTCGCGGTTTCCGAGGCAAACTGAGACTAGTTCGAATTAGTCTGACAACACCATCTGCATTGCGTTTGCTGGTATTGCCTCGTATTGGCTGAAACTCCGTGAATTCAGCAGCCGGCTTTGTTATTAACCGTCGAGCATCGCAAGAACGGCGTCGCGATCGGATAGCACCAGCAGCAAGGCAATATCGCCCGGCTCCAGCATTTCAAGTATCATTGAAGCAGCCTGTGAGGGTGAAGTAGCTCTGAGTATTTGTTTCGCATCATACCCATGTTCTAACGTTGTCCGTTCGATCAGATCAGAAATTTCTCCTAGTTGGCGACCTCTTAAATACCCCTCCAGTTCGGTTGCGACGACCACATCAGGTTGGAAGTTCAGCGCTGTCGCAGTTACGTTCCGGATATCCTGATCCGATCTGTCCCCCGCATGGCTGAGCATGATGAAACGCCGTTTTGCCGGCAAGCTAGACAGCGCATCGCAAACGGCGGAAATGGAATGTGGGTTATGTGCGAAATCCACAAAGACCCGTGCTCCATTGTACTCAAACTCGTTGCAACGACCTGGGTTATCTTTGGCGTCTGGCTTGAACCCGGCCAACCCATCCCGCACTGCCTGAATGGGCAAGTCAAGTGCAAGGCCTAGGCACAAGGCCGCCAGAGCGTTCAGGATATTGTATTTCGCAGCGCCGCCCATGGTCAGGGGAACATCGGAAACTGCAATCACTACTTGTTCGGCCGCGCCGTCAAAAAAGACGATATCGTCCTGCCGCACATAGGCGCAACACTTGCCTGCATCGCGAGCCTGCCGGATCAGGCCATTCTGTGCGTCCAGCGAAAACCACCAGATGTTTGCCGAAGTCTTCTCGGCCTCGGTGCGGACATAGGGGTCGTCGGCATTCAGGGCCAGCACACCGCCCTCGGCCAGCGTGCGATGAACGGCAAACTTGGCCTGAGCCAGTTCTGGTACCGTGTTTACACCGTATTGCCCCAGATGGTCATTCGCCACATTTGTGACCGCGGCTGCCGTGGCAGCGCGGGTCGGCAGTCCCCGACGCAGGATGCCGCCACGTGCAACTTCCAAACAGGCAAGTTCCAGACGTTTGTCGCGCAGCAACATCCGCCCGCCGCCGGGACCTGAGTAATCGCCACGGTCCAGAATATCGTCACCCACCCGCACAAACTCGGTTGAGGTCAGCCCAGCGACCTTGCCGGAAGCGCGCGCGATCGCCTCAAGCAACCGGGTTGTGGTAGTTTTGCCGTTGGTTCCAGTGATGAACGCGACGGGGATATCGTGTAGGGCAGACCAGTCTACATCATCAGAGGCTGGCAGCGCATCGACCGGCCAGGTTTGACTGCCCGTCCCATGCCCGATCGAGACGTCATCATCATCGCAAAGAATATCCACACCATGCGCCTGTGCTGCTGCGATCAGTGCGATCAGCGCGGGGTTGGCTTCTTTCTCCATCACGCCTTTGACATCCGCAACCATCTGATCGAATTCTCCGGGCTCGGATGCCAGCAGGTCAGCGGCACAGAAATGCCAGGCGGTTTGCGCAGCAAAGATCGAGGAATAGAGTTGATCCATTGGCGCCGAGATCGCCAAATTGACGCCACCGGTAAAGATGCGATGGGTCAGATCCTGATCCTGCCAGCCAAGCGCATCCAGCACACGACGCGCGTGGTTCTCCCACAGGGCGGTGACCTGCGTGGCATCAATTTCGGTGAAAAACACGTCCATTACCGCACCGGGTCGATCCCACAACAGACCCGGCCCGGTCAGACGCCGGGCGTCATCCACCTGAATATGGTCGACGGTCGCGCTTTCGATTGTCAGCGCGGTCTCAAGTTCTTCAATCCGGTCCATTCCGGTGCCTCCGCTCAATCTGCGTCTTCGCTGATTTCACGGGCAAGACGAACGCCACGCTCATCCCGGATCAGGTTCTGGTCGCCTTCGAACATGTCTTCGAATGCGGGTTCGGCGGGGCTTGCCACCGGCGCGGCCTCGGGTGCTTCACCATCAGAGTTGAAATAGATGATCTGTTTCCAGCAACGCGTCGTGTCGTCACCAAAGATCACCAGCAGATCGCCCTGTGCAGCCTGCTCCAACGCGGCACTCACCGCTTCGACCTCGTCGGGGATGATCGTGATGGCTGCATCGTCGACGCCGTTGTCGATCAATGACTGACGCATCATCTGGGGCACCTCGTCATGCCCACGCCCGCGACGGCGGTCATCTGCCTTGCAGATGAAATGATCAAAATGTCCAGCCAGCGCGGCGGCCCCGTCTACAATGTCCTCATCGCGCCGGTCTCCGGGCATCGCAACAACGCACAGCCTGCGGCCCTTGACCTCCAACTGATCGGCCAGCGCCGCCATCGCCTTCAGTGCGGCTGGATTGTGGCCATAGTCCAGGATCACCTTGAAGGGATGTTCGTCATAGACATTCATTCGCCCGGGTGCCTGGAAATAGCTGGTGTCGAAGGTGCGCAGACCGTGACGGATATTGTCCAGGTCTACTCCGAAACTATAGGCCATCGCGGCGGCGAACATGGCATTCTGGACGTTGAAAATCGCTTTGCCTTCCAACGTCGCCGGGATCAGATGTGACCACAGAACAGGGATATGAAGCCCGTTGTCATAGATGGTCAGCATGTCACCATTCATGCCCTTTTCCAGCACGATGGCCTTGCCACCGGCCTTGATATGTTCTTTGACCAGACTGTGCCCCGGATTGGTGGTGACGTAGAAGATCTGATCCGCGCCAGCGTAATCGGCCATTTTCAGACAATTGATATCATCGGCATTCAGCACTGCCGTATCTGTGGCGCTTTCAACCACCACGCGCTTGACGACAGCCAGTTCCTCGACCGTGTTTATGCCACCAAGACCCAGATGATCTGCCGAGACATTCAGACACGCCGCCACGTTTGAGCGTTGATAGCCCAGACCTGACCGCACAAGCCCGCCACGCGCGGTTTCCATCACCGCGAAATCGACCGCCGGATCGCGCAGGACGATCTGCGCGGATTTGGGCCCTGTCATGTCGCCCTTGACGCTTAGCTTACCGTCGACATAGACGCCGTCTGTCGAGGTCATGCCAACCGTGTTGCCGCTTGTTTTCATGATATGCCCCAGCATCCGTGACGTCGTAGTCTTGCCGTTGGTGCCCGTGATCGCCGCAATCGGGATGCGGGTTTCCTCATTGGCGGGGAACAGCATATCAATCACTCTGCCCGCCACGTCGCGCGGCTGACCTTCGGACGGAGCCACGTGCATTCGGAAGCCGGGGGCTGCGTTCACTTCGACAATAGCGCCACCGATATCCTTGTAAGATTTGGTGATGTCGTCGATCAGGAAGTCCACACCCCCCACATCCAGCCCAACCGCCATGATGGCGCGTTCGGCCATGTCACGATTGTCAGGATGTACGACATCCGTCAGGTCAATGGCTGTACCGCCCGTCGACAGATTTGCCGTCGATCGGAGATAGAAAATCTCACCATCCGGTAACACGGTCTCTTCTGTCACGCCCGCATTCTCCATCAGGCGTTTGGCCTGATTGTCGATTTCAAGCATGGTCAGCACTTTTTCATGCCCGATGCCACGGCGCGGGTCCTGGTTCACGATGTCAACCAGTTCGGCAATCGTGTGCGTGCCGTCGCCAACGACATGTCCAGGGACACGTTTGGCCACTGCGACCAGCTTGTTGTTCACAACCAGCATTCGGTGATCGAAACCGGTGATGAAGCTTTCCACCAAAATGGCCCTGCTGCGGGAGTGTTCCTTGGCTTCGGCAAAACCGGCCTCGACCTCTGATTCCGATTTCAGATTGATCGAAACGCCGCGTCCGTGATTGGCGTCGAGCGGCTTGACGACGACAGGAAACCCGATACGACCCGCCGCTCTTGCCGCCTCGCGTGCCGAATAAACCATGCGCTGCTGCGGCACCGGCAGGCCCAGATCGTTCAGCAGATTGTGGGTATCTTCCTTGTCGCAGGAAATCTCGACCGAGATATGCTTGGTCTCAGAGGTGATGGTTGCCTGAATGCGTTTCTGGTACTTCCCATGCCCGAACTGTACCAGCGAGCCTGAGTTCAGTCTGATCCAGGGGATGTCCCGCTCTTGTGCCGCCTTGACCAACGAGCCAGTCGAGGGGCCAAATTCCTTGCGCTGAGCCTGCAACACAAAGCTGCGCAACTCATCATCCCAGTTGAAATCTGGGTCGAAGTCGTAATCCACCTGCTCCTTGAGGGATTGTGGCAGCAAATGCATCAGCAGACGCATCGCCAGCTTGCCCGCAGCCAGGCCGACATCGCGCTGGCGGTATTCATAGACCATGTTGTACTGGCCGGGTTCACCAGTGCCGCGCGTTCGGCCAAAAGTTACATCCGAACCGGCCACGTTCTGCACCTCGATGGCGCAATGCTCCAGCACATGACCTAGCCAAGTGCCTTCATCTTCGCGCAAGCGGCGGATGAACCCGCCGGGTTCACGGTAGGAACAGCCGTGTTCGGCCAAACCGGGAAGTGCCTCGACCAATGCGTCGATAAATTCGGAACCAATTTTCGCCGACGGCCATTCTTCCAGAATACCCAAGTCGATAACGTGACGAATAACCGGAAAACTTGCCCAGACATTCGGGCCGACAAAGACGTTGGTCGAAATTATTTTCATGAGGCTCCCCGTTGGTTAACTTTTTATTCCCCCCTCGCTGGCGACCTCATCCCCGGACAGGTCCGGTAAGGTACAGAACGCCATATGCTCATCCGGCGGAAAAGCCTGGCGAGCCGTCAGATCATAACGGCACCCTTCGCCCAGAACGTCAAGCCGAAGTCCCAGAAGGCTCAGCGCCTCGCCGCGGCGGGCATCCCACATCGACGAATGCGTCAGATGGTTGGCATCCACCACAGTAACGGATCCGCTGCCGACAACCTCAAGAACGTTATCGGGCCCGATGAAGGCCGCCGTGTCTTCGTCAACGCCCAGCCCAATCAGAAATGGGTTGAAAGATGAGGCGGTTAGCAGGCGGCCTAGACGGTTACGCTGTGTAAAATGCTGGTCAATGATGACCGCATTGGTCAGCCCCATACCCGGGGCCAGAGTGATATTGCCTTCGGCAGGGGCCGAATTGCTGCTACCGCCTGCAACCATGTGCTCGGACATGATCGAAGCCCCGGCAGAGGTCCCCGCAACCGGTACACCCGCCGCATTCCGACGCCGGATTTTCTGCGCGACAAGCGTCCCACCCAGAATCGCCGACAAGCGCAGCTGGTTCCCACCAGTCATGAATATCCCGGTGGCGCGGTCCAGCATTTCGGCATAGTCGGGATTGTCGCAATCGGCGCGGCGCGAGATCGGCAGAAACTCGACTTGACCGGCCCCGAGTTCTGAGAAAATACGGTTATAATCCGGTCCGGTTTCTTCCAGCATCGAGGCTGTCGGGATCACGACGATATCGGCATCCGCACCGCCGGACAGTTCCACGAATTTGCGGTGAATCTGCATTTCCTTGACGCGGTCTTCGCCACCGCCGATTGGAATGATGAACCCGCGCGGGGTCTCTGCATCAATGGGTGCAGGGCACATATCTAACTACCTTCCGGTGCTACAGCGGGCAGCCACCGGGGACCGCGCGGACGCTCAAACCTGTTCATACATGCCGCGTCGGGCTATTTGGCCATCGCGGACATGCCATTCCCCCCGGGCCATCACATGCCGCACCGCAGTGTTTTCGTCAAGAACCACCAGATCCGCGTCCATGCCAACCTTCAGACGACCTTTTCGATGTAACTTCAGCAGATCGGCGACATTTGACGTCAACGGAGCCAGCGCATCAGACAGGGGCATTCCCCTATCGGTAAGGTCGCGCAGCGTTTCGGGCAAAGTGTCCGACAAACCCACACCGAACCGTGTCAGATTACCGTCACGGTCAAAGGCAGGCAGGCAACCACCACCGTCAGAGCTGATGGTGAATCGGTCCGCGCGACCGCCCATATCGCGGAATTGGATGTAGGCTTCGGCGGCTGAAATGCCCGGCTCGATATGCGCGCAGGGGAATGCGGTCGCGTCGATGTAACATCCGTGCCGCGCCAGCGCGACGGCCTGTTCGAAAAGTGGTTTGTTGCGATTAACATGGGTTGGGTTGAAGACACGTGCGGGGATTTCACAAGTCGCGATCGTCTGTTCCAATATCGACAGACCCCGCTCGCCGTCTCCCATATGGCAATGAACTATGCCGGCCTTGCTGGTCATCAGGCCCGCGACATGCGCCTCGCTTGCAATCCGCAGAAACTCGTCCAACGTCGGTTGGCTCGATCGGTGATCACTAATCGCCAGTTCCCCAACACCGATAACCGGATCAAGAAACACGATATCACCGCGGGCTGAGCCGGTGAGGGTGGTTAGAGGCACGTGATAGCCACCAGTGTGACACCAGGCCGAAAGCCCCTCGGCCCGCAGCCCATAGGCCTGCTGTACCAGCGTCTGCGTGTTGCGGGTCAGATCGTCGGTGCCCAAGACCCCAACGACCGAAGTGACACCAGCACGGGTGAAAGAGGACAGGACCATCGGCGGCACCCGACTGGCTGGTCCGGCTTCGCCGCCACCGCCGGTGATATGCGCATGCCCGTCAATGAAGCCCGGAACAACCGCTGCGCCGTCGACGTCAATGACCTCGGCCTGAAGCTGATCCGGCAATTCGGGCACTACGCTACCGAGGTAAATGATGCGTTCACCTGCGGTGAGAATATGGCCCAAACCAAAAGGTGCAGGCGAATAGAGGTTCGCATTCTTGATAAGTTTCAACACGTTTCATATCCGTCAGTAGGAGCGAAGACATCCTTTTTTGCACTAAAAGACAGCAAAAGAACCATCCCCTATTTCGGAGAAAGCACGAATGTCGGAGTCTAAGCCCTAGCGGATATTGAGGAAGAGTACGGACGACTTGTTGCGCAGATTGTGAGTTCGCCTAGCCTTGCGTCTTGCGTCTTGCTGTTGCGGCGAATGGCGGCTTTGCGGATTGCGACCGCCGCAATTCTAGAGGGTGTTGAGAGTCCGGTACGGGCCGTGGTTGGATCGCCGGGCGTAAAAGATCATGCCGATGCCGCGTCGCATCCGAGGACAGGTACGAGCCCAAACCTAACAGCCTTCGACACATTTCGAATGGCTGGATTGGGCTTTAGGCAATGTGAAATAGAAATAAAGAAGCCATTTCGGATCAGAGTAGAGAGATCGCGTTGATCACTGTTTCACGGTTCTGAACAGCGCCGGTTTGCAAATACTCCATTGCTCTAAGCGCAGCTTCATGGGCTTGGAGCGATGACCCGCCGACGCAATCCTCCACAACGCGGCAAAAGTAGTCTGATTGGTGGCCATCAACGAACGTGTAGTGCACACAGACATCGGTCAACCCTCCGCATAGTATCAGAGTATCTACCTTCAGGCCGCGTAGCAGAATTTCGAAATCGGTTCCAAAAAACGCAGAATAACGCCGCTTCGGAACTAAATAGTCACCAGTGCGATATCCCATCTCTTCTTTGGCAACCTCTGTCCGTGGATCACCTTCGAGACAGTGTATGTCCTCATCGCCATCCAGCTCCCGGCCGAAGTCGATCCGGTCGGAACGATGAACTTCCTGAATGAAGATGACGGGCACATTGTTTTGATGTGCAGCGTCAACCAAATCGCGCGCCGCGATCATTCGTTCCCTATAGCCCGGCATATTGTCGATTGAGCGGATTGCGCTGTTATCAATGAACGTGCTCTTCTGAATGTCGATCACGATTAGGGCGGGTCGACCCTCTATTAGTTTCTTTGCATTTTTGTGTTTGGTTGTCATCTTCGACCTCAGTTTTATCAGGTCGTCCTGACTAAGCGCCGTTCCTGGCCGGGTCGTCCCGGCGGGCAGATCAATTTTGCCTAAATGTGCTAGGGCGCTTGGTCAAGGGTGTGGGCTTATTTGTATTGGGATGAATAGCAGACGTTCGCATCCAAACCGGCATGGGCGGCTTTGTCCGCGACTTTAGCATTCGTGGACCTCGAGATTTTGCTCCCGCAGTGAATGGCCGGTAAGCGGGCTGCGACCGCGGCATCTTGACCGGTCTGTGAACGGCAGGTTTGGGCCGTTGATATCGCAGATCGTGCGCCCCGCTGTCTAATACAGCTGCACTTCTTGACTGACGCTTAAAAAATGAGAGGTCGGCAATTGGGGCGATTTTCCGAGATGTTGAGGGTAGTGACGGTTTTTCTCGAGTGAACAAGCCTCTGATAGGTGTAGACATTCAACGAAACAGAACCCGGCTGGTGCCCGTGAAACACCGCTGTTGATTTTGCGGTTCCTTTCCAATTGAGAAACTCTCAAGATATAGTCCCTTTTTTTGAGGATCCCTCTGCCTCATCCAGATCCAACACCGCTGGGTCGATCATGCGCTTGTCAGCGCTGATCTTGACAGAGCTTCGCATGGCATTGCTTCGCCGCAGTAAGCGCCGGAAACTTGCCTCGTCAAGCATAAGCAGGGTCGAGGGTGCCAACGCCCGCACGTTTACGCGACGGGGCCGTTTCAATAGCATGGCCAATTGCCCAAACATTTCACCGCGACCCAGCCGCGAGCTGTGCCTGCCGAGTTCCACTTCCACCGCCCCGGAAGCAATGAAGAATACACTCCGGGCGAATTCGTCTTTGGATATGATGGTATCACCCGCGTTGGCATATCGGGTACGCAGCGCCCGGCTAAGTTTCCTGAGCGAAGATTTGTCGAGATCGGAAAATAGTGGGAACTGCCTAACCAGATCCCGTCCTTTAAGAGTGATGTCCAACTTTGGACGTCCTTCAGATAACGTACGTCGCGTCGCCACTTCCTGCATCAACACGGAATAGAGTTCTTCGCCCACAAGGCCGTCTTCGCGCATGACCGCATATTCACGTTCTTCAAGGCGCAGCGCGGTTCGCTGGATGAACCGTCGCTCTAACTTTTCGGCGTAACCGGGAAATTGCAGTCTCAGACCATCAAGCGCCGTCTCAACCGCCTCGGATCGACGCGCCAACACTTCATCCAGCAATTCCGCAACCCGGCGGCCATGGATCCGGCGGATGCGGCCGCGGACGAACCCATCGAGGTCCTGCAGGATCAGACGTTGCATGAGCAATCTTTCGAACCTGTCCGTTGTGATACGCGTGAGTGGGAACAAAATTCGAAGCCGGTTGTGTAGAAACACGGCGATCCGAAAAGATCTGCCGTAAACGACCGACCGATTTGATGCGCGCTGATAGCCGATCCGTCCGCCAGTCCGTGCGCCTTCAATGAGCCGATCCGCATCGGACAAAATCTTCTCACTCAGAACCGATGACATGGTGCGTTCCCGCATCCGAGCCAAGACGGAATCCCGCTCTGCACCGGCCAGCGCGATAAGACCAAGCGTGACCCGGTCACGATCAAGGATCTGCGCGCTGTCTTCAGCGGCCTTTACGGCTTCGTCCAGGCGTTCACTAAACTGTTTGGCTTCGTTCCTGACGATATCGTGGGTCAGGTTATAGTTTTCTGCTGTGCGGGACACGTCCTCGCGAACGGATTGCAATGCTACGGCGACCACCTGACGCGACAGGGCGGTATCAAGCGGAGAAAGCCTGTCGAGCTCCAGTTTTGTGATCACCGTGCGCAAGGTTGTACCCTGAACAATCAGTGTAAACAGCGTAAAGCCAGTGGCCAGAATGCCGACCAGGCGCTTGGTCTCAAGCGGGATATGCGTGCTTTCGGTAACAGCCAGCGCCAGCGCCAGCGTCACGGCACCACGAAGTCCACCCCACAGTATTGCGGTGCGATAGGGGCGTTCAACAGCTGGCGACAGGCCTATTGCCGTAAGCAGTGGCAGCAACCCGAACAGAATTGTTGCCCGTGCGAGCATGGCGGCCAGAACCACCACAACCAGCAGGCCAAAGTCGGACGGCCGCACCTCTTCCAGCAATCTCGGTATCAGCAACGCTGCAAGAATAAAGATCAGCGCGCCTGCCCAATGTGCCAGAAGATCCCAAACTTCTTGCAGATTTGTCCAGGCGACCGGTGACAAACGACCGGGGCCTGTGAGGTTGAGCGTAAGACCCGCGGCCACCACCGCAATGACACCCGAAGCCCCGATGCTTTGCTCTGCAACGATGTAGGCGAGGTAAGGCAGCGCAATGGAAATTGAAATCTGCGCCATTTCCCAGCGATCTACAAAAGCCATCAGCCAGACCGCCATGCGCGCCATGAGCCAACCAGTGAGTGCTCCGCCTGCGATCAACAGCGGAAACTGCCCCACGGCTTCACTTAGCAATGGATCGGGTCGCCCGAGCATTACGAAGCTCATGAATAGTCCGAAAAGAGCGACCGCAGCAGCATCGTTAAGAAGGCTTTCACCCTCAATTATTCGCGACAACCTGCGCGGTGCCGAAATCGACCGGAAAATGCTGACAACCGCCGAAGGATCAGTTGTTGACACAATAGCGCCGATCAACAGGCAGGCGGCCAGCGGCAGGGCACTTACCCAACTCAGCGCATAGCCAATGGAGAGAGTTGCGACAATCACTGCCACAACTGCCATCATCAGGATGGGCATCCAGTCATCCAGCATCCTGCGCAGGTTCATGCCGAGTGTCGCCTGAAAGAGCAGCGTTGGCAGGAAAACGTAGAGGAAGACGTCTGACCGGATCGGTAGATCGATAATTGCCTGCGCCCCCGGGTTCAGTGCATTCGTCAGGTCAGTGTCGAGAAAGAACGTCGCGCCAAGCCCGATCACTATCCCCAGGACGGCGAGGATAACGCTGTAGGGCAGGCGCATTCGCGCGGCCAGTGGTTCCGCCAAGCCGATTACAACAAAAAGCGAAGTGATGATGGTCGTAATGACGACGATATCCATCATTACTTGTTACCTGAGAACTCGAATTAATGGAATCTACCCTTCAAGCTGGATCGACCAAGTGGAATCAATGTGTGTACTTACACTCGTCCAGACTGTGCAGTTGCAGCGAATGTCAGGAATGACGGGCCGCAGTGCGACGCCAGCGCGGTGAGTGAACGGCAGGTCTGGGCCGGCCGTTTCATAAGGAATTTGTGCTCAAGATGCTGGCGGGCAGATAACTTCGATCAAGGAAGGGCCGTTACGTGATAGTCCCGCGGAAAGGGCTTTCACAAAGCTATCGGTGTCTTCAATTCGTATTCCAGGAACACCATGCCCTTTAGCGAGCGCAACCCAATCAAGCGTTGGGTTTTCCACATCAAACATTGCCTCTGCATTCTTGCCAAAACTCTCAACACCGACATTTGCCAGCTCATCCCGAAGGATTTGATAGCCGCGGTTTGCAAAAACAATCACCGTAACGTCCAGGCATTCGCGTGCCATCGTCCACAAAGATTGCAACGTGTACATGGCTGATCCATCGCCTGTTAGAGCAATTACATTTCTGTCTGGACATGCAATTGCTGCGCCGGTTGCGCACGGTAGGCAAAGCCCTATCGCACCACCGGTTCCCCCAAGCAAGTCATGTGGTCGCGCGGTTGCAGTCGGAGGAATGACGTGAAACCCAGACGTCACGGATTCATTGCAAACGATAGCATTCTCGGGAATGAGGGCCGCTAACGCCTGGCCGACTTTCGCTAGGGTGAGATCTCCGGTTGGGATTGGAGGCAGGTCGAGAGCGTATGTGTTCAGCTGTGTCTTGCTCGTGACACCTACTGCGTCTGCCAGTGATTGAATAGTCCAGGCAATATCATCCGTCGGAGTGCACAGGCTTGAAACCGTGCAACCGGCGGGCTCGGGTGTGCTCGGTTTGCCCGGGTATGCAAAGAAGGCAACGGGTTGGTCGGCGCCGATCAAAGTGATTGAGGAGGTCTGTTCAAGCTGAGCGATCTTGGGTGCAATTGGATACACAAGTTGATCCAATTTGGCAGCCCCGGCCCCCTTCGAAATTCGAGGGATTAGAGTATCCGCCAACAGGCGGCATCCGGTTTTGACGGAAATTTTTCCAGCCAGTACACGAAGTGGACCAAAAAGCGCGGACCCACCTATCATCAAAGCCGCGTTTGCAGCCTTTAGACGCATGGCTGCGGCCTCGATGTCTTCCAAGGACGGACGATGAAGTGGTTGGGCCAGAATGCTGGTCATCGCAGGGCCAGTCGCTGCATCCCAAGCCGTATCGGCGGGAAGAACAAGGGTGGCGATCTGGCCGTTTTGAGATCGGGCGGCCTGGATGGCTGCGGCCCCGTCCGATGCGACGCTTGTGGCCTGATCAGAAACTCGTGTCCAATGGCTTATGGCTTGACTTACGCCAATAATGTCGCCTCTGAGTGGGCTTTCATAGCGCAGGTGATGTGTTGCGTGATCTCCCACCACATTCACGATCCCGGACCCCGATTTTCGGGCGTTGTGTAGATTGGCAAATGCGTTGCCTAGCCCCGGTGCAAGATGCAGCAGAGTGCCGGCGACGTCCCGTTTCATGCGGTAGTAGCCATCAGCAGCGCCCGTCGTTCCACCTTCGAAAAGGCACAGAACACAGTTCATCTCGGGATGTCTATCAAGAGCCGCAACAAAGTGCATTTCAGACGTGCCTGGATTGGCGAAAACCGTATCCACACCGTTGTGAAGAAAGGTTTTGACTAACGATTCTGCGCCGTTCATTCGATCACCGCCAACTCTGATTTCAACGCACTTTATGGGAGAGACAACCCAAAAGTAACTGAAAAAGCTTTCGATGATGTGCAGGCCGTCAATCGTCATCGATGCCCTCGCCCGTAAGACATGCCATGTTGAACAACGCGAAATCGCGGTGGTTTTCGGCCAGTTCAAGTCGAACTCGGGTCGCCCAGACATGCTTGGGTTTTGGCGGCCGCTTCTGACCGACGATACGTCCTTTGTTCCAGGTTGGGCGAAGCGCGCGAACGGCAGGTAAGTTTGGGTTTCCATGACTGATCCTCCGATCCGCCATGCCCTCCCACAACGACAACCCGACATTGACGAGAGACAACATTACAGGATGCTGCGTCGCCTCAGAGGTCTGCTGGGAGGTCGACGTAGCCATCCATCGTTGCTTGAGCAGGACAATAAATTGCGCATTTGACAACAAGTATTTGCGGCCCACATGCTGAAACGTGA
>NZ_CANMQQ010000012.1 GCF_947500045.1 uncultured Ruegeria sp. | reverse complement strand
CAATCCGGCAAGTCCTCGACCGAGAGCGCGCTCGTTCCAAAACCGCAGACCAATAGGCACGCGATTGTCAGATAGAAGAGCTTTCGGACATCGAGCATGCAAAAGACCGTATCATAGACTGTTGCAAGGAGCAAAAAAGGGTCGAGTGGAGCCATACACTTTGGGCTCTAAGCAGACATCGGAAAGATACCCGAAATCTGCTTTTTCACCCCTGCCCTTCAACCAGCGCCTTGAGGTTCTCGAGCCCGCGCTCATAGTCGCCGCCGACCCAGTTGTCCATCATCAGCCCCATCCAGCGGGACATGGGGTTCATACCCAGTTCGGATACAAAGCCCCATGTGACCTGTGTTCCTGATCCCTCGGGCTGTAAAACGAATGAGGCGTCGGCGGTGCCCATCGGGCCAAAATCCAGCGCTGTGTCTACCTGTTGGTTCTCAACACTCTCGACAATTTCCTGCGAGCCGGTGCCGACCTGAGGATGTTCCGAGCTCCAGTTCAACGTGTTGCCAACACCGGACGCGGGTCCACTATAGCTCAGCTTGGTTTCAGGGTCGCGCGACAGCCAGGGTGACCATTTCTCGGTCTCCTGCATCGAGTTCACGTAAGGAAAAATCGCAGCAGCCGGGGCGTCGATGGTTATGCTGCGCGACACTTCGGCCTTGCTGGGCAACAGATAGGACACACCGACAAGTGCCAAAATGATCACAATCAAGGTGACGAGAATACGTTTAATCAATCTCATGGGTTTGATCCGAATCCAGTGACAACACCGGGATCATACCAAAAAACGGCGCAGAATCAGAGAGCTGATCCGCGCCGTTCGTTCGATGATTGCCTCCGCGTGTTCAAACCACGACGAATTTCTTTTCCTGCGGTTCATAACATTGCAACCCGCCTTCACCGATATCGGTCCAAAGCCCATGCAGGCTGAGTGAACCTTCTTCGACGGCCGATGACACAAACGGGAATGTCATCAGATTTTCCAACGAGGCAACCACGGCCTGACGTTCAAATTGCCGGGCTTGTTCGATACTGTCTTCGACATCGGCGACCAGTTCATATTTCGGCTTGAGGATGTCCATCCAGCGGCCAACAAAGCTCTCTTTCGCTTCAAGCTGCGGGGCTTGCCCTTTGCACATGTCGATACAGCCCTGCACGCCGCCGCATTGGGAATGGCCCAAAACGATCAGATGGGCGACTTTCAGCGCTGTCACAGCATATTCGATGGCCGCACTGGTGCCGTGGTGATCACCGTCCGGCGCGTAGGGCGGCACCAGATTGGCGATATTGCGGTGAATGAAAAACTCACCCTGATCGGCACCGAAGATCGAGGTTACATGCACCCGGCTGTCACAGCATGAAATGACCATCGCGCGCGGGCGCTGGCCCTCGGTCGCCAGACGCCTGTACCAGACCTGATTCTCGGAATAGGTCGTCGCCTTCCAGCCATGGTACCGTTTCACCAGATAGTTCGGCAAAGGTTTGGCAAAGTTCATTCTGATGCCCCTGTATTTTCGACTGGCTCGCTCTGTAACCCGAATTCGCACAAAATTCGAGACATTATCCCGCTGCTCCGCAAGGAATTGCAAAGGTATTTCGGGGCAGTGTGGCAATGTGCCGTGGGGGCATATCAATTGGGGTGAATGTGGTGGATAAGATTATCACGCTTGAACAGAAAGAATCCGTGCGCCTGGACCCGGACCGCCTGAGCAGCCTGTATCATCAGCTTGGCGACACCAATGCAATGGACGTGCTGTGCCGAACGGTCGAAGAGCTGGCGCTGCGTTTGTCAAATTGTGAAAGATTCTGGCGGCAACGCGACTGGGCGGAACTACGCAAATGCGCCAGATCACTGGTCGCCATATCCGAACAAATTGGTATGACGGCGCTGGCCTGTGTTGCGGGCGATGTGGCGCATGCAGTTGATAGCGGCGATGCGGTGGCAACCGGTGCGACGCTGAACCGCCTGATCCGGGTCGGTGAGCGTTCGCTTACCGCCGTTTGGGACCAACAGGATTTATCAGTCTGAGGGGGGGGTTGCGGGTGCGTCGCAGACAGATAATCTGGGCATAAGTTTAACCAACCGAGGCCCCTATGACCCTGTCCTTTGCCCCTGCCTCTGACCCATCGCTACCGCTGCATGTTCTGGAGCAATCCGAGCTGGAGGGCTGGTTGGAAAACCAGCCGGATCATGTGCGCGCCTGGGTTTCAACCGATGGTTTTTCTGCAGCACTGGGTCAAACCCTTTTGATACCCGGCCCGAATGGCACGCCCGAATTTGCCCTGGCGGGATATGGCAATGCCGCGAAACGAGCACGCAAGCGGTTTCCATTGGCTGCGGCAGCGGAATCCCTGCCCAAAGGGACCTATCGCATTGCCTCGGGCGTTCCAGCCGAGGTGATTGAGGCCGAATGCTTTGGCTGGCTGATGACTGGATACGCATTTGATCGATATGCCCCGCAAAGTGCGACGGGCGCCGCGCTGATTGCACCCAAGGGCGTGGACGCCAAGCGGGTCGAGATCATGGCCAATGCCGAGGCTTTGATTCGGGATCTCGTCAACACGCCAGCCTCGGATATGGGTCCAGCGCAGTTGCAGCAGGCAGCGGAAGCACTGGCGCAGGAATTCGGTGCAGACTTTTCGGTCGTCAGTGGTGATGCGCTGTTGGATCAGGATTTTCCGATGATCCATGCGGTCGGGCGCGCGGCAGACCAGGCGCCTCGGCTGCTTGACATGAACTGGGGCGATAGCGGCCCGAAACTGACCTTGGTCGGCAAAGGGGTTTGTTTCGATACCGGTGGTTTGAACCTGAAGCCCGGTGCGTCGATGGCGTTGATGAAAAAGGACATGGGCGGGGCGGCCAATGTGCTGGGTCTGGCCCGGATGATCATGGCGTTGGGTCTGACGGTACAGTTACGCGTGCTGATACCGGCGGTGGAGAACGCAGTTGCAGGCAATGCCTTCCGTCCCGGCGACATCCTGACGGCCCGCAACGGTTTGACGGTTGAGATCAATAATACCGATGCTGAAGGGCGGCTGGTGCTGGCTGATGTGCTGGCGCTGGCGCAGGAAGAAGCGCCCGATCTGCTGATTTCGATGGCCACGTTAACCGGCGCGGCAAGGGTCGCATTGGGCCCCGATCTGGCACCGTTCTATACCGATGACACCAAAGATGCAGAGGCGCTGGCGCGCGCAGGCCAGGCTGCTGCCGATCCAGTGTGGCGCATGCCGTTTCATGAACCCTATGAGGCCATGATCGAACCCGGCATCGCCGACCTCGACAACGCCCCATCCGGTGGATTCGCGGGCTCAATCACTGCAGCGCTGTTTCTGCGCCGGTTTGCAGCCGAAAGTCGCTATATGCATTTCGATATATATTCCTGGCAACGCAGCAAAGAACCCGGTCGCAGCAAAGGCGGGTTGGGCCAAGGCCCTCGTGCCATTCTTTCGGCGCTGCCAGAGATGCTTGACCTATGACTCAGGCGCGTATCGTTCATCCGGTCATCAATCTGTTGCGCACCCCCGATGGACCGCGCGATCGGCAATGTCTGTTCGGCGACATTGTGACCGTATCGGAAGAACAGGACGGGTGGAGCAAGATCACCGCCAACAAGGATGGTTATCAGGGGTGGGTCGAAGCCGGGCATTTAGGCCCGATTGAACCGCAGACCCACTGGATCATCGCGGCCTCGACCCATGTGTACGAACAGCCAGATATAAAAAGCCGTGATCTGACTTCGCTCAGCTTCGGCAGCAAGATCAGGGCCTTGTCGGAACAGGACGGGTTTCTGGAAACGGCGCTGGGGTTCATTCCGGCAGCCCATGCGGTGCCTGCCTATTCTCAGCTGACCGATCCCGTTGCTGCGGCCGAGCTGTTCCTCGGCACGCCTTACCTGTGGGGGGGCAACAGCCGGTTCGGGCTGGATTGTTCAGGCCTGGTACAGGCTGCATTGTTGGCTTGTGGCATCCCCTGTCCCGGTGACAGTGGCGATCAAGAGCGTGAAATTGGCGAGCTTCTGCCTGAAGGTGAGGCTGAAAAACGCGGCGACCTGCTGTTCTGGAAAGGCCACGTTGCCTGGGTTGCCGCCGATAACCTGTTGCTGCACGCCAATGCCTATCACATGGCCGTCGCGCTAGAGCCCATGGATCTGGCGATTGCCCGCATCGCCGCGCAAGGGGATGGACCCGTTACAGCGCATAAACGGCTCTAATCCAGGTCAACCGCCCGGATCAGCTTGCGCTCCAGCACCCTGAGGACAGCGCGAAGATCGTGCCCGCGTTTCAGAATGCGCCCATCCATCCCTACCACCGAATACATCCCTTGTCGCAAACGCTGACGGGGGTGTTTTTCGACCCGGTAGATGGGGTGTTCGGCAGTTCGCCGAAAGATTGAAAACACTGCTGTCTCGCGCAAATTGGAAATTCCGTAATCGCGCCATTCGCCGGCAGCGACCATTCGGCCATAGACAGACAGGATTTGAGACATCTCGCGCCGGTCAAATGCGACCGGCATCTGGGCAGAGCCGGACCCGAACCGGCTGGGAGGCTGCATGTTCATATGACAAACCTTGCCGGAAATCGCCGTTGAATCAAGCCCGGCGACAACAGGATGTTGTATTTTGGGATCGCCCGTGTGCTACCTGCGCCCAACTTGGCGACAAATCAGGATCACGGGCAACAGACCCACGGCGAGAATAACCAGCGACGGGACGGCCGCGCCTTCAAGCCGTTCGTCCGAGGCCAGCCGGTAGGCCTGCACCGCCAAAGTGTCGAAGTTGAAGGGCCGCATGATCAGCGTCGCGGGCAATTCTTTCATCACATCGACAAAAACGATCAGCAGCGCCGTCAGCAACGAAGGCGTCAAGATCGGCAGATGTACCCGGCGCAAGGTGCCCAGCGGCGTTTGCCCAAGTGACCGCGCAGCGGCATCCATGTTTGAATGCACGGTGCTCTGGCCACCTTCATATGCGCTAAGCGCAGCAGCGAGGAATCGCACCATATAAGCCGCAACCAGCAGCCAGATCGAACCGGTGACCAGCAAACCCGTTGAGATGTCGAAAGTTTTTCGCATCCACGCGTCCAGTGCGTTGTCGATTCCGGCAAAGGGAACGATAAGCCCAACCGCAATCACGCCACCCGGAACCGCATAGCCCAGCCGCGCCAGATAGGCCGCTGTGGCTGACCCGCGCCCGGGCCTGAGACGTTGATAGAACCCGACAGAGATGGCCGCGCAGACCGTGACTACGGCTGCGGTTCCGGCCAATGTAAGCGAGTTCTGGATGAACCCGACATATCGACGCGAAAACAGGTTCTGTTCAGAATCCATCCCCATCTGCACAAGGATCAGGACAGGTAGCAGAAACCCGAACAGGACCGGTATGGCACAAAGCAGGAAAGCCGCAAAAGCCTTTGCGCCCTTCAGATCTGCCGCAGGCTGCGCCGCGTGTTGCTTGCCGGTCTGATAGTATTTGGCCCGGCCGCGCTGTGTCCGCTCGGCCATAGCCATGACAAGGGCAAACCCCAGAAGACACAAGGCGAGCTGAGCGGCAGCAGCACGGTCGGCCATGGAAAACCAGCTTGTATAGATACCCGTCGCAAAGGTCTGAACCCCGAAATAGGCGACAGTGCCAAAATCGGCGATGGTCTCCATCACAGCCAACAATACACCGCCTGCAATCGCCGGGCGTGCCATAGGCAGCGACACGCGCCAAAAGGCATGCCATGGACCATTGCCCAACGCACGGGCGGCCAGAAAAGCCGTGGCGCTTTGCTGCAGAAACGCGGCGCGCGCCAATAAGTAAACATAAGGATAGAGGACCAGGATCAACATCACCGCCGCGCCCTCAGTCGAGCGGATCTCGGGGAACCAGTAATCGCGTGGTCCCCAACCCGTAACGTCGCGCAATGTGGATTGCACGATTCCAGGGTGATCAAGGATGAAGGTATAGGCATAGGCCAACACGTAGGCCGGGAAGGCCAGCGGTAGCACCAGGGCGATCTCCAGAAAGCGTACGCCCGGAAAGCGCGTCATCGTCACCAGCCATGCGGCACCAACCCCGATCGCGAATGTTCCCGCCGCAACCAGCGCCACGAGGATGATCGTGGTCAACGCATATCCGGGCAATACAGTCTCTAATAAGTGGGAAACGGTGTCGGTTCCGCCTGTCACTGCCGCCAGAACCACTGCCAGCATGGGTAACAGGCAGGCAGCAGCCACGACATAGGAAATCAGCCCCACCAATCGCGTGCCCAGCGCGCCGCGATTGCGTGTACCATGTTCTGCGTACTCGATTTCGGCCATGATGCGTGACTGACTATTCCGAAAGTTCAGTCTTTAATCGACGAAAACGCTCGGAAACACCAGTGCGGTAACCAACAATTTTGCCGTACATACTGCCGCAGAGCGCTATTCGTAGACGCGCTGATCCTCAATCACCAGCCCGTCCTTGGGCAACGTTCCCGGCGCTACAACCTCGATCGCGCCCTTGAGCTTCAGGACCTCGACCACCGATTTGGCGTATGCGCCATCATTCTTGCAGGGGCTTTCAATCTGAACGGTCATGGTGTCCAACTCGCCTTGACGCGCTGCAATGACACGCGCCTTGACGATCTCATCATGTTTTTCAACCAACGCGGCCACCTGCTCGGGCCGCACGAACATGCCCTTGATCTTGGTGGTTTGATCGGCACGGCCCATCCAACCCTTGATGCGCATATTGGTCCGCCCACAGGGGGATTCGCCCGGCATAATGGCCGAGAGATCACCAGTGGCAAACCGGATCAGCGGATAATCAGGGTTGAGGGTGGTCACGACGACCTCACCCACATCACCCGGAGCGACGGGCGTGCCGGTGCCGGGGGTAACGATTTCGACGATAACATGTTCATCAATGATCATCCCCTCCATCGCGGGGCTTTCATAGGCGATGTTGCCCAAATCCGCAGTTGCATAGCATTGGAGGCACGAAATACCTCGATCCGCATATTCCTGACGCAGTGACGGAAAGAGCGCACCGCCACCCACGGCCGCTTTTGAGAACTTCAGGGCCACGCCCATCTCATCCGCCTTGTCCAGAATGATCTTAAGGTAATCGGGCGTACCCGCGTAGGCGGTACAGCCTACATCACGCGCAGCAGTCACCTGTAGTTCGGTCTGGCCGGTTCCGGCGGGCAGAACAGAGGCGCCAACAGCCTGTGCCCCACTTTCAAAGATCATGCCTGCAGGGGTCAGATGATAACCGAAACAGTTTTGGACGATATCCCCCCGGCCCACGCCAGCAGCATTCAGGAAACGCCCCATCCGCCACCAGTCATGGTCGGTGCTGCCGGGTTCATAGATCGGGCCCGGCGACTGAAACACATGCTGGAAATGACGCGCGGGTTTGACCGTAAAGCCACCAAACGGCGGACGCGTGCCTTGTGCCTGTGTCAGATCGGATTTTCGCAATACCGGCAGTTTGGCCAAAGCTTGTGGATCGGTCACTATGTCGGCCTGAACGCCCAACAAAATGTCGGCATAACCCGGCGCAGATTGTGCCCGGGCAATTTGCTCGGGCAAAGCGCGTGCGTGATCTGCGGCGCGCTCATCGGAGGATCGGGTTTCAAGCTTGTCGAAATAGGTCATCTAAATATCCTCCACCCGCTTACAACCATCTCTTGCGGCGGCGGTATGAGCGTACGTCGCGAAAGCTTTTCCGGCCATCGTCCGACATGCCGAGGTAAAATTCCTTAACGTCTGGATTCTCGCGCAGCTCGGCGGCGGGGCCATCCATCACGACACGACCGGATTCCAGAATATAGCCGTAATGCGCGAACCTTAGAGCCACATTTGTGTTCTGCTCGGCCAATAGAAACGAGACGCCTTCTTTCTCATTCAGGTCCTTCACGATGCCGAAAATCTCTTCGACCAGCTGTGGGGCAAGACCCATCGAAGGTTCATCCAGCAAGATGGTTTCAGGCCGCGACATCAATGCGCGCCCCATCGCAACCATCTGTTGTTCGCCCCCAGACGTATAGCCCGCCTGAGAGCGGCGCCGCTCTTTGAGGCGCGGGAAATAAGTATAAACCAGGTCCAGATCCTTCTGGATAGCGGCTTTGCCGTCCTTGCGGGTATAGGCACCAGTCAGCAGGTTTTCTTCGACCGTGAGATGTTCAAAACAGTGGCGGCCCTCCATCACCTGGATCACGCCTTTTTCCACCAGAACCGCCGGATCGCTTTCATGCACGCTTTCACCGCGATACTTGATCGAGCCCTTCGTGACTTCGCCCCGTTCCGAATGCAGCAGGTTCGATACCGCCTTAAGCGTCGTCGTCTTGCCTGCGCCATTGCCGCCCAGCAGGGCCGTGATGCCGCCTTTGGGCACGGTCAGGCTGACGCCTTTCAGCACGAGGATCACGTGATTGTAGATCACCTCGATATTGTTGACCTCAAGCAGGGTGTCTGCCTGTACATCAGTGGTTTGTGCCGCATCCAGCATCAGCGCGTGTCCTCATGCCTGTCCCCTTGGGGACCGTTGGATCAGAGCGGCGGTAGGCCGCCGCCCCAGAGTTCAGTTGGCGCGCCCCGATGCTGTCGGGGCGCGTTGATCTGTCTTAGTTGCAGCGTGGCTCAACGTTGTTTTCTGCTGCATAGGCGCTGGAATCCTCTTCAACCAGAGCACCGATGACTTCGCCATCAGTGGGTTTGAAGTCGGAAATCAGGTTCCATGTTTTGGTCCCAGCATCCCACTGGGACACTCCGACCAGGCCCGGGCCACCGTGGTTGTCGCACGATACCTGGAAGGTCGGACCAAAGTTCGGCATGCCCAGAGCGGCCATACGCTCTTCAGAGATGTTGAGCTGCTCCATTGCATCGCGCAGCATGCCAGGTGTGATATCACCGGTTCCGTTGGCTGCCTGTGCATCCTTAATTGCTTCGGCGGCAAGCATCGCGGAATAGAGACCGCGGTTATACAGCACGGTACCGATCTGATCGCCTGCACCCGCAGCTTTGCCCGTATCGACAACATGTGTCTTGATATCTTCGAAGACAGGGAAGTCATCGCCAACAGCATGGAAAGTTACGGCCTTGTATCCGTTAGCCTTATCGCCAGCAGGCAGCACGTCATGCTGTGCACCCGACCACCAGACGCCGATGAAGTTCTCCATGGGGAAGCGGATGTTCGCAGCTTCCTGAATGGCGACCTGGTTCATCACGCCCCAGCCCCACATCAGGACATAATCCGGCTTTTCCCGGCGGATTTGCAGCCATTGAGATTTCTGCTCCTGACCTGGATGGTCGACCGGCAGCAGCGACAGCTCGAATCCGTGCTTTTTCGACAACTCTTCCAATGTGCGGATCGGTTCCTTGCCATAGGCCGAGTTGTGGTAGACCAGAGCGATCTTCTTGCCGTTCAGATCACCGCCGTTCTCGTCCAGCAGATAATTCACTGCGCCCGAGGCACCATCCCAGTAGTTAGCAGGATAGTTGAATACGTGGCTGAACACCTTGCCGTTGCGAGCCGAGGTGCGGCCATAACCCATAGTATGCAGCGGGATGTCATCCGCAGTTACCTTGGGGATCAGCTGATATGTGATACCAGTTGAAAGGGGCTGATAAATCAGCGCGCCTTCGCCTTTGGTTGATTCATAGCATTCCACACCTTTTTCGGTGTTATAGCCGGTCTCACATTCGATCAGGTTGACGGGCACATCGCCAATACCGCCGTCACGTTCGTTGAGCAGTGTGAAATAGTCGGCATAGCCGTCTGCGAACGGGATTCCGCCTGCGGCGTACGGGCCGGTACGATAGCTGAGCGACGGGATCACAAGATCCGCCAATGCGGGTCCTGCGGCCATCAGCGCGCCCAGCGCCAGGGTTGCCAGTTTAGTTTTCATCGGGTGTTTCCTCCCTTTATTGATCCGATGTTGGTCTTCGGGTTTCGCACCCGTCTTTTGATTGGGCCTGCCCCTTAGTGCGGGAATGGCCAAAGTCTTAGTTTCTCTTTCGCGACGCGCCAAAGTTGCGCCAAACCGTGCGGTTCGAGGATCAGGAACATGATGATCAGCGCACCTACGATCACCAAGTTGAGATGCGCGACGATATCCGTAGGCCAGCCCAGTACATCGACGCCCACCACTTTTAGGACAACCGGCAGCAGCACAAGGAAGGCCGCACCCGCGAAGGACCCGAAAATAGACCCTAATCCGCCAATTATGACCATGAACAGAACCAGGAACGACTTCTGGATTCCAAAGACTTCGCCAACCTCAACCGCGCCGAGATAGACGGCGAAGAACAGCGCACCCGCGATGCCCACAAAGAACGAGCTGACGGCAAAAGCGGTAAGCTTGGCCTTGAGAGGGTTCACCCCAATGATCTCGGCCGCGATATCCATGTCGCGGATCGCCATCCAAGTCCGGCCTGTGGTGCCGCGCGTCAAATTACGCGCGATGATTGCGCAAAAGGTCACGAAGATCAGACAGAACAGATAGGTCGCCCAGGCCGGGGCATTTGGCCCGGTGATAATGATGCCGAATACATCCCGTTCAGGCGCATTGATCTGCCCCGAGGCCGAATAGTTATAGAACCATGGCACCCGGTTAAACAGCCACACGAGGAAGAATTGCGCCGCCAGTGTCGCCACCGCCAGATAGAACCCCTTGATCCGCAGAGAGGGCAAGCCGAACAGAACGCCGACAATAGCAGTGATGCCTCCGGCCAACAGGACATGAATGAACATGCTGACATCCGGGAACGCCGTCATCAGCTTATAGCAGGCATAAGCACCTACAGCCATGAAGCCGCCCGTACCCAGCGAAACCTGCCCGCAATAGCCCACCAGAATATTCAGCCCGATCGCCGCGATCGCGTAAATCAGAAAGGGCAGCAGCAGGGCATTTGCCCAATAATCGTTGATAATGAAAGGGATGATCCCAAACGCCACCGCCAAAACAACGTAGTACCGATACCGGTCAAACTTGATCGGGAAAGTCTGGCTGTCTGCTGTGTAGGAGGTTTTGAAGTCCCCGGCCTCACGATAGAACATGTCTTACTTTCCCCATTCTTCCTGCGCCCGGTTGCGGGCTGAGGCATCCAGTTGATTGGACCCTTTGGCGTATCCCGTGGCCTCTGAGGCACGCACCAGTTTCATGTAAGCCAGAATGCCCATCACCAGCCCGGCGAAGGCTAAAAGCATCGAAATCATAAGTTGGCCTTGGGCCAGATCGCTTGATGTCAGGGCGATATAACCAAAGGCCCAGAACCCCGCCCACGCGATCACGTTGATGATGGCGATGAGTTTGGTCATGCCTAAACCCTCTCGATGATCTTCTCGCCGAACAGACCTTGCGGCCGGAACACAAGAAAGATCAGCGCCAGCACATAGGCAAACCAGTTCTCGGTCGCGCCACCAACCAGTGGTCCGATGGCAAACTCGAACAATTTCTCACCCACTCCGATGATCAGACCACCAACAATGGCACCGGGGATCGAGGTGAACCCGCCCAGCATCAAAACCGGCAACGCCTTGAGTGCGATCAGCGAGAGTGAGAACTGCACGCCCGATTTGGTGCCCCACATGATGCCCGCGACCAGTGCGACGAAGCCCGCGACCGACCAGACCATGATCCAGATGAAGTTCAGCGAGATGCCGACCGACAGCGCTGCCTGATGGTCATCGGCCACGGCACGCATCGCACGGCCCTGCTTGGTGTACTGGCTGAACGCCACCAAAGCCGCCACCAGCAGCGCCGCAATGATCGTGGCTACGATGTCGAGATTGTCGATGAAGAAACCGTAATCGAAGATGTTAAAGGTCGTCTCGTCAATCCAAAGGTTGATGCCCTGTGGCAGGCCAACATTCAGCGTCTTGATCTCGGACCCCCACATCAGGTCGGCCACGCCTTCAAGGAAATAGGCAAGACCAATGGTCGCCATGAACAGGATGATCGGTTCCTGCCCAACCAGATGGCGCATGACAAACCGCTGCACCGCCCAGGCCAGCAGGACCATCACCCCCATCGTCAGAATGATCGCCAGCAGCGCCGGTACATTCCAGCCGAAATTATGCACATGCGTCCCAAAAGTCGCATTGATCAGATGCGCAAACGGTACCTGTCCGTTCATGATTCCGACCAACGTCATCGCCGCAAACAGCGCCATAACTCCTTGGGCGTAATTGAAAATTCCAGACGCCTTGTAGATCAACACAAAGCCCAGCGCGACCAGCGCGTACAGCACCCCAGCCATCAGTCCGTTGAGGATAACCTCCATCGCAAATACGAGTTGTTCAGGCATAGGTGCCTCCCCAAATTTCAGCCCGCGCTTCAGTCATGGCTGACCCCCAAATAGGCGTCGATCACTTCTTGATTGTTGCGCACCTCGTCGGGTGTGCCGTCGCCGATCTTCTTGCCGTAGTCCATCACGACCACCCGGTCACTCAGATCCATCACCACGCCCATGTCATGTTCGATCAGGGCGATGGTGGTGCCGAACTCATCATTCACGTCGAGGACAAAACGGCTCATGTCCTCTTTTTCTTCCACGTTCATCCCGGCCATTGGTTCGTCCAGCAACAGCAGCTTGGGCTCTGCCGCCAGCGCACGCGCCAGTTCGACGCGTTTCTTCAACCCGTAAGGCAAGCGGGACACCGGCGTCTTTCGGATGTGCTGAATCTCAAGGAAATCGATGATCTTCTCGACCGCCTCACGGTTTTCGGTCTCTTCGGTCTCGGCCTTACCCTTCCAAAGCGCCTGCTGAAAGATGTTGGTCTTCATGTAACCCAGTCGACCAGTCATGACATTGTCCAGAACGCTCATTCCTTCGAACAGGGCGATGTTCTGAAACGTGCGTGCGATGCCTTGCTGCGCCACTTCAAAAGGCCGCATCAGCGGGCGTTTCGAGCCATGAAACCAGACCTCACCCTCCTGCGGGACATAAAAGCCCGAGATGACATTCAGCATCGAAGACTTACCTGCCCCGTTCGGACCGATGATCGCGCGGATCTCTCCCTCGCGGATGTCGAACGAAATATCCTTGATCGCCACCACACCACCAAAGCGCAGGGTGATGTTCTTCATCTCCATCACCACGCCGCCGATCTTGCGGCCGTCTTCAGTGACGTAACCTTCGGAATTATCCAGCATCAGTCACTCCCTGACTAGCGCACAAACGGGACGGCGGGCGGGGCGATGACCGCAGGTCGAGCGGCGCTCGAACGACCCTCATTCCGCCGCCACCTTATGCTGTACAACCGGCACAACCGGCGCGTCGACAATCTTCAGCGTCGCCGAAATCGACCCCTTGCGACCGTCCTCATAGGTGACTTCGGTCGTGGTCGAGACGCTCTCGGACCCGTCATAAAGCGCCGCGATGATGTCGTGGAACTTGTCCTCGACAAACCCTCGGCGCACCTTGCGCGTGCGGGTCATCTCGCCGTCATCCGCGTCCAGCTCTTTGTGCAGCACCACAAAGCGATGCACCTGACAGCCAGACAGCATTTCATCGGCGGCAACGGATTTATTCACCGCTTCCACATGGGATTTTATCGTCTCTAACACTTGCGGATTGGCGGTTAGCTCCTGATAGGACCCATAGGCCACGTTGTTGCGCTCCGCCCAATTTCCCACCGCCGTCAGGTCGATATTAATGAAGGCCACACAGCGATCCTTGCCATTGCCGAACAGCACGACCTCTAGGATATCGGGATAGAATTTCAGCTTGTTCTCGACATATTTGGGCGCGAACATCGAGCCGTCAGCCATTTTGCCCACATCCTTCGCGCGGTCGATGATCCGCAGATGGCCCGAGCTTTCCTCGATAAAGCCTGCATCCCCGGTAGCCACCCAACCCTCGGCATCCTTGGTCGAAGCGGTCGAATCCGGATTGTTGTAATATTCAACGAACACCCCGGGCGAGCGATAGTGGATCTCACCACTGTCATCGATTTTCAGTTCCACATCCGGCGCAGGTACACCAACCGTATCGGCACGTACCTCGCCATCCGGCTGGACAGTGATGAACACGGTTGCTTCGGTCTGACCATAAAGTTGCTTCAGGTTGATGCCCAAAGAACGATAGAAATCAAAGATTTCCGGCCCGATCGCCTCACCCGCCGTATAGCCCACACGAAACCGGCCATAGCCCAGCGTATCCTTAAGCGGCCCATAAACCAGCAGATTGCCCAGCGCATATTTCAACTTGTCGCCAAATCCGACCGGCTTGCCATCCAGCAGCAGGCCGCCGACCCTCTTGGCGTGGGCCATGAAGTGATGGAACATGCGCTGCTTCAGCTTGCCCGCGTCCTCCATCCGGATCATCACATTGGTCAGCTGAGTCTCGAACACGCGGGGCGGGGCAAAAAAGTAAGTCGGCCCGATCTCGCGCAGGTCGGTCATCATTGTGTCGGCGCTTTCGGGGCAGTTCACGCAGAAGCCGCACCAATAGGCCTGACCAATGGAAAAGATGAAGTCCCCGACCCAGGCCATCGGTAGATAAGACAGGATATCTTCGTTCTGGGTCAGGTGATCGAACTCGGCCGAATTCTTGGCGCTTTCGATCACATTGCGGTTCGACAGCACCACACCCTTGGGCTTGCCTGTTGTTCCGCTGGTGTACAGCATCACACAAGTGTCGTCATACGTAAGCTCGGCGATGCGCTTATCCAGTTCGGCATCAAACCGTGCATGACCCGCACTGCCCTCGGCCTTGATGTCGTCCAGAGCATTCATCTGGGAGTGGTCATACTTCCGCATGCCGCGCTTGTCTGTATACAGGATATGCTTGATCTGATGCACTTTTTCCTGAATCTCGATGACCTTATCAACCTGTTCCTGATCACCACAGACGACATATTTCGCGCCGCAATGCTCCATCACATAGGTCATCTCTTCGGCGACGGCGTCTTGATAGAGAGGCACCGGAACAGCGCCAACCATCTGCGCCGCGACCATCGACCAATAATGCGCCGGACGGTTACGTCCGATCACCGCGATGTGGTCGCCCCTCTCAACCCCGATTTCCAGAAAACCCAAGGCGAGTGCGCGGATCTCCTGCGCCGTTTCGGCCCAGGTCCAGCACTGCCAGATCCCGAATTCCTTTTCCCGGTACGCCGGAGCATCCCCGAGCTGCGTCGCGTTGCGGTGTAACAGCGCCGGAAGAGAGTGCATCCCTTCAGCGCCCGACTGCGTCTGAGCCAATCTTTCTCTCCTCCCCACCCGACCCCTCCCCGAGGTCGGAAATGGCGGGTCCGGGATGGTGCCCGAACGCCAATGCCCCGATTAGGGACAGGCGGAGGATCAGCGTCAAGTTTTGCCTGATGTTTTCTCAATTCTTACGAATTGTAACAAGAGCTGGAAGGCTATCTTCCGGGTTGTACACAATGTATCAAGTCGATCCAAAGAACAAATTTGACCGTTATTTTCCCCTTTTTGACCACAACAAACAAACCAACGACACCAAAACGACGGTGACTAGGACTGGGATCGCAACAAAGGTTATCGGTAAGCAGAAAAAAACTGGTCCATGTTCCTTCGTCATCGCATCGCATTCCGCAAGCTCGAAAGGTAGATAAAGGAACAACCCGATAAGCAGGACGCCCGAAGTAATCGTGATTCTCTTAAGCAATGAGAATTCGCCCCCTCCAAACCAGAACGGCCACTCAATCGCTCCGACTCGTCACTCAAGCTCTTGAAATCGGGGCAACATAAACCCGGGTGTATCCCCGGCTTCGAATTTGTCGTCAACCACAGCGCCTTACTTCCGCCGATTTTATGTGTAATCCAAACTACAACGAGTGGTTCAATTCGGCAGGCAAAAATGGATCTTTCAGAGATAGCTCAGGTCGCCCTGTCTAAAATCCTTGGCTTTGCTGACAATGCAAACCTGAGGCACTTTTGGTTGTACGTGTTATGCGGGATGGTCATCGCAATCTTCGCCCATCGGATCAATGGCGACGACCGAAAGTTTCATTCTGTTTTCTTCCAGAAAGAAGTTTGGCAATCCCGCTCAGCGTTTATTGACTACGCGATCCTGCTAATCAATCCGATCATCTTTGTGTTTGCACTCGATTGGATTATAACCACTATTTGGAGACTGACCCCGGTGATCGCTGATGGCGTCAGATCTTTGGGTGCCGATCTTCAAAGTGAGGGGGGGTCGGTTTGGGTCGCCGTGGCGCTGACGGTGACGCTTTATATCGTGAATGATTTCATGCGTTGGTGGATGCACTATCTGCAACACAAAGTTCCGTTTCTGTGGGAATTCCACAAAATCCATCACTCGGCAGAACATCTGAATTTTGCGACAGCCGAGCGGCACCACCCGTTCGATGCCGTTTTTTATGGGCTCGGTGCAGTCGGCGCAGCCGCGATTGTGAATGGCGTTTTTTTGGGCCTGTTTGGAGGCCACCTGACCGCCTATCAAATTGGTGGGGCAAACGTAATCTTCTTCGGCTCCAACCTAATCGGCGGCGTCTTGCGCCATAGTCCGGTTTGGGTCAGTTACGGGCCGCAATTCGAGAAATGGCTGATCTCACCGGCCATGCATCAGATTCATCATTCGTGCGACCCCAAACACTGGGACAAGAATATGGGGGGCGGATTGGCGATCTGGGATAGAATGGGCGGAACACTATATGTCCCGCAAGGCCGAGAAGAGCTGCAATTTGGTATCGGGGACGAAACCAAAGACTATCGGACGCTGTACGGCGTCTACGTCGAACCGGTGATCAAGGCGACCCGCATTTTTCAGCGCGGCTGAGCATTTTGCACAACAGGTCTGCCCTTAGAACCAGTTAAAAAAACAGCGCGATTCCTGCAGCTATAGCCAATCCCTCAAGATCGGGATCAGCGGTATGTCGGCCGCTGGCATGGGATAGCTACGCAGATCATTTGCGCGGACCCATTTCAGGACCTGACCCTCTTTCGCCTGCGGAATACCTTCCCATTTGCGGCAGGCAAAAAGCGGCATCAGCAGGTGGAAATCATCATAGCTGTGGCTGGCGAAGGTCAGCGGGGCGAGGCACGAGGCCCAGGTGTCAATGCCCAGCTCTTCGTGCAATTCACGGATCAGGGCGGCTTCGGGGGTTTCACCGGGTTCGATCTTACCGCCGGGGAATTCCCAAAGACCAGCCATGGATTTACCTTCGGGGCGTTGGGCCAACAGCACCCGGCCCTCGATGTCGATCAGGGCAACAGCAGACACTAATAAGGTCTTCACGAACGATAGTCCGCATTTATTTCGATATAGCCGTGGGTCAAATCGCAGGTCCAAACGGTGGATTTTCCGTCACCCAGACCCAGATCAACGGCGATCACCAAATCCTGACCTTTCATATAGGTTGCTGCATCTTCCTCGTGGTAGTCGGGGCTGACCCAACCTTTTTCAGCGACCAAAATATCTCCGAACGAGATGCTGAGCAGATCGCGGTCCGCAGCCGCGCCGGATTTACCAATGGCCATCACGATGCGGCCCCAGTTCGGGTCTTCACCCGCAATCGCTGTTTTAACCAGCGGAGAATTGGCGATGGCCAGCCCGTGGGTCTTGGCGTCAGCATCGGTGGCGGCTCCGGTCACACGAATTTCTACGAATTTCGTGGCCCCTTCACCGTCGCGCACCACTTGTTGCGCGAGGTCCAGCATCACCGTTTCCAGGGCTTCGGCAAACACCGCTTTACCTGTGGCATCGACACCCGAAGCTCCGGTCGCGCACAAGAGCAGGCTATCCGAGGTCGAGGTGTCACTGTCGACGGTAATGCAGTTGAACGTACGATCGGTCTGCACACCCAACATCGCCTGAAGCGCAGTTTGGTCGACCTGCGCATCGGTGAAGACATAGACCAGCATCGTCGCCATATCTGGTGCGATCATGCCGGACCCTTTCGCAATCCCAGAAATAGAGACTGTTTTGCCGTCAATCTCAACCTGAGCAGAGGCACCTTTAGGAAAGGTGTCCGTGGTCATAATCGCCCGCGCCGCGTCTTCAATGGCGTGGCGGCTGAGGCCGGATTTCAAGGTCTCAAGCTGCGCCACGATGCGGTCATGGGGCAGCGGTTCACCAATTACCCCCGTCGAGGAGGTAAAAACACGTTCGACCGAGACGCCAGTGGCTTTGGCGACGGCTTGTGTCACTTCGGCCACCGAGGTTTGACCATAATGGCCCGTAAAAGCGTTGGCGTTACCCGAGTTCACAAGGATCGCCGCCGGTCCGTCAGAAGGTCCGCCGATCTTGTCCTGACAGTCCAGAACGGGGGCCGCACGGGTAGCAGAGCGGGTAAAGACCCCGGCCACTGAGGTGCCCGGATCCAATACTGCCAACATCACATCGGTGCGCCCCTGATAGCGCACCCCGGCCTCGACAGTGGCGAAACGCACGCCATCGATTGCGGGCAAATCGGGGAACGCCGCCGGCGCCAGTGGTGAAACCTTGGTGATCGTCGCCACAAGCGTTACTCCTGCAGCAAGTCGATCTGACGCATAATCTCGGGGCCAGCACCCTCAAGCGTGGGGCGTTCGATCGTCGCCTGCTGGGTCAGTTCGTCGACTTTTGTCTGAATTGCTTCCTGGCGGATGGTCTGGGCCAGTTCCTCACGCACCACATCCAGCTCGGGGGCTTGCGTTTTGCGCTTGTCGTTCAGCGAGACCAGGTGCCAGCCAAACTGGGTTTGCACCGGCTCGGAAATCTGACCTTTTTCGAGGCCAAGCACTGCGTCCTCAAACTCGGGCACCATCTGGCCTTTGCCGAACCAGCCCAGCGCGCCGCCGTTGGGTCCTGAGGGGCCAGTGGAATTCTCTTTCGCCAGTTCGGCAAAATTCGCACCATCATCCAATTGGGCTTTGATGGCTTTGGCTTCATCTTCGCTTTCGACCAGGATGTGGCTGGCGTTGAATTCGTCTTCGCCTTCGAACTCGGCGAATTGCGCGTCATAGGCGGCCTGGATGGCTTCGTCCGTGACTTCGGCCGCGGTGATCGCATCAACCGTCTGCACGGCGCGAAGGGAACGGGTTTCGTTTTCCAGGCGCAATGCGTTCAGCGGGTTCAGTGCGTCCTGCTGCTGACCCAACAGATGCTGCTGGACCAGTTGTTCGAGGATGAAATCATACAGCACGTCATCTTCCAGCTGCTGATACTGCGCAGGCAGGGCTGACGCTGTGGCGATGACGTGACCCAATGTGATCTCATCACCGTTCACACGGGCGACAACGGTGCTTGCATTCGGAGCGTCCTGAGCGGCCAACGGTAGTGCCATCATAGCAGTCAGGGCCAGCGATGGCAGAAAAGTGAGGCCTTTGGGCATGGAATCATCCTATTTCTTTGCCGCGACAGGGCGCAGCGTTGACACTTCAGAACCTGCCGCTTACATCGCTTTGAAGCCTTGGACAGGGCCGCCTTTCACCCCCCGTATCTATGGGTTGCGCGCAAGGTGGGCAAGCCTGTCAAAACCAAGACAAGAACAGATCCGCTGGAGTGAACATGCTGGGACTCGGAACGCTCGCCAAAAAGGTGTTCGGAACACCGAACGACCGCAAGATCAAGGCGACTCGCCCCCTGATCGAACAGATCAACGCGCTGGAACCCGAGTTCGAGAAACTGTCCGACGAAGGACTGATCGAGAAAACCGCCGAGCTGCGCAAACGGGCGCTGGATGGCGAAAGCCTGGGCGATCTGCTGCCCGAAGCCTTTGCCAACGTCCGCGAAGGGGCCCGGCGCGCGCTGGGTCTGCGTGCGTTTGACGTGCAGCTGATGGGCGGCATCTTCCTGCATCAGGGCAACATTTCAGAGATGAAAACGGGTGAGGGTAAGACCCTGGTCGCGACCCTTCCTGCCTATCTGAACGCATTGACCGGCAAAGGCGTGCACGTGGTCACGGTGAACGAATACCTGGCCAAGCGCGACTCGGAATGGATGGGCAAGGTGTTTGCCTCGGTGGGTATGACCACCGGTGTGATCTGGTCGGGCCAGCCCGATGCGGAAAAGATGGCGGCGTATAATTGTGACGTCACCTATGCAACCAACAATGAATTGGGCTTTGACTACCTGCGCGACAACATGAAAGCAGATCTGGAGCAGGTCTATCAAAAGCACCACAATTTCGCGATCGTGGACGAGGTGGACTCGATCCTGATCGATGAGGCGCGGACACCGCTGATAATTTCGGGGCCTGCGCAGGACCGGTCGGAGCTGTACACCGCGATTGATGCGGTTATCCCAACACTGCAAGAAGAGCACTTTACGCTTGATGAAAAGACCCGCAATGTAACCTTCACCGAAGAGGGCAACGAGTTTCTGGAACAACAGCTGCTGGCGGCTGATCTGATCCCCGAAGGGCACTCGTTATACGATCCGGAAAGCACCACGGTGGTGCACCACGTCAACCAGGGCCTGCGCGCGCATAAGCTGTTCCAACGGGACAAAGACTATATCGTCCGGGACGGCAATGTGATCCTCATCGATGAGTTCACCGGCCGGATGATGCCGGGCCGCCGTCTGTCCGAAGGCCTGCATCAGGCGATCGAGGCCAAGGAAGGCGTTCAGATACAGCCCGAAAACGTGACGCTGGCCAGCGTGACTTTCCAGAACTATTTCCGTCTTTATGACAAGCTGTCTGGCATGACCGGCACAGCCCTGACCGAGGCCGAGGAATTCGCTGAAATCTACGGTCTGGGCGTGGTCGAAGTTCCGACCAACAGACCGATTGCCCGCGTCGACAAGGACGATCAGGTCTATCGCACCACGATGGAAAAGTATGAGGCGATCCTCAAGCAGGTGAAGAAGGCAGGCGAGAAAGGCCAACCGGTTCTGGTCGGCACCACCTCAATCGAGAAATCCGAAGTGATCAGCCAGCTGCTGACCAAGGAAGGTATCGAGCATAACGTGCTGAACGCCCGGCAGCACGAACAAGAAGCCCAGATCGTGGCTGATGCTGGCCGCTTGGGCGCGGTGACCATCGCCACCAACATGGCCGGTCGTGGTACCGACATTCAGCTGGGCGGCAATGTCGAGATGCAGGTTCTGAAAGCGCTGGCCGAAAACCCCGATGCCGATCCGGTCGAGCTGCGCACGGCAGAAGAAGCGCGCCATGCAGAAGAAAAAGAAAAGGTTCTGGAGGCAGGTGGCCTTTATGTCATGGCGTCTGAACGCCATGAAAGCCGCCGCATCGACAACCAGCTGCGTGGCCGCTCTGGCCGTCAGGGTGACCCAGGCCGCACCGTGTTCTACCTAAGCCTTGAAGACGACCTGATGCGCATCTTTGGTTCAGAACGTCTGGACAAGGTGCTGACCACATTGGGCATGAAAGAAGGTGAGGCGATCATCCATCCTTGGGTGAACAAATCGCTGGAACGTGCGCAATCCAAGGTCGAAGGTCGCAACTTTGACATGCGTAAGAACGTGTTGAAATTCGACGACGTGATGAATGATCAGCGTAAGGTGATCTTTAGTCAGCGGCGCGAGATCATGTCAGCAGATGATCTGTCAGATGTCGTGTCAGATATGCGCGAGCAAGTGGTCGACGACATGATCGATGAGTTCATGCCGCCAAAAACTTATGCCGATCAATGGGATACCGACGGCCTGAACGAGGCGGTCAAAGAGAAACTGACCATCGACGCCCCAGTTCAGGACTGGGCTGCCGAAGAGGGCGTTGACGACGAACAGATTCGTGAACGTCTGATCAAGGCCGCCGATGAAATGATGGCACAGAAAGCCGTTGCCTTCGGTCCCGAAAACATGCGCAACATCGAAAAGCAGGTATTGTTGCAAACCATCGACGGCAAATGGCGCGAGCATCTTTTGACGTTGGAACACCTGCGCTCGGTTGTGGCATTCCGCGGCTACGCCCAGCGCGATCCGCTGAACGAATATAAAAACGAAAGCTTCCAATTGTTCGAAAGCATGCTGGATTCGTTGCGTGAAACCGTAACGCAGCAATTGTCGCGTGTGCGCCCGCTGAGCGAAGAAGAGCAGAAGGAAATGCTGGCGCAGATGGCTGAGAAACAGGCGCAATCGCAGAACGCGGTGGATCAAGCCACAGATAAAGCCGAAGCACTGGCCGAGGCGCAGGCGTCTGGCGATGCGCGCCCGGGATTTGTCGAAGATGACCCCTCAACCTGGGGGAACCCGTCACGCAATGATCAATGCCCCTGTGGATCAGGCAAGAAGTTCAAGCACTGCCACGGACGGTTAACCTAACGTCACCCCACCTTTCCGACACAATGAGTCCGCCTCACGGCCACATATTGGCCGTGTTTCAGCGGCAGGTTACGACTCGCTCCTTCAACTGGGGAGGGTGTCTTGTTTGTAATAAAGAACTACGTGACCACGGGCGGTACCGTTGTGTGCGCTCTGGCTATCGGATATTTGATGCAGAACGGATCGGCGCACCAAGCCGGTGCCGAGCCAAGTGGTGAACGCATCGCGTCGATCTCGGATCAGGATTCTGACCTGGCCGGGCTCGAAAGTGTTGTGCTGACCTCTTCTTCTCCGACAGAGCCACGCCGCAAGGTGTTACCCAAATCCACGTTGCCGACCCCGGAACAAAGCCGGTTGCCGTCAACCTGTGGCCTGACTGCACGTGCCATGGCCGTGCCCGGCGCGAATGCGCGGTTGCGGGTGAAGGCACCGTGTCACGCGAACGAAACCATCGATGTTCATCATAACGGACTGGTCTTTAGCACCAAAACCGACGCGCTTGGCAATTTGAATCTGACTGTACCGGCATTGTCAGAATACGCGATTTTTCTGATCTCGCTGCCCGACGACAAAGGCACGGTTGCAACGACGCATGTGCCCGAAATCAACAATTTCAACCGGATCGCGTTGCAATGGCAGGGCGAAACAGATCTGCAACTGCATGCGCTGGAATTCGGCGCGGGTTACGGGGAAGAAGGCCATGTGTGGTCTGGGTCCGATGCTGGTGGTGCGGGCTCGGTGATCCATCTGGGTCAGGGTGGTTCTGACGCTGCGCGCAACATCGAGGTTTATTCCTTCCCTATTCAATCCGCGACCAAAGACGGAACCATCACGCTGTCGGTCGAAACCGAGGTCACTGACGCCAATTGCAACAAAGCGCTGAACGTACAATCGCTGGAATGGCGCACGGATCAGCGTCTGCGGTCTCGTGATCTGACGCTGGACATGCCCGACTGTGCCGGGGTTGGCGACTTTCTGGTGTTGAATAATCTGTTCTCAGACCTGACAATCGCTGCAAAATAGGCAGCAGGCAGTTCAACGGTCCACAATGAAAATTCCTCGTGCGGTGTTGGCCGCGCTTCTTACCCTGTCTTTGGTACAGGGCGCCCGCGCACAAGACATCACTTTGACCTCACATGATGGCGAGGTCGAAGTGGTCGGTACTTTGCTAGGGTATGACGGTGAATTCTACCGGGTCGAAACGCAATTTGGCGAACTGACGGTCGATGGTTCGGGCGTCACCTGCGACGGTCCCGCCTGCCCCAATCTGACCGATTTCGTAGCCGAGGTTCGCTTTTCAGGTTCATCCGTCATGGCCGAAACGCTGCTGCCCGCACTTGCCCAAGGCTTTGCAAGACACGAAGGGCTGACGGTATCCCATTTGGAAACCGCCGATGCGCTGCAGGTATATGTTCTGCACCATCCTGACCGCCAAGCACCTTTGGCCCGGTTGACGTTTCGCGCGACCGACACCTCTCAGGGCTTTTCCGATCTGGCAAATAACAACGCGGATATTGTGCTTGCACAGCGCGAGGTTCGGCCCAAAGAACTGGAACTGACCCGCAACGCCGGATTGGGAGATCTGACGCAGGCGCGCCGATCACGTGTTCTGGCGCTGGATGCAATGGTTCCGATTGTGTCGGCTGACAATCCGGTGCGCCAGATATCCCCCGCCGATCTCGCGATGATCTTTGCAGCCGAAATTACAAACTGGTCCGAACTCGGCGGTCCTGACGCACCGATCTCGCTGCACTTGCCCCGGGCAGGATCAGGCTTGGCACAAGCAGTCGAAGATCTGTTGCTGGCTCCGGTTGACGCGGTAATCTCTGCCGACGCCCGGCGCCATGAACGAAATAGCGATCTGGTGCGCGTGGTCTCGAATGATCCCTTCGGTATTGGGATCGCAAGCCTTTCCGAAACTGGCGCTGCGCGTACCCTGCCGCTGACCGGTGGTTGCGGTCACGCCCTGTCCGCCACCCGACAATCGGTTAAGACCGAAGATTACCCGCTGACTTCTCCGATGTTTATCTATCTGCCGCAGAGACGATTGCCCCGAGTTGCTAGACAGTTTCTGGCCTTCACCCAAAGTGGTGCGGCGCAGATGGTCATACGGCAAGCCGGGTTTGTCGATCAATCGCCAGAAACTATCGCGATTGGTCTTCAAGGCGATAGGCTGGCCAACGCCATCAGAACGGGCGGAACCGAAGTTGGTTTGGACGAATTGCAGCGCATGATTGAAACCCTCAGGCCGCTGTCCCGTTTATCATTGTCCGTCCGATTCGAACCCGGTTCGTCGCGGCCCGACGCCCAGTCCCGCTCAAACATTCTGCAACTGGCACAGGCACTTGAAAGCGGAACGCTGAATGCGCGTCAACTGACCTTTGTTGGGTTCAGCGATGGGGAAGGGGCCGCCGCCACCAATACGCGTATCGCCCTGCAGCGTGCCAAAACCGTACGCAATGCGGTGCTGGCGGCGATCGAAACAAGCATCCCTGACAGCGTCGAGATCACGGTTGAGGGCTTTGGCGAGGCCATGCCAATGGCGTGCGATGACACTGAATGGGGCCGAAAAGTGAACCGCCGCGTCGAGGTCTGGGTCCGATAACCCTCACAAATACCCCTGAGACCGAAAGCTTAGCTCGGTCGATTTACCAATGATCAGGTGATCATGCAGAGTAAGCCCAAGCGCTGAACATGCATCCTGAATCCGGTTGGTCATATCGATGTCAGATTGCGAAGGCGTCGGATCGCCAGACGGATGATTGTGTACCAGAATCATGGCCGATGCATTGAGCTCCAGCGCCCGTTTGGCAACCTCTCGTGGATACACAGGGACATGATCCACGGTGCCTTTGGCCTGTTCCTCATCCGCGATCAGAACGTTCTTGCGGTCCAGATAGAATACCCGGAATTGCTCGGTCTCGCGATGGGCCATCGTCGTATGACAATAATCCAACAGCGCATCCCAGCCCGAAATCACATGCCGCTGCATCACACGCGCGCGCGCCATCCGATGGGCACACGCCTCAAGAATTTTCAGATCAGTGATCACGGTATCCCCGACACCTTTGATTTGACGCAACCGTTCCTCGGGCGCCGTGAGGACACGATTAAAATCACCAAATGCATCCATCAAGGCGCGCGCCAGCGGTTTCACATCCTGTCGTGGGATCGACCGGAACAGCGCCAGTTCCAATAATTCGTAGTCGGGCATCGCAGATGATCCGCCCGCCATGAACCGTTCGCGCAGCCGCTTGCGATGATCTTTGATGTAGGAGGGTAACCGACCACTCGGTAGCGGCTGCGCCGGAGCTTCGTCCGTATCGAACAGCATGGGGGCTTCGGCAAATGCGTCCTGAGTCATGGGCTCACCTTGACGCAGAATCGGTTTCCAAGAGGTTAACGCGCCTCATCCCGGCGTGCTGGATCGGCAACGCACGGATCCCCCGCTTCATCTGGCCATAAATATCTCGGGGGAGTCGCCCAAAGGGCGGCGGGGGCAGAGCCCTCCTTGCTGAACCGGGTCAGCCTTTCATACCATCCCAAAAAGATTTGACGGATGAAAAGAAGCTTTTTGATTCCGGGTGATTATTATCTTCACCCAGATCGTCAAACTCGCGCAAAAGCTCTTTCTGTCGGCTGGTCAGATTGACCGGGGTTTCCACCGCCAGTTCAATGAACATGTCCCCTACACCGCCGCCACGTAAGGCAGGCATGCCTTTGGCTCTCAGGCGCATCTGGCGACCGGACTGGCTGCCGGCAGGGATTTGAATACGACCACGGCCACCGTCGATGGTTGGTACTTCGATCGAACCACCCAAGGCGGCCTTGGCCATGCTGACCGGCACGCGGCAATAGAGGTTCACGCTGTCGCGTTCGAACAGTTTGTGCTCGGACACCTCGACAAAGATATAGAGATCGCCCGGAGGGCCACCGCGCATCCCGGCTTCACCTTCACCAGCCAGGCGAATGCGCGTACCGGTTTCGACACCGGCGGGGATGTTGACCGAAAGGGCGCGATCCTTTTCAACGCGGCCCGCGCCCTGACAGGATTTACAGGGGTTCTTGATGATCTGACCCAATCCCGAACAGGTCGGGCACGTACGCTCTACCGTAAAAAAGCCCTGTTGCGCGCGAACTTTGCCCATGCCGGAACAGGTGGGGCAGGCCGTAGGTTCGACGCCACCTTCAGCCCCAGTGCCTTCGCACGAAGAACAGGCAACGGCGGTCGGCACGTTGATGGTTTTTTGCAGACCTGCATAGGCCTCTTCCAGAGAAACCCGCAGGTTATAACGCAGGTCAGAGCCGCGCGCGGCACGGCGTCCTCCGCCCCCACGCTGACCGCCCATGAAGTCGCCGAACAGATCGTCAAATACGTCCGAAAACGCGCTCGAGAAATCGCCCTGACCGCCAAAGCCACCGCCGGGACGCCCTCCGCCGCCCATGCCGTTTTCAAACGCGGCGTGGCCAAAGCGGTCGTAGGCGGCCTTTTTCTCGGCGTCGCGCAGCACATCATAGGCCTCGTTGGCCTCTTTGAACTGCGCCTCGGCGTCTGGGTTGTCCTTGTTGCGATCCGGATGCACTTCCTTGGCTTTCTTGCGAAAGCCTTTCTTGATCTCATCCGCCGAAGCGCCCTTGGACACGCCGAGCACTTCGTAATAGTCGCGTTTGGACATCAGTATTTCCTTCTGCCTCAACGTAATTGGGCCGGCCCGGCAACCGGACCGGCCCAAATTGGCCCGGTTTCCCGTTAGTTACGCTTTTCGTCGTCCAGATCTTCGAACTCGGCGTCGACAATGTCGTCCTCGCCCGGCGCTTGGTCGGCCGCTGCTGGTTCGTCATCACCTTCTTCGGCCTGCGCCTTGTAGATGGCTTCGCCCAGCTTCATGGCCGCTTCGGTCACGTTCTGGATGCCCGACTTGATCTTGTCGGCGTTCTCGGTTTCCAGCTCGTCCTTGAGCGCGGCGATGGCCAGCTCGATGGCTTCGACGGTCGTCGGATCGACTTTGTCCGAATGCTCTTCGACGGACTTCTCGGTCGAGTGGATCAGGCTTTCCGCCTGGTTCTTCGCCTCGATCAGCTCGCGGCGTTCCTTGTCCGCCTCGGCGTTGTCCTCGGCGTCCTTGACCATCTTGTCGATATCTTCATCCGACAGGCCACCCGATGCCTGGATGGTGATCTTCTGCTCTTTGCCGGTGCCTTTGTCCTTGGCCGAAACCGAGACAATGCCGTTGGCATCGATGTCAAAAGTCACCTCGATCTGAGGCATGCCACGCGGTGCGGGCGGGATTTCTTCGAGGTTGAACTGACCCAGAATCTTGTTGTCCGCAGCCATTTCGCGCTCACCCTGGAAACAGCGGATGGTCACGGCATTCTGGTTGTCTTCGGCTGTCGAGAAAACCTGAGACTTCTTGGTCGGGATCGTGGTGTTGCGGTCGATCAGGCGGGTGAACACGCCACCCAGAGTTTCGATTCCCAGGCTGAGCGGGGTCACGTCCAGCAGAACCACGTCTTTGACATCGCCCTGCAAAACACCGGCCTGAATGGCAGCGCCCATGGCAACAACTTCGTCAGGGTTCACACCCTTGTGCGGCTCTTTGCCGAAAAATTTGGTGACCTCTTCGATGACTTTCGGCATCCGGGTCATACCACCGACCAGAACAACCTCGTCAATGTCACCGGCCGACAGGCCCGCGTCTTTCAGAGCAGCCTGACAAGGCTTCATCGACTTTTTGATCAGGTCGCCAACCAGCGATTCCAGCTTGGCCCGGGTCAGTTTCATGACCATGTGCAGCGGCTGACCGTTTGCACCCATCGAGATGAACGGCTGGTTGATCTCGGTCTGCGAAGTCGAAGACAGTTCAATCTTGGCTTTTTCAGCGGCTTCTTTCAGACGCTGCAGCGCCATCTTGTCGGCAGACAGATCAACGCCGTGTTCCTTTTTGAACTCATCGGCCAGGTAGTTGACGATGCGCATGTCAAAGTCTTCACCACCCAGGAAGGTGTCACCATTGGTCGATTTGACCTCGAACAGACCGTCGTCGATTTCAAGAATGGTCACGTCGAAGGTACCGCCACCAAGGTCATAGACCGCGATGGTTTGGGTTTCTTCTTTGTCCAGACCATAGGCCAACGCAGCCGCTGTCGGTTCGTTGATGATCCGCAGCACTTCCAGACCGGCAATCTTGCCTGCGTCTTTGGTGGCCTGACGCTGCGCGTCGTTGAAGTATGCCGGAACAGTAATGACCGCTTGTGTGACTTCCTCACCCAGATAGCTTTCAGCCGTCTCTTTCATCTTGCCCAGAGTGAAGGCCGAGATCTGGCTTGGGGAGTACTTCTCACCGCGGGCCTCAACCCACGCGTCGCCATTGCCGCCATCAACGATGGCGTAAGGCACCATTTTCTTGTCTTTTTCGACTTCTGCATCATCCACACGACGACCGATCAGGCGTTTTACGCCAAAAATCGTGTTGTCGGGGTTGGTGACCGCCTGACGTTTTGCAGGCTGACCGACCAGTCGCTCATCTTCGGTGAAGGCGACGATCGAGGGCGTGGTCCGCGCCCCTTCGGCGTTTTCGATGACCTTCGGCTGCGAGCCGTCCATGATGGCCACACAAGAGTTTGTGGTCCCGAGGTCAATCCCGATTACTTTTCCCATATTTTCAATCCCTTTCTCTTCAAGGCGATGTTCCGAGGGTTGGACCCGTTGCGGCATCCCATCCCCGATTGATGTGCGCGACAGCACTACACCATCGCGCGTCGAGGCGTATATAAGGGCGAGAACAGGGGCCTGCAAGCGTTCAGAAACACAGGTTTTCAGGATTCTTTGGCCTTTTTTGGCAAGGTTTTGGCAAGGTTTGGGGATTCTTGGATGACGCGGCTGCTTTTACGCGGATTTGATATCCGCAAAGCCTATCTGAATGCGGCGGCACAAACCGCTCTGATTGACCTGCTGCGACCGATTCTGAAGGCCACCCCGCTTTATCGGCCCGTCACGCCTTCGGGCAAGGAAATGTCGGTGCGCATGACCTCGGCCGGGGCATTGGGTTGGGTTACAGATCGGGCGGGATACAGGTATCAGGACACCCATCCGAAAGGTATGGGCTGGCCCGCGATCCCGGAGGAGATTCTGTCAATCTGGCGGGACCTGACCGGCGCGGATCGTCAGCCCGATTGCTGCCTGATCAACTATTACGGCGAAGGCACAAAGATGGGCTTGCATCAGGACAAGGACGAAGCCGATTTCTCTTGGCCAGTTTTGTCGATCTCTTTGGGTGATGACGCGCTTTTCAGAATTGGCAACACCACACGAGGTGGCAAGACCGAATCGATCTGGCTAAGTTCAGGTGATGTGGTGATCATGGGGGGCCCGGCAAGGCTGACCTACCATGGTGTGGATCGCATCCGGTTCGGATCATCCAAGCTGCTGCCAAAGGGTGGGCGCATCAACCTGACCTTGCGGGTCGCAACTTAGGGCGCTTTGCACTTATCGCCGCGCATCCCAGCTTTTTGAGACCTGCTTGCGCGTGTAGAACTCGGCCAGCAAGCCGATCATTGTCAGAACGATGCCCACCCAAAGCGCGTATTCCCAGCTGGAATTACGCGGAAAATAATTGCGGAACACAAAACCCCTGCATTGGTCGATGATGTGAAACAGAGGGTTCCAGGCGAACATGGTCAACATGAACCCACCAAGGGCGTTGCCGACAAACATTTTGCCGGAGAACACCATGTTCATGCGGCGGTAGACATTTTTAAGGATGGTCACCGTATTGGGAAACCACGGCTTCAGCGCCAAAAAAACGAGTCCCACGGAGCATCCCGTGAACCAAGCCAGTACAAGCATGGCAAAGGCGCCACTTGGCTCCTGAATCTCGAGCGGTGAAACGGCAACGCTGTAGACAAACAAAATCACCAGGATCGAGACAAGTTGCGTATAAAGCGTACCAAGCGCCGAAGCCGCCAGCATCACCAACATGGTCATCGGCGAATGCAGGGTCATGGGATTGTTGCCATCTCCGACACCGGCAATGGCGCCGACCGATTTGATATGCGTCAGAAATAGAAACACACCCGACAGCAAGAAAAGAATGAACTCACCGCGTATCTTGGCGATCCGTGTACCCATGAGGGACAGGATGAAATAGAAGGCCGTCGCAACTACCACCACCTGGAGGATGTTTATGACGATTGCCATGACTGCATTTGAATGCTGCGACCGGATGTTGCGGACAACCGCGTGGAATATCAACTCGGCCGTTGTGAAGGCCGCGCCTATCAGTGACTGATTTCGTTTATAGTGAAACACCCGACCGCTCTTTTCTGCTGCGTTACCCGCGACTATGGCACGAAATTCTTGCCGTTCCGTATCCGCCGCATCATAAGTCCGTGTTGAACCTGTATCAACAAACCAAAAGATCGGAACATTTTTGTGACCTATGACGCCCTGATACCCGTCATCCGGCGGCTGGCCCTGCAGGCCGGGGACAAAATCATGCAGATCTATGAGGCGGATGATTTCGATGTCAAAGTCAAATCCGATTCCAGCCCGGTGACCGAGGCGGATGAGGCGGCCGATGCGCTGATCTCGGCCGGGTTGCGTAAAGCCTTCCCTGATATCTTACTGGTGACCGAGGAACAGGCGGCCTCGCATTCTAAGAAAGGCGACACATTCCTGATCGTCGATCCGCTGGACGGCACCAAAGAATTCATCAACCGGCGTGGGGATTTCACGGTGAATATTGCGCTGGTCGAGAATGGCGTGCCGACGCGTGGTGTGGTCTATGCTCCCACGCGGGGACGAATGTTCTATACTCGGGCCGACGGGCAAGCGGTTGAGGAAACCGGTGCTTTGGACAAAGATAAAGTTGGCCAGGGGACACCAATATCAGTCTCTAAACCAGACAATTCGGCGTTGTTGATTGTGGCGTCAAAGTCACATCGGGATCAGGCGACCGAGGATTACATCAACAAATATCAGGTGCGCGACAGCAAAAGCGCCGGATCATCGCTGAAGTTCTGCCTGGTCGCCACGGGCGAGGCCGACCTTTACCCCCGAGTGGGCCGCACTATGGAATGGGACACCGCCGCAGGCCACGCTGTTCTTGCTGGCGCAGGCGGGAATGTGGTTCGCTTTGACGACCATTCACCGCTGACCTATGGCAAAGACGGCTATGCCAATCCATTTTTCATCGCCTATGCTCCGGGCGTAGACCTAAAGGAAGCCTGATGTCCGTACTGATCGCGATTCCCGCTCGCTATGCCTCAAGCCGTTATCCTGGCAAACCACTGGTGCCACTGACCGGTGCCAACGGGACAAGCATGACCCTGATCGAACGGTCATGGCGCGCCGCGATTTCCGCCTCGGGTGTGGATCGTGTGGTTGTCGCCACCGATGACGACCGTATCCGCGAGGCGGCCGAAGGTTTCGGGGCCGAAGTCGTCATGACTTCGGACACCTGCCGCAACGGCACCGAGCGCTGTGCAGAGACACATGCGGTGCTGGGCGGTGGATACGAAATCGTGGTTAACCTTCAGGGTGATGCGCCGCTGACCCCTCACTGGTTTGTGGAAGACCTGATTTCGGGCCTGCGTGCCGCACCGGAGGCGGGCGTCGCCACCCCGGTTCTGCGCTGTGATGGCGACGCGCTGAATGGGTTGCTAAATGACCGCAAACATGGCCGCGTTGGGGGCACAACAGCGGTATTTGGCAACGATCACAGCGCGCTGTATTTCTCGAAAGAGGTGATCCCCTTCACTTCCGAGATCTATGCCAGCACCGATCCAACCCCGGTCTTTCACCATGTTGGCGTCTACGCCTACCGGCCTGATGCACTGGCGGCGTATCCGTCATGGCCAAGTGGCCCGCTGGAATCGCTAGAAGGGTTGGAGCAGCTACGTTTCATGGAAAACGGTCGCAAGGTTCTGTGCGTCGAGGTCGAAGCCAAAGGCCGCCAGTTCTGGGAGCTGAACAACCCACAGGACGTCGCCAAGATCGAAGAGATGATGGCTGAGATGGGGCTGGAATGACCTATATTCTGGTCACCGGCGGCGCGGGCTACATCGGCTCGCACGCGTGCAAGGCACTGGCACAAGCGGGGTATATCCCGGTGACCTATGACAATCTGGTCACGGGCTGGCAGGACGCGGTGAAATTTGGTCCCTTCGAACTAGGTGATCTGCTGGACCGCGCGCGCCTGGATGAGGTGTTTGCCAAGTACCAACCCGCCGCTGTGATGCATTTCGCCGCCCTCAGTCAGGTGGGCGAGGCGATGTCCGAGCCCGGAAGATACTGGTCGAACAATGTGACCGGGTCCTTGAATCTGATTCAAGCGGCGGTAGACTCTGGATGTCTGGATTTCGTCTTCTCCTCGACCTGTGCCACTTATGGTGAGCATGACAATGTAGTGCTGGATGAAACCACGCCACAGCACCCGCTGAACGCATACGGTGCTTCAAAGCGGGCTATTGAAGATATTCTGCGCGACTATCAGGCCGCCTACGGGCTGAACCATGTCATCTTCCGCTATTTCAACGTGGCCGGAGCCGATCCCGAGGCTGAGGTTGGCGAGTTCCACCGACCCGAAACCCATCTGGTGCCGCTGATGCTGGATGCCATAGACGGAAAGCGCGACAGGCTGACAGTCTTTGGCACCGACTATGACACGCCAGACGGAACATGCATCCGCGACTACGTTCATGTCTGTGATCTGGTCGATGCGCATGTTCTGGGGCTGAAATGGCTGGAAGAGGGCAACGAAAGCCGTGTGTTTAACCTGGGCACCGGGTCGGGCTTTTCGGTGATGGAAGTGATCGAGCATTCCAAAGCAGTCACCAATCGCGCCGTACCTTACAGTGTCGGCGCACGCCGGGCCGGGGATTGCACGCGGCTGGTCTCGGGCTCCGTCCGGGCCAAGGACGAGCTGGGCTGGACAGCAAAAAGATCAACATTAGAGACGATGATCACCGATGCTTGGCGCTGGCATCAGAACGGCAGCTACAAAAAGTGAGCATCGATGATCAGCCGCTGAATTGGGTGCAGCGTTATAAGCTGCGCCTGAAACGCAAGCGGCTTTTGTGGCGATCCTTTCGCAGCCGCCATCGACTGACCTCGCTTTGCAACCGGACCCAGCAGATTAAGCCCAAGGCAATCCTTGGGTTCACCACTCTGCGCAACGAAATCACCCGTTTGCCGTGGTTCTTCAAACATTATCGCGCATTGGGCGTTGATCACTTTTTGATGGTGGACAATGACAGCGACGATGGCTCGGTCCCGTATCTTTTGGATCAGCCGGATGTATCGCTATGGCAAACCGCTGCCAACTATCGCGCATCCCGGTTCGGGTTGGATTGGTTGACGTGGTTGCAATGGAAATACGCCCACGGGCATTGGTCCCTTATGGTCGATGCCGACGAGTTGCTGGTCTATACCCATCACGACACACATACACTGCGTGATCTGACCACGTGGTTGGACGCGCGCGGGCAGCCTGCGTTTGGTGCGCTGATGCTGGACCTCTATCCCAAAGGTCCGATAGGCGCACAAACCTATGATCCGCAGTCCGATCCAACCGGTGTTCTGAACTGGTTTGAACCCGGCCCCTATCGCACCCAGCGCCAGATGCCGATGGGAAACCTGTGGGCTCAGGGTGGGATGCGCGAACGTGTGTTCTTTGCGGAGCAGCCCGAACGATCACCAACGCTGAACAAAATCCCTTTGGTTCGGTGGTCGCGACACATGGCTTACGTGAACTCCACCCATTCCGCGCTGCCACGCACCTTGAACTTTGGATATGACGGGCCGGGCGGGAACACCCCCTCGGGCGTTTTGCTGCACACGAAATTCCTGCCCGAGGTAGTCGAAAAATCGCAGGCCGAGAAACAGCGGCGACAGCATTTCCACGACCCCGATCAATTCAGCACCTATTACGACGGGATCATCAGCCGACCCGATCTTTGGACGCCATCCTCGATACAGCTGAGCGATTGGCGGCAGCTGCGGAAGCTAGGGCTGATGAACAGTGGCGGCTTTCCTGCCACTGCGGGGAAGTAAACGGGATTTAAACCCGTTGCCTCACAAGGTGCAGAAATGTCATAAAACGATAATGTCCGGCACCACTCAGGCCTCAGGCGGCCCCGGGCAGACGCGCGTATCAAAAAAGGTTGGGCAGCCGCGTGAGCCTTTTGGATTCCTATCGCATGAGATTGCGGCGCAAGCGTCGCCTTTTGCGTTGCCTGCGCAAACGGCACCAGTTGAAGCCAGTTCAGAACAACACCTCGGGCATTCGTCCACAGGATGTCTTGCTGATGAGTGTCGTGCGAAATGAATGTATCCGCCTTCCCTATTTTCTGGACTATTATCGAAAGCTAGGCGTCAACCACTTTCTGTTTATTGACAACAACAGTGACGATGGCACCCGTGAATTTCTGGCTGATCAGCCAGATGTGTCACTTTGGTGGACCGATGCCGGTTATAAGCAGGCAACCTATGGGCTGGATTGGTCAAATTATCTGCTGCGGACATATGCCCACAAGCACTGGGTATTAACTGTCGATCCTGATGAATTCTTTGTCTACCCTTTCTGCGATACCCGCCCGATCCGGGCGCTGACCGACTGGCTGGACGACACAGGCGTGCGCAGCTTTGGCACCATGCTGATCGACATGTACCCCGAAGGCGCAATCGAAGAGATGCCCTATCAGGAAGGCCAGAATCCTTTTGAAATCGCTTCTTGGTTCGACTCGGGCAATTACATGATCACCCGGAATCCGACCTATGGAAACCTATGGATTCAAGGTGGTGCCCGCGCACGGGTTTTCTTTCAGGAAACGCCCAAGAAAGCCCCCGCGCTGAACAAGATTCCTCTGGTGAAGTGGCATCGTAGGTACGCCTATGTCAGCTCGACCCATGCATTGCTGCCCCGCGGTCTCAATCAGGTTTATGAGGAACGTGGGGGTGAAAAAACCAGCGGTGCGCTGCTGCACGCAAAGCTGATTGACACCCTGGGCGACAAGGCCCGCGAGGAATTGAACCGCAACCAGCATTACCGAAGCTCTGGCGAATACAAAGCCTATGTCCAGCAATTAGAGAGCAGGCCAGTTTTCTGGAACAAATGGTCCGAAAAATACATCAACTGGAGGCAGCTTGAGATCCTCGGCCTGATGTCGAAGGGGAACTGGGCATGAGCAGCCTGGGCATCGTCATGCTGGTGCACACTGCGCTGGATCGGGTTGAGCAGGTGGCGCGACACTGGACGGCCTCGGGCTGCCCCGTGGTGATCCATGTGGATCGCAAGGTGGGCAACCCGACCTACTCCAAGTTTATCGCCGCCTGCGCCGATGACCCCCTGATCCAGTTTTCGGATCGACATGTCTGCGAATGGGGCAGTTGGGGCATCGTTGCCGCATCTCAATCCGCCGCTGCCCTGATACTGGAAAAGTTTCCCGATGTCCGGCATGTCTACCTGTCCTCAGGTGCCTGCCTGCCTTTGCGTCCCGTGGGCGAGCTGATCGACTATTTGGCTGATCGTCCCCGCGTCGACTTCATCGAGAGCGCGACCACGCGGGATGTCAGCTGGACAATCGGTGGGCTGGATCTTGAACGGTTCACGCTTCGGTTTCCGTTTTCATGGCGCAAGCGCCGTAGATTGTTCGACGCCTATGTGCGATTTCAACGTGCCCTTGGAATGCGCCGCACTATTCCCGAAGGTCTGGTACCACATATGGGCAGCCAATGGTGGTGCCTGACCCGACAAACACTTTCGGCCATTTTGCAGGACCCGAAGCGCAAGGAATATGATCACTATTTCCGCAAGGTCTGGATACCGGACGAAAGCTATTTTCAAACACTCGCACGGCTTTATTCAACACATATCGAGAGCCGGTCGCTGACATTGTCGAAGTTCGACTACCAGGGCCGACCGCATATGTTTTACGACGACCATCTGCAACTGCTGCGCCGGTCGGATTGTTTTGTGGCGCGCAAAATCTGGCAGGGGGCGGATCGACTGTATCAAACCTTTCTTACGGATGAAAACAGCGCGTTGACCCCTGCTGAGCCCAACCCGGGAAAGATTGACCGGGTCTTTTCCAAAGCCGTTGAGCGGCGCGTGCGCGGACGGGACGGGCTGTATATGCAAAGCTGTTTCCCGCGCTCGACATGCGAACGGAGCCTTTCGGCCTTTCCATATTCCGTACTCCAGGGTTTTTCCGAGCTGTTTGAGGACTTTGAGCCCTGGCTTGCAAATGCCACTGGCGCGCGAGTACACGGGCATCTTTTTCATCCTGAAAGGGCACAATTCGCAGGGGATGAGACGTTGATGAACGGCGTGCTCAGTGATTGTGCCATGCTGCGCGATTATAACCCAACTGCCTTCCTGTCGAATGTCATCTGGAACACGCGCGGCGAACGCCAGTGTTTTCAGTTCGGGCCACAGGACAACCAGCAGATCAGCGAATTTCTGGCGCGCGACCAAAATGCCAATATCGCGATCATCACCGGGGCGTGGGCCGTTCCTTTGTTCCGCTCTAACATGAACTTTGCCGATATCCGGTGTGAAGCCGCCCGCTTGCAACAGCGAGAAACAAAACAGCTTGAGCTGCTTGATACCGCCCGCTCAAATTCAAGAATCCGGGTCTGGACGATGGCCGATTTCGTGGAAGCCCCGATGGAACAGCTGCAAACCGTGCTGGAAGACATGGGCGCACCCCAACCCACCCATTTGACCGAAGCGCCGACGCTGGTTGATCTGTCCGGGTTCGGAAAATTCCTGCAAAACCTCAAGAATCAAGGAATGCACCCATACTTGATGGGCGATTTCCCGGTGAACGACGAATTCGGCACGCAGGCCAAATCTTTCAAGAAACCCTATTTGGTGCAGTAACGCTTAATGACCCGCCGCTTCGATTACTTCATCGTTCTCGCCGATATGCGCACCGGGTCAAACCTGCTGGAATCACAGTTGAACACGCTGGACGGGGTCACATGTTATGGTGAGGCGTTTAATCCCTATTTCGTCGGGCTGCCGAAACTGGAAGAGGTTCTGGGTTTTTCGCTGGAAGATCGTGAACGAGACCCGCTGGCCCTGATCGACGCGATCCGAAACGCACCGGGCGAAATGAACGGCTTTCGCTTCTTTAGCGACCACGATGCACGAGCGCTGACACCTGCGCTTGATGATCCACGTTGCGCCAAGATCATTTTGATGCGCAATCCGCTGGACAGTTACATTTCCTGGAAAATCGCTTTGGAAACAAAGCAATGGAGGCTGGTAAATATCAAGCAGCGGCGCGATGCACAGGTGACGTTCGACGCCGACGAATTCGCCGATCAGCTTGATCAGCGAAAGGCGTTTCAGCAGACCGTTCTCAAACACCTGCAAACAACCGGACAGGCCCCATTCTATATCGACTATGACGATCTGAATGATCTTGAAGTACTGAATGGCCTGGCCGCATGGCTGGGCGTTGGTTCCCGTCTTGATGAGCTGAACCAGCACCTCAAGCGCCAGAATCCGGCACCAGCCCAGTCAAAAGTGACCAACCCGGACGAGATGGAGCGCGCCCTGTCGCAATATGACCGGTTCAAACTGCACAACATTCCGAACTTTGAACCACGCCGTGGACCGTCCGTATCGCGCTATGTGGGCGCATTGCATACGCCTCTGATGTACCTCCCGGTACGCGGCGGGCCCGAAGCAGAGATCATACAGTGGCTTGCCGATCTCGACGGGGTGAACCCCGGCGACCTGATTACTGGCCGCAACCAGAAACAGACGCGCCAATGGATGCAATCCCATCCGGGGCATCGCAAGTTTACGGTGCTGCGCCATCCGCTGGCCCGCGCGCATGCGGTATTCTGCAATCGTATCCTCCATACCGGGCCCGGCGCATATGTGACCATCCGCAACATGCTGAGCAGGCGATATAAAGTGCCGCTTCCAGCCAAAGGGGATCTGGGCACCTATACGCTTGATCAGCATTACGAAGCCTTTTCCGCGTATCTGCGCATGCTGCGCAGTATTCTGGCAGGTCAGACGCCGATCCGTGTCGATGGGGAATGGTGCGGGCAGGCACAAACGCTGGAAGGTATGTCCAGTTTCACAACTCCTGATCTGATCCTGCGCGAGGATGAGTTAGCTGCCGCCTTACCCGAGTTGGCCCGCAAAGTGGGCCACAAGGCCCCGCCGATGCCGGTCAAAGCAAAACCGGACGCACCTTTTTCGCTGGAGCAGATTTACGACGCGCAGTTGGAAGCGCTGACAACCGAAGCTTATCAGCGCGACTACGTATTGTATGGATTTGGTAACTGGAAGCCGCTCTGAACCACGTTTAGGGGCGCAGGGTTATGACGGTACCTTCATTCACCATGGCGTAGATCTCTTCGATCTCTTCATTTTTGACCGCAATGCAGCCTGCCGTCCAATCTGGGGTCTTCTTCGCCCGCTTGAATTCGGACCGCAGGTTGGGTTGTCCATGAATGAAAATATCGCCCCCCGGATCCACGCCTGCTGCCTTGGCTTTCGCCCTGTCTTCCGAATTTGGATAAGAGATACCCAACGACAGATGATACCGGCTGCGCGGATTACGGCGGTCGATCAGATAAGTGCCCTCGGGCGTGCGGCCATCACCTTTTTTGGTTTTCGTGCCGTCGGGCGCAAACCCCAGCTCGACATCGTATTCCCGCAAAATCTGTTCGTTATGAAGAAGATACAATTTACGCGAGCCTTTGTTGATGACCAATGAGGTCACCTCGGGCCCGCGGTAAGAAAGGAATTTGGGTTTGGCTGAGGCACATGCCGAAAGGCTCAGCGTAGCCACCGCCCCCAATCCAAATGCTCGACGATCCATTGTTTTCACTGCCTGCTGCTCTTTTTATTGGTTATTACTATGCCAGAATTGCGCAAAAATTAAATCACTTTTTGATGTTCGCTTGCCCGATCAGGCGTTGCTCGATCGCTTGCAGCCGTTCCAGCACCTCGTCGCGATAGGCGTCGGTTTTAACCTCATCCTCAGCATGGTGCGCGTCTTGCATCGAGTTCACGATCAAGCCAACCAGCAAGTTCACCACCGCAAATGTGGTCACCATGATGAAGGGCACAAAGAACAACCAGGCGTAGGGGTAAATCTCCATCACCGGGCGGACGATGCCCATGGACCAGCTTTCCAATGTCATGATCTGGAAGAGTGTGTAGGCCGAGAGGCCCAAATCACCAAACCAGTCGGGGAAGGTGGTCGAAAACAGTTTGGTCGAGATTACGGCTCCGATATAGAACAGGATTGCCATCAACAGGAACACGCTGGCCATGCCCGGCAGGGCCGAGATGAAACCTTCAACCACACGGCGCAGACGCGGCGCGACCGAGATGACGCGCAGAACCCGCAGGATACGCAGGGCTCGTAGCACAGACAAACCAGCGCCCCCGGGTACCAGCGCAATGCCGACGATGATGAAATCGAAGATATTCCAACCATTGGTGAAGAACCTGCGCCCGGTGGCGACCAGCTTCATCCCGATCTCAGCGACGAAAATTGCAAGGCAAATGCTGTCGAGCGTCACGATCAGCGGTCCCGCAGCCTCCATCAGCGTGGGCGAGGTCTCCATCCCAAGCAATACTGCATTGAAGATAATGACACCGGTTATGAACCGTCCAAAGGCCGGAGCTTCGATCATTGTCAGCAGGCGTTGGGTTTTCCCCATGCGGATGGTCCTTGTGTCAGAGCTTTGGGTTCAGGGTGAACCGGGCGGCAAGTTCGGTGTGTGACGACCATCGAAATTGGTCAACCACCTGCACCCATTCAAGGGTATATCCGGCGTTAACCAATATTTTTGCGTCGCGGGCAAAGGTCACCGGGTTGCACGAGACATAAGCGATCACCAGACGCCGGGCCTGCGCCAGTTCAGCGACCTGCGCCTCGGCGCCAGCGCGCGGCGGATCAAGCACGGCGGCATCGAATTTCTTCAGCTCATCAGGCATGAGGGGGCGGCGGAACAGGTCCCGCGCTTCAGTCGTGACCTGTTTCAGACCTTGCGCCTTACGCCAGCCCTGATCCATGGCTTTGGTCATTTCGGCCTCACCTTCGACCGCGTGCACTTCGGCCGATTGCGCCAGAGGAAGAGAGAAAGTTCCGCAGCCCGCAAACAGGTCGACAATCCGCTTGGCACCCTGCGTTGCCTCGGTAATCGCCCGTAATAGAGCCTGTTCTCCGTCCTTCGTGGCTTGTAGGAACGCTCCGGGCGGTGGGACGACGCCGACGGGTCCAAAGTGCTGGACCGGTGGCGTGCGCATGGCGATGACCTCATCATCCCAACTGAGCCGGGCGAGGCCGTGATGCTCAGTGGCTTGCGCCAATGCCATCTCCAATGGGCCATCCAGCGGCTTGCCCCCTTTGACCGCCACATCCAGTCCGCCTTCGGACAGGGTTAGCGTCACGGCCAGCACGCCTTTTCGGCTGCCTCCCAATAGGGCAAGTGCCTCGGCCACCGGGATGGCGCGGGTCAAAGAGGGGTGCAACAGATGGCAATCGGGGATTTCTGTGATCGTGTCCGAGGCACGTCCATGGAACCCAGCCAAAGTACCCTTTTTCGTACGACGCACGGCAATCGTGGCTCGGCGGCGTGAGTATTCAGGTGAGGTGTGAATGGGCCGCATCGGGGCATCGAGCCCCTGCGCGGCCAGCGCGTTGCGCACCACTTCAACCTTCCAATCAGCGACGAATTCATCGGCTGCGTGCTGCAATTGGCAACCACCACAGGCCTTGTAATGACGACAAGGGACTTTCACCCGCTGATCCGACGGGGTTTCGACACGGATATCAGCCAGTACCTGCCCGTTTAGCGTGCCGCTGACCACCTCACCCGGTAGGGTACGGGGGACATAGATCGGGCCATCGGCGATCCCGTCGCCCTGATGACCAAGACGAATTATGGTGTGCTGCTGCGTCATGGGGGCCTGATACCTAGGGTTTGGGCGCAACAAAACCCCTTATTCTGCCGCCTCCGCCTGAATGAACCCACCGGATTGGCGATGCCAGAACCGGGCGTAGAGCCCGCCACGTTCCAACAGAACCTCATGCGTGCCGCTTTCCACGATATGTCCGTGGTCCAGGACAATGATCCGGTCCATCTCGCTGAGCGTGGACAGGCGATGGGCGATGGCCAGAACGGTCTTGCCCTGCATCACCCGGTGCAATGCGGTTTGGATCGACGCCTCGACCTCGGAATCCAGCGCCGACGTCGCCTCATCCAGCACAAGGATGGGCGCGTCCTTCAGGATGGCGCGAGCCAAAGCGATCCTTTGACGCTGTCCACCGCTGAGTTTCACACCCCGTTCACCCAGATGCGCATCATAGCCCTTGCGCCCCTGCGCATCCTCAAGGCCAAGGATGAATTCGTGTGCTTCGGCCTTGGTCGCAGCCTCGATCAGGTCTGACTCGGACGCGGCAGGGCGGCCATAAAGGATGTTCTCTCGTGCCGAGCGGTTGAACATCGCGGTTTCCTGCGTGACCATCCCGATCTGCCGGCGCAGGCTGTCTTGCGTCACCTGCGATACGTCCTGGCCATCGATACAGATTGCGCCTTTTTCCCCGTCATAGAGCCTTAGAAGCAGTGACACCAAGGTCGACTTCCCCGCGCCGGATGCCCCAACGACACCCAGCTTCTCACCCGGCGAAGCGGTGAAATGCAGGTCGGAGACGCCCCCGATATCACGCCCATAGGCAAAGCTGACATGTTCAAACGCGATCTCACCCTCTGAAACCACCAGCGTGGAGGCATTTGGTGCGTCCTCAACCCGGTCGCGCTTGGCCAAGGTCTGCATCCCGTTCTCGATCTCACCGATATTTGCGTACAGACCCATCAGCGTGAAGCTGACCCAGCCGGTCATTTGCGATATGCGGATCGCGACGGCCCCCGCCGCCACAATATCTCCGGCAGTCGCGCTGCCCGCTTGCCACAGCCACAACGTCGCCCCAATCAGCAGGACCGGCAAAATCCCTGCCAGCGTCATCAAAACGAAGCGGAAGCTGGCCGAGAGCTTGCCAAATTCCAACGACCGTTCGCGCAGGTCGACCATTGAATTGCGCGCGGAGTGATCTTCAGCCTCGGAATGGGCAAACAACTTTACAGTCTTGATGTTTGTGATCGTGTCGACCACTTGCCCCGACACCATCGCACGCGCCCCGGCACGTGAGGCAGAACGGGCGCGGATGCGCGGCAGGTACCAACGCACAAGCAGAAAATAGACGGCAAGCCAAACGACAAACGGGGCCGTCACAAGTGGATGAATAGAGCCTAACAAAAGCAAAGATCCCGCAAGCGAGGCCATGGCGAAGACAATCGCACTGATCGTTTCGGACACCACCTGCGTCATGGCGTTCGACGTCTGCATTTGCTTCTGAGCGATCCGGCCCGCAAAATCGTCATCGAAATAGGTCACCGATTGACCCAGCGTCCAACGGTTCAACTTGGCTAGAACCAACGGTGTGATGTTGGGCATGACGATGTAGTTGTTAGCGACCGATGACAGTCCAAACAACGCGGGTCGCAGCAACATAAAGAACGCAACAGAGCCCAGAATGATCGTGAGATTACCACCAGATAGAAACGCCTCCGGTCCGCTGGTCGTGGCCAGATCAATGACACGGCCCAAAACCCAGGCGGTACCCGCCTCCATTGCACCCGCAATTGCTGAGAACGCTGCTGCAACAAACAGCATCGGCCAGGCGCCCGACAGGCTCCAGCGTATGAACGCCCCCAATGTTTGCGGCGGGGGCGTTTCGATGTTTTTGAACGGTTGGATGAGGTCGGCAATCCTCATTCAGCGGCCTCCGGGTTCAGGAAGCCCCCAGATTGCCGCGCCCAGAACTGGGCGTAAAGCCCCCCTTGAGCCAACAGATCGGAATGGCCGCCCTGTTCGACGATCCGACCGCCATCCATGACCAGTATACGATCCATCTGGGCGATAGTGCTGAGCCTGTGTGCGATGGCGATCACGGATTTACCTTGCATCATACCGTAGAGTGTTTCCTGAATCGAAGCTTCGACCTCGGAATCTAGGGCGGATGTGGCCTCATCCAACAGCAAAATCGGGGCGTCCTTCAAAATCACCCGCGCAAGGGTGATCCGTTGCCGCTGACCTCCGGACAATTTCACACCACGTTCACCCACATGCGCATCATAGCCGGTGCGCCCTTTCGGGTCTTGCAGGTCCAGAATGAACTCATGCGCTTCGGCTTGTCTTGCAGCATCTATCATCTGCGCCTCGGTTGCATCGGGGCGACCATAGAGAATGTTGTCACGTACCGAACGGTGCAACAACGCACTGTCCTGCTGGACCATCCCGATATGGCAGCGCAGACTGTCTTGCGTCACCTTGGCGATATCCTGCCCATCGATCAAAATTGCACCTTGTTCAATATCGTAGAACCGCAAAAGCAGCTTTACTAGGGTCGATTTACCCGCGCCCGAACGCCCGATCAGGCCGATTTTTTCACCCGGTTTGATCGTCAGGTTAACGTGATCCAGCCCGCCAGTTTCACGGCCATAGTGGTGCGACAAATCGCGGATATCGATCTGACCCCGTTCCAGCTGCAGGGGTTTGGCATCTGGCGCATCTAACAGTCCAACAGGCTGCGCGATCGTTTGCATCCCTTCGGCGACGATCCCAAGCTCTCGGAAAAAGCTCGTCAGGGCCCACATGATCCACCCTGTCATTGAATTCAGCCGAAGGGTCAATGCAGTCGCCGCTGCCACTACACCAACCGAGGCGCTGCCCTGCGCCCACAGCAGCATGGCCCAGCCGACGACCCCTACGATCAACAGGCCGTTCAGAGTGACCAGAACAGCATCCATGATGGTGAAAATCCGCATCTCGGTCTGGAATGTACGGCGGGTTTCTTCGATCGCTTCGCGGGCATAGTCCAGTTCTTGCGTATTATGCGCGAACATCTTGACCGAGTGAATATTGGTATAGCTGTCGACCACCCGCCCCGTCACAGTCGAACGCGCGTCCGAAGCCGCCTGCGACGCAGGTCCGACGCGTTTGACTGTCCAGGCGATCAAAGCCGCGTAAAAAACGAGCCAGATCAGCAACGGCAAAAGCAGACGCGCATCGGCTGCGATCAGCAGAATGGCCGCGCCGATCATATAGGCTAGCGCGAACGAGATCGCGTCGAAGACCTGAAACACCACCTCACCCGCGGCAGGCGGGGTCTGCATGATGCGGTTCGCGATGCGTCCGGCAAAGTCGTTTTCGAACCAGCCAACGGATTGACGCAAAACGTGTTTATGCGCTCGCCACCGGATTAGCGTGCCAAAGTTCGGCAGAATCGCATTGTTCAGCAACAGCACGTCGACGACATGCAAAAGCGGCCTCAGAACCAGCACGAACAAGGCAATCAACATCAGTTCGGTTCCGTAGGTCTGCCACAGCTCGGCCGGTGCGCTGCTCAGCAGATCGACGATACGGCCCATATAGTAGATCAAGCCGATCTCAACCGCCGCCACAACGATCGAAATCAGCGCTGTCCACGCAAATACGCGAAAAAACGGGCGTGAATATTCCAGCATGAAGGGCCACAGCCGCGTCGGCGGCGTGTCAACTTCTTCATAGGTGGCAAAAGGGTCTACAAGGTTTTCGAAATAGCGAAACATGGAGGATGCTCCAACTGAGCAGATAACAGGTCATGCGAAGAAAGATGGCGCCAGAACACCACCCTTACGGGTCAAAGCGTTCCGGGTTTTAGCCGAACCAGATCCCGTAATACATTCGCATTCCTCCGTCCTTCATGAGTTAGCCGCACCCTGCCAAAAGAAATCTGATTTGTCATCCCCTTTTGAGACTTCAGTTCATTCAGCCAGCAATTCTGCGCGGCTGAGTGCGAAATCCGAGGCGATCCAGCGCGCCTCAAGCTCGGCCAGTTTGGCACCCAGCGCGGGGCCCGAGAAGGCAGGGATCAGGTCGACCGCCTTGATCGGGAAACTCGCAGCAGCCCCTTGTTCCAAGGCCTGGCTCAGCCCTTGTGTCCAGGGCTGTTCGTGAAATGCACAGCGCAGAAGTGTCTCGTGCAGGCCGCCCTCAGACCCGTAGCGATAACCAAGCTCGGCAACGCTGGTGGTTGCCATTGCTTCTTCGCGCATGCGGGTCAGGCGCTGCAGTTGCGCCCGACTAAGTCGCAGGGGCTTGGCCACCTCGGGCGATGCAATCGCAGCTAAACGGCGAATCGCTTCGGGTACGGCGTGGGCGTCTTGTTCCAGCTTGGTCAGGATCGCCAGAGCCCGGTCATCAGCACCGGGCAGCAGTCGCGCCAGAACACCGGTGCTGCCCATAATCGCGACCGAGGGTGCCGGATCCGGTGCGGCCAGAAGCTTTAGCATTTCGGCCCCGACCCTTTCGCGCGAAAGCGTCTCTAACCCGTCCAGATTCGTAGCAATTGCAGACAGCGCATCGGCATCGAATCCTGCGTTCGCATCCCCGTACCAAGCGTGAAACCTGAAATACCTCAGCGACCTTAGGTAATCCTCGCGAATGCGATCATTGGCTTCGCCGATGAATCGCACCCGTCTCGCTTGCAGGTCATGCAGCCCATTTAGCGGGTCGATAATCGTGCCATCAGGTCGGGCGTAAAGCGCGTTCATGGTGAAATCGCGGCGCGCGGCGTCTTCTTCAACCTTGTCGGAAAAGGCCACGACGGCGCGCCGACCGTCTGTTTCGACATCACGGCGAAACGTAGTGACCTCATGCGGAATGCCTTTGCTGACCACAGTCACAGTGCCATGGTCGATCCCCGTCGGGATCGGTTTCAGCCCGGCTGCCTGCGCCAGCTCCATAACCCGATCAGGCTTTGAATCCGTGGCGATGTCGATGTCTGAAACCGGGGCCTGCAACAACGCATTGCGCACACAGCCACCCACAAAAAACGCCTGCGCCCCGCCATCAGTCAAGGCGGTGCAGACATCCTGCGTGGCCTGTTTGGTAATCCAGTCTTCCGTGATCCGCTTCATTCGCCCATCCGCGCCGCCAACCCTCGCAGCATCCGTGCCGTCGCGCCCCAGATGTAATAGGGGCCATAAGGCACAGCGTAGTAATATCGTCTTTGGCCACGCCAACGGCGCGACTCGACGACATAATTCTCTGGGTTCAGGACATGCGCAAGCGGAACCGAAAAGACCTCGTCCACTTCACCGGGTTCAGCGATAGGTTCAAAGATGGAATCAAGGACCGCAACAACGGGCGTGACTGAAAAGGACGTCACAGTTTCATGGATAGGCAGGTGGCCTAGAATACGCGGCATCTCGGGCGGAAGGCCGATCTCTTCCCGCGCCTCGCGCAAGGCTGTCGCGGTGACATCGGCGTCGCCTTCATCCTGCTTTCCACCGGGAAAGGCGATCTGCCCCGGATGATGTTTCAACGCCGAAGAGCGTTTGGTCAGGATCAGCCGTGGCGTGTCTGCGACCACAGAAACAGGCACTAACACACCCGCAGGGCGCAATTTTCGCCCCTCGGGCAACACCGTCTCTGGGTTCAGATCAAAGTCACTGGACCCAGAGCCGTCGCGGCCAAGCGCCGCCAAAAGGTCTGAGATCAGATCACGCGCCATCCGGACCTTCGGCTTCGAACCCAACGGTCGTTGGGTCCAGCACATAATGCGCACCACAGAACTGGCAATCGGCAGTGACAGTGCCTTCGTCCGTGGTCATCGTCGCGATATCCTGCGCCGAATAGATCGACAGGCTTTGGCGCACGCGATCCTCGGAACAGGTGCAACCAAATTTCACCTGTTGCGCGTCGTAAACACGGGGTTGTTCCTCGTGAAACAGGCGCACCAGCAGGTCAGTCGGGGCAATTGACGGCCCGATCAGCTCAAGATCGTCGACGGTATCAAGCAGGATGTTGACGCGGCCCCAGTTCTCACTTTCTTCACCATCCACCAGATCGGCGGCTGTCAGAACCTCTCCACTGCCTTCTCCGGATGCGGCGAAGGGGGATGCCTTTGGCATGTGCTGCAACATGATCCCGCCCGCACGCCAGTGTTCACCAACACCGGGCTCGGTCGATTTGCCGAAGCTTAGCGAGAATCGGGTCGGCAACTGCTCGGACTGTGCAAAATAGGCGTCAGCACAGGCGCTCAGCGATCCTCCGGCAAGCGGGGTGATACCCTGATAAGGCTGCGTGCCTTCGCCTTGATCGATCATGATGGCGAAATACCCCTCACCCACTTGATCAAAGGGGGCGGCATCGGTCAGCCGGTCGCGATCAAAACTGGCATAAGCCCGGATTTGCGCGGGCTCGCCTTCCTTCTGCGGCGCATAATAGTCAGTTGCGATCATCCGCATCGCACCCTTGGATTGAACCTGCAAGGACAGCTTCCAGCGCAGCGATACCGTCTGACCGATCAATGCAGTCAGCAAGGCCATCTCGGCCACCAGCGCCTCGACCACCTCGGGGTAGTCATGCTGTTTCAGGATGCCGCCTAGCACGCCATCCAGCCGGGCCATGCGGCCACGCATGTCCGGTACATCAAGTTGAAAGGGCAGGACGGTATCGTCCCACGCGATTTTGGTTCCAAGAGACATGAGGGTTTCCTTACACGCCACGGGTTGGCATACCGCCACCATATAGGTCGAACAATTTTTGTTGAAAGGGGCCATACATGATCAGGCGCTTCGGTGAAAGCCCCGAAGCCGGGCGAACATATACCCGGCGTATCGGCGTTTATTCCCTGCTGCCGCAAGGCAACCGATTGCTGCTGACTTGTCAAACTGAACCCGGCCCTGATTTGCAACTGCCCGGCGGTGGTATCGATCCCGGAGAATCGCCGATCACCGCGCTCCACCGTGAGGTCTATGAGGAAACCGGCTGGCTGATCGCAGCCCCCCGACGCGTGGGTGCGTTTCTCCGCTTTACCTATATGCCGGAATACGACCTCTGGGCCGAAAAGGTTTGCCTGATCTACCGTGCCCGTCCCGTCCGCCGTCTGGGCCCCCCGACCGAGGCGTTTCACGAGGCACTGTGGATGGAGGCCACCGATGCCGTGCATCTGTTGGGCAATGAAGGCGACAGCCATTTCGCCCAGCGCCACCTGCAAGGGCTTTAGTCCCCGTAATATTCGAAAAACACGGCCGAAACGTCATCGGCCATGCCACTGTCTGGCGACATCACCTGGGTGAGGCGCCAGAACATGTCATCTAGAAATTCTGGCCCTCCGTGATCTGCGGCACACTCAACAGCCATCGCCTTTAGCCCGTCATCATCCAGCAAACTGCCATCGGCCAACTGGCATTCGGTAAACCCGTCCGAGTGCAGGAACAGCTTGTCGCCCGGCTGCAAATAGAATTCCGTCTGCTGGAACTGTGCCTCTGGCAGCAGGCCAATCGGCAACCCGCCTTCACCCAGAAACTCGGTTTGACCATCACGTCGCAGCAGCAATGGATGTGGATGACCGGCCTGCACCATCTTCAAGTGCCCATTGCGAAGATCAACAATGGCATAGACCATTGTGAAATACTCTTCGATTCCGGCATCGGCCATCAGGCGCGAATTTAGCAGCGCCGCGACCTCTTCTGGTGGCAAAAGGGCAAAGAACTTGTTGAACCGGCGCTCCATCGCGATGTTCTGATCGAAATGCGTGCTGGACAGATATCCACCCAAGCGGGCGGTCATCATCGCAGATGTTATACCGTGGCCCGAGACATCGATACTGTAGAACCCCAGCCGATTGACCCCGGGTGAAAACATACCCACGAGATCGCCGCCTATATGCCCACAAGGTTTGAGCAGTAGGCTGACTTGCGATTTGCCGAATGTCCGTTTCAATTCAGGAACCAGAGATTCCTGTATTTTTCGTGCCTGCATCAGGTCTTTGTCGATCGCATCATGTGCAAGCTTCAACTCGTTCAAAGCCGTCTCGATCAATTGGTTTTTCCGGGACAGTTCGCGCTGCATGTCCAAAATCCTTGCCCCCGCCGAAATTCGCGCACGCAGCTCATCCGCTTCAAGTGGTTTGATCAGAAAATCATCCGCACCGGCATCCAGGCCGCGCGCAACCTCCTGTTTTTCGCTCTTTGAGGTCAGAAGGATAAAATAGCTGTACTGCTCACCCTCCAGATCTCGGAAGGCATGACAGAACTCAAGCCCATCCATGCCCGGCATGATCCAATCACTGAGCACCAAATCAGGTGGATCTGTTGTGCAAAGCTCTATCGCTGCTTCACCACTGTCCGCCTCAAGAACCTCGAACCCCCATTTTTTCAGAGAAGCCACCAGAATGCGCCGCTGCAGACGGCTATCATCCACAACAAGAACTTTGCGGATCGCGCCAAAATCCAGCTCGACCCGGGCCTCTACATGACTGGCTTCCGGCACCATAAAGCCCCTGCACTTGATCAACTCTCTACGTGTCGCAACGCTAATGGCGCCAGCTTAACATCCCGTGAAAAACCCAGAGGTCGCTGCTTAATCCCCTGTTTACCCGTGGTGAGTTATCAATGTGCAACCGCATGAGGGTTGCATGATTCAGTGGTCCAGAGTCAGACAGTTGCGCGATGAAGTCGGCGCAGATGAATTCGACGAAGTGGTCGAGATATTTCTTGAAGAAGTTCAGGAGGTTCTCATCAAGCTGCGCAACGATACGGACCGATCCGAGATCGAACAGAATCTCCATTTTCTAAAAGGTAGCGCGCTGAGCCTTGGCTTCGACAGCTTCTCGAAACTGTGCCAGGATGGCGAGCGCAACGCTGCCGCAGGTGAAACTGATGCTGTCGACTTGCCCGCGATATTCACAGCCTATGACGAGTCCAGATCGCTGTTTCAGACCGGCCTCGCTGAGAACCTGCGCTAAATTACAAACTGCACAAGCGTCTCATCTTCGGTAATGTCAGTATAGGTAAAGCCAGCGTCGTCCAGATGTGCAAACAAGCGCATGAAATTCTCGGGCTTGCGGGTTTCGATCCCGATCAGGACCGAACCGAAATTGCGCGCCGATTTCTTCAAGTATTCGAACCGCGCAATATCATCTTCGGGGCCGAGGATATTCAGGAATTCCTTGAGGGCACCCGGGCGTTGCGGCAGGCGTAAGATAAAGTATTTCTTCACTCCTGAATAACGCTGCGCGCGTTCCTTGACCTCGGGCAGACGTTCGAAATCGAAGTTCCCACCCGATGTGACGCAGACAACGGTCTTGCCGCGCACAAAACTTTGTACATCGCCTATCGCCTCGACCGCCAGCGCGCCGGCGGGCTCAAGAACAATGCCCTCGACATTCAGCATCTCAATCATCGTGGCGCAGATACGGTCTTCGGCCAATGTCAGCACATCGGAAAGGTGGCGCGACTTCAACAGCTCGAACGGTTTTTCGCCAATCCGGCCTACGGCTGCCCCATCAACGAATGTGTCAACGTGATCCAACGAAACCGGGTGCCCCGCGGCCAATGCCGCCCGCAAGCACGCACCACCCGCCGGTTCCACAAAAAGACAATGTGAGCGATCCCCGAACCATGTTGCAACACCCGAGGACATGCCGCCGCCGCCAACGGGCAGAACAACCTGGTCCGGCACGCGACCCAGTTGCGCTTCGATCTCCACCGCCAAAGAGGCCTGCCCTTCGATCACGTCTTCATCGTCGAATGGAGACAGGAAATGCCCACCTTGCGCAGAGCACCAGCTTTGCGCGGCCGCTAGTGTGTGGTCGAAATAGTCGCCGGTCAGATGGATCTCGATATTGTCGCCGCCGAAAATGCGGGTTTTCTGGATTTTTTGCTGCGGTGTTGTCACGGGCATGAAGATCACGCCCCGCACGTCCAGATGCTTGCACATATAGGCCACGCCCTGCGCGTGGTTGCCCGCACTGGCGCAGACGAACAGCTCTTGCCCCTGCTGCTTGCGCATGGCGTTGAACGCGCCCCGGATCTTGTAGGATCGCACCGGGCTGAGGTCTTCACGCTTGAGCCAGATATCTGCCCCATAGCGCTCAGATAGATGCGCATTCCGCTGCAACGGGGTTGCCGGGAAAACAGAGCGCATCGCCTGTTCGGCGGCGCGGGCACGGGTCATGAAATCACTCATGCCGGTTTCCCTGCCCCATCACCGATGAAAGGGCAAGGAATACATATGTGTACGTAGCTTAAGTTAGCGCGCGCTTCTCAACGAAGACGCCATACATTGTGGTAAAGATGCTGACACTGATCATCGGCAAAACAAGCGTGCCTAAGAACACAGTCAGCAAGACTCCCAATACTGGTATGATTGCCAGCATTGTGAACACCAACTGCACCAGAACCTGGAACAGAAATGCCACGACTAGTAGCAGCAGAATTGATCCACCAACGCCGGTTGTGTTGTTCCAAGCTTCGCTGAGCGAGATAGGGTTTCCTATCGCTGCCGCCGGCAGGATAATTGACAGGCGGTAGAAGCATATGACCAGAAAAATAGTGTAGATAATCATCAGAATAACCGAGATCCCTGCGAGACCCTCACCCAATACAGCAAAGACCAAAACCATCGGGATATACGCGATCATCACCAAAATCCCCAGCATAAGAATACGCCCGAAATAAGCGAGGATCCTGTCAAAACGGAATGTCGGAAGAATTCCTGTGGGATACTCCTCTAACAGGATGAAGCGGTGCCACGACACTGCAATCCAGAACATCGTGATGAATATCACCACCAGCAAAACGCATATAAAGATAAAGAATGAGACCGCGGACACACCCGGTGGTAACCCCTCTACGCTTTCATCAAACGTCTCAAGCGGAATACCAAGTGCCAAAACCAGACCCACGATAACCGCTGTCGCTATCACTGCGGGGCCAACGGTAATCTGCAGAACTTGCTTCAGGTTTCCAAACACCATCCGCACCGAATGCACAAAAATCTGCCATCCCAACATAATAAAACCGCCCTCTCAACCAATCCTTGTTCTCTTTCCCACCGTTTCACCTCAATTCCTGCCCTGCGTCAATCCTCACAACTTGCCCCCGCGTCCAAAACCCGCTAGGGGCCAATCGTCTTACGAATAAGGGGAAGTCAGATGTCCGCGCCCAAGAAAGTTGTTCTGGCCTATTCCGGTGGCCTTGATACCTCGATCATCTTGAAATGGTTGCAGACCGAGTATGGGTGTGAGGTCGTGACCTTCACCGCCGATCTGGGTCAGGGTGAAGAGCTGGAGCCCGCCCGCAAGAAGGCCGAACTGCTGGGGATCAAGCCCGAAAACATCTATATCGAAGACATCCGCGAAGAGTTCGTTCGCGATTTCGTTTTTCCTATGTTCCGCGCCAATGCGGTCTATGAGGGGCTGTACCTGTTGGGTACATCGATCGCCCGCCCGCTGATCTCGAAGCGTTTGGTTGAGATTGCCGAAGCGACCGGTGCTGATGCTGTCGCCCATGGCGCGACCGGCAAGGGCAACGATCAGGTGCGGTTCGAACTGGCCGCTTACGCGCTGAACCCCGACATCAAGGTGATTGCGCCCTGGCGCGAATGGGACCTGACCAGCCGGACACGTCTGCTGGAATTTGCCGAAGCGAACCAGATCCCGATTGCCAAGGACAAACGCGGTGAGGCACCCTTCTCGGTCGATGCCAACCTGCTGCACACCTCGTCCGAAGGCAAAGTTCTGGAAGACCCCGCCGATATGGCGCCCGATTACGTGTACCAGCGCACCGTCCACCCAGAGGACGCGCCGAATGAGCCTGAATTTATCGAAATCGGCTTTGAGAAAGGCGACGCCGTCAGCATCAATGGTGAGGCGATGAGCCCAGCCACCATCCTGACCAAACTGAACGAATATGGCGGCAAGCACGGTATTGGCCGTCTGGACCTGGTCGAAGGCCGCTTCGTTGGTATGAAGTCGCGCGGTATCTATGAAACACCCGGCGGCACTATCCTGTTGGAAGCACACCGTGGCATCGAATCCATCACCATGGACCGTGGCGCGATGCATCTGAAAGACCAGCTGATGCCACAATATGCCGAGCTGATCTATAATGGCTTCTGGTACTCACCCGAGCGCGAGATGCTGCAGGCCGCGATTGACAAATCTCAGGACCATGTCACCGGCACCGTCCGCGTGAAACTGTACAAAGGTTTGGCCTCGACCGTTGGCCGCTGGTCGGATCATTCGCTGTACTCTGAGGCGCATGTAACCTTCGAGGAAGACGCCGGTGCCTACGATCAGAAAGACGCGGCAGGCTTCATCCAGTTGAACGCGCTGCGCCTTAAGCTGCTGGCCGCACGTGACAAACGGCTGAGCAAGTAAGCGCCTTCCTTCTATAAAATAACCCCGGTGTCCCTCCAGGCGCCGGGGTTTTTCTTTGCACGGTTCCCGTTTGGTCAGGCTTGCCCGGCGCAACAATTTTTCTTTACGCATACGTCAGTCAGTAAAGGACAGAATATGCTGCAAGACATCGCCGACGGAATTCAGAAGGGCCTGAAAGACAAAGATTTTGACGGGTCGCTTAAGTTCGATTGCGGTGATGACGGTGTAATTGTGCTGGCCGACAATTCCGCCACAACCGATGATCGCGAGACCGATTGCACCATCCGTATTTCCCGCGAGAATCTGACCAAGCTGTTGACTGGCAAACTGAACCCGGTGACCGGTGTTGCGCTGGGCAAGCTGAAGATCTCGGGCAATATGGGTGTGGCGATGAAGCTGGGACAACTGCTGGGCTAGACGATAAACTCGTCTCACCAGCGTGTGACAAATCATGTCAGCGCATTGCAAGTGCGTGTTGCAATGGGCAGCTTGGTTCAGAAGGAGGCCTGCTATGACTCGGACTGTCTATCTCGAATATCTGAAGCCCTCACTGTTATTTGCTATGATTTTGCTGGCCGCGATGTTGCGCGCCCTGCCCGCCCCGGCGGCAGGCACTGAAACACTGACCGTCGCTGGTGGCTGTTTCTGGTGCGTTGAATCCGATTTCGAATCCGTCCCCGGCGTGATTGGTGCAATCTCGGGATATACCGGGGGTAAAACCGAGAGCCCGACATATGATCAGGTCTCAAAGGGCGGAAGCGGGCATTATGAGGCCGTACAGATCACCTTTGATCCTGCCCGCGTTTCCCGTGAAACGCTGCTAAACATGTTCTTCCGTTCGGTTGATCCGACCGATGCGGGCGGCCAGTTCTGCGATCGTGGAGAAAGCTATCGGACGGCGATTTTCGTCTCTAATACAGGGGAAAAAGCGCTTGCTCAGCAGGCCAAGTCGGAGGCGCAAAATGCCTTGGGGCAGACGGTTGTCACCCCAATCCTGCAGGCCGGGACGTTTTATCCGGCAGAAGCCTATCATCAGGATTACTACAAAGGTGACAAGCTGGTCCTGACCCGCTTTGGCCCCAAGCGCCAAAAGAATGCCTATAAGGCTTATCGCAATGCTTGCGGTCGCGATGCCCGTGTAAAGCAACTGTGGGGAAGCGACGCACCTTTTGCCGGCTCTTAATCGAACTGCGCCTCGCGCACCTCTTTGAGGTCAGGAATTACATCAGCTGTTCCGTGCCGCGTGACCATCAGGGCCGCGGCGCGGTTTGCTTGAGCGATAGCTTGCGCCATCGGCATTCCCCGGTCCATCCCTGCCAGAACATACCCTGTGAAGGTGTCGCCGGCACCGGTGGTATCGACGGCGCTGACCTTATGGGCCTGAAAAGCCTGAGGTTCTGTGCCCCGTTGATAATATCGCGCACCCTTGGAGCCAAAAGTCACGATCACATGTTCGACCGGCAGGTCTGAGGGGGCAAGGCCCGCGGCCTCCTGCAATTGCTCGGCCTCGACCTCGTTGAGGATCAGAAAATCCAGATAGGGCAGAACCGCCTGAACCGCCTCGGCCTGAAACGGAGCGGCGGCGTAACAGACAGTCAGCCCCATCTCACGGCCCAGCTTTGCTGCCTCGACCTGTGCGTTGGTTTCGTTTTGCATCACCAACAAATCGCCGGAAACCGCAGAGGACAGCGCTTTTCCAATTTGGTCGTCCGTGATGGCATGGTTCGCGCCCTGAAACAGGACGATCAGATTTTCGCCCAGCGCATCCACCGCAATGATCGCATGACCGGTCGGAACATCCGCCTCGGCAATATGTCGTGTATCGACGCCATATTCATTCAACCTGTCCCGCGCCCAAAGGCCGTCTGATCCCACGGCACCAATATGCGAAACCTGCGACCCTGCACGGGCCGCAGCGACCGACATGTTGGCCCCTTTACCGCCCAGAAACCTTTGAAGATCAGTCGCTGCAAGGGTTTCGCCCGCTTCGGGCAAATGCGGCAAGGTATAAACCATATCCGCATTGATTGAGCCGAGGTTCCAGATCGTCATGATTTACTCAATATCGCAGGAGGCCAGGATGGCCATGTTCAGAATGTCATTCGCTGTCGAAACAGTCGAACAGATCTGAATTGGCTTGTCGACACCGGACAGGATCGGGCCGATCACCGTCGCGCCACCCATTTCCTGCATCAGCTTGGTCGAGATCGAGGCCGAGTGCCGCGCCGGAACGATCAAGATGTTCGCGGGACCCGTTAGGCGTTGGAATGGATAGGCCTCTTGCTGATCCACATTCAGGGCCACATCTACGGTCATCTCGCCTTCGTACTCAAAATCGACACCGCGTGCATCCAGAACCGCAGGCGCGCGGTGCATCTTTTCAGCACGTTCAGACACCGGATAACCGAAGGTCGAGAAGCTGACAAATGCCGCACGAGGTTCCAACCCCATATGGCGCGCCACGGCGGCGGCGCGTTCCGCGATATTCGCCAGATCGTTCTCGTCGGGCCATTCATGGACCAACGTATCGCCAATCAAAACGATGCGCCCCTTGTGCAGCAACGCTGTGACACCAGCGGCGCCGTTGGCTGCATCCGCATCAAACACATGGTTGATGCGATCCAGAACATGCGCCGACTTACGCGTGGCGCCTGTTACCAGACCGTCCCCATGACCATGCGCCAACATCAAAGAGGAAAAGACATGTCGGTCGCGCGCCGCGAGACGATGAATATCCTTGTGGTCGAAACCCTTGCGCTGCAGCCGTTGATAGAGAAAGTCCTTATACGTCTCCAAATGCGCAGTGTTGGCCGCGTTCACTACCTCAAGCTCACGAACCGCATCTCCAAGGCCGGCTTCCTCCAGCTGCTGCTTGACCTCATCCGCGCGACCAACAACCAAGGCCTTACCAAAGCCCGAGCGTTGATACATAACCGCCGCGCGCAGAACACGGGGATCGTCACCTTCGGCAAAGATCATCCGGCTTTGCGCGGCACGTGCCCGGGCGTTCAGTCCCCGCAGAATGCTGGCTGTCGGGTCCATGCGGGATTTCAAGCTCAGTTCATAGGCTTCCATGTCGATGATCGGGCGCCGCGCCGCGCCGGTGTCCATGCCTGCCTTTGCCACGGCAGTCGGAATCCGGTGGATAAGACGCGGGTCGAACGGTGTAGGGATGATGTAATCGCGGCCAAAGGTCAGCGATTTGCCATAGGCCATAGCGACCTCATCGGGCACATCCTCGCGCGCCAGACGGGCCAGAGCATGCGCGCAGGCAATCTTCATCTCGTCATTGATGGCGCGGGCGTGGATGTCCAGGGCACCTCGGAACAAGTACGGGAAGCCCAGAACGTTATTCACCTGGTTCGGATAATCACTACGACCGGTGGCGACGATGGCATCGACACGCACTTCGTGGGCCTCTTCCGGTGTGATCTCGGGATCTGGGTTTGCCATCGCAAAGATCACTGGGTTGTCGGCCATGCTAACAACCATGTCCTGCGTCACAGCCCCTTTGACTGACACGCCCAAAAACACGTCCGCGCCCTTCATGGCGTCTTCCAGCGTGCGCAGGTCCGTGGTGATCGCGTGGGCCGATTTCCACTGATTCATACCCTCGGTCCGGCCCTGATAGATCACGCCCTTGGTGTCACAGACGACGCAGTTTTCGTGCTGCGCGCCCATCGCTTTGAGCAGTTCGATACAGGCAATGCCTGCCGCCCCGGCCCCGTTCAGTACGATTTTCACATCCTCGATCTTTTTGCCCGAGATATGCAGGGCATTCAGCAATCCCGCAGCACAGATCACCGCTGTACCGTGCTGGTCATCGTGGAAGACAGGGATATCCATCTCTTCCTTCAGGCGCTGTTCGATGATGAAGCACTCGGGCGCCTTGATGTCTTCGAGGTTGATCCCGCCAAAAGTCGGCCCCATCAGGCGCACCGCGCGGCAGAATTCATCCGGATCTTCGGTATCCAGCTCGATATCGATCGAATTCACATCGGCGAACCGTTTGAACAGGACCGATTTCCCTTCCATCACCGGTTTTGAGCCCAGCGCCCCAAGGTTCCCAAGACCCAGAACGGCAGTCCCGTTTGAGATCACAGCAACCAGATTGCCCTTGTTGGTATAGTCATAGGCGGTTTCTGGGTTTTCGGCGATGGCTTCACATGGAACGGCCACGCCGGGGCTATAAGCCAGCGACAGGTCGCGCTGTGTCGTCATTGGAACGGTGGCCTGCACCTCCCATTTGCCGGGTGTGGGGTCCAGGTGAAAGGCCAGCGCCTCTTCTTTGGTAATCTTCGCTTTGGGCATTTTAAACGTCGTTTCCATGACTTCGGGGCTGATGCGTCATACCGCAGGCTTGCGCGCGTCTCAACGAGAATACTTTTCACCTTTCGTCGCGGGTTGGGGATTTGTAAGGTCGCGCCTGGAATACGCCAGAAGGGGGCCGCTTTTGTCCACAGTCACGCCGATGATGGCACAGTACCTTGAGATCAAAGAGGCCCAGCCGGACGCCCTGCTGTTCTATCGCATGGGCGATTTCTACGAGATGTTTTTCGAAGACGCTGTGAACGCAGCCGAGGCGCTGGATATCGCCTTGACCAAACGCGGCAAACATAATGACCAAGATATTCCGATGTGCGGTGTGCCGGTTCATTCCGCCGAAGGGTATCTACTGACACTGATCCGCAAAGGCTTTCGGGTCGCCGTCTGCGAACAAATGGAAAGCCCGGCAGAGGCGAAGAAAAGAGGCTCTAAATCGGTCGTAAAACGCGATGTTGTGCGATTGGTCACCCCCGGAACCCTGACCGAAGACGCCCTGCTTGAAGCCCGCCGGCACAACTTTTTGGCCGCTTATATCGAGGTTCGGGGCGAAGCCGCGCTTGCCTGGGCTGATATCTCGACCGGAGCATTTCATGTGATGCCTTTGACGTCCGTGCGTCTCAGCCCGGAATTGGCGCGGCTGGCGCCATCCGAGTTGATTGTCGCGGATGGGGCGCAAGACAAGATGCAAGATCTGGTTCTTGATCTCGGCATCTCGCTGACCCCGATCGGGCGCGCGAGTTTTGACAGCACGGCGGCTGAAAAACGCATTTGTGGGCTGTATAACGTAGGCGCGCTGGATGCGTTCGGGAATTTCGGGCGCGCCGAGGTTTCCGTCATGGGTGCGCTGATCGATTATCTGGAGATTACGCAAAAGGGCAAACTGCCGCTGTTGCAAACGCCGCTAAAGGAATCCGAAGACCGTGTGGTTCAGATCGACGCCGCCACACGCCGCAACCTGGAGCTTACCCGATCCCTATCCGGCGGCCGTGCAGGATCATTGCTTTCCGTAGTCGATCAAACCGTAACCCCGGGCGGCGCCCGATTGCTGGAACAGCGCCTGTCCAGCCCCTCGCGCAATATGGATGTGATTCTTGGCCGTTTGAACGCGGTTTCCTTCGCTTTCGAAGACAGTCTGATCACGTCCGACCTGCGTGATGCATTGCGCAAAACGCCGGATTTGGACCGCGCCCTATCCCGCCTTTCATTGGACCGGGGTGGCCCCCGTGATCTGACCGCCATCCGCAATGGTCTGACCCAAGCGACAACGATTGCTGAGTTCTGCGCCTCGCGGGAACTGCCGGTGCTCCTGGCTACCGCTGTCCAGAACCTGATTGGATTTGACGATCTGCTGACCCTGCTGGATGAAGCGCTGGTTGCTGATCCGCCGTTGCTCGCTCGCGATGGTGGTTTCATCGCGCCCGGCTTCGATTCAGAACTGGACGAAGCGCGGACGCTGCGCGACGAAGGCCGCTCTGTGATCGCCGGATTTCAGCAGAAATATGCAGACCATACCGGCATCACCTCGCTGAAGATCAAACACAACAATGTGCTGGGATACTTCATCGAGACCACGGCGACCCATGCCGAGAAAATGCTGAGCCCGCCCTTCAGTGAAACGTATATCCATCGCCAGACCACTGCCAATCAGGTGCGATTTACAACCGTAGAGCTTTCTGAGATCGAAACCCGTATTCTGAACGCAGGCAATCGGGCCTTGGAGATTGAAAAGCGACTCTATCAAAGGGTTTCTGGCGCAATTTTGGATGTTTCTGCACGGCTAACCCAAGCCGCCCGCGGTCTGGCGGAGCTGGATTTGACCACAGCACTCGCCGATCTAGCGCGGGGCGAAGGCTGGTGTCGCCCCAAAGTCGACGGATCGCTTGCTTTCGACATTCAGGGGGGACGCCACCCGGTGGTCGAACACGCATTGCGTCAGCAGAACGGGGATGCCTTCATCGCAAATGACTGCGATCTTAGTGCCGATTCTGGCGCGGCCATCTGGCTACTTACTGGTCCCAACATGGCCGGTAAATCAACCTTCCTGCGCCAGAACGCGCTGATCGCACTGCTGGCCCAAATGGGCAGCTATGTCCCAGCTGAACAGGCGCATATCGGCGTGGTAAGCCAGCTCTTCAGTCGCGTCGGGGCCTCAGACGATCTGGCGCGCGGTCGCTCGACCTTCATGGTCGAGATGGTTGAGACCGCCGCCATCCTGAACCAAGCAGACGACCGCGCACTGGTTATACTTGATGAGATCGGTCGCGGCACCGCGACGTATGACGGGCTGTCCATCGCCTGGGCAACGCTTGAACATCTACACGCGGCCAATAAATGCCGCGGATTGTTTGCCACTCATTATCATGAGCTGACCGCATTGGCGGGAAATCTGGACGGCGTAGAGAACGCCACGGTGGCCGTAAAAGAGTGGGAAGGTGAAGTTATCTTCCTGCATGAAGTTCACAAAGGCGCTGCTGACCGGTCCTACGGCGTGCAGGTCGCCCAATTGGCGGGCCTTCCCGCCACAGTGGTTGAGCGTGCCCGTATCGTGTTGGATCAATTGGAAAAAACCGAGCGTGAAGGCGGAAAGCAAAAAGCCCTGATTGACGACCTGCCCCTGTTCTCGGCCGCCTCGCCACCGCCTCCTCCGGCCCCTAAGGCTTCACCCGTTACAGATATGCTGGATGAAGTTCTGCCAGACGAATTGACCCCACGCGAAGCATTAGACTTGATCTACAAACTGAAAGAGGCGGCCAATTCCTGACCGCCCCTTATTTTGTTCAAAATTTCCTCAGCCGTAGGATTGGCTTTACTGCGAACAGTTAACTGGCAGGTGTCGATGACACCCCAACCTGCGCCGGACGCAGCAATCGATCATGCAGCATGAACCCTTCAGCCGAGACCTGAATGATGTCACCTGCTTTGGTTCCGGGCACGGGCGCCTCGAACATCGCCTCATGCACATTCGGATCAAACCGATCACCCACTTTGGGGGTGATCACCTCGATGCCGTGCCTCTGGAACACGTCCTTCAGCGCGCGCATCGTCAATTCGACGCCCTCCAGGAGCGGTCCGGCTACTTCTTTCTGCTCATCCGTTGCCGCCTCAAGCGCGCGTTTCATGTTGTCATAGACAGGCAACATGTCGCGGGCGAGCTTCGATCCACCATACTGTTCGGCATCCCGGCGCGCCTTGTCACCACGTTTGCGCGCGTTTTCAGCATCCGCCAGCGCGCGCATAAACTTATCCTTGTAATCGTCACGCTGCGCGCGCAACTCATCCAATTCCAGCGCTTCTTCGCTGATCTCGGCAAATTCCTCTGCCAGCTCTTCTGCTTCTGCGGACATGATATCGTCCAGAAATTCTTCGTTCTTGGGCTCTGCCATCTCTTACCCTCTAGCTCCGGTCGGAAATCAGCTTGCCAACCAGTTGCGCCGTATAATCCACGATCGGCACGATCCGTCCATAATTCAAACGTGTGGGCCCAATGACCCCAACCGCACCGATTATCTTACGATCAGCGTTCATATATGGAGACACCACCAAAGAGGAACCCGAAAGTGAAAAAAGTTTGTTCTCAGAACCGATAAAAATGCGCACACCCTCGCCGTCTTCCGTCAATTCAAGGAATTCTGCGATATCGCGCTTGCGTTCAAGGTCATCGAACAGGGTGCGGATTCGGTCAAGCTCTTCGATCTGACCGGGTTCGTTCAGAAGATTCGCCCGCCCTCGAACGATCAACCGGGCCGAGTCGGTGTCATCACCATCCCAGACGGCCATGCCACTTTCAACCATTGCACGGGCAAGTAAATCAATTTCCTGCTTTCGTGCGTCTATCTGGCTTTGCATCTGACGGCGTACCTCGCTAAGCGTCCGCCCTTCGATCAGTGCATTTAGAAAGTTCGCCGCTTCGCGCATTGAACTGGGTGTCTGTCCGGGCGGCGGGGTGAACAGCCGGTTTTCCACATGGCCATCAGCAAAGACCAGCACAACCAAAGCCCGGTCATGCGCCAATGAGACAAACTCGATATGCTTAATCTCGGATTCTTGCTTGGGCGTCAAAACCAACGATGCACCATGTGTCACGTGTGACAATGCCGACCCCACCCGGTCTAGCATTCCGCCCACATCACCTGCGTTAGAGCCTAGTGTTTCATCAAGTTTCTGGCGATCAGATGCCCCCAGATCGCCAACTTCAAGCAACCCGTCCACGAACATCCGAAGGCCCTGTTGCGTTGGAATCCGGCCCGCGCTGACATGTGGGCTATCAAGCAGACCCAGAAACTCCAGATCCTGCATCACATTGCGTACGGTTGCGGCACTGACCTTTTCGGATAGCGTACGCGTCAGCGTGCGGCTTCCGACAGGTTCACCACTGTCCAGATAGCTTTCAACGATCAACCGGAACACCTCACGCGACCGGTCGTTCATCTCGCTCAGAATTTTGCTCGCTTCGCTCATCGGCAATCCTCTGCTGGATTGTCATTAAATCGCTGGCACAAGAAAGGTCAATCGGGGTTGCATCGTAACGCCTCTGAGCGGTATCCCCAACCCAGTAAACAAAGGATTTTCCATGCGACCCTCAGGACGTGATCTAAACGAAATGCGCGCCGTTTCAATTGAAACAGGCTTCACCAAACATGCCGAAGGTTCCTGCCTGATCAAAATGGGTGATACCCATGTGCTGTGCACCGCCACGATCGAAGATCGCGTGCCACCATTTATCAAAGGCTCAGGCCTTGGATGGGTCACCGCCGAATACGGTATGCTGCCCCGTGCAACCAACACGCGGATGCGGCGTGAGGCGGCAAGCGGCAAGCAAGGTGGGCGCACCGTGGAAATTCAACGGCTTATCGGTCGGGCTCTGCGCGCGGGTGTAGATCGCGTTGCCTTGGGCGAACGTCAGATCACTGTCGATTGCGATGTGATCCAGGCTGATGGCGGCACCCGCTGCGCTTCGATCACCGGTGGTTGGGTTGCACTGCGTCTCGCGGTGAACAAGCTGATGAAAACGGGCGACGTGATCTCTGACCCGCTGGTCGATCCGGTTGCAGCCGTTTCCTGCGGTATCTATGCGGGCCAGCCGGTTCTTGATCTGGACTATCCCGAAGACAGCGAAGCGGGCGTAGATGGCAATTTCATCATGACAGGCTCAGGCAAGCTGATCGAAGTACAGATGAGCGCCGAGGGATCGGTCTTTAGCCGTGCGCAGATGGATCAACTGATGGATCTGGCTGAAAAAGGTGTCGGGGAACTGGCCGCCGCCCAGAAAGCCGCCACCGCATGACCCGCAAGTTCGACGGGGACCGGCTGCTGGTCGCCACCCACAACAAAGGTAAGCTTGAGGAGATGGTGCATCTCCTTGAGCCCCACGGTGTAACCGTTGTGGGTGCAGGCGAGATGGACCTGCCTGAACCGGATGAAACCGAAGATACCTTCGTCGGCAACGCCCGGATCAAAGCCCACGCTGCGGCGAAGGCCACCGGCCTGCCCGCCCTGTCGGACGACTCGGGCATTACTATCGACGCGCTGAATGGCGCACCCGGCGTCTACACTGCAGACTGGGCTGAAACCGGCAATGGTCGCGATTTCCTGATGGCGATGACCCGCGCACACAACGAGTTGGAGGCGAAAAACGCCCCTCACCCCCGCATGGCGCAATTCCGCAGCACGCTGGTTCTGGCCTGGCCCGATGGGCATGACGAGGTGTTCGAAGGCATCGCCCCCGGCCATCTGGTGTGGCCGATCCGCGGTAAAGATGGCTTTGGCTATGACCCTATGTTTGTCCCCGAGGGGTACGACACCACCTTTGCCGAGATGGATCGCTGGGAAAAGAACAAGATCAGCCATCGCGGCCGCGCGGTTGAGATGTTCGTGAAAGGCTGCTTTGGCGGATGATTGGCGCAATGCGGGCTTTGGCCTGTACGTGCATTGGCCCTTTTGCCAGGCCAAGTGCCCCTATTGCGATTTCAACAGCCATGTTTCGAAAAATATTAATCAAAAACAATGGCTTGAATCATATCTTAGTGAACTGAAGCGCTCTGCCGCTGAAACACCGGATCGGGTGCTGAACACAGTCTTCTTTGGCGGCGGCACCCCGTCCCTTATGGACCCCGAAACGGTTGCTGCCATCATAGAAACAGCCCGCGGCCTTTGGCGGCCGGCGAATGACATGGAGATATCGCTCGAAGCTAACCCCAGCTCGGTCGAGGCCGGGCGGTTCGCAGCCTATCGCGATGCCGGGGTCAACCGTATCTCGATGGGCGTGCAAGCGCTGAACGATGACGATCTGCGCCGTCTGGGCCGCATTCATACCGTCGACGAAGCCCGCGCCGCCTTTGATATTGCCCGTGCCTGTTTTGATAGGGTCAGTTTTGACCTGATCTATGCCCGCCAACACCAGACGCTTGACGCCTGGCGCGCAGAACTGACCGAGGCGCTGTCGATGGCCGTTGATCATTTGTCGCTATACCAGCTCACGATCGAAGACGGCACGGCCTTTGGTGATCGTTACGCCGTGGGCAAGCTGCGTGGCCTGCCCGCAGACGACAGCGCTGCAGATATGTATCTGGCGACACAAGAGATCTGCGAGGCACATGGTCTGCCCGCCTATGAGGTTTCGAACCACGCCCGCGCCGGGGCGGAGTCGCAGCACAATTTGATCTATTGGCGCTATGGCGATTACGTCGGTATCGGCCCCGGTGCACATGGACGGATCACAGTTGATGGGCGCAAATTCGCGACCGAAACCTATCTCTCACCAAATACATGGCTTAATGCTGCCGCCAACGGCATCGGTGAGAACAACAGGTTTGAGCTAACCCGTCGTGAACAGGCTTTTGAATACCTTATGATGTGTATTCGATTGCTAGAAGGCATAAATATAGATCGATATGAACAGTTATTCAGGGAAAAACTGCCCAGCGATAAACTCGAAAATTTGACCGAACTGGGCATGATTGAGTTTGATGGGGCTCGATTACGAGCCACATCTAACGGGCGGGCGGTGCTCAACGCCGTAATCCGAGAGTTATTGGAGTAGCAGATGCAATATCTCTGGGCCGGATTGGGGTTGCTATGCGTCGCACTGGCCATGATTGGAGTGGTCCTGCCCCTGCTTCCAACGGTGCCGTTCCTTCTGTTGGCCGCTTTCTTTTTTGCCCGATCTTCATCCAGATTGCATAACTGGCTGCTGAGCCACAGAACCTTCGGCCCTCTGATTATCGACTGGCAGAACTCGGGTGCGATTAGTCCTGGTGCAAAAAAGGCGGCCACCGTCTCGGTTGCCGCCGTGTTTGGCTTGTCAATTTTGTTATCCGCACCTTCAAATGTCCTGATTATTCAGGCCGTTGTTCTAAGTGGGGTCATGCTGTTTATTTGGACCCGGCCTAACGGCTGAGTTTGGCGCAAAGATCATCCAGTTGATCAAGATTTTCATAAGACAATACCACCTGGCCCGATTCTGATCCGGCTTTGTGGTTGATGTTCACCTTCATCGCCAAAATTGCAGACAAGTCTTTTTCAAGCGCACGCGTATCTGCGTCTTTCCCCGCATTTAGATTTCTGGACTTTGGTGTCGCTACTTCAGGGCCGGCTTGCTGTTTCTTGACCAATGCTTCGGTCGCACGCACCGAAAGACCATCACGGACAACCTGCTTGGCCAGTTTCGAGGGGTCCTCGGCGGTGATCAGCGCCCTTGCATGACCGGCAGACAGCTTCCCCTCGATTACAAGCGTCTGTACGTCCATCGGCAAGGATAACAATCGCAACAGGTTCGCAATATGACTGCGGCTTTTGCCCAGGGCCTCGGCCAATTTTTCCTGTGTATGACCGAAACGATCCATCAATTGCTTGAAACCGGCCGCTTCCTCAACCGCATTCAAGTCGGCACGCTGGATATTCTCGATGATCGCTACTTCAAGTACCTCGGTATCATCAAAATTCCGAATAATCACTGGAATATCATGGAGTTGCGCGATCTGAGCGGCGCGCCAGCGACGTTCACCAGCCACGATTTCGTATTGACCGCCTGCAATGCTACGGACAATCAACGGCTGGATGATACCTTTTTCCTTCACCGAGGCCGCAAGCTCATCCAGTTGCTCCTGCGCGAAGCGACGGCGCGGCTGATCCGGGTTTGCCTGCAGTTTTTCAATCGGTACAGTGAGGTCCGGGCGGCGAGGCTCAGCCGAAATCCGGCCATCAGCATCGGGCGTAACATCAGCCATCAGCGCCGACAATCCGCGACCCAGCCCTCGGGGCTTACCTTTTCTGGCGTTCATATCACCCTCCTCACGGCCACTTAGGTGGCTACCTTGTTATTCTTGTGCATAACCTCTCGGGCCAGATGTCGATAAGCCATCGCCCCGAGTGAACCTGAATCATATTGCAGGACAGGGAGCGCATAAGAAGGCGCCTCACTGACTCGCACATTTCTGGGTATCTTGGTTTTAAATACCATCTCACCCAGATTGTCACGCGCATCCTTTTCGACCTGCCGGGACAAGTTGTTGCGGTTGTCATACATCGTCAACACAACACCTTCGATTCTCAGGTCTGGATTTGCCGTCTGCCGCACCTCACGGATTGTCAGCATCAGCTGTGACAATCCTTCGAGGGCAAAGAATTCACTCTGCAGCGGAACAAGGACAGATTGTGCAGCGACCATGGCGTTGACGGTAAGCAAATTCAAAGACGGCGGGCAATCGATCAGTACGAAATCCAGATCAAAAGCATCAATTGCGGTCTGGCGCAGCGCATCATGCAAAAGATAGCTGCGTTTTTCATTTGAAATCAGTTCGATATCGGCCGAGCTGAGATCTACTGTTGCGGGAACCACAAATAGGTTTCTGATCTCTGTTTCCTGAACAACCGCTTCCAGTGACGCGTCATCCAAGATCAGATCATATGTGGTCCAATCCCGATCCTCGACCCCCAATCCCGTTGAGGCATTCCCCTGCGGATCAAGATCAACCACCAAAACTTTGCAGCCAGCCTCGGCCAAACCTGCCGCCAGATTAATCGCTGTTGTGGTTTTTCCGACCCCACCTTTCTGATTGGCGACCGCGATTATCCGAGGCCCGGCAGGACGAGACAGATCAACCACGTGTAACTCCTCTGATTTTCAGGATAACCGACTGAGGTTCTGTTAAACTTCTAATAGGTTCAGCTTCGAATTTCCATTCCTTACGCGCCTCGGCAAGTTCTTTTTCCCAAGTCTCACCTTTGGGCAACAAAGCTGTACCATCATTGCTTAAGTGCCTGTCACAAAATGACATTAACGTGGATAGATCAGCCAATGCGCGTGCTGACAAAACATCTGCATCAAGAGGTTCGATAGCCTTGATCCGTCGAGAAATCACCCTGCAGTTCGACCCACTTTCCCTAACAACGGTTCGAAGGAAAGCCGATTTTCTTTGATCGCTTTCGACCAGCGTAAAGCGTGTCATAGGTGCATCTTCGATCGCCATGATTGCACATACCATGCCGGGAAAGCCGCCTCCGCTGCCCAGATCCACCCATTGCTTTGCGCTGTCTGCGTTTCGAAATACTTGAATCGAATCCTGAATATGACGCACCCATATGTTCTTAAGGCTGTTTCGCGACACCAGGTTAATTCTGGGATTCCACCGTTCAAGCAAGGCAACGTAACTTGAAAGGCGATCGAATGTTTCACGTGAAACATCCAATTCATGTGCAGTAACGGCATTACCGCCATTCATGCTGTTTGCGCCTTCATGTCGCGCCTTAGCTTTGCCAGAACCAAGGTCAACGCAGCAGGAGTAACCCCCTCCACCCGGCCGGCCTGCGCTATGTTTGCGGGTCTGGCTTGTGATAACTTTTGCTTCATCTCTGCTGACAGGCCATCTAATGAAAAGTAGTCGAAATCACGCGGTATCTCATGCGCCTCATCGCGCTTCATCGCATCAACGTCTCGTTGCTGACGCGCAATATAGTTTGCGTACAGCGCGTCACGCTCGACCTGACGGCGAATTTCCGTGTCCGTACCTTCGAGCCTCGGCTCAAGCGGGATCAAGTCCTCAAACGTCACTTCTGGAAAAGCCAGCACGGCCATACCATCTCGGCGATTTCCATCTTGGTTGACGTTGATCCCAGCCGCGCGAATCTCCTTAGGGGTATAGGTCCTGGCGGTCAGTTTACATTTTGCGGCCGCAAGCTTCTCCAGCTTTTTCGCAAATATTGTGCTGCGGATCTCGCTCACGCAACCGATATCCTCACCTTTCGGAGTCAGTCTTTGATCGGCGTTATCGGCACGTAAGGACAACCGAAATTCCGCCCTTGAGGTAAACATCCTATAAGGTTCAACCACTCCTCTTGTGGTCAAATCATCAATCATAACACCGATATAGCTGTCTGATCGGGTAAAATGTACAGGAGCGCGCGCTTGTGATTCAAGTGCAGCATTTAGCCCGGCAACAAGGCCCTGCGCCGCCGCCTCTTCATATCCGGTGGTCCCGTTGATTTGGCCCGCAAGGTATAATCCGGAAACCTCAGGGACAGACAAAGACGCGGTCAAGGCGCGGGGATCAACATAGTCATATTCAATCGCATAGCCCGGTTGGAGTATCTTGGCCTGCTCCAAGCCTCGGATAGACTGAACATACTCAACCTGCACATCTTCTGGTAGAGATGTTGAGATTCCGTTTGGATAAACTGTGTGATCACGCACGCCTTCTGGCTCAAGAAAGATCTGATGCGAGTCCTTATCCGCAAATCTGACGATTTTGTCTTCGATTGATGGGCAGTATCTTGGACCGACCCCGTCAATGTGGCCGCCATACATTGCAGACTTGGAGAGATTTCGCTCAATAATTTCATGCGTTTGTGTGTTGGTGTGCGTGATGCCACACGCGATCTGCGGTGCTGACACAGATGTAGACATGAAAGAAAACAGGGTAGGTTCTACATCCCCCTCCTGCCGTTCCAAAACGTCCCAGTTTATTGTTCGCCCATCCAAGCGAGGTGGTGTGCCTGTCTTCAGTCGAGCCATAGGCATGGCGAAATCATCCAGACGCTCGGCAAGCTTGACCGAAGGGCGATCTCCCATACGACCACCGGGCTTGGAAACATCACCAATATGAATCACGCCACGTAGGAATGTGCCCGAAGTCAGAATGACCGTCAGCGCCGGGACCTCGGACCCGTCCGCCAACTTGATCCCGGCTACGCGGCTACCCTCCATCAGAAAATCGACCACTTCCCCGGTGATCACTGAAAGATTAATTTGCTTCAGAGTTTCTTCAGCCATCGCAGCACAATAGAGCGCGCGATCTGCCTGGGCCCTGGGGCCTTGAACAGCCGGACCCTTGCGTCGGTTTAAGAGGCGAAACTGAATGCCAGCGCGATCCGCCACGCGCCCCATCACCCCATCAAGCGCGTCAATTTCGCGGACCAAGTGCCCCTTACCCAGCCCGCCGATTGCGGGATTACACGACATGACACCGATATCCCGCTCAGACAGCGTAACCAATGCGGTTTTGGCGCCCATACGAGCAGCGGCATGCGCTGCCTCGGTGCCGGCGTGTCCAGCGCCTATGACAACGACATCAAATCTCGTATGTTTCACGTGAAACACTCCCTACTTTCCCAGACAGAAACTCGCAAAAATTTCATCCAGAAGGGTTTCGACATCAATCCTTCCCACCAAAGATTCAAGAGATCGGATGGCCGTCCTCAGTTCTTCTGCAGCTATATCATACATATCTGGTCCTGATTCCAGAACCGCTTGTGCTGCGGCCAATGATCCAGCGGCCTTATCCATCGCAATCCGGTGGCGTTCGCGCGTGGCAATACCATGACTAGTGGTTCGTTCACTTAGCACACGCGATATATGGTATATTAGCTGATCAATCCCCTGTCCGGTCTTACCTGAAATTCCACCATGTGTATCATTACGTAAATCCGATTTCGGATAGACATGAATGTCATCCACCTGTCGGGATACGCCAAGTGAATCAGGTGCGTCCGTTAGAAAAACGCGCAAATCGGCAGCTTCTGCGCGTTTACGAGCCAGCTCGATCCCAAGGTTTTCAACGTGATCATCGGTTTCCCGCAATCCGGCTGTGTCCAACAAGGTTACCGGCAATCCAGCCAAATCCATTCGAACTTCGATGACATCACGGGTGGTCCCGGCGTATTCGGATGTAATTGCAGCGTCCCGCCCGGCCAACACATTCAACAAGGTCGACTTTCCTGCATTCGGAAGGCCAACTATGGCAACCTCAAAGCCAGAGCGGATGCGCTCAGCAATCCGAACACCTTGTGCTTCTCGGGTTAGCTCGTCCATGACGCCGGAGATCAACATACGGACCTCGGGTGTAACATCTGTCGGAACCTCTTCATCCGCGAAATCAATCACAGCTTCCAGCAAAGAAGCTGCACGGATCAAGTCGCGCCGCCACCCTTCCGCCAAAGCACCCAAGGCGCCTGCCAATATGGTCTGAGCTTGCTTTCGCTGTGCTTCAGTTTCAGCATCGATCAAATCGGCAAGCCCCTCGACCTGCGCCAAATCCATCTTTCCGTTTTCAAGAGCCCGACGGGTGAACTCACCGGGTTCAGCTAGCCGAAGGTCATCCATAGCCGACAGGCAGCGTAAGACAGCATTGACCGAGGCTGAACTGCCATGAATCTGCAGCTCAGCCACGTCTTCACCGGTAAAACTGGACGGAGCTTGAAAGGTTAGAACCAAGCCCTCATCCAGGCGCGATCCGTCAGAAGCACGAAGTGTACGAACAGTCATCCCGCGGGACGGCAAATCGCCTCCGGCCAGCGCATTGGCTGCTGAATGCGCCTGCGGGCCGGACAGTCTGATCACTGCAACGCCTGCTTTACCCTGGGCGCTGGCCAGGGCGAATATCGTATCCATTCGAAGGCCTCGCCTGGGTTAAGACCTGTGTCAGGTGTTCATCGAATCGAAGAACTCTCCGTTTGTCTTTGTCTGTTTCAACTTGGACAACAGGAATTCAATCGCATCGGTGGTCCCCATCGGGTTGAGGATCCGGCGTAGGACGAAGGTTTTGGCCAGATCGCCCTTATCGACCAGCAGATCCTCTTTCCGAGTGCCCGATTTGAGGATGTCGATGGCCGGGAACACGCGTTTATCGGCGATTTTACGATCCAGAACGATTTCCGAGTTACCAGTGCCTTTGAATTCTTCGAAGATAACTTCGTCCATCCTGCTGCCGGTATCGATCAGCGCGGTCGCGATGATGGTTAGCGATCCACCCTCTTCAATGTTCCGCGCCGCACCAAAGAACCGCTTGGGCCGCTGGAGCGCGTTCGCATCTACACCACCGGTCAAAACTTTACCCGAAGATGGGACCACGGTGTTAAAGGCTCTACCAAGTCTTGTGATCGAATCTAGGAGAATAACAACATCTCGTTTATGTTCGACCAGACGCTTGGCTTTTTCAATGACCATCTCAGACACGGCCACGTGGCGTGTCGCCGGTTCATCAAAGGTCGAAGACACAACTTCACCCTTCACCGAACGCTGCATGTCGGTCACCTCTTCCGGGCGTTCGTCGATAAGCAGGACGATCAGATAACATTCCGGGTGGTTCTTTTCGATCGAGTTCGCAATGTTCTGCAAAATCACCGTTTTACCGGTCCGCGGTGGCGCGACGATCAGCGAACGCTGTCCTTTACCAATCGGCGAAACCAGATCGATCACGCGGGCCGATTTATCCTTGATCGTCGGGTCTTCGACTTCCATCTTCAGACGCTCATCAGGGTATAGCGGCGTCAGGTTGTCAAAGGCGATCTTATGCTTGGCTTTTTCCGGATCTTCAAAGTTGATCTTGGTGCATTTGATAAGCGCAAAGTAGCGCTCGTTTTCATCTGGCGCCTTGATTTCACCTTCCACCGTATCCCCGGTGCGCAGTGAGTGCTGGCGGATCATCTCGGGCGAGACATAAATATCGTCCGGACCGGGCAGATAGTTCGCTTCGGGTGAGCGCAGGAAACCGAACCCGTCTTGCAACACTTCCAGAACGCCGTCACCGCCGACGGTCCATCCTTCATCCGCGCGTTCGCGCAGGATCTGGAACATCATATCGCCCTTCCGCATGGTCGAGGCGTTTTCGATTTCCAGCTCTTCGGCCATCGCCAGAAGGTCTTTGGGGCTTTTGGCTTTTAGATCGGCCAGATTCAGGGATTCAGTGGACATGATGCATACCTTCACCGCTGATAGTGCGGCTTGAAGTGGAATTTCAGTACGGAAAATACGCCGCCCGGACGGGCGTGTTGGCCCCTACATATGCGCGACAGGCCAAGGAGTCAAACAGACCATTAGAACTTCAGAACGACCGCTAGAACGATGACAACCATCAAAACGGTAGGAACCTCGTTCATCATCCGGTACTGCCGCCCAGTGAGCGTATTTCGCCCCTCAGCAAGGTCTTTGCGCCGGGCCATCAACCAGTGGTGAAACCAGGTCATCCCAATCACGGCTGCACCTTTGACCCAAGGCCAGCTCCAATCCCAGCCAACGACACCCGGGGTGAAAACCATGATCAGCCCGCAGACCCATGTCACAAGCATCGCTGGACGCATGATCACGCGCAGCAGCTTTTCTTCCATTTCAAGGAAGATCTCTTGCGCACCGTCAACGGTCTGCGCTTTTTCAACATGATACACGAATAGTCTGGGCAGATAGAACAACCCTGCCATCCATGAAATCACAGCCATAATATGCAAGGACTTCACCCAAGGGTATAACGCGTAAAGAAGATCGGTCATCGGGTTTCCCGGAATTGCCTGAAACCCTCCTAATAAAAAAAGAAAGAAAGAAAAAGGATGATGGTTTTGTAGGCAGACCAAAATCAGTGGATAATTTTTTTATCCGGCTCTTTTCCCCAAGTGGACAAAATGACTTACACGGGCTTTAAAATTCTTAATTCATAGAATAACTTAATAATAACAAATTGTTACCATGATAATTCTGAGACAGTTACGTGGATAACCTATGGAACAACTTGGGACAAGCTGCTTATTCAAAGACGGAAACTTATCCTTGTCCCGTCTGGACATAATCCGGGCGACTCGGGGAAGTCTCGTGCCAAATTCCCGGGGTTGCGTGTCAACAAGAAAGCCATACAAACCGTTCAAGAACGTTCATTGATTTGCACACGGGGTTTTCCACATGACTGTCCCCATACTTCTTGCCTCGGGCTCTGCGATCCGGGCACAGCTGCTGGAAAACGCAGGTGTGCCGTTTTCGGTCCAGATTACGCGGGTAGACGAAGACACGGCCAAGCGTGCCCTTCTGGCAGAAGGCGCTTCGCCCCGTGATATTGCCGATGCGCTGGCCGAGATGAAGGCGCGCAAGATCAGTGACAAGGTGCCTGGCGCTATGGTTTTGGGTTGCGATCAGGTGCTGGATTTCGAAGGTCGACTGCTATCGAAACCTGAGACGCCTGAGGATGCGCTGGGGCAGCTCAAAGCGATGCGAGGCAAGAGGCATATGCTGTTGTCGGCGGCCGTGATCTATCAGGATGGTGAGCCGATCTGGCGGCATGTCGGTCAAGTACGTCTGCGGATGCGGGCCAGCTCGGATGCGTATCTACGTGACTATGTGGCGCGGAATTGGGACAGCATTCGCCATGCAGTGGGGGCATACAAATTGGAAGAAGAAGGCGTACGCCTGTTCGCCACCATTGACGGCGACTATTTTAACGTCTTGGGTATGCCCCTGTTAGAGCTTCTCAATTTTCTGGCCGTGAAGGGAGTGATCGATCAATGACGGACCATCGTGTTCCCCTGGCCGGCGTGATCGGGCATCCGATTGCCCATTCTCGGTCGCCAAAGTTGCACGGTCACTGGCTGAAAACTTATGGGCTGGTCGGGCATTACATCCCAATGGATGTGACCCCTGCGGATCTTGAAACCGTTCTGCGCACGTTGCCCAAGGCGGGATTTGTCGGCGCCAACATAACAGTGCCGCATAAAGAGGCCGCGTTGCGTCTGGCAGATCACGTCTCGGATCGTGCGTCGGTCATCGGTGCGGCGAATACGCTTGTGTTCCGCGAGGATGGTTCAATCCATGCGGATAACACGGATGGGTATGGATTCATGGCAAACCTTCATGACGGTGCGCCAGACTGGAATCCGCAAGATGGGCCAGCGGTCGTGTTTGGTGCCGGGGGCGCTGCGCGGGCGGTGCTGCAAGCATTGGCTGAGGCCGGGGTGCCAGAAATCTTACTGACCAACCGCACGCGCACGCGTGCCGATCATTTGAAGGAAGAGTTTGGACAACGGATTACGGTTGTCGATTGGGTGCAGGCTGGCAATGTGATCGAGAATGCCGAGCTGGTCGTCAACACCACGTCTCTGGGAATGCAGGGGCAGCCGGAATTGCGCGTTCCGCTGGACGGGCTGCAACCCGGCGCCGTTGTTACGGATCTGGTTTATACCCCGCTTAAAACGCATCTTTTGCAGCAGGCGGAAGAGGCGGGATGCACCACCGTTGATGGACTGGGGATGTTGCTGCATCAGGCTGTTCCGGGTTTTGAGCGCTGGTTCGGCCTGCGCCCCGAAGTGGATGCGGATGCCCGTGCGGCGGCATTGGCATGAGGTTCTCGCTTGGTCTGACCGGATCAATCGGTATGGGGAAAAGCACGACCGCTCAGATGTTCGCAGATGAAGGCTGTGCGCTTTGGGATGCGGATGCAGCTGTGCATCGTCTTTACGCAAAGGACGGTGCGGCGGTTGAGCCCATGCAAAAGGTTTTTCCATCGGCGATAGTCGAGGGCGCGGTCAGTCGGGAGGCGCTAAAGCAGACTATTGCAAATGATCCTGCCACATTGAAGGTGATAGAAAATATCGTTCACCCCCTTGTGGCGGCAGATCGTACAGCGTTTCGTGAAGGGGCATCAGCCGATATTCTGGTTTTTGATATTCCGCTTTTGTTTGAAACCGGAGGTGATGCGGCAATGGACGCCGTTGCGTGCGTCTCGATCCCGGCTGATGAGCAAAAACGCCGTGTCATGGCGCGCGGTACAATGACCGAGGCGCAGTTTGAACAGATCCGCGCAAAGCAAATGCCAAACGAAGAGAAATGCGCGCGCTCGGATTATGTAATTCTGACCGACACACTGGACCATGCCCGCGCGCAGGTGCAGGATATCATCAGGCAGATACGGGCGGGGATGGCAGATGCGTGAGATTGTACTCGATACCGAAACCACCGGGTTTGATCCCGAAAGCGGCGACCGGATCGTCGAGATTGGGGCGGTTGAGCTGTGGAATCACGTGGCCACCGGCGAAACCTATCATGTCTATATCAATCCTGAGCGCTCGATGCCGGAAGAGGCGTTTGGTGTGCATGGCATCGGCCCGGATTTGCTGGAAAACCCGCGCCCACCTGAGAAGGGTGAGGTAACGCTGAAAGACAAACCGGTCTTTGCAAAGGTTGGGCAAGGCTTTCGCGACTTTGTGGGCGATGCCAAGCTGGTGATCCACAACGCCTCGTTCGACATGAAGTTTCTGAATGCCGAACTGGGGTGGATGGGGGTTTCGCTTATCCCTATGGATCAGGCGCTTGACACGCTGGCCATCGCGCGAAAACGGTTTCCGGGATCTCCTGCCTCGCTGGATGCGTTGTGTCGCAGGTTTGGTATCGACAACTCAAACCGGGTGCTTCACGGCGCGTTACTCGACTCTGAAATCCTTGCCGAGGTGTATTTGGAACTGATCGGGGGCCGTCAGCCCGATTTCGGTTTGTCGGCATCGACGGGCGTAACCTCTGCAGGAGGAGAGGAGTGGCGCCCAACGGCGCGACCCAACGCGTTACCAACCCGGATTACCCAGGATGAACGTACAGCGCATCAGGAATTTGTGGAAAAGCTGGGCGAGAACGCCCTGTGGACCCGCGCCTGACCCCAGCCAGCCGCGGGTCAAACCTTTAGGCGTCGGTTTTCTGCGCTTGTGCAGCCTGACGACGCGCCAGTTCGTTGCGGTAAAGCGCCACGAAATCAATGTTGTCCAGATTGACCGGCGGGAAGCCACCATCGCGGGTGATGTCGCTGACGATGCGGCGCAGGAAAGGGAACAGCATGCGCGGGCATTCGATCATCAGGAACGGATGCATCTGATCCTCGGGCACGCCCTCAACGTGGAACAGGCCACAATAGTCAAGCTCACACAGGAACAGAACGTCTTCCATACCCTTGGCCTTGGAGCTCAGGTTCAGTTTGATCGAAACTTCAAACTGGTGATCAGCCGGGCGCTTCTTCGCGTCCAAATTCACCTGAACCGAAATCTCGGGTTGCACATCGCCCGAAACGCCTTTCTGCGCCATCACGTTCTCAAAGGACATATCACGAATGAACTGCCCCAGAACGCGCATCTGAACCTGCGGTGCGGCCTGTGCCGCGGTGTTTTCGTTGGCGTCTTCTTCGGCCATCTATCTACTCCGGAAATGAATTCGGCTACTGCTTAGCAAGTTGAGCGCGGTAGCTCAATGCTGGTGCGGGCCCTCCACCCACTTCGAGGGCTTGCCAGGTTCTTTTCGGGGCCTGACTTCGGTAAATTCTCCGTCAATCACATCGTCCTGACCAAACGGTTCCGGACCAGCGCGAAACTGCGGGCCGGTACCCATTTGGAAATGGGTGATCGTGGCTTTGGACTTGAGATAGCGGAACACAGCGACCCGGATACCCGGGACAAGTAAAGCAAAACCAACGGCATCGGTGAAAAACCCCGGTGTCAGCAGCAAAACGCCTGACAGCAAGATCATCGCCCCATGGGCCAAAGGTTCGGTCGGGTCGTCCAGTTCAGCGAAAGATCGCTGCAGATTGGCCAGCGCCATGCGACCTTGTGTCCGCACCAAAACGGTACCTAAAACGGCCGTAAGCACGACAATTGCCAATGTAGGCCACAGGCCGATCAGCCCGCCAACCTGTATGAACAGGGCGATCTCGATAATCGGTACCAATAAAAAAGCCAAGAACAGGTACATTTGCGGTATCCTTTAGCATATGCCGGGCTGTGGACTTGCGCCCAACTGTCACCTACATAGTGGCTTGAGGCCGGGTACACAAAGTCTCGGTGTTGAAAAGAGAATGAAATGAGCGACAACCCTATGATCCAGTTGCTGGTCCTGGCCGGAATTGCCGTTTTCCTGATCCTGCGCTTAAAAAGCGTTTTAGGCACACGCGAAGGTTTTGAGAAACCTCCCCTTCAACAGCAGCCCGATACCAACGGCGCGCGCCGTGATTTCGAGGTGATCGAAGGTGGACCGGATCATGACATCACCGACCATGTGGCGGAGGACAGCGATCAGGCGCAAACCCTGGCCGCGATGAAGCGGATCGAACCCAGCTTTTCCGTCACCGAGTTCGTACAAGGTGCACGTGGCGCCTATGAGATGATCGTGATGGGGTTCGAAAAGGGCAATCTGGACGAGATTCAGCCATTCCTGTCGGAAGAAGTGTTTGATAGTTTTGTTTCCGTCGTTGCGGATCGTGAAGACAAGGGCCTGACAATCGAAGCTGAGTTCATCGGTGTACGTGAAACTACTCTGGCCGATGCTTCATTCGACAAAGACAGCAATCAGGCCGAGATTACCATGCGCTTTATTGGTGAGCTGACCTCGGTCGTGCGCGACCGCGGCGGGGATATTATCGAAGGCAACCCCAACACCGTCAAACGCCAAAAGGACAGCTGGACCTTTGCCCGCGTCATGGGTTCGGACGATCCGAACTGGCTGCTTGTCGCCACGGACGCATGATTGCAACGCTCCGGTCGCTTGTTCTGGGGGTCGTCATGACCACTGCCAGTGCCGCCGGAGCCGAGGCGACACGATCCATCCTGTCATTCGATGACCTTGATGGCTGGGCTGCCGACGACCACGGGGCAGCCCTTTCGGTTTTCTTGAACACTTGCGGTGATCTGATAGACCCGGACTGGCAGGCGCTGTGCGGGGTGGCCCGGACATACACGCCCGAGGCCGCGCGATCATTTTTTGAACTGTTCTTTCGCCCCGTTCTGGTCGAAGACGGTGACGACGCATTGTTCACCGGCTATTTTGAACCCGAACTGGATGGCTCAAAGTCTCCGACGGGCAAATACCGCTATCCGCTCTACCGGATGCCACCCGAAGCGCGCGGAGCGGACCGATGGCTCAGCCGGCGCGAGTTGCTGTCGGGCGATGCGATGACAGGTCGGGGGCTGGAGATCGCATGGGTCGATGACCCGGTTGAGCTGTTCTTTTTGCAAATTCAGGGCTCGGGCCGCGTTCGCCTTCCGGATGGCAGCGCGTTGCGGGTGGGTTATGGCGGGGCGAATGGGCATCCGTACCGCTCGATCGGGGCAGAGTTGGTGCGCCGCGGCGCGCTGGGCGCACATGAGGTCAGCGCCCAGATGATCCGTGCATGGGTGCGCAAGAACCCCGAAGCCGGGGTTGAGCTGCTGTTTCACAACCCCTCTTACGTGTTTTTCCGCGAGGTGACGCGCGTCGCGCCCGAGTTCGGACCCTTGGGGGCCATGAACCGTTCTGTCACGACCATGCGCAGCATTGCGGCTGACCCGGTTTACACGCCATTGGGCGCACCGGTTTGGGTTGAGAAGGACGGAAGAGACCCGCTGCGGCGGTTGATGATCGCACAGGATACGGGATCGGCCATCAAGGGCGCACAGCGGGCAGACATTTTCTTTGGCACCGGGGATGAGGCTGGGCAAGCGGCTGGACGCCTGAGAGACCCCGGTCGTATGGTATTGTTGCTACCGATTCAGCGGGCCTATGCCCTGTTGCCGGATGAATTCTGATGACACGGCGCAAACTGACATCGGATGAGATCGAGCTGTGGCGCAAGATCGCCAAACAGGCTGAGCGATTGCATGCCGAAATCCCGCAGGCAGTTCACCCAACTATTCTGCCCAAGCCCAAACCAGCCAAAGCACCCAAAACACGGATCGACGCGTTCGATCTGGGTTCATCTGCGCAGTCCAAACCGACGCGGAATAATCTGAAACCAACAATCACCGAAGGATTGCGGGCAAACCCGGTTCAAATGGATGCACGTGCATTTGGCCGTATGAAACGCGGCAAGCTGAAACCAGAAGGAAAGCTCGACCTACATGGAATGCGCATGAATGCGGCCCATCCCGCGCTGGTGCGGTTCATCCTGACGGCGCAGGCACAGGGCAGGCGGCTGGTTCTGGTCATCACTGGTAAGGGAAAGGACCGTGACGAACCCGGACCAATTCCAACGCCGCGCGGGGTTTTGCGAAATCAGGTGCCACACTGGCTGTCTATTCCGCCACTTGCGCAGGCAGTGTTGCAGGTGACGCCAGCCCATATCAGCCATGGCGGCGATGGGGCTTATTATGTTTACCTCAGGCGCGTTCGCTAGCCCGTCCGTAATGCGCGCGTGATGCCGATCCGAACCATGATGCAGACCCATACAAAGAACGCTGCAATCCAGATGAACTGCGTATCCAGTGATATGCCCAAATCGATCAGCACGCCCGTCAACCCTGGCCCAATCGCCGATCCCAATACCATCACGGCAGCGGCCATGGCCTTGATCGCGCCGATATGGCGCGTACCGTAGAACTCGGCCCAAAAGGCGCTGGGCAAGGGGTTATGCGCGCCTGCAGTCAGGGCTAGGAAAACCATGCCAATCAACGCCCCACCAATCGATGTGGAGGCGGACAGGACAACAAATCCAACTGCCATCGGCAGCTGATAATACGGCATCATTCGCGCCGTGCCCCATTTGTCCAATGCCCAGCCCGCCGCGAACATGGACAGGATTGAAACCCCGGTGAAAACCGGGAACAGGGCGACAAGTTGGATATGCGGCCAGCCCTTGATCTCGGCCAAATGCACCTGATGAAAGAAGAAGGCCGTGATAAAGGCAGAGGGCGCGAGGATCGCAGGCGTCATATACCAGAACAACGGGTTCAAAAGCGCCTCGCGCCGCGTCCAGTGGCGACTTTGCATCCCGGTTGACGACGCTTTGGTCGACAGGCTTTGCGGTGTTCGTTCTTCCCGCAGCAACCGGATTAGCACAGGAATTCCCAGCAGGGTGATGCCAACCGCAAGCCCCCATAAAAAGCGCCAATCCAGAAACGCCATTGCCGCAACGAAGATCAGAGGCAGCAGCGCCTCTCCGACCGCATAGCCCAGTGTCGCGATCGAAAGGGCTTTTCCCCGGGTCGCCGTGAACCAACGTGCCATAGCAACGGCGGCAAGGTGGCTGCTCATCCCCTGCCCGAACAATCGAAGAAGAAAGATCACAACAGGCAGCAAGATCAGCCAGACATTCAGCGCCATTGCCAGCGCCGCAAGCGCAAGGCCTGCAAGAACAGCCGGGCCCAGCACGCGGACACGGAATATGTCTGTCAGCCCCCCGGCCCAGATCATGACCAAAGCAGAGGCAGTTGTGCCCAGCGAATAAAGCCCGCCCCAAGCACCGTGACTCAACCCGAATTCAGCCCGTATTTCGCCCGCAAAGACCGAGATGAAAAAGGTTTGCCCAAAGCTGGACAGGAAGGTCAGCAGAACCCCCGCACCCAGCCAGTTTGCATTCCGGGCCAGAAAGTTCCGTAGATTGAACTGCGTCACGGGGTGCTGACCTGCGCCTGTCCGGTCTCGGTCAGAATAATCTCGGTTGCGCCGTCCGTGCTCCGCTCACTTGGCGGGACAAGAACGTCTATACCGGGCCGGTCGGGACCGAAGGTATTGCTGACCCGGCGGACCGAACTGAGGATGGCCAGCAAGGCCGGTGAGGTCGCAGCCACAAAATGAGAAGACCCCGCATCGCTGTTGAAAGCCGTCGTGTCGATAACGCTGATCGGATATTCGGCAAGTTCGTCGACCGAGCTGATATTGCCCAGTCTCTTACTGTCTTCCGTGCCGCGCAGACGGGCCGATAGGTTCAGGATCTTGTCTTTCTTTGACACCATCACCACAAATGGATCAGGCGGATTATCAATACTGTTCATCTGTGATCGGAACAGATCGACATCCAGATCAGGTGAGATCAGGATGACCCCTTCCAGATTGCGGTTCGACCAGCCGGGCTCGCGCAGTTCGGCCTGTCGCATCATCTCCATCGACAGGGCGCTGCCCATTGAATGCGCGATCAGGATGACCCGTTTTACGCCCATAGATTTGAGCAACCGAATAGTTTGTTCCAGCCCATCCCGCGCAAACAGCATACTGTCCAGATCGTACGCATAGCCTGTTCCGCGCGCCTGACTGGGCCAGGAATAAATCAGCGTTGTTCCGGGGATGCCGATATCGTGGCTCAGCTGTGCGGCGCGAAACGCGGTTTCGGTTTGTGTGGCGTTATAGCCGTGAACAAAGATCACCACGTCATCGACGCCGCGCATGCGGGACTTCAAATCCTGGGGGCCCGAGAACTCGGTTACATCCGCCACAACAAACTGTTTTTTCGGATTTGGGTTCGCGTACGAGAACTTGAGCTCTCCCGGCGTGTGCGATGGCGGGATCGAGATGGTCATTTCCAGATATCGCAACGCCTCGGCCCGCTTTGCGCCATAGCTCCCATCCGGCTCGCGCGCACGGGTGGTGGCGGCGAAGATCGTGGCAGGCGTGCCAACTTTCAGCGCGTCGGGCGTGATCTCCGTGATGGACCGATCCGCACAGGCGGCCAGCAAGCACAGGTTTGCAATGATGATCAGATAGCGCAGCACAGTCTGCCCTTGCACAGTTACAGGGCCACGCTACCCTATTCCCGCCCTGCGTCCAGCCTGGGGATGCAGTCCACCGGCAAAAACCGGCTGGACTTGTTACAAAACGTAACGGCTGAGGTCGGTGGATTTTGTCAGCTCACCCAGATTGTCGTCGACGAAACCCGCATCAACGGTGATTTCGGCACCTGCCTGGTCGGGTGCGGTGAACGAAAGCTCTTCGAACACGCGCTCCATCACCGTATAGAGCCGCCGCGCACCGATATTTTCAATGCTCTGGTTTACATCCGCCGCAATACGGGCCAACGCCGCGATACCGTCTTCCGTGAAGCTGACGGTCACCTCTTCAGTGCCCATCAGCGCGGTATATTGGCGGGTCAGGGCATTGTCGGTCTCAGTCAGGATGCGAACGAAATCTTCTTCAGTCAGCGCGCGCAGCTCGACCCGGATCGGCAGGCGGCCTTGAAGCTCCGGCAGCAGGTCCGAAGGCTTGGCGATATGAAATGCTCCAGAGGCGATGAACAGGATGTGGTCGGTTTTCACCGGTCCATGCTTTGTGCTGACAGTGGTCCCCTCGATCAGGGGCAGCAGGTCGCGCTGAACGCCTTCGCGGCTGACATCGCCGCCGCGCGCCTCCGCACGGGCGCAAACCTTGTCGATCTCATCCAGAAATACGATGCCGTTCTGTTCGACCGACTCCAGCGCCACGCGGTTGACGGTTTCGTCATCCAGCAGCTTGTCTGCCTCTTCCCCGATCAGCGCTTCATAGCTGTCGGCCACAGTCATCCGTTTCTTGACGGATCGCCCGCCGAAGGCTTTGCCGAAGATATCACCCAGATTCATCATTCCCATCTGACCCCCCGGCTGGCCCGGAATGTCGAACATCGGCATCGGGTTTGAGGTGTCGGACAGCTCCAGTTCGATTTCGGTATCGTCAAGCTCACCTGATTTGAGCTTTTTGCGAAACATCTCGCGTGTGGATTCACGCGCGTCGGTGCCTGCGATCGCCTCGATCACACGGTCTTCGGCGGCCTGGTGGGCGCGGGTTTTGACATCCTCGCGCATGTATTCACGGGTCTGCAGGATTGCGGCATCGGCCAGATCGCGCACGATCTGCTCCACATCACGACCCACATATCCAACCTCGGTGAATTTGGTGGCTTCGACCTTAATAAAGGGCGCGCGGGCCAGCTTGGCCAGACGGCGGCTGATCTCGGTTTTGCCAACACCCGTGGGGCCGATCATCAGAATGTTCTTGGGATAGACTTCATCACGGATGTCATCCGCCAGCTGCTTGCGGCGCCAACGATTGCGCAGCGCCACGGCCACGGCGCGCTTTGCGTCTTTCTGTCCGATGATGAAGCGGTCCAGTTCCGAGACGATCTCGCGCGGGGTCAGGTCGGTCATGTCAATTCTATCCGTCTGTTTCGCAGCGGAACCTAATCATGCGGCGGGAAAACACAAGCCGATCACGGAAAACTCACGCCAACTCACGGGTTGCACACGGATTTTCGTAGTGATGTGAATAGCCAACCACGTATCTGGTCCTCCATACGTTGCGTCTACGGGCAACTCTGCCTGTGTCTAGTAATGGAGAACCTCAACATGATGAATCGTCGTTCACTTTTTGTGAAAGCTGCGGCCGCTGGCGCTGCGCTGACTCTGGCCGGAACCAGCGCGGCTATTGCCGGTAGCGCCAAAAAGAAAGGCACGTTTGAAGGTCTTTCGAACCACATCACCACAGGATCTGCGAAAGTGGTCAAGAACGGCGATCGCTACATCGTTGAACTGGGCGAGGATTTCTCGCTGGACGGTGGTCCTGATCCGCGTGTGGCCTTTGGCAAAGACGGTGAATATGCACCTGATACCAAACTGGGTGCCTTGTTGAACCTGACAGGCAAGCAATCCTACGCCGTACCACCAACAATGGACATCTCGGGCTATAACGAGGTGTACATCTGGTGCGAGGTTGCCGGTGTCCCGCTGGGCGTGGCCTCGTTGAAGTAATCGCTCCGGTCAGGGGCCGATCCTCTCCGGCCTCTGACCCGCTGCTAGGTAACTAAGGATTCGTCTGATACACTCGTCCCAAGGCATTGGGACTGAGGGTGAATTTATGACGAAGATTGCCAAGATCACCTTGTTGTTTGTGGTGTTCGTCGACCTGATCGGGCAGGGGCTGGTCTTTCCGATCATCAACTCTCTGATCATGGAGACGAAATCCGGATTCCTGCCGGAAAGCACGGCCATGGGCACCCGGCATTTCTATTATGGCCTGGTGATCGGTTGCTTTTTCTTGTCGTGGTTTCTGGGTGTGGTCTATGTCTCGAAAGTCTCGGATTCCATCGGGCGCAAGAATGCCCTTTTGGTCTGTTTGGCCGGCGCGCTTGTCGGCTATGCACTGACCATTGCCGCGCTTTACCTCAACAGCCTGCTTTTGCTTATTATTGGCCGATCGATCACCGGGTTTACCGCCGGTAACCAGCCCATTGCGCAGGCAGCGATGATTGACGGCAGTACAGATGCAGCCGACCGTGACCGCAATATGGGATACATTGTGACCGGCGTCAGTTTCGGTCTGGTCGGTGGCCCGATCATCGGCGCGGTTCTGTCCGATGCGGCCCTGTTGGGCAACGCCGCGACATTGAAAACGCCGTTTTACGGGGCCTTTGTTTTGGTCCTGATCGCCATCTTCCTTGTGACCACGTTTTTCAAGGATACAAGGACCGAGCGTGAACCCTTTGTCTTCCGTCCGCGCGATATCACCGACAGCCTGATTGCAGTGCGCGGCCACCCGATGGTTCTGAAGATCATGCCGGTCTATGCCCTGTTCATGATCGCCAACGTGACCTTTTATGTATTCGTCGACAATTTCCTGACCAGCGCCTGGGGCTACGGCGTGATCGGAGGCAGCATGGCGATGGTGGTCATCGGCGTTGCGTTGGCATTCTCCAGCACATTTCTCGTTAAACCTGCGCAGGAGAGGTACAGCAAACACCAGATCATATACACTTCGCTGGTCGTCATGGTGATCTGTGGCCTCGGCTTTGCCTTCAGCCCCAGCGGAGTGCTGAGCTATGTGCCTGTTTTCTTCTTCTACTTCTTCTTCGGCGTGTCTTACCCGACGTTGCTGGGTCTGTTTTCATCCAGCGTCAGCGAAACGGATCAGGGCTGGGTCATGGGCGTGACCACAGCCGTCTTCTGCCTTGCGGGCGGTGTCATGTCGTTGATTGGAGGCGGTTTGATGAGCATCGACATCCGTCTGCCCTACTACATCGTTATCGCTACGGCCCTGATGGGCCTGATCGGGATGCACATGCGCTGGAAAGGGAAAGAGATCAAAGCGCTGTTAGCCTGAGATCGTTTCAACCGTCAGATTGCCGTTGGTGTAAACACAGATATCTGCCGCAATTGCCATGGCTTCGCGTGCGACCTGTTCAGCTGATTTGTCGCTGTCCATCATCGCGCGCGCCGCGGCCAGGGCGAAATTGCCACCTGATCCGATGGCCGCCACGTTGTGCTCCGGCTCCAGCACGTCCCCTGCCCCCGTGATCACCAGAAGATCGGTGCCGTCTGTGACAATCAGCATCGCTTCGAGCTTTTGCAGGTATTTGTCGGTGCGCCAGTCCTTGGCCAGCTCAACCGATGCGCGGGCCAGTTGGCCGGGCGTGGCCTCAAGCTTGGCTTCCAGACGCTCCAGCAGTGTGAAGGCGTCCGCTGTTGATCCGGCGAACCCCGCGACCACTTCGAACCCACCCGGTGTCAGACGGCGTACCTTGCGCGCGGTGCCCTTGATCACGGTCTGTCCCAGGCTAACCTGCCCGTCCCCGGCGATCACGACTTGCCCGCCTTTCTTGACGCCAATGATGGTTGTGCCGTGCCATCCGGGAAAATCACTGTCTGCCATGAATGCCTCCGTTAACTGTGGTGTCATATATGGGCCGGGCACGGGTTCTGCGCAACCGGTTCTCAACGCGCTCAAAAGATATGCAGAAAATGCAAACCGGGACTGTTGACTCAGCATTTGTGAGACTCAGCCAGCGGCGCTACATGAGCCTTACAACCGACAACGGGTCGGCTGTTTCTGTTGAAAAGGACTATGCACATGGCAAACGCTATCGCCAAAACCCATGCGCCGCTCGGAGCAGTCACCATCCTGCACGCAGTGGATACTTTCACCCATGGCTTCGAAAATGTTGTCGAATGGTATCAATCTCGCAAGACCCGCAATGAGCTGGCGCGTCTGAGCGATGAGCAACTGGATGATATCGGCCTGAACCGCGCCGACGTCGCCAAATTCTGATCCAGCATCAGACAAAGACGTAAGATAAGCCGCTCGATTGAGCGGCTTTTTCTTTTTCAGCTAGCGACGAACTGCCCTGTCAGATCAGGCAGATAGGCCTCAATTGCTGCGGTGGCGATAACATGGCGGGTACCGGCCCCGGCATCCTCGACATCCAGCCCGCCTTTGACCGCCCGGACAAAGGCACGCCCACGCGGCAGATCAGACGCAACAAGATCGCAATCGACCGCCTCGGGCTGCTGAACGCCAATTGTGACCTGAACGCGCATGTCTTCATGGCTAATGCCCAGCTTGGAAAACAACGTAATCGACGAATGGTGCAGCGCGTCCTGAACGGCGCGGCGCGCAGCCTTGGTATAGTCCTGACCATACAGGTCATTCCCGGTGCCCATCTCCAGAATGATACGTTTCTCGGTCATTGGGCGGGCTCCATATCAAATGAGACCACTATTGCGGCGTTGGCGATTACTGTGCGGCCTTCGGTGTGCGGTTTGTCGATATCCAGCCCACCTTGCGAGACCTTGATGTTGGGTTGGCCATAGGGAAATACGGCCTTCAGCGCTTCGGTGTCCACGCGATCAGGTTGTTGCACGCCAATCTCTGCATCGATGATCATGGCCTCTTTTGGAAATCCGAACAGCTCCGCCATATTCACCGAGTTATGCCAGAGCGCATCTTTAACCGCGCGCAGCGAAGCCTCGGTATAGTCCTCACGCCGCAACGACGTGCCCATTCCGAATTCCACCAGAACCCGTGTTTTTGCCATTTTGTTCCTGTCAGGTCAGCACATCAGTGCGTTCAAACAAAAAAGGCGCCTCGGATAGAGGCGCCTTTGATCTATCGTGATTACACGGGCTCAGATCGACTCGTCGATCCAGCTTTGCAGGGCCGCCTTGGGCGCAGCGCCCGCGCGGTTTGAAACTACCTGCCCGTCTTTGAAGATAAACAGTGCCGGAATGCCACGAACACCCATGGCAGCAGCCGCGTTCGGATTGCTGTCGACATCAACTTTGGCAATCTTCACTTTGCCACCGTATTCATTGGCGAGCTCTTCCAGCGCTGGTCCGATCTGCTTACAGGGGCCGCACCATTCGGCCCAGAAATCCACCACAACGGGGATATCGGAATTCTTGACTTCGGCGTCAAAGGTATCGTCGGTAACGGCAACGGTCGACATGTCTGTCTCCTGAATGGGGAATGCTTGGGCACAGAACGTAGGTGCCGTTCGGGGGGAGGTCAAGATATAGGGTTACGCGCCAGCGCACTGGTCACCATATCGTGTGGCAGCCACATCAAATGCGCAGTCCGGGTCCATAGGATTGCGGTGCGGATACGGTGATCGGGATAGATTTGCGACAGGGCAAGCGCATAGGCTCCCATCTGGCGTAACAGCCCCTCGGGACAGGTTTCTGGGTTATCCGGGACGGTCGCATTTGATTTGAAATCAATCACATGGACTTCGCCCTCCGTGACGACCAGCCGGTCAATCACACCATGCATTCGTCTGCCATTGAGATCAGCGGAAACCGGAATCTCGGCCAGCGCTTCTGGAGCAAATACAGGCCTCAGATGATCAGCGGTCAGGACAGCAGCAGCCTCATTCAGCAGCTCTTGGCGTTCCACGTCCTGCATACCGGCCAATAGCCGTGAGCAGAGTTGTGGCCATTGATCCTGAGAAACTGCGGGCAGATGCTCCAGCAGGAGGTGCAGCCGCGTTCCACGGAGCTTCGCCGCCTCTTCATCCTGCCCTGCATCGCCGGGCAGGGCTTTTGCGCCCCCCAGATCAGAGGGGCTCAGCGTTTCTGATGGCGCTGACGTTGGCGGCGCAGGATGTTCAAAATAGGCTGGCAGGCTTTGCTCGATTTGCTGGGCGCTGCCACGCTCAACAACAGGCAACGCGTCCCAGTCCCCATGCGCCAGCCGCAGAGTCTGGGATCCGGGTAACTGAGTTGCCCCGGCGCGCGCCATCGCGGCCTCGACCATCTGATACCAGCTGCTGCCATCCTTGCCCACATCACCTGCTGCCGCGACAATCAACCACTTCTCGGCCCTTGTTAGAGCCACATATAGCAACCGCAGTCGTTCATTTTCCTCGCGCTTTCGCGCTTCTTCACGGGCCGTAGCGATCAGTGCGGGCGACGCGTCAGCAGGCAACTTCCACAAAGGGGTATCCGCCGCCATCATGATCTCGGCATCGCGTGGAGGTTGCCGTTTGCCGGTATCAGGCAAGATCACGATCGGGGATTCCAACCCTTTCGAGCCATGGACGGTCATCACCCGGATCATATTGCCGACACCACTCATCTGGCGTTTGATCTCCAGATCGTCGGTTTGCATCCAGACCAGAAAACCGGTGAGGCTGGGAATATCCGTCCGTTCATAGGCCAGCGCCTGAGACAGCAGCGCGTTGATGCCATCCTCAGCCTCGGCCCCTAGGCGGCCCAGCAGTTTGCGGCGCCCGTCATGGCGGGTCAGAATACGCTCAATCAGATCATAGGGGCGCAGAAAGTCGGTCTGCCCACGCAAATCGTTCAGAACCAACAGCACTTCCGTGAATTCCTCGGAACGATTGCGCAGAGCGGCCCAAAGGTAGGTTTCCTCCCTGCGGTGCGCCAGATCGAAAAGCTGCTGTTCCGACCACCCGAACAGAGGGGATTTCAGAACTGTGGCCAAGGAGAGGCTGTCTTCGGGCGTGGCCAGAAAGCTTAGCAAAGCGGCCAGATCTTTTACGGCCAATTCCGCGCCCACTTTCAGGCGGTCAGCGCCCGCGATGGGCAGGTCAGCAGCTTTGCAGGCGCGGATGATTTCAGCAAACAAGTCTGATCGGCGCTGGACAAGGATCAAAAAGTCGCCGGGCTGCACCTTGCGCCGGACAAAGATGCCTGGAGTTTCCCCCTCGTCGGGAATTGTCGTGCCGCCATCGATCATGCCCTTGATCGACCGGGCCACCTGTTCTGCCAGAATAACTGTATGGTGCCGCGCATTGGGCCGGTCGACCGGATCGGTCCAATCGGTATCTTCCTCATCTTCCACCTTTTCGATCACGGGCCACAGATCAACACGACCCGGAAGATCAGCCTTAAACGCGCGGTGCAATGAGTCCTTGTGGAAGCCCGCATCCGAGCGATTTTCGAACAGAATATCCACCAGTCCCAGGATCGCGCTGGATGACCGGAATGAATACTCCAACGTCGAATCCCACAGTTTAGAGCCTGATTCCTGCAGCTTCCGCCCAAACTCTGCCTGCATCCGGTCAAAGGCTTGCGGGTCGGCGCCCTGGAAAGAATAGATCGACTGCTTCTTGTCACCGACCACAAATATTGTGCGTTCGACCCCGGATCGGGCCCCTTCCCCGCTGGTGAACTCCTGCGCCAGTTTTTCGATCACGTCCCACTGATCCGGGCTGGTATCCTGAGCCTCGTCCACCAGAATATGATCTATGCCACCGTCGAGCCGATACAGCACCCATTCTGCTACCGCCGGGTCGTTCAACACCTGCCGCGCGCGCAGGATCAGATCGTCGAAATCAAGCCAGCCCCGCAATTGCTTGCGCCGCTCGTATTCGGGCAGAAAAGCTGCAGCAAAGCGATGAAGAACAACGGTTTTCTGCGCGGCGACCAGCGCCAGCCGCTGTTCCCGGGCAGATTCGACCCGTAACATAAGGTCCTCAAGCTGAGGCATCCGGTCGGCGAGCACCCTGTCGCGCAGCGCTTTGGTCGGGAAGCCGTTGATTTTTGCGGTAAACGGTTCTTTTGCCGACTTCCCTGTCAGAAATACGTTTTCCAAAATCGGCAGGCTGCTTAGCCGTGTATCGGTAAAGCCCGCAAGTTTGTCCGCGGCTTTGGCGTTGTTTCCACCGCTTTCATTCAGGGCGGGCAGGATAGAGCGGATCAGTTCGACTTCACCGCCCAGAAATACCATCTGCAGCAAGGCATGTTCATCGAAATCTTCCGGCAGATCAAAACGTTGCAATATATCCGGCCACTGTAGCGTTTGCTCAAAATGACTACGTTTCTGTGCAACGGCGGCCGTCAGCTTGTCAAAACCGGTATCAGTAATGAATCGGGCTACGTCCTCGATCAACCCGGCCTGCGGTCCGGCGGCAAAATCTTCAATGATCTCTTCGCGCAACAAGGCTGCGGACCGATCTTCCATTTCAGCGAATTGAGGGCTGACCTCGGCCTCAAGGGGAAACCGTCGCAGCAGCGAAGCACAAAAGGAATGGATCGTTTGAATTTTCAATCCGCCGGGTGTTTCAATGGCGCGGGCGAACAGTGTCCGTGCTTGTGCCAACTGGCCGGGTTTGATCACGCCCGGTACACCAAGTTCGACCAGCTCGTCCTGAAGATCGCTATTACCCAGCATCGCCCATTTACCAAGCCGCTTGAACAGCCGGTTCTGCATCTCACTGGCCGCAGCTTTGGTGTATGTCAGGCAAAGGATGTGTTGCGGCTGAACGCCATCCAGCAGCAGACGTGCCACCCGGTCGGTCAGAACGCGCGTCTTGCCCGAGCCTGCGTTGGCCGCCAGCCAGGTCGATGCCTCGGGGCGCGCGGCCTGCACTTGCCGTTCGGTTGCGTCGTTGCGGGGGTTCATTTCAGGTCCTCAGGGAAAGTTTCCGCAGAACGATCCCATTCCCCAAACCGGGCGAGGTGATCATAGTCACCGATATCCGTGTCCTTATGCAGCATCCGGCGCGAAGAAAATCCCTGATCAGGCTCTAAATAGGCCGAAATTAACTCTTTCAGTTCTGCCAAAACCTTGTCTGTGGGCTCCTTCAGCAGCGGAGCGGGCACTTCTTTATACGTTCCACCCATGCCGATGAAGATCGCCTGCGCAACGGGGAGCGGATCAAAACCGTCGATACCGCCTTGTTCGGCAATCGCGGCCTCGATCAGCAGTTGCTTGTCGAATTTGGCCTGCTGACTTTCTGTTGGCGGGGCGCCAGTCTTGTAGTCGATGATGCGTAACGCCCCTTGCCCGCTTCGGTCGATCCGGTCGGCCCGCCCGGTAATGGTAAAATCCAGCGGCGTCAGCGCCATTCGCATTCCCGCTTCAAAAGCCACAGGTCCGCCATCCGAACGACGCTGTATCTCGGCGGATAGAAAGCGGTCGGCGATCCGTTCCAGTCGCGCCAACCAGAGCTTTTGGGCCGTGAGCCACACAACATGATCCACCAACAAGGCCTCGGCTCGTTTTAAAAAGTTCTCGCGGCTCAGCAAGGCCGGGTCCAGAACACTGTCGCGGACGAATTGTTCCAGTACTTCGTGGATGACGATGCCGCGTAACAGAGCGTCTGGGGCTTGAACTAGCGGATCCAGCGGTTTCAACCGCAAGACATGCCGGGCGTAGATGGCATAAGGATCGCGGATCAGGCGCTTTATCTCGGTCACTGATAACTGTCGCGGACGTGCAGGAACCGGCGGTCGTGGCGACGGGCGTTGCGCAGATGGGATTCGCGGCGCTTGTTCCAGCGTTTCCGCCCAATCCAACCATTGCCGCCCGCGCGCGCGCATTGCCGCGAGTGCATCTGTTCCGCCCTGTTCGGGTAAGCCCTGCAACAGATTGGTGATGCGGTTCAGCCAGCGGGATGGTACGGTTTCCGCATCATCTGAGCGGGTCGCGCGTGTCAAAACCACTTCTGCTGCACCCGCCGCCTGCTGGAAGTCATGTGCTGACAAACCGATCCGGCGTTCGGGCAACAAAAGCCCGGCGGCGTTACGCATCTGCCGGTTCAGCCAGGGATCGGGGGCCGGGGCCTCGGGCCAACTGCCTTCGTTCAGGCCACCAAGGATTAAAAGATCTGCGCCCTGTACGCGTGCCTCAAGTGTGCCCCAGATCATCAGATGCGGGTGGGGCGCATCGCGGTCGCGAACCTCCTCACCCGCCAGGAGCGCACCAAGAAGATCAGCGAAATCATGGGCGGTCATTACGCCGCCATGTTGTGCCTCGTGCTCCAGCGCCGTGATGACCGCAAGCGCCTTTTGACCTGCGTTTTTGTCCCACAAGGTGCCGGTTTCACCGGTCATACCCGCCGAGATCGTCTCGGCCAGCATACGCAGCCGGGTGACCCAATCCGACAGCGGCCGCTCACCCGGGCTGTATTGATCACAGAACATCTTGGTCACCCAGCGGACCCAATCCTTGGGTGTTTCGGTGCGAATGGCAAAGGCGGTCAGGCTGGTGCTATCGGGAAAAGGCGGACCGTGGCGACGCAGGTCAAGTTCCAGGTCGCGGGTGTGCAATAGATGGCTGCCCCGATCCCCGCCATCATGGCATAGTGGGTGTTTAAGCAATGTCAGCAGTGCCTCGCCATCCAGACGGCGTGCGAATAACCCCGCTACATGGCGCAGAAACCGACCTGGTGGAGACAGCTGTAGCGGCAGGCCCGCGCTGTCATCGGGTAGAATATTCCACCGATCCAACGCCGCGCTGACCTGACGGGTCAACATCCGATCGGGCGTAATCAACGCGACGGTCTGTCCAGTCTCAGCCGCCTGGCGCAGACGAAGCGCAATTGCCAAAGCCTCCGCCCGGGGTGAGGCGGCTTCGATCAGCGTAACATCTTTGGTTGCGCCGTTCAGATCTGGCAGGTTCGGGCCCTCTGTCATCCATGCGTCGGTTACTGGAGCAGGGCGTAATGCAAGCGAAATCAGTTTGTTACGGGCGGGCGAGGGGGCCTGACTCGTGGTCCACGGCAGGATTTGATCCGGGCTTAGCCCGAGCTCAAGCATCAGCTTACGGAACCGGTATTGCGGATGATCTTCGGATGTCAGCGCGTCATCCAGATTGCGCCAGACATGCTCAGGCTGATCGAAATCATAACCCGGCAGGACCAACGCACCTTGGGGCAGGCAAGCGATGGCCTGCATCAGCATCAATGTTGTGCCGCGCGATCCGGTAGAACCCGCCAGAATGACAGGATGCTCGGGTGGTGAGACCTGCCAGCGTGCAATCAGATTCTCTACCACGCACCGCTGCCTCGCTTGTGCATCCAGTGCATCTGCGCCGGAATGCATGAACTGATCGGCGATGCCTATAAAAGACTGCGCGCGCGCCCAGTGGCCGGACATGTCACTGACATCCAGTTGCCTGATTGCATCGGGTGAGACACCTTCGCCCTGCATCTCGTCGATTAGCGCGGCCAGACTGTCGGATAGGTCGAACAGGGATGACCGTGCAGCCAGGTCTGGTTGCTGGTTGAGTAGTTTGGCGATCAGCTGTGTCAGTTCCAGCCTGCGACGCAGAGGCGGAATCGCGGGCGGTACCTGCGCCAGATCAGTGCTTTCACCCAGATCGGTGACCAGTGACAATCGGGGCAGCAAGCAAGCAGGGCCCCGATCAAACAGGTCGCGTACGCGGCGCGCCATACGACGGGTGTTGACCACAAGCTGGACTCTGGCCAATGCGTCTGGTGGCTGTCCTTCAAATCGCCGATGAAGCCCGTCGACCAGTACCATGGGAAAATCCGCGCCCGGCGGTGCCGCAAATACCCGGGGTAGGGTGCTGGGTTCAAACATCGGCGATCAGCCCTTCGGCCAGTTCAATGCCTTCGGGCCGGCCCACATCGCACCAGCGGCCGGGGTAAGACAGCGCAAACAGGCGCTTCTGCTTCTGTATCTGGTCCCATAGGACGTTCAGAGAAAACGCGTCTTCCTTGATATCCTTCAGCCCGTCGGTTTTCAGAATCTGCGCGCCGCCATAAATCAGCCCCGCACCTCGGGTGATCCGCCCGGTGTTGTCCTGAGTGAAGTCACCCGGACTTGCATGACCAAGGGTTTGCGCAACCGGGATACACATCAGCAGCGCATCCATTTTGTCTGGATTCCAATGATCCCGAAGCAGATGCAGCGGGTTGGGCCCCGCCCAGATGGCATCGCTGTTTAGGGTAAAGACGGACCCGGCCCCAAGCAGCGGCAGTGCCGCGCGAAGACCTCCGCCAGTGTCCAATATGCGTGGTTCTTCCCGCGAAAGCTCGACGTCATAGCCCGCCAGATGATCGGCCAGCTGATCGGCGCGATAGTGCAAGTTGGCAACGACCCGAATTGGCCGAAGTTCATCGATCAGATCCAGTGCATGGTCGATCAATGGTCGCCCGGAAATCTCGATCAAAGGCTTGGGGCGGTCTTTGGTCAGGGCACCCATACGAGTGCCGAATCCGGCGGCAAACAGCATTGCAGCTTCGGGCTTGTTGGTCATCGCGTCCTCAGCTTTGCCAGGTTTTCGGGGCTTGGGGCGGGCAGGGCGCTGCGCAGCAAATCGGCGACCGGGACAAGTGCGGGATGTTCCAGATCGCGCATCAGATGGGCCCAAGCGGCCGGGATCAGTTCGACGTAATGCGGTTTTTCATAATCCGTCGCCAGCCGGGCAAAACCGCCCAGAATGCGCAGATTGCGCTGGGCGCCCAGAACCGCATAGGCGGTGCGGAAATCATGCCCGTCCGCGCCGGTTGCCGTAATGTAGCGGTCGATCATCCGCATTTCGATCCCGACAGGCACAGTCCGACGCACATCCTGCAGTAACGACATCAGATCGTAGGCGGGATGCCCCAGCATTGCGCTTTGGAAATCCAACAGACCAACCCGCCCCAAACCGTCACGCTCGGGTAACCAGATCAGGTTTTCCGCATGGTAATCACGCTGCACGACAACCCGCGTCCCGCCGGTTTCCCGGTGCAGGATATCGGCAAAGCGCAGTTCGAACCGGGCGCGGGCTTCTTCGTCATGCGACCCCTGAATGCCTTGCGCGTATTTCGTGAACGACAGCGCTGCCAACTCGGTCATTAGGGCAGGGTCATAACTGTCGAGCGAAAGTGTTGGGGCCGCGTGAAGGTGAACCAGCACATCGGTTGCCGCATCGTACAAAGTGCGCTCCAGCGTCGGATCATCCCTTAACACGCGGGCAAAAAGTGCATCCCCCAAATCTTCGAGCAGCAGAAATCCGTATTCACTGTCTTCGGCATAGATTTCCGGCGCGCTCAGCCCGATGGAGCGTAGATATTCCGACATGCGCACGAAAGGTTCGACCGCCTCACCTTTGTCGGGCGGGGCGTCCATCAAAACGGCGGTCCGGCCCGTTGCGGGGTTGGTCAAACGCTCATACCGGCGGTTTGAGGCATCACCAGCCAAAGGCGCATGGTGCGCGCCGTTCCATGGCGTCTGTGCGATCAACGCTTCTGCCAGAATGGCCCGGTTCGTCATTGGATTATCTCCAGCTTGGCATTCCATTTCGGGTCCGACCATGACAGCGCAAGATGCCTCGTATCCTGATCGTCGGGGTCGGTGACAAACTGGATCAACAGCGCTGAATCCGGGGTGAGCTGCCCTAGTTTTTCGGGCCACTCGACCAGACAGATGCTGGTGTCGAAAGCTTCGGTAAGCCCCAGCTCTTCAATCTCTTCTACGGAAGTAAGCCGGTAGAGATCAGAGTGCCAAATCTCTCCAATCCGTGTCTCATAGACCTGAACAAGGGTGAATGTAGGTGAAGGCACGTCCTCAGGCACGGTCAAGACGGATTGAATTAAAGCGCGGGCGAAATGGGTCTTGCCGCTGCCGATCGTGCCTTCAAGCAGGATTGTATCGCCCGGTTGCAATGCGCTGCTTATTCGGGCGGCTGTGTCGGCGGTAACCTGAGGGGAATTCAAAGTCAGTTTCAGCGGCGTATTCATGGCGCCACAATGAACCCGCGCCGGGTTGGCTGCAACCCGGTTCAGGCGCTGATTTTCTGCATTTCTGCACTGTTTTTGACAGCGTTGCTTGAGGAGAAACGGACAATGGTTGCCCCGTTCTGCATGGGGTTGACTGTACAGGTGATTGAGCCACCAGATTTCAGGATCAGCTCGCCCGACCATTCGGCCCGGTTTTCGCGCGCGGTGACGAATTCGCGGATTTCGCCAAGGATTGGCGTGGCTGTGCACTGCTCCTGCCACTGACGAGTGATTTCAACCACAGTTGCGGGTTCAAACCCAACCTCTCCGCTGTCTCCCCACATCATTTGGTAGGCGTAATTCGTGGTTGCCAGCGTTCCGTCGTCCGAGAAAACCGCAATCGCATCGGCCAGCTTGTCCAGAATGGATTGCATCAGGTCCATTTCTGCACGAAAACGTCGGGTCAGTGTGATCTCTGCGGTAATATCCTCGAACAGAAAGGCGACGGCACCATCGGGGTGCGGCCGACCGCTGACGGAATAGACCGACCCCGAGGGGAGAGACCATGTTTCCTGATAATTGCCATCCTGGGCCGCTTCGAGAAGATCATTCATTTGACGACGCCATCCGCGATAGTTCTTGGGTTCCGGCATCATGTGCTGATCGCGGAGCCGGTCAAAGAAGCTGGACAAGCTGGGACGAAGGCTAAGGAAATCTGGCGGCAGTGAGGTCAGGTCGATCAGCGCGGGGTTAAACAATGCCAGCTGGCTGTTGCGATCAAAGATAGCCAAACCAATCGAGAGCTGGGCGAAGGTTTTGGTCATCGTCTGAACGAATTTACGTTGTGCGGTTTCAGCCTCGACAATCGCGTTTATATCGACGGCATAGCACAGCTGGCCCTGATCATGGGCGACACGGGTCAGATCAAACCACAATCTGGCCTCGCTGTCTTTTATCTGAACTGAGACACGGGTCTTCCGGCCAAGCTGCGCATCGTCCAATTGCAATGGAAAGACCGGCTCGGTCAGGTCCGCATCCTGCCCCGAGATTTTGCGCGCCAGCGAAACATACGCAGCGTTGCACCAGCGCACGGTATTGCAATCGCCCGACAACCAAACGGGGTAGGGCGCTTGTTCCATCGCCAGCCGGATCGGGTCGTTCGGGTCAGTGCGCTTGGCCGGCGGCATGCCCGTCAGATCGCGCAGTTGAACGCGGATTACACCGTCGATCCATTCGCACAGAACTTCGCGCTCAACCGTACAATCAATGGCGGAAACGGCCAGATTGCCTTCGGAGCGCACAACCTCGGGCGTTTCCGGGAAAGAAGGATAGTCTCGCTGCAACAGCCGCCGCAAATCGGACCAGTTGCAAACAGTTTCATATCCGGTCAACGCGATATCCGAGTGGCTGATCAATCTGTCCCCATCGAACAGAAAGACTACATCGAACAGTGACCCTGGGGTCGAAAGCCCATAGTCGCCAATCCTTTTCTGGCGACGTGGCCACAACCACAATATCGCAAAGCTGGCCGAAACCACGCTTATAGCGGCCAGAACGAACCAGTCGGCCATTGATCCAACGCCCCTGTCAAAACATCCCGGCCTGTATGGACGGCAATGGTTAACGGGGTCTTAACTCAGATCTGGAAGGGTTGGTTTGCGCCTGACGGGACGGGCGTGTCACCAGTTTGCGCGTCGATAAGTTTGCGCGGCCAGATGACCTTGACGATTGCGCCCTTGCGTTCCTGCTGATCGGTCAGCGTCTGGTAAGGGTCGGCGCCATTGGCGAAGTAAAGTTCGGCCCCGCTGCGCTCCAGCAACGTTTTCGCAATGAACAAACCCAGCCCCATGCCTTCGTATTCGGGTCGGCTGCTGCGGTCGGTGCGGCGGCGGCGCATGAACGGATCACCGATCCGTCCGATGATATGAGAAGGGTATCCGCGACCGTCATCCATGATTGAGACGCTGATTCGGTCCGAGGTCCATTCGGCCTCGATCCAGACATTCGACTGCGCAAAATCCACCGCGTTCTGGATCAGGTTACGCAGCCCATGTATAATCTCGGGCTTGCGCAGGATCGACGGTTGCTGCACATCGCCATCGGCAATCGGCCTCTCGTCGAAATGCACCTGTTTACCCCGGTGGATGTGCGGCTCTGCGGATTCGTGGATCACCGTTGACAGCGGCGCTTGCCTCAGGTGCAGGTCGTCTTTCCCTGCCCGGCCCATATCGCGCAGGATGTCACGACAGCGGTCGGCCTGCTCGCGGATCAGAGCGGCGTCTTCTATCAGCTCGGGCCGGTCGTCCAGCTCTTCGATCAACTCAGAACTGGCCAATTTAATCGTGGCCAGCGGGGTTCCCAACTCATGCGCAGCGGCCGCGACGACGCCGCCCAAATCAGTCAGCTTTTGCTCGCGCGCCAATGCCATATGTGTGGCCGAGAGCGCTTCGGACATCGATTGCACCTCAGAGCTGATGCGGTGGGAATAGGCGCCGATGAAGACGATGGCGATGATGATCGCCGCCCAGTTTCCGAACAGCAAAATGTCGGGGATATCCAACACAAGGCCCAGATTGGTCCGCAGCGGTAGATGAAATTGCGCCAGCAATGTTGTCAGGATCACTGCAACACTACCAATGATCAGGGTTGATCGCGTGCTCATGACATTCGCTGAAATCGTCACCGGTCCGATCAGCAGCAGCGCAAAAGGATTGTTCAGCCCACCGGTCAGATACAGCAGTATCGACAGCTGCAGCAGGTCGAACAGCACCATCAGGAAATTCTCAAACTCGGATAGGCGCTTGTTTTCGGGAAACAGCAGGATGGCCGTCAGATTGCCCATGACCGAAACGCCGATGGCAAAGTAGCACAAGCCAAGTTCAAGCTGTACATGATAATATTGCTGCGCGACGGTGATCGCGGTGAATTGGCCGATGATGGCCACCCAGCGCAATAGAATCAGCGTGCGCAGCCTGATCCATGTGCTGCGTTCCTGTCCGCGCCAAAGACTGGTGTTGGAATCCGTCATCTGTCGATTATGTCCTATTGCGTCGGCCCACCACGTTGATAGGAGTGCCGGCCAAACCGATCAACAACCTTCGTGTCAGGATAGATGTCATGCTCCGCCTTTATGCCATACTCGCAACCGTTGTTCTGGCCATTGGCTTGGGCGCGATGTGGCTGCTGACGCGCGGTGGTTCAGACGACAAGTTTGCGCAGTGCCGCTCTAGCCAGATTGCGGGTGGCAGCGCCACGATTGGTGGGCCGTTCGAATTGGTCAACAGCAAGGGTGAGGCTGTGACCGACAAGGATGTGATTACCGAACCTACGTTGATCTATTTCGGTTATACGTTCTGCCCAGATGTCTGCCCCTTTGACATGTCCCGCAATGCCGAGGCGATTGATCTGCTGGCACAGCGTGGTCAGTCGGTGACGCCCATGTTCATCTCGATCGACCCCGACCGCGACACGCCAGAGGTTTTGAGCGATTATGCCTTCAACTTGCACGAACGCATGATCGCACTGACCGGCTCGCCCGAGCAGGTCAAGGCCGCGAGCAAGGCTTATAAGACCTATTACAAGGCCCATGACAAAAGCGACGAGTACTATCTGGTCGATCACTCTACCTTTACCTATCTGGTCACGCCCGAGGACGGGTTTCTCGAATTCTTCAAGCGCGATGACACGGCCGAGCAGATGGCGGACAAGGTTGGCTGCTTCCTTGACCAGATTTAAGGCGCAACAGTCGGTTTGACCTTTGTCGTGGCGCTGCTATGACTCATGTTTAAGCCAAAGGCATGAAATAGCGGAAAGACCCATATATGGCAGACAGTACCCAGCTTGAAATCGGCCCCGACAAGTCGCTGCTGCTGGTAGATGATGACGAGCCATTTCTGAGGCGTCTGGCCAAAGCCATGGAGAAGCGCGGCTTTGAGGTTGAAACAGCCGGTTCCGTCGCTGCGGGCCGTGCCATTTCGACCGCACGTCCACCCGCATATGCAGTGGTTGATCTGCGGCTTGAGGATGGCAATGGGCTCGACGTGGTTGAAGTGCTTCGTGACAAGCGCCCCGACAGCCGGGTTGTGGTTTTGACCGGGTACGGAGCCATCGCCACCGCCGTTGCAGCGGTCAAAATTGGCGCAACTGACTATTTGTCCAAACCCGCCGACGCCACCGACATCACCAACGCTTTGCTGGCCAAGGGAGACGAGCTGCCCCCACCGCCGGAAAACCCCATGAGTGCCGACCGTGTTCGCTGGGAACATATTCAGCGGGTCTATGAGCTGTGTGATCGTAATGTTTCCGAGACAGCGCGCCGTCTGAACATGCATCGCCGGACTTTGCAGCGGATTTTGGCGAAGCGTAGCCCACGTTAAGATAACCAGGTGCACCCCTCGGTGCGGCTAAGAACTTAAAGCGGGGCCTCAAGTGGATCGATGCCTTGCTTCTCGCACAATTGATGTAGAAAGCACCCTTCGGGTATTTTTCCACCAAAGTTCCGCCTGATCATCGCTTTTAGATTGGTAGAGTACAGGTGGATCGAAAGCGCCCTTTTAGGAATCTCGATATCTGATCGGGTCAATAAGATTTCTTTGTGACGCGCTTTGACTGGATACAAGACGTCACTTCTTGACGCATGAGTTTCTTCTCCGGTTGCACCTAGAAAATACTGCAAGGCCCGAGGACCATATGTTCCCCAAGGGAAAAACTCAGGCTGAATCGGGAGATTTTTCTCTTGGTGTCTCAGACGGGTCTGCTGATCCCACCAGGGTGGAAATTCATTTTCCGTCGCTGAGAATTCTAACAACTTATTGAGGGCATGGCTGTCTTTTGGCAACGCAAGTACGCCATTTAGAATGTTTGATCCGACTCTTCCAAACAGATAGCCATTTTTGGTTGTTAGAGGTTTCAGCGCGTAAGCGTCGGTGTCTGCCCAAATAAAATCTGTTTTATTAAGAAGGTGTATTCGAAATATGTCAGAATGTAGAGCTGGGCTTCGCCGAACGAGGCCGTTCCCAACTCTTTGAAGCAGTATACGCTCCGGATCGTACACACTTCGGGCGTCGGCTTGCGTGACATATGAAGGTAAATTTTCGATCGGTTCGTACGAAAACAGTGTTACACGTTGACCAATTTCGTCAAAAGATTTGAGGCAAAGGAGATCTAAAAAACTCAAGCGTTTGCCGATCCATAACGACGCCACATTACTGCGTTCCATAAAAAACCCCGCTATATTAATTTCGCGTATGACATACGCGAAACGTGTTGACAACGGATCGGGATGAGTGCGGTCAGCGCTGATGACTCAATTCTGAATTGATCGTTTAAGCGATAGCTGTCGGGTCGTGTTGATAAATGGTTCATCCTGAGGCGGATAGGTGTGATGAAGGTGTAATACTCAAAGAAATCCAGTCATCGTAGGTCGTCAGGTATCGTGCCCTGTTGGCTTCTACTGGAAGTACTAAGCTGAACCATGCTCATCGTCCTATGCGAAACCTTTTTGTAAACATGACTTAACTCTTTGTGCACTTTAGGTTGATCCAAAGCCTAACTGTTAGACAGCTGTAGCAAGTGAAAGCTTCCTTAATTTGTCAAAGTGCTGGACGTTCCGCCACTGCGTGAAGACGCTGCGCGCATATTCCGAGACAGGATTCATATGCGTGCCTGATATCAGTCGATAACAACAGTTTCTCCACCTTCGTCTGGAGTCTGTCACCCATTGCCAGCATCCGGTCATCCAAAACACTGTTTTGGTTGTATTTCTTCCAATACTGCTCGCGAAACCGGCTGAACCGGTCAGGCGCATCAATCGGTTTCGTTCCCTGACCGCGCTGGCGCTTTAGTTCGAAACTGTCCCTTGTTTTCACCGGGTAGTGAAATACAGCGGCCCAGTCATGACAAACTAGGTGCTCGGGCGCAGCTCCAAAGGCATGCCGTCTCCGCACGCCGGAACGATAAATATCGTCATGCATGGGTTGCCCCGAGGCGTTGACGAACTGCCCTCCATCAACCTGAAACCCCTTGTACAGGTGGGGCCTGTGGATGCCGAACCCGCGAATTTTTTCAGATGTCTGAAACAGAGTTTTGTAGCGTCGATGCAGGCGATGATGGTCGTCCGCGCGTTGCAGAAATCGTTGGGTGACGAGGCCGGGTTCCCAGTTGTGGTGAAATCCGTCCCCGAATATCAGCCAATTCACCGCTACACCCTCTGCGTTTCCAGCGCATCGCTCGATCAGATCCGTGACCTTATTGTTGGGGCTCGCACAGTAGAGGAATTCATCAATATCGAGCCACATCAGCCAATCGGCATAAACAAGCGATGGGTGCAAAAAGGCCTTGTCGGCAGCCGCGTGCTGAGGAATTTCGCCCGACTTCAAGTCCTGCAGAACATGAGCGATGATGCCATTGCGATCGAGTGCATCAAGCAGTTCAGTTGTGCCGTCAGTTGAGTCATTGCTGTAGATCAGGATCGGGTCAAACCCGACGAGCAAATGATAGGCGACCCACTCAAGAATGAACGGCCCCTCGTTTCTGGCGCAAGAGAACAACCCGACATTCATATCGAATTGATCCCAGGCCCGGCTATGAGGGTTGGCTCTTGCTGCATGACCTACCTTTTGAATATGATATTGCGCTGGGTTTGAAAGACATTCTTGTAACCACGGCCGGAAATGGCGGCAAAGAGGTTTTCAGCACCTTCGTCAAGCTTCACGGCCTCCAGTTGCAGGTATCGGGGAAGAGCCTCGTCCTCAGCGACCTCAAAGAAAGGCATAAGAATATTCGGCTCGTGCCCTTCCACGTCAAGCTTGGCGTAGTCGACCCCGTGCAGATGCGTCAGCTCCAAAAGCGATCGGGTTTGCACTTGTATGAACTCGTATTTTGTCTTGTCCAGGTGCGCTGGGTCGGTGGTCAGATGCGCTTCACCAAGATTGGTCGCTGTGTCCCCGCGCAGCTCGATTGAAAGCGTTGCTTCGCCGGTTTCGCCCGAGATGGCGCAGATGTTGAGGTCTACATTGTCAAAACCATTCAGAGCGCAGTTTCTCTTGAAACGCTTAGCCAACGTGGGGTTTGGTTCAAATGCATAAATCCGGGAGTCCGAGGCGAGGACTGACGCAAAGAAAAGCGAGTACAGGCCAAAGTTGGCCCCAATATCCAAGATTTTGACAGTTTTGCCCCCAAAAGTGTCTTTCAACCAGTTCAGCTCAAGCTCTTCTGGGGACCGACCCTTTCGCCAAAGAACAAACTCGCTGAAATTGTCGCAAGGGTGCAGATGGATATTCAAGTTGCGATACTCGATCATCTGCGGCAGCAGCGATTTTCGGATCAGATTGCGCACCCGCCCCCGGCCCGCCAGATTGTAGGCTTCGCGCAAGCAGGAATTGGCGTATTCCATCTGCGCGTCTGTTACCCGTGCCCGGCTATCTGCATCGCTCATTTGAACCTGCGCCCGATAATAGTGTTGTTTATTGGCGGCCTAGCCTGCGCCGCACCGCTGACCTAGAAACTGGATAATAGCTCTTCGTGCCGCGCGGTATAGGCCTGTCGTACGTCGAGTGGTGGGCGCAGTTTGATCTGTAACCCCTCCAGAACTGCCCTGTCAGGGCGGCCAAAGAACTTTGTCGCCTCGGCCTCAGAAAAGCCCGCGATTTGCGTGGCCTCCATCCAGGCGCTGATCTTGTCGGCCTTTTTGATCTGGCGTTTTATCGTTTTCGGCACTGCAGCGGGCAATCCGAAACGGATATGTATGGCCGCAGCCAGCCGGTCATCTAAATCACCGTAATCCGGGCCAACAGCGGATTTGACAGGGGAAATCATGTCTCCGATCACATATTCGGGCGCGTCGTGTAACAGTGCTGCCAAACGCCATTTTGCGGGTGCATTTGGTGCGATGCGGCCAAAAAGCTCTTCAACCAGCAAGGAATGTTCGGCCACGGAATAGGCAAAATCCCCGTTTGTCTGCCCATTCCATCGCGCCACAAAGGCCAGCCCGTGCGCGATATCTTCGATCTCGATATCCACCGGTGTCGGATCTAATAAATCCAGCCGACGGCCCGACAGCATTCTTTGCCACGCTCTGGGTTGTGTTGCCATTTTGCCATGCCTTGTGAACTAGGACACGTTCAATCCGTGTTCTTATGTTATGATGTACCTGTCTGGATCACATGCTGCCAACACTTTCTTGAGCATTCGTGCTTTGAAACGGTACGATACGATCCCGACATAAAGGACTGAGGGGGGTGCTGATTCCTCCCAGTTGCGCCCTCTCGAAACGAAACTCGTATCGAAAGGAGCTTGTTATGTTCAAGCGTTTGTTTGCAATCACCCTGACCTTCGGAATGGCTGCGACCGCACCGCCTGCTTTTGCCCAGAATTGTGCAGAACGCGAGCACGTGATTACCAAACTGCAAGACAGTTACGCCGAGGAATTGGTCTTTGGCGGTCTGCAGAAGTCTCGTGGCGCGCAATCGGTCATGGAGGTTTGGACCTCGAAAGAAACGGGAAGTTATACCGTTTTGGTGACCCAAGCGAACGGCATCAGTTGTATTGTCGCCGTTGGCACAGATTTTTTTGAAGCGATCCCCAAGATCAAGGTTGAGGGCACGCCAAGCTGATATTTTTCAGTGTCAGGTTTTTTGCCTCGGCCATCCACATTGCCACCTGCCTCAATGAGTGTTAGGGCAGCCCGGATCAATATTTACCGGAGTGGAGCACCTGATGGCCGGGGACTATATCGTCAAAGACATTTCGCTGGCCGGATTTGGCCGCAAAGAACTGAATATTGCTGAAACCGAGATGCCGGGCCTGATGTCCCTGCGCGCTGAATACGGTGACAGCAAGCCATTGAGTGGTGCGCGGATCGTCGGTTCGCTGCACATGACCATTCAGACCGCTGTTCTGATCGAAACACTGGCTGCGCTGGGCGCGGATGTACGCTGGGCGTCATGCAACATCTTCTCAACGCAAGATCACGCGGCCGCGGCGATTGCCGAAGCGGGTATTCCCGTCTTTGCCATCAAGGGGCAGACGCTGGAAGAGCATTGGGATTATCTGGACAAATCCTTCTTGTTCGAAGATGGCCCGAACATGATCCTGGACGATGGCGGCGACGCAACATTGTACATCCTGCTGGGTGCCCGTGCCGAAGCGGGTGAGGACATTATCCCTGTTCCCGGTTCGGAAGAGGAAGAGGCGATTAAGGCGCAGATCAAGAAGCGCATGGCGGCCTCACCCGGCTGGTTCACCAAAATGCGGGACCAGATTCAGGGCGTGTCCGAGGAAACGACTACGGGTGTTAATCGGTTGTATCAACTGGTTAAAGAAGGTCAGTTGCCCTTCCCCGCGATCAACGTGAACGACAGTGTTACCAAGTCGAAATTCGACAACAAATACGGTTGCAAGGAATCGCTGGTCGACGGTATCCGCCGTGCTACCGATACGATGATGGCCGGTAAAGTTGCTGTGGTGTGTGGTTACGGCGACGTAGGCAAAGGTTCGGCCGCGTCTCTGCGCGGCGCTGGTGCCCGCGTGAAGGTGACCGAAGTGGACCCGATCTGCGCCCTGCAGGCTGCGATGGATGGGTTCGAAGTCACACTGCTGGAAGACGAAGTTGCAACGGCAGACCTTTTCATCACCACGACCGGCAACAAGGACGTGATCCGCATCGAGCATATGCGCGCGATGAAAGACATGGCCATCGTTGGCAACATCGGTCACTTCGACAATGAGATTCAGGTGGCCAGTTTGAAGAACCACAAATGGACCAACATCAAGGAACAGGTGGACATGATCGAGATGCCTTCGGGCAATCGCATTATCCTGCTGTCCGAAGGTCGTCTGCTGAACCTTGGCAACGCCACCGGCCACCCCTCTTTCGTGATGTCGGCCTCGTTTACCAACCAGGTTCTGGCGCAGATCGAGCTATTCACCAAGGGCGATGAGTACAAAAACGACGTCTACATCCTGCCCAAGCATCTGGATGAAAAAGTCGCCCGGCTGCATCTGGATCGCATTGGTGTAAAGCTGACCCAGATGGACAGTGAACAAGCGGCCTATATTGGCGTGAAGCCGGAAGGCCCGTACAAGCCGGAACATTATCGCTACTAATCCCGGCTCATTGTCAAACTACCCTGAAAACCACCGGCCAACCCCGGTGGTTTTTTCGTTGTGCTTTAGGGGGAAGGAACAGCGAAAAAAATCCTATTTGAGAAGCCCGGTTCTCTGCCAATCCTAGCATTCAGGCAATTGGGCCACTTTTAATTGAAATTCTGCGCAGGAGAGTTGAAAATGGGCAAACGCGATGAGCTGATCGCCAAATACGCTGAAGATTTGAAAGGCAAATGCGGGCTGGACCCTGATATGGACCTTTTGACCAAGGTTACAATCGGTTGTGGTCCGGCGATCTATGATGCGGATGCGTCAACAGTGGCTGCCAGCCAGGAAGCTGAGCTTGAGACGGTCAAGAACAACTTCCTTGTCAAAAAACTAGGCTTATCGGATGGTCCAGAACTGATGGAAGCGATCAACAAGGCCATGGAAACTTATGGCATGTCCGAACGCAACAAATACCGCGCTGTGGTCTATTACATGCTGACCAAGCATTTCGGTAAAGAGTCGGTCTACAGCTGAAAAGGGCTATAAACCAATGCGGAACCCATCGGTTGTTCCGGCGGGTGTTCCGTATTTGAGTGAAACTCTAACTACTTGGCGTTTGAAGCGCTGGGCGCAAATCGGTTAGGGTCAGGACATGACCAGGACGGTCAGAGCCAACAGATTTCCGTATGCGTGTGGTGAGTTTGGGAGCACGCGGGGTAGGGAAGGTTCTGCATTCGTCAGGGCCTTCCCTTTTTTCAATCCGCCACTGTGTGCCCCAGACCACAGATCAGCGACCATTCCGCATCACTGACCGGTTGCACGGATAGTCGAGAGTTCTTGACCAAGACCATCTCAGCCAGACGTTCATCCGCTTTGATCTGATCCAGTGTGACCGGAACGGTAAAAGGCCGTATCGCCTTGATGTCCACGCATTCCCAGCGTTCATCATCGGTGGTGCTGTCAGGATGCGCCTTGGCACAGACCTCGACAATGCCAACAACCGCCTTTTCCTTTTGCGAATGGTAGAAGAATCCCCGATCGCCAATCTGCATCTGGCGCATAAAATTACGGGCCTGATAGTTTCGGACCCCGTCCCATTCTTCGCCTGCATCACCTTTGGCGACCTGCTGATCCCAGCTCCAGGTTGAAGGTTCGGATTTGAACAGCCAGTACGCCATCAGCCAATCACCTTCTTCCATGGGATCAGCTCGACCGAGTCGAAAAGCCCTGCCAGCGCATAGGGGTCGTTGGCCGCCCAGGCCTGAGCGGCGGCCAGGTCTTCAACGTCCAAAATGATCAGCGACCCGATCATCGCATCGCCGTCCAACAGCGGACCCGCCTGCGACACAACACCGGTTTTCTCGATATAACCCAGATGGGCGGCGCGGTTGTCCATTCGGGTTTGCAGAGCGCCAGTTTTGTCCCGGGCGATCAGGGCAATGAGCATGTTATTCCTCCTTGAGCGGGCGACCCAGCAGCGCTTGAATCGCGTCAGTCACACTGTAATCACCGCTGCTGAGTTTCGCCACAGTCGAGCTGATGGGCATGTCCAATCCTTCATTCGCGGCGATCTTGGACATGGCTTGTGCGGTGGCAACACCTTCGACGGTGGTTGCGCTGTCGAATGATTTATTTAGGCCCAAAGACAGGCCAAAACGGTAATTTCGTGACAGCTCGGACGAGCAGGTCAGCACCAGATCGCCCAGACCTGACAGCCCCATCAGCGTGTCGGGCCGTGCGCCGCGCAGGGCGGCGAAGCGTTGCATCTCGGCAAATCCGCGGGTGATCAGCGCAGCGCGGGCGCTGTCACCCAGCCCCGCGCCAATGGCGGCGCCACAGCCAATGGCCATCACGTTTTTTAGCGCACCGCCCAGCTCAGCCCCGACAGTATCGGTGGTTCGATATAGACGCAGGTTGGCGGTCGTCAGTTCTTGTTGAAGGTTCTCACCCAATCCGGCGTCAGTGCAGGCTAGCGTCAGCGCGGTGGGCAGACCGCGCGCGATATCGTCGGCAAAGCTGGGTCCGGTCAGCAAGGCAGGATGCGCATCCGGGACGGTCTGATTAATAACGGCAACCGGTCCAAGCCCCGAGGTCAGTTCGATCCCTTTGCAGCAGGCCACCAGCGTCTTGCCGCTCAATTGAGCAGAGTTGAGGGTCAAGGCATCGCGTAGTTTCTGCATCGGCACCGCCAACAACAAAACATCGGATTGCACCGCCCGTTCAAAATCAGCCGTCACAGAAATGTTGTCAGGCAACGTCACGCCCGGCAGACGACCCGAATTCTCGCGTGACTGCTGCATAAGCTGCGCTTGCTCGGTGGTGCGCGACCAGAGTGTGACGGGCCCATTTCCCGCAAGAGATATAGCCAGAGCGGTTCCAAAGGCCCCTGATCCAAGTACGGATACGCTCATGCCTTGGCCCCTTTCCTACCACCACCGAGCATCGAAGGGCTGGTTTGATCCAGAGGCCATCGGGGACGTGCGATCAGATCAAGCCCGTCCCTTGCGCCGGTGCGATATCGCTCTAGACCGGCAAAGGCAATCATAGCCGCATTGTCGGTGCACAAGGCCAGTGGCGGGGCAATAAATCGGGCACCCATTTCTTCAGAAACAGTTTCTAACGCTGAACGAATGGCGGTATTTGCCGCAACACCTCCGGCTACTGCGATGACCGGAGCAGGTGGCGAGACTTCAAGGTACAGCCCAATTGCGCGGCGCGTTTTCTCAGCCAACGTATCGACGATGGATCGCTGGAACCCGGCACACAAATCGGCCCGATCCTGACGGGTCAGGCCACCTTTGTCGGCGACGATCTGATCCCGCAAACGCATCAAAGCGGTTTTTAGGCCCGAGAATGACAGATCACATCCGGGACGATCCAATAGCGGGCGGGGAAAGCGGAAACGGTTGGGATCACCCGCGCGGGCCTCGGCCTCGACCGAAGGGCCGCCGGGCTGCGGAAGGCCCAGCAGACGAGCTGTTTTGTCGAAGGCCTCTCCCGGAGCATCATCGATTGTACCCCCGAGGCGGGTGAACTGTTCCGGCCCGTGCGCGATCAGGTATTGGCAATGACCCCCTGAAACCAGAAGCATCAGATAGGGAAAGGCGATCCCGTCCGTCAGGCGCGGTGTTAGGGCATGCCCGGCCAGATGATTCACGCCGATCAGGGTCAGGCCGGTCGCGGCGCTCAGGCCCTTTGCGCACATGACACCGGAAATAACGCCGCCAATCAGGCCCGGACCGGCAGTTACGGCAATTGCATCGAGATCACTGAGGGCAATATCAGCCTGTGTTAGAGCCTGTTCTACGCAGACGTCCAGTTTTTCTGCATGCGCGCGGGCCGCGATCTCAGGCACAACACCACCATAGGCGCTGTGCAACTCGGCCTGGCCGTGCACCACTGATGACAGAATCTCGGCCTGCGCACCTGACTGCTGTCGCACGACAGCGGCGGCTGTATCATCGCAGCTGCTTTCCAGTCCGAGGACGGTAAGTGTTTGCACCATAGGCCTGATCCGTTGCATCATGATTGCCATGCGGGGTACCATCCCGCGCGGACGCAAACAATCCCAAGGCCGAAGGCGCCGACCGTTGTATTTGTTGATGACCCGCCCTCGCGCCGCCTCGGAAAGGTTTGTTGCGCAACTGCCGGCCCACATCAGGTCAGAGGTCGAGGTTATCCATTCACCCCTGTTGGAGATCGAACCGTTGAGGGTTGCGGTTGCGGCAGATGCAGTTGCTGGACTGATATTTTCATCGGCCAACGGCGTGAACGCTGCAACTATGTTGGATGTGGATCGCGACTTGCCCGCCTATTGTGTCGGTCCCGCGACCACAGAGGCCGCGAAAGCAGCTGGTTGGAACGCGCAGGTGCTGGGTGCAACGGCGGACGAGTTGGTGGCCAATCTGTTGAAGTGCGCACCGCAAGGTCCGCTGCTGCATCTGCGCGGAGAACATAGCCTTGGTAATGTCGCCGAGCGTCTGACCAATTCGGGCCTGACGACCCTTGAGCAACCGATTTATCAGCAACATCTATTACCGCTCAGTGACGCGGCAACCCAGGTCGCCGAATGTAATTCGCCAATTATCGCCCCAATTTTTTCGCCCCGCACAGCGCGACAATTTGCCGATATATGGGCCGGAACAGCGCCTTTGTTGCTGGCTGCAAATAGCGAAGCCACCGCGTGGCCCCTTAATTCCTTGACCTTTGAGCGATTGAAGATTGCGCGCGAGCCGAGTTCGGACCAAATGCAGGAAGTCGTTAAAAAACTTGTGAAACACGCGTTGCGGGTTGAGAGCGCGCCGGGTGCAGATTAACTTGGGTTAGTCTGTTGTTCACGTGTTTTGGGAATCGATAAGGGGATTAGGACGGTGGCTGATAAGAAGAAACCAGATCAGGAGCCGGTCGAAGACCCCAAGATTGAGGATGTTGCTGAGGCCATTGAGGATGAAAGCAACTCTAATTCGGAAGACAAAACCGTTGACGAAGCAGAGCCTGCGGATGATTTGACTTCCGAAGCCGAAGCCGAAGCCGAAGCCGAAGCCGAAGCCGAAGCCGAAGCCGAAGCCGAAGCCGAAGCCGAAGCCGAAGCCGTCGAAGTGCCAGAACCTGCAGAAGAGAAAGTGATCGAGCGCACCGTCGAAAAGCGGGGCGGGTTCGTTCCAGCCCTGCTCGGCGGGGTTGTTGCCGCCGGGATCGGGTTCGCAGTAGGCGGCGGATTTTCATCGCAAGGAGCAGACAGCGCAGATGCGATTGCCGCGCTCGAATCGAAACTGGCGGAACAATCCGATCAGATCGCCAAACTGACAAAATCCATGAGCGATAGCCCGGATGTCTCGGGTTTATCGGCTCAGATCACGGCACTGACAGACAAGCTGACGCCGGTCGAAAGCGATCTGGGCAGTTTGAAGTCCAGTGTTGATGGCCTGACAGGTCAGGTCGGACCTCTGGATGAGCGCCTGACCGCGCTGGAAAAGAAGCCGATCGAGGCAAATGTTTCACCCGAAACAACGGCCGCGTTTGAGGCTGAGCTGAAGAAACTTCAGGATTCACTGGCCGCTCAGCGCAGTGAAGTGGAAAAGATGGTTGCGGATGCGCAGGCATTGGAGGCCAAAGCCTCGGCCGAAGCACGCGCTGCGACCAATGCAGCGATCCTGTCGCGCTTGCATGGTCAGTTGGATGCGGGACAACCCTATGAGGATTTGGTTGCTGAACTGAAAGCCGGAGGTGTCGACGTGCCGGATGCATTGGCGGCGTCTTCGAAAGACGGGGTCGAAACACTCTCGGCCCTGCGCACTTCGTTTGCCCCGGCCGCCCGCGCGGCACTCTCCGATGCGCGCGATGCGGATAAAAGTACCGGGCTGGTTGCCTTTTTACAGCGTCAGACGGGCGCCCGGTCGGTGACACCGCAAGAGGGCGACGACCCGGATGCGATCCTGTCGCGCGCTCAGGCGGCGTTGGCGGATGGCGATGTCACACAGGCGCTGACCGAATTGAAATCTCTGCCCGAGGCGGCGCAGACCGCATTGGCTGATTGGGAGCAGGCGGCGCAGACGCGGGTCTCTGCCGTCGAGGCCGCAAACACGCTTGCTTCAAGCCTGAACTCGAACTGAAGGACCTGCCATGCTGTGGTCATTGTTAAAGATCCTTGTTTTTGTTGCGATTATCGGCCTGCTGGCCATGGGCGCGGGTTTCCTGATGGAATCGTCGGGCGGTGTTCAGATTACCGTCGCAGGTACTGAATACACGCTGGGGCCGTTGCAATCGGTGATCGCTCTGGGTGTTCTGGTGTTCGCAGTCTGGCTGTTCTTCAAACTGCTGACCCTTCTGATCGCGACGCTAAAATTCCTCAATGGCGATGAAACCGCCTTGTCACGCTATTTCGACCGCAGTCGCGAGCAGCGCGGATATCAGGCGCTGGCGGATGGTCTAATGGCGCTGGCCTCTGGTGAAGGCCGCGTTGCGATGACCAAGGCGAGCAAAGCCGAGAAGCTGTTGAATAAACCGGAATTGACCAATCTTCTGGTGGCGCAGGCTGCCGAGATGACGGGTGATACAAAAAAAGCCTCTGACACCTACAAGAAGCTGGTCGCTAATAATGCCACACGCTTTGTCGGTGTGCGTGGGATTATGAAGCAGAAGCTGGCGGAAGGGGATGATGAAACCGCGCGCAAGCTGGCCGAGAAGGCGCTGACGCTGAAACCCCGGCATGAAGAAACTCAGGATATGCTTTTGAACCTGCAGACCAAAGCGCAGGATTGGGCCGGGGCGCGGTCCACGCTGACGTCAAAGCTGAAGGCAGGGTATCTGCCACGCGATGTGTTCAAGCGGCGCGATGCGGTACTTGCCCTGTCCGAGGCCAAAGAGCTTTTGGATGAAACGGCAACGATCGAACAGCAGGAACACGCGATCGAGGCCAACCGCCTGTCACCTGATCTGGTGCCGGCTGCGGCCATGGCGGCGCGGGCTTATATCAAAAAAGGCAAACCGCGCCCGGCGACCAAAATTCTGAAAAAAGCATGGGAAGTTCAGCCCCACCCCGATCTGGCCCATGCCTTTGCCGAGATTGCGCCAGATGAAACACCCGAGCAGCGGGTCAAGCGATTCACAGTGCTGACCCGTATTCACCCCGAAAATATGGAGACCCGCCTGATCCTGGCCGAACTCAACATCGTTGCCGAGGATTTCCCCGAGGCGCGCCGCGCGCTGGGCGATGTGGTTGAAAAGCAAGGGGACGCACGGGCCTATACGCTGATGGCTGCGATTGAACGGGGCGAAGGTGCCTCGGACGCGGTGGTTCAGGGGTGGCTGGCCAGGGCGTTGAACGCACCGCGCGGACCACAATGGGTTTGCGACAATTGCCACGACATTCAGGCCGAATGGGGCCCGGTCTGCCAGAACTGCGGCAGCTTTGACACGCTTAGCTGGCAGACACCGCAGACGCCCGAGATCGCCAGCGCGACTGGGGTACATATGTTGCCGCTGATCGTCGGAGCACTAGAGGACCAAGCCGAACCCGAAGAGGTCGAGGAAGTGGAAGAACCCGACGAAACGCCGGCAGAGGAAGAGGTGATCGAAGTCGAGGCTGAACCGGTTACGGAAGAGGTCGCAAGACAGACTTAACGCGCGGTTTCGATGTTGAATGCGTCGTTCCACAGTTTGAACAACCCGGCCCGCCGGTTCTGATCAAGGGCCACCAGCAATGCGGGCGACAGCGGGATAAAGCGGCGGGCGCTCGGGGTTAGGCCGGTCTCAGATTCGTCCAGACGCGTCACGAGGCCCGAGGCTGCCAGCATTTCCTGCGCCTCAGGTGACAGCAGGAAATCCAGCAGCACAATAGCGGCTTGTTTGTTCTGTGCCTGACGCGGGATCATATAGGCACGGGACAGGACAAGCGTGTAGTCCTCGGGCAAGATCACGCCAACGCCGGGCAGATTGGCATTGGCCACATAAGATCCAAGCACATTATAGGCGATCAGAAAACGCCCCTGTGCTACCTCGTCAATAATGTGGGCAGAACAGCAGGTCGCTACTGCATCGATGCGGGCAAAGCCTTCGATCAATGAGCCGAATGTCGTCGCCTCAAGGCTGTCACCGTAGGCAAACAGATACCCAAGGCCGGATGCGGCGATGTCATATGTTGCGACCCGCCCGCGCAGCAAGTCAGGGCGTGTCCGCATCGCGTCGAGCAGCGCAAACCGGTCTCGTGGCACATCCTCATTCGTCAGGCCATCCTTGTTATAGACGATAACTGCGGGTTCCGTCGTGATGCCCCACAATTCATCCCGCCAACGTCGGGCCGGGGGCAGGGCCTGCGTTTCCGGTGAGCTGTAGCGATAGGCGCATGCAGAGTTCACCAGCCAGACCATTTGTTGAATGGCCGAGGAAAACACAACATCTGCTGGTGCCTCACCGGACTTACATGCGGTTTTGCTATGCTGAAACAAGGCGTTTGAGCCCCATTGCTCATAGGTGATGCTCAGGTTCGGGTTTTGTGCTGTAAACCGTTCCAGCACGGGACTGATGATTGCGATATCTGTGGTTGACCGGATCAGCATCATCTCGGGCCCGGTACCGAACTGAGTGACGTCCTCTTGCGCGCGCAGGGATGTCGCCGCGATCAAAGTCAAGCCAAGCAACAAGCGGATCATCATCGCACTCCTTCCGGTGCGGCTGGGAAACTCAGCGCCGCCCTGAAACCTGTGGTGTCGGCGGACATTTCAACCTTGCCGTCAAACGCTTCGGCCGTGGATTTCACGATCGAAAGGCCAAGCCCTGTGCTGTCTTCACCGGATCCAGCGGTGCGATTGAACCTGTCACCCAGTTGACTAGAGATGTTTAAGGCAGGGCCTGAACCGCAGTCACGAACCCAAAGGATTGCGCGATTGTCTGCGCATTCTGCCCCGATGCTCACTGGCGGTTTGCCGTGGCGAAGTGCATTGCGCAGCAGGTTCTTGGCGGCCTCACTGATGGAAAAGGCATCCCCTAGCACAAGAACCGGGTCTTCGCCGATCTCCAAACGTACTTCAACGCCGGGCGCGATCAGTTCATGATCGCGTTCTTCCAGGATTTCCAATGCCACCTCGCGCAGATCGACCGGAAGGCGCGGGGCGCTGTCGATGCGATGGATCACCATCGCGCGCGACAGAAGTTGATCCAGCAGGGTGCCCAGAGACCGGGTGCGCCCCAACAACCGGTCCAACGCACGTTTGCGCGCGGGCGCGTCTGGGTCGTCCTGTGCGATTTCGGCTTGTACGCGGATTGCTGCAACGGGGGTGCGCAATTGGTGCGCAGTATCCGCGATCAAGTTGCGCATCGTGTCCACCTGCCGGTCCAAACGCCCCATGAACCGGTTCATTGCACCAAGCATCACCTGCAGCTCTCGCGGTAAACCATCGCTTGGCATCGGCGTCAGATCATAGGGGTCGCGTCCCGTCAGATCATCCGATAGCGCCTCGAGCGGACGCAGAGCAGAGCGTGTGACAAACCACGACATGATCAACAGCAGAATTCCGGCAACGGCCATGGGCAGTAGGGCATCCCGCATTAGGCTGGCCGTCATGGACTGGCGCGCGCGCAGGGTCTGACCAACAAGGACCTCAACCTCGCCCGAGAAATCGCGTTCTGCAAACAAGCGCGTCACGCGTACAAAGCGGGCGGGTTCATCGTTCAGATCCGCTGCAAAATACTGTGGACCAATGCCATTTGGTTCGGGCGGAAGGATCTTGGTCTCCGGGTCCAGCCCGGTGATGAACGGCCCCTCGGGCACCTGTACCGCATAATAGATGCGATCATCGGGTGCCTGCGCCAGTAGCTGAAACGCCGAGACCGGCAGATCGACCACGGGCATACCGTCCTGAATACGCACCGATTCCGCGATATCGCTGGCGGCCCCCAGCAGTAACCGATCATAAGCTTCGCGCGCGGCCAGACGCCCGTTGACCCAGATTGACAAGGCCACCAACAAACCGCCAAGCACAAGGATCAGAATAACGGCGCTGAGAACGCGGGCCGTCAGGCTGTGGGGCAAGTGCAATCTAGCCATCCAGACCGATCCGATACCCCACGCCGCGTTGTGTTGTGATGCTGATAACGCTGCCAGAGAACCTTTTGCGCAGCCGAGCGATGTAAAGCTCGATTGCGTTTTCGCCGACGTCTGCGTCCTCGAACCCGTAGAGCGAATTATACAGCCGGGTCTTTGACATATACTGACCTTCATGCCGGATCAGCTCATCCAGGACCGCCGCTTCGCGCGCTGTCAGGTTCAGGCGTTTACCGTTCAGAGAGGCGCTGCGGTCCTTGGGGGCATAGATCAGTGGTCCCAGTGTGATTTGTTCGCTTTTGCGGTTCGCATCGCGGCGCACCAACGCGCGTAGCCGCGCCTCAAGTTCTCGCTGGTCGAAGGGTTTGCCCAGATAGTCGTCTGCGCCCTTGTCCAGCGCGGCGACGCGATCCTCAACCGAAGTCAGCGCCGTCAGCATCAAAACCGGGGTTCGGTCGCCCGAGGCACGGATCTTGCCCAGAAAGCTAAGGCCCGACCCATCGGGAAGATTGATATCCAACAGCATGGCGTCATAGCTCTGCACCGCGCGAAAATCTTGGGCGGATTCCACGGTGGTCGCCAGATCGCATACCACGCCGGACCGGGCCAGATGGGTCACAACCCCCTCGGCCAGATCTTCGGTATCTTCGATCATCAGTACGCGCATGTTCCCCCGCAAACCGTCCGTCAGCCGCGTGACAGGTTCGTGACAGCATTATTCGCTAAAGAAAATCATCCTGCAAGAAAAGGCCGCGCGGCCCAAAGCTTGCGGGGATTGGTTTTGGCTGTCGTGTAAGGCCCAAAAAGACCCTTGGAGGAGGAACGAATGAAACTGTTTGGAACAGGCGGCGCGATTGCCGCTGCTGTCTTTGCCCTATCTGGCGTTGCCGCCAGTGCTCAGGAGTGCATCGCCCCGGCCAACCCGGGTGGTGGCTGGGATTTCACTTGCCGTCAGGTCGGCAAGTCGCTGCAGGACCTGGGCCTGATCGACCAGACCATGCAGGTTGTGAACCTAGCCGGCGGTGGTGGTGGCGTTGCCTTTGCCGAGGTCGTGAACAAGCGTGGTGAAGACAACGAGTTGATCGTAGCCGCCAGCGCAGCCACAGCGACCCGTCTGGCGCAAGGCGCTTATCCCGGAAATACCATGGATCAGGTGCGCTGGCTGGCTGCGATCGGTGCCGATTACGGCGTGATCGCTGTTGCAGCTGATAGTCCGGTCAATACGTTGCCGGAACTGCTGGACCAGATTAAGGCAGACCCGACTACAGTTTCGGTCGCTGGCGGTTCGGCTGTGGGCGGCTGGGATCACCTGAAGGTGCTGATCGCGGCAAACGCATATGGTATCGACGATGTGCGCGCCGTTAAATACATCGCCTTTGATGGCGGCGGCGAGGCGGTGACACAGCTGCTGGCCGGTTCAGTTCAGGCCTTCACCGGTGATATTTCGGAAGCCAAAGGCTTTGTCGATTCAGGTGACATCAAGGTGATTGCAGTCCTCGCGCCCGAACGTCTGCCGGGCGAGTTCGCGGACTTCCCGACGGCCAAAGAGCAGGGCATCGACGCGATCGGCGCCAACTGGCGCGGATTCTACGCTCCGGGTGGTATGACCGATGAGGCTTATGGCGATTGGGTCGGCAAGATTGGTGATCTTTACGCGTCGGATGAGTGGAAAGAGGTTATGGCCGCTAATGGCCTAGCCCCACTGGATCTGCAAGGTGCGGACTTCCAGAACTTCGTCGCTGAATCTGTGGGCCAAATTCAAACCATCTCGAAAGAGATCGGCATCATCAAGTAATCGGCTCTAACTAAGGGTGTTTCGCATGTGTGTGAAACACCCGACAAGAATTCAAACGAATAGGAGACACCGATGAGTGACCGCATCTTCGGGGTCGTCGGACTGCTTCTCGCCATCGGATTTGCCTTTTCCGCACTGGCGATTGAAGAAAGCTTTCTGTCCGATGCCGTTGGACCCAAAGCTTTCCCGCTGATCATCGCCGCCATCTTGGGGTTGTCGAGCATTGTCATCGCGATCCGCCCGGATGCCGAACCTGAATGGCCCGCGCTGGGCCGGTTGGTCGAGGTTGGGGCCGCTGTGGTTGTCATGATCTTTTATGCCGAGCTGTTGCCGGTTGTTGGCTTTGTCATCGCCACTGCATTTGCCGCCACTTATCTGGCGTGGCGGCTGGGCTCTGGCCCGATTGAATGCGTTATAGTGGGCGTGGGAACGTCGCTGGGCATCTACGTTATCTTCCATCTGGTTCTGGGGCTTTCGCTGGCCCGCGGGCCACTGGGTTTCTGAGGAGGGGATCATGGAAACTTTTTCATCCCTTGCCGACGGTTTCGCCATCGCGTTGACATGGCAGAACCTGATGCTGGCCCTGCTGGGTTGTTTTCTGGGCACGATCATGGGCGCGTTGCCCGGTCTTGGCCCGTCTAACGGTGTGGCCATTCTGATCCCACTGGCGTTCACGCTGGGTTTGGGCGCGACACCTTCGCTGATTTTGCTAACCAGTGTCTATTACGGGGCAATGTATGGTGGGCGGATCTCATCCATCCTACTGAACATCCCTGGGGATGAGCCCGCAATGATGACCTGCCTTGACGGGCATCCTATGGCCAAGAAGGGGTTGGCTGGCGAGGCGCTTTCGCTATCCGGCATCGCCTCGTTTGTCGGAGCATTCCTAGCCACTTGGGGCCTGATCTTTCTGGCCCCGCAGTTGGTGAAGATCGCGCTGCTGTTTGGACCGGCCGAATATTTCGCACTATTCGCGCTGGCCTTCATGACGTTGGGCGGCGTGTCGTCGACCAATCAGGCGAAGTCGGCCTTTGCCGCAGCGCTGGGTCTTGGACTAGCAACTATTGGCGTCGATACCCAGACGGGCGTGCCACGTTTCACTTTCGGCGAGGTGCATCTGTATGACGGTCTTGATTTCCTCGTGGCCATTGTCGGTCTGTTTGCCCTGTCCGAGGTGTTCATCTTCCTTGAACACCGGCACGGCGGATCAGATGCTGAAGGTCGCAAGCTGAAGATTGGCCGTCTCTACCCACCGATGTCGATGGTCAAACAGTGTACACCCACCATGTTGCGTACTTCGTTCCTTGGGTTCCTCGCAGGCGTTCTGCCGGGGGCGGGGGCCTCTCTGGGCTCGTTCATCTCCTATTCGATGGAGAAACGGCTGGTCGACAAGGAAAACACATTTGGCACAGGCGACCCCCGCGGTGTTGCTGCACCTGAGGCCGGGAATAACGCGGCAGCGGGCGGAGCCCTGGTGCCAATGCTGGCGCTGGGCGTGCCGGGGTCAGGAACGACAGCGGTTTTGCTGGCCGTGCTGCTGGCGCTGAATATCACGCCGGGGCCTCTTTTGTTCACGCAAAACCCAGATGTGGTTTGGGGCCTGATTGCAGCTCTGTTCATAGCCAATTTCATGCTTCTTGCGATGAACATCCCGATGGTTGGCCTGTTCACCCGCGTGCTGATGGTGCCCTCGCGCATTCTGATGCCGGTCGTGGCGATGGTCAGCTTTGTGGGGATCTATGGCATCTCGGGATCCAGCTTTGATTTGCTGGTGATGATCGGGTTTGGCGTCATGGGCTGGGTTCTGCGCAAGCTGGATGTGCCGCTGGTGCCTATCATTCTGGGCACATTGCTGGGCAACTCGATGGAAAACAACCTGCGCCGTGCGGTTACCATCGACAATGGCAACTGGTGGACTCTGGTCGACAGTCCTCTGGCGATTGGGCTCTGGGCCATCGCGATCATCGGATTTGTCCTGCCCCTGATCGTAGGCGCGCGGGTCAAAGCAAAGATGCATCAGCGCCGCGACGAAGAAGGAGCGATCAGCGATTGATGACGGCAGGTGCTAATGCATCTGCCCGAACAGCTCATAAAGCTCGATTGTGGTTTTCACGCCTACTTTCTGCTGAATGCGCCCACGATGAATCTCCACCGTGCGGGGGCTGATGCCCAGCGCGGTGGCGATTTCTTTGCTCGATGTGCGAGATGGGTGAGTCAGAATATGCTGCAACACCTGTTCCTCGCGCTCGGTCAGAAGACCGCGCTTGTCCGCAAGCATTTGGCGCCGTGTTTTTTCGGCGCGCATTTGTGCGCCAAGGTCGAACGCAGCCTGTATCCGTTCAATCAAAACGGTCAGATCGAAGGGCTTTTCCAGAAAATCAATCGCACCCGCCTTGGTGGCACGCACGGATTCCGGAATACCCCCATGGCCAGAAATGAAAATGATCGGAATGGTCGATTCCCGCCGGTTCAGATGTTCCTGCAACTCCAGCCCGTCCATGCCGGGCATGCCGTAATCAAGGATCAGGCAACCTTTGGCGTCCTCATGCACCTGATTCAGAAATGTCTGCGCGTCCGCGAAGTGCTCGACCTGCATCCCGCGTTTGCTGAGGGAGCGCGACAAGGCAACGCGAACGCCTTCGTCATCATCGACAATGTATACAACCAGTGGATCAAAGATCATTCCTGATCTCCCTCGGACAGATCACTGCGGCGCAGGGTGAAACAAAAACACGCGCCTGATGTTTCGGTGGGTTCATACCATATCGTGCCACCATTGGCTTTGACGATGGTTCTGCAAATTGACAAGCCCAGACCCATCCCGTCGGTCTTTTGGGTGTCGAATGTATTGAACAATGTGACGTCATCGCTAACGCCTGGCCCGTTATCTCGGACATGCACCTCGACCATCGCATCAGTGATCCGTGTTATGATGTTGATTTGACCCTTGGTAACCGGATCGCGGGCCAAAGCGTCGATGGCGTTGCGCAACAGATTGACCAGAACCTGCGCGATCTGTGTTCGGTTTCCGATAACAGGGGGCAGGTCCGTTTCAACATATTGCAGTCCGATTTCGTGTAGTTTCGCCTCGGATTCCATCAAGCTGACGGTTTGCTGAATCAACCCGCCCAACTCGAACGGAGTCTGCCGCCCACGATCCTTGCGCACTATCTCGCGCAGGGCGCGAATGATGTCGCCCGCCCGGCGCGACTGGCGGTCGATATCCGACAGGATCTCGGTCAGTTCAGGGTCGGGATTACCGATTTCATCCAGCGTGATCTTTGCAGCATCGACGTTATACGCAATCGCGCTGAGCGGTTGGTTCAGCTCATGCGCCAGTCCTGAGGCCATCTCGCCCATCAAATTGACCCGCGCCACATGGGACAGATCGCGGTTGAGGCGGCTGGCCTCATCCTCGGCCTGTTTCCGGTCACTCACATCGTCGATAATGGCAACCGCGTGATCGGGCGTGCCACTTTCGTCGCGGATCAGAATGGCGTTGACCCGCAGCCAGATTGGTGACCCGTCTTTTCGGATGAACTGGTTTTCGGCAATGAACTCAGAATCCTGCAACAAAGTTTCGCGGAACTTGACGGCGATCTGCTGCCCGTCTTCAGGCAGAATATCGGCCAGGGTCATCGTCTCCAACTCATCCGGCTGGTATCCCATGATGTCACAGAGCTGTTCGTTCGCGCGCTGAAACCGCCCTGTTTCGGGCGCGATCTGCGCCATCCCGCGCGAGGCCAGATCGAAGGTGCGGCCATAGGCGGTTTCGAACCGTTGCCTCTGTCGGACTTCCTGCGTCAGAGCCGCGCCAGTATCTTCAAGCTCTCGATAAGGGCTATGCAGACCTTCTTCGGGTGTGATCTCGCCACTGGACAGTTGCTGGCTTTGGCTGGCAAATGTGCGCACCGGGGCATAAATCCGGTCGGCCATGGCCAGTCCGATTGCTCCGGTTAAAATGGCAATGGCCAGCGCGATCCAGATGCCTTGAACCCGGTTCTTCTTGATCTCGCCGATAAAGTTATCCTCGGCCGCATAAAGCCCGATGAGCCATCGTAGCCCCGGTTCCGAGACCTCGATCAGCATCGCGACATAATCCTGACCGTTCAGTTGGAAATCCGTATGAACGGGACCCTGAGCATCACTCAGGCCGGTTCGCACCACATCCCCGAATGCCTTTTGCGCAATGGGGTCTGCGATCTGATCCACGCGTGTCAGCTCGGGCGCTTCCATATGCGCCTCCTGACGGATCAGCACCAATGTCGGATGTGCCAGTACTGCGCCATCTTCGTTCAGAACCAGTGCGGCGCCGCGCCGTTCGGACCAGATATCCAGTAGGAAGCCCGAAAGCGCATCGATCTGGATATCCACGCCCAAAATGGCCCGGATTGCCCCGTCCTCGTCCAGTATCGGCACGCTATAGGTGATCCCCGGCTGCCGCGTGGTGAAGAAAATATAGGGCTCTGTCCAGATCGGTGCTTTGGTTTCAGAGACCATTCTGAACCATGGCCGGGTACGCGCCTCATAGGTATCGGTTTGGGTGGAGGCCGTTTCAAGAAGTGTGAACTGATCATTGCGCCATTGAAAAGCGGCGGGGTGTTCTGCTGTTCCCGGCGGGAAAGGCGGAACAAACTTTGTCCGATAGCGCCCGGGCTCTTCCGCGCGCATCACATAGATGAACCGTCCACTCTGGTCCGCCAGATAAATCCCAGCGAGCTGAGGCGCGACTTGAAGCTGCTGGAAAAAATGGCTTTCCAGCGCAGTCGGGTTGTTGATGTCCAACACGTCATTCTCAGCCAGCCGCCTTGTCGCATCTAATGCCTGCCGGGCTGGGTTCAGAAAGCTTTTGACCTGACCGATGACATTGACGCTGACTTCGTTCAGCGAGTTTCGCGATTGCCGCAGCAGCGCATTTTCCGAGCTGACAAAGGTCGACAGGATCACCGACAGGATGGCGAGAAACTGCAGCCCGCCCAAACACAACGCCAGTGTGGCGCGCAGCGACCTGCGCCTGCGGGCGGGTTCGGCCTGATCCTGGCGAGGTTCGTGTTGTCCTGCGTAGTTCAAGTTCTGTCCAAACAACCATCTTTAAGGGTCGGTATCTCGACCGCGGCCCGTGGCCGGTTGCCCTCAATCCCCTATGTTTGAGCCCAAGCCTATACGTAATCAACCGTATAGACACCTGCCGTCTGGTTTCGCTTTCCTGTTTACCATCGGGGGGCCTGATTCCATTGCGATTTTTTCTGTTGTGTTCTGAACGGTTTCAGGCGCCCCAACAGGTCAAAAAAAAGACTGACAACAGGAGTGTCAAAGTGTTCAGGAAATCTTCAATCACCGCATTTGCGGCAGCAGCGATGATGTCGTCTGCGGCCTATGCAGAAGAATTTATCACGATCGGAACTGGCGGCGTTACGGGTGTTTATTACCCGACGGGTGGCGCGATCTGCCGACTGGTCAACAAGGGCCGGAAAGAGCACGGAGTCCGGTGTTCGGTGGAATCAACCGGGGGGTCGGTTTACAACATCAACACCATTCGCGAAGGCGAGCTTGAATTTGGTGTGGCGCAGTCGGACTGGCAGTACCACGCTTACAATGGCAGCTCAAAATTCGAAGAAGCCGGCCCGTTTGAGAGCCTGCGTGCCGTGTTCTCGGTTCACCCAGAACCGTTCACGGTTGTGGCGCGTGCAGATTCCGGCATCACCAACTTCGAGGATCTGAAGGGCAAGCGCGTCAATATCGGTAACCCAGGTTCCGGTCAGCGCGGCACCATGGAGGTTCTGCTGGGCGAGATGGGCTGGACCACCGGTGATTTCGAACTGGCGACCGAACTGAAAGCAGCTGAACAGTCGGCAGCTCTGTGTGACAACCAGATCGATGCGATGGTTTATACCGTTGGTCACCCATCGGGTTCGATCCAGGAAGCAACCACAGCTTGTGACTCGGTTCTGGTCAACGTCAGCGGCGATGCGGTTAGCAAGCTGGTTGACGACAATTCGTTCTATCGTACAGCCACCATTCCCGGCGGCATGTACCGTGGTTCGGATGGTGACACCGCGACCTTTGGTGTTGGCGCGACCTTCGTGACATCGGCAGACGTATCGGATGATGCGGTTTATGCGGTTGTCAGCTCGGTTTTTGAGAACTTCGATGATTTCAAAAAGCTGCACCCGGCATTCGCCAACCTCAAACCTGAAGAGATGATTGCGGACGGCCTGTCGGCGCCGCTGCATCCAGGTGCGGAGAAGTACTACAAAGAAAAAGGCTGGATTCAGTAAACCAGACCTGATGCGGGGCGCCTGTTGGGCGCCCCGATTCACATCCGGGGTAAACCGGTGACAAGAAGGCCACAAAAACCAAGGCCAAGGACGGGGAGATTTCATCATGAGTTCCGACACACAGGGCAATCGCCCTTTATCTGAAGAAGAGCTTCAGGATCTGGTCGCCTCATCTGATGCGGGTGCGCGTAATCCGGCCGGGAATGTGGGGCTGTTTCTGGCGATTGTTGCTGTCTTGTGGTCGGTGTTTCAGGTGGTGTTAGCCTCTCCCTTGTCCAACTACCTGCTGCCGGGCAGCGTAGTGAACAATTCACGCCAGATTCATCTGGCCTTTGCAATGTTCCTGGCGTTCTCGGCTTATCCGGCACTCAAATCCAGCCCACGCAACTATATCCCGGTTCAGGATTGGATCATGGGCATCGTCGGCGCGTTCCTGGCGTTGTATGGCTACTTCTTCTACCAAAAGATTGTCGATGCCGGTGGGCTTGCAGACCATACAGACAAGTGGTTTGCGCTTGTAGGCCTGTTGCTGTTGTTCGAGGCCGCGCGTCGCGCTCTGGGCCCCGCAATGGCAATCATCGCGACGATTTTCTTGGCTTATGTTTTCTTTGGCGCGTCCTCATGGGTGCCCGAAGTGATCCGCTGGAAAGGTGCTAGCCTGCAAAAGGCGATGAGCCACATGTGGATCACGTCCGAGGGTGTATTTGGCATCGCGTTGGGCGTTTCGACTAAATTTGTCTTCCTGTTTGTCCTGTTCGGCGCATTGTTGGATAAGGCGGGTGCGGGGAACTACTTTATCAAGATGGCCTTTGGCGCGCTGGGCCACCTGCGGGGTGGACCGGCCAAGGCGGCTGTCGTGGGATCTGCTGCAACCGGTCTGATCTCGGGCTCGTCCATTGCCAATGTCGTGACTACCGGTACCTTTACCATCCCGCTGATGAAGCGGGTGGGCTTTTCCAGTGAACAGGCCGGATCGGTCGAGGTGGCCAGTTCGGTGAATGGCCAGATCATGCCGCCGGTCATGGGCGCCGCGGCCTTCCTGATGGTGGAATATGTCGGCATTTCTTATGTCGAGGTGATCACCCACGCCTTCCTTCCTGCGGCGATTTCCTACATCGCGTTGGTCTATATCGTGCATCTTGAGGCGGTGAAGCGGAATATGCCGACGCTGGGTGACCGCGTTGTTTCGATGGGTCGCACGATTGGCGGCATGGCGCTGTTCTTTGTTGGCTTTGCCGGGCTGTGCTATGGCATCCAGTATCCGATCAAGGCAATTATCGCGATGGTGCCCGATGCCTCGGGACTGGTCCTGTCTGCGCTGATCATTCTGGCCTACCTGTTCCTGCTGAAACTTGCGTCTGGGGTCGAGGATTTGGTTCCCGATGACCCCAATGCCAAAGAAGTTGAATTGCCGGTGATCGCCGAGATCTACAAAGCCGGTTTGCATTATCTGCTGCCGATCATCGTGCTGGTCTATTTCCTGATGATCGAACAGAAATCACCCGGTCTGTCCGCCTTCTGGGCGACCTCGCTGTTGTTTGTGATCCTGTTGACGCAGAAGCCGATGAAATCAATCTTTCGCGGTGAAAGCGATACGGCGAATGCTTTCAAAGACGGTGTTGTAGATCTTTGGAACGGACTGATCGACGGTGCGCGCAACATGATCGGTATCGCGCTGGCAACTGCTACCGCGGGCGTGATCGTTGGTACGGTGACGTTGACCGGAGTGGGCCAGGTGATGGCCGATCTGGTCGAGTTCCTTTCGGGCGGCAACCTGATCGCAATGCTGGCGCTTGTTGGCGTGCTTAGCCTGATCCTGGGTATGGGCCTGCCGACCACGGCGAACTACATCGTTGTAAGCTCGCTGATGGCCGGGGTCGTCGTGGAGCTCGGTGCGCAGGACGGTCTGATCGTGCCACTGATCGCGGTGCATCTGTTCGTGTTCTATTTCGGCATCATGGCCGATGTGACGCCACCGGTGGGTCTGGCCAGTTTTGCTGCCGCCGCTGTATCGGGCGGCGATGCGATCAGAACAGGCTTTATCGCGTTCTTCTACAGCCTGCGGACCGTGGCGCTGCCCTTCGTGTTCATCTTCAACACCGATCTGTTGCTGATTGATGTAGGCTGGGTGCAGGGCATTTTGGTGGCAATCTCGGCGACCATTGCGATCCTGATCTTCACCGCAGGCACCATGGGCTGGTTCCTGACGAAGAACCGCATCTATGAAAGCGTTGCCCTGATCCTGATCGCCTTTGCGCTGTTCCGCCCGGATTTCTTCATGAACCGGATCGCGCCTCCGTTCGCGCAGATCGAACCGGCGCAATTGACCCAGGCCGTGGGTGAAGCCGCACCGGGCAGCACCATGCGGATTGAGGTCGCGGGTCCTGACTTTGACACCGGCAATATGACTGAAACCACCGTGGTCTTAACCATTGGGGATGAGGCTGACGGCACTGCGCGCGTCGACGCCATGGGTCTGATCACGCTGGAAGAAGACGGTCTGGTCAAACTGGATGAGCCGCTGTTTGGCACACCGGTTGCTGATGAGTTGGACATGTTCGACTACTACGCTGACGACGCAGTTCACCTCACCAGCATTCAAGCCCCACAAAGCCAGCCTCCGAAAGAGCTGATCTTCATCCCGGCGCTGATCCTGTTGGGTCTTGTCGCCTTCCTCCAGCGCGGCCGCGCCGCAAAACAGGGAGAACCCGCATGACCAAAGGTATTCTATGTGCCGTGGATATCAGTAATGGCGATCTTGATGTCGCCGTTCTGAAACGGGCCGCCGCGCTGGCCGAACTGGATGGCGCGCGGCTGGACGTGGTGACCGTGACACCGGACTATGGCGAGGGTTTCGTCAGCAGTTTCTTCGAACCCCATCACCACGAACAGGTCATGCAAGAAGCCCATGACAATCTGGTCGCCCTGTGCGCAGCCACGTTGGGAGAAGAGCGTAACGCCAAGGTGCGCCATGTCGTGGCCACCGGCAGTGCATATCAGGAAATTCTGAAAACTGCGGAAAACGCGGGTTCTGACCTAATCGTGATTGGCGCGCATAAGCCTGATTTAAAAGACTATTTGCTTGGTCCGAACGCGGCGCGCGTCGTGAGGCATTCGCACACGTCAGTATATGTTGTACGATAAATCGATCGGTTTTAAACTAAGAGTCTGCCATTTGAACATTGTTACTCAGTAACCAATCACGCAGACCCATACCGGGAGATTTTTTGATGAAAACATTCTTTCAGACCGGCGCCGCACTGGCGCTGGGCGTTATTGCTTGCGCGGCCCATGCGCAGGACCCCGCACCAGAATATGGCTATGGATGGGAGGATAAGAATTCGGTGTCTGGCACCGAGTTCATGGTATCTGCCGCCAATCCCATCGCCGCAAAAGCCGGGTATGACGTGCTGGCCGCAGGCGGTACAGCCGCAGATGCGATGATCGCCGTGCAGCTGATGCTCAATCTGGTCGAGCCGCAATCATCGGGCATCGGCGGTGGTGCGTTTATGCTGTATTGGGACGCCTCTTCCAACACGCTGACCACGTTCGATGCGCGGGAAAAGGCTCCGGCCAAGGCCACGCCCGAACGCTTCCTGTTACCTGATGGTGAGAAGATGCCGTGGCCCGAGGCCGTTGTCGGGGGGCAGTCCGTTGGGGTGCCCGGCATTCTGCGCCTGATGGAAGTGACCCATAACCTATATGGCAAGAAAGACTGGGCCTCGCTGTTCCAATCAACCATTGATCAGGCTGAGCAGGGGTTCGAGGTTTCGCCCCGAATGGCGAACTCGATCCAAAGCACGATTGAACGCGAGCGATCTGTCGGTGTGTTCCCAGCGGGCAAAGCCTATTTTTTCAACGAAGATGGGACTCCGTTACAGGCTGGAACCTTGCTGAGGAATCCGGAATTTGCCGAAACCCTGCGCACGATGGCCGAACAGGGCGCGGACGCCTTCTACAATGGTCCGATTGCCGAGGATATCGTGGCTGCGGTTGACGCCACCTCGAAGGTGGAAAACAACATCACGCTTGAGGATCTGGCCGCCTATCGCGTCAAGGTTCGCCCTGCCGTCTGTGCCGATTATCGCGGTTTTGACGTTTGCGGCATGGGCCCACCGACCTCCGGTGGTCTGACTGTTGGGCAGATTCTGGGAATTCTGAACAATTTCGACCTAAAAGGCACCGGCTGGAATGCGGAACTGGCGCATCTCTATGCCGAGGCCGCCAAACTGGCCTATGCCGACCGTGCGCTTTACATGGCGGACAGCGATTTTATCGATGTGCCGGTCAAGGGCCTGCTGGATACGGATTACCTGAAGCTGCGCTCAGAAATGATTGACCCAGCAACCGCCAGTGAAAAACGCCAAGCAGGTGAGCCACCGCGCGATCACACTGCCCTGTTTGCCCCGTCGCAGAACCCGGATCGCCCGGGCACAAGTCACATCGTGATTCGCGACCAATATGGCAACGCGCTGTCGATGACGACGACCATCGAAACCGCCTTTGGCAGCCGGGTCTTTGTGCGGGGCTTTCTGCTGAACAACGAGCTGACGGATTTCGATCGTGCCCCCACGGACGGAGATCGTCTGGTGGCAAATCGGGTCGAAGGGGGCAAACGCCCGCGCAGTTCGATGTCGCCAACCATCGTGATGAAGGGTGGTGAGCCCTATCTGCTGATCGGCTCGCCCGGTGGCAGCCGCATCATCAACTATGTCGCCAAGACGATCATCGCGATCCTCGACTGGGACATGGACCCGCAGGACGCCATTGAGATCGGCCATTTCGTACACCGCAACGGATCCGCAATGGATCTGGAGCAGGGTACAGCCACTGCTGAATTTGCAGAGGCGCTGACCGGTAAAGGGCATGAGGTCAAGCAGGTCGACCTTAACAGTGGACTGCATGCAATCCTGATCAAGGACGGCCAGCTGATCGGCGCGGCTGATCCGCGTCGCGAAGGCGTGGCTTTGGGTCAGTAAACCAAAACAGCAAAGGGCTGCCACAGAGCATTCGCGAGATGTTCATCGCAGCCCTTTTCTCTTGCTTTACCGGCGCATGCGTCCGATAGGGCAGTATGTTCAAAAGCCGCGCCATAACCTTTATTCTGATCACCCTGATGATCGATGCCATCGGTATTGGCATCGTGTTCCCCATCATGCCCGACCTGATGAATCGCGTTGGTGCGGGTGATACGGGCCAAGGGGCCTTTTGGGGCGGTCTGCTGATGGCCGCCTATGCTGGTGCGTTGTTCCTGTGCGGACCCATTGTTGGCAGTATCTCAGACGCCGTCGGCCGCAGGCCAATCCTGATTGCCGCACTGGTCATGCTGTCTCTGGATTACGTGATCATGGCGCTGGCTGACAGTTTCTGGCTTCTGCTTCTGGGGCGTACACTTGCGGGGCTTGCCGGGGCGACCTACATCACCGCGACGGCTTACATTGCCGACATCTCTACCCCGACCGAGAAGGCTAAGAATTTCGGTCTAATCGGTGCTGCCTTCGGGATCGGCTTTGTCCTTGGGCCAGCCATCGGCGGTATTGCGGCCGAAATCAGCATCTCTGCACCGTTCTGGATCGCGGCAGTATTGTCAGCGGCAAATGCGTTGTTCGGAGCGTTTGTATTGCCTGAGAGCCTGACACCTGAAAAACGCCGCCCCTTTGGCAAGCGCGATCTGAACCCGTTCAAATCCATCTTTGACGCCTTTCGCTTTCCGGGGTTGGCTGTGCCGCTGCTCTGCATTTTCATCTTTGAGTTTGCCAATATGGTCTACCCGACCCTATGGGCCTTTTGGATCCGCGAGGTTTTTGGCTGGTCAACACTTTATATCGGTCTGTCTCTGGCCGCATACGGCGTGCTGCTGGCGTTTGTACAAGCAGGCCTGATGCCGATCTTTATCCGGTGGATCGGCGATTATCGGACCCTGTTGCTGGGGATGATATCAGCGCTAATCGGAATGATTGGCTTTGGGTTTACAGCGACGGTTACGGCCCTTGTTATCTTTATTCTGCTGGCCGCGTTGTCTGATCTGGTGCCTGCATTGATCACGGCTATGGCCTCGAACCAGGCTGACGAAGATCGGCAGGGTGTGGTGCAAGGGGTTATCGCGTCGCTGTCCTCCGTCGCTGCGGTTTTATCCCCGTTGGTAATGACGGTTATCTTTCAGGCTTCGGTCGATGGGGAGGGGACCTATATGCCCGGCGCACCCTATTTCTTCTCAGCGGCTCTGGTGCTCGTGATGATGCCTCTGGTGTTTCGCCTGCGCGGGCACGCATCGGTCTGAAGAAAAAACGCACCCACAGCAAGCTGTGAGTGCGTTGAGCTTTCGGCAGGTGGGACGTGCTTACTGAATTTCGCCCATGCAGAGGTACTTGATCTCAAGGAAATCCTCGGTCCCGTATTTTGAACCTTCGCGACCCAGACCAGATTGCTTGACGCCGCCGAACGGTGCGACCTCGGTCGAGATCAGGCCAGTGTTGATGCCCACCATGCCCGATTCCAGCCCCTCGGCCACGCGCCAGACGCGGGCCAGATCACGGCTGTAGAAATACGAGGCCAGACCGAATTCACTGTCATTCGCCATGGCCAGGACGTCTTCTTCTTCTTCGAACTTGAACAGAGGGGCAACGGGGCCAAAGGTTTCATCCTTCGCCACAACCATGTCGCGGGTCACGCCGGTTAGAACGGTGGGCTCAAAGAACGTACCACCCAGACCCGAGCGTTTGCCGCCCAGCGTAACAGTCGCGCCTTTTGATACCGCGTCCGAGATATGTTCTTCGACCTTGGCGACCGCTGCGTCGTTGATCAGCGGTCCGGTTGTGACACCGTCGCCGAACCCGTCACCCACGTTCAGACCTTTGGTCTTTTCTGCCAGCTTGGCCGCGAATTCGTCATAGACGCCCGCCTGCACATAGATGCGATTGGCGCAGACACAGGTCTGACCGTTGTTGCGGAACTTGGCAATCATCGCGCCTTCAACGGCAGCATCCACATCGGCGTCGTCGAACACGATGAAGGGTGCGTTACCTCCCAGCTCAAGCGACATCTTCTTGATAGTGCCCGCCGCCTGACGCATCAGAATCTGACCCACACGAGTCGAGCCGGTGAAGGTGATCTTGGCAACCTTGTCGTTGGTGCAAAGCTCATTGCCCACGCCCGAGCTGTCGGTGCCCGGGATCACGTTGAATACGCCTGACGGAATGCCGGCACGTTCACCCAGCACCGCCATCGCCATCGCCGAAAGCGGTGTCAGCGTTGCGGGACGCGCCACAAAGGTACAGCCCACTGCCAGCGCCGGACCAACCTTGCGCGCGATCATCGCGTTGGGGAAGTTCCACGGCGTGATCGAGCCCACCACGCCCACCGGCTGCTTCAACACGACGATGCGTTTGTCGCGCTGATGGCCGGGAATCACGTCGCCATAAACGCGCTTGGCTTCTTCCGCGAACCACTCGATGAAGGACGCGCCATACAGGATCTCTCCGCGTGCCTCGGCCCAGGGCTTACCCATCTCGGCCGTCAGAATGGTTGCCAAATCATCTGCGTTTTCGACCATCAGATCGAACCACTTGCGCAGGATCGCGCCGCGTTCCTTGCCAGTATGGGCGGCCCAGTCCTTCTTGGCGGCATAGGCCGCATCAATGGTTTGTACGGTGCCTTCGATGCTGACATCCGTCACATTGGCGATCAAATCACCAGTGGCGGGATTGTGGACGGGGAAACTCGCGTCACCTTCAACCCATTCGCCGTTGATATAGGCGCGGGTTTCCAGAAGGCTGGGATCTTTCAACTCCAGCTTGGTTACTTTGGTGTCCAGCATGTTCAGGCTCCTTTAGTAGCGTCGATCGAGGCTTCCATGATATCCATGGCCTCGGCGAGGACTTCATCCTGCACCGTCAGAGGCGCGAGGAAATGAAATTACTTTCCCATATACGCTAGATACCAGCAGGATCAATCCACGCTTCAACGCCCCGGCGCGCACGGCATAGGCACCTGTGATGACAAGGGTCGTCTTTTTGGTGAATTCGCCCGGTAGCCCATTCTTCAAACACGCGCCCAGACCGATCCAGGTTTCGGGCGTAGAATTTGAAGGCATACCTGGCTGAAATCCGCGGTTTGCTTTTGCACGACCCCCAATCACCATGGGGTGGCAACGTCAGGTTTTCACAGCACCGATGCCTGTGGCGGTATCGATTTTGCGATTGCCTACGGCAGTTGGCCCCCGCACCAGTTTAGGCACGTGGGCGCAGAAAAAAGCAGAATCGTCAGAGTCCGGATGCCATCGACATTTGAGAACTATCAGCGATCATGTGAGGAATATTTGGTGCCCAGGAGAGGACTCGAACCTCCACGTCCATACGGACACTAGCACCTGAAGCTAGCGCGTCTACCAATTCCGCCACCTGGGCAGGTGTCGTGGAGGCGCGTTTAAGCCGACTGGCGAGAGGCGTCAACCAGATTCGCGGCGTTTTTGAAAGTTTTTTGGTGTCGAACCCCGCCATGGGTTTTTACACCGGATTTTCAGGTATGCGCGGCGTTATTGCGCCTTGTTTGCAGGGCACTTGGGCGGTAGATCAGATCAGAGCAAGACAGCAGGAGCGCCATCATGTCCAAACTGGTCACGATTTTCGGTGGATCGGGCTTTGTCGGCCGATATATCGCGCGACGCATGGCGGCCGAAGGCTGGCGCGTTCGCGTTGCGGTACGGCGGCCAAATGAAGCGATGTTTGTCAGACCTTATGGCGCGGTCGGACAGGTGGAGCCCATCTTGTGCAATATTCGTGATGATGCATCCGTTGCTGCTGCGATGCACGGTGTCGACGTCGTGGTGAATTGCGTCGGCGTCCTGAATGAGCTGGGCAAAAACGCGTTCGACGCTGTGCAGGCTGAAGGGGCGGAACGGATCGCCCGGCTGGCGGCAGCGCATGGTATCGACCGTATGGTTCACATCTCGGCCATTGGAGCCGATTTGGAATCCGACAGTGAATATGCGCGCACCAAAGCACAGGGTGAGGCGGGTGTTCTGCAACACATGCCGGACGCGGTTATTTTGCGCCCCTCGGTCATCTTCGGAACCGAAGATCAGTTCTTCAACCGTTTTGCCGGGATGACCCGGTCGAGCCCGTTTCTGCCACTTGTCGGAGCGGATACCAAGTTTCAACCGGTCTACGTGGATGATGTGGCACAGGCCGCTGTTCAGGGCGCGTTGGGCAGGGCCTCGTCCGGGGTTTACGAACTTGGCGGGCCCGAGGTCAAAAGCTTCCGCGCTTTGATGCAGCAGATGCTGGGCGTGATCCATCGCCGCCGGATCATCATTGGCATGCCTTTCTGGGCGGCCAAAATCATGGCCGGAGTGCTGGACATCGCAAAGTTCGTCAGTTTCCAGTTGTTCCCCAATCACATCCTGACGCGCGACCAAGTTAAGAACCTGCGGCGCGATAACGTCGTGACAGAAGACGCCAAAGGTTTTGCCGATCTTGGGATCGAGCCTTCGACACTGGAATCGGTTTTGCCCGAATATCTCTGGAAATTCCGCCCTTCGGGTCAGTACGACGAGATTCAGAATTCGGCCAAGAACCTACGAATCTGATCAGCTGTAGGCGATCACCAGCAAGATAGATCCGAAGATGACGCGATAGATCACGTAAGGCGTGAAGCTGACGCTGCGCAGTAGCCGCATCATCAGGCTGAGAGCCAGAAGTGCGGCAACGAAAGCGAAGGCTGCAGCGATTGCGCCATCTTTGGCCAGTTCCCAGTCAGATTCGCGGATGACATCGACTGACAACAGCACGCCCGAGGCCAGAATGGTGGGGATGGACATCAGCATCGCAATCCGGGCGCCGTCTTCCCTGGTATAACCAAGCTGACGAGCTCCGGTGATTGTGATGCCCGAACGCGAGGTTCCTGGGATCAGGGCCAGAACTTGCCACAACCCCATGATAATCGCATCCTTCAAGCTCCAGTCTGATGCGTGCTTGGATTGCTCCCCCTTTTGATCCATCCAGTACAGCAACAGGCCAAAGCCCAGCATTGTCCAGCCGATCACCGTGACTGAACGGAGAGATTGCTCAAGCCCTGTCATGTACAGGATCGCACCAACGATGACGGTCGGAATGGTGGCGACGATCAGACCCAACGCCAGCCGAGCCTGTGGCGTATCGATTCGTCCGCGAATGACTTCGGGCAGGCCTGCCAACGCCTGTCTCACATCCGACCAGAAATACAGAACAACCGCGCCAAGCGTTCCCATATGGACGGCCACATCAATTGCCAGCCCTTGATCATTCGCGGCTGTCAGACCTGGCAGAAGGATCAAATGACCCGAGGAAGAGACAGGCAGGAATTCGGTAACGCCTTGTATGATCGCCACAAGAATCAAGTGAAATAGGCTCATCTGCTCTGCCAGTGTTGTGGTCGTTTTGTTGCGATCAATGGGTATAAGTGTGGTGTTGGAAAGGAAAGTGCTCATATAGATCCGAATCGGACCTAAATATCAGAGGGAATCCGCGAAAAAACCCTTTCGGCTGACAAATTTCTGTAAATAGGTCAGTATAACTGACTTTTCATCCTGAGTACCATCTTTTAAAGAGGCCTGAGTAAGCCAATTCATGGAGTCTGAGCCGTGGCCAAGCAACCGATGCTGAAATTTGTGCAGATCGATCGCGTCATGCCTGAAAAGCGTGCCGCCGGTGACCGCAAAGATGACTTTGATGAAATCTATGCCGAGTTCGCTGCCGAAAAAGCAGCCGAGCAGGCAAGCCGGTGCAGTCAATGTGGTGTGCCCTATTGTCAGTCGCACTGCCCGCTGCATAATAACATTCCCGACTGGTTGCGCCTTACTGCGACAGGTCGTCTGGAAGAGGCCTATCAGACCAGCCAAGCCACTAACACGTTCCCCGAAATCTGTGGCCGTATCTGCCCGCAGGACCGCCTGTGCGAAGGCAATTGCGTGATCGAACAATCGGGCCACGGCACCGTCACGATTGGCACCATCGAGAAATACATCACGGATACAGCGTGGGACAAAGGCTGGGTAAAACCAGCCGCCCCCAAGACTGAGCGTGGCGAAAGCGTTGGCATCATCGGTGGTGGCCCCGGCGGTCTGGCCGCGGCAGACATGCTGCGCCGCGCTGGCATTCAAGTAACTGTCTATGAGCGTTACGACCGCGCAGGTGGTTTGCTGATGTACGGTATTCCGGGCTTTAAACTGGAAAAGGACATTGTTCAGCGCCGCAATGACCTGTTGGCCGATGGCGGTGTCGAGTTCGTTTTGAATTGCGATGTGGACGCCTCAAAATTCGAAGAGATCCATAGTAAACATGATGCCCTGATCATTGCGACAGGCGTTTACAAATCGCGCGACCTTTTGATGCCGGGCAGTGGTCTGGCCGGGATCGAGAAAGCCATTGATTTCCTGACCGCCTCGAACCGCAAAAGCTTTGGGGATGCCGTCGAAGATTTCGACAACGGTCGCCTGAACGCTGAAGGTAAGAAGGTTGTCGTCATCGGCGGTGGGGACACGGCGATGGACTGTGTGCGCACCTCAATTCGCCAGGGCGCAACGTCGGTCAAATGTCTGTACCGTCGAGACAGGGCCAATATGCCAGGATCGCAGCGCGAAACCCAGAATGCCGAAGAAGAGGGCGTCATATTCGAATGGCTCAGCGCGCCCAAAGGCTTCACAGGTGAAGACCACGTGAACGGCGTGATGGTACAGAAGATGCGTTTGGGCCAGCCTGACGCCACCGGACGGCAGGCCCCAGAGGTTATCGAAGGTGCGGATTATGTGGAGGACGCCGATCTGGTGATCAAAGCACTTGGCTTTGAGCCCGAAGACCTGCCAACCCTGTTTGGCCAGCCCGACCTGCCTGTGACGCGTTGGGGCACGGTCAAAGCGGCATTTCAAACCGGTGAGACCGAGATGGATGGCGTTTATGCCATTGGCGACATCGTGCGCGGGGCCTCTTTGGTAGTTTGGGCGATCCGCGATGGCCGTGATTGTGCAGATGCGATCATTGACAGGTTCAACACCAAGGCGGCTGTCGCAGCCGAGTAACCTAACGCCCAGCGACAGGAGGGTCTGATGCCTGAATTGCAAGGACAATGTATGTGTGGCGCGGTGACGGTAACCGCGACTCCGGCGCGGGATGCGTTGGGCGCATGTCATTGCGATCAATGCCGACGCTGGACCAGTTCGATGCTGGTGACGTTCGAAGCCGAGCCGGGCTATGCCGCATTGGGTCCGGTCAAAACCTACATCTCATCCGATTGGGCTGAACGCGCTTTTTGCGCCGAGTGCGGCTCGTCCCTGTGGTACCGGATCACTCTGCCCGGCGATATGCACGGGCAAACGCAGATGGCTGCCGGGCTGTTCGAAGAAACCGGCAGCGATCTGAAACTTGAACTTTATATCGACAAAAAACCCCAAGGATACGCGTTCACAGGTGAGCGCCGGCAGATGACCAAGGCAGAAGTCGAAGCCATGTATGCCCTGCCCGATGAAGGAGACAGCCAATGACAAAGTATGACGCTGAATGGGTCCGGGCCGAAGAAGCCAAACGTCAATGGATGAGCCAAAATGGTCTCTATTCCGAGGAAGAAGAGCATTCTTCGTGTGGCGTGGGTCTGGTCGTTTCGGTTGATGGCAAGAAAAGTCGCAAGGTTGTTGACGCCGGAATCGACGCGCTCAAGGCGATCTGGCACCGGGGTGCTGTTGATGCGGATGGGAAGACGGGTGACGGTGCAGGCATCCATGTGCAGATCCCCGTGCCCTTCTTTTATGACCAGATCCGTCGCACCGGGCATGAGCCCAATATGGGCGAGTTGATTGCAGTTGGTCAGGTCTTTTTGCCGCGTACAGATTTTGGCGCGCAGGAAAGCTGTCGGACCATAGTGGAAACCGAAGTTCTGCGCATGGGTTACTATATCTATGGTTGGCGCCATGTGCCGGTCGATGTGACCTGCCTGGGCGAAAAGGCCAACGCGACCCGGCCAGAGATCGAGCAGATTTTGATCTCGAACTCAAAAGGCGTGGATGAAGAAACCTTCGAGCGCGAGCTTTATGTCATTCGTCGTCGTATCGAAAAAGCTGCGGCTGCTGCAGGTATTTCCGGTCTGTATCTGGCGTCACTGTCGTGTCGTTCGATCATCTACAAAGGCATGATGCTGGCCGAGCAGGTCGCGGTGTTCTACCCCGACCTGATGGATGAACGGTTTGAATCTGCCTTTGCAATCTATCATCAGCGGTATTCGACCAACACCTTCCCACAGTGGTGGCTGGCCCAGCCATTCCGAATGTTGGCCCATAACGGCGAGATCAATACGCTTAGAGGCAACATCAACTGGATGAAGAGCCATGAGATTCGCATGGCCAGTGCAACCTTTGGTGACCACGCAGAAGATATCAAACCGATTATCGCGGGCGGATCGTCCGATTCTGCCGCATTAGACTCGGTTTTTGAAGTTCTGGTGCGTGCAGGCCGTTCGGCCCCGATGGCCAAAACCATGCTGGTACCTGAAAGCTGGTCCAAGCAGGCGGTAGAGCTACCACAAGCGTGGCGCGATATGTATTCCTACTGCAATTCGGTGATGGAGCCGTGGGACGGCCCTGCCGCACTGGCGATGACTGATGGTCGTTGGGTTTGTGCCGGGCTTGACCGAAACGGTTTGCGCCCGATGCGCTATGTGGTGACAGGCGATGGTCTGGTCATCGCAGGGTCCGAGGCCGGGATGGTTCCGATCGACGAGGCCAGTGTAACTGAAAAAGGCGCCTTGGGGCCTGGTCAGATGCTGGCCGTGGATATGAAGAAGGGTAAGCTGTATCGCGACAAGCAGATCAAGGACAAACTGGCGCGGGCACTGCCATTTGGAGAATGGGTTGGCAAGATCCATGATCTAGATGACACGCTGGCCGGTGTGACAGAGACTGCGATCTATTCGGGTGAAGAATTGCGCAAGCGCCAAATCGCGGCAGGATATACAGTCGAGGAACTTGAACAGATCCTGGCTCCGATGGCGGAAGATGGAAAGGAATCGCTGGCATCCATGGGGGATGACACGCCGTCGGCCGTTCTGTCCAAACAATACCGCCCACTTAGCCATTTCTTCCGCCAGAACTTCAGTCAGGTGACGAACCCACCCATCGACAGTTTGCGCGAATATCGCGTGATGTCGCTGAAAACACGGTTTGGAAACCTGAAGAACGTGTTGGACGAGGACAGCAGCCAGACCGAGATCGTGGTTCTGGAAAGCCCCTTTGTCGGCAACGCGCAGTGGGACAAGCTGGTCGAAAGCTTTGACGCACCATTGGTTGAGATTGATTGCAGTTTCGAACCGGGACAAGGTGCGTTGGGTGCTGCATTGGCCCGTGTTAGAGCCGAATCAGAAGAAGCAGTGCGCTCGGGCGCCGGGCATTTGGTTCTTACGGACATGCGTTCGGGCGATGGGCGTGTGGCGATGCCGATGATCCTTGCAACCAGTGCGGTTCACTCGCACCTGACGCGTCAGGGCTTGCGGACTTTCTGCTCGTTGAATGTGCGGTCGGCGGAATGTGTTGATCCACATTATTTTGCCGTTCTGATCGGTTGTGGCGCCACTGTAGTCAACGCCTATCTGGCCGAAGATTCGATTGCTGATCGGATTGATCGCGACCTGTTGGATGGCACATTGACCGAAAACATCGCCCGCTACCGCGAAGCCATTGATCAGGGCTTGTTGAAGATCATGGCCAAGATGGGGATTTCGGTAATCTCGTCCTATCGCGGTGGTCTGAACTTTGAGGCCGTTGGCCTCAGCCGAGCGATGGTGGCCGAGTATTTCCCCGGCATGACCAGCCGTATCTCTGGTATCGGCGTGACCGGTATCCAGACCAAGCTGGAAGAGATCCACGCCAAGGGTTGGGACAGCGGTTTGGACGTGCTGCCGATCGGTGGTTTCTACAAGGCACGCATGTCCGGTGAGACCCATGCGTGGGAAGCGACCTCGATGCACATGATGCAAATGGCCTGTAACAGAGCCTCGTATGAGCTTTGGAAACAGTATTCAGCCAAAATGCAGTCGAACCCGCCGATCCATCTGCGTGATCTGATGGATTTCAAACCATTGGGTAAGCCGGTGCCGATTGAAGAGGTGGAATCCATCACCTCGATCCGCAAGCGGTTCGTGACCCCTGGTATGTCGCTGGGCGCGCTGAGCCCCGAGGCGCACAAGACGCTGAACGTCGCGATGAACCGGATCGGTGCTAAATCCGACTCGGGCGAAGGTGGTGAAGACCCCGCGCATTTCGTGCCCGAGCCCAATGGCGACAACCCATCGGCTAAGATCAAACAGGTGGCCTCGGGCCGGTTCGGTGTAACTGCCGAATATCTGAACCAGTGTGAAGAGCTGGAGATCAAGGTTGCCCAGGGTGCGAAACCCGGTGAAGGTGGGCAGTTGCCGGGCATGAAGGTCACTGACCTGATCGCGCGCCTACGCCATTCCACAAAAGGCGTGACACTGATCTCGCCACCGCCGCACCACGACATTTACTCGATCGAGGATTTGGCGCAGTTGATCTATGACCTCAAGCAGATCAACCCGCGCTGCAAGGTGACGGTGAAACTGGTGGCGTCCTCGGGCGTTGGCACAATTGCGGCCGGCGTGGCCAAGGCCAAAGCAGATATTATCCTTATTTCGGGTCACAATGGCGGTACAGGTGCCTCACCCGCCACCAGCATCAAATACGCCGGTCTGCCGTGGGAGATGGGTCTGACCGAGGCGCATCAGGTTCTGGCGATGAACAACCTGCGTGGCCGGGTGACCCTGCGCACAGATGGTGGGTTGCGTACCGGGCGTGATATCGTCATGGCCGCGATGATGGGGGCCGAGGAATACGGCATCGGCACAGCCGCTTTGATCGCCATGGGTTGCATCATGGTGCGCCAGTGCCAGTCGAACACCTGCCCGGTTGGCGTATGCACTCAGGATGAATCCCTGCGCGCCAAGTTCACCGGTAACGCGGACAAGGTCGTCAACCTGATCACCTTCTACGCGCAGGAAGTGCGCGAGTTGCTGGCTAGCCTCGGTGCGCGTTCTATCGACGAAATCATCGGCCGTGCCGATCTGCTGGCTCAGGTCAGCCGTGGGTCTGCCAACCTGGATGATCTGGACCTGAACCCGCTACTGATCACTGTCGATGGGGCACACGACATCGTCTATGACCGCGACAAGGATCGCAACGCAGTGCCGGATACGTTGGACGCCGAAATTGTCCGAGACGCGGCGCGGTTCCTGAAAGACGGTGAGAAGATGCAGCTGTCTTATGCCGTTCAGAACACGCACCGAACCGTGGGCACACGCGTGTCCAGCCATATCGTGCAGAATTTCGGGATGCGGAATACGTTCCAGGACGATCATTTGCACGTGAAATTGCAAGGTTCGGCAGGTCAATCGCTGGGGGCGTTTGCCGCTCCGGGGCTTAAGCTAGAGGTGTCGGGCGATGCGAACGACTATGTCGGCAAGGGATTGTCGGGCGGTACGATTGTTGTGCGTCCTCCTCAGGTGAGCCCGCTCAAGGCAGATGACAATACCATTATCGGCAACACGGTTCTGTATGGCGCTACCGACGGCCACCTGTTCGCGGCCGGCCGCGCGGGTGAGCGGTTTGCAGTGCGCAACTCGGGTGCCAGTGTTGTCGTCGAGGGCTGCGGCTCGAACGGGTGTGAATACATGACCGGAGGCGTTGCGGTGATCCTTGGGGAAATCGGTGCCAATTTCGGTGCTGGGATGACGGGGGGTATGGCCTATCTGTATAACCCCGACGGCAAGGCCGAGGCGTTGATGAATCTGGAAACGCTGGTGACATGTCCAATGACCGTTGACCATTGGGTCGATCAACTGAAGTCACTGATCGAACGTCACGCCGAGGAGACAAACAGCCGCAAAGCCTTGGATATCCTGCAGCATTGGGAAGTTGAAAAACGCCATTTCCTGCAGGTTTGTCCAAAGGAGATGCTGAATAACCTCAGCCATCCTTTGACATCCGAAGCAGCAGCTGTGCCCGCTGAATAGGCACTAATACGGACAAAACACTGACCTTGCGTGTTTTAAATGACACGCAGGGCTTCATTAAGCACGTACATATTGAGGCAAGTTCTTGCTCGCCCGGGCGGAAAACTCCTAGCTTTGGTCATAGTTTGTTCGGGAAATGCAGGCATTCTGCAATCCTGTCGATATGAGTGAAGCGGAGTTATCAGGTGCCTACGACCCATACGGACCAGTTTTTTGTGCTCGACCCAGCGAATCCTGGGGCGAACGGTACAGTGGTCGGAACCACACTGAACGTTGAGGTTTTTGACATCGTCGATCAGAACGACGATGACCTGATCAACCGGTTGAACGATGACTCTGTCGATGGGTCCGATATCACCGCGTCCTACTTTGATGATGTTGTTACGATCGAACTGCCGGACGGCACCGAGGTCACTTATACCGGCGTCACGTTCTATCTTGCCGACGGGCGGGAAGTATTTACACCCACCGATGGATCGGTTCTGCAGCAAGGCACGTTCGTGTCTTCCTCTGTCACCGATTTCAGCGATAACGGTGGGTCCTTTGGCTCGGTCGACATCGACAATGGCGATCTTGGGCCACCCTGTTTTACTCCTGGTACGCTGATCGCGACACCTGATGGCCCTCGTTTGATCGAGGACCTCAAGCCCGGGGATCTGGTGACAACTGCCGATAGCGGAGCAAAACCCTTGCTTTGGATCGGGCGCAAGTCGGTTGCCGCCACAGGAAAGTTTGCCCCGATCAGGTTCGAATCTGGAATGTTCGGGCTGACCCAGCCACTGCTGGTTTCCCCTCAGCATCGGATGTTGATCGACGATTGGCGCGCGCCGTATCTCTATGGCCATGACGAGGTTTTGATCGCCGCACATTGCCTTGTGAACGGAAAAACGGTGACGCGTGTCGAAGGCGGAGAGGTGGAATACATCCATCTTCTGTTCAGACGACATGAGATCGTGGTTGCCAACGGTGCCAAAAGCGAAAGCTATTATCCGGGCCATGCATTAACGCGGTCCGAACGACGCACTCAGGCAGAGATTTACGCGTTGTTCCCAGAGTTGAAGGCGCGTGGCGACGCAGCCATCAAAACAGTGCGTCCAGTTATTCGACCACGCGACGGGCGGATGCTGGCAAAATAATCCGTTTCAAAGGCGCCCGGTGCGGCGTATAGCAAGGCATGGCAAAGAAGGCAGCGCGCAATTCACGCGGTAAGAAAAACAAGGCGTCCAGGTCAAAAAAATCAACAGGTCTCATCGCGCGGATTCGGCGATGGGTTCTGCGTGTTGTTCTGGGTATTGTCGCTGTGTTTTTGGCGTTGATCCTGATTTACGCGGTCGTGAATCCTCCGATTACACATACAATCTGGTCGGAATGGCGGCGGCTGGGAAAGGTCGAGCGCGACTGGGTCTCGATTGAAGAGATCTCTCCGGTCATGGCGCGATCCGCAGTGGCGGCCGAGGATGCGAATTTTTGCCTGCATTGGGGATTCGATGTCGAAGCCATCCGGGACGCGCTGGAAGACGGAAGCTCTCGTGGGGCTTCGACCATAACACAGCAGGTGGTGAAGAATGTCTTCCTCTGGCAGGGGCGGAGCTGGGTACGCAAGGCGCTTGAAACTTCGATAACCCCAATTGTCGAAATCGTCTGGAGCAAACAACGCATCCTTGAGGTTTATCTGAACGTGGCAGAGACCGGGCAGGGGGTGTTCGGGGTAGAGGCGGCTGCACAGAAATATTACGGGGTAAGCGCGGCGAAGATGTCCCCGGTACAGGCGGCGCGATTGGCGGCAATTCTCCCGTCACCGCGCAAAAGGTCGGTTACAGATCCCTCTGCCCGAACCCGCAGGCGCGCGGCCTCGATTCTGGACGGGGCGGCCACCATCCGCGCAGATGGGCGCGCCGCGTGTTTCGAGGATTGAAACCCAAGCCCCTCAGAGGCTAAAGCTGAAGGGTACTCTCTGGTTCGATTGGAAGCCCATGGCGCGTCTGTTTCACGTTCCCCTCTCACCCTATTGCCGCAAGGTTCGCCTGTCTTTGGCTGAAAAGAAGATAGAGGTTGAACTGGTCGAAGAACGATATTGGGAACAGGATCCGGATTTTCTGAGACGAAACCCCGCTGGCAAGGTACCGGTGTTGCGACTGGATGGTCAGATCATGGCAGAAAGCGTCGCGATCTGTGAATATATCGAAGAAACCCGTCCAGAGCCACCTTTGATGCCCAAAAAGCCCGAGGCACGCTATGAAGTCAGGCGCCTTGTTGGTTGGTTCGACGATAAGTTCCATCATGAGGTCACTTCAAAGCTGCTGTATGAGCGGGTGAACAAGAAAGTGATCGGGCAGGGTTATCCGGACAGCAAAAACATCAAGGAAGGCGCGCGGGCGATCAAGTATCATCTGGATTATATGGCCTGGCTGCTGGACCATCGCCGCTGGCTTGCCGGCGATCAGATGACGTTGGCTGATTTTGCTGCCGCAGCGCATCTGTCGGCGTTGGATTATATCTCGGACGTGGATTGGAATCGCAGCGCGGCGGTGAAGGACTGGTATGCCAAGATCAAGTCTCGTCCGGCGTTCAGGTCAATTTTGGCGGATCAGATTTCGGGATTTCGGCCGCCGCCGCACTACGCGGATCTGGATTTCTGATAAGGTGGGCGTAAAGGGGGCTGTCTGCCCCCTCTTGGCCCTATGGGCCAATTCACCCCCGAAGGTATTTGTGGCCAGATGAAGAGCGGATTGGATCTAAAAGAGCAGTTGGTGGAGCAGGCCCTGACAGAGGGGTTCGTCGCGTGCCGGGTATGCCGCCCATGGGATGTGCCGCAGGTTCCCGAACGGTTGGAGGCGTTTCTGAACGCCGGGTTTCATGGACAAATGGCCTGGATGGCCGAGCGGAGCCATTGGCGGGGCGATCCATCAGTGCTGTGGCCAGAGGCGCGATCCGTGATCATGCTGGCCGAGAGCTACACGCCCGAACATGATCCGACAGAGGTGTTGGCGCATCCTGAATTAGGGGCGATTTCGGTTTATGCGCAGAACAAGGATTATCATGATCTGGTCAAGAAGCGCCTGAAACGACTGGCGCGCTGGCTCATTGCCAAGGGTGGGGGCGAGGTGAAGGTGTTTGTAGACACTGCGCCTGTGCCAGAGAAGGCACTGGGCCACGCGGCCGGGTTGGGCTGGCAGGGCAAGCATACCAATCTGGTCAGCCAGGATTGGGGAAACTGGGCCTTCTTAGGCTCTGTTTTTACGACATTGGACTTGCCCGTAGATGGCGCTGAGGTTGATCATTGTGGATCATGTAGGGCTTGTTTGACCGCCTGTCCGACGGATGCGTTCCCGGCGCCGTATCAGTTGGATGCGCGGCGCTGCATTTCATATTTGACCATCGAGCATAAGGGCCCGGTTGATGAAGATTTGCGGGCTCTGCTGGGCAACCGGATATATGGCTGCGATGATTGTCTTGCCGCGTGTCCGTGGAACAAGTTTGCGGTTGCGGCCAGCGATCTTCGCTATGCGGCGCGGGACGAATTGAAAGCGCCTGCACTTGCAGATTTGGCGGTGCTGGATGATACGGCGTTTCGTGCGATGTTTTCCGGTTCGCCCATCAAGCGGATCGGGCGGGATCGGTTTGTTCGCAATGTGCTTTATGCGATTGGGAATTCCGCGCAAACCTCTTTGCTTCCTGTCGCGCAGAATTTGACCGAGGATCCTGATCAGACTGTAGCCGATGCTGCGCGCTGGGCGGTCGATAGGTTGTCGTAAACGGGCTGGACGCGCCGTGTGAAAACGCTACACCCGATTCTGCGAACGGATGGAGGAGCCGATGGCGCTGGCTTTGGGGGTAGATACGGGCGGAACCTACACAGATGCGGTGTTGGTCCGGGATGAGCGCGAGGTTATTGCCTCGGCCAAGTCCCTGACCACTCGGGCGGATTTGGCGATTGGTGTGGGTCGGGCGATCTCGGCTGTGCTGGAAGAAGCCCAGATTGCGCCTGATCAGATCGGGTTAGCATCGCTATCGACCACATTGGCCACCAACGCGCTGGTCGAGGGGCAGGGCGGGCGTATTGCGCTGATCTATGTCGGGTTTCGAGAAGGTGATCTTGAAAAGCACGGGTTGCGGGATGCGCTGAAAGGTGACCCTGCGTTGGTTTTGGCAGGGGGGCACAATCATGCGGGTGGCGAGAAAGAATCGTTGGATATTGCCGCGCTTGAGGCTTTTTTAGGCTCTCATGAAGGGGTATCGGGTTATGCGGTCGCGGCGCAGTTCGCCACGCGAAACCCGGCGCATGAACTGGAAGTGGCACGCGTGATTGCTGAAAGAACCAATATTCCAGTGACATGCTCGCATCATTTGTCGGCTAAATTGAATGGGCCCAAGCGGGCTGTGACTGCGGTGTTGAATGCGCGGCTGATTGGCATGATTGATCGGTTGATCGGGCGGGCGCAGGACCAGTTGCAAGAGCTGGGTATCTCGGCGCCGATGATGGTGGTGCGCGGGGACGGGGCGTTAATGAGTGCCGAACAAGCGCGTGCGCGGCCAATCGAGACAATTCTCAGCGGACCGGCTGCGTCGATTGTTGGCGCGCGTTGGCTGACTGGTGCCGAAAACGCTTTGGTCTCGGACATTGGTGGTACGACCACCGATGTGGCTTTGATCCGAGAAGGTAGGCCTGCTATCGATCCTGTAGGCGCTCGGGTTGGCGGTTTTCGCACCATGGTCGAGGCCGTCGCGATGCGGACCCACGGCCTTGGCGGAGACAGCCAGGTGCATGTCTTGACCGAAGGGTTGGGGGGCGGTGTTTTTCTTGGCCCGCGTCGGGTGCTTCCGGTTTCATTGATCGCGTCCGAAGCGCCGGAGGTGGTTCACGCTGGATTGGATGAACAATTGCGCGCGCCGACTGTTGGCGAGCATGATACCCGTTTCGCACGACGGGTGCCCGGTATCCCTGTCGAGGGTGTGAGCCCTCGTGAAGCTGCCTTACTGGCCCGGCTGGGCGATGGGGTTTTGGCGCTGAACAAACTGTTGCAAACGCGCATGGAAAACGGCGCGCTGACCCGCCTGGTAGATCGTGGAGTTGTGCAGGTGTCTGGCGTTACGCCATCGGATGCCAGCCATGTTCTTGAACGACTGGATGACTGGGACGGTGAGGCGGCGCAAAAGGCGTTGCAGCTGATGGCGCGCAAGCGGGTGGGATCTGGTGAGCAGTTAGCGAAATCGCCTGAGGCTCTGGCGCATATGATCGTGGATCAATTGACCGAACAGACCTCATTGACTTTGTTAGAGACTGCTTTTGCCGAGGAATCTGACAGTTTCGGGCTTCCAGCGCAGGAATTGGCCAGGCACGTGCTAACGCATCGTGGCCTTGCCGAACATCGAGGCTTGATCGCGTTGGATACAGCGTTGAACGTCGATGTAGTGGGATTGGGAGCCTCAGCGCCGAGCTATTACCCGGCAGTAGGTATGCGGCTGCGCTGCAATATGATCCTGCCAGAACACGCTGGCGTTGCAAATGCGATCGGTGCGATTGTGGGGCGGATGACCTTGCGCAAATCTGGCACAGTTACGTCTCCGGCAGAGGGTCGCTATCGGGTGCATCTGGAGGAAGGGCCGCAAGATTTCTCGGATTCGCACGCTGCACTGCAGGTCCTGGAAACAGTATTGCGTGGTGAAGCCGAAGGTGCCGTACGCGAAGCGGGTGCCGAGGATATTCGTGTAACAGTCGACCGCGACATCCGGACCGCAAAAATCGAAGCGCAAGAGGTATTCGTCGAAGCGTTGATCACGGTTGAGGCCAGCGGACGCCCACGGGTAGCGGTCGGGTAGCCCCGGGGGGCTACCGGAACTATTATTCTGCCGCGCTGGATCGCTTTGGCAGAACCCAGTCCGCGCGCGGAAAGTGGCAGGTATAACCGTTGGGGATACGCTCCAGATAATCCTGATGCTCGGGCTCGGCCTCCCAGAAATCGCCAACGGGCTCAACCTCGGTCACCACTTTGCCGGGCCAGATACCGCTGGCATTTACATCGGCAATTGTGTCTTCGGCCATCTGTTTCTGGGCGTTGTCCACATAGTAGATCGCCGAGCGATAGCTCATGCCGCGGTCATTGCCCTGACGGTTCACAGTGGTAGGGTCGTGGATCTGGAAGAAGAACTCCAACAGTTCTCGATACGTGATCTGAGTTGGGTTGAACCAGATCTCGATCCCCTCGGCATGGGTGCCATGGTTGCGATAGGTGGCATTGGGCAGATCACCCCCGGTATAGCCGACGCGGGTGCGCAAGACGCCGGGCAATTTGCGGATCAGGTCCTGCATGCCCCAAAAGCAGCCTCCGGCCAGAACGGCGCGTTCATCGGTCATCAGATATCCTCCACATGGATCAGGTATTCGCCATAGCCTTCGGCTTCCATCTCATCACGATGGATGAACCGCAGCGAGGCAGAGTTGATGCAATATCGTAGCCCACCATGTTCGCGCGGACCATCGGGGAACACATGGCCTAGATGACTGTCGCCGTGTTTCGAGCGGACCTCGGTGCGGATCATTCCAAGTGTGGAGTCGCGATACTCTTCCACATGTTCATGCACGATGGGCTTTGTGAAACTGGGCCAGCCGCAGCCGGATTCGTATTTATGCGTCGAAGCGAACAACGGCTCGCCTGAGACGATATCAACGTAAATGCCCGGCTCCTTGTTATTCAGGTGTTTGCCGGTGCCCGGGCGTTCGGTTCCGCTGCGTTGGGTGACGTGGAACTCTTCCGGTGACAGGGCGGCGACAGCCTCGGGAGATTTGGAATAGCGGGTCATGGCTCCTCCGATTCTTTGGGGTTTGATCCAGTAGATGGGGTTCTGTGGGGGAAAGCAAAGCCTTGTAACATCTGCTCGCGCATACGTGCGTGACTTTAGGCCGGTTTGGCGACGGGTTGGCGCGACAGTTGCACGGCCAGAATACCCAACGTGGTGATCACAACGCCAACCGCATCCAATGGCCCGAGTTTTTCGCCCAGTAATATGGCGGCGATGGTGACGCCAAATACCGGATTGAGAAAGTGGAAGGTGGCCGCGCGAATGGGACCGATGCGGTTCAGCAGCAGGAACCAGATCAGCGTGGCCAACAGGCCAGGGAAGAGTGTGGTGTAAGTAAAGGCCAGCACAAAGGGGAGGGTGGGGTGGATATAGATCGTTTCAAAGATCGGCGCGGCGAGAAACAGCGCCGCTGATCCCACCAGCATTTGCAGCCCGACCACCATCATGAAATTCCCGCCCGATGTCGCCCCCCGCACCGCCAACGTGGCGAATGTCAGTGCCAGCGCCCCGAACCCGCAGAGCATGATGCCAAACAGGTCGATACCAGCCCCAATCCGGCTGCCCATGATCAAGGCGACGCCCGCAAAACCAGCACACAGCCCCATGACGCCAAGTGGACGCAGCCGATCACCAAGCAATAGCCATCCGGCCAGCGCGACAAGCAACGGCATGGTCGACGCGATAATTGCGGCCATCGATGCCTCGACCGTCTGCATGGCGTAAAAGTTCAGGCCCAAATAAAGGGCATTTTGGCATATTCCGAATAGAATGGTCGCACGCCATTGCGCGCGCGTCAGGTTCCAGCTTTGGCCCATTGCGCGCGCAATCACCACTCCCAGCAGGCCGGAAATCAGAAAGCGTAGCGCCAGCGAGAACAGCGGTGAAGCATCGGCGACAATGATACGTGCCGAGGTAAATGCCGATGACCAGATCAGGGCAAAGACAAGCCCCATGGCGATGGCGCGCACGTCCATATTGGTATCCTTAGTAAATCGGGGCGACTGTCACCGGTTTTTGCGACCACCGCAAGGAAAAGGGGCCGCCCGATGGCGACCCCTTCGATCTTGTGATCAATCTTCGGCGGATTAGCCGTTGACGCTATCCTTCAGAGCCTTCGCGATAGTCATTTTGACCACCTTGTCGGCTTCTTTCTTGAACTGCTCGCCGGTCGCAGGGTTGCGCACCATACGCTCGGGGCGTTCGCGGCAGTAGATTTTGCCAACGCCAGGCAGGGTGACGGCGCCACCAGCCGAAACTTCGCGTGTGATCAGGCCAGTCATGGCCTCCAACGCGACGTTTGCGGATTTCTTGTCAGTTCCCATTTCCTCAGCGAGAGCAGCCACCAGCTGAGTCTTTGTCATAGGCTTTGCCATTTCTTGGTCTCCTTAACGTGCCCGATCTATAGGGCCTCACCGCGTAACTGTAACGGGATATTGTGTCCGAACACAACGAATAGTAGCACCAAAAACCCCAAAAATAGGGGGAATTCGTTGCTTTTTTGCTTCAGAGAAAGGCCGTTTCGTCAAACGAACGCAATTTCCGGCTGTGTAAACGCTCTAGCGGCATGCCGCGAAGGTGCTCCATCGCCCGGATTCCGATCGCCAAATGACGACTGACCTGAGTGGTATAGAACGCAGAAGCCATGCCGGGAAGCTTTAATTCGCCGTGCAACGGCTTGTCTGAAACACATAGCAATGTGCCATAGGGCACCCGGAACCTGTAGCCGTTGGCGGCAATGGTTGCGCTTTCCATATCCAGCGCGATCGCGCGCGATTGGCTGAGCCGCTGTACGGGACCAGATTGATCGCGCAGTTCCCAGTTGCGGTTATCGACCGAAGCGACTGTGCCCGTGCGCATGATCCGCTTTAGTTCGTATCCTTCAAGTTCGGTGACTTCAGCCACAGCTTGCTCAAGCGCAACCTGCACTTCGGCAAGCGGCGGGATAGGCACCCAGACCGGAAGGTCGTCATCCAGAACTTTATCTTCGCGCAGATATGCATGGGCCAGCACGAAATCCCCCAGCGCCTGCGTGTTGCGCAGCCCGGCGCAATGCCCAACCATCAACCAAGCATGCGGGCGCAGGACCGCAATATGGTCGGTCGCCGTTTTGGCATTCGACGGACCAACGCCGATATTGACCAACGTGATTCCAGACCCATCCGCGCGTTTCAGGTGATAAGTCGGCATCTGCGGCAGCTTCAGAGGCTGTTCCAGATCAGCGTTGGCTTCCGTGATCTCGACATTCCCGGTCGAGACAAAGCTGGTGTAACCGCTATCGGGATCGGCCAACTGAGCCCGCGCATAGTTTTCAAACTCCGAGACATAAAACTGATAGTTGGTGAACAGAACGTGGTTCTGGAAATGGCCTGGGTCTGTCGCGGTATAGTGCGACAATCGCGCCAGAGAATAGTCCACGCGCTGGGCCGTGAACAGCGCAAGAGGCTCTGCATCATTCTCAGGCTCGTTGACGCCATTTACGATGTCATCATTGGTTGTGTTTAGGTCAGGTACATCAAACACATCACGCAATGTGAACCCGGCAGCGCCCTGCTGCGGAACAACCAGATCCGAGTTGTTCGCAACGGCGAAGTGCACCGGGATCGGTGTTTCCGAGGCACCGATTGTCACCGGCTGGTCGTGGTTCTTTATCAACAGCGCAATTTGCTGGGTCAGATATGACCGAAACAGATCAGGCCGGGTGACGGTTGTTGCGTGCGTGCCCGGTTCGGATACATGACCAAAGCTAAGCCGGCTATCTACCTGCGCATAAGAAGAGGTTCTGATCCGGATTTCCGGATAGAACGCGCGGTATCTCTCGGTCGGAGTGCCGTTTTTGAGTGCATTGGCAAATTGATCGCACAGGAATTTTGTAGCCTGCGTATAAAGCTCTTCCAATCGCGCGACGGCTGCCTGCGGGTCGGTAAACTTCTCGGGGTTGGGAACGTCAGGAGTTCTGATTGTTGTCATGCAAGGGGTTCCAGAAGGTCAATCTTTTTGAATGTGCGTACGTCCACCAGCCCAAGATCGGAAATCCTCAGTTCAGGGATCACGACCAATGCCAGCAGAGAATGCTGCATATATGCGTTGTTGAGTTGACAGCCGCACGCTTTCATCGCCTCGACCATTTGCTCGGCCTTGGCGGCAACGTCCGAGGCCGGGCTATCCGACATCAGGCCTGCGATCGGCAATTTTACCAATGCCAGTTCTTCACCATCCCGGAAGATCGTGATGCCGCCACCCACTTCGGCCAGTCGGTTTGCGGCTAGTGCCATCTGTTCGCGGTCAGTCCCCACGACAATCATATGGTGGCTGTCATGCGCCACGGTCGAGGCCATGGCCATTTTGCCTTGATACCCAAAACCCGACACAAAGGCGTTTGTCACACCGCCCGTGGCGCGGTGGCGCTCAACCAACGCGATCTGGCAAACGTCGCCTTCACCCTCAACAAGCCCTTCGATGATCGGCAACTCGGAATTCAGCGCCTGAGTCGGAGCTTGATTCTCGACGACGCCAATCACATTGGCCAGGACACGGTTCGCACCGGTTGGGGCCGCGATTTCGAAATCGGCTGAGGTCAGCTCATGGCCCAGATGGACGGTGTTTCTGGCCTTTGCAGACCAGTTCAGATGCGGGCAGTCAACCGTTACCGCTCCGTTTTCAGCCACGACCTGCCCACGGGCAATGACGGTTTCGATTGGCAACGTGATCAGGTCTGAACTCAGAATAATGTCGGCGCGCCGCCCGGGTGTGATCGAACCGATCTCGCGCTCTAGCCCAAAATGAGTGGCCGTGTTGATCGTCGCCATTTGGAGCGCGACCAGAGGATCGCATCCGCAGGCAATCGCATGGCGCACCACGCGGTTCATATGGCCCTCATTGACCAAAGTGCCGGAATGGCAATCATCGGTGCACAGGATGAAGTTCCTCGGGTCCAGCCCCTTCTCGGTAACAGCGGTGATCTGGCTTTCCACATCATACCAGGCGGATCCCAATCGCATCATCGACCGCATCCCCTGCCGGACGCGTGCGATAGCATCCGCCTCGCAGGTGCCTTCATGATCATCTGCCGGGCCGCCTGCGACATAGGCCGCGAAATCAGGCCCTAAATCAGGCGAAGCGTAGTGCCCTCCGACTGTTTTTCCCGCCCGCTGAGTGGCCGCAATTTCGGCTAACATTTTTGCGTCGCCGTGAATAACGCCAGGAAAGTTCATCATCTCTCCCAGCCCGATGATGCCGGGCCAGGACATTGCCTCAGCCACATCTTCGGCGGTGATCTCATATCCGGTGGTCTCAAGCCCAGGTGCCGAGGGCGCGCATGATGGCATTTGGGTGAAGATATTCACCGGCTGCATCAGCGCTTCGTCATGCATCAGGCGCACGCCTTCAAGCCCAAGCACATTGGCGATCTCATGCGGGTCGGTGAACATGGATGTGGTGCCATGCGGAATGACCGCGCGTGCAAACTCGGCAGGTGTCAACATACCCGATTCGATATGCATATGTGCGTCGCATAATCCGGGGACCATATAGCGCCCGCGTGCCTCGATGATCTGTGTGTCAGGACCGATACAATGCGATGCGTCCGGCCCTACGAATGCCACGCGCCCTGCTGCGATGGCGACGTCATGATCTGGCAAGGCTTCCCGGCTATGTACATTCACCCAAATGCCGTTGCGGATCACTGTATCAGCAGGTTCGCGGCCGGCAGCAACTGCGATGAGATGTGGGGCGGTATCGGGCCAACTGGGGAAGGGAGTGTATTCCATGGCCCAACTTTCCCGAATGCGGCGGAAGGTGCAACCCCCGCCGGCAACGCATCATGAAATCATCACAAATCCTGTCAATTGCAGCGCGTCAGCGCTGCCACGCCCAACCAGAAGAGATGCCCATAGGGCATTGACGATGGGCGGGAGCCATTTGCATTACCATTGAACCATGCGCGTTTTTTGGTGGTCAAACTTAGGCCATGAAGGCAGGCTTCCACCAACGACTCGATCAACTCACGAAGGAACCCTGCATGAGCGTCTCCAACTTGCGCCCCAACATCGATCATTGGTCCGAGCGTGTGGACATGGCCGCAGCCTTCCGCTGGACTGAGCGTCTCAACATGCATGAAGGTGTGGCCAACCATTTCAGCTTGGCTGTGAACGCAGATGGGACGCAGTTCCTCATGAATGCCAACCAAATGCATTTCGCGCGCATCAAAGCGTCCAATCTGCTGTTGTTGGATGCCAATGATACAGGCGTTATGGATCAGCCCGGTGCGCCGGACCCAACGGCATGGGGGCTACACGGTTCAATCCATCGCCATTGCCACCATGCGCGCTGTGTGATGCACGTGCATTCGATCTTTGCAACTGTTCTGGCCGCGCTGGCGGACAGCACGCTGCCGCCGATTGATCAGAACACTGCTACCTTCTTCAATCGTTATGTGATCGATGACGCGTTTGGAGGCCTGGCATTTGAAAGCGAAGGCGAACGCTGTGCCTCGATGCTATCGGACCCGAAGAAGAAGGTCATGATCATGGGCAATCATGGGGTTCTTGTAATTGGCGACAGCGCGGCAGATGCCTTTAATAGACTCTATTATTTCGAACGCGCGGCAGAGACATACATTCGCGCACTTCAAACCGGGCAGCCTTTGCGCCTTCTATCTGACGAGATCGCCGAGAAAACCGCACAAGAGCTTGATGACTACCCCGGTCAGGCCGAAGCGCATTTGCGCGAGATCAGGGCTGTTCTGGATGCCGAAGGCTCGGACTATGCAACCTGATCGCGCCTTTGGTGCTTCAGCCATGGCGCAGAGGCCATGAGCTTGTGCGCCCTGCGGCTGTCCAGAATTGGTACAAATAGGCTTGGGTGCCGCTTATATTATTGATCCTCTGTTTGTGTTGAAGGTGACGGCATAATTCACCTCTTTTCGAACAGCGCGATCAAAGCGACATCATCTTTGTTGGGTCCAGCGGCCAACTCGCCATAAATCCGGACCTCGGTGAACGACAGATTGCTGATCTGATCCACTTCGAGACTACGGAACGCGCCGGCGAATCCCAGTGCCTCAAAGTGTTTTTCATTGATTGACAAGGCGAATTGCGCGCCTGGCCGCGCGACGCGCAGTAACGCTGGCAAGGTTTCAGGCCCCAAATGGCCATGGGTGAATGTTCCGGAGGAGACAACGCCCGCATAACTGGCGCGCGAGACCGGCAGGCCGTGATTCAGATCGGCCTCGATCGCATCGCGGTAGATATCTTTGCGCATCGCCTGATCCAGCATCTCGGCGCTGATATCGGTGGCATCAATCGGACCCACGCCCAAACCGGCCAGAATCGCTCCGCACAGCCCGGTGCCTGCGCCCACATCCAGAACTGGCCCTTGCCCGCCCGCACCAACGAACGCGCGTGCTGTATGGTGGTGGAGTTGATAGTCCTCCAGCGCTGCAAAACCCTCATCGTAATCCCCGGCCCATTCGGCATAGAGTTGCTTGTTCTCTTCAGGCGATTTCAGAGAATAGGCGGCGTGCAGGTCGGGTGTCTTTTTGCTCATGCATCAATGAATGCGCATCAGAGGATTCGAATCAAGTGCGTCCATCCGGCGCTTGCATCCTTGGGCCGGGCGGATCATCAAAGGGGACATGACACCGACACTTTTTTCCTTCGGCCATGGCTATTCCGCCCGAGCGATATCGAAACGTCTCGCCCCTTTGGCGTGGCGCATCATTGGAACCACCCGTGACCCAAGACAGCTTGAGATTATTCGCGCCTCAGGCGCAGAGCCTTGTGTCTGGCCGGGCGACCAACCTGATCTGGATGGGGTGACGCATCTTCTGATTTCGACCGCGCCCACAGCCGATGGCGATCCTGTACTGGCAGAACTGCAGGGCGAAATTGCCGCGCGCGCCGAGCAATTCAAATGGGTCGGGTATCTGTCAACCACAGCGGTCTACGGTGATCATCAGGGAGAGTGGGTGGATGAGTCCACGCCACCTGCACCAACTGCCAAACGCGGTCGGTGGCGTGTGCGTGCCGAAACGCAATGGGGCGATATTCCGGGTTTAAAGCTGCACATATTCCGTTTGGCGGGAATATATGGGCCTGGACGCGGACCATTTTCGAAGCTCAAGCGCGGCGGTTTGCGGCGGATCATCAAGCCGGGGCAGGTATTTTCGCGCATCCATGTCGATGATATTGCGCAGGTTCTGACCGCATCGATGGCTAAGCCCAATCCGGGGGCGATCTACAATGTCTGCGATGACGAGCCCGTGCCGCCGCAGGATGTGATCGGCTATGCTGCCGAGTTACAGGGCCTGCCACTGCCGCCTGCAGTTCCATTCGATGAGGCTGACCTGACCCCAATGGCGCGTAGTTTTTATAATGAAAACAAACGCGTCCGAAATGACCGGATCAAGGATGAGCTGGGGGTCTCGTTAGCCTATCCGAATTACCGTGTTGGGCTTGAGGCGCTGATGCAGCATCAGGGCGGCACATCGTGAGTGCCGTTGCTTGCCAAGAAACCAATGCGGGATGTATGGGGGTTCGATGAAGGATCGCTCTGCCCCGCTGAAGATCACCGTTTCGACCCTGACCCGGCAGAGGCCCGGAATGCTGGCCGCTTTGATCCAGAGCTGGGGAGAAATGAAGCTGCCGCCCGATTGCACAGTTCGATGTTTGGTGGTGGAAAACGACAGCGCAGCGCTCAGCGAAGAAACCGTGCGGGCAGCGGGCGACGTTTTACCCAATGGAGCAGCTCTGGACTACGTCCTTGAGACCGAGTTGGGTATCCCATTTGGGCGCAACCGCGCAGCACGCGAAGCGTTGCAGAACGGCTCGGATCTGCTGTGCTTTGTGGATGATGATGAAGTGGTAGCACCCGACTGGCTTGAACAGCTTGTCGCTGGATATCGCGCCAGCTCCGCCGTGTTGCTGGGTGCGCCGCTTCGTGCAGCAGGGCCAACGGGTCAGGAAACCGCGTTGCAGCGGCTGATGTTACGTAACATCAGCAACCGTTACCTTGATAAGGAAAACGCGGCCGCGAAGAAAGCCACCCTGAACGATACGGGCGGCGTGACCATTGTGACCAATAACTGGCTGGGCGAGACACGCCTGTTCAGCGAAACCGGTCTTTGGTTCGATGAAACGATGCGGATGACAGGCGGGACGGACGCAAAGTTCTATGCCGAAACTGTTGCCGCCGGATTGCCTGTCGGCTGGGTGCCCGACGCGTTTGTGTATGAGACCATTCCGCCCGAGCGCCTGTCATTCTGGTACCAGGCCGCCCGCGGGCGCGATCAATCCAACACCCATATGCGTCGCAAGCTTGATCAAAAGCCAAAGCGGGCTGTTTTGGGTTTTCTAAGCGCCCCGCTGCGCTTGGTGGCTCTGCTGGGGGCAATCCTGTTGTTGCCGTTTCAGCCGGATCGACGGTTTATCCAGATCGCCCGAACTGCCGGATGGCTGGTCGGTGTATTGGGTATCCCGTTTGGATATAAGTCGGCGCTCTACAAGAAAGTCAGCGGCCACTGAACCTGCGTTGACGGACCGGTGCGTATTCCTTGCGTTCAACCACAACCAACAGGCTCACTTTGGCCTCGGGGCCTACGTTTGGGTGATTGGCAGCAACCGCTCATTCCTACGATCCCACGGGCGAAGCTCTCACTTTTTTCACATCTGTGATCTGGAGTGGGGGCCTAACACAAGAATATGGTCGCGACAGTTCCTTAGCATCGGACAAAGCTGGGCGGAAGCGGCTGCATCTGGAGGGCCTGATGATAGCCTATGACTATCGCTTTCATCGAAAAACAAAACTTATCCAAATGGATTGGATTTGCTAAGTCTACATCCAAACAGAAAGAACGAGTCGTTAATGCCATTTCCCAGATTGAGAGCAGGGCGGACCTGCGTGATCACGCGCATCGCCCAATCTGATAATGGACGCAAAGACACTCAAGACCGCTGTTTCTCGTTTCAGATTTAACCACACGACGCACACATCTAGCCAGGACTGGAGATCGATATGGACGGAAGTGACACCCCCAACACGGGCAAATGCCCAGTAATGCATGGCGCCGAGGCCCGGACCAACCGGGATTGGTGGCCGAACCAGCTGAACCTTTCGATCCTTCACCAACGTGGACCTGCCTCGAACCCGATGGGTGAGACGTTCGATTACGCGGAAGAGTTCAAGAAGCTCGACTTGCAGGCGCTGAAAGAAGACCTCTATGCGCTGATGACCGACTCGCAGGATTGGTGGCCAGCGGACTATGGGCACTATGGCGGTCTGTTTATCCGGATGGCGTGGCACAGCGCCGGTACCTATCGAACGGCGGATGGTCGTGGTGGCGCTTCGACCGGTAATCAGCGTTTTGCACCACTGAACAGTTGGCCCGATAACGGCAACCTGGACAAGGCGCGCCGTCTGCTGTGGCCGATCAAGCAGAAATACGGCAATCAGATTTCATGGGCTGACCTGTATATTCTGGCGGGCAACTGCGCGATCGAATCCATGGGCGGCAAAACCTTTGGCTTCTCAGGCGGTCGCGAAGATATCTGGGCGCCCGAAGAAGACATCTATTGGGGCGCTGAAACCGAATGGTTGGCTCCGACCGAGAACCCGCACAGCCGGTATTCGGGCGAACGTGATCTGGAAAACCCGCTGGCTGCCGTACAGATGGGTCTGATCTATGTGAACCCGGAAGGCCCCGATGGTCAGCCTGACATTCTGGCCTCTGGTCGTGACATCCGTGACACGTTTGGCCGGATGGCAATGAATGACGAAGAAACCGTGGCGCTGGTTGCAGGTGGCCACACTTTCGGTAAGGCACACGGCGCGGGTGATCCCGATCTGGTCGGCCCCGAACCCGAAGCTGCCCCGATCGAGGCCATGGGATTTGGCTGGATCAACAAGCTCGGCAGTGGCAAAGGTGATGACACCACCACCAGCGGCATCGAAGGCGCGTGGACGGCGAACCCGATCAAATGGGACAACGGTTATTTCGACCTGCTGTTCGGTTATGACTGGAACCTGACCAAAAGCCCTTCGGGGGCATGGATCTGGGAACCGGTCGGCGTGAAAGACGAAGACATGGCACCGGTGGCGCATGATCCGTCCAAAAAGGTCAAGACTATGATGACCACCGCCGACATGGCGATGCGCATGGATCCGATCTATGGGCCCATCTCAAAGCGGTTCCACGAAAGCCCGGAAGAGTTCGCGGATGCCTTCGCTCGCGCCTGGTTCAAGCTGACCCACCGCGACATGGGCCCCCGCTCACGCTATCTGGGTGCTGAAGCGCCTGCCGAAGAACTGCTGTGGCAGGACAACGTACCAGCCGTAGATCACGCGTTGATCGATGATGCAGATGTGGCCGACCTGAAGGCCAAGATCCTAGCGACCGGGCTTTCGGTTTCAGAGCTGGTATCGACCGCATGGGCTTCGGCCTCGACCTACCGGGGTTCGGACATGCGTGGCGGTGCCAACGGCGCCCGCGTACGTCTGGCCCCGCAGAAGGACTGGGATGTCAATGAGCCTCTGAAACTCTCAAAGGCATTGGATGCGCTGGAAGGCGTTCAGACAGCGTTTAATGACGCCCAGTCCGGCGGGAAGAAGGTCTCATTGGCTGATGTCATTGTTCTGGGTGGCGCTGCAGCCATCGAACAGGCAGCCAAGGCGGCGGGTCATGAGGTTGACGTGCCCTTTGCACCGGGCCGTACCGATGCTTCGCAAGAGCAGACGGATGTCGATTCCTTCGCTGTGATGGAACCCATCGCAGATGGCTTCCGCAACTACCTGCGTAAGGAGTATTCGGTTCCGGCCGAGGCTCTGCTGGTCGACAAGGCGCAACTGCTGACGCTGTCCGCACCTGAGATGACTGCGCTTGTCGGCGGGATGCGTGTGCTGGGCACAAACTTCGGCGGTACCTCTCATGGCGTGTTCACTGACCGCGTGGGCGCACTCAGCACCGACTTCTTCGTGAACCTGCTGGATATGGGCACCGAATGGAAACCATCTGGTGACGGTGTCTATGAAGGTCGCGACCGCGCCAGCGGAGACGTGAAGTGGACCGGCACCCGCATGGATCTGGTATTTGGTTCGAACTCGCAACTGCGCGCGCTGGTCGAGGTCTATGGTCAGGCCGATGCGGGTGGTAAGTTCGTCTGCGATTTCATCTCGGCCTGGAATAAGGTGATGAATGCGGATCGTTTCGATCTGAACTAAACACACTGACCACTCACAGAATGACGCCGCCTCGGGAAACCTTGGCGGCGTTTTCTATGGCTGAGTCTGAGGTGCAGGTCGCGATTCCGCCTGAATGCTCGAATTTGAGCTTTCCTAGGGTGTTCCATAAGCATGAGGAAGCAGGTGAAAGCCTGAATTGTTAAGGTAACCTGTTGTTTTTATTAAGGTGATGAAGAATCTGATGGGAAATGTGAAGTTTTTTCAGAATGGGGGTTGCAGGTCTCAGACCTAATCCGTAAATACCCCTTCACCGGCGCTGGTGAGGTGCTGGAGACGGGCCGGAGAGACGGTTGAGACGCATCGGAGAGACGGTGGGCATC
>NZ_CANMQQ010000011.1 GCF_947500045.1 uncultured Ruegeria sp. | reverse complement strand
CGCACCTCAGTAGCTCACCCAAAGACAAGGGCGCGGTGCCTCAAAAAGTTCTTGTCAAATACATCCGTCAAATATTTGGACCTGATCGTCTGTACTTTGGCTGGGCAACCGAACCGCTTCAGGATTCTGTTCACTTCCCGAATGCCCGCCGCATTGGCGCCGCTCTTGTCTATGACGATTTTGTTTGGGATCCCGTTTGACGACAAAGCTTTGGCAAAGAACTTGGTAACTGCTGGACGATTTCGTCGCTCGGACAGCATGAAATCAAGGGTGTTTCCCGCTTTGTCTACCGCTCGATAAAGATACATCCACTTGCCGCGCACACGGAGATAGGTTTCGTCCATGCGCCAGGATTTCTGAGTTGGACGCTTCCTTGATTGCGTACGATCAGCGACTATCGGCGAGTATTTCACAACCCACCTATTCAATGTGGCGTGGTCAACTCGCACGCCGCGTTCAGCCATGATCTCTTCCAAATCACGATACGACACTGTGTACCGCAAATAGAACTACACAGCGTACAAAACGGCATCCTTGGGGAAAGTGCAGCCTTTCAGGGAAATCATGATAAAACCTGTTAGAGAACAATACGCGGGCAACAGACGTCGGAATCTGCATGCTCGTCAATCCACGCCCAAAGTTTGCGACACAACCTTCGGGACTACGGTGTTGGTTGGAATTGCAGGTTCCCTCGCCTTTTCTGCGTTCGCCACGTGGCAGATTTGCGAGGTTATTTACTCGCGAAAAAATCAGAATTTTGGAAGAGGCATGACTATGGATGGAGGAAATTTATCAGCAGTCTGAAGCAATTCCGCTGCTACGAAGCTTACCCAGATCGGAAAGTTTGCTCCCAATGATTTTGGGACAGTCCAATCGCATCATCTCAAATGGGTTTGAAGTTGCCATGCGCACAGCTTCTATCATCAGAATACCAATATTTGTCACCATTCGATGGACAGAGGTTGCCAGATCAATATGTGCGCCAGCAAGTGACCCTTCCGAATTGACCAGGCGTCCAACTTCCACACGCATGGTCTCACCATAGAGCTCAAAGTGATCGGGTCCTCCGACCGTGGACATGGCGTCAGAAACAAGGATCATCCGGTCTGGTATTGGGCGCGCGCGAGTGGCCAATGCCACCATGTCGTCGCTGACATGATGGCCGTCTGCGATGATGCCGCACCAGACTTCGCTGTTGATCGCCACTCCGGTGATCATGGGTGCGCGTGAAGTCATTTGAGGCATCCCGTTGAACAAGTGGGTAAAGCAGCGTAGCCCTTCTGCCAGGGCCTTCTGGGTTTTTTCGGCGCTTGCGGCGCTGTGTCCGGCTGAGACAACAATACCCATGCGGGTCAACCGGGCGATCAGGCCAGGCTCAACGATTTCAGGGGCCAGTGTCAGAAGCACTGGGACGCCCCTGTGCCGCAGCCCTTCCAGCACCGCCATCGTGTGATCGTCGAAAGGTCGGATATAGGCGGGGTTATGGGTGCCCTTGTGAGCGACGCTGATATGCGGCCCTTCGATGTGAATGCCCAGTACGCCATTTTGTCCCAGCTCGCTGGCAACAGCCTGCGCGCTGCGGTCCATGATCTCGGGACGGTCTGTGATCACTGTCGGCAGCAGGCAGGTGGTGCCAAGTGCGTTATGGGCCTGTGCAATATTGCGCACGCCTTCACGGGTTGGCATGTTGTTAAGCATCACACCGCCACCGCCATTAACCTGCACATCGAATAGAGGCGGGGTTATCAGCGCTTCAACCGGCTCGATCAGGGTGCCGGTGGGCAGGGCACTGAGAGGCATGATATCGGCCACGACCTCGCCCTCGCATGCCAGTGCGGTATTGGTCCGCAGGGCCTGTCCGTCGAACAATGCTTGGGGGAGGAAATATCGCATACGCCGTCCCTTTTTAGAAGAAATAGGGACGCAGAGCTTGATGAACCTGTGCAAGGACAAGTGCCTTCGCCCAGTCTTCGCCAAGCGCTTCGGCGCGAGAGATGACTTGCGTGTCAAAGCATTGTTCCAGCACCGGCGCGGGCGGTCGTTTCGGCCCGAGGGCAGAAAACAGAGCGGCAACCGCCTGCTGTACCTTGGCATCCGGCCAGTAGTATCGGATGCGGTCAGCATAGCCGAAATGCCGTTGCAGGCGTAGTTCAACTGGTGTTCCGGCATAGTGTTTTTGCCAATATCCGGGTTGATCCAACATGACCTGCTCCATTTGTTTCATCAGGTTGGTGCCGTCTTTGAGCAGCAACGCCCGCAGATGATCCAGCGAATAAAGCGCTTGCCGGTACGCAAAAGTTAGCGCAGGACCGACCTTGAGAACGCTGAAATGCCGCGCGGCGAGGTCAGGGTAGACCTCTGGGTGCTGGTAGTCGGTCGAATGCGCCTCGAAACAGATATGTGGAACTCCTGACAGCGCTTGCGACAGGTGATCGGACGCGGATCGGTCGAAATGGTCGATATGGGTGGCAGAAAACTCCAGTCCCGGCTGCACCACTAGCCCGATAACGCGGGGCCATGCCTGGGCCACTCCTGCCGCCTTGAATGCGGCAAGATGGGTGTCCAGCGTCTTGCGCGCATGCGCCGGATCGGTTGGTGTGATGCCCTGGCCCTCTTCGTCGGTGCGCGCGCCGCCGGGCGGAGGCACCTCGGTTCCTATTACATAGGACAGGCGCTCGGGATCAGGGGCTGCGGCTTCGCACACGGCGGCCAGATGGGCGGCGCGGGTGGCCGAAGTCTGGTCGTCGACTTGTGCGGGCTCACCGGCGCAGCCTTCGGAACAATCGAGGTGGATCTTAGTAAACCCGGCCTGCACATAGGCGTGCATCAGATCTTCGGCCTTTGCCATGGCCCTGTCGGCGGGCTCACTGCGCCAGGCTTGAGGACCAAGGTGGTCGCCGCCAAAATGAAACAGTGCCGGATCGATATCGGCCTGTTGCGCGATGTCATTCACAAAGCGAATGAAATCGGCAGGCTGCATACCAGTATAGCCGCCGAATTGATTGACCTGATTACTGGTCGCTTCAATCAGAACCGGGCGCTGCAATTCTTGTGCCAGCAAAAGGGAGGCCCGTAACACATCCGGCTGTGCCGAACAAACCGAGGGGATCGCAACGGGTTCACTGCCGCGATTGCGTGCATTCAGGTCGGCAAAAAAGCTCATGGGTTCGTTTCCATTTCAAGCATCCGGGCGGACCAGCAACGCGGCCCCACGCGCTCCGCTGCTATCGCCGAATTTAGGTTTGCAGATAAGGGGGGCGCGCAAGCCGGGAAGAGCAACACTTGCCAACGCGTCAGCAAGATTGTGTTCCAGCCCTTCGATATTGCTCAGTCCGCCGCCTAGCACGATGCAATCGGGATCGATATGCAGTTGCAGGCTATGCAAAAGCTCCCCGGCGATCTGAAGCCAAACATCAAGGATATGCGCGGCTGTTTCGTCCCCTTGGGCTGTCGCCGCTACAACCTCGGGCGCGGTGAGGGGCGCGCCAGCGAGCGTCTTGGCTAGTCGTGTCATGCCTGTGCCGCACAAAAAGGTCTCGAAACAACCCTGGCGGCCACAACCGCAGGGCAGGATTGGCAGGTTGTAACGCGCCATAATTGGGGCGGGTAGAGCGGCATGCCCGATCTCGCCCGCTAGAACATTCGGCCCGGGCAACAACGCGCCGTCAACCACAACACCGCCACCAAGCCCGGTGCCGAGGATCAGGCCGAACACCGTGTGATAGCCCTCCCCCGCGCCGCCAATCGCCTCCGAAAGGGCGAAACACTTGCAATCGTTGGCTAGGCGGATGAAGCCGCCGTTTCGCGCCTTCAGATCGTTCCCCAATGGCATGCCGTTGGCTGGCAGGTTGGCGGTGACCGATTGTCCCGTGATCGGATCGATCAGGCCCGGAATGCCGATACCCACTGGTAGGTCGGGTTGCCCGGATGCCACCCTCAGCCATGTGATTTCGGCGGTCAGTGCCTCCAGTAGGTCGGCATAGCTTTGCCGTGGTGTGGGTATGCGGCGCGAGGCGAGAGCGGTCAGGTTGCTGTCGAACAGCGTCGCTTCGATCTTGGTGCCCCCAAGATCAATGCCGCCCCAGGCCGCGTCAGACGTAGAGGCGGACATGGCTGACCACCCGGCTGAGATTGCCACCCTCGAATGGATTGTCCACGTTCAGGCCCAGAGATTTCGACCACGCCACTGACAGCACTTGCGCCACCAGCACATAAAGTGCGGTGTTCCAGACATCGGGCAAGCCAGTGGGTATGCTCAGGTCGGGGTTCGCTCCGACATCAGGATCGCCGATGCTGACGGTCCGCGTATCCGGGAACTGGCTGCGCAGTTCGGTCACAATGTCGTCGTCATATTTGCGGGTTAGCGGGTCCGAAGATAGGAATACGAACACCGTGGTCTGATCATCTGTGATCGCCTTGGGGCCGTGGCGGAATCCAAGGGTACTGTCCCAAGCCGTCACCACCTGACCAGCGGCAAGTTCCAGCACCTTCAGCGCCGATTCCCGAGCAGTGCCAAGATACGGCCCCGACCCCAGAAACACTGCCCGCGCCGGGCGTGGCAGGTCAGGCACGGATTGCAACACCTCGCGTGCGGCCCGGGCCAGCGTAGTTATATTGCCCGAAATATCGTCCTCGGAAACGCCGGACATGCAGGCCAAAGCGGTCAACAGCATGGTGGTGTAGCTGGAGGTCATCGCAAAACCCTGGTCGTGGCAGGCATCGGGCAGCACGATTATCTTTTGCTCTCCTGGTCCGGGATGCGCACGCGTGGCCAAAGCGCTGTCGGCGTTGCAGGTGATGTTCAAGCGATCCGCCTTTGGGCAGTCGCGCTCCAGCAGGTCTAACGTGCCCAGAGTCTCGGAACTGTTTCCTGACCGACCAAAGGATACTACCAGTGGTCGCACCCCTGCCTTCAGAAAATCACCAGGTCGCGCCACCAGATCAGTTGACGGCACATTGCGCACCGGAATGTCGTTCAGGCGGCCGTTCAGATACACGGCCAGCGCATCCCCGATAAAGGCTGAGGTGCCCGCACCCGTCAGCCAGATCACATCCGGGCGGCGTTCAGCGATCCAGCCCGAGATATCAGCTGCAATTCCAGGCAGGATATTTGACCAAGCTGCCCAAATTTCAGGCTGCGCGGCAATTTCCGTTTCTGTTGCCCAAGTGTTTGCACTCATGAGGTATGTCCGTTCGGTTTATGATGTTTGGGCAGTTTCGGCTATGTCGGCGAGGTGAAGCCGGACATCCTTACTGCGCAATTCCTGTTGCATTTCAGTTGGCATCGAGGCGTCAGACACGATGGCATCTACCTTGGATAGGTCGCAGATGCGGTGCAGTTTGGTCGCGCCGAACTTGCTAGCGTCGGCCAGAACAATGACACGGCGGCTGGATCGGATCATGGCGCGGTTCAGATGCGCCTCTTCCTCGCTAAAGGTTGACAGGCCAAGCGCCGGGTCCACCCGGTCAGCGCCCAGCAGGACGGTGTCGAATGACATAGTCTCTAGCGTAGCCTCGACCAATCGACCGCTAAGTGACATAGCATTCTGTCGCAACACACCACCAGTCAGCATCAACTGATGCTGGGGACAGTCATGCAAGGCCAGCATCAAGTTCAGCCCAGTGGTCATCAGCACTTTCGATGGCGCGCTTTTCAAGTGCTCCGCCATGAACTGCACAGTCGAGCCGGAATCGAGCAATATGGACTGGTCATCCGCAATCAGGTCAGCCGCCAGCGCGGCCACGGCGCGTTTTGCCCGTTTGTTCACGACCTCCTTGTCGTGAATGGTTGGCTCAATCTCGGCGCTGCTACCGCTTTCATGGGCGGCCAGCGCCATTGCAACTGCGATGCGCAGGTCGGGAAGGCCTCTGAAGCCATAGCGGCGGGCAAACCGGATCAGACTGGGCTCACTGACGCGGATGGTCTCGGATAACTCACGAAGAGGCTGGCGAATGAACTGGGTTGGGTTGGCCAGCAGGAATTCGGCCACACTACGCAATGCGCGCGACAATTCCGGGAGGTCGCTTTTGATTTGGTTCAAAATATCCGCGCTCTCTGCCAACGGGTGCCCCTTTCAGTGCGTCACATATATCAGCAAAACTACATTATCGGAACTATCGAGAAAGACAACTACCAATATGGCGCTAAATAAGTATGTAAAGCTCAAGAAATGTTGCTAAACTACATTTAGCACCCTAATGTGCGATTCGAGATCGTCGTCACTGGCGTAACCTAGAGGGAGGAATTCTTGTGTCTCACATCAAACTTTCTGGCCTGAGCCTGATCGCTGGCTTGACCGCCAGCGTGGCTTTTGCTGAAACCGAAATCACCTATTGGTCTTTCTGGAACGAGCCCGAACCGCAGGCGCAGGTTTTGAAAGCTCTGATGGATGAATACAGTGCGGCAAACCCTGATGTAACGTTCAATGTGGTCTGGAATGGGCGTCAGAACCAGACAACTGTGCGAAATGCACTGGCCGGTGGTACAAGTATTGACCTGATGGACGCGGACATGGATGGCCTGAATGGCGGTCTGGTTGGGCAAGGCGCAGCAGTTCCGCTGGATGGTCTTGTGGCCTCGGATTCACCCGATGGCGGTACTGTGGGCGATGCGTTTTATCCTGCACTTCTGGCCAATGCCGAATTGAACGGCTCGGTCGGTCAGTTGCCCTACGCCTTCTACACCTATCAGATTTTTTACAACGCTGCCCAACTGCGCGACGCCGGTGTGTCCGAGATCCCCTCGACCTGGGCTGGCTATGTGGATGCGATGAAGGCCGTCAAAGACAGTGGCGTGAACGCAATTGCGGTAGAAAGCGACATCGCCTTCTATAACATCAATTGGCTCAACTACCTGTTGGCACGGATCGCAGGTCCTGATTTTTTGCTGAAAGCCGCCGAGGACAAGACTGGCGAAACTTGGCGTGACCCGGCTGTGAGTCAGGCTCTGGAGCTTGAGGCAGCCCTATGGGCTGATGGTCTGATCCCCGAGGAAAGCAGGGGCTATCAGTGGCCTGCGGGTCAGCAGACTTTAGCGTTCGGCGAAACCGCGACCGAGTTGGTAGGCTCGTGGCTGCCCATTGAGTTAGCTGAACAGGTCGAGGAAGGTTTCGAATGGGGAGCGATGAACTTCCCAATGGTCGAAGGCGGCAAAGGGAATGTGAACGACACCATCATCTACGCGGTGAGCTTTGCCGTCCCCGAAGGGGCCGAAGATGCCGAAGCGGCGCAGGACTTCATCAGATTCGCGCTCAGTAAATCAGCCCAGCAAAAGATGGCCGATGACGCGTTGATCGGTGTGGCCAATGCCTCGGTCGAATGGGCCGACGTAATCTCAGACAGTCGCGAAGCTGTGGCGAATGCCACAAGCCTGCTGTCTGAAAATCTGGGCCTCAAGGTTGCTTACGCGGATTATTCCAGCAACATCTATGAAGCGATGCACAACAAGGTGTTCCTAGGCCAGATCACGGCCGATGAGTTTATCAACGGCATGGTCGAACAGACCAAAGGCTACTGGGAAAATCGCTGATTTCAGCATCAAAAACCGGCCCTGAAACCGGGGCCGGCTAAATACAAGACAGGGTGGACACATGATCGGCAAAAGACTTATCGGGCTTTTCGTAGCCCCCGCCATGATCGTTTACCTGTGCTTTTTCTTAATCCCCACCGGTTTTACCTTTTACTCCAGCCTGTTCGAATGGTCCGGTTTCGGTTCCGAGGCCAAGTTCATCGGTCTTGGAAACTATCGCCGCCTTTGGAACGACCCGACCTTTTGGCTAAGCTTCCGCAACACGTTGGCCCTACTGTTTGTCGGTGGTTTCTTTGTCTTCTTTCTGGCCTTTCTCTACACCATTTTGATCAACTCGGGCATCTGGGGGAAGAAGTTGTTTCGGCTGGTATTTTTCCTGCCCAACGTCGTCTCGGTTGTCGCGCTGTCGGCGATGTGGGCCTATATCTACAATCCGCGCTATGGGCTGCTGAACACCTCACTCAAATCGCTGGGGTTCGAGGGGGCGGGGAAGACACTTTGGACCTCGCCCGATAATATATTCTGGGCAATGCTGGCGGCGCTGGTTTGGGTTTTTACCGGATTCTTTCTGATCCTGCTGCTGGCAGGCGTCGATAAAATTCCGGCGGATATGTACGAGGCTGCCGATCTTGAGGGCGCAAACCTTTGGCACAAGTTCTGGTACATCACAGTGCCGATGATCTGGGACGTGATGACGATCTCCTTTGTTATCTGGATCATCAACGCGGTGAAGATGTTCGAGTTCCCCTTTGCCTTTGGCTTTCTGCAAGTGCCGCAGCAGCTGTATACGCTGGGGATTTACCTTTACATCATGGGCTTCGGACAACGCGATCCGATCTATCAGCTGGGCTATGCCACGGCGATCGGCGTGGTGATGCTCGTGCTGGCGTTTTCGCTGATTGTCCTTGTGCGCCGTCTGATGCGCCGTGACCAGTTGGAGTTTTAAGCTATGACCCTTCTGCGCCGCCTACCTGCCTACATCGCCATCTGGGCTTGGGTCGCCTTCACTGTCGCCGCGATCCTGTGGGTGGTGATGAGCGCATTCAAATCCAAGCGCGAGGTGTTGCGATCCGGCCTCAAACCGCCTGCTGAACTGCGGTGGGAGAATTTTGAGACCGCCTGGAATGTCGGGCGGTTAGGTGAGTTCTTTTCGAACTCGGTCGTTATCGTCTGCCTGTCGGTGTTCCTGATCCTGCTGGTCTCGACCCCTGCAGCTTATGTGTTGAGCCGTGCCAAGTTCCGAGGCCGCGAGGCACTGACAAACCTGTTCGTCATCGGTATGGGTATCCCGATCCCAATGCTGTTTATCCCGATCTTTGGCATCCTCGCATGGCTGCGTCTGTCCGACAGCCTGACCGGTCTGACGATTGTGTTCGTTGCGATCTCGATCCCCTTCACTGTCTACCTGCTGACCGGGTTCTTTGCCTCATTACCGTCAGAGCTTGAGGCGGCATCCCTGTTGGATGGGTGCAGCGATTTTCAAACTTTCCGCTATGTGATGCTACCGATGGCGATGCCGGGCGTGGCGACAGCGGCGATACTGAATTTCATCTGGCTGTGGAACGAATACCAATTGTCGCTGGTGATTCTGAACAGTCCGGAAAACCGCACCCTGCCGCTGGGCCTCTATTCACTGCAAAACGCAATGCAATACACCAGCGACTGGCCTGGTCTTTTTGCTGGAGTGACCATCGTCATCATCCCCACAATCCTTGTCTATGCCATCCTGTCCGAGAAGATGATCGCGGGCATGACCATGGGCGCCGTGAAGTAAGGACCGATCAAAGTGACCGCTTTCGAAGCCATTTCCCTGGACAAACACTATGGCGACTTTCACGCGCTGAGAGACATCAATCTGAGCGTTGAACCGGGCGAGTTTATCGTTCTGGTCGGCCCTTCGGGCTGTGGCAAGTCCACCCTGATGCGCACGATCGCAGGGCTGGAAAAGGTCACCTCGGGCGATCTGAAGATCGATGGGCGATCCGTCACCGGCCTGCTGCCGAAGGAACGCGATGTGGCGATGGTGTTCCAATCATACGCGCTTTACCCGCATATGACGGTCGCCGAAAACATCGGATTTGGTATGAAGATCGCAAAGCGCCCCAAAGACGAAATCCGCGAAAAGGTGCTGGCGGCTGCCAAGGTTCTGAAGATTGACGATTATCTAAGCCGCAGGCCCAAAGCCCTTTCCGGCGGCCAGCGCCAGCGCGTCGCAATAGGCCGAGCGATTGTTCGCGATCCGAAGATCTTCCTCTTTGATGAGCCGCTCTCTAATTTGGACGCTGCCTTGCGTGTTGAGATGCGGGTAGAACTTGCACGGCTTCACAATCAGCTTGATGCGACGATGATCTATGTCACTCACGATCAGGTTGAAGCGATGACGCTGGCAGACCGTATTGTGGTGATGAATGCGGGCGTGATCGAACAGGTGGGTAGTCCACTTGATCTCTTCAATCACCCACGCAACAAGTTTGTCGCGGGTTTTCTGGGCCAGCCACCGGCGATATTTATGCGATTGGATGGACACGAACGAACAGGCGACGGTTTGACGGTTCAGTTCTCAGGAACAAGTGTTGATTTGCCCGCACCTTCAAGACAAGGTGGCATGCCTTTTGAGATCGGCCTACGCCCAGATTTCTTTGAACTGGACTCCCAGAGCCCAAGCCTGTCCCCCACCGTCGAAGTCATCGAACAGTTGGGCGACACAACCCTCCTGTATACGCGGCTACCAGATGGTCAACAGGCAACCGTTCAACTCGCCGGGCAGGTTAAGGCCAAGGTGGGGGATCAGGTTCCTCTGCGGGTGAATTGCAAATCCCCGATGATTTTCGACGACGGCGGTGAGAATATCTACCGCTAGAAGATCGAGGAAAGGATCTGTTGCAAACTTTTGACCATTGACCTTTGTGGTGCTAGCGCCGGTCTCAAGAACGACGCATTGAATAAATCCACGGTGTTTGCGCAGCGCCTGACAGATCACATCAGGGTCCGCCACTGTCTTAACTGCATGCACAGTGGCACCATTCTCATCGCACATGCAAATCGACGTCTCTGCTTTCGATACGTCCAATCCGACAAAACACTGTTCCATTTTGCTCTCCTGTCATTGCTCCAGTGCCATCATGACCGGCCAAGAGAGCTGTCGCTCAATTACTCGGAGTCTCGTCCATTCTCCAAGAACGGTCGCAAGGCCCTTTGCGGCGATGTGCTGCTACAGCGATTGCACCGGAATACCGTGTTACCCATCGGTTCAGCGTGGTGTGATCCACTGAAACACCGCGCTCGGCCATGATTTCATCAAGGTCTCGATAGGAGACACCGTAGCGAAAGTAAAAGAAAACCGCGAACAGGGTCGCGTCTTTCGGATACGGTGCCTCTTTGAACGAAATCATCGACTAACCTGCACCTGAATAATGCCGTTCGCTACCCCGGCGCTAGCACCACAAAGGTCAATGCTTCAAAGTTTGCAACAGATCCGATACTCTTTGGCTGATTGCGAGTTTGCGACAAAACCCAACGCCTATAACGCTGGGACGTGATACATCTGGAACGGTTCAATCCACCTCTTGGTTGCGGGCTTTCGCTTGTTCAGAATCGCGCAAGACACGGCGGTTGATCTTGCCCGACGACGTCATCTCAAAACGATCCACAAAAGCAACCTCACGCGGGGCCTTGTATGCAGCAAGCCGGTTTTTTACGTGGTTTTTCAGCCTTTGTGCCAATAGCGCATTACCGTCAAAGCCGGATCGTGTGCTGACGAAGGCCTTGACGATGGCACCTCGGTCTGTGTCGGGCTTAGCAATCACCGCGACTTCGGCCACGGCAGGATGAGACAAGAGGCATTCTTCGATCTCGGCCGGACCAATGCGAAAGCCTGATGATTTTATCAGATCGTCTGAGCGTCCCTTGTACCAGAAATACCCGTCTGCATCACGGACGGCCAGGTCGTGCGTGCGCCAGTAGGGCCCCAGTTTCATATCGGCGGTCTTTTCGGCATTGTTGAAATACCCCAGAAACCGCGTGGGGGAAGCGTGGGGGGTGACGACCTCTCCTGGTTCCTCATCGCCAACTTGCTGACCATCGCCATCGACCAGCAGTACCTCGTGCCCGGGATAGGCTCGGCCCATCGAGCCTGGGCGGCGCGGGAACAGAGCCGCACAGTTTCCGATCAGGTGATTGACCTCGGTCATGCCGTAAAACTCGTTGCAGGTGACGCGCAGTTTACGCTCGGCCCAACTAAGCGTTTCGGCTGCCAGCGCCTCTCCCCCCGTGCAAATGACCCGCAAGGCCAGATTATGCGCGGCATGGGGGTTGGGATGCTGGGCCAGCCGTTTGATGGCCGTGGGCGCAAGAAAGCTATGTGTGACCTTATGACGGCTCATGAATGCATAGGCATATTCTGCCGTGAACCGCTCCAGCGAAGTGGCAACGGGACGACCCGCCATCCAAGCGGGAAACAACATGTCCAGCAAGCCGCCGACCCAGGCCCAATCCGACGGTGACCAGAACACTGCGTCTTCATCCTCAAGCGTGAGGTTGAAGAACAGATTGATCGAAGGTGTATAGGCTGCAAGAACCCTATGGCCGTGTATGATCCCTTTCGGTTTGCCGGTCGACCCGGAGGTATACATCAGCAACGCAGGATCATCCGCACCGCCCAATTCCGGTATGAAATCTTCGGGTGGCGAGGACATTGCCGCCTCCAGGTCGTGGTCGGTGGGACCGGGATCACGCATCAAAACATGGCGGAGATGGGGAAAGTTTTCATGCCGCAACGGCTCCCACGCCTCTCGGCTGGTCAGGATGACGCCGGTCTGACAATCGTTCAGCGCATGGGCCAGCGTATCGGGCCCGTAAAGTTGCGACAGTGTCACCGCGATGCCGCCGATCTTGGCGACTGCCATATGTCCGATGCCCGTATCGGGGTGCTGACCCGTGTGCAGTGCAATCGGGTCGCCCGCGCCATAGCCCAGGCGCCGAAGCGCTGCCGCGAGGCTAGTGGCTGCGGCATCGACTTCGGCAAAGCTCAGAGTGGTGACGCTGCCACCCGGCGCCTCAAAGATCATTGCCGGCTTGTCACGGTCCATCGGGCCCAGATAGTGGCCCACCGTGGCGGTGTAGATATTGTAATCCGCAGGCCATGTAATGACGTAGTCACCTGCGCAATCGCGGGTCAGGTGCAGGTCCGCCAATTTCTGGGCATTCAATGCGTCGAGATAATCACTCATGTCTCAGGCTCCGGAATGAGAGCTAGTTTCGGGGGGGCGTCGCGGCAGGGGGCAAGTATGGCACGCGTGGCATCCGGTGGCAGGGCTTGCGCATTGGCGATAGCTGCACCGCAGGCCCCGTCAAAACGCACCATGGCAAAGTCGCCGTCTGCGCCGGTGGTGCGATAGACAACCGAGGCGCCGCCGTTCAACGCACACCAACCATCGCAAGGTGCACGGCAGGTCGGGCACGCCCTTAAGGGTGGGAAATGCGCGTTGCCGCACTCTTTGCAGGTGGAAGCCAGAGCCTTGCCCTCGCGTAGCCCGTCAAGCCAGGGGGCCAACCAGCCTTCGCCAAGGGTATAGTTGAGCGTGATGTCTTGTTTCATGCTACCGCTCCTGCACTTAGCACCGTGACCGCGCATGTTGTGCCGACCCCGCCATGCGTGTCGGCCAACGCATGACCCAATGGACGATCAGGCTGAAGACCCGCGTGATAGCGCCCTTCCAGAAGGAGGGCGCAACTGGCGGTCTGCCCGACACCTGTCGCCCCGACCGGCGCGCCTTGGCCCATCAAACCGCCCGAAAGGTTGATTGGACATCCCCCGTCTGCGTCAAAACCACCGTCCCGCAATGTACGCAACGGATCTTCGGCAAGACCAAGGGCTGTGACTGCCTGCATTTCGGCCCCGGCGTAGGCGTCATAAACCTCGGCGACCGCGATCTGCGCGGCGCTGAGCCCGGCCATGTCGAAGGCGCGCCTGGCGGCTTTGGTCTTGGCGGCGAAGGTGCCTGGTGCCTTCCTGTGTCCGAGCCCCGGTAGATCGGAAGCGGCGCCGATCCCGGTAATCTGGGGCGCGAAGTTGCGGCGGTTGTCAGGCGCCGCGTCGGGTGCAGACAGGATCAGTGCCGCCGCACCGTCGCTGAGTGGTGAACAATGCAACCGGCAATAGGGCGCTGCGATCATCGGGCTATCGGCGAAGTCCTCTGACGTGTGTTGGCGCGGCAGATGAGCATGAGGATTGCACATCGCATTACCCCGGTTCTTGATCGTCACGGCATTGAGGTCATCGCCTGTTCCCCTGTGTTCGGCGGCGAAGGCCTGCCATGACAGAGCATAAAGGCTGGTGGCTGTAACTCCGGCAAGACCATCTGTCCAGAAGTCGAAGGAATAGCCGTAAAGTGCGCGAATGCTGTCGCCCGCCAAGGCGCTGGCGGAGGGATCTACACCAACGACAGCGACGTACCGCGCCCGACCCGAGAGGATGCGTTCCACACCCGCGTGTACGGCCAACTGGCCCGTGGCCCCGCCGCCTTCGACGCGCAGCGTTTCGGCCTCGTTTAGGCCGAAGTCCTGCGCGAGCACCGAGGCGGGATTGAGCTGAAGCGTGAAGAAGTCGCTTTCCGAGGCGACGATCAGGGCGTCGATATCGCTGCGGTCGATCCCGGCCATGGCGCGTGCTGCCTCAAAGGCCTCGCAGGCCCAATCGCGAAATCCTGTCCCGTCACGCCGCCTGTTAAATGGTGTCTGAGCCGCTCCGATCACAAGAATCAACTGCACATACCTCCCGTGACGAAGGTTGACTCAGATAATTTGTTCCTACAAGTCTGTAATAGCATATTCAGGAGATACCTGATGTCTGGTGCCATGCGCAGGTCTCATCTTGTGCTGACCATCGCAGGATGTTTCGGCGGCGGAAGCCTTTACGGATGGTCCGGCTACCTGCCTGCGGTCCGCACGCAATTCGACGTGAACAATGCATCTGCCTCAATGGTATTCTCAATAGCGCTGGTTGGTTTCACCTTGGGTGTCCTTGTCGGACCGGTGCTTTTGGCCCTGGTGCGGCCGAGCAGCCGCCTGCCTGTGATTGCGGGCCCGGCCGCCGTCAGCCTTTTGCTTGCAGGGTTGAGCCCGGGTTTCGCGGGTTTCGCGGTCGCCTATGGTGTCTGCTTTGGTTTCACATCCGGTGCGCTTTACAATTTTGCCGTCTCTCAGGCCGCCGCTTCGGGCAATCCGACGCTTCTAGTGCCTGTTAGCGTCGCGGCTTTCGGGTTGGGCGGAGCGATATTTGGTCCGTTGCATGTCTGGTTGACGGATGCAGGTTGGGGACTATGGTCGATTGCCCCTGCGCTGACCTGTCTTGGCGTTGTCACCGCTGCCAGCCTCGTTTGCCGAACATCAGGGATTGCCATGGATGTGTCGCACCGTATGGCCCCGGCAATCCTGCGCCCCGACAAATCCCTGGCGATATTCTGGGTCATTTTTGCCTCCGGTTCCTGTTCTGGGCTGATAGTCCTTGGCTTTGCGGCGCAATTTCTGGCGCGTTCGCCCGACGGCGTGCAGGTGGCCGGGCTTGCGATCTTCCTCACGGCCCTCGGGAACACCTTGGGACGGCTGTCCTCTGCCTTGACAACTCGGCATTTTGGCCCGGACTACGCCACCGCGGGGGCGTTGACCTTATCGATACTGACGCTCGCCGGCCTCGTTTTTGCGACCTCATCCGCCATGGTCATTGGGCTCTTGTTTCTTGTCGCCCTAGGGTATGGCCAGTTGGCCGCAACCACCCCACTGTTGGTGAAATCGCGGGTGAGCGAAGATGCGTTTTCCGGTGCCTTCGGCTGGGTTTTTACGGGCTGGGGTATCGCAGGTTTGGTAGGGCCTTGGGCGGCGGGCTGGCTCCTGGATGTCACGGGAACGCTGCAGTATGCGCTTGTCATCTGCGTGGTTCTTTCAACGCTCAGCCTCTGGCTTGTTCTGCGTCTTGCGCGAATGAAGAATGCGGAGGGGATATGTTGACAGACTCAATTTGTTATTACTAATGTGACTTATCGCGATCCGGGGGGAGGAGAGGCGATGAAGTTCGGAATTCACGCAGGGCTTTGGATGAAAGCCTGGACGGACGATCCCGCGCCCATTTTTGCTGTGGCTGCCGACATCGGATATGACGGCGTCGAGCTGTCCTTGCTGGGCATCGGACTGGAACGCGCGGACGAAATCCGTGCTCAGGCCGAAGGCCACGGGCTGATGCTGACCTGTTCCACTGGCCTTGGGCCAGAGGCCGATCCCACCTCTGATGAAGCAGCCGTTCGAGACAATGCCGTTGCGGTTTTGAGCGAGGCCATCCAGATAACTGCGCGACTGGGTGCAAGCGGGCTTGCCGGCGTGGTGGCAGCGCCTTGGGGCGTCTTCGACCCTGCCAACAAGGCCGCCCGCGCTACGCGTTCTGCTGAGACATTGGCTCGGGTCGACAGCGTGCTTGGCGATGAAGGGGTGACGCTGGGTATCGAGGCGCTGAACCGGTTTGAGAGCGATCTGACATCGACTGCTGCGGAAACCTGCGCAATTGCGCGGGCCAGTGGGTCAGACCATATCGGTGTACTGCTTGACGCATTTCACATGAACATCGAGGAAAAGGACCCGCCCGCAGCCATACGTGCAGCAGGCGACACATTGGTCCACTACCATGTGTCCGACAATGACCGTGGGCGTCCCGGCGCGGGTCGATATGATTTCCCCGCCGATGCTGAGGCGTTGGCTGAGATTGGGTATGACAAATGGGTCGTCGCCGAAATGTTCGTGATGTCAGGCCACTCTTCTAGCCGCGACCTGAACATTTGGCGTGACATTGAACCCGATCCAACCGAGGCCGCGATCAAGACGCTGGCCTATCTAAAGGATACCTTCGGTCATGTCGGCTAAGCCCTTTTTTGACACCCTCAGGGTCCGCTTTGAGATAGAGGCGGCGAGGCTCAACGCGCTGGACGCAGCAATTGGTGACGGAGACCACGGGACAACCATGCTGCGCGGCCTGAACTCTGCGGTTGCGGCAGCAGATGGCAAGCGGGCACGCGCATTTATGCGCGCCTCAGGTGGGGCATCCGGCACACTTTTTGGGCTGATCCTTCTGGAGATCGAAGCGCATTGTGATACTGGTGCTCCCTTGCAGGCGGGGCTGGCCAAAGCCTGTGAGCGGATCTGCGATCTAGGTGAGGTTGCGCAGGGCGACAAGAGCATGGTTGACGCCCTTGCCCCCGCGAATGACGCGTTCGCGACCGGTGATTTGGAGGCCGCGATCACTGCTGCCAGGGCGGGCCGCGACGCCACGAAAGACCTCTGCGCCCGCCGGGGCCGAGCGCAGTATGTCGAGAACGGTGGGCGCGGGCATCTGGACCCCGGAGCCGTATCCGTGGTGATCTTTCTGGAGACCCTGCAGGAGGTATCGCGGTGAAGAAACTCTTCAACAGCGCCGATACAATGGTCGCCGACATGCTTGACGGCTTTTGCAGTGCATTTCCGCAGATTGCCCGCGGCACCAGCGATCCCCGTGTGGTCAAGCGGGCCACACATGTAAAAAACCCGGATGAAAAGGTGACCCTGCTGATCGGCAACGGCTCTGGCCATGAACCGATTGCGATGGGGTTCGTGGGGCGCGGGCTGCTGGATGCCAATGTGGTGGGAGACGTCTTTGCCGCGCCTTCGGCGGACCTGATCCTCGACGGGCTGACCGAAGTAACGGGCCGGGCCGGGTCGATCCTGCTGATCTCGCAACATTCCGGTGATATGATCAATGGACGTGCCGCCACCATGATGGCGAGCGATCTTGGTATCCGAACCGTCGCGTTGCCGATGTATGACGACATATCGGCCGCGCCACCCGAACGCAAAAAAGACAGGCGCGGTGCACCGGGCACGATGTTCATCTACAAAATCCTTGGCGCTGCCGCTGAAGAAGGGCGGTCACTTGATGACCTTGTGGCGCTCGGAGAGACCGTGCGCGACCGGCTCGTCACGCTTGCAGCCGCCGTCACCCCGCCGGTGTCGCCATTGACAGGTAAAGAGATGTTTAGCCTACCCGAGGACGAGATATTCCTTGGTATGGGTGTGCATGGTGAGCCGGGTGTAGGCCGCGCCAAGGTCGGTCCGGTGCGCGATCTGGTGGCACAAATGGCGGAGAAACTACTGGCCGACCGGCCGATGGCTTGGGGGTCGCGAGCCTGTGTCATAATCAACGGCATGGGCGGCACCACATTGATGGAACTGTTGACCATCTGGAAAGAAACGCGCCGCGCGCTCGACCAGCAGGGCATCACCGCGATTGCCCCGATGATCGGAAGCTATGTGACGACGCAAGAGATGGGCGGGTTTTCGATTTCGTTTCTCGAACCTGACGACGACATGCTGTCGCTTTGGTGTGCGCCGTCCGACACACCCTTTTTCCCGTCCATTCAGATGGAGGCCCCATGACATTCCCGGATGGACCAATCTTTGGCGTTGCCGTCGACCAGGGCAGCGGGTTGGAAGCCGCCTTGCGCGAGGAGCGTGGTGCGGATGCCCGTGCCGACGATCTGCTGACCTTCAAGCGTATTGTGGTCGAAACACTGAGCCCCGATGCCACCACCGTGTTGGTGGACGCAAATTTGGGTCGCATGCTGTTGCCCGCCTTTGATCCTGCCTGCGTCAAGATGCTCGCATATGAGGCGGACGTCTATCACATCGCGGACGAGGATCGGATCACCAAGCTGCCCGAAAACCTCAGCATCGCCGACTACCCTCCTTTGGGCGTGCCGGTCTTGAAGTTCTTTCTGTACTATGGGCCGAACGATCCGGTGGAGCTCAATCAGCGCAAGGCCGATCTTGTAGCCCGGATCGGTGCGGAATGTCATGCACAGGGGGTCACGTTCCTGTTTGAACCCATTGTCTATGACCGCGCGATCCCGGATGGCACATCCAAGGCCTTTGCCTGTGCCAAACCTGCGCTGGTGCGTACAGCGACCGAAACCTTTGCTGCGGCGCGGTTTAACATCGATATTCTCAAGGTCGAAATCCCCGTGAGCCTCGCCCAGATCGGCACGACGATGAGCGAGGCGGGCGCCAGGGCCGCCTTCCGCGCAGCGGCGGAACCTGCGGGCGAGATACCACTGCTTTACCTCAGCGCCGGTGTGACCTTTGAGCAGTTTCGCGATGGCCTCAAACTGTCCCGGGCGGCGGGTGTGAACGCGCGGGGTTTCATGTGTGGGCGTGGCATCTGGAGCGATGCCATTGGACTTTTCGGCGCAGAAGGCCCCACGTCCATGGAGCGCTGGATGCAAACCGTCGGGCGCGACCGGCTGGCGCAGTTGAAAGATGCGATTACATGAATACCGCACCCAAATACCAAGTCGTGCACGACGAAATCCTGGCAAGGTTGCAAAGTGGCCAATATGCAATAGGCATGCGCCTGCCAACAGAAGGTGCGCTCGCGAGGGCATTCGATGTCAGCAGGGTGACTGTGCGAAAGTCGCTAGAGATGTTAGTGCGGGCAGGTTACCTGACGTCTCGGCAAGGCAGCGGGTATTCCGTAGCGACGTTGTCGCCACCCGCCTCGACCTGTTTGGTCAGCTTTACCGACAAGGTTCTGATCGAAGGTAGGACGCCCGGTGCCAAGCTCTTGCGGATCGAAACACCGGCGCGCGATGTGCCGGCGGCCGTGGCCGCGTATTTCGACGAACCCCTTGTGTTGGTTGAGCGGCTGCGCACGGTGGATGGGCAACCGCGCATGCTGACCCAGACATGGATGCCCCAGCGGTTGGTGCCGCAGATACGTGCCGCGCAGTTTCCCGAAACCGGACAGAACCAGTCTATACTGCGGATCCTGCGCGAAGAATTCGGGCTGGACTGGACGAGCGCTTGCGAGACGCTGAACAGTCTGCTGGCTACCGCCTCGGTGTCGAACGTGCTGGCCGTACCCGTGAATACGCCGATCTTGTCGCAGGCCTGTACTGCCTTCGACAAGGACAACAGGCCCGTGTTCTTTGACCTGGTATATCGCCAGGGACCCATCAGTTTTGACCTTGCCGGACCCGCCCGGCGCCAGACAGCGTGACCAGAATGAGGAGAGACGCATGCCACTGACCATCGGCCTCATCAAAGCCTCTTTGCCCAGCTATTTCCCCGCAAAGCACGGAGTTTTCGAGGCCTGCGAGGACTGGCTGGTAGAGCTGGCGACCCGCCATGGCGCTGAAGTTGTCGTGGCGACAGGCATTCCGATAAACGCGACCGAAGCCCGCGCGGCGGTGGCGGATGTGATGGCAAAGGGGGCGGATTTCCTACTGCTGTTGCATGGTGGGTTCACCATGGGAGACGTCGTGCGCGAGGTCGCGCGCGCGTCGCTGCCGATGGGGGTCTGGGCCACGCCGGAACCAACGCTGACCGAAGACATACAGCTCAACAATTTCGTGTCGCTCAATATGTCGATGTCGATCGCAAAGGGCGTGCGCGACTTCGGTACGCGTCCAGTCCAATGGTATCTGGGCGCGCCGGGCGAAGATGCGCTGCAAGCCCGGATGGGTCAGACCATTCGTGCGCTCAGTGCCAGAAAGGCGCTTGAGGGTGTGCGAATCGGCGTTATTGGCGGGCTGGCCATGACCTTCTACAACATGGAGACTTCCTCTGACACGCTGATGCGCCAGCTTGGCGTCTGGTGCGACCATATCGACATTCACCGGATGACGGACCAGATGGCAGCCCAATCAGAAGCGGACGTGTCAGCCGAACTGAAGGCGATGACCAAGGCCGCCGCGGTCCACGGCGTTTCGGATCAGCAGATGCAGCTGACGGCGCGCGCCGCACTGGCGCTGAGAACCATCACTCGAGAGGCGGACTATGACGCGCTGACAGTCTCTGACTGGCCCGCCTTGCAAGACAACCCTGGCATGCATCCAGGCGCGGCCTTTAGCTGGTTGGAGGAAAACGACAGCCTGCCCATCGCCTCCGAAGGGGACATTTTGGGAGCCGTCACCCAGTTGATCGCCAAATCGCTCACCGGCAAGGTGGGCTGCCTGCTCGACATGACCTCGCCCGACTTCGACCGCGACCAGATCCTGATGTGGCATGGGGGCGGCGGGCCGCTTTACATGGCCAAGGAAGAGGTCGTCTGGATCAACCACCCGATGATCGGGCGCGGTACGGACGCGGGACCGATCTATGGGGCCATTGCAGATTACGAGTTCGCTCATGGTGCACACACCATTCTGCGCGTGTCACAAGGCGGGACAGCGCAGTTTGCCGTGGAATGCGACGTGGCGGAGGGGCCTGAGCCTGGGTTCACCGGCTGTCGTGGCTGGGTTGGCGATTTTTCCAGCGCAGACGGCACCTGTTCGGCCCGCGATCTGGTGACCAGCGTGATGGAACACGGGCTTGAACACCATTTCATCCTGCTGCCTGGTCAGCACCGCGCCGTTTTCGAGGAATTTGCCGGGTGGTGTGGACTGGCCCCGCTTCCCATCATTCCCGCGCATGAGGGCCTGCCAAGGGGAGGCAGCCAATGACCGCAGTTCAGCTCAAGGGCGTGCGCAAGAGCTTTGGCACCTTCACGGCCATCTCCAAAATCGACCTTGATATTAAGTCGGGTGAGTTAGTGGCGCTGCTGGGCCCGTCGGGCTGTGGCAAGACGACGACCCTACGCATGATCGCGGGGCTTGAGATTCCAACGGACGGGCAGATCCTCTTTGATAAGAAGGATGTGTCGGAAACGGCCGTGCAGAAACGCAACGTGGGCATGGTGTTTCAGCGCTACGCGCTATTTCCGCATATGACCGTGGAAAAGAACGTGCTTTTCGGGCTCAAGGTGCGCGGCACGGACAAGGCCGAAATGGCACAAAGGCTCGAAGACATCCTTGAGGTCGTTCAGCTTCAGCAATTTCGGCATCGCTTTCCCGCCCAGCTTTCAGGCGGTCAGATGCAGCGCGTGGCCATCGCACGCACGCTCATTACCAACCCGTCCGTTCTGATGATGGACGAACCACTTGCCAACTTAGACACCAAGCTGCGCGGCGAGATGCGGCGGTTCATCCGTGATCTGCAGCAGCGGCTTGGCATCACGACGATCTTCGTGACCCATGACCAGATCGAAGCGATGGAACTGGCGGACCGTGTGGCCGTGATCTTTGACGGTAATCTGGCGCAATACGCTGCGCCTGATGCGCTGTATCAGCAACCCAACAGCATCGAAATCGCGGATTTCATGGGGGCCACCAACGTCTTTGAGGCCGCGATCACGGGTAAATCTGCCACAACGGCCTTTGGTGCGCTCAGTTTCGCGACCAAAGCCGCCGACGGCCCGGCCCACGTTATGCTGCGCGGCGAGGCGATTGATCTGCACCTTACGGAACCATCTGGGGTTCAGAACCAGATGCAGGGGCAGGTGACCGCCCGCGAGTTCTTTGGGGCCAACATCACCTATTCGGTCGACTGCAAGGGCGTGCGCATTCAGGTAACAGAGCAATCGCGCCGCATGGTGGATGTGGGTCAAGATGTCTGGCTGACCATTCCGCCCGACCGCATCTGGATCATTCAGAAGTAACAGGACCAAACAAATTTATGTCAGAGGAGGAACGAACCATGAGAAAGACACTATTGAGCCTGTCGGTGATCGGCAGCCTGATGGCGGGGGTGGCTATTGCCCAGGACGCCGACGCTTTCCGCGACGGTTTCATCGCCGGTGACATCAGTTGGGAAGACGTGCAGGCCCGCGCGAAGGAAGAGGGGCAAGTGAACCTTTACTACTGGGGCGGCAGCGACAAAATCAACATTTGGATGGATAGTGTCGCCGTGCCTGCACTGGCCGCCGAAGGGGTCACGTTGAACCCGGTGCGGATCACCGGCACCAAGGATGCCGTTGACCTCGTGCTGGCCGAAAAAGGCTCTGGCAAGGGGTTGGGCGAAGGCAGTGTTGACGCGATCTGGGTGAATGGCGAAAACTTTGCCACGCTCAAGCGGCAGGATGCCCTGATGGGTGCCTTTGCCGACAAGTTGCCCAACAGCGCCAACATCGAATGGAACCCGGAGGATCCCCGTGCGCTGCTGAACCTGCGCGATTTCGGGGTCGAGACCAACGCGTCCGAGATGCCATGGTCTGGTCAGCAGTATGTCTGCGCGGTCAATACCACTCGTGTGCCGGCCGATCAGGTCCCTGGCACATTCGCAGAGCTGATGAACTATCTAGAGGCGAATCCGGGTAAGTTCACATACGTCAAGCCACCTCATTTCATCGGCAACACCTTTGTTCAGGCGACGGTCTATGCCCTCAACCCCGAAGGCAACAGCGCGGTCCCCTTCCAAAGCTCCATCGATGAGTTGGGCGCGGCAGAGCTGGCGCGGCTGATCACGCCCGGCATGGAATACCTTAAGGCGTTGGAGCCGCATCTGCTTGGTGCAGGCGGCAATGCGCGTTATCCGGAAGATCCCAAGGCGCTGGACGGTCTGTTCCTGAATGGCGAGATCGACTTTTCCTGCCAATTCGGCCTTTACGGTGTGGCCACCGGCCTGCGCGATGGTACCTATCCCGAAGGGGCAGAGCAGTTCATCTTTCCTGAAGGGAACATGATCAAGAACAAGAACTATCTTGTGATCCCCGGCAATGCGCCCAATCCTGCAGCGGCGATGGTTATGGCCAACTACATGGCGTCGGTCGACAGCCAGGCCACCAAGCTGGAAATCGCCGGTATGCCTCCGGGCATTGACCCCTGGAAACTGAGCGCGGACGACGCGGCCAAACTCGATGCGGCTTCCCCCGGTTTGGTGGGCGTGACGCAGGCCGATCTTGACGCCAATACAGCCCCCGACACGAACGCCACGCTGGTAGATGTGATCGAGGCGACTTGGCTCGAATACATCGAACGCGATAGTAGCGAAAGCATCGCGTCGATTGTCGAGACCGCCGTCGCGAACCTGAACTAAGCCTCATCGGGGTCCCGGCTCTTTGCCGGGGCCCCGCTGCAAAGGAAGACAATGTCCAAGACAAAGGAACTCGCCCGCCACAAACGTGAACGCACCTGGATGTGGATCCAGTTGATGCCGGTGATGCTGGTGTTAACGGTCCTCTTTGGGGGCGCGCTGGTATTGGGTGTTGCACAATCACTGGGGTTCGCGCCCTGGTTCGGGGTCAACACATTTCCCGATTTTTCCTATTTCGCAGCGCTTTGGGGGGATAGTTTTTTCTGGAAGTCTCTTGGTCTGACGCTCTATTACGCCGTCGCGGCAACGCTGATCTCTCTGGTACTGGGCATCCTGTTGGCGCTGGCGCTGGTGCGGACGTTCCCCTCCAAGGCGTTTTACAAATACCTCTACAAGCTGCCGCTAATGATTCCCTACACGGTGGGTATTGCGCTGGCGGTGATTATGCTTGGCAACGGCGGCATGCTGTCGCGCCTGATGGCCTTCACAGGGTTTATCGATGATCCCAACCAGTTTCCGCAGATCCTCAAGACCCACATGGGCTGGGGCATCATCGCCGTCTATGTCTGGAAGCAGACCCCCTTTGTGGCCCTGACGATCTATGCCGTCTTACTGGGTGTAGGCCGTGAAACCGAAGAGGCGGCCGCCATCCTCGGCGCGAACAAGCGCCAGATCTTCTTTCAGGTTACACTGCCGCAGATCCTGCCCGGCATCATCTCGTCCACGTTGATCATATTCGCCTTCAACATCGGCGCTTTCGAGGCGCCCTTTATCCTTGGCGGCGGATTTCCGGACACCCTGCCGGTGGTCGCGTGGCGCTACTTCAACGACGCGGACTATACGCTGCAGTTGCAGGGCATGGCCACTGTCGTGTCCATTGCGCTGGTGGCCGGTGTGATCCTTTATAGCTACCTTGCCTTCTACCGCCGCTACGAACGTCGGATAGGGCGCAGCTGATGGCCCGCGAGTCCGCCTCTGTCGCTTTGAATGAACGGCTGTCGCCGTACCAAAAACTCTACCTGCTGCTGATCGCGGGCTTCATCCTTGGTCCGTTCATCCCGCTTATCATTCAAAGCTTTGCCTTTAAGTGGGCATGGCCCGATCTGCTGCCCGGCACATGGTGGCTGGAACAGCGTGAGAAATCGGTGCTGCCGCTAGCCTGGGACTATGTCATTTCGCCTTACAGCCAGGTCTGGGAGGCGACGCTGAACACAGTCTTCATCGGTTGTGTAGTAACACTGATTGCCCTCGTCATCTGTCTGCCAGCCGCACGGGTACTGGCGCGGGAAAACTTTCGTGGCAAGCCAGCCTTCGAGTTTTTCCTATCGATGCCGCTCATCGTGCCTGAGGCTGCTATAGGCATCGCCCTGTTGATGATCTTCATCAACATCGGACTGGCGGGCACCTATATCGGGATCATCATCGTCCACCTGATCCCAACGATTCCCTATATGATCCGCATGTTGACGGCGGTCTATCAGGGGTTGGGCCGCGATTTTGAGGAACAGGCCATGATCCTTGGAGCCAGCCGCTGGCAAATCCTGCGCATGGTCACTCTGCCCATGTTGTTACCGGGTGTGGTGGCAGGGGCGCTTTTCACATTCCTCGTCTCTACCAACATCTTCCTGCTGACCTTCTTCATGGGTCAGGGCAAGATCGTGACATTGCCGACGTTACTGTTTTCGAAAATCTCAGGCGGCACGCTGGATGCCTCGGCTGCGGGCATCACGCTGGTGGTCACAATGCCGGGGATCATCTTGCTGCTCATCACCGAACGATTCATCAAGGAAGAAGCCTTTGGAAAGGGCTTCGGCAACTAGAGAGGTTTGCCCATGACCACGCTGCAAGACGCCGTTCGCAGGTTCACGCCATTGGACCCCGATCTGATGGTACAGCGCTTGGGCCGCCCGGGCCCGATGCCGCGCGTGATCATCGACACGGACACCGCAAATGAAATAGACGATCAATATGCGGTCGCATGGGCGATCCTGTCACAGGACCGCCTCAAGCTCGAAGGCGTGACGGCGGCCCCGTTTTCCTTTTTGCACCACCGTGATGGACTTTATGACGCCGTGGCAGCCCTGCAAAAGGGTGGTGGTACGGATCACGACAGCAAGTTCGTCGGCCCCTTTGCAGGCTGGGCCAAGCGCCTGCTGGCCGATGGCCGCACGGCGGACGATATTGAATTCGTGACGCCGGATGTGGGTGAAAAACGCTCCTACGACGAGATCATCCGCGTCTTTGAGGCCTGCCACGAACCGTATGAAGGCCGCGTATTTCGCGGCGCGCAGGAGCATCTGCCGGGTTACGATAAACCTGTCGACTCCGATGCTGTGCAATTTATCATCAAGCAGGCTCGCAACCGCGCGGATGGTCCGGTTTATATCCTCGCCATGGGTGCCCTGCCCAACATTGGGTCTGCGCTGCTGATGGCACCGGACATCATCGACAACATCGTTGTGGTTTGGACCTCCGGCTTTCCCAGTTATGCGCCCTTTTGCAATGAACCTTCGCTGAACCTCGTTCAGGATCAACGCTCCTCCCGGCTTTTGTTCGAATGCGGCGTGCCGCATGTGTATCTGCCGGGGTATCATGTGGGGGCGCAACTGACGATCTCACTGCCCGAGATGGAACGCTTTGTGAAGGGACGAGGGGACATCGGCGACTACCTTTGGCACCTTTACACCAACAATCCACTGCATGTGAAATACGCCATCAGCGAACCCGAAACCAAGACATGGGTGATCTGGGACATCATCAACGTCGCCTGGATGCTGGATGCAGCCTATGTGCCGACACATATGACAGCCTCGCCACATCTGAGAGAAGACCTCTACTGGCACCAGCAAGACAATCGTCATGCCATGCTTGAGGCATATGATGTTGCCCGCGACGCAGTGTTCGAGGATTTCTATCGATGTTTGGTAAAGGCCCGAGGCTGAGCTTTGGTCTTAGCGCCCAGCAGCCCCTAACGCGATTTCGAGCGCAACGTCAAAGACCGCGTCATTGGAGCGCTTCAACGCCTCTGCTGACTCCGGTGGCAATGGGTCATTGAATGTGCGCCCCTCGAACAACTGATCCCATACAGTCAGGAGTGAAAAGGTCCGCGCGCCAAACCTGTCGCCAACTGCAACCACCGCCGAGGTTTCCATATCGATCGAAGCGATGCCCTCGCGCGCCCATTCGGCACACATCTCGTCCGACTGCGCAAAGAGGCTGGGCCACGTCAGGTGCCGCGTGCGTTGGGAGGGGATGCCACGTTGCGATAAGGCGCGCTCAGCTGCGCTGACAAGATCAGGATCGGTCATCACTTTTTCACCCGCCCCGTAGTACTGCGATACTCCGTCGCACGCTTGGCATTCCACGGGCAAGGCCACAACCCCTGTCCCTGCATTCGGGTCCAGCGACCCGCAGGTTCCGAGTTGGATCATCAACTTCGTTCCCAACTGCCCGAACACATGAGCAGGTTCCACCGCCCGCGCTGCGCCATAAGCACAGCAATATGCGATCCGGACACCGTTACTGTCCCCGACGAACATTTCTGGAAAGGCCAGTTCCGCCACGTTGTTGAGCTTACTCAAACGCGCTTGTGTTGCGGTTTCCCGCCACCAGGTGCCTTCAAGGATCAATGCAGTGGGCTCGCACCCTTCTGCGATCCCCAATGCGTCCCGCCAATGCTGTGCGTCGTAGTTCAGTATGGCCACGATGCCTGATTTCTCCGTAGTGGAACTAGAGTTACCTGACTACATTATCAGATCCGTGCAGCATTGGTTGCTCAAAGTTTGACAAGAGGCCAATCATTTTAATCTCTTCCATAGACGCCTGGATCTGTTGCAAACTTTTGACCATTGACCTTTGTGAGGTTAGCGCCGGGGTAGCGAACGGCATTAATCAGGTGAAGGTTAGTCTATGATTTCTTTCGAAGGTGCACAGTATCCGAAATGGATGTGTCGCAAACTTTTGGGACGGGCGGAGTAAGCGACTTACTGGACACACCTATCCTGCAATCTCTGCAAATAGCCGAAAGCCAGATGTCGCAGTGCTGGAGAATTGCTGCTTTCGGATCATGTTGGCGACCTCAATGCCGTCCAGAGTAGCCGAAGCGGATGTCACTGTACCCTATTTAATCGGAATCTTGTCTGAAATTGTCCTGCAAAATCAATGGTGTTTTGTATTCTTAATTTTCATATTGGGGAGTGGAAAAGCTTTGGGGATTGTGCCGCCCTAAGTAGCCATAGTGAAAGCCTTCCATCCAAGAGGACAGCCCTGACAACCGCAACCCGGTGCGCGCCTCTTGGGGACCATCTCATGCGATGTTTCTTTCCCATGCGCACATTGGCGATCTCAATTTACGAGGCCTTCTGCCCTTGACGTTGAGACTGCTTTCCCTTGCTGACGTCTTCGCCCGTATTTCGCGATGGCTGACAGGTTGTGGCTCAAGTATGTTCTCAGATTCATTGCGCGTGAGGCGACCGAGCGCGCCTCATCGTTTGACTGACCATGGGTGTGTTCGCGCACGCGCATCGCGAAGCGGAACAAGACGTCATGCGTATCGCGTGCTCGGTCTGTCTGACCATGCCATATGCGCCAGCGAAGTATCTCAACAAGGGCAGCAATCTCTGCGCTACTTTCAGTTCCGGTGTGTGATGCCAGCGTTTGAAATGTTGTCTCCACATGTCGGATGCGCGCCGATAGATGCCACCAATCAAGAATGTGACGAACATCGGCACCCGTTGCGTTTCTGACCAATTGAGGCAGCGTGGGATCCCCATCAGAAAGAACAGTGACTGCAACGCCATCCTCCCAACCAGCGGCTTTCAGGCTGGACCGCAGGTGTTCAATCGGGTGATCGGCACCCATCTGGCTCAATCCAAACCGCCGTTTTTCAGCTGTTTCGCTTTCAATTGATCCCACAATGACTTCGAAATTTCGCCTTTGATATTCGAGGCGTGAACGAACATATGCGCTGTCCAGAAAGACCGTCACCTCGGTAGGTTTTGCTTGAATGGCCGTATCCGTCGGTTCCTCGCAACTGCGATCTTCAAGGGCCTTGGCAACCGACGCAAGCCGGTTCCGGATCGTTGCGTGGTTTTGGGTGGCTCAAAGGTGTGAGCTCGTTCAACAGACGCGCGGCTTCCCGAAAACTATGCCGGGCACCCAGCTCGGCTTGAAGCCTCCTAAATTCGGGTGTGGCATTGTCTTTCAAAATCTGCGTGAGCGGAGAATACGCTGCCTTGAACGCAGGAAAGCCCGGGAAGCCGGACATACACATCCGGACCCGAGGCGCTTCGACAGTCACACGACCGAAATGAGTATCGATACGTCGCTTACGACGATCATGCACAGGCAAATACGAATGGCAGTGACGGCCTGCCCGCGCGACTTCGCTGATTTCTTCCACTTGATCCTGGAGAACAGCACGCTGGACTTCTTTCAAGATCGATTTGCCCTCAGCGAGGCTGATACCAAGGCCGTCATCCGACGGATCGATAGAACACCGCTCAATGACGCCAATCTCATGGGACCGGCACTCGCTCCACGCAAACTCCGTTTCAATCCTGATCCGAACTTTCACACCTAATCCACCTGCGACAAAGACATAAGGATAGACCGAGATCAATTTAGGTCCCCAAGATTTTTCCACTCCCAGTGACAATTACCCTGACATCTCCTCATTCTCTGTTCCCTGGACACCACAGAGGATCGATTCAGATGAAAAGAGCCAACGGTATGAGAAGCATTAGTGCAGACAGTAACAGTGCCGTGGCAATCAACATTCTGCAGCTTATTTAAGACGTAGCGAAGGCACGCTCCTGTGATCCATGCTTCAAAAGTTCGAAGTCAAACATCTCCATTTCGCTTCTCCTTGTTTTACTAGCGTAGTACCTTTGTCATTTTCAACGTAGTCACTTTACAAAAACCCTTATGGGCACGGCCGCCGACGATCTTAAATCCTAAAGCCCCAAATTTATCTTGATTTGAGCGTAACTCAACGCGAGTTTCCAGTGCCAGCTCGTGCAGGCAGTTTGCCATTGCATACCGCTCTGCTTTGGCCATCATAAGGCGCGCCAGACCAGAGCCATGCATTTCAGGTAGAATTGAAAACCGGCTGAGAATGAGTGCGCTGTGCAGCTTACGCATGAACATACAACCAACCAGTTTGGACCCTGAAAAGGCCAAAAGCAGCGCCTCTTGTCTGGCTTTTGTAACCAGGTCCTGTTCCGTGCAGTCCAACGCCGTATTGGGCGGGTCGACTTTCCCGATGTGCAGTGAAAATGCCCGGCGCATCAACGCCAGCAATCCAGACCAGTCTTCAAATTTGTCATCCGCCAGAAACAACGCCGCCTTTTCGGGGGCCTTCTGGCTATGTTCGGCGGTCCGACCCGTGATCTGCGGCATGGATGGAAGGGGCTGTGTCAGGGGTTACACCTTTCTTGACTGGATAGGGCAAAAGCCGAATTTTCTTCGAAAATTGCGTGAAAAACTCGTCGCGCTGGAAAAGCCGCAGGCAGCAGAAATGGCGATGACCTTGTAATCGGTGTCGCGCAACAGCTGGCGGCCACGCTCCAATCGCAGATCACGATAAAAACTTGCCGGTGATCGGCTTGTGTAGGTTTTGAACAACCGCTCCAGCTGCCGGCGGGACACGCCCGAATTGCGAGCGATTAGGTCTAACGGTAGAATGTCTTTCAAATTGTCCGACATGATCCGGGCGGCGGTTATCAAGTGTGGGTTCCGCGACCCAAGCATCATGGACATCGAATTTTTTGGACTCTCCTCACCCTGCCGGAGTCCAATATGAACACACAATTCGGATACGGACATGGCAAATTCTCGGCCAAAATTGTGCTCGATCAAATGCAGAGTCAGATCCGCCGCCGCCATGCCGCCGCCGCATGTGATCACGCTGTCATCCTCACAATACAGGCGGTCTACGGGGTACAGAAAGGGGTGCCTTTCGCGGAAACCGAGCTGATCCTCCCAATGCAGAGTAAAGTCGCGGTCTTCAAGCAAACCGGCGCGAGCCATGATGTGTGCTCCGCCATCAACTGAACCAACCCGTGCGCCGGCACGATAGCGGTTATACAGCCAGCGTGCCGCGGCTTTCTCCTGACCTGAGCTCAGTTTGCTACCGGCGACGACGAAAGCGTAGTCGGGCCTCTCAGGCCGGTGACAACGGCTATTGACGGTCACGTTTACGCCGTTGGAAAATTGCAGCGGCTCACCGTCCAGCGATACGGTTTGCCACTCGTAAGCCGCGCGCATACTCAGCTTATTGGCCATGCGCAGTGGCTCGACTACGGCGCTAAAGCTCAGCATCGAAGCGTCCGGCAACAAAAGAAAAACAAAACTCTTGGAAACGCAGTCGGCTCCACTGGTCAGGGCGGGGTCAAAGGCGCGCAGCATCGCTGCGCGCCCCTTCAGACGCGACAAACAGGGAGAGGGAGACCGTGCCTTGGGATCGGTGAAGGTGTTATCCTTCATAGTCGCTGAGGGTGAAGAAAAGCGTATCGCCGATCTCACACAGCGCCGGGGTGCGTTTGCAGAAGACCACGCCACCCTTGTTGAAATACAGCTCCTCGGGCTTTTCCCATGGTTCTTTAAGGTTCCAGATATAACCGGCAAATTGACTGTCCTCGACAACATCTCCAAGGTTGACACGGGGTTCAAACATTCCGTCCTTGCGGGCGAAGATGTAGTGATCGCCGGTCTGCATCGCCTTCAGAGCGACCTTGTGTTCGGGTTCAGGCAGAACCTCGTCAGTTTGCAGGACACCGAGCTCACGCAGACAGCGTTTCATGCCGTTCCAGGCGAAATCGCGGATCCACGGTCGGATCTTGCCCGCCCCGCCCAATTCAGTCGACAGATAGATCTTGTCCAACGGCAGGATTTCACCCGAAAGGGTAGTCTCGTGCACCCGGTCGCCAACAATACCTAACGGTGCGCCAAACAGCTCGAGGAATTTCATCTGCATTGCGTCCTTGGCAGGATCGTTCATCAGGCGGATTTTCACCGACGGATGGTGGTCGATGGATTTACCGGCCGAGTGCAGGTCAAAGAACGCGTCACCACGTGGCACAATGTGCTTGGTGATGTACCAGGCGATCATCTCGGTGGGCGAGCCATACTGGTTGCCCGGGAACATCCGGTTCAGGTTGGCCTCACCGGTCCAATCCAGCGGCGAGGTGCGGCGGCCTGCGTAGAATGCCGGTGCGTTGGCGGCGGGCAGAAATATGATCTGACCTTTGATATCGCCGGGCTCCAGCTCCTGATACAGGCCGTTTGTGACTGACACACCTTCGTATTCGTCACCGTGGTTGGCACCGATAACAACCGCGACCGGGCCATCACCGTTTTTGATCGACATGATCGGCATTGGCAGCCAACCATAGGCAGATCGGTCCGAGCTGAACTGAATACGAACATATCCATGATGCTTACCTTCGGCGTCCAGATCGATCTCGCAGGAGGGGGCGAGGCTTACTTTGGGGCAGGGCATTGGGATGATCCTTCTTATTATGCCGCTTGTGCTTTGGATTGTAGTTTGCGCCAGGCAACGCCCAGTTTGGCGATACCTTCGTTGATTTCGTCGACAGTTATGAAGCTGTAGGCCATACGGATGAAGTGACCCGGGTCGTCATTGGGAAAGCTCAGGCGGCCAGAAGTCACTTCGACACCTTCGGCGATGCCCAATTCGACAAGACGCTCAGCGTCACTTCCTTCTGGCAGTTTAGCCCAAAGGAAATACCCGCCCTGTGGTGCGCGAATCCTGGCTTCGGGAAGGTGCTCGGCAAAGGCAGCGATCATCGCGTCGCGGTGAATGCGCATCTGGTGAATCATCTCGTCGATGTGATGCGCCATTTTGTTCGACTGCATTAGTTGAACAACGATCCGCTGGGAAAACGCGTTTGAACCGCCATCGGCCTTTTGCATCGCCATGCGGCGGATCACGCCTGCATCACCAATGGCCCAGCCCACGCGCAGCCCGGGGGCCAGGATTTTGGACACAGTACCCAGGCTGATGACATGCCCGGTACTATCCATGGATTTGATCGAAGGGATCACCTCACCTTCAAACCGGATACGGCGATAGGGATCGTCCTCGCAAATTACAAAATTGAAGCGCTGCGCCAGATCCAGTATCTTCTTGCGACGAGCCAGCGAGGTCGTAACGCCGGTGGGGTTGTGGAAATCCGGGACGTCGAACAGCAGCTTTGGCATCTGTTCGGCGTTGTTTTCCATGTTTTGCAGTTTCTGTTCCAACTCATCGGCACAGAACCCTTCTTCGTCCTGACCGATGTCGATAAAGCGGACGTTGTGTGTACGCATGATATGCACGGCGGTCATATAGGTCGGACGGGTCACGATCACCGCATCCCCGACCTCGCAGAAGGTGCGAAGGGCCAGATCAAAGGCGCTTTTTGATCCATAGGTGACCAAAACGTTTTCACGGTTGGCCTTGATGCCGTCCTCAGCCACGAAGTTGCAGATCTCATCGCGCAGGTCGTCCAGACCCATCAACGGTGCATATTGCATGGCCTCTTCGCGCAGTGGGCCGACCGCTTCGGTCGCTTCGCGCACTACGTCAGGCAGGCAGGGCGGGTAGGCCGCACCGGAGTTGAGTGCGATCGTGCCCGGGGCATGATCGAAAACCGATTTGCCAAGGATGGCCGAGCGGCGTGCGAATCTGAACTCTGTCATTTTCTTTCCAGTCAGGTTTTAGGATGCAGCAGTCATGCGAGCGGCCACAAAATCTTCGATGGCGGCTCCCACGGATTTGAAAACAGTGATTTGTGAATCGGACGTGCGCGGTTGAGCCTCGCCGCGACAAAGCTCGGCCATGTCCCCGACGACGTCTTCACGGGTTATTGCGCCTTCGGCCAGTGGTTGGGTGATGTCGCCCGCTTCAGCCATCGCACCGTCATAAGTGTCGACAATGATACTGCGCGCAGCACGTTTCAGGGCGTCACTGTCGGCTTCGCGCATGTCGGTGGTGAAGCCACCGACCAGGTCCAGATGCACGCCCTCTTTCAGAAGCGCGCCCTTGATCAGCGGGTCATTGGTGATCGTAGCGGCGGCGATCACATCAGCCTCGGGGATAGCTGCATCAAGATCGGAGGATGCCGTTACGCTGTCATCAAACTTTGCAGCCAGCGCTTGGGCCTGTTCTGGCCGGCGCGCCCAGATCTGTACTGATTCATAGTCACGCACAGCACGGTGGGCGGAAATTAGGGTATCCGCAATTGTGCCAGCACCGACGATCAGCAGGTTTCTTGCGTCTTTGCGAGCCATCAGATCCGCGGCAAGTGCCGAGGTCGCTGCCGTCCGGCGCGCAGTCAATTCACCACCTTCCATGGCCGCTTCGGCCTGACCGGTCACAGCGTCAAACACCATTACCGAGGCATTTACTGCTGGCAGGTTCCGAGCGGAATTCCCGGGAGCGATAAACAGTATTTTTACTGCCAGCTTACCGCCTTCTTCCCAGGCGGGCATGGCCAGAAACGAGGCGTCGGGCTCACCGGGAACCGGGATTGTGTGTGCGGTCCGCAAAGGTTGCGACACGCCATTAGCAAATGCTTCTCGCAGTTGCGTAATCAGCTCGTTCCACGGAAGAGCATCCTTCACCTGCGCATCTGAATAAACTCTCATCCCGCGACTCCTTAAAGAAATGCCTTGCGTTAAATAATATATTATCTAGTATTATCTCAACGTCAACTCAGAATTACAGGGCTCTTATGGCACCCCAATACGCAGACTTCTCACGTGAAGAATTCGAACAGCGCTTTGCAAAGACGCGCACGCTAATGGCTGAAAAGAACCTCGATGCAATGCTGATCACTGAGCGGCTGAACTATCAGTACTACTCGGGCCACCGGTCCGAGCAGTGCGCAGTCGACAAGATTCGCTCGTACATGGTCATCATCCCCAAGGACGGCGATCCGACGCTGATCACCATGCCGTTCGAGGTTGCGCAGGTCGAACAGACTTCGTTCATCACCGATATTCGTACCACTGGCGGCCTAATGGGCCACCCCGAGTTCATCATCGGTGTGTTGAAAGACCTCGGCCTGTCCAAGGCCAAGATCGGCTGTGAACTCGGCCGCGAACAGTATCTGGGTATTTCCTACCTGGGCCTGCAAGAGGTCATGAAAGGCGTGCCAGAAGTCGAGTTTGTCGATGCCGCCGACATCATCTTGAAGGTGCGCAACGTAAAATCGCCACAGGAAATCGAATATCTGCGACGAGCTTCGATCATTTCGGCTGAAGCGCAGAAAAAGACCTTTACCCAGGTGCGCGCGGGGATGACCGAAAACGAGGTCGCCCAGATACTGCGGGAAAACCTGATTGCAAACGGGGCGGAAAAGATTTCGCTGCTGTGCGTGCTGTCGGGCGCCAATGAAAAAGGCATCGTGCTGCTACCGACTGACCGTGTGATTCAAAAGGGTGAAACGCTGGGCTTTGACGTTGGCGTTAGCTATCGTGGCTACTGGTCGGATTTGGCGCGGACCGCATCGGTCGGAATGCCCTCGGAGGAATTATCCGAATTCTATACCTGGGCCATGAAGTTGCGCCATGACTGCAATATGCAGCTGATGGCGGGCAACACGCCTGCTGACATTATCCGCGTTGTTGACAAATACCTGGATGATCGTGGTCTCAAGACCATGGGTGTGGGCCGTGTCGGCCACGGTGTCGGAATCGAGACTACCGAATACCCATCGCTGGCCGCGTTCGAGGATATTACCTTCGAGGTGGGCAACGTCTTTGCCTGTAATCCGAACTTCTCGAACGAACTTGGCTTTATCAACGCCGAAGACAACTGGGCTGTAACAACTGGCGAACCGGACCTGCTGTCAGCGCCGGTCGCTGAATGGGAAATTCCGGTCATCGAGGCCTGAACGAAGGAGGGTCGCCTGAGTTCGGCGGCCCTCGACCAACTACCTGGGAGGAAATAATGAAAACGAATATTCTGCGTCGCACTGTTCTGAAAGTGGCCGCCGGGTTGGTCATGGCGGCCCTGCCGGTCATGGCCTCGGCCGAAACCGTCGAAGAACGTGGCAACGGCGAAGGCCTACGCGTGGCTTATTACAACTTTGCGCCCTTTGGCTACGTCAATGCCGATGGCGACGTCGTGGGCGAGCAGGTTGAAATCTTGCGCCATGTGCTGGGTGAGATGGGTTTGAAGGTCCAGTCCGAGACGGCCACGGAATGGGGCAACCTGATCCCCGGCCTCAAGGCCGATCGATTTGACATCGTCGCCGCAGCAATGTTTGTCACACCCAAACGCTGCGGTGAGGTCGCCTTTTCTGAACCGACATTCGGCATTCAGAACACCATCATCGTGCCAGAAGGCAACCCCGACGGCCTGGGCAGCTCGTATGAGAGTATCGCCGCTTCTGGCAGGACGCTGGCAGCGATTGCTGGTACCGCGCAGGTCGACTGGGCCAAGAGCGTTGGTGTCGAAGATGCCAACATTATGCAGGTGCCCGATAACCCGACCGGACTGGCAGCCGTTCGTGCAGGACGAGCCGCTGCGTTCACAATCGACGCACCCGGGGCACGGATTGCCGTGAACAGCGACGGTGGTGAAGGTTTTGAAATGCTCGAACCCTTTGCCGAAGTCGGCGGAAAGCCCGCCAGCCCCCATGGTGCTTATGCTTTCCGCCCGGACGAGGCCGAATTCGTGAAGAAATTTAACGAAACTTTGACCGCGTTCATCGGCACGCCAGAGCATATCGCCATCATGGAGGCGCACGGCCTGCAGAAAAGCGAACTGCCCGCGCGCAGCACCGCAGACCTGTGTGAAGGCTAAGGTTGATTGTCTGGCCGGGGTGTTAGCCCCGGCCGGTTGGTCTCTTTGACGAAGCGGTCAGGTCCGATAAGGCTGTGAGGTGCCGATAAATGGACGCAAGCAAGATATTCGGGAACAGTCCGGGCGAGTATCGCATAGGTGTTGTCGCCCTGGCCAATGATCAGGTGATCGAGCGCGACCTGGTGCGTATGCTGCCGCGCGAAGCTCTGACTTTTACCACCAGAATTGCTTTTGGAGGCCACTGCACGCTGGAACAGCTGGCAAACATGGCGCCGGTCCTGAGCGACGCAGTAGATCTCCTCAATCCTGAGGTGGAACTGGATGCTGTGGTTTTTGGCTGTACTTCGGGCACGATCGCTATCGGGCCGGACAATGTACGCAGCGCAATTCGCAAGTCATCGCCAAAAGCCATTGTTGTAAACCCTGTAGAGGCAGCCTGCGCGGCCTTCGACCATCTTGGTGCCAAACGTCTGAATATGGTCACCCCATATGAAAGCGAAATCGCCGATCTGATGGCGCACACGTTTTCTGAGCGCGGGTTCGAAATCGTCAATCGACTTGATTTTGGCATCACCGGGTCGGCTGATATCAGCCGCGTGACCCCGGAAGCAATCTTCAAAGTGGCCACGTCGCTGAGTACGAGGGGCGTCGATGCGACCTTTGTCTCCTGCACTGACTTCCAGTCGTTGACGGTGCTGGAAAGCATAGAAACCGCAACAGGCTTGCCTGTGATTTCCAGCAATCAGGCGATGGTCTGGCAGCTTGTCACCCATTCAGGCCTTACGAACAGTATACCCGGTTATGGCCGGTTACTTGAAAACTTCGAAAAAGAAAAAACTACTCATCAACAAGGAGAAATAACATGAAATTTATGCGCCGACACCTGCTGTCTACCGCGACAGCAATGGCTACCGTTGCCCTTTCCGCAACGGCCAGCTTTGCCGAAACACTGAACGAGCGTGCAACGGGCGAAGGCCTGCGGGTCGCGTTCTATAATTTTTCGCCTTATGCTTATAAAGACGCCGATGATAACTTGGTTGGCACCGATGTCGAAACACTCACAACCGTCCTAGAAAAGATGGGTGGAAAAGTGGCTGAGGCGAACTCGACCGAATGGGGTGCCCTGATCCCCGGGCTCAAAGCTGATCGTTTCGATGTGGTTGCTGCTGGCATGTTCGTGACGCCCAAGCGCTGCGCCGAAGTGCAATTTTCCGAACCGACATTCGGGATTCAACAAGCAATGCTGGTAGAAAAGGGTAATCCGAAAGGCGTTAGCAACTACGAGTCCATTGCCGAGAACGGTCTGAAAGTGGGTGCCGTGGCCGGCGCCGCTCAGGTCGGCTATGCGCAGGCTGCCGGTGTGGATGATGCAAGTATTTCACAACTGCCGGACAACCCAACGGGTGTTGCGGCGCTGAAAGCCGGCCGCATTGATGCCTGGGCGGTATCAGCACCGGGTGTGCGGCAGATCATTGCCAGCGATCCCGGTGGCGTCGAGTCCACTCCGGTTTTTGCCGAAGTGGCAGGTCAGCCGGCGGTGTCGCACGGCGCGTTTGCCTTCCGTCCGGATGATGCTGAATTCGTCGCCGCCTTCAATGCAACGATGGCAGATTTCATTGGTTCACCTGAACATATTGCGATCATGGAAAAGCACGGAATGACGGCAGATGAACTGCCAATCAGTTCAACAGCCGAGCTCTGCGGCGGTTGAGCCCATGAAGGAACCCGGCCCGACCAACGGGCCGGGAAACACGAAACACTTGCGGGGAATGAGCATGAATCGCATCGCCATCGTATCCGCGTTGATCGCCTTTCTGGTCGGTATGACCTTCGCTACGTTTTCAGAAATGCGGGTATTTCTGCCTGCCATTCTGAAAGGGGCGGTGGTGACCGTTCAGGTCTCGATCCTGTCGATTGCGCTGTTTCTCTTTATGTCGGTGATCTCTGGCATCGGCAGGCTGTCTGCCAATAGGCCCATCCGTTGGGCTTCGATTTTTTACATCGAGGTGTTCCGGGGAACGTCGCTGCTGGTCATCCTGTTCTGGATGTTCTTCGTAATGCCTGAGTTTGGCGTCACCCTGTCTCCAATGGTAGCCGGTGTGACGGCCATCGGCTTGAACTTTGGCGCCTATGGGGCCGAGGTCGTGCGCGGAGCGATCGCGGCCGTGCCGAAAGGCCAGACCGAGGCAACCATCGCTCTAAATATGGCGCCTTATAAGCGCTTGACGCGGATCGTTTTGCCGCAAGCCATCGCTATCATGATCCCTGGTATGAGCAATTTGACCATTGAACTGATCAAGGCAACGGCACTGGTGTCAGCAGTGACCTTGGTCGACATCACCTATGCCGCGGTTCAGCAGAACCAGTTGCATTACCGAACGGTAGAGATCTTCTTCATCACCATGCTGCTTTACTACGTCTTCGCACAGTTCGTGCGGTTCGGCGGTGAGGCGCTAGAAGAGCATTACACCCGTCACCTGAGCAAGAGGGTCTGAGCCATGGATTGGAGATGGGATTTTACCTTCGATGTGGTTCTGCCCAAGATGTGGCAAGCTGCGGGCGTAACGATCTGGGCCACAGTAGCCAGCTTTGCCTTTGCATTGGTGGGCGGGTTGATCCTCATGCTTTTGAAAACCAACCGGTCGGCCTGGATCAGCCGTCCGGCAACCGAACTGATCGAGTTTATCCGAGCCACACCATTGTTGGTTCAGATCTTCTTTCTGTTTTTTCTGTTGCCCGAGATCGGTTTGACCCTGCCACCGCTGACCACGGGCATTCTGGCCATCGGCATCTATAATTCCGCGCTGTGCGCCGAGGTTTATCGCGCGGGGTTTCAGGCAGTCCCCAAGGGTCAGTGGGAAGCATGCACCGCGCTGAACATGTCAACCTATCGCACCTTCCGGGATGTGATTATTCCGCAATCTTTACCGCCGATCGTGCCCGCATTGGGTAACTATCTGGTTGCGATCTTTAAGGAAACGCCGCTGTTGTCATTCGTTGCTGTGGCCGAGATCATGCAAGTTTCGAAACTGATCGGGGCAGAATATTATCGGTTCACCGAGGCGATCACCATCGCCGGGATATTCTTTCTGGTCATGAGCCTGATCGCGGCCTTCGGCATCCGTCTCGTTGAAAACTACGTCAAGAGGAGCATCCTGCATTGACCCACCCCATGATTCAATTCGACAAAGTCCTCAAGGCCTATGGGGCGCTGCAGGTCCTCAAGGATCTGGACTTCTCGGTCGATAATGGCGAGGTGGTCTCGATCATCGGCCCCTCTGGCTCGGGTAAAACCACCGTTTTGCGTGTTCTGATGACGTTGGAGGGCATTCAGGGCGGTACCATGTATGTTAACGGCGAGCCGCTGAACAAGATGAACGTGGACGGCCAGCTGGTGGATGCGTCCAAGGCACATATCCGTCGCATTCGGTCCAAGATTGGAATGGTGTTTCAGAGCTTCAACCTCTTTCCGCACATGACGGCATTGGATAACTGCAACGAAAGTCCGATCCACACTCAAGGCAAGTCCAAAGCCGAGGCGACTGAGGAATCCATGCGGTTGCTGGAAATGGTGGGGCTGGCGGAAAAGGCCAATCACTATCCCAGTCAGCTATCAGGTGGCCAGCAACAGCGTGTTGCCATCGCTCGAACACTTGCAATGCATCCCGAAATTTTGCTGTTTGACGAGCCGACATCAGCGCTGGACCCGGAAATGGTCGGTGAAGTACTAGAGGTGATCCGCGATCTGGCGAAATCCGGCGATTACACCATGCTGTTGGTCACACACCAGATGGGCTTTGCGCGCGAAGTGTCGGATCGTGTCTGTTTCTTCGACGGCGGCAAGATGGTCGAGCAGGGCAAACCGGATGATCTGTTTGGCAATCCGCAGCATGATCGTCTGAAGCAGTTCTTGTCCAAGGTTTTGGAGGCAGGATGATTCAAATGGTGTCATCACATCCAAACAGGGCATACGGCCTCTGTCCGGATGCGGTGACACTGCATGCAGCTATTGCCGGCAAAGAAGTGTCGGCGCGCGATGCGCTGGAAGCCTGTTTGGCGGCAATCGATGACCGCAATGACGCGATCAATGCCGTGGTCTATGAGGACAGAGCGGGCGCGAGGGCACAGGCCGATGCCTGCGACGGTGCTGAAGATTGCTTTGGGCCACTCCAAGGTGTTCCGGTTACCATAAAGGAATGTTTCGATTGGGCCGGGCACCCAACAACATGGGGCGATCCTGACCGATCCAACTGTATCGCGGAAACCGATTCACATGTCGTCTCGCGCCTGAAAACGGCGGGTGCGATCATTATTGGCAAAACCAACATCCCCCCATATTTATCGGATTGGGAAACAGCGAACCCCTTGTTCGGACAGACGCGCAACCCGCATGATCCAAGTCGCAGCGCGGGAGGGTCGTCAGGCGGTTCGGCGGCAGCGGTGGCCAGCGGCATGTCCTACATTGACATCGGCAGCGATCAGGGCGGTTCAATCCGTTATCCAGCACATTGCTGTGGTGTTTTCGGATTGAAGCCGAGCTGGGGTGAAATCTCGCTTGCTGGGCACAGCCCACTGAATGAACTTCGTGAACCTGATATCGGAGCGGCAGGTCCTCTGGCCCGCTCGGCCCGCGATATCGCTCTGGCACTTTCGGTTTTGCGTAGCAAGCCCGCCTCGGACAAAGAGTCCCTTCCCAAAAAGATCAAAATCGCACAATTGCCCACGCTGTCAGGCTGCCCGATTGATACACGCTATCAGCAAGCATTCGACAGGTTTACCGACCGCCTACGAAATACCGGGACAACGGTTGTCCAGGCGCAACCCGATATTGATTTTGAACGGGCGACCGAGGTGATGAACTTACTGGTTCGTGCGGAAACCTCGCGGAAAACTGAACTTGTTGCAGATTATCGCGTGCGACAGCAGTTGGAGCCCGCCACTAATAACAAACTCGCAGAACGCAACGCGAAAGGTACCGCCCTCAGCCACCGGGACTGGTTGATCCTGCATGAGGAGAGGTTGGAGATGTGCCGGAAAGTGGCTTGGTTTTTTGAGGAATTTGATGTTCTTCTGTGTCCAGCGTCTGCGGGTCCGGCGCCTCGGTTTCGTTTCGCCAATGATGCAGCCAGCCGAACTGTGCAGGTGAACGGCAATGATATGCCTATTCTGAAGCTTCACATGCTGTATATGCTTGGCAGTTTGCTGTATCTGCCCGCGTGCGTCATGCCTATCGGCGACCGAATTGAGGGAATGCCGGTTGGAGTGCAACTGGTCGGGTCTTTCGGCAGCGACGATCTCTTGCTTGCGGCCGCCAGCGCATTCAATGGCTCCGGTGTCATTCAAATGGGAAGAGGATAATGAAAGAGTTTCTCAACTACGGCGATGGCCCCAAAGCGATCTATGAGATTTTGAAAAGGCAGATCATCGCGGGTGAATGGGAACCTGGCCAAGAGCTCAAGATCATGCCATTGGCAGCCGAGATGGATGTCTCGATCGTCCCACTGCGGGAAGCAGTAAGGATGCTGGCCTCGGAAAACCTGATCGAGTTGCGCCCCCGCCGTAGCCCGATCATCGCGAGAATCGACGTTCGGGACCTTGTGGAGATGAATCAGATTCGTGGCGCGTTAGAACCAATTATTCTGGCGGACGCCGTCCCGAGGCATACCGCGAAAACCCTAAAAGCGTGTGAAAAGGTTCTGAACCGAACTGAGAAGGTCAAAGATCCGTGGGAGATGGTGGAGCTGAACAAGGACTTCCATTTGACCCTGCTGGGACCGTCGCGGCTGCAACGATCACTGGATATCGTTTCAGATCAGTATGATGGCATTGCGCGACTGACACAGTTTCGCGTGGTCACACATGAACATCAGCTAGGAAAACTGCACGGCGAACATGCTCGTATTCTCGATGCGGCTAAAAGAGGTGACGTTGCCGCCGCTGTTGCGGAAATGACCACGCACATCGATCAGGCCACAACACGCGCCGCGAAGGAACTGACTGAAGCGGAAACCCAGGACGAATTGTCTGTCACCAACACCGCCTGATCTGTCGATCGGGGGGTACAATCAATTACGAAGTCGAAATGCAAGCAGATTATGATTTCATCGTGGTCGGCTCGGGTAGCGCCGGGGCAATCATTGCGGCCAGGTTGGCTGAAGACAGCAACAACAAAGTACTGTTGCTGGAAGCGGGACCGAAGGATTCCAGCCTGTTGTTTCATGTGCCTGCGGCCATGCGCTACGCCTATAACGCACCGAAATACAACTGGAACTTTGAAACCGAGCCCGAACCCTATCTGAACAACCGTGTGCTAGTGCAGCCGCGTGGCAAGGTGCTTGGTGGATCCAGCTCGATCAACGGTCAATTGTATCTGCGCGGCCACCCGATGGATTACGAAGGCTGGGCCGAAGGCGGTGCACGCGGCTGGTCTTATTCTGAGGTTTTGCCCTATTTCAAACGGCTGGAAACCCGTGTGGACGGTAATACCGAATATCAGGGCCACGACGGTCATGTCCGCGCTTCGACCATGGGCTCAGACAATCCGTTGACGCAGGCATTTCTGAAGGCGGGTGAAGAAGCAGGATATCTCCGCACTGACGATGTAAATGGTGGTCAGCAGGACGGGTTCGGCTATCTGCCCAAGAACGTCGCTGATGGGCGCCGTTCATCGACCGCCTATTGCTATCTGCGAAATCCCCCGTTCAATCTAGATATCCAGACCGGCTGCACGGTCCTGAACCTGATCATCGAAGACAAGGCCGCAAAAGGCGTGCGATATGTGCAAGGTGGGCGCGAAGTCGCCGCTACCGCTAGACGCGAAGTTGTGCTGTCGGCGGGAGCCTTTAATAGCCCAACCATACTGCTGCATTCGGGTGTCGGCCCGGCGGCGCAGTTGCGCGAACACGGGATCAAGGTTGTGCACAACCTTCCCGGCGTTGGCGAGAACCTGATGGATCACCCGCTGACCTCGTTGCAGGTGAAATGCACTAGGCCGGTTACGCTCTACCGGCAACTGAACCTGATTAGCCAGGCCAAAGGGGTAATTGACTGGGCACTGACCCGCAAAGGTCTGTTAGCCAACAACCATTTTGATGCAGTCTGTTTCATCCGCACCAAGGCAGGCGTGCGATTTCCGAACATGCAGGTCGCACTGTTTCAGATTGCCGTGGCTGAAGGCTCGGCCGATTTTATCAAGGAGCATGCTTTCCAGCTGCAGTTCACCAACCAGCGCCCGCAAAGCCGGGGGCATGTCAAGTTGACCTCAAACGACCCCTTCGCTGCCCCGCGTATCCGCTATAACATGCTGGAAGACGCGGAAGATGTCGAAGAACTGAAAGCAGGCCTTCGCCTATCGCGCGAACTGACCGAGCAACCGTCATTGGCTGCTTTTACCGGCGATGAGATATTCCCCGGCGCAACGGTGCAAAGCGATGCTGATATCGAGGCTTGGCTGCGCGAGAACTGCCATTCCTCGTACCACCCATCCGGCACCTGCAAGATGGGTGTGGACAAGCTGGCAGTGGTCGATCCGGAATGCCGGGTGCATGGTATTGCCAATCTGCGGGTAGCGGATGCCTCGATCATGCCCGTCATTCCGTCGGCCAACCTCAACTGTCCGACGATGATGATCGGAGAAAAGGCTTCGGACATGATCTTGGGCAAAGACCCGCTGTCCCCCTCGAATTTGCCGTATTTCTCGGACCCGAATTGGGAAACGGCGCAGCGCTGAAGGTAATCAATGGAAAAAAAGGGCGGCCATTGGTCGCCCTATTCAGTTTGGGGGAGTTCAATTCAGGGTTTCGCAGCTGTCAGCCGTGGGAACAGATACTCCTGTACCGCGGCCTCGCCACCGACACAGCCGAGTCCGCTGGCCTTCACCCCGCCAAAAGGGACATCGATATAGGCGGTGGTCAACTGGTTGACGGCAACAGTGCCAGTTTGCAGTCGAGCGGCGACAGCCTCGGCCTCGGCCTGATTGGGGCCGTAGACATAGCTCGACAGGCCCAGCTCGCAATCATTTGAGCGGGTGATGATGTCATCCAGATCATCGTAGGGGGCGATACAGGCGATTGGGCCAAAAATCTCTTTTTCCATGCCCAGGGCGTCATCCGGTACGTTTGCGAACACGCGGGGCGGGGCGTAGTAGCCCTCGTTCTGCGGAGTGGGTTCATTCAGCACCGATGTCGCCCCTTTGGCCAGCGCATCAGCGGTGATCTTGTCCATCGACTGCACACGTTCCATATTGGCCAGTGGTCCCATAGTGGTGTCCTCGGCTGCGCCATCTCCCAGCACCAGCTTGAGAGCGTAGGCGCCCGCAGCCTCAGCAAAAGCGTCGTGCTGGTCGCGGTTCACATAGATTCGGTTGGGCGCGGTGCAGACCTGCCCGGCATTCCAGAACCGTTTTGAGATCAGAGCATTTGCCACCTCTTCCACATTCGAGCCCGGCAACACGATGGCGGGCGCATTGCCGCCCAGCTCCAGCGTGCAACGCATGATCTGAGCCCCACATTTCGAGGCTAGAACTCGACCTACATTGACCGAGCCGGTATAGGACAAATGCCGCATAACTGGGTGTTTGATCAGACGGTCCGACAGTTTCGAGGACGACCCCATGACTAAGTTTATCGCACCAGAGGGCAGACTGGATTCATTAATGACCTCGACCAACATCGCAACTGACGAGGGTGTGTCGTTATTGGCCAGCACCACCACAGTACAGCCCGCCGCCAGCGCGGGAGCAATATGTACGGCTGCGGTTTCTACCGGGAAATTCCATGTGGTTATGACGATCACGGGCCCCACCGGCACCATGTCGATGGTGCGGCGAGCGCCTTGCCCCGGTCGTTCGTAGGAAAAGGTCATGGTATCCGCCATCTCGGCGAAATGTTCGAACATGCCGACAACCCCAGCCATCTCAAGACGAGCCTCGTCCAGCGGCTTGCCCTGTTCTGTAGTTATCTGCGCTGCCAACTTCTCGGACGCAGCCTTGATACGGGCGGCAATGTCGTCCAGCACCCAGGCACGATGTTTCGGTGGCACCTGCGACCATGCTTCGAACGCTCGCCCAGCGGCTTCGGCGGCGTTGTCGGCATCTTCTTCGTTGGCGCAGACAAACTCATCAAACGGCTGACCGAGGGCAGGGTTGACCAGGGGGCGAACCTCGCGCCCGCCAGCAGGAACCTTGGTGTTGTCGATGATCGGTTGGAACATTTCTTGCCTCGTAAACAAGCGGAGTTTCGTAAACAGATATACTATATAATATAGTATTCGGCAACAACTCGCTTTGATAAAAGGTCGTGGATTTCGTTTGTGAATCCACCCTGCTACACGTGCATGTTGCAACCAAGTAGAAATGTCCCATTTGTCGCGAAACGGAAGTGCAGCCTGGCTGGTTGGAGACCTCAAACATCGGAGCCCTGGCTGACTGCGCGCTTCTCTTTCGCCACCTTCGCGAGCTTTGAATTCCAGCCGTTGTTGCGCCGACCTGTTGGAGTGTAGCGTGTGGCCTGGGTGCCGGCGCGGCGCTTCTTCGGTGGTGCCTTGTCCTGCTCTTGCTTGATGTGCTCCAGCACTGCGCTTAGTCGCTTGTTCCCGGTGATCGCCGCGTGGCTCACGCGTTGGTCTTTGTCGTAAGCAGAGTAGGGCAGTGGGACGCCCTTTGACCGGAGTTCTAACGTGCCGTCCTGGAATTCGTAGCTGTCCACGTATTTGCCAACGAGGCCGCGCGTGAACCCAGTGACCATCCCACTGTGAAGCCTTACTAAGAATCTCTGGTTTCTGATGGGAATCCGACCCACTCCCTTCAGGTACAGAGCCTAGATGCAGAGCGTGAACGGCTTGGTAGTCTGGGTGTGGAGTTTTCTGTTGAGCCTATGGACGCAGGGCTGGTCCGAATGGCGATTTTTGATGACACGTGCGGTAACCTCATCCATTTGATCGAAAGGAAATACGCGGCTTCGCAATAAGCATCAAAGCATGGCCGGACCCTGTCTTAGTTGAAAGACTCTTCGGTCGGTAAAGGCGTGTTCCGCGTTGCGCAATCGCTGCGCAGGTTTTTCAGCAATTCATCTTTCAATTCACGTGCTTTGGATTCAGAATCCAGTCCCTCCACGACGAAACCAATAGCGATCAAATCGAGCTTTATTGGGCCGAGTAAGGCCAGATTCCATGCAGCCGAAAACCACGAGACCGCCAACTGTCAAAGATTTGCGACAGAGCCAACGATGATGGGTTTCCCCTTTGGAGGGAGTGGCATTGCAAAGGTGTGAAGATTCCGCCTGAAAGCTCAGACAGGCTTTCTTGCGCCTTTTCTTCCGAACGACCGGTACAGTTACAGAATCTCACTTGTGAGCGGCTTGAAAAAGTCGGGCTGTACCAGTCCGAGTTTGAGGGCATAGACCTAAGATTGAATAGATTTTGTTTGAGCTCTCCAATTCAGTTGCTGAGTGTTCTAATGCTTCCTATTTTGATTTCTCTGTTGCCCTCGGATGATGCAATTGCTGCGAATACGATGGCCAAAGACTCTAGGTTGTTTCTTGCAGACACAGTGGGCTCTCGATTGTCTTCAATGGAGCAAAGAAGATCTCCCATGGCTCCACGAAACCCGTCGTTGAACCATCGTCCTTTGAGCGCAGGTCGCGCAATGCCATGCGCTGTCTCAAGTGTCACAGTTTGCGTCGAAAGATCTGGCCCAACTGATGTCAGGCTGCCGGTCGTACCAGCAATGTATGTTGTGTCGCGAGGTCCGCAGGGAACGCCTCCGTCAAAAATCAGGCTTGCTTGGCCTTGGTCCAAACGGACCAAAGCCTGCGACATCAGAGACGCTTTGTTTGTTTGGCCACGTGCGGAATTCGCGGTTGCAAATACGCTTTCTGCCCTGTCTCCGACGAGAGAAGCAAGAAAGTCGAACCAATGCACGCCGAAATCGTAGAGTATCAGGTGGTCGATCTCGTCAAATGGAGTACCTGCGGTCCAGCTGTGATCCCAGTGAATCGAGATATGTGCCGACAGAACATCGCCGATCAATCCGGCTGTAACCGCCTCGCGCATCCAGGACAGGTGCGGGGCCCAACGGCCGTTTTGGTTTACAGCTAGTTTAACTCCCTGATCATCTGCCAGCTTCACAAGGTCATAGCCCAGATCGAGGTCGGTAACAAAGGGCTTCTGGCTGAGCACGTGTTTTCCCGCCTGCAATGCAGCCTTGATGATTGGTATGCGTTGTTCGGGGTGAAGCGTGATGTCGACTACGTCGATCTCGCTATCGGCAAGAAGCGCCTCCCAGTCATCTTCAATGCGGGCAGAGGGGCAGTATACAGCAGCGTTCTCCTCAGCCTTCGCTCGCGTACGGTTCCAGATTGCGGCGACGTCCCAACCGGCTGTTCGATAGGCATCAAGATGGCTTGCAGAAATCCCACCCGTACCAATAACCCCGATCCGGGGCATATAGTGTTGAGGCATCGGCGGGCGGTAAGGCAGGCCCGGTGCTTCAATTTCTTTCAGTTGCACAGATTTCAAAGCGTACTGGTCGGTATCGACACTGTCTGCGGTCATGAGAGTAACCTAAATGTCCGTTTTTCACTTGCCGAGCGGAGCGCGGTATCCACAATCCGTTGTGCCGTCAGGCAAAGCGCTGGTTCCAACGGCCCTTTGACCGAGATTCCTTTGGATATGCAGTCGAGGGCGTACTCAATCGCATTTCGCTCACCAATCGGTAGCGGGGTCACTGGTATCTGGTGCCGTTCGGGTTTTGCGCGTGTCTGAATCGTTATGTGATCGGCGTAATCGGGCGAGGAAATGGTGCCATCTGTGCCCACAAAGACGAATCCACATGTTGGTTGAGGTTGCGTTGTCCAGGGGTCGGTGAAGGTGCCCCAGCGCGTTTCCATTTTTGAAAGCCCGGTTTCATAACGGCAAACGGCAATGGCATGTTGGTCGACCTCGATGCCAGGTGTCTCATCGACTGTGCATGTCACCTCGACCGGCTCCTTGCCGCCCATAAACCAGGTTCCAAGCGTCGCGCCGTAGCCAAGATAATCCAACAGTGACCCACCACCCGATGCCCGCTTATACCACCATGAGTTTGGTTTCTGACGCTCAACCTCTTCCGGGGTGACTTCGACCTTGTCGGCCAGATGGTACAGGGGCCCGCGATTTCCGTCATAGAAATGTACTTCGCGCAGGTCGCCGATCATCCCCTCATCAATCAACCGCTTGGCGGTTACATGGCTTTCGACCCATCGTAAGGGCCAGTTGATGATTAACTGCTTGTCGGTCCTATCCATCGCAGCCATCATACGGCGCGCGTCGTCTGCAGATGCGGCAAAGGGTTTTTCGACAAAAACATGCAGGTCGTAAGAGGCCAACCGTTCGGTATATTCTGCATGCTGAGCCGTTGCCACGCAAAGAAGTGCCATGTCGTAGGGGCCCGCAGCCATGCAGGCGTCGAAATCGGTAAATATCCGATCTTCGGGAATGCCGAATGTCGTTGCAGCTGCTTGCATCTTGTCCCGATCCGGATCGAATATACCGGCGATTTCTGCGTTTGGATGATCGTGCACCATCCGAAGCAAGTCGCCCATATGCATGTGATCGAAACTGATACCGACGATCTGGAATTTGGTCATTGGGAATTCCCTTCAGCGAGTGCCCGTAATCCTGACGTAAAGTGCGGTAACTGCGAGGATGATCAGCCCAAACAGGGCCGTGCGAACACCTTCCGGCAATTGCATCAACGTTAGCATAGTATCCAGTACACGCAGTATAAGCGCACCTACGATCGCGCCTGCGAAACTGCCACGGCCCCCGAAGATTGATGTGCCGCCAATCACTGCTGCGGCGACTGAGGGTAACAATAGGGGGTTGGCAAGGCTCAACGAGGTTTGGCGGATCATTCCGAGATAGAGCAAGCCAGCTAGCGCGGCGATCAAACTAGAAAGCACGTAGAGCGCCAGATAGACCTGCCAGGCGCGTACCCCGGATAATTTGGCGGCTTGCTCGTTTGAACCCAAGGCGAACAGCAACCGACCAAATCCGGTATAACGCATGAGCCACAGAATAAAGAGCGCAAACGGGATGAATACAAAAAGGCCGTTTGGCATCCCTGCGGTGCGACCTGTTCCGAGCCACGCTAGGAAAGCTGGGATCTCTGTTCCAGCGTTGATAACCAACCGTTGATAGACCTGTAGGCAGCCGGTGGCGATCAACCCGGTTCCCAAAGTCATGATCAATGGATGAACCCGGACCAATCCTACACCGATGCCATTTACAACACCCACAAATAGGCCAGCTGACAGCGCGATCAATACTGCAGGTGTCACGCCCCAAATCGCACTAAGTGTCGCGCAGACGAAGGCCGACACTGTGGCAACTACTCCGACCGAGAGATCTATACCTGCGGTTAGCATAGTCAGCACCTGACAAGCCGCAAGCATCGCCAACGGAATTGCAAACTTGATCAGGTTGCCAACCCAAAAGGTTGAAATCAGCCCATCCCGACCTGCACGAAAAGGGGTAACGATACCTGGCCGCAATACTTCGAGCACGGCGATCATCAGGAACAGGAAGACCAATAGCGGGATGATCGGGTTATCTCGCAGATACCGGCCAAAGCGGACCATCGGTGGATCTATGGTGTCCATGCTCATCGGCGGGCTCCCTTTAGTGAAGCCGCCGTGCCCAGCATGACGACGAGAACCATAATCGTGCCTTCGATAATCGTGGTCACGTTTGGATCGACGGCCAGCAATGTCAGGATCGTCCGAATGATCCGCAAAACGAATACCGCGATGATCGGCCCAAGCAGACCGCCTTTGCCACCGCCCAGCACGACACCGCCAAGTACTACGGCCGCGACCGAGGCCATAAGATACGGCCCTGGAACTGGCTCTCCAATCCCGGTCAGCGCAGCGAGGCTTAGACCGCCCATCGCACAAAACAGCCCGCACAGCGCATAGGCCGCTATCTTTGTTCTTCCCACTGAAACGCCAGAGCGGAAGGCGGCAAGCTCGTCTGATCCGGTGGCGTAGATCGAGAGCCCGAGTTTGGAGCGCCGGATTGGCAACCAGACAACAGCGATGCCCAAGGCAATGACAAGCAGTGCCTTGGGCAGCCCGTCGAACAGAAAGTGACCGCGTATTGCCTGTTCCAGCCAATCTGCAGTCGCGCCGCCCGGAGTCTCAAGGATCAACAGCGCGACGCCTTCCCATACAAACAGCATGGCGAGCGTCACAACGATGTCGGGCACGCGCGTTACAACGATCAAAAGGCCATTGATCAACCCCATCAAAAGCCCGACCCCCAACACGATAAACAAGGCCGGTGCACCGGCCATGCGCTCCATCAGAACGGCTGCAGTCACAGCACAGACCGCCATCATAGACGCAACAGACAGGTCGATACCGCCGACAATTACGACGATGGCCATACCGGCGGTTGCGAAAGCAAAGGGCAGGGCGGCGCGGGCAATACTTTCCAGTCCGGACGCACCGAAAGTTGGCTGTATCAATTTTGTGATGGTCAAAAGAACCACGAGAAGAACCGCTAACCCCATGACCCATGCATGTTTTCGGATGGCCCCGCTCACGCCGCGCCCTCCGTCTCAGTCAGGCCATAAGCCGCACGCATCAGCGTTTGCTCATCCGCGTCGACCGCATCTATCACGTCAACCACGCGCCCGTTGAAGATTACGACCGCGCGGTCACAGGCAAGAGGAATTTCTTCCAGCTCAGATGTGTAGAACAAAACCGCCGCGCCTTGATCTGCCAACTCACGGACAAGCGGGTAAATCTGGCGCTTTGTACGCACATCGATGCCACGGGTAGGATCGAATAAAAGCAGGGTTTCAACACCTGTCGCCAGCCAGCGGCCAATGGTGACTTTCTGTTGGTTGCCACCTGAAAGTCTTTGCACCTCGCCCTGCGCGCGTGTGTCGATCTGCAGTTTCTCAACCGCGTAAGCGACCCGATCGCGCTCATGCCGCAGTTTTAACGGCCCCCAGTCCTTGAGCCGGGCTGAAAATGGCAGAGCGATGTTTTCTTTGACTGACCTTTGCGCCAGCAGAGCCTCTGAACGATCGCCCGGCACGAAGGTCATCCCGGCTGCAATGGCATCGGCAGGGTGGGCGAAGTTTACAGGTGTCCCATCAACTTCCATTGATCCTGAAGTCGGGCGATCAAAGCCCGCCAGAACCTCAAACAGTTCATCCTGCCCCTGACCCTCAAGCGCGACCACCCCTAGGACTTCGCCGGGGAACAAGTCGAACGAAACGTCCGAGAATCTGGGTTCGAACGCCAGTGACTTAATGCTCAGGCGCGGTGTCTTAGCCTGTGGTTCATTTGTTTGAAGGACCTGACGTGTTCCAATGTCTATCTTCTGACCCAACATCAACTCGACAACGCGTTCTTCTACGCCCGGTTCAATGTCCAGGTCTCCGACTGACATGCCATCCCGCAACACCGTTGCCCGGTCGCACAATTCCGAAATCTCGGTGAAGCGATGGGAAACATAGATCACCCCCATACCGTCATTTGCTTTGCGCCGCACGGTCTTCAATACGCGCTCAACCAAGTCTGTCGGCAGCGCTGCGGTCATTTCGTCCAGCAAGAGTACGTCCGGTTCCACAGCCAGTGCGCGTGCCAGATCGAGGATCCGCAGTGTGGCAAGTGGCAGATCGCCAATCATTGCCGACAGTTTCAGGTCTTCTATTCCAAGCTCTGAAACCCAGTCCCGGAACAGATCGACAGGTGTGTCTGTCAGTCTGAGATTATCGGAAACGTCGAGATCGGGAATGAGCGAGGGCTCCTGATATACCGGCACCAAACCGGATCGACGGGCTTCGGCGGGACTTCCGACAAAGGCCTGTTTGCCCCTGATCAACACCTGTCCAGCGTCGGGTTTCAGGGCACCGGTAATGATTTTGACGAAAGTGGACTTGCCAGCGCCATTTGCACCCATCAAGGCGACGATTTCGCCTTCGGCAACCGTAAGATGGGCATTCGTCAATGCGCGCACGGCGCCAAAACTTTTGGCCACGTCAGACGCGTCGAGAAGTGGTGTACTGCTCATGGAAGCCCTTGAATACCGAGTGTATTGGAGTTGCCATCCGCCCAGCTAAGGGCGGACGGCCAGTCAGTTGGGGTCAGCCCTCGCCGGGTCCCTTACAGTCGATGATCTGTTCCATCGTGTAGTCGGTCCAGCCGGGAACGGTCACTGAAACAGGCCACTCTGGGTCCAGGTTAGGATTCTGAGCCGCTGTAATCGTTTCACGGCCTGCGTCCGTCGCATTCTCCCAAAGCACAGGATCTACAAGAACGGTTTTGTTCTCAGGTGCCTTGCCGTTCAGAATGTCGACAGCCAGTGCAATGCCTGCGCCGCCAACCGAGCCGGGATTTGTCACCGCCGCACCGTTCAGGCCCTCAACCTCGGTCAAGTATTGAACAAAGCCCGCGTTGTCTGCGCCGACGATCGGCACCAAAGGTGCACCGGATTCGGTGAATGCGTCGACGATTACGTTGTCGATACCGCTGGTCCAGACACCGTCAAACGGGATACCGGTGGCTAGGTAATCAAAGATTTGTTGCTTGCCCTGATCCTGCTGCCAGCCGGTGAAAACTTCATGCACCACATTGATGTCGGGATGTTCTGCCAAGGCGCGTTTAAAGCCATTGTCACGATCTGTATCGGCTGAGACGCCAGCGATACCGCGCATATATACAACGTCACCTTTGCCACCGAGCTGTTCAAACAACCACTTGGCACCAAGGTAGGCGTATTCTTCCTGATTGTTTGACAGAATGTAGGCACCATCAGCCGAAACGCCCGCATCCACGGCAACAACGACGATGTCCTGAGACATTGCCTTTTCCAGCGCAGAGTTCAAAGCATCAGGGTTGGACGGGTTCAGAACGATTGCGTCGACACCCGCTTCAATCAGATTGTTGATGTCTTCCAGCTGCCCGGCTGAATCCGTGTTGCGATGCGCAACGATCAGATTTGTCACATCGGCTTCGACCAGAGCTTGAGCCCGCATGGCGCAGATCATCTGTTCGCGCCAGCCATTGCCTTGAACGGTGTTGGACACACCGATGGTGTACTGCTTGTGCCCATCAGCTATTGCCATGGTTGAAATAGACGCTGAAACCGCGATTGCAGCCACGCCATAGAGTAGGTTTTTCATTTCATTTTCCTCCCGGTTTAGTTATTTCAAATTTGATAATTTCTTCACTTGATGAATGGCGACAGTACATCCCGCGCCAGCAGGAAACCCCGTTTGACCTTTTCGTCTGCCCCTTCGAACAACCTGTCTTCATGCTCGATGATGATCGGACCGTCGTATCCGACGCGGTAAAGGCCAGAAAAGAAATCAGACCAGTCCACATCGCCCAGCCCACAAAGTCTCGGGATTTGCCATCCCATACCTGTTGACATCACCCCGTTTTCATAGAGCCCGTCCTGATCGACCATCACATCCTTGGCGTGGACATGGGCCATGTGAGGACCGAATTCCTTGATAAAGCGTGTTTGATCGATGAACTGCCAGATCAGATGCGACGGGTCGAAATTCATTCCAACCGCATCGCCCCATTCCTCAAAAATCCGCCGCCAGATTTTTGGCGAATAGGCAATGTTGTGACCTCCGGGCCATTCGTCTTGGCTGAAGATCATTGGACAATTCTCGAAGCACAGGCGCACTCCTGCGTCTCGTGCGTGCTGGACGATAGGGTCGAAAATTTCGGTGGCTCGGTCCCAGTTCGCGTCGAGGTTCAGTGTGCGGTCTCCGCCAACGAATGTGTTGACAACTTTGATACCCATCACACCAGCAGCGGTGATTACTTTCTTCAGATGCCCAATGACTTCAGCCCGATGGCCTGCATCGGTGTGCAATGGGTTAGGATAGTATCCGAGACCAGAAACCTCGATCCCGTGCTCTCTAAGTTCTGCGATAATTTCACTACCCTGGTCCGCGGAAAGACCGTCCACATTGATGTGGCTGGTTCCGGCATAACGCCGTTGCTCGCCACCTGCCGCAGGCCAGCAGGCAACCTCCATGGTCGAAAAGCCATTGGCGCCTGCCCAGCTCGCTACCTCTTTCAGTTGAGTGTCTTCGAATGGTGCTGTCAGTAAGCCCAGTTTCATGTCGTCACCTTCAAATCTCGCTCAATTCCACCCACCGGCTCTCATGCGCCGATTTCACAACCGCATCGCAGAACCGCATCTCGTAATGGCCATCTTCAAATGTGGCCCATGTGCTGTTTTGTTGACGCCCGCCTGCCGTGACATCTGCGTAGACCGCCCGAAAAAAGTTGACGAAGGAATCTGCGAAACCTTCGACATGGCCAGGTGGCAATGTGGCAGCTGCGACCCCCGGTTCGTTCATCAAGGTGAAGTCACGCATCAGGGTCTGGTTTGGTGCATCGCGATGTCCAATGAATAGATGATCGGGTGTTTCGCTGTCCCAAGCGGCGCTGGCTTTGGCTCCTGCAATGTCCCACTGCAATGAGTTCTTTCGGCCGATGTTCACCTGGGAGGTGCTCATCACACCGCGCGCTCCGTTTTCGTACCGAATTAGGATCATGGCGGCATCATCGGTATCGATATGCACACTTTCGGTTTCACCGGTTCCGCTGGCGAATGTCTCAACCGGGCCAAGAGGTTTCTGGCGTTCCGGGATGAAGGTTGTCAGCTCTGCCAAGACCGACGTGGCTTTCAAGCCGGTGACAAAGCTTGTCAGGTCAACCCAATGCGTTCCAATGTCACCGACCGATCGCAGCGTGCCGCCCATTTCGCTTTCCAGCCGCCAGTTCCAGTCGGTGGGTTTGGCAAGCCAGTCCTGATGGTAGTGTCCGGTAACAAAACGGATATCACCCAGATCCCCTGCCATGACCATGCCGTGGGCCTGTTGGTTCAGTGGATAAAAGCGAATGTTGTAACAAACCGCTGCAACTTTGCCAGAAGCCTTGGCAAGGTCGACCATTTCAGCGCTTTCAGCGGATGTCATAGCAAGGGGTTTCTCGCAGATGACGTGTTTGCCTGCAGCCAGGATCGATTTCACCTGCGGATAATGTGCGTGATTAGGGGTCGTTACATGTACGACATCGACATTTTTATCCGCCAATAGGTCATCCAGTGTGTCAAAGGCGCGTGGAACGCTCATTTCGCGCGCCCGTTCCCGGCCACGCTCTGGCGATGATCCAAGAACACCTCTCACATCTACACCCAGACGCCGAAGGGCCTGAACATGCACCGTTCCTATGAATCCGGTCCCGATCACCGCAGCGCGGATTTTTGCGATGTCACTCATCGTGCGCTCCTGTCAAACAACCGAATACCCTCCGTCCACGATCACGCAGGCGCCTGTCACAAAGGCCGCCGCATCCGATGCGAGAAACAAGGCTGTGCCAGCGATGTCCTCAGGATGACCCCAACGCGCCAATGGTGTGCGGTCTTCGATGGCCGTTGTGAAACTAGAATCTTCTCGGGCCCGGGCAGATTGCTCTGTCACCACAAATCCAGGCGCAATTGCATTCACCCGAATACCGTCCTTGGCCCACGCGATCGCCAATGATTTTGTCAGTTGTTCTACACCGGCTTTTGATGCGCCATAAGCTGGGTTTCGTGGCGATCCAAAGCGCGCATACATTGAGGCCACATTGATGATGCGTCCTTTTGCGCCGGAAAGGGCAGGGTGCAACGCTTCGGCGCAACGAAAAGACCCGGTCAGATTTACGTCCAATACGTGGGAGAAGAATCCGGGAGTCATTTCCTTGCCACGCTGAGTGACCGCAGCGCAGTTGACTAAGACGTCAATATGGTCGCGAGTGCTTGCGAAATCGTAGACTTCGTTTGTGTCGGTGACATCAAGTTGAGTGTAGGCAAACCGGGCGGCGTCCTCTTCGATGCATTCCGGTTCCACACCCGTGATTTCAACAGCCGCCCCGGCGTTTTGAAACGCCCGTGCAATCGCAGCGCCAATACCCGCCCGGCTTGCACCAATCACCAGAACATTTGCTCCGGTGAAATCGAAGGAGGCCTTGGCGGTCATCTAAGTGCCCGGCTTTCGAAAGTGTCTGAAACTGGATGACATCACTTCCCCCATGATGAACGAAATCATTTTGCAAACGATTACATCCCGGGAAAAATCGGCTTTCCAAAAACTGTAATCGATTACATAATCGGCATCACATGAGATTCGAGTCAAGCCAGAAATCGACTGCCAAGCCATGAGCAAGATGCACAAACCCGCCACAATACAGGACGTCGCACGTGTATCGCGGGTGTCGACAGCCACTGTCAGTCGTGTTCTGTCCAATCCCGACCTGGTGTCAAAATCAACTCGTGTGGCCGTTTTGGATGCTATCCGCGAAACGGGATATCGCGTCAATCAGGCTGCCCGGAACCTGCGGATGAAAAGGGCGGGGGCCGTGCTAATCCTTGTTCCCAATCTTGGCAAACCTTTCTATTCGGGCATACTTGCCGGTATTAGCGAGGGGTTTGCGGGCTCGGATTATGCCGTTCTGATCACCGATACCGAAAGTAGCCCGCTGCAGGAAGAAACACTTGCCGGGTACTTTCGGGATGGCCGGATAGACGGCGCAATTTCATTGGATGGCGGAATATCATCTGATGCGCTTCAGCAATGTGTCACATACGGAGCAGACGACCGTATCGTATTTCTGTGTGAGTGGGTAGAAGGCGAGGCCTTTCCAGTGATTTCCAGCGACAACCCTGAGGGTGCACGATTGGCGATCAGGCACCTGCATGATTTGGGCCACAAGAAAATAGCGCATGTAACTGGCCCCGATGGGAATGTCCTGACGACAGCACGGCGCGAAGGCATGGTTCAAGAACGGACGCGCCTGAAGCTTCCAGCACGGCCCGAATGGATCATAAGGGGCGACTTTTCTTTGGAATCTGGGCATGAAGCTGCCAGAAAAATACTTGAGATGGATGAGCGCCCAACGGCAGTATTCTGCGCTGCGGATATGGTTGCCTTTGGATTGATCTCTGGGTTGGTCGCGGGTGGGTTGAAGGTGCCCGGTGATATTTCGGTCGTCGGCTTCGACGACATTGAAATGTCCAGATCTTACGTTCCTGCACTGACAACAATCCGACAAGACCGGCATCAACTAGGTCGCAGGGCAGCAGAAGTCTTGCTGGGCAAAGTGGCGACCACAAGCCATGCTCTTCCATCGAATTCGACGCTTCCCGTCGAACTGGTAATACGGGCAAGCACCGCACCGCCCAGTTAACGAGCATTAAACCGAGGCGATTTTGGTAAGGTCAAGAAAGACTCGAGGGAAACGCTATGAACGATAGAGAGGGCGTATGAGTAGATCGACTGCACCCATTGGCTTTGAGTTTTCCGTTCGCGACTATTCACTGACCGGTGCCAATACGCGTCAAGCGATAGAAAACGGTTTGTCTGCCGCAGAGTGGTATCACAGCGAGATTCCTCGTAAGAAACTGAAACTGCTCATGAAACGCAGGGACGCTCCGGCCATTCGCGATACCGTGATCTGGATCGCTCTGCATTTTGTTTTTGCGGCTGGCGGGTTGTACTTCTGGGGTAGTTGGCTTTGCGTACCTTTCTGGTTTGCATACGGGGTCGTATACGGTTCTGCCTGCGACAGCCGTTGGCACGAATGTGGACACGGAACAGCGTTTCGAACCCGTTGGATGAATGACGTTGTGTATCACATCGCGTCCTTCCAGATCATGCGAAACCCGGTCAATTGGCGTTGGAGCCACGCGCGGCATCACACCGACACGATTATTGTTGGCCGCGATCCGGAAATAGCGTGGATACATCCGATCAACCTGATCTTGAAGGCGTTAGCATTTGTAGGGATTGTTGAGACTTGGATTTCACTCAAAACTTTGATGCGAAATGCCATGGCGAACTTGTCACAAGAAGAGAAGGATTACATCCCGGAAAGCCAATGGCACAAAGCGATATTTTGGGCGCGGGTTCACATTGCAATCTACGCCGCTGTCTTGCTGATTTCATTTGTTTTGCTCGTCTCAGGGGCCGCATGGAAATCCCTGATACCCATACTTTTGATAGGTGGCCCTCGGGTCTATGGATGCTGGCATTTTGTAATGACGGGGCTTCTTCAGCATGGAGGCCTGGCCGAGAACGTTCTTGATCACCGGTTGAATTCCCGAACGCTTTACATGAACCCGATCAGCCAATGGATTTACTGGAACATGAATTACCATATCGAGCATCATATGTTCCCGATGGTTCCATATTATTCTCTTCCAGCGCTTCATGAAATGATCAAGGATGATCTGCCACCTCCGAACACCTCGATTTGGGATGGCTACAAAGAAATGATGGGCTCCGTCATGAAGCAGCGAGTAGATCCAAATTACGCAATTCGTAAAACGCTTCCGCCAACGGCACGCCCATATCGAGATCATTTGCACAAGGCAGTTCCCGAGCGAAACGCAGGAGCTGTGAGTAGTGATCGGGGAGGAATGTAATGCCTTGGATTGACGTATGCGCAATAGACGATGTCGAGGAAGAAGACGTCATCCGTTGGGACCACGAGGATCGAACATACGCAATTTTCCGTAGTGTGGATGATGAGTTCTATTGCACCGATGGTCTCTGTACACATGAACAAGTGCATTTATCGGACGGTCTGGTGATGGACTATGAAATAGAGTGCCCTAAGCATAATGGACTATTCGACTATCGCTCGGGAAAAGCTCTGAGGGCGCCGGTATGTGAAGATCTCCAAACCTACGAAACTAGAGTGGGAAATGGGCGCGTGCTGGTATTCATAGAGTAATTTTATTTGATTAGGAGAAGTTCGTGATCGAATTGATTGCGACGGGTATCCGCCTTTCATTCGATTTGCAGTTGGGGTTGATCGAAAGCTTCACTGTGAATGACGGCGGCGTTGAGATTTCGCCACTGCATCGCGCACCTTGGGTTGGCACAGACGAAGCCTTGCCCGAGGGCATTGCACCTCATCTGAAGAAGCTGGGCGGTGATTTTTTCTGCGCCCCATTCGGGTCAACCGAGGGGGCATCGCCGCTTCATGGGTGGCCGCCCAACTCACGTTGGATACTAAAGGAAAAGACCGAAAATTACCTGCGTGTTGAGCTCGAAAAAACGGTCTTCGGTGCAAGATTGCTAAAAGAGATTATATTGCGCCCTGGGCATCCATTCGTCTACCAGCGCCACACCTTCATTGGTGGTGATGGGGCGGTGCCGGTTGCAAATCATGCAAACGTATCTTTGCCCAATGGCGGGATCATCCAAACCTCTCGAAAGCAGTGTTGGAGAACGCCTCAAAATCCGCAGGAAGTTGATCCGGCGCTGGGCTATTCAGCACTGCGATATCCGGCTGAAAGCAATACTCTAACATCTTTCCCCGGAGTGGAAGGCGAAGTGAATCTGTCAAAATACCCTTGGTCCCCGCAGAGTGAAGACTTTGTTGTCGGATTGGACGCGCCCGAGGAGCGATTGGGGTGGACGGCGGTAATTCGCCCAGTGGAAGGTGATGTGTTCCTATCACTTAAATCGGCCCAAGCATTGCCGATGACAATGTTGTGGCATTCAAACGGCGGACGTTACTATGCTCCCTGGTCAAGTCGGCATTTCGCCTGCCTGGGGGTCGAAGAAGGTGCAGCTTCGCCCATCTTGGGAACCGGCGAAAACGGTTCTCCAAATGGGCGTGGTGTCATTCAACTGACCTCCCATTGCCAAGTTGAAATTACCCATGTCATCGGTGCACTTCGTTGGCGCGGTGCAGCTAAGGTCAGTTCCATTGAAGCCTTGGAAAACCAACTGCTGATCCGAAGTACAACAAACGAGAAGCTACTTGTGCCGTTTGATTTAGAGGCGCTGGAGGCCTGACCAACTTGATTGCGCCGTGGCGTTGAGCCAGCCGCGTGATATGTATACTCCTGCAGAGATGTCGCGCCTCAAATGCGGCCGTTTCCCCGTGAAATCGTTTCTTATGCAGTTTGGGCGTATCATTGGCTTGCCCTGAGCACGGCTGATGTTGAAGATGCGCTTGCGGAACGCGGTGCGGTCGGGATCTGTTGCGAAGTTGTAACCGCCCACATTGATAGCATTGTACCGGCGGGCTAATACGCCAGTTCCGCAATTTGCCGAAACGGAGAGAGTCCGGGCGTGAATTGACCTTTGCGGATCATGTTGACCAGTTCAATGCCGACTAAGGCAGATACAGCTGAAGCGAAAGATTTGAATCCGAGCATTGGCCTGATCCGACGTTTGATAAAACGATGATCTTGTTCAATGCTGTTATTGAGATATTTCCGTCAGACCATCTCAATCGATACCAGACAACCAAACCCTTTCAGCATCTTGTTGATTGTTTTTGTACCCGCGGTATTCGCAGCGCTCTTGTCGACAACGATCTTTCGTGGAAGATCAATGCATTCCAGTATCCGAGCAAAGAACTTTGTAGCAGCCGGTTTATTCCGACGGTTTGAAAGCATAGAATCGAGCGCCTATCCGTATTTATCGATGGCTCGGCAAATTAGATCCATTCCCCTTAACTTTTACATATGTCTCATCCATGCGGCATGAACGATTTATGGTACGCTTTCGGTATCGACTACGAGACCCGCGTATCGGCCTGCCCAGCCCTTCAGCGTTGCGTGATCCAGGTCAACGCCACGTTCTGCCATAATTTCTTCTACCAAATTTCGGTATGAAACACCGTAACGCAGGTAGAAGCAGACCGCGTGTAAGATCACATCCTTTGGGAAGTACGCACCTTTGAATGAAATAACCAACAACCGCATTCCCCAAATGAAACTCGGACCGCCGATACCACAGGCCTTTCAATTCAAACAGAAAGCTACAAAAGTTTGCGACATGTGTAGACGCCCTAAACGCAAGAGGTATTTTAGGTCGGTATTTCGCACCGGCTCGGGTACTGACATGTGTTCGGCCTGTAGCGCGGCGCTTTGACATGCCGCCGGCCCGTATGGTGTTAGCAGATCAGGTCCAATTCAAAACCACGTGCTCGAAGCACTCTGTTGCAAGCTGGTTTTCCTGATCCGATCTTTCGATCCGGGTGCCATACCGCCTTTGTCCTCTTCCGTTTCCGCTGCCCCACAGTCGCGCGTGTTAGGCGCGCGCAGATGGAGCCCGGTAGACTTCCCCTTTGCTCATCAAGGCCCAAACGATCCTGGCCATCTTGTTCGCTAAAGCCATGCGAACCAGCAGTGGCGGTTTACGCTCGATCAGGCGATCAAGCCAGGGATCCGTTCCCCTTCTATTTCGAGCCTGCCACATGACAACACTGTTGGCGCCGATGATCAGCAACCGCCTGAGCGAACGTTCTCCCATCTTTGCCGTTGACCCGAGACGTTGCTTGCCACCGGTCGAATGCTGCCGGGGGACAAGGCCGAGCCAAGCGGCGAAGTCGCGCCCTCGACGGAACGATTCTGGCGGAGGCGCAAGGGCAACCAACGCAGTGGCAATGAGTGGCCCGATGCCAGGCACTGTCATCAGCCGGCGTGCCATTTCATTGTCCCGCGCGCGGCGGGCTATCTCCGCATCCAGTTCTCGTATCTGGCTGTTCAACCGGGTCAGCATTTCAATCAACCCATTCAGGCAAGCCTGCGCCGCTTCCGGTATGGCCGCCTCGCAATCGCCCACCATCTCGACCAGCCTATGGATGTTGCGGGCCCCCCTGCGGGACCATGTGACCAAGCTCTCCTAGGTGACCGCGTAAGGCATTGATCAGCTATGTGCGTTGGCGAACCAGAAGTTCCCGGGCCCGAAACACCATTGCTGCGCTCTGGGTCTCCTCACTTTTAACGGGAACAAAACGCATCGTCGGGCGGTTCGCAGCCTCGCAGATGGCCTCTGCATCAGGGGCATCGTTCTTCTGCCGCTTCACAAACGGTTTCACATACGCTGGTGGGATGAGCCTGACATCGTGACCCAGGCGACCAATCTCGCGGCCCCAGTAATGCGAGCTAGAGCAAGCCTCCATCGCAACCACGCATCTCGGCAGCGTGGCAAAAAACTCAAGAACCGGACCCCTTCGCAGTTTCTTCCGCAGAATAGGGTGACCCGTGTGATCTGCTCCGTGCACCTGGAAAACGTTCTTCGCTAAATCCGGGCCAATCATACTAATCTCTTCCATAGACGCCTCCAATCAGGGTGTTTGCAAACCCACAATGGCACATCGAGGCCAGCAGAGGCGTCTACACCTTCAGAACCTTCTTGTGCAGCAGAGCCCGGAAGAGTACACCGGGCAGGGATTTTGCGGCCCCTTCAGTTTTCAGATTTCGGGCACGTCGGAAACTGCTTTCTTGCGCAAACTTAGGGCTAACGCGACAGGCGCAAGTACCATTAGTCCGACAACGCGATTTAGCGAAGTCGAAAGATATCCGGTGGCGGCCCCAAGCGCGATCAGCGGAGCGAGCAGGGCGGCCGTCCCTTCGCGAATGCCTAGGCCTGCGGGGACAATCGACACGGAAGCCCCGACGACGCTGGAGACCGTAAGAACCGAAGCCTGACCAAAGGTTGCATCAACCCCTAGCACCAAAAAGCATAGGTATATCCGGGCCGCATCGGTCAGAACCAAACCGATCTTGATCAGTATAAGTCGCGCGACCGTGCCGCGTTGTTTAAACATGCGGGCCCCTAGTGCCGCAACGATGACCAGAAGCACCGCACCGAACAGGCAGAAGACCGGCCCTAGCTTCGGCCCGCCTGTTTCCTTTCCACCCAACACCAAAAGCCAGGCGCCGGAATATAAAAACGCAGCCCCGATCCAAAGAAACGAGATCAGCAGCGTTGCGGCTGTTCCATCCTTCAGGTTCGCGCCCTTGGTCTTTAGGGCGCCAATGCGCACCATGGTCCCCCCCGGGATCGGCAGCATGTTGGCAACGCTTGCCACAATGGTGATCTCTAGCGCCGATATTCGCGGAAAATGGTGCCCGACCAGCAGGCCGGATAGCCGGAATTCTTCGGTATTCAACAAGACCGTAAAGGGCACACAGACCGCTGCTAGAATGAATAGCGGCCCGAAATTGAGGTCCGAGATCAACTCTGGCCGTGCACGGATCGAGAGATAGACACCTAGGGCAAATCCGAGTGCAGCGATGATCAACAATCCCCGTTGCCAGAGCGGACGTCGGGCGCGGGCAACAGATTCGGCGTTCATATCTCGAACGGAAGGTTATGGCACATCCGAACCCGCATCAGGTCGCTCGTTTCGTTGCAATGACAAAGTGACCAAATGGCATCTTTGCGGGGCCGTGAACCTCGACTTCCGCCTTCTCGAAGTCAGCCAGCATGCGTTCGAGCGCAAAACGCGTGAACCGGTAATAGTCATGCGGTTCATCATGCAGGGGGAAAGCAAAAGGAACGGCGACGATCAGGCGACCGCCGGGCCTGAGGGCGGTATGAAGGTTTCGCACGGCGGTTTCGGTTTCATAAACGTGTTCCAGCACGTTCAGACACAGGATCATGTCGTATCGATCCCGGATCGTCATGCTTGTGATATCCAGAACTTCGTGCCCATGGGCAGGGTTCATATCCGTCTGCCTGAACTCGGCCACATCGGTGAAAATATGGACCGCCGAATAGGCTTCCTGGCCCTTCACCTGCTTGCCACTTCCGATCTCAAGAATGCAATGCCCGCGCGCGGTGGGCGCGATTTCCCGCAAGCGGCGATAATAGAATTTGCGTGTACGGGTAATGGCCTGAACCAGCTTTCTGGCTACGTGCTTGAACATTGGCGGCGACTTCGTTTAGGGTTTTTGAACAAGTTCCCGTGACTTCTACTCTGATCGTCCGCCGAACTTCCACTGCAAAAGATCAGGCGGATTCAAGATGTATCTAATTCTGCACACGTTCAGCCGCAGAAATTCCGGGGACGGGCTGCTTGTCGATCTGACATTGGAGGCGCTGGAAGACGCGGGAATTGCCGCCAGTGACTGTGCCATTCTGGCACTTGATCCCGAAAGCTTTGATGACCCGGTGACGATCCATACCGCCCCGGGTGAGCCATTCGGACGTCTGTCGCCGCGGCTGGCGCAGGCCGGTCTGGAACTAATCATTGACACTTTGTCGGCAGGGCGTGCGGGCAAGGTGGGGAAACTGGCGCGGCAGGCCAATGGGATGATCGCCGTCGGTGGCGGCTATCTTGTTGCGGACAGTGCTGTCCGACAATCGGGCGTTCTTTTTAATCACATGGTACAACTATCCACTGCCGCGCGCGCGGCAGTGCCAACCGTATATCTGCCACAAAGTATCGGGCCTGCGCATGGACCAGTGGGCGCGATGATGCGCAAGAGGTTAGCTGCAGTTGATCGTCTCTACGTGCGCGACGACACTACATTCTCTGAGCTTAGCGACCTGAGTAATGTCCGCCGCGCAGGTGATCTGGCGGTCATGAAACTTGCCCGGAAAACTCAGAACATCCGCCCGGAAAACCCGATTGGCCGACCAGTGCTGGTCGCACGCGCCTTGCCGCGTGCCGGAAAGTATCTAGCCCGGCTGAACCAGTTGGCTGAGGGGTTAGAGAACCCGATATGGGCGGTACAGGCCGACGTTCCCGGCCCGCGAAGTGACGCTGCGTTCTATCATCGACTGGGACAAGGCGATGACGGCAGTTTTAGCAAGATTTTGCAGGATGGAACGCCCGGCGTCGTCGTGTCGGTCAGGCTTCACGGAGCTATTGCTGCGCTCTTGGCGGGTTGGCCAGCGATACATCTTTCCTACGAAAGAAAGGGGTGGGGCGCGTATGAAGACCTCGGGATCGCGGAATATGTCCATGATGCGCGCAACTTCGATCCGAATCTTGTTCTTCGGCAGGTCAGGCAGCTCTCCGAAGATCCAGCGCCGTTCTGGGATCGGATCAAAGCTGCCTCAGATAGCCTCAATGCACAGTATGCCGACATGGTGGCAGACCTCAAGGCGCGGCTTACCGCCCCGAGCTAAAGTTGTCTATCACGCGCAGATACTTTTCGATCAGGCGATCCCAGGTGACACCCCCCATCGCGCGCCGCAGCCGTTCTGATCGGGCCTGCGCCTGAGTCGGCGTCAGGTTAAGGGTCCGTTCAATGGCCTGCGCGAAGGCCATTGTGTCCGAAGGATCCTCCAGCAACTCTACATCCTCTCGGATCTCCGGCCATTCGGGCAGAAGTTCGATGTTCGTGGCTTTAGAGGCGATCGTGGGTTTGCCCGAAGTCAGCGCCTCGAGCAGCGCAACTGGCATGCCCTCTACGTCCCCGGCTGCATTGACGGACGGGAAGGCCATTGCAAAGCTATGACCGAAGAATTCGGCTTTCTCCGTGCCTGAGAGAAAACCGGTGAAGTGGACGTCCGCGTGGGTTGGCCGGGTCCTGAGTTCTTCGGCATCTTCGCCATCGCCAGCAATACCGAGTGGGAATACTTGACCGTTCTTCGCCAAAACCTCAGCGGCATCAATCAGGTGTTGAATCCCTTTCTTTTTCGATAGCCGCGATATCGTGGCGACTGCATATTTTGCATCCTGCAGCGATTGGTCTTTCACGGCGCGCGCCAGATCAAGCGAGACGCCCATGGGCAAAACATGACATCTGATGTCGGGCAGTAGTGACTCTGCAAATGTCTTCTGTTCGGAATTTACGCAGAAAAAGATACCCGCTCGCTGCAGCACCGCGCGCGCCATGTGCCGACCCGGTAGCCCGAATTTCGTAAACACCGACAGATCGGACGAATGGTTCTGAAGAACATAAGGCAAACGGCAAAACCGATCGAGCGCAAGCGCCACAAGCCCCTGCGGCATCACCCAATGTGCATAGACTAGATCAATCTCTGTCTCGCGCGCGATGGATTTTGCGGCTGCATACTGGGCCCACAGAAACGGCAGGACCTGAAAAATGCGCCACGGGTTCTGGCGGATGTTCGGCAGGATCGCGGGATAAGCAAGCGTTTGCTGTTTGTCTGATGGCATGTAGCGAAAACGCCGGATTTCAATTCCATCCAGCGTTTCCCGCCGCTCTGCTCCCGCGTCATGCGGTGCCAGAACAAAGAGTTTATCCAGCGGACGCTTGGCCCGCCAGGCCCGTGCCTGTTCCAGCACAAACGGTGCTTGTTGGTCACCTGCGAACCGCGGAAAAGTTGAAGTTAGGAAAAGAACATTCATGACCGCTGCAAACTAAGTTTGTCGCCCTTCAGGGCGTGCGCCGCGCATTCGGACTTCATCATGTGCCGCAGCTGGCAATAAGGCGCGTTATCCGGCGATGATCATGCCCAGCCCGCTTCGGGGCCAAAACAAGGGTCTTACTGAAGATCATAGCGAAACCATCGGAAAACCGACATAAATATCGCGGCCGAGGCTATGTGGCGCAATCGGTGCGATACCAGTATCCCAAATCAGTCTGACAGCTGTTCCGGGCTTTCCTGTCAGTTCCAGCGGGGCTGCATCAACGTCAAGGACAATACCGTTGGACACAACGCGGTTGTTGACTTTCACCGGGTGCTCGGTTTCGACCCTGTACCGCCCCGGAAATGGGACGGTCAGAGCAACCACGTCGTCGGTCAATGTTGTCTCCTGACCCGCCAGCCAGATTGCTCCGGCATAATGCACATAGGAACGCCGCAACACCTCTTGATCCTCGGGTAGCAAAACTAGGGTTCCGGCTATTGATACTGGCGATTCCATTGTCCGCACAAGTGCGCCTTTGCTTGCGATCAGCAGCGGTGGCCTGACCCGTTCAATGATGTCCGCGAACACGGGTTGCATAGCGGATCTGTATCGCGTGATCCCCCAGCTGGACATGAAGAAGCCCGCTTTGGGGAAAGAAGCCATCATATTGCTGTGGTCTATGTAGGGTACCGGCTGATCAAACAGACGATGAACTTCGGCAATTGTGGCACGCTGAGTTTGTGTGCCCTTGGGCAGATACAGACAGAGTTGCGCGCCAGCACTGATGACCATGACCGCGAGCAGACGGTACAATACCTTTGGCCGGGTTATACGTTGGACACCAACAGCGACCGCGATCATCAGTAATGGCGTCGCAAACGGAAAGAAATATGGGTAAGCATTGCGGTAGAATACAACCGACAGAAACGGCGTCGCAAACAACAGAAGAACAATGATGCATTTTCTTCCCCGTTTGGCTGTTAGTCCCCAAATCGCAAGCGCGACTTGTGCAAGGCTGAACAGAATCCAGTTCAACAGTTCCAACGAACGCGGAAACAGCCCACTTTTGAGAATGGTGGTGCTTAATGCGGATTTGGCGTTTGTCGCGGTGTCCATTCCCTCGGCAATTGCCATGGTGGACGAATGCCACTGATACAGCAGTAGGCTCAAACCTGCAGACAGCAGGCCGGTGCCCACAACTCGCAGGGCGACGCCGCGATCTTCAATCCTCCATAAAAGAGCGGCGAAAAAGGCCGGTAGATACAACACCGACTTAATCGTCACGAGAAGCGCCAATGCGCTGAGTGCGGCGACCAATATGATCTGGAACCCCGCCATGCGGGTGGTCAAAATGATGGCGATGGACGACGTCAGAAACGCTGTAGCGATCGGGTCGGCCCGAAAACTGGTCCCATGCGGCAGCACATAGGCCGAGGTCAGGAAGGCCAGAACCGCAATCCCGGCACTACGTCTGTTAGTGAATTCTCGGGCGATCCGATGAATTGAAAAGCAGGTAACAGCCAGGAACCCGATCATGACGAGGCGCGCGGCGAAAATCTGCGTCATTTCATGACCGGGGACTTTGTCGAGCCACGTAAACCCGTGCACGAAAAAGGTTTGCAAAGGCCGGTCTAGTCGTCCGTCGAGAAAAGCGTGCACGCGTGAGAGGAAATAAAACTCGTCCCAGTTGACGTTTTGCGTATAGGCCAGCACTGCGAACAGCCCAAATGCGGCTGCTGCAAACAGCCATTCCACCCGAAAATCGTCGCTTGGACGCGACCTTTCGGTAACGAGGTGGCCGGTCAGAGCTTTAGCCATTTTCTGCGGAGTCAACGGCCTGAAAACGCATCACATCTGCCGGTTTATGCGGCGCGCGCAGCAGATCGCGCGCTCTTATGTCTTCCAGTAAATTTCGGTTGGCGGCGATCAGATCGGCCAGAATTCCCACCGCAAACATGATTGTGGCCATCGCAAGCAAAACACCTGATAGCACCAAAGATTGCACGTGGCCCGCACCGCCATCGGTCATGTAGAACATGACAAAGCGCGCTACGCCAAAAAAACCCGGCAGCGCGAATATCGCCGTCAGGGTCAAAAAGAACCGCAGGGGCGCATAGATCACGAAGACCCGCAATATCGTACGCGCCGAACGCATCACATATTCCGTTATCCCTTTGAACAGGCGCGATGGGCGGGTGACAGTATTGACGCGGACCGGGACAGAAGTCATCGGAATCTTGTTACGGCCCGCCTGAATGATGGTCTCTATGGTGTATGTATATGTATTCACGACGCAAAGGCGCGCGGCCGCTTCCCGGGAATAGGCCCGGAAACCACTTGGCGCATCAAGTATCTCGGTGCCGCTGGCGAGACGGACAACCCAACTTCCAAGCCGCTGCAGGGCCTTTTTGACCGGCGAAAACGTCTCGATCTGCGAAATCGGCCGAGCACCAATTACTATTTGCGCCTGGCGTTCCTGAATAGGAGCGATCAGGGCCGGAATGTCAGCGGCGCAGTATTGGTTGTCGGCATCGGTATTCACAATCACGTCGGCACCTAGGGACAGCGCCTTTTCAATACCCAACGAGAAAGCACGAGCCAGCCCCACATGGCTGCTCATCCGCACAACGTGATCAGCTCCTGCCTGCCACGCGGTAGCGACTGTCTGATCAGTAGAACCATCGTCGATCACAAGAACTTCAACTGTACCGACCCCGGGAATGGACCTCGGAATTTCACTGATTGTCTGCGCGATCGTTTCCTGCTCATTGAGCGCTGGTATCTGAACAATAAGTTTCATTTTCTCGATTCGACTCTCAAATCCACCGGCGACAATTGCCTGCAAATCGCGGCGAAATTATGGTTCTCTATGGTAGTTCCGGCTCTGTCGGGTTCAAGGAGATTGTTTCGTAATATACCACAATGACCAGGGATTGCGCTATATAGGCCCAACTGGACCGAGCGTGCATGTGTGGACTCCTCCGGGAACGCAAGCAGAATCTTGTGATGAATTTGGGAAATGCGTTCGAGTTCCTACGTGTGTCCGGCTTCTGGTTGCAGCGCTTCTAACTGCGGGCCCTTTTGGATGGTTCTGTTGTAAGTTCCGTTGAGAGCCGGATAGAAGGGGCCGGCGGGCTGACTATCCTGCCAGTTGGGCGAACTGCTGAATCGGTCGGAATCCGGGCGTGAATTGACCCCTGCGGATCATGTTGACCAGCTCTATGCCAGCCAGGACAGAGGCAGCTGAAGCGAAAGATTTGAAGCCCAGCATGAGTCTGGTCCTTCGTTTGATGAAACGGTGATCCTGTTCAACGATGTTATTGAGGTACTTCCGCCTGACTATCTCGATCGGGATTGAGCAGCCAATACCTTCCAACATCTTGTTTATGGCCTTGATGCCATCGGTGTTGGCGCCGCATTTGTCGATGACGATCTTGCGCTGTAATCCGTTCACCTCAAACGCGCAGACGAAAACCTTGGTCGCCGCAACTTTATCCCAGCCCTTAAATAGCATGAGGTCCAAGGTCTTGCCGTGTTTGTCGATCGCTCGGTAAAGATAAACCCATTTGCCTTTGACCCGCACATAGGTTTCATCCATTCGCCACGAACGGTCTGCGGGACGCTTACTATACCGCGCTGCTTCCGCAATGAGGCCGGCATATCGACTGACCCAGCGGCTCAGAGTTGCATGATCCAGATTAACGCCATGTTCCGCCATGATTTCTTCCAGATCCCGGTAGGAGACACCGTAGTACAGATAAAAGAAGACCGCGTGTAAGATAACATCCTTTGGAAAGTGCGCGTCCTAAAATGAGACCGTCACGGTCTGCTCTTGTCATGTTCGAGTGCGCGCTTCCAGAAATGCACTCGACCTGACAGGTAGGGACGAAGTTTGCGATAGAACAACTAGATCCACCGCAATCGCTCAATCTGGTCATCGTTCTCCAAAGAATGCAACAAAACCCTTCGGCTAGTTAAACTTCGCAACAGAAGTCCTTGAAGAGCCCCTTCAGATAAAGTGTGCTGCTCGGGAAGCTGGAACCTCGATTCGCTAGCTTGAAAGGAAATTCGTGGCAACGACAGGACTTGCACTAAAGGCCCACTCTCTGGAGGAACGATTGGAACTGATCGGTGCGATTGTCGGGTTCACCAATCTGACGCTGCCCGAGGTGGCATTGTGCCGTGGGATTGGGTCTTACGCGACGCTTTCGCATAACCACAAACAACGGTACGGGCGAACTCCGGCCTGCGAATGTGCCCTGATGTACCCCCCAGAAGTTCGAAGCTTGATGTGCCGCTGGCGTTTAAGACCTTTCGTCAGGTTCCAATGACAACTCACGCGCTTCTCATCGTTTTGACTGCCGCATTTCTGCACGCGCTTTGGAATGCAGTTGTCAAAGGGGCACCAGACAAAACCATCGTTCTGGGGTTGGTCGCGCTTGGCCATGCGATTCCGGCGCTGTTTGCGTTGCCGTTCATCGGTTTGCCGGTTTGGGCGGCTTTCCCGTTCGTCTTCGGCTCGACCCTGATCCACTGGGGATATTACTGGTTTCTGAATACCGCCTACAAACATGGTGATCTGTCGGTGGTTTACCCCATCTCACGCGGGATGACGCCGATCCTAGTCACGGTGGGTGCAATTTTATTCGCGGGCGAGTTTTTGCCACCAGTCGCATGGATCGGTATCGTCTGTATCTCTGTCGGTATAGGTTGCCTTTCCTTAGCCGGATTGGGCAGACACACGAATTGGATTGCCGTAGCGGCAGCGTTTGGTACGGGTGTGATGATTGCGTCTTATTCGATTGTAGATGGTATCGGGATCCGGCTTTCCGGGAATACGCTGGGATATATCGCTGTGCTATTTGTTGCTGAGATATTTGTCGCCGGGTTTATCTTCACAACCCGATGGCGGCGTTTGGTGGCACTGCCCAGACGTTATGTCTGGGCAGGTCTGGCGGGCGGTGTCATCTCTGGTTTGGCCTATGGCCTTGTGCTCTATGCCAAGACGATTGCGCCTCTGGGGGTAGTGTCCGCACTCAGGGAAAGTTCTGTTATCTTTGCGTCAATCATTGGCGTCATGTGGTTTGGCGAAGGGCCAAAATCTAACCGGCTTCTGGCTGCGACCATCGTGGCAATCGGGATTGTGGTTCTGGCAATGGCACGATGAGGGGATAGGAGGAAAAATTTGCAAACAGATGATGGCAACGCCCGCCCAAATGTCCTGCTGATCGTCATTGATCAGTTCCGCTATGATCTTCTGGGGCAGGACGGTTTGGGTCGGGTCGCGCAACTGCCCAATCTGCGACGGTTGCAGGATAACGCGGTCAGTTTTGCCAATCATTTTACTGTCACGGTGCCTTGCGGACCCAGCCGGGTTTCCCTTTTCACGGGGCAATATGCATTCAACCACCGGGCCGTCAGAAATGGCACTCCGCTACGGCATGACACTCCGAACCTCGCGCACGCAATGCGACAGGCTAACTATATTCCGCGAATGTTTGGCTATACTGACATTACTCGTGACCCCAGAGCTTTGCCTGCGGATGACCCGCGACTTCAAAGCTACGAGGAACTTCTTCCTGGTTTTGAGGAAGAACTAAGAATGCGGATGGAATCGGATGTCAGCGCCTGGCTTTCGCATTTGTCACAGCGGGGGATAGACCTGCCCCCTTACCCCGACACCTATCAGCCAATTGGCCCGGCGATGACGGATCCGGCGCTTTATCCGGCGGAGCTGAGCGATACGGCGTTCCTGACGGATCAATTCCTGACCAGGATGCAGAGTATCGAGCAGGGATGGTTTGCCGCGCTGACCTATATCCGGCCGCATCCCCCGCTTGTGGCACCTGCGCCTTACAATCAGCTCTACGACCGGCAAGACATGCCCGCGCCGCGTATAACACAAGATCCATTGGGTGATCGGCACTGGCATCCGTTTTTAGCTCCGGCCCAAGACCGGCAACCGATCTCAAGCATGGTTGTCGGGTTCCCTGATATAAAGAACAGCGCGGAAACCGTCGCCCAATTGAGGTCTCTCTATTTGGCGCTTGCAACCGAAGTTGATCATCATATCGGGCGCGTGGTCAGCTGGCTCAAGAGTTCGGGCCAATGGGACAATACTATTCTGGTCGTCACTTCTGATCACGGTGAGATGTTGGGTGACTTTGGTCTTTGGGGGAAAGGCACGTTCCACGATGCCGCGTTTCACGTCCCGCTGATTGTGCGTGATCCCGCACGCCCTGACATGCACGGTGAGGTTCATTCTGGATTCACGGAATCCATCGATATACCTGCCACCATTCTTGCAAGAGTAGGCGCGGAAGTCCCCTCGTCGATGAACGGACGAAGCCTGCTTGGCATTCTGGATGACACTGAAAAGGAAGGCGCAGACCACAGCTTTTCCGAATTCGATTTTGGCAATCCGGTGAAGCCGACCCCGTGGATGACTGAACTTGGCCTGAACTCGAGGCAATCCGGTCTGGGCATTCTGCGCACGAAGAGGCACCGCCTGATTGAATTTGGTGCCGGGCTGCCGCAGGTGCTTTTTGACATGGGCGGAAACGGTGAAACAGAATCCATCGCGACACGGCCCGAAAATATGCCAACGCTGCTTGATCTGACCCGCAAAATGCTGAACCACCGCATGATCAATGCAGATCCAACATTTGCACGGACTCTGGTTCGTGTCGGAGGTGTCAAGATCGGGCTGCACTAAGTGGATGCAAATCACCCGAATACAATCCTTTGAAACCAGCGGTTGCGACGCCAAGTTTCATCGCCGTCGTCTTTAGGTCAGTGGCATCCAGTTCCATAGGTTATGCTTATGACATCGAAGGTATAATCGATTTTTCTTGAAGTTTTTATCTGTCAAACTGACGATGCACAAATGTGAATTCGAACGCCGCGCGAGAATGGCGAACCTGACATAATCACCAACAGAGGATCACAATGAAACACACAGCATCATATTTCGCAGCTTTGGCGGTCGGTGCGCTGACGGCAACGGCTGCAGTTTCGGAAACGGAATTGACAGTATATACCGCCGTCGAGGCGGAAGACTTGGCCCGGTACGCTGAGACATTTAACCAAAGTAATCCCGATATCAAAATCAACTGGGTCCGCGACTCGACCGGGATCATTACTGCCAAACTGCTGGCAGAACGGGACAATCCGCAGGCTGACGTTGTGTGGGGACTGGCGGCCACGTCGCTGCTGTTGCTCAAATCGGAAGGCATGCTTGAACCTTATGCGCCGGCAGGTGTGGAAGAGCTGGACGTAAAGTTTGTCGATGGCGACAACCCACCTGCTTGGGTCGGAATGGACGCATGGGTAGCGTCAGTTTGCTATAATACAGTTGAGGCTGAAAAAGCGGGGTTGAAACCACCGACATCTTGGAAAGATCTGACTGACCCGATGTATAAGGATCAGGTGATCATGCCGAATCCGAATTCATCAGGTACAGGGTTTCTCGATGTTTCCAGCTGGCTTCAGATGTTCGGCGAAGACGGCGGTTGGGAATACATGGATGCACTGCACGATAATATCGCAAGATACACCCATTCAGGTTCCAAACCCTGCAAACTGGCAGCCGCAGGTGAAATTCCAATCGGCGTGTCCTTTGCGTTCCGTGGTGCCAAGTCCAAAGCGGACGGCGCACCTCTTGAGATCATCGTGCCTTCTGAGGGCGTGGGTTGGGACATGGAAGCAACTGCAATTGTTGCAGGTACCGCAAATCTCGAGGCCGCGCAGAAGCTGGTCGATTTCACGGTCACCAAAGAGGCCAACGAAATGTACAATACCGGATATGCAGTCGTGGCCTATCCAGGTGTTGCAAAGCCAGTTGAGCACTTCCCAGAGGGTCTTCTGGATGCAATGATCGACAATGACTTTGAGTTTGCCGCCAACAATCGCGCGGCAATTCTGAAGGAATGGCAGTCTCGCTATGACGGAAAGTCGGAAGCGAAGTAAATTCATTGGCAGGAGGGGCTTTTGTGTCTCTCCTGCGCACCGTTCTCTTGTTCCCAATAATGCAGCTTACACACCCGGTTCCGACCGGCCAGAATTGGCCGCGCCCGAGGTGCAGATGTGAGGACCTCTCCCGTGCTTCAGAAAACACCACCCGGTGAACTGTATCTCAGCATCCAAAATTTGTGGAAAGCGTTCGGCAGCTTTCTGGCGCTCAAAGACATCTCCCTTGAAATCAACGAAGGCGAATTCATTTGTTTCCTCGGCCCCTCCGGCTGCGGTAAAACCACTCTTCTGCGGGCGATCGCAGGATTGGATTTGCAGACCAAAGGTACGGTTATGCAGGATGGCAAAGACGTCTCCAATTTGCCACCGTCCGAGCGTGATTTTGGGATTGTATTTCAATCCTATGCGTTGTTCCCAAATTTGACGATTGAAAAGAACATTGCCTTCGGCCTTGAAAACACGGGCCGCAGCAAGTCGGATATCGCGTTCCGAGTCAGCGAACTGCTTCACTTGGTGGGTCTGCCAGAACAGGGAAAAAAGTATCCTGCGCAATTGTCAGGTGGTCAGCAGCAGCGCATTGCGTTGGCCCGCGCGATTGCGACCAATCCCGGTCTACTATTGTTGGATGAACCGCTTTCGGCACTGGACGCAAAAGTGCGCGTCCATCTACGTCACGAAATCAAAGAGCTACAACGCAAATTGGGCGTGACGACTGTTATGGTTACGCATGATCAGGAAGAAGCCCTGGCCATGGCGGATCGGATCGTGGTCATGAACCATGGGGTTATTGAGCAAGTGGGATCACCCACGGAAATCTATCGCGAACCAACTAACTTGTTCGTGGCGGACTTTATCGGAGAAATGAACCAGATCCAGTCTCAGGTAACCAAAGGCGGTCGACTGAGTGTTGGCGAAAAAACCTTTGCGTGCCTCAGCCACACATTCAATGACGGAATGCCGGCGATTGCAGCAATCCGACCGGAAGATATCATTCCGCACGAGGCAGGATATCTCGATACCGGGGGCAATCGGAACTGCATTGAGGTTACTCTCGACGAAATGGAATTCCTCGGTTCGTTTTGGCGATGCCGTTTAAGCAACGAGCGATTTGGATCTTCGGAACTGATCGCGGATTTTTCGATCAATGCCGTGCGCCGCCTAGAATTGGAAGAGGGCCGTAGCATGGTGATCGAGCTGCCCGAAAACCGGTTGATGGCCTTTGATGTTCCGGAGACAACATCATGACCGAGATTTCAACCAACCCGGGCACCCTTCCAGCCGGGCCTGACATCAAACCCAAGCTCAGCAGGGATGACATCCTGATGCGCGGAAGCATGATCGTGATCGCGCTCTATCTGGTCGCGACGTTGGTTCTGCCGCTTTACACGATGCTTTCCAAGTCATTCTCAACCTATCGGATGGAATTGTCGCAATACGAGTTTCAGGTCAGTGACGAGTCAGGCAATTTCGACGGGACTATCCAGTCGGCTGAAACGCTAAACGAACAAACCGGCGCTTTTTCAGACACTGATCTGGCGACAGGCTCAGACGGGCGCCTATCGGTAACAGCGCTTTTCCCCAATTTTAGTTTCCGCAGTCCGGTTATGTACCAGATCCGCAACACGAGTGACACCGGGAGGTTTCTTGTCGGATCTACGCTGCAGGACGGTACGGATTGGGTCACGCTTGATTCCAATGAGTTCCGTCGAGTTCAGTTGAGACCGGTCCAGTCGCGAGGTTTGGACAATTTCGTCAACTATTTCTCGACACCGGCACTGTTCAACTCAGTCAAGAACTCCCTTTGGATTTCTGTGCTCAGCACTATTGTCACGGTAACGCTGGCGTTTTGGTTTGCCTATGCGCTGAACCGCAGCTGCATGCGCTTTAAGGGTGTGTTTCGTCTGATTGCGATGGCCCCGATCCTGGTACCTTCGCTCTTGCCCGGTATTGCGCTGGTTTATCTATTTGGCAACCAGGGCATGATCAAAGAGTTGCTGTTCGGCGCCAGTATCTATGGCCCGATCGGAATCGTGATAGGCTCGGTATTTTTTACCTTCCCCCACGCATTCCTGATAATTTCAACGGCGCTCGCAATCTCGGATGCGCGTCTGTACGAGGCTGCGGCTAGCCTGCGTTCGACCCCGTGGCGCACATTCTGGACGGTGACCGTTCCTGGTGCCCGCTATGGCCTGATCTCAGCGGCCTTTGTGGTATTCAACCTGGTGATAACTGATTTCGGCCTACCCAAAGTGATTGGCGGCCAGTTCAACGTTCTCGCGGTAGACATCTACAAACAGGTGATTGGCCAGCAAAATTTCGAGATGGGCGCTGTTGTATCGGTCGTTCTGGTGATCCCGGCAATCCTGGCTTTTACGATCGACCGCATGGTGCAATCTAAGCAGGTTGCTCTGTTGTCGGCCCGGTCAGTTCCCTACCAGCCAACCCCAAACCGAAAAACAGATCGAATTTTTCTGGCCTATTGTTGTTTGATCGGCTTGTTCATCGTCGGGCTGCTGGCTGTTTGCCAATTCGCGGCATTGATCAAGTTCTGGCCTTACGACCTGAGCTTGAGCCTGAAGAACTACGATTTCAATAAGATGGATGGAGGCGGCTGGGGCTCTTACGTCAATTCGATCAAGCTGGCGCTTTTGACGGCCGCGATCGGTACCTCTGTTGTTTTTTTTGGTGCATATCTGGTTGAAAAATCGAACGGATTCAGAACCGGCCGGGCGATCTTTCAGATGTTTGCGATGTTGCCTATGGCGATACCGGGAATGGTTCTGGGCCTATCCTACATCTTCTTTTTCAATAACCCGTCCAATCCGCTGAACGGCATCTATGGAACAATGGCGATATTGGTAATCTGTACGGTGACGCACTTTTATACCGTGTCACATCTGACGGCAGTGACAGCACTCAAGCAGATGGACAGAGAGTTTGAGTCAGTATCATCTTCGCTTAAGCAACCGACGATGAAGTTGTTTGCACGGGTGACGGTTCCGGTATGTCTTCCAGCTGTCCTGGACATATCAATCTATCTGTTTGTCAATGCGATGACGACCGTGTCGGCGGTAGTGTTCCTCTACTCGCCCAAAACCACACTGGCCTCTATCGCGGTGCTGAATATGGATGATGCCGGAGATATCGCACCCGCTGCAGCGATGGGGATGATGATATTTTACACCAACGCGGCCGCCCGGATCGTTCACCTGATTGCTTCAAAAGGAATTCTGAAGCGCACACAGGCCTGGCGAAGCCGATAATTGCCGCGTCACAGGTCAGATCCCCGCCAATAAAGCATTGGCGGGGGCTTCTCTTTCTTCAAATGTGTTTTGAGCGAACTCCATAAAGGACCGAATAATCTTCACATCTCTGCGCTGAGAAAGTGAGATCATACTTTCTCCCATCTGAAGCTTGATATCTTTTAGTCTAATCTGCCGAAGCCGATCATCATGGCCATACTCGGCTTCAGAGACAAATCCAATGCCGGCACCAGATGCCACCAGTTCCCGGACAGCTTCGCGGCCTTCTGCAACAATCGCCGGACGTAAGATAATCCCATGCTTTGCCGCCTCTTCTTCCAATTTCTGGCGGGTTTTGGAACCTTCTTCCCGGAAAACCAAAGGCAGATCGGCCAACTCTTCCAAGGACAGAGTTGGCTTGGACGCCAATAGGACCCCCTGCGCTGCAAAAGCCACGATTTCGGTGGACCCCAAATTCAGTATGTCCATGTCCTTGCCGGGGGACAAGCTTCCAACAACACCAATTTCAGCGTTGTACGATCGCAGTTCTTCGAGGATTTCTTCTGTATTGCCAGAGCGAACGGTGATCGTGATCTTTGGGAATTTCTTTTGGAATGAACCCAGGAAGGGCGTCATGTGATGGGCTGAATCGGCGATGATCCTTAGTTCGCCATCGATCGCTGCCTTGGTTTCGGAAAGATAGTCCTCGATCTGATCCTCGATCTCAAAATATTGCTTTGTATATCGGTAAAGCTGTTCGCCTTCAGGGGTAAGGTTTACGCGTTTCCGTTCGCGCTGGAACAGCAACAGGTCGTGGTCCTGTTCCAGCTTTCGAACCTGCTCGGAAATCGCAGGCTGGGTCAGAAAAAGAGCCTCTGCCGCACGGGAAAATCCGCCATGTTTGGCCACGTAATGAAAGGCTTTGAGCTGGCTGTGTCGCATTTCTGTGTCCCAAGGGTTGGCGCATAGGCTGTGCTTATGATTAGATTGATATTTGCAATTTCACATATACCTGCCGTTGCTGCAATTGTGTTCATGAAAACGCTGTTCTGGAGCTTGGTAATGACGCCATCCAAACCAAAAATTGAGCAACCGCGCCTTGGTGAACCTTACCTTTTGACACCCGGTCCATTGACCACGTCCTATGCAGTGAAACAGGCCATGCTGAGGGATTGGGGAAGCTGGGACGATGACTTTCGCGCCATGACACAGGAAGTTCGGTCAAGCCTGCTGGATCTTCTTGGTGAGGGCGCTAATGAGTTTGATTGCGTGCCAATGCAGGGCAGTGGGTCGTTCTCGGTCGAAGCGATGCTGGCGTCTTTCATTCCACGGGAAGGGAAGGCGCTGGTGTTGGCCAACGGTGCTTACGGGCAACGCTCGGTCCAGACGTTGCAGTATCTGGGCCGGGAACATGTTGTGCTGGACAAGGGCGATTACTTACCGCCAAGAGGTGATGAAGTTGCGCGTATTCTCGCGGATGATCCTGACATTACCCATGTGGTTGCAATTCACTGTGAAACCAGCTCGGGCATCTTAAATCCTGTCGAGGAAATATCAGAGGTCACGTATGCTGCCGGGCGCAAGCTTTTGATCGACTCGATGTCGGCCTTCGGGGCCATCGAGCTCAAGCCTACCGAAATACGGTATGAGGCAATGGTGTCTTCGGCAAACAAATGCATCGAGGGCGTCCCGGGTTTTGGGTTCATTGTAGCGCGTAAAAACGAACTAGAAGCCGCAAAAGGCAACAGTCATTCTCTTTCGTTGGATGTGCATGCTCAATGGGCGCATATGAACAAGACTGGTCAATGGCGCTTTACTCCCCCGACGCATGTGGTCGCAGCCTTCATCGAAGCGCTGAGGTCCCACGCCGCTGAAGGAGGCGTTCCAGGTCGTGGCGCCCGCTATACCCGCAACCGGGATGTTATCGTCGCTGGGATGCGTGGACTGGGCTTCGAAACACTGCTTGATAATCGATGGCTGAGCCCGATCATCGTTACCTTTTTTTGTCCGGCTGATAAGAATTTCGTGTTCGACCAGTTCTATAACCTGATGAAAGAAAAGGGGTTCATTATTTACCCGGGCAAGCTGACCGTCGTCGACAGTTTCCGCGTCGGATGTATCGGTCAGATGGATGAAGACGTTATGCGTCAGGTCGTGAACGCAGCAAAACAATCTTTGGAAGAAATGGGCGTGACGAGCGCTGCTCCGCCCCCCCAGGCACTGGAAGAACGCGCCAAGTTGGCTGCCTAATTATCAAGGAAAACACAGATGACCATCCAAACTCCTGTCGAAGCAAATGAGCGTGTCTATCCGACGCCCAAGGTGCCCGCAATTGCCATCTGCCTTGATGGATGTGAGCCCGAATATCTCGACGTCGCGATTGCGAAAGGGCTGATGCCCAACCTCAAACGTATTCGGGAAGAGGGTACAGACCGGCTGGCCCATTCCGTTATCCCGTCATTCACCAATCCTAATAATCTGTCGATTGCCACCGGGCGTCCACCAATTGTGCATGGAATCTGTGGCAACTATCTCATTGATCCCGACAGCGGCGAAGAGGTGATGATGAATGATGTGCGCTTTCTGCGTGCGCCGACCATCTTTTCCCAATTCTATGACGCGGGTTTCCGAGTGGCGATGGTTACTGCCAAGGACAAACTTCGTGCACTGCTGGGTTCCGGGTTGAAATTTGACGAGGGCCGCGCCGTTGCCTTTTCATCGGAACGATCGGGTGAGACTACCATGGCCGAGCATGGCATTGATGATGCCAGCAAATGGCTGGGGATGGACGTTCCCGAAGTCTATTCGGCCGAGCTGTCCGAGTTCGTATTTGCCGCTGGCGTCAAGCTGCTGAAAGAATTCAAGCCCGACGTCATGTATTTGTCGACCACCGACTATATTCAGCACAAGTTTGCACCCGATCAGAAGGGAGCACTGGATTTCTATGCCATGTTCGACCGCTATCTGGGCGAGTTGGATGAATTGGGGGCCGCCATCGTAGTGACCGCTGATCACGGCATGAAGCCGAAGCATTTGGCGGATGGATCGCCTTCAGTGGTTTATGTGCAGGATCTGATGGACGAATGGTTGGGCAAGGACGCAGCACGGGTCATACTTCCGATCACCGACCCATATGTTGTGCATCATGGTGCACTCGGTTCTTTCGCCACCGCGTATTTACCTGACGGCGCGGATCAGGGTGACATCATCAGAAAACTCAAGGCCACTAACGGCATCACCCATATCCTGACCAAGGCCGAAGCGATTAAGCGGTTCGAACTACCCGGCGACAGGATTGGCGATATTGTAATGGTTTCCGGCGAAAACATCTGCATTGGTACGTCCGAGCACCGCCATGATCTGGCGGCACTCAAAGAGCCACTGCGCAGCCATGGCGGTTTGACCGAACAGGAAGTTCCTTTCATCGTGAACCGCGTCATTGACCTGCCGAACCAACCTGTGCTGCGTAATTTTGATGCCTTTTTCTACGCAACAACAGCGGCGGCGCAGTAAGCTATGAAAGATCAGACCATGTCGAAAATCGAAGTACGTAACGAAGGAATGCGGATCGGTGGCGAGATCGTCTTTACCGAGGAAACCGTTCCCGTTCTCTATCCGTACACAAACGAGGTTGTGGGTCATGTTCCCGCCGGCACTGCAGAACACGCGCGCAGAGCATTTGAAATCGCCGCTGATTACAAACCCAAACTGACCCGGTACGAGCGCAGCCAGATTCTGCAACGGGCCGGTGAGCTGATCGGTGAGAAACGCGTTTACCTTGCGAAATGGCTGACGCTGGAACTGGGCATTTGCCACCAGCACGCAATCTATGAAACCAAGCGCGCACAGGATGTGTACCAATTCGCCGCCGCTGAAGCGCTGAAAGATGACGGTGAAATTTTTTCGTGCGATCTGACTCACAACGGCAAGGCGCGCAAAATCTTTACCAAGCGCGAGCCGGTAAAAGCAATCAGTGCGATCACGCCATTCAACCACCCGCTGAATATGGTCAGCCACAAGATCGCGCCATCGATTGCGACCAATAACTGTATGGTTTGCAAACCGACGGAACTGACCCCGCTGACGGCACTGACGCTGGCTGATATCCTGTATGAGGCTGGGTTGCCGCCCGAGATGTTCCAGGTTGTCACAGGCTGGCCCGGTGACATCGGTGATGAGATGATCACCAACGAACATATCGACATCATCACCTTCACTGGCGGCGTGCCCGTGGGCAAGATGATTGCCGAAAAAGGCGTTTATAAACGCCAGGCGCTGGAACTTGGTGGCAACGATCCTCTCATTATCCTCAATGACCTCAGCGATGTTGATTTGGACAAGGCGGCAACGATTGCTGTTGCAGGCGCCACTGGAAATTCCGGTCAGCGCTGTACGGCCGTCAAGCGCATACTTGTGCAGGAAAGTGTGGCTGACAAGTTTGTGCCGCTGGTTCTGGAGAAAGCCAAGAAGATCAAGTTTGGTGATCCGCAGGATCCTGAAACCGAACTCGGCTGTGTGATCCACGACAAGGCGGCGGAAGTTTTTGAAAACCGCGTTCTGCAGGCGGAAAAAGAGGGTGCGAAAATTCTCTATCACCCCGGCCGCCAGGGAGCGTTACTGCCGCCAATCGTTGTCGACAAGGTACCTCACGACAGTGAGCTGGTGATGGAAGAAACCTTTGGCCCGATCATTCCCATCGTACGCGTGCCCGACAATGATGAAGAAGTGATGGCGATCTCGAACTCCACCGATTTTGGCCTGTCCTCAGGCGTGTGTACCAACGATCTGAACCGGGCGATTGCCTTTATCAACGGGCTGGACGTGGGTACCTGCAATATCTGGGAACAACCGGGTTATCGAATTGAAATGTCACCTTTTGGCGGCATCAAGGACAGCGGAAATGGTGTGAAAGAGGGTGTCATTGAGGCGATGAAGTTCTTTACGAACGTCAAAACCTACTCACTGCCCTGGCCTAATTAAGTTCTTTGCCGCATCCCGCTGATGGGTGTGGCATCAAAGTACCTCCCCAGAGTTGGCGGACCTTTCGGGATCAGCCTTTTCAAAAAGGGCGGCAACGAGGAGCGGATATGCCACAAATTGTCCACACCGAAGGGGAATCCAACACATCCGAGGCGCGCAAAGCCTGGCAGCGAAAGTCCATGGGACCAAAATCCTTGCCGCTGCTAAAACGCGATGCCAACGTGTTTCTACACCAATCGCTCTCGTCACCCTGCGTCAGCACGATTGCAAAAGCCGAAGGGATATGGATCGAAGATATGGAAGGTCGCCGGTACATGGACTTCCATGGCAACTCGGTGCACCACATAGGATACGGCCACCCGCGTTTGGTGGCGGCCATCAAGGCGCAGCTTGACGATCTTCCTTTTGCACCCCGCCGCTTTACCAATGACCCGGCGGTGGAATTGGCTGAGAAGCTGGCAGACATCGTGCCCGGCGACTTGGGGAAAATGCTTTTTACCACCGGCGGCTCTGATGCCAATGAGGTTGCCCTCAAGATTGCGCGCGCAGCTACCGGCCGGTTTAAAACGATCAGCTTCTGGGATGCTTTTCATGGCGCAGGCTTCGGCGCGGCAAGCGTTGGAGGAGAGGCGACGTTTCGTAGTCATATTGCTGGCCCCCTCTTGTCCGGCACCGAACATGTTGCCCCCTTTGTTTGCTATCGATGCCCATACAATCACGCGGGCCCCGAAACCTGCGGGCTGGCCTGTGCGAAAATGGTCGAATATGTCCTGGAGCGAGAAGGAGATGTTGCGGCAGTCATAGCTGAGCCGATGCGCGCGGTGCCCTATGTGCCCCCGCCCGGTTTCTGGAAATCCGTGCGCGAGGCCTGCAATCGTCACGGGGCGCTTTTGATCTTGGATGAGATTCCAACAGGTCTTGGTAAGACCGGCAAGATGTTCGCGTTTGAACATGACGAGATCATCCCCGACATCGTGACACTCGGAAAGGCGCTTGGCGGCGGCATCCTGCCCATTGCCGCCTGTGTTGCCCGAAACAATCTGGACGTTTGTGCCGACTTCGCAATTGGGCACTATACACACGAGAAAAACCCGGTTACCGCCCGTGCCGCCTTGACGACAATTCAGATCATAGAGGATGAAGGATTGGTCGGTCGGTCGGCTGAATTGGGCCAACATGCAGTCGGTCGTCTGATGGATGAGCTGCAGAACGTTCCAATCGTCGGCGATATCCGAGGACGGGGCCTGATGTTTGGGATCGAGATCGTTGAGGATCGTTCCAAAAAAACACCGGGGAACGCGCGTGCCGAACGGATTTATTACGCCTGCTTGGAAGCGGGGTTGAGCTACAAGATCAGCCAGGGATGCGTGCTTACATTGTCACCGCCGCTGACTATTTCGCAGGCAGATCTGGATCGCGCGATAGACGTCGTCACAACTGCGATCAAGGATGAAATTTGAACACCGGGCCGCAGTGGAGGCGGCACAGGTTGTCACTGAGACGTGTCGCCTTGAACTCAGTCAGCTGATTGCTCGGAGGATATAATGGCGATAGTCAGCTTCCTGATCAGCCTTGCCGGCGCGACGATGTTACTGCTTTTTGCGGTTCGAATGGTGCGCACAGGTATTGAGCGCAGCTATGGTGCGTCGTTCCAGCGAGTTATGACGAGACAGCACAGTTACCCGCAGGCCTCAATTGTTGGTCTTACGATGGCGATTGTATTGCAAAGCTCTGCAGCTGTGGCGCTGTTGACCTCGGGGTTTGCTGCCAGCGGCATGCTGAGTTTTCCCGCCGGGTTGGCAATAGTGCTTGGGGGCGATCTGGGTTCGGCATTGATCATCCAGCTCTTGTCGTTTCGGTTGGACTGGCTCGTTCCAATGTTGCTGGCGGTCGGAGGTTATCTGGTCGTTAAAACCGAAGCCAAAAAAGCACGCCAACTTGGGCGCATCCTTTTAGGCGTGGCCTTTATCTTGATCTCACTTCGCTTCCTGCGCGAGGCGATGGATCCCATTCGGGACAGTGCGTTTTTGCCCGCGGTGGCGGAATATCTGGCGCGCGACTACATCACCGCATTCCTTGTCGGTGGTGCTTTGGCGTTTGTCATGCATTCTTCGGTCGCTGCCATCCTTATGTGTGTGACGCTTGTGCAGATTGGCGCGATCCCATTTATCGCTGGTATGTCACTGGTATTCGGCGCGAATTTCGGCTCGGCATTCATTCCGGTTTGGCTAACCCGAGGAATGCCCGTTATGGCCCGGCGAATTCCCTGTGCCAATCTGGTGCTGCGAGGCAGTTGGGCTTTGGTGAGTATATTTGCGGCGAACATGGCTCTGCGAACTGGACTGTTGGGCGACCCGCAAGGCGGGCAGATGCTGGTGAATGTGCACTTGGTTTTTAACCTTTCACTGCTGTTTCTTGCGTTGCCGTTTTGCGGATGCTTGCAGGGCCTATTTGAGAAGCTCTTGCCCGATCAGAAGAAGGAACAGAAATCGCAACACGCGCGACCTGTCAGCGCACTGGACATAGAATATGTCGCAAGCCCCAGCCAGGCTCTACCGAGCCTCAAGCGTGAACTGCTACGAATGAGCGATCTAATCGAAACCATGTTCCGGCCCTCGCTGGAATTGTATCGCAGCGGAGACAAACAGCAGATTCGAGCGGTACAGGTTATCGATGAAGACGTGAACAAATGTCTATCCGAGATTCGGGCATTCGTTTCCGCGATACCGCCAGACGTATATGAGAAAAACGAAGCAAAATCCGCACGTGACCTGCTGGAATTCGCGATCCGGTTGGAGACGGCCGGGGACGTCGTGGCCAAACGCTTGACTGTATTGGCGGGTGAAATGCGGGCCAAGGGATCGAGCTTTTCGAAGGAAGGCTGGTCCGAGCTTGTTCAGATGCACGAAGGTATTCTGGGCAACATGAAACTGGCATCGAACGTACTTATTTCAGACGATCTGGAAAGCGCCCGGCTTCTCAGTCTGGAAAAAACCGAAATCAAGCGCGTGGAACGCGACAGTCGCAAACGTCACCTGCGCCGGTTGCAACACGGGACCGCAGCAAGTTTCGAAACCAGTGATATTCATTTGGAGACGTTGCGGGCTTTCCGGGAGTTCAATGGCCATATTGCATCTATTGCTTACCCGGTTCTTTACCAAAACGGCCAGCTTCTGGAGACACGATTGATCAAAGAAATTGCAGAGTAAGTTGGTGCTACACAAAGTGGGTTCTGTTGAGAAGTTTTAACTGGCGGCTATACCCGCCGGTCCTACGGGATTTCTTCATTAAGAAACTGCGTATCAAAACCGTCGGCTCATACAATGCCAAGGTTCAAAATGTCCACCAATTTTGCGACGATACCTCCCAGTATGCCAGTGGAAACGTACCTGACCACGTCAGATCGTACGGTATTCAGTTTTCTGTCCAAGCTGATGATGGATCAGCCCAATCAGGCGTTTTGGGAAGAGTGAACTTCTTAAGAATAGGTTCGTTTAGGATTTTGACCTTCAATGTTCAATCTTCGATGCAACTGCCGGCAGCTGACAATACACTCTCTATCAACACCTCCACTTCGTTGATCTAGCAGCGCCAATCGGTGTTGCGTCAATTCAGGTCTTTGAATTCTTGGGCTAGTATTGAAACAACTAGTTATCAACACACGGGATTTTTACCCAGCCCGACAAAATGGCATTTGCGACAGTAGAGTTTCCGTCGACCACCAACCATCTGGATGAGTCCAATTTTGAAACAGTAACAGGCTCGCGTTTCTTTTGTTGACCCATGAAGGCACTTTTCATGAGCTTGTTTGCAGATACCATACCGTCAATACGCAGTCGGCTTAGGACTAATTCTGAAACGGGTAGCAACAAAACCTGGTTGCTGAATTCAAAGTACGAATGTGGATCTTCTTCCAGCGTGGTCAACTTGGTGTGAGATTCAATATCCACGTGTGTCTGGCCAACTTTCCCACTATCCTGTAATATAGGAAAAATTCTTTGCATCTAACTACCTTACTAAAGCCTTGATTGAACTGAATATTGCATTTGCGCACAGTCTGTAACCAAATTGTCAAAACCTCTGGAACACTTTGGTTTCTTGAGTTATCTCTTGGGTACAGGCAAGAATTCTAAAAGAGGAAAAAATATGGCTCGTCCTATCTTCCCAAATTCAGGTACTGACAAAAAGATTCTCTTAGGCTCGATCGGCTGAGTCCTCCAGTTGTAGAAGTCTTCTCCATGCCAAGCGCGTATGGAGTTTGTAAAATGTTTCGGCCAGCTCGACATCTTGTTTGCGCGCCGTGACAAGACCCTCTTGGATGCTTTCGATTCCTTGGCTAACCTCACTTGAGGTGCTGGCGAATGCAACCATCATCATTCCTCTTAGGTCATGAAACGCGGACGGATCAAGCGCTTCCAGTTTGGAGCAATCTTTGATTAAGCTTTCGACCTCAGATCTGGCGGTCTCTCGTTCGGCTGCTTTGGATTTTCGAAAATATTCTCGTTCAACTAAGAAATTTGCGAGATTAAATTTCGTCACCGCCAAGTCATCGCGTGGCATTGCGTCGCCAATTTTTATTATCTCTCTGCTTTTTTCGATAGCTATGCTTGTCTCGGAAAGGGCCATCAAAGCCAATGGTGCCAGCCACAGTTCCGAATAATCTGCCTCATAGTTGCCACTAGCAATCTCTCGAAGGCACACCGATACCCAGTCTTGGACTCGCACAACGCCATATGTATGCGCATCTCTGTCCTCGGAAATCAAACCAAGGTACGCAGATAGCAGCCAGCCTGACCGAAGATCTTCCAAAGCCAGACGACGTGTTTCCTTGATTGCGAATTGAAAGATGGGGGATTCTCTGGCGCATATCGAAAGTTCATCCTTGTTCTCTTCGATATATTCGAGCGTCTTTTTTGCCCGCGCATCAAAGAACTCAGACTGTTCTTTCCAAACCGGAAGCAGCTCGAACATTCTGAGCCTGGCTGCTTTTCGCCAACTCGAATCTACATTCCATCTCTCAGAGATCAGATCCCTGATAGTTTGGCTTTGAATTTCAATGGCATCAAGCGACGTCGCAAGGGTTTTCATCAAACCATCCAGCCTGCCATCAAGCTCGCCCTCTGGTTTGTAGTTCAAGTCATGCATCTTAATAGAAAGAGCATCATGCAACATCGTCTTTATCTGAATCTCGCAACAGGCGTCTGGGAAAGCTGGGTTTTCCGAGGTTACATCTAGATGAGTGGCGAAGTACCCGGGCCTTTCGATCGTCTCGCACTTCAATTCGACTATTTGGAATTGTGCGAGATCGGATACAAGCTGGTCGACTATTTTGGGTATCTGGTCAGGATATTGCGCAACAAGTGTTACACCGACAATATCGGTGACATTGTGAGGTTCAAATTCAATCCGCTTTCTTCGATTTCGAGTGATCTTCTCGGCAATTTTAACATCGGTCTTGAAAACATCCCCCTTCTGTTTTTCGTCGCGACCATAGACACGCACGACACAATTACTGCCAAGTTTCCGCTTTACTTCGTCGCATGTTTCTTGAACGACTTTGAGCAAGTCTTGGTACCAAATTCTTCTCTGGGCCGTCAGGAAATCTAATACTTCTGCATAAACGGTGTTTTCAATCACGATTTGCTCCAATTCACTCAAGTTTCGCCACAACTTTAGCCTTGGGCCTAATTCTAAGGGGCCGTTCCACTCCGGATTGTGCTAAAGTCCGATCCAATATGACCTAATGAAAATTCTTCCTGTACCCTAGAAGCTGGTCTGCATTTCTACAAGTATGTGCTGTCCTTGAACTGGCTCGTTTGCGAAGCATTAACCATTTGCCTTCGTGCAGTTAGAGCGTATCCGATTGGAGGTCTTAAGCAGTTGAATGCTTGCTCATGATTTCCGTCAAAAGTGCACTGTATCCGATGGATGTGATCTTGTTCGCGGTCTTCTTTCTTATTCGCAACGGCGTGTTATACCGCGATCTGGAAGAGATCATGTACGAACAAGGGCATTCTGTAGATCACACCAGGCTGAACCGAAGGGTCACGCGGTATTCCGCTGCAATCGATGAATCATCTAGTCGACGGAAAAGCTCCCGCGACCGATCTTGGTGAATGGACGAGATTTATGAAAAGCGAGAGGTGCGAAGGTCTATCTCTACTGAGTTGTCGACAGTGAGATGGGTCAGGAATGTATCCGGGGGGGTCATCTCCACAACGAACGGAAAGACGCTTGATTACATGCCCCCCGGCATCCTAATCAACCCGCTGCTACTAAGTTCTTCGCCCGAATGTTGGAGGTCAATGACCATCCAAGAAAGATCGCCATCAACAAAAGCGACGCCAACGCAGCGTTCCATCGTGCGACGTAGTCGACCGATGCCAGGGCCCAAAGCCCTCGCGTCAGCAGCTGTGACGCTGGACGGGATCGAAGTGGGGCTCATGATCCGCAAGGGTAAGCTCAAGCCCGGAACCTGCCCATTCAATCTATTTGCTGCACTGGCTGCCTGACTTCGGTGTGCTCGCCAGAATAGCTTTGCGCGCTCAGAATTTTGCAACAAAGCCGTAGGATAGGCTTTTGGTTTAGAAATCTGGCACTGTCTATGGGGGATACTCATCTACGCTCATTAGGTATTTTTGTCTCTGCGAAAATCTACATAAGCCGCGATACAGATACCCAATGCAACCACACTGATCAGGATGGTAGACAAGGCGTTGATCTCGGGGGAGACCCCCAACCGGACCGAAGAATAGAGTTTCATCGGCAAGGTGGTAGATCCGGGTCCGGCCGTAAAGGCCGCGATGACCAGATCATCCATCGAATAGGTGAAAGACAAGAGCCATGCCGATACCACTGCGGGAGAGATGATCGGCAGCGTGACCTGTGTAAAGGTTGCGAAGCTGGAAGCCCCGAGATCATAGGCGGCCTCTTCCAACGACCTGTCGAAACTAACTAGGCGCGAGGCGATCACCACTGCGGACAAAGCCAGATTGAAAGTGGTGTGGGCTATGACAATGGTCCAGAACCCGCGTTGTATATCCAGTGCCACGAACAGAAGAAGCAGCGATAGGCCAGTGATCACGACAGGCATCACAAGCGGGGCGAAGATCATGCCGGCAAACAGGGTTCGCCCCCAGAACCGTCCCATACGCACCAGGGTAATCGCAGCGAAGGATCCCAGGATCACCGCCATCGTCGACGACAGCGCCGCGATGCGCACAGTGTTCCAGGCGGCTTCCAGCATCTCGTCGTTTTGCAGAACCTCGGCATACCAGCGCAGCGAGAACCCTGTCCACACCGTCACCAGTCGACCGTCGTTGAACGAGAAGACCACAAGGATCAGCAGCGGCAGGTAGAAGAAGGCAAAGCCAAGGGTCAGCGAGGTTGCATTGATCCAGCTAGTCTTTCCGTGCATCAGATTTTCCCCAAATGACGTTCATGATGGCGCTGGAACAGCAGGATCGGCCCGATCAGGATCAAGAGCAGCAGGATCGCCAGCGCGCTGGCCACGGGCCAATCCCGGTTCGAAAAGAATTCGATCCACATGGTTTTTCCGATCATCACCGTTTGTGTACCGCCCAGGATATCCGGGATTACGAATTCTCCCATCGCAGGAATGAAGACTAGGAAGCAGCCCGCCAAAATGCCAGGCAGGGACAGTGGAAAGGTGATCTGCCAAAAGGCCGACAAACGCGAGCAGCCCAGATCCTCGGCTGCTTCCAGCAGGGTGCCATCCATCCTTTCGAGCGAAGCATAGAGTGGAAAGATCATCAGGGTCGAATAGGAGTAGACGATTCCGATATAGACCGCTGTTGTTGTGTTCATGATGATCAGCGGCTCGTCAATCACCCCCAAGCCCAGCAGAAGATTGTTTAGGAAGCCTTCGTTCTTCAGAATGCCGATCCAGGCGTAGATACGGATCAAGAAACTGGTCCAGAAGGGCAGGATCAGCGCCAGCAGCATCGGGGTGCGCCAGCGCCGGGGCGCGCGCACCATGCCATAGGCAACAAAATAGCCAAACACCAGGCAAAGCAGGGTCGAGACTGATGCGATTTTCAGGCTGTTCAGGATGGAGGTGACATAAAGGCTGTCGCCGGAGATCCAGACATAGCTTTCCAGGTCAAACTGGCGGAGCCGGTCGATCAGGCCCGACCAGCCATCCTCCAACCCCAATTGCGGGGTAAAGGGCGGGCGGGCGCGTGCCGCATCAGACAGCGAAATCTTCAGCACAAAGGCGAAGGGCACCAGGAAGAACAACAGCATCCAAAAAAAGGGGATGGCGATGAAAAGGCGGCGCAGCCAGCGTAGGTTCATGAACTCCTCCTAGTCCCTCACGGTTACGCAGGCACCTGCGCGCCAGTGCAGCCAGACTTTGTCGCCCCAGGTCAGCTCGCGCCGATCCAGAAGCATGCGGTTTGCCTCCTGCACCCGCATCAGGGCACCACTGTTCAGCCGGACCAGATAGGTCGAGGTGGCTCCGGTGTAGGAGATTTCCTCGATCTCGCCGGGCGCCATGTTGATATTATGGGCCGCGTCGGGCTGTGCCTTGGTTATGTGCACCTTTTCCGGGCGCAGCACCATTTTGGCCTGATCCCCGACGCTGTAGCCGTCTTCGGGTTGTGGGCGAATGACCATAGGCGTGTCACCGTTGTCCCAGCTGCAGGACAAGAGTTCACCGCTGGTGTCGGCGATGGTGATGTCGAACATGTTCACGTTACCGACAAAATCGGCGATGAAGGCGTTCGCCGGGTGTTCATAGATACGCGCGGGCTCGTCCACCTGAAGCAGCTGCCCGCCCTTCATGACAGCAATGCGGGTGGCGACGGTCATTGCCTCTTCCTGATCATGGGTCACGATGACGAAAGTCAGGCCGAGCCGTTCCTGAAGGTCGACAAGTTCAAACTGGGTCTCTTCGCGTAGTTTACGGTCCAACGCACCCAGGGGTTCGTCCAGCAACAACACCTTGGGCTTCTTGGCCAGCGACCGGGCCAGCGCAACGCGCTGACGCTGCCCACCCGACAGTTGATGCGGCTTGCGTCCGGCCAAGGTCTCCATCTGTACCAGCGACAGCATCTCGTCGACCCGCTCGCGCGTGGCTTTCTTGTCCCATCCGTCCTGTTTCAGTCCGAATGCTATGTTCTTCTCGACACTCATGTGCGGAAACAGCGCATAGGACTGGAACATCATGTTTACCTCGCGCCGGTTCGCCGGAACGCCTGACATATCCTGCCCGTTCAATAGAACCGATCCTGCGGAGGCATCCTCGAACCCGGCGATCATGCGCATTAGGGTGGTCTTGCCGCAGCCTGAAGGCCCCAGCAGGGCGAAGAATTCACCAGGGTAGATGTCCAGCGACAGATCCTGGATCGCGGTTAGGGTACCGTATTTCTTGGTGACTTTGTCGAAACGAATAAGCGGCTGTGCCGGTTCACCATTGGAACCCGTTGGGTGACGCATTGCGTATACCTTCCGTAGGGAGGGGAGAGAGGGCCCGGAGTGTGAGAGCTTCACCCCGAGCCCAACAGGACTACTGGCCGGTGACAACCCGGGTCCAGCCCCGTGTTATGATCCGTTCAGTCTTGAGCGACCTGACGGAATAGGTGAACAGGTTTTCGAATGCCTCCGCAGGTGGATAGACCGTCGGGTCATTCAACAGTTCTTCATCCACCAGATCCTTGGCCGCGATATTGGGCGAGCCATAGCGCACGTAGTTGGCATTCAGGGCAGCAATGTCAGGGCGCATCATGAAGTTGATGAAAGCGTGTGCCTCTTCGGGATTGGCAGCATCGGCGGTGACGGTAAAGCCTTCGAAATCGAAGGAAGATCCCTCTTCGGGAACGAAGAAGTTCAGCTCGACCCCATTTTCGGCCTCTTCCGCGGCACCCTTGGCTGACAGCGCATCGCCGCTCCAGGTCACGCCAAGACAGGTGTCGCCATTTGCCATATTGGTTTCAAGCCCGTCACCCGAGACTTTGCTGATGCTTGGCGACATCCCGACCAGCAATTCGATCGCCTGTTCCAGTTCGGCCGGGTCTTCTGAATTGGGGTTCAGTCCCAGATATTGCAGGGCCATCGCAATGAACTCGCTGCCTGAGTCCACAAGATGGATGCCGCAGTCCTGCAGCTTGCCCGCATATTCAGGGTCAAAGATCAGCGACCAGCTTTTTGGATAATCCGCGCCAAGACGTTCCTGTACCATGGCCTCGTTCACCACGATGCCGAAAGTCCAGAACGCATAGGGCACCATCAGTTGGTTGCCGGGATCATAGGGTTCCACACGGGTCAAAATCTCGTCCCATAGATTGTCCCAGTTGGTCAGTTTCGAACGATCCAGCGGCACGATGACACCCGCTTCGTGAAGGGTCACGGTGGCGATGCTAGAGGGCACCACAACGTCATAACCCGCATTGCCCGCCAGCAGCTTGGCTTCCATGAACTCCGAGCTGTCGAACGTGTCATAGACCACTTCGATTCCAGTTTCGGCCTCGAACATCTCAAGCGCGGTCTCGTCGATATAGTCGCTCCAGTTGAACAGATAGACCTGACGGTTGTCTGCCGTCGCCAGCGTGGTCGAGGCCAGAAGAAGCGCCGCCGCGCCGCCCCATTTCGCAAGTGTTTTAGTAAGTGCCATGTAGTCCTCCCATGAAAGGTTGAATGACCCGGTGGTCCTGTCAGAGACTGTGGGGGTGATCAGGCCGCATCAGTTGCGGATCCGGCCAGACGGTTCGGGGCCTATTCCGCGGCCATATTGGGCAGCACGGCCCCTTCGGGCGTCAGGCCGAAATCAATGCGGTCATGACGCATCTGTTCCAACTTCTCTTTTGGAACATCCAGTTCGCGGGCATAGCGATGCCCCGCATAGACGGCGGCGGCAATTACCGCCGGGGCTTCGCAATCCCCGATCCGTTTCAGGCTGAAGGGCAGCTTGTCTGCATCGCCGTCCACCTTGGCCAGCAGATCCTGATAGAGCCCGTCATTGGGCTGGCGCGAAGTCACGACCAGAAGATTGGACGCCTCCAGCTCCAGAGAGACTCCGGTGTAGACACATTCCATTTCGGCGGTGCCATCTTCGAACCAATCCAGTTCATGGCCGGTGACAAGCCTTACATTCAATCCCAACAGACGGGACTGGATGCGAATGCGTTCGGATGTCATCTCGGCCCAGTCGGCGACGCGGTCGGCCGGTGTGACGATCGTAACCTCGTTGCCGTTGGCGCGCAGCTGTTCAGCCATGATCGAGGACATGTAATAGCCCTCTTCATCATAGATCAGCACAGGGCCTTCGGGTCGTTTGCCATCCATGATGTCATCGGGCGTTAGAACCTTTTCCAGGTCTTTGCCGTGGGCGATCGGCTGGAACATCTCTTCGTCAAAGCGTTCCTTGCGCCAATGTGATCCGGTGGCGATTACCACGTGATCCGCTTCGGTCGCGTGCACATCTTCTGCTGTAAGTTGGCTTTCGCGGAAAATGTCGACATTGGGCATCTCAAGCAATGCCTGTTCGCGATAATCGCGTACACGGGCGTATTCGCTCATATTGGGCATAGCGGCCTCGCGGGTCACACGACCGCCAAGCACGCGTCGTCCTTCGGCCAGCATAACATTATAGCCACGCGCACCCAGAGCGCGGGCCGCCTCCAGACCAGAGGGGCCTGCGCCCACCACCAGCACAGAGGTATCACTTTTCTTTTCCTCGATCCGTTCCGGATGCCACCCTTTGCGCCATTCTTCGCCCATGGTCGGGTTTTGCGTGCAGCGGATTGGAACGCCGATCGAGTCACCTGAATAGCACATGTTGCAGCCGATACATTCTCTGATCGCTTCCGGGCGCCCCTCTTCGATCTTCTTGGGCAGGAACGGGTCCGCGATCGAGGGCCGCGCCGCGCCGATCAGATCGGTGATCCCGCGCTTTACCTGGCTGACCATCGTGTCGGGCGAGGTAAAGCGCCCCACTGTCACGACGGGTTTATCCGTCACCGATTTCACCCAACTCATGTAGTTTTCTAGCGGCGCTTCTTTCACGAAGCGCGAGGTGCCCATTTCGATGTCGTAGTCAACGATATTGATGTCCCACAGGTCAGGCATGTGGGCGATGCTTTCGAACAGCTCCTTGCGCTCACCGTAATAGGGCACGCCGTCCTGTTTCTCGACCTCATCGGCGGCAAAGCGCACGGCAACGGCACAGCGGTCGCCCACGGCCTCTTTTGTGTCCTGGATCAGCTCGCGCAGCAACCGCGACCGGTTTTCCATCGATCCGCCATATTCATCTGTACGCGTGTTGATGCGGCGATTGATGAAGTTGTCGAGCATATAGGCATGGGTGGCATAGACATAGACAATGTCGAATCTGGCCTCCTTCGCGCGCAGTGCTGCGTCGCGGTGCATTTTGCGGAAGTTTCGAATGTCGGTCTTATCCATCGCGCGGGTCTGGTAGGGGTGCCCCGACTTGTTGGGATAGCTCGCCAGATCCATTGAGACTTCACGTGTCATCAGGTTCGCAGTACGCGCGCCACCATACCACAGTTCGGCCCCGGCCAATCCACCATGTTCATGCACTTTATCGGTCATCAGGCGATGGGCGCGAATGTCGCTGTCATCCCACAAAGAGGCCGATGGGTGCGGCAAGTCATCGGAAGTATGGTGGATCGAGTTGTATTCCGTGCAGACCACACCCCAGCCACCTTCAGCCTTCACTCCGCGCATCTCGGCCAGAGTTCGCGGCCGCAGCCACCCCATGCCGGTGCAATGTGGAACCTGATAGAACCTGTTCTTTGTCGTGACAGGGCCAATTTTTACGGGCTCGAACAAGATATCGTAGCGGGGGTCTCGGGGCACGGGATTTCCTTTATTCTTTGGGTGGTCTCGTGAAATGTTTCGGGAAGATCAGCGCCAGATAAGTGCGGATCTCGCGTTTGGCGTGGTCGCGGGTCACTTCGGCGGGATAAACCATCATGTTCTGCCACTGGCCGTCATAGAGGTTTTCCAGCGTCAGCGTGGCATCCAGTGCATATTCCGGGTCATAACCGCCTTCGGCCACGATCTGATCGCACAGGTTCCGGGTGATCTCTTCGCGTTCTTCGTCGATGTCCTGAACGATCTGGCGATACAGTTTGCGGTGACCAACCTGTCCGTAGAATGCAAACCAGACCGAAAGTTTCTTGCGGTTGCAGATCGACGGGTGAAAATGCGCATCCACAATTGCCAGCAGCTTTTCGGTGGCTGACATCCCGGGCGCGTCGATCTGCTGTTTCCAGTGGTTGTGATGTTCCTGCGCGACATGGCGCAAGGTCTCTTCGAGCAGCTTTTCCTTGCTCGTGAAATGAAAGTTTGCCAGACCCAGAGACAACCCGGCGATCCCAGTGACCTTGGTCATCGTCGTGCTGGCCAGGCCGTTTTTGGCAATGCTTTCGATCGTGGCGTCAATCAGTTGCTGGCGCCGGACCTCTTTGGATGCGGTTCTGGGTTTGGCCTGGGCGATTTCGATCTTCTGGTTCGGACGTTTCATTCTATTCCTCCGGTCACGGACTTTCCTGATCCCGGTATGCCACATCTCGTCAGAATTTGGAGCTGCCTTCGCTACGTTGTCCCGTAGCTCTGCGACCTGCCCGTCATGATCGGCCATCCCGCGTGTCGCGGGCGGTCGACCTGGGCTGGATTTTACAGCAGCGGATGGCAATTTTTACACTCCATTGAACGATCATTCAATCAATGGGTTGATTTCTGAAACGAGTCAAGACAGTTTTTGATCAAAACTGTGAAGAGGGATTCTGGAGGAACCAATGACACCCAAATCGCGCGTTATCCGGCTGGAGAAAAACGGCCCCGATGGGCTGGGGCTTGCCCCCTTGGCGCTGGAGGAGGGTGATTTTCAGTCGCCTTTGCCGGTGCAGCATTACCACGAGTATTTCGCCGACGAGGACCTGGGGATCTCGGTCGGGATTTGGGACACAACCACGATGCAGGAGGTTTTCGGCCCCTATTCGACAGATGAATTCATCGTCGTGCTAGATGGGGCGTTTCAGATGGTAGATGGCGACGGTCGTTCGACTTCGGGCGGGGCAGGGGAATCGGTCTGTTTTCGCGCCGGGGCACCGATGAGTTGGAAGCAGGATGGCTATCTCAAGAAGTTCTATTTCACCTGGGAGAACCAAGCGGCGCTTGAAGCACCGCTTGATAGTGCGGCAAGGGCGACACGTGTGTTGGACAGCAACATCACGTTGGAGCGCATGGAAACGACCGCCCCGTTTGTCATTGCCGGTACGCCCCCTGAACAGCGCAACCACACACTCTTTACCAATGATGCCGAAAACTTCTTTGTCGGCACCTGGGAAACCGGGCCGATGCTCAGTGAGATGCGCCCCTTTCCGAGCTATGAATTTGTGCGCCTTCTAGAGGGTGAAATCACCATCACCGAAGAAAACGGGACGGAACAGAGTTTTGGACCTGGCGACTGTTTCTTCGTGCCCAAGGGCACGGTCTGCAGTTGGTCGATTACTGGCCGTGTGCGCAAACACTATGCGATTCTGGATATCTGAGGTGAGGAAGAAAATGACTGATTACAAAACAATAGCAGCGCGTTTGCGGCTCCCAGAGGCCATGATAATCGATGGTAAATCCGAGGTGGCCCAATCTGGCGAAACCTTTGACACTACCGATCCTGCCACTGGCGAGACTCTGGCGAAACTGCCTGCAGCGGGGCCCAAGGATGTGGATCTCGCGGTGGCCTCAGCGCGGCGCAGTTTCGAGGACGGTGTGTGGTCCGGCCTGCACCCTAGTGAACGCAAGCGCGTGCTTCAGAAACTGGCTGACCTGATTGATGCGGAAACGGACATGCTGGCGGTGATGGAAAGCATGGACGCAGGCAAGCCGATCAATGATTGCGTATCGATCGATGTGCCTGAAACCGCCAATTGCATCCGCTGGCACGCCGAGGCGCAGGACAAGCTTTACGATCAGATCGCACCCTCGGCCCCGGATGCGGTGGGGCTGATTGTACGCGAACCGATCGGCGTTGTGGCCGCCGTTCTGCCCTGGAACTTCCCTTTGATGATGATGGCGTGGAAGATTGGTCCGGCGCTGGCGACGGGTAACTCGGTGGTGGTGAAACCGGCCGAACAGACCAGCCTGACAGCCCTGCGTCTGGCCGAGCTTGCGCTGGAGGCCGGTGTACCGCCGGGGGTTCTGAACGTGGTGACTGGAATGGGCCCCGACGTCGGCGAACCGCTGGGTCGCCACATGGATGTGGATGCGCTGACTTTTACCGGTTCGACCGAGGTTGGGCGCTATTTCCTGGAATATGCAGCACAGTCCAACATGAAGGAGGTCTGCCTTGAGATGGGCGGCAAATCTGCAGCCGTCATTCTGGAGGACGCGGGCAATATTGATCAAATTGCCGAAATCCAGGCCAACGCGATTTTCTGGAACATGGGCGAGAACTGTACCGCCAACAGTCGGATCATTGCACATGCGACGGTCTATGATGATCTGGTGGCCGCGCTGGCGAAACAGGCGGCGACCTGGGTGATGGGCGATCCGCTGGATCCGGCCACACAGAACGGCCCGTTGGTCAGCGCGGAACACCTGGAAAAAGTCTGCGGTCTTGTCGCCATCGGCAAGGCCCAGGGTGCGCGGGTGGTCTATGGTGGGGATGCGGGCGAGGGGCTGATGTTCCAGCCCACCGTCTTTGCCGACGTCACGCCCGAGATGACCATTTTCCGCGAAGAGATATTCGGCCCAGTCGTTGCCGTGACTCGTGCCGAAAGCGACGAGGAGGCGGTTGCCATGGCAAATGCCACCGCTTACGGCCTGGCTGCCACACTCTACACCCGCGACATTACCAAGGCGCACCGCTATGCGCGCAAGCTGAAGGCGGGGACTGTGGGAGTGAACGCCTATTCCGAGGGCGAAATCTCAACCCCCTTCGGCGGATTCAAGGCTTCGGGTTTCGGCGGGCGTGACAACGGCGTCCACGCGCATGAGCAATATTCCGAGCTGAAAACGATCTGGATCGATTTGAACGGCTGACGCAAAGCGAAATCCTGAGGGGGCAGGGCGTAGACTTGCCCCTGCCACCGCAACTAAGACGAGGCACCCATGCACTATCTTTGGCTGATGCTGGCCATCATTACCGAAACCATAGGCACATCCGCACTTCAGGCCAGTGCTCAGTTCACGCGCCTCTGGCCCTCGGTTGTGGTGGTAGTAGGCTATGGGCTGTCGTTCTATTTCATGGCGCTGTCGCTGAAATTCATGCCGGTCGGCATCGTCTATGCGCTGTGGTCGGGCATCGGCATCGTGCTGATCGCCCTGATCGGAAAGTACTATTTCGGGCAGGATCTGGATATGCCCGCAATCTTTGGCATGGGCCTGATCATCGCGGGTATCCTGGTAATCCAGCTTTGTTCGAAAACCGCCACGCATTGATGGGTCGCCGAACAGAAGGAGGTCGCGAATGACCGATTTATCCGAACTAGAGCATACGAACTCCTACTATGCGGCGACGCAACGCGACAAGGGGATCTTTCCCACGTTTGAGGGCACGGTCCATACCGATATCTGCATCATCGGCGGTGGGTTGACCGGCGTAGCCACTGCAGTCGAGTTGGGCGAATATGGGCAGGATGTGGTTCTTCTGGAAGGGCGGCGCATTGGTTGGGGCGCATCGGGGCGCAACGGCGGGCAAATCATTGGCGGCTATGGTGAAGCACTGTCCATAGACCCCGCACGCACCCAGGCCCATTTTGGTGCCGAGGCAGTCGATGACCTCAACCGGATGAGCGTGGAATGTGTCGATATCATCCGCGACCGCGTCGCCAAGTATAATATCCAATGCGATCTGCGCTGGGGCTACCTGGATGTCGCACGCAACAGGCGCGAGATGCGCGGCATTGCAAAGATGTTCGCGAACTACCAGGGTGCGAGCTATCCGCATGAGATCCGGTTGCTCGATCGGGGAGAGTTGCGCGACTACCTCGGCACGGGTTCTTATGTCGGCGGCATGGCCAATACCGGGTATGGGCATCTGCATGTGCTGGATCTGTGCAAAGCCGAGGCACGCATCGCCGAAAGCCTGGGCGCGCGCATCTTCGAACAGTCCCTGGTCACTAGCCTGACCCGAGGGGCAAAAATTCGTATCCATACCGGGCAGGGCACGGTGATTGCCGATCGCGTGGTGCTAGCGGGCAACGGGTATCTGTCGCAACTGGCTCCGGAGGTGGCGCCGGAACTGACGCGCTATGTTCTGCCGGCGACCAGCTATGTCATTGCCACCGAACCTCTGGGCGAGGACTTGGCCCGCTCGGTGATGCAGAAGAATTTCGCCACCTGCGACCAGCGCACCGCGTTGGATTACTTCCGGCTCAGCGCGGACAATCGCATGCTGTTCGGCGGGTTATGCAACTATTCGGCGCGCGACCCGCGTTCGATCACCGGCACGATGGTCAAGCGGATGAAATCGGTGTTCCCGCAGCTGTCCGATGTAATGATCGACTATCATTGGGGCGGGCATATGGGCATTGGCCTCAATCGTATTCCGCAATTGGGCCTGTTGGACGAGAACATCTTCTATGCCCAGGCCTATTCCGGGCATGGCGTGGCCCCCACTCATATGTCGGGTCGTATTTTGGCCGAAGCTCTGGTCGGTGACGCCCGGCGCCTCGAACTTATGGCGGGCGTGGCGCACAAACCCTTCCCCGGCGGCCGGATGTTGCGCCATGCGCTCTTTGCCACTGGTATGGCCTACTACAAACTCAAGGATGAACTTGTATGACGCAGAAAACCCTTCCCGCACAGGCCCAGACAGTGATCATCGGCGGCGGCTCCATCGGCTGCAACACCGCCTATCATCTGACAAAACTGGGCATGACCGACGTGGTGGTACTTGAGCAGGATCGCCTGACCTCGGGCACCACCTGGCATGCCGCGGGGCTGATTGTCAGCGGCCTTCTGAGCAGTGAAGTCGAAGTCGAGATATGCCGCTATACCCGCGAACTCTATGCAGGTCTGGAAAAGGAAACCGGCGTCTCGACTGGGTTTCGCGATGTGGGCTATCTGCAGGTCGCCTGTGATTACGAACGCGTCCATGAAATGCGTCGCGTGGCCCCGTTCATGCGCCGACATGGGATCAACATACACGAGATTTCCATAAAAGAAGCACAGGACCTGTTCCCTGTCGGTGATTTGAGCGATGTGCAGGCGGCGTTTTATACTCCTGAAGAAGGCCGGGCCAATCCGGTGGACGTGACTATGTCACTGGCCAAAGGCGCACGCATGGGCGGGGCGAAGATATTTGAAGATGTGCGGGTGGATGAAATTCTGACAAAAAACGGAACCGCCACCGGAGTGCGCACCCGGGATGGGCAAGTTATTCAGGCTGAGAATGTGGTGATTTGCGGAGGAATGTGGTCGCGCCAATTGGGTGCGAAAGCAGGGGTCAATCTGCCACTTCAGGCCTGTGAGCACTACTATCTGATCACTGAAAACATAGATGGCCTGCCGCGCGACCTGCCGGTTCTGGAAGACCCCCATTGCAACACCTATTTTCGCGAGGAAATGGGTGGATTAATGATCGGTCTATTCGAACCCGGTGATGCTGCTTGTTGGAACCTCGACAGTATTCCTGACGATTTTGCCTTTGGTGAACTGCCACCCGACTGGGAGCGGATGATGCCCCATCTTGAGAAATCCTATGCCCGAATCCCTTCGGCACTGAACACCGGCGTGCGCAAGTTTTTCTGTGGGCCGGAAAGTTTCACCCCGGATCTGCAGCCGCTGGTTGGTGAAACGCCCGAGTTGCGCAATTGTTTCGTGGCGGCTGGAATGAACTCGTTGGGGATTTTGACAGGGGCAGGCGTGGGGCGGATTCTGGCCGAATGGATCGTGACCGGCCATCCGCAGCATGATGTGACCGGGATCAACGTGAATCGTTTCACCCGCGCTGAAAACACCCCCGCCTTCCGGCGGGATCGTACCAAGGAAAGTTTGGGCAAGCTATTGGGCATCAAGTACCACAATGAAAGCTGGAAGACCGCGCGCGGGGTCAAACAGTCGGTGTTGCATGATCGGTTGAAAGCAGCCGGTGCCTATTTTATCGAAAGCCATGGCTGGGAAATGGCTGATTGGTTTGCTCTTTCTCCGGATGCGGCGCATATCGAACGATACAGCTGGGGCCGACAGAACTGGTGGGATTGGCACGCCGAAGAACACAACGCCGCGCGCGAGGACGTGGTGTTGATGGACATGTCCTTCATGTCGAATTTCATCGTGCAAGGCCGCGATGCGTGTGTATTCCTCAACCGGCTTAGCTGCAATCAGATCGACGTGCCACCCGGTACCATCGTCTATACTGCCTGGGTGAACGAACAGGGCGGGTTCGAGGGGGATTTGACCATTACCCGATTGGAGCGGGACAAGTTCATGGTGATCTGCGGTGACAACGCTCATGGTCACACGAAACAGCATATGCACAAACACCTGTGTGAAGATGAGTTTGTGACGATCTTTGACGCCAGCTCTGCCACCACTCAGATCAATATCCACGGCCCCAAATCGCGCGCGTTGTTGGAAGTACTGACCAGTGCAGACATGTCGAACGAGGGTTTTCCCTTCCTTCAGGCACGCCAGATCGACATTGGTTATGCCGAGGTGCTGGCCATTCGCGTGACCTATGTGGGCGAGCTGGGATGGGAGCTGCACGTGCCCAACATGCATGCAGTTCAGGTGTATGACCTGCTGGTGAAGGCGGGGGCAGAGTTTGGCCTTCGCCATGCGGGCGTCCAGACGCTTAGTTCGTTGCGACTGGAGAAAGCCTATCGTGATTTTGGCGTTGACGTGGATAACACCGATAATCCGATCGAGGCCGGGCTGGGCTTTGCCGTGAAACTCGACAAGCCCGGTGGGTTTATCGGACGCGACGCGCTGGCTGCGATCAAGGTAAGAGGTGTGCCGACCACGCGAATGCTGCAGTTTCTGCTCAAGGATCCTGAACCATTACTTTATGGTTCCGAGCTGGTCTATTTGGATGGCGAGGTGGTTGGACATCTGCAGGTCGGTGCCTACGGGCATAGCCTGAGCGGCGCGACCGGCATCGGTTTTGTCGAGGCCGAGGAACCGTTAACCAGGGCGAAAGTTGACATCGGCGCTTGGGAGATTGAGGTCGCTGGCCGGAGAATCCCGGCACTTGCCTCGCTGTCACCATTGTTCGACCCGAAAATGGAACGGATTCGCTGCTGAACGATAAAGGGGACCCAAATGTGCCTCCTGCGGCTGGCGTTGGCCGTCCTCTCCAAAGGCTTCGGTTCATCCGATTTGAGAAGAAGATCAATACCGGCGTGGATTGTCATGAAGCTGCATCAAAATAGGGTTTTGGTCGGGATGCCTCGATTGGTTTCGTTTTGTTCAAGGCTTTCCGATGTCTACTGATGCCGACTTCGAATCAAAACTACCTCGGCCAAAGTGGCTGACGGGACGGTGTAACGCCAGCCAATGCTGGTATCCTGACACCATTTCAGAACGGCGTGAGATGTCATTCCCGTTCCGTTGTCGCTGACAATCATGTCTGCCTGACCGCGCCAGCTGATCAAATCCTCCAATGGCCTTATTGCAAAGTTCTGACCGCGCAAAGTTGTTCTGCCGGGGTGTTGTCTGTCGTTGGTGCAACGTGTGTTGGCAGGAGATCAGGCGGTCAGTTCTGTGGTCCAATCAGCCCATAGGCTGAACGCATCGGTGCGGGAGTTACGGTATGAGCTGGCGATGAGTTCACGTCGTCGAGGGCGGAAGATCAGGTTAATCTGGTCGTGTGCTGAATGAAATCTCTGAGTCTGCTCGCATGACTTGAACTGGCCAAATATCTTCTCACGTATGTGGGTCGACGGATGCGACACTTCGATCGCGTTGTTCAAGCCGTTGTGGGTACGGTGGTGCGCATCCGGCGCCAATGTTTTGATAGGCTTGATGTAGCTGCGCATTTTGTTTGTGACAACGAATCTTGGCACGCCGAACTGGATAGGTGGTCGAGTCAGATACCGCTTTGCCGCCTTTGCGTTTCGACGCATTTGCATAAGAATATCAAGCGCGCCTCCGTTTGCTTCAATCGCCCGCCACAGCCAATGCTTCTTGCCTCGGATCGTGATCACAACTTCGCCCAGATGCCACTTGTCATTTGCGCGCGAACAATCCCGGCAGATGCAATCTCCGAAATGTTGGCCAAAGCGATTGATCCAGAGCCGGATTGCTTCTCGGCTGACAATCACACCCCGCTCCGCCAGAAGATCCTCGACCTCAGCCACGCTCATAGCGAAACGATGGTAGGCCCAAACTGTGTAAGCAATGATCTCGCGGCGATAACAGAACCCTATAAGGCGAGGCATTTTGGTTGGGATTTTCATGATCTGGGGATAGCGTGTTCATACCCAATGAACAAATTTGCAGTACCGGTCATGGAAAGGTTCCGTTGCAAAGTTTTAGGTTGCTCAAATGGAATTGGGATTACTTCGGGTTCAGATTACCAACTCGGAGAATTGACGGAACGGACAGATTCCAGGTGGCAATTGGCCCGCGCGGATCATGTGCGCCACTTCGCTTCCATCGAGCGTTTCCGCCACTAAAGCGAAGGACTTGAACTCAAGCATTGGCCGCGTGCGCCTCTTGATGAACAGGTGGTCCTGTTCGACGATGTTGTTCAGGTATCTCCACCTCACCATCTCTATTGGTATCGGGCAGCCGATGCTCTTCAGAATTTTTCGATCGCTTTCTCCATGGAGAGGCCACTTCCGCACTTAATCGCGAATTTCGAGATACTGAAGCAAAAACAGCCAACAGTTTGCGGGTGGGCCCAATTGGGCGATTTACAGCCATCAACGTGGTGTTTGATCTCGACATAATATACATCGTGCCTGCCTCCAAGTGGGACGAACACAAAAACGACGGACAATGCAATTTGGTCAACTCCGCCAAAGGTGCAATCCGCGCCCGATACGGGTGGGGAGTTTCAATCGTTTCAGAATTGCGTGGGTATGATCTTTGATAGTCGCAAACGGTATACTAAGTTATTTTCATCACACGGTTTAGAAGGCCTTCGATAATCAGCTCGGCCATCTGTCCCCGCAGCTTTGTCAGTGATGCCAGCAGTTTAGCCTTTTCCGGGTTGGCCATAATTTTGACCAAGAGCGCCCCGATTACATTGCTGGCCGCGATATCCAGATGCATGTGCAGCCCGGGCCATGCGCATTTGATCAGTGGCATCGGAATTTTCACCGGAATGGGGCGCGGGGCGTCATCGCCAACGAGCCATACCGTCTTTTTCAGCGCATCAAAAACACGTTCATCTATTGCCATAAAGGAGCCACTTCATGAACGAATTGACGTTTAAGATCAGCAATTTTTTCTTCACAATGCAAGCCGGGCCGCAGGGTCTGGACATGCTGGCAACCATGTTTGCTGAGGATACAACCTATACTGAACCATTCTCGGGTCAGAGAGAACCACACAAAGGGCGCAGGGCAATTGTGGCAGCCTCTGCCACCAGCAGGCCGGACGCCTTTAACGACGGACAAAGTCGTTGGCTCGCTTTCCGATGCAATCGCGAACTTCGCGATGACCGAGAAGATGGACATTTAGGCAGTCGCTTCAGCTACGGCAAGGCATGACGGGATCGAGGTCACACACATGGTCCGTAAGGGCCAGCTCAAGTCTGGAATCTGTCGTTATAAACAATTGGCTGAACTGGCTGCCTAACTTCGGTGTGATCGCAAGAACAACTATGTGCGTTAGAAAATTTTGCAGCAAATCCCGGCAAATGTCTGCGACACATTCCGAGACAGTCCTGCCTGCCTCAACCGAAATCCTTCAGACAGAACCGTAATTGACTTTTAACTTCTTGGGATGGCAAACCAATGCAAATAGCCCATGTCCCATTCCCCGTGTCGAGAAAAATACAATGTCGCCAATTGTTATACCAACGCGAAACAGACCGATGTCCCTTCGCCTGCTTCTCAACTACATATCGAAATTTTATCCAGGGCAACGTATCGTCATCGCAGACGGAAGTCATTCGTCATACTCAAATGCATACGATGCGGCGGTTGCCGAATATAGCGCGCACCTTCAGATAGAATATCTGAGATATCCTGTAGAATTGCCTCTAGGAGATCGCGTGTTCGATTGTGTCGAAAAACTGGATGACGATATCATCTTTGTAGGGGCAGACGATGATTTTCCAGTCTTAGACACACTGAAGACTGGCGCAGAGTTTTTGGAGCAAAACGAAGACTACGTACTCGCCATGGGTGCCAACGTGATGCTGAACCGCGAAAGCCAATCTCACTTCAAGGCAAAATTGTTACACGCGAGAACGATCGCCGATAGCGATCCAGCGGTTCGCATTCGAGAGTTCATTGCGTGGCCGTTTGCAACAAGCTACGCAGCGACACGACGTGAGCATTACATTGATCGCTGTAAAAACGTGAAACTAAACGCGATGACGATTTTTGGCGACTACAACGTTGCCTTTCACGACTGCCTCGTCGGCAAAATAAAATCGCTGCCAAAGATTGGGTACTTTACAACTAAACTGCCGACCCACTCCCGGTTAGAAAAACCAAATAAATTACACTTTCTGGAGAATGCAGGTGATGTACTGCGTCTTAGGGATTATTACATCGACACGCTGACGTCATCCCTTAAGCTCACCGAGCACGATGCTGCAGCTTTGGCCAATCAAATGATTGGTACGAAAATCGCTCATTTCGTCGATAACGCCCCGCACTTCAAACAAGGGTTTGGGCATTCAGCGCTTTTTGCTGAAAAGACTGTACAAAAACAATATCAAGCCTTTCATGACTTGTTTGGTGAGGGTAATAAAACACGCGAAGCCTTGGTTCCTAAACTTCGGTTTATTGTCGACAGTATGCAAAGCATTTTTGAACAAAATACGGACAATCTCGGTGAGCCAACAGAATACAGGTCTTTGGAAGATATGATCAAACCGATAAATTCTCCACAAGACGCGCATCAGACTTCTAATCTGACCGAGGCAGGCGAGCTATGATAAGAAAGTTCAGGCGAAGACTGGCAAGGTTCGTGTCGCCGGACCCGCAAAAAGCCCCTAACCCAAAGCCAAAATCCACCAACCCAAAGTTTTCTATTCCCTTTTCGACAGAAACACTTTTGAAAGAGAGTAGCAACACAAAGGCCCCCCCGGCAACGTGCCGCCGCAAAAAACCGAAAATTTAGATGGTGGCAAAAGGTAGTGATGGCGTTGTCAGACCAGTTCGAACGAGTCTCAGTGTCCCGCTGAGTACGAGAACCCATCTGGAACAAAGCCGGCGACACTCAGCAAAGCGGCGATTCGACTAAAATTGAAGCTGTCTCTTGAACAGAGGCATCGTTCCCGATTGAAGTGGTTGTGGATCGAAGAAAGGACGGATGCAGAATCTCTGCAAACATTGCATTTGCCTAAAGCGGAGCATCACCCGTTCTCGTCGTCAAAAAGGCAAGCACGAATTCTCAGCTCGATTGACGCAACCTTGGCGGGAGCTCTTGTCTCACAACCAGTGGCGACGATGAGTGCTACTTACCCGTTCGGGCATGACAAAGGATTGTGCGGCGGTTTGGCCGAGCATTTTGAACGAATCCCTCACAGAGGCCGCGCGAAATACACTGGAATGCAAGGACGCCTATGTCTGATGTGGGTTTTAAAGAAACTCTTTCCAGTGACATGTACGCGGATTTAGATACTTTGCAGCTTGAGAGGGTCCCACATGTGCTAACAGGTCAAGGCCTGTCACGAAGGGCGAAAAATCATCTTCAGCTCGCCCCCACGGCCTGACATCGTATTCCATGTATTCGACGTCGATCCCTGCCAATTGAAACTCCCTGTGTTCCAGATAGTTTCGCGCACCATGGCCGGTTACATAGCGTGTTCCACCCAATTCTCGGACGATTTGCATGACCCGTTCCGACCCGTGCCCCCCAATATTCAAATCAGTGCTGAGGTAGGTGCTTTCGGGTGCAACTCCGCAATTGGATGCCAGATCTTCACTGCTGGCAATCAGGGCGTCGCAGAGGTTATCGTATCGCCCCAGTCCTTGAACTAAGGCCGATGCGGTGTCTAAATAGGGTGTTTCTTTCAGCGATTGTTTGAGTTTCGCAACGTGACTTTCAAGCCAGCTGGGGTTGGCGGCGGTAAGATCGGCGATCTTGGTGCTACTGCCAGTGTGCTTGACCGGAACACTGAGCCAGGACGTGCCTGATGGCAGCTTTACCTGCACCCGATTGGTAAACGAACCCTTGGAGAACTGTGCATCTACCAACCAAACAACTACATCAGCCAACGCGAGTTGGGCCAAAAAACCTGGCCAAGGAAAATACATGGGCTGCGAAATGACAACGGTGGTCATGCGGGTTTGCGGCGAATGTACCCACCTGGCGAAGATGACAGCACAAGCTTGCCGTTCAACACTGGATCAACTTCGAAGATATCAACTTCTGACATGTAGTCACTAAGCGCCGATAACGGCTCGTTCCCGGCAAACCACGATTTTGACCGATTTTGCGGGCTGTCCTCTTGAGCGACATGCCCGATCATCGTATCTGCAACAACCATGTAGCACCCTGGTGTCACCAGCGGGCCGTAGGCACGGCATTCGGCCAGAACGTGATCGCGGCTGTGGTCACTGTCTAGAACTACCATGACTTTGGCGCCTTCAGGGATTTCGGCACGCACGGCGGCCAGTGTTTCCTCGCTGGTCGACGGCCCCTCAATTAGGGTGACACGTTTCGACATCGGGTGTTTGGTGATTGTGTCGCGGTTGTGAGCGCGGATATCTATGTCGACTCCGATTACGAAACCGTTGTCAATCAACTGCAATAGAGATGCCATAAACAGCACCGAGCCGCCGCGTGCCACGCCGGTTTCGATAATGACATCGGGCTTGGTGTTCCAGATTACTTCCTGTGTCGCCATCACATCTGCAGGCATCTGAATGATGGGTGCACCCATCCAGCTCCACAGATAGGAGTAGTCATAAGGATCAAGTTGCAACATATGTGCAATTGAACTCTGAAAAACATGCTCGTCTTGCCCAAGCGCCAAGCATTGCTTTTTCTTGTGTGCTTCAAACTCTTTGCGGTCGTCATTTGACGTCATGATTTGCCTTCAGCATTTTTCAAGTGATTTGCCATGCTCTGGCGCTCTCATTTAAGCTTTGTTACGGGTCGTGTCACCACCCATTGTGTGAGTAATGTCTTTTTGTGGAGAGCAGTCGCGTAGGTCTGGCACGTTTTTGAGCATGCTGTACACTTTTTGGCTGGGGCGGAATCCGAAGATTTCGGACTCTGGCAAACCATGGCACGTCTCTGATTCCGTAAGAGTTCCAAAACATCAGAACATTCTCGCTTAGGCCGGTGATATCCAATCATAGTTCCGCTACAGCCGCCGCGATGCACCCTTACAATTCTGTCCCTTGATCAGGTCAACCAATTCGTATTCCTGCAACTCATCCGTCCATCCCTAACAGAACGTGTTTTTTCGTCGTCTATTAGGTGTTGTCAGTCTGGTATTGACGGTTTTCAGACGGTATGAGAGACGAAGTCCTGTGCCATAAGGAGCTTTGACGTGACAGCGATCCTATCCGAAGCGGACCGGAAATTCTTCGAAGCTGAAGGGTATTTAATAGTTAAGGGATTTTACGACGTTACCAATGAAATAACGCCAATCCAAAAAGACATCTACGATATTATCGGCCTGGTGGCGGAGCGACATGGTGAAGTGCTGAACCGCCCCCGATTTTCACCTGAACAATTCGACGCAGGCTACAACACCCTTATTGCAAGGAACCGTAACTATGGTGGCGAGATCTACGATCTGGTTAAGCAAATACCGGCGTTTCTGCGCTTAATTTGTAACGAGAGATCAGATGCTCTCTTTCGTAGCCTGCGCAATACCACGCATTCGGGGATTGGTGCGGAGTCTTATGGCATTCGGATCGATGTCCCATATGAAGATAAGTTTCGCTCTCATTGGCATCAAGAATTTATGTTCCAGCCTCAGAGTATTGATGGTATTGTGTTCTGGACCCCGCTTTTGCCGGTGAGTGCTGAATATGGTCCGGTGATTGTGCTTCCAAAATCCCATCGGGACGGACTTTGCGTTTACTCGCGTGGTGCGAACTACGCGGACAAGCAAGGCGCATATCAGATTGGGCTGCACGATGAGGACGAGATTATTCGCAAATACGAACAAGCTGCCCCGCTGACGGAACCCGGTGATTTATTGTTAATGGACTTCTTGACGATTCATGGATCGGGGGTGAATCGAGCAGGAAGAGCACGCTGGTCGGTACAAAGCCGTTTTTTCAACTACCGCGATCCCGTGGGGCAGAAAATCGGTTGGAAAGCGTCAGTAACGTCCGGTACTGACGTCGCACAGGTGTTCCCCGATCATTTTATCGAGACGTAAGGTATGACAACAACATGTAATGTCTGCGGCACGCCATCTGGCGCTCCGATTTTTGAAAGCAGCGAAGCCAAATCCCTGACCACAATGAACAGTCTCATTGAGGGTCGCACAACCGTCTATTTCTGTGAGGTTTGTCAACACGCTCAAACCAATGAGTTGCCCAATCTGGAAGCGTTTTATTCCACCGAATATGAGATCAATATCGACAGCGAAGACGATGATCAGCTTTACGCCGTCGTGGATGGTAAGGAAATTTATAGGTCGCAACATCAGGCGAATGTGCTGATATCAAAAATTGATCTGTCAAAACATCGTAAGGTACTAGATTACGGTTGTGCCAAAGCTCCTACTCTAAGGTCTGTTTGCGAAGAAATACCAGAGATTGAGCCGTATTTGTTTGATGTGACAGACAAATACATACCATTTTGGGAACGCTTCCCAACCAAGGCCAAATGGGCAACTCATGCGCCTGACCCGAGTTGGCAAGGACAAATGGACGTCGTGCTTTCATTCTACGCATTGGAACATATCCCACATCTGGACCGGATACTGGCTGAAGTCAGCATGCTGCTAAAAGAAGGTGGGTTTTTCTACTTTATCGTGCCGGACATGTATCAAAACGCGGCAGATTTCGTGGTCGCCGATCACGTAAATCACTTTTCCAAGGCGTCCTTGTGGCGTCTCATGGCAGATAGCGGGTTCGAAAGCATCGAGATTGATCCTGACGCTCATGCGTCGGCCTATGTCGTTTCAGGTCGGCTAGCCGCATCTGGCGCGCTGGCTCCAACGCCACCGGAATTCCTGAACCGGTCAGATGACGCTAAGCAATTGGCTACTTTTTGGGGCGATATCAAAACGCGGATCACCACATTCGAGGGGGCCGTTGAGGCGGACATGCCCTTGGTGATTTATGGTGCCGGAATTTATGGCCATTTCATCTATTCCTGTCTAAAAGAACCTCGCCGCGTCAGCCATTTTCTTGATCAGAACACGTTTCTGCATGGCAAGAAAATTGATGGTATTCCAGTTATTTCACCGCGTGAGTTGCGATCGGAGCCAGCTGCGATTCTGGTGGGGCTGAACCCACGTCACGCGCGCCGGATTATTGAGGAAATTCCAAGTTTGCAGACCCCTGACCGGAAATTCCTCTTCCTGTCATAACGTGTATTCAAAAAGGGCTGACTATCTGATGGAAAACCTAGACGACGTCGCCTCGAAATATTTGCAGCCACCAAGTGTCGAGATCGAGAATGATCTCATTATGCGGTGGTATCCCGAGAGGATTTTTGAGCGCGCAGGACATGTTAAGCGTTTGTTAGAGCTTGGATTGGGACATGGTTACACGGTTCCCCTCTTTTCTAAGATGTGTGACCAGCACGTCGTCGTTGAAGGCTCTCAGAAGGTCATCGATAACTTCCAGGCCAAGAACCTCTGGTATACGGGATCATTGGAAGCGGGGTATTTCGAAACTTATGCGCCGACCGATCCGTTCGATCTGATTGTCATGGGATTTGTGCTGGAGCACGTAGATGATCCGGTCTCCATTCTGAGCCGATACAAGAAATTTCTTGCTCCCAACGGGCGCATCTGGATTGCTGTCCCGAATGCAAAATCGCTAAATCGGCGTCTCGGGCTGGAAATGGGCATGATCGAGGACATTTATGATCTGAACGAAACAGATTTAATGCTCGGACACCAACGCAATTTTTGTCGCGATACGTTGCGAAGTGCCATCAAGGCAGCCGGGTACAAGGTAACACATGAGGAAGGGCTTTATCTGAAGCCTCTTCCATTGGGTGTTCTCAAAACGCTAGATAACTTTGAAGAGAACATGCAGGCGATGATGGCTGTTGGCGTTGACTTTCCCGATCTTTGTGTTGGCCTTCTTGTTGAAGTGTCCCATGATTAGAGCTGTTTGTATGGAACCTGATTTGTGAACGCGCGCCGCCGTATTTTGATCACTGGCATAGGAGCCCTCATCGGCCAGGGTATCGCGAGTAGCCTGCGGGATGGGGGGCGGTCGTTGTTGATCGGGCTTGACCGGCGCATGTCGCTTTACGGCGCCGAGTTGTGCGATGAAATTTTACTGAAACCCATGCTGGACGAAAGCTCAGATGCGTATCTGACGTTCTGGAGAGATTTGGTACGGGATCATCGAATTGAACTAATCATTCCGGGTATCAGCATCGACATGGTTTTTCTTGACGCCCATCGAAGCTTTTTCGAAGACCTCGGAGTAGCGTTGGCCCTGAACACGTCGCATCTTATCGCGTTAACCGAAAACAAGTCCGCATTTGCAGGCGACTATGCGCAATTGGGACTTCCAGTCATTCCTTCGGTAACGGGAGGCGGCACATGGGAAGAGGCCTGTACAGCGCTGGGGCAACCGCCGTTTCTTTTGAAACCAAGCACCGGGGAAGGCTCCGTTGGCATTGCGCGGCTTCATGATGTGGTGGATTTTGACTATTGGAGTGGAAAATCCACGGGCGAATTTCTGGTGCAGCGGATTGTTGGTACGGACGACGATGAATACACCGTGGGTACATTTGGCTTCGGCGACGGAGACTACATTGGCCCACTTATTTTTCAGCGCCGATTGACACGCGCAGGCAACACCGGCGAGGCAAGGACTGCCAAAAATGGGGCCGTATCCAAAGCAACTGACACAATAATGCGTCACTACAAACCGCTAGGTCCGACCAACTTACAATTCCGCATGGAAGGTGAGGACGCCTATCTTCTTGAAATCAATCCACGGTTTTCAAGTAGTTGTTCCCTGCGAACCGCTTTCGGGTTCAACGAAGCTGAGATGTGTATTGATCTTTACCTGAACCAGAAACGGCCTGCGCAACCTGTCTTGCGTGATGGCGTTGCACAGCGTCACAACGCAGATCGGATACGTTATGCTGGGCCTGATCTCTGATATTCATGCTAATCTGGCCGCACTTGAGGCGGTTTTAACTGACGCGAAGTCCAAAGGCGTGACCGAGTTTGTGTGTCTGGGTGACGTCATTGGGTACAACGGTCAGCCGGAAGAATGCGTTCAACTGCTCAAGGCAGAAGGGGCGCGCAATATTCTGGGCAATCACGACAGCTACGTCACTTCGGGGCAGAATTGCGAACGTTCGAAAGTCGTCGCAGGTATCATAGACAAACATCTGGCGGAGCTGAGTTCAGACAGCGTGGCTTGGTTAAGCCGATCATTGGACAGCATCCAGGATGGCACAACCTTGTTTGTCCACGGGGGTCCGCAGGATCATGTCGATGAATACCTCTATGAAGTGGGGATCAACACGTTTCCCAAAGGCGTAACACGGCTCTTTGCGGGTCATACCCATGTGCAATGCGTTCTAGACTTTGGTACGCATGTATTTTGCAATCCAGGCTCGGTTGGCCAACCGCGCGATGGAGACCCGCGCGCCGCTTACGCAATCTTATCGGAAGGCCAGATTGCCCTGCACAGAGTCGTGTATGACATCGACCGCACGATACGGGCCATGAAAGATCGCGGGTACGAAGAGTTCATGTTTCGCGGGCTTGCCAAAGGTGCTCAGATCAACGGGCGTATCGACGAGATTGTGAAGATCTAACGAGCGGCCAACGACTCGATTACCCGACAAACCCGATCAATGTCCCCCTCGGTCATGTCGTGGTAACTGGGTAGGTTCAGTGCCCGCTCGCAAATATCATGCGCATGCGGGGTGGGAGCTTCCACGAACATTGGCTGGCTGGAGAGCGGGTAGAAAAATACGCGCGCATCAATGTTTGCGGCCTCAAATGCTGCCAAGGCTGTCTCACGGGAGACACCAAGTGCCTTGTCGAAAACAACCGTCGGCATCCAAGCGCCGTTGCGGGTGTGAAGGGGCTCAGGGTTCATCGACAGCCCCTGATGCACCAGCCGCTCTTTGTAAGCGGCAAGTATCTCGGCTTTGCGGTTCGTCAGTTCTTCAATGCGTTCAAGCTGTCCCATTCCTATTGCAGCTTGAATGTTAGACATCTTGAACTTGTAGCCGACCGTATCAGCCCAGAATTGTTTCTTCTGCGCCTTGTCGCGCCCGTGATTGGACAGCGTCAGAATACGATCTGCCAAGGCATCATCATTGGTCACCAGCATCCCGCCTTCGCCAGTGGTCAAGGTTTTTGTTCCGTGAAAAGAAAAGGTCCCGAATTTTCCCATCGAGCCTGCATGGATGTCACGATAGCGCGCACCCAACGCTTCGGCGGCGTCTTCGATAAGCGGCACTCTGAATTCGTCTGCGACGCTCGATAACGCGTCCATCTCGCATAGATTCCCATAGAGATGAGTGGCGATGATGGCCTTGGTTTTTGATGTAATCGCCGCACGAGCCTGATCAGGATCAATGCACCAACTGTCAGGCAAGATATCAACAAAAACTGGTTTCGCGCCGAGATGCATGACGGGAGCTACGGTCGCGATCCAATTTGTGTCGGCAAGGATGACCTCATCGCCTGGCCCAATACCCAGCGCGGCCAGACCCATCTCCATAGCGCCTGTGCAACTGGATGTCGAAATAGCATGTTTTGTTCCGACATATTCTGCGAAGGCCGCCTCAAAGCGGTGAATGTAGTCATAGCATTTCGGTCCCCAGCCAGTGCGGGCAGCATCTGTGGCATAGTTGACCTCGAGATCGGTGATGGAGGGGCGGGCGTATGCGATGCGGTCGGTCATAGGATTTTCAGCTCTGGCACAGCAGTCACAAAACGGGTACCCGCAAGCCAATCAAGTGATTGCATAATCTCGGTTTTCAGGTTCCATGGGAAAATCACTAGGTAGTCTGGACTCCGGTTCTGTAGCTCGTCTGGCGCCAGAATGGGGATGTGACTACCCGGTAGATATTTACCGATCTTGAATTCCGCGGCATCGCAGACAAATTCAATGGCGTCTGGGCCAACGCCTGCGAAGTTCATAAGCGTGTTGCCTTTCGCGGCTGCGCCGTATCCCGCTACCGATTTTCCCTCTGCCTTGGCATCCAACACAAACCGCAGAAAATCGTCTTTAACCTTTTCCGCCTTGGTTTGGAAGCCGGTGTAGAAGGCATCGTCATCCATTCCGTGGGACGCTTCGAGATCACGCATGGCATTCACGGCGCCGGTTTGCGTGTGATTGGCTCCTTGAAGGCAGGCAAAGAGGCGCAGACTGCCGCCATGAGTTGTCAGTTGTTCAACATCGAAAACCCGCAGCCCAGCCGCCGCCAAAATACGCTCGGCCGACAGAAGGGAAATGTACGAGAAATGTTCATGATATACGGTATCGAACTGGTTTTCCGTTACAAGGTTCAACAAGTGCGGAAACTCGAGTGTAACGACACCCTGAGGCTTCAGGCAGGCCGCCAACCCTTTTGAAAAACAGTTAATATCGGGGACATGAGCGAAGACATTGTTGCCGATGACAAGATCAGACTTGGCCAAGCCTTTTGCCAACTCTTCACCAAAGAACTCTTCCACAACAGTGATCCCGATTGCCGTCGCTGCGGAAGCGGTGGAATGTGTGGGTTCAATACCTAGGCACGGGATTCCAGCTTCCTGAAAGTTGCGTAGCAGATAGCCGTCGTTGGAAGCAACTTCGACGACATGGGAGGCGGCATCCAGAGAGAACCGTTCGATGACTGAGTCGCAATAGGTCTTGGCATGGGCAAGCCAGGAGGTCGAGGTGGATGAAAAATAAGCGTATTCTTCCGTGAATAACGCCTCGCCCGACGAGAAGTCTTCCGTTTGCACAAGGCGGCACTTCTGGCACACGAAAAGCCTCAACGGATAGGTCACTTCAGGATGTGAAAGGGCTTCAGCGCTCAGATAATCGTTTGATGGTGGCGCATAGCCCAGATCAAGAAACGCCATAGTGCGTGAAGACTGACAGTGTCGGCAGGTATTGGTCATAGGGGGCGCACATCCAGCAAGGCAGGCAAGTGTTGATCTCTTTCCGACATAAGCGCGATTGGCAGTGGCCAATCAATGCCCAGCTCGGGGTCTGTCGCGCGCACACCACCCTCCAGCTCGGGTGCGTATGGCGCAGTGTGGCAATAGTGTAATGTCGCGGTTTCGGTCAATGTCTGGAAACCATGAGCGCAGCCTTCAGGAATGTAGATAGCATTCCCAGCCTCAGCGCACAGTGTGATAGCCCTGCTTTGACCAAAGGTCGGGGAACCTTCACGTAGATCAAGCGCAAGATCGAAAACCCTTCCTTGCGTTGCGCGAATAAGTTTTGCCTCAGCCATGGGGGCACGTTGAAAATGCAGACCGCGCAAAGTACCTTCCCCAATGGTTTGCGACATATTCATCTGCGCCCAATTGGTCGGCAGCCCAGCTTGCGCAAAAACTTCGGCACAGAATGTACGAGCAAAAGCACCGCGGGAATCGGAATGGCGCGTTAGCTGGACTTCGTAAAGCCCATCAATATCTTGAGGGATAAGCTTCAAGATTCACCGTAATATTGCAACTGTTTAAGGGAGACTGCACGCGGGCACTGGCCCTCTGCGACCGACTGATACCAATGTATTGTAGCGCGGATGCCGTCTTCAAAAGACCACCTTGCAAAGTGGCCAAGCAGTGACTCTGCTTTGTCGGTAGCAAGCCGGAGCATCTGAGCCTCATGGGCAGAATTAGATTTCTGGGAGGTATCTTCCCATTTACCAGGCCACATGGAGAGAGCCGTTGTAACAACATCCTTGACGGTTCTGACCCCCTCAGAGGGCGGACCAAAATTGAACGCGCTTTGGACATCGGGATCTACCGACGTGAATAGCTTTTCTGCGAGGCTCATGTACCCTCGTAGAGGCTCCAAAACGTGTTGCCATGGTCGAACAGAATTCGGGCTGCGTACTTTGATTGGTAGACCCGCCTTTAGGGCCCGGGCAATATCAGGCACGATGCGGTTCTCGGCCCAGTCACCGCCGCCAATGACGTTGCCTGCACGCGCTGAAGCCATGCGGATTTCGGTCTGGGCAAAAAAGGATTTTCTCCAGCTATCGACGCCAATTTCCATCGCGGCTTTGCTGGAACTATAAGGGTCATGACCACCCAGAGGATCAGATTCGCGGAATGGCCGAGCTTGTTCGTCATTGGCATATACTTTGTCCGTGGTCACCATGACCACGGCGCGTGGACCCGTCAGATCGCCTAGCGCCTCCATCAGATTGAGCGATCCCATTACGTTGGTGGACCAGGTCTCAATCGGGGTTTTGTATCCACGCAGTACCAAAGACTGTGCTGCCATGTGAAAAACGATTTCTGGGTCTGACGAATCTACGGCGTTTGCCAAGACAGACGGATCGCGAATGTCGCCAGTAATATGGGTGATGGTATCCTCTAGCTCCAGAGAGGAAAAAAAGGGGCTGTCCGGTGCCAGTGCAACACCGGTGACTTTAGCGCCGAGTTGCGTCAACCAAAGCGCCAGCCAAGCACCTTTGAACCCGGTATGTCCGGTAATCAGAACGCGTTTGTCTTGCCAGAACGCATTCATCACCAGATCTTCCACGGCGCATCGCCAGATTTCCAAAGGTTTTCAAGGTAATCACGGTCCCGCATCGTGTCCATCGGAGCCCAGAAACCCGAATGCTTGAAGACGGCAAGTTGTTGCTCGGTCGCCAGAGTTTCCAATGGAGCGCGCTCCCAGATGGTTTCGTCTCCGTCGAGATATTCAAGGACATCGGGTTCACAGACGAAAAACCCGCCATTCACCCAGAAGCCATCTCCATCGGGTTTCTCGTTAAACCGGGTCACTAAATCGCCCTCGATCTCCAAGGCTCCGAACCGCGCTGCTGGTTGCAAGGCGGTAACTGTAGCGCGGCGGCCAGTTTTTTTGTGAAAGGCCAAAAGTTTGGTAATATCGAGGTCCGTCACACCGTCGCCGTATGTAAGACAAAAGGTTTCGGTCAGATGCTCCTTCACACGCTTTAGACGGCCACCGGTTTGGGTTAGCTGACCGGTATCGACCAATGTAACCTGCCAAGGCTCCGAGTACCGGTTGTGAACCTTCATCTTGTTGTCTTTGAGATCAAATGTAACATCGGATGTATGCAGAAAGTAGTTCGCGAAATACTCTTTAATCAAATAGCCTTTGTAGCCGCAGCATATCACAAATTCAGTGATCCCATGAGCGCCATAGATTTTCATGATGTGCCATAATATGGGCAATCCACCAATTTCGATCATGGGTTTTGGGCGTAGGTGAGATTCTTCACTAATCCGAGTTCCAAGCCCGCCTGCTAGAATTACCGCTTTCAAATCGACGCTCCGCTCTGTTCTAACCGACCAACAGGCCGTAGATAATTCAATTCCCTTTAAGCATGATGACTTTGATTAGCAAGGAGAGTGGTGTCAGGCGGTTTCGAGCCGGTCTGAGTGTGCTACAGAATTTGTGAACCTATGTGTATCAATGCTGGCACCGCTCAGCAAGAATTGCGCTTCGGGTCGGCTTGAAGATTGGTCGTGAGTAGAAGTGGCGTGCCTGATTGAAATGGTTGTGGACGGAAGAATGAACAGCGGCGAACTTCTGTAGACATCGCCTTAGGTTGAAGCAGAGTATGGCCTCTTCTCGGCGTCGAAAAGGCAAGTAAGCTTCTCCGCCCGATTGGCCAACCAGCGCCCAGAAATCAGCGTTTGCTCCGCTACAACCACCTCCAAATCGCGGGCTTCATGGAGCAGATCTTTGACCAGTACTGCCAATTTGTTCAGTTGGTATGACCGCGCTATCCCTAGATCATGAAAATCCCAACCAAAATGCCTCGCCTAAAAGGCTTCCGTTATCCCCGCGAACTCAATGGTGTGTCTTTTATGGAGATATTGAGCAGGCTTTCGACCTAACAATACGGATTGCCTATCACCCGCAGCACCAGGAGGCGACAATGGGCAAAAGATCGCAACAGAACTCTGACAGGCGTTGGAAGCGAATGGGGGTGCCCTTGGAATTCTCGTCTAGCCCCAGTTCAATACCAACGTGGTTTGGTGGTGTCTAAAGCGGTTGCTTCTGCAGTTCGGTCATCGAAGTGTCGTGATTAGGGATAGGTTGCCAAGCTATGTTAGGCGCGATCCGCGATCTTGCTTCCGGCGCGGATCAACAAGGCCATAGAGGGTTGAGCAATCGGATCGTAGGATTGCACATACCCACAAGCAAGTGTGAAAAAGCTAATAGTGCGCTTCAAATTTCCAAGGCGGGCGCACAGGTACCTTACCAATCACGATCAGATCACCATTGTCTTTCATCCCCGCCGCTATCAGCTCTCCGCCATCTCATACGGTTTTGCTTGAGCCGATGCTGTCGACCTCTGGGATGAATGCATTGCCGAAACAATTGCCCAACAGCTCCAACCTTCCGCAACCTACTTACTTGGCTGAATAAATTTAGCAATGCCCATCAAATTCGTGCGGATGATCAGAAAAGGCGTGTTCGAGGGTCAATTTTGTCCACCCATACGACCTGCCGAATTGGTTGAATGAATTTCGGGCGGGGCGATCCACATACACCTGTCAGAAAAGCCTGCCAAAAAGCCTGTTTGACTTCGCCCGGTGGTGTTGCTACCCGGTTCCCTGAACCGTTGGGGTGCCCTGCCAGGGCTGAGACTCGCGTAAGCGTAAACCCATCGAACCTGATCCGGGCAATGCCGGCGGAGGGAACGGTCTTTACGCAGTCAGACAGTTCCATTCCCGTGCCCTTTGACAAAGGAGCACCGTTTTGGCGCATATCGCATTGACCATTGCCGGGTCCGACAGCGGTGGTGGTGCTGGAATACAGGCCGATCTGAAGGCTATGTCAGCACTTGGGATCTATGGGGCGAGTGTAATCACCGCTGTGACTGCCCAGAACACCCGGGCGGTGACGGCAGTGCACGGGATACCGCTTGACATGGTGACGGCACAGATCGCGGCGGTGCTAGGTGATCTTGATGTTGGTGCGATCAAGATTGGCATGCTGGCAACACCAGAGACTATCGAAACCGTTGCCGATGCAATTGTCGGTTTCAATGGGCCGATTGTGCTTGACCCGGTGATGATAGCCAAGTCTGGCGATGCGCTTCTGGCGCAGGACGCGGTCGCAACATTGCGTGATGTCCTCTTACCACGTGCGACGGTACTGACCCCCAATTTGCCGGAAGCAGCGCGCCTGCTGGATCAGCCTGAAGCTGCATCAGCAGCAGAGATGGTTGCGCAGGGCCGGGCGCTTGTTGATCTTGGCGCGCAGGCGGTGGTGATGAAAGGTGGACATGCCAAAGGCGATACGTGCCACGATATCCTGATATCAGACAGCTGCGTGCTGGCCGAATTCACTGCCCCGCGCTATCAGACCAATAATACCCATGGCACTGGCTGTACCTTGTCGTCGTCCATCACTGCAGGTCTCGCCAAGGGCTTGCCTCTGGAACAGGCCGTCGGTCAGGCGCACGAGTATCTGCAAGGAGCCATCGGTGCGGCAGATGATCTGGATGTGGGCCACGGTCACGGGCCGGTTCACCATTTTCACAGGTTCTGGCAGGCGTGACTCTCTGGTCTGTTTTAGGTGCTGGGGTGGCCGGGCTTGCAGTCGCGACAGAGCTGGTCGCGCGCGGTGCCCAAGTACAGGTTTTTGATCCGTCCGGTGCGCCGGGGCCGCACGGATGTTCCTGGTGGGCGGGCGGCATGCTGGCGCCTTGGTGTGAATTTGAAAACGCCGAGGAGCCCGTGTTGCGATTGGGGCAAGAGGCCTTCGGTTGGTGGAAGGAAAAGACCAAGTTGCAGCGGCGCGGCACCCTCGTGGTTTCGTCACGCCGGGACTTGCCAGACCTGCGCCGCTTTGCACGACGGACCGAAGGGTTTCGCGAAGTTGGGACAGAGATCGCCGATCTTGAACCCGGTCTGCACGGCTTTGCCAAGGGGCTGTTCTTCGACGCCGAAGCGCATCTGGATCCACGCAATGCGCTGAAAGATCTGTATGACGGCCTGTTGGATAAGGGTGTTATATTTCACAAGAAATTGGCCCCACTGCAGCTAAAAAACGCCATCGATTGTAGGGGGTTACTCGCGCGCGATGTCCTGTATGACTTGCGCGGCGTGAAGGGCGAGATGCTGGTGATCCGTTGCCCGGATGTCACCCTGACCCGCCCGGTCCGGCTGCTGCATCCCCGCATACCGCTTTACATCGTGCCGCGCGGCGATGGAGTTTACATGCTGGGTGCGACAATGATCGAGAGCGAAGACAGCAGCCGCATCACCGCACGCTCGATGCTGGAACTGCTCAGCGCCGCCTATGCGCTTAACCCGGCTTTTGGCGAGGCCGAAGTGCTGGAGATCGGCGTCGATCTGCGCCCTGCGTTCCCCGACAACCTGCCGCGCATTCGCAGGCTGGGCCGCACAATTTATGCCAACGGGCTTTACCGCCACGGCTATCTGCTTGCCCCCGCCCTGGCGCGGGGTGTGGCGGATCTTGCACTCAACAACACACATTCGGAGATGGTCGATGAAGATCGTGCTTAACGGCGAGGCACGCGAAGTTGCGGCCTCCACCCTGTCTGATTTGCTGGCGGAATGCGGGTTTTCCGGTCGGGTTGCGACGGCGGTGAACGAAGATTTTATCTCCGCTGTCCTGCGAGATCACCAGGTCTTGCAAGATGGGGACCGCATCGAGGTCGTCGCACCGATGCAGGGAGGATAATGATGAAAACATTCTATGGCATTGACCTGCCCAACCCGCTGATGCTGGGCACGGCGCAATATCCTAGCCCTGCGATATTGGAACAGGCCGTCCGCGAAAGTGGCGCCGGAGTTGCCACGGTTTCCTTGCGCCGCGAGGGCGCAGGGGGTACTGGACAGGCGTTCTGGCAGATCGTTCAGGACCTTGGGGTGTTGATCTTGCCCAATACCGCCGGATGCCACACAGTGAAAGAGGCCGTCACCACCGCCCATATGGCGCGTGAGGTGTTCGACACGAAATGGATCAAGCTGGAACTGATCGGCCATACCGATAGTTTACAACCTGATGTGTTTCAATTGGTCGAGGCCGCCCGCGTTCTGACAGAAGACGGGTTTCAGGTCTTTCCCTATACGACCGAAGATCTGATCGTGGCAGAGCGTCTGCTGATGGCGGGCTGCGAGATACTGATGCCTTGGGGTGCGCCCATCGGGTCGGGTCGGGGACTGAACAATGAATACGCCCTGCGGGCCATGCGCGCGGAATATCCCGATGTGCCTTTGGTGATTGACGCAGGGATCGGCCTGCCCAGCCATGCCGCCCACGCGATGGAGCTGGGGTATGATGCGGTGCTTCTGAATACTGCTGTGGCACGCGCCGGGGACCCGGTGGTGATGGCGCGCGCAATGATGGGTGCGATTCAGGCCGGACGGCTGGCGCATGAGGCCGACCCGATTGCGGCGCGCGACATGGCCGAAGCCTCAACCCCCGTGATTGGAAAGGCGTTTCTGTCATGACGCTCGACCGGTTCTACCCGATCTTCGACCATTCCAATTGGCTGCGTCAGATGCTGCCTTTGGGGGTGAAGCTTGTGCAATTGCGGATGAAGGATCAGCCTGATGCGGTGGTGCAGGATCAGATTGCCATATCGCGCGATCTTTGCCGCGATTATGGCGCGGTTCTGGTGGTGAATGATCACTGGCAGGCGGCAATTGATCTGGGCTGCAACTGGGTTCATCTGGGTCAGGAAGATCTGGATGAGGCAGACCTTGTGGCGATCCGCAAGGCAGGTTTGAAACTTGGCGTCTCTACCCATGACAGTGAAGAGCTGGAACGCGTTCTGACGATGGGCCCGGGCTATGTTGCCCTTGGCCCGGTCTATCCAACCATTCTGAAAAAGATGAAATGGCACCAACAGGGTTTGCCAAAGGTCACCGAGTGGAAAGCGCGGGTGGGCGATGTGCCTCTGGTCGGGATCGGGGGCATGTCTGTTGAACGGTCGGCAGGCGTATTCGATGCGGGGGCCGATATCGTCTCGGCGGTGACGGACATCACATTGAATGCCGACCCCGAGGGGCGTGCCCGGCAATGGATCGAGGCGACACGATGAACCGCTACATACGCCAGATGATCCTGCCCGAATTTGGCGCGGACGGTCAAACCCGTCTGGCACGGGCACGGGTTCTGGTTGTCGGCGCTGGCGGTCTGGCGGCGCCTGCTCTGCCCCTGCTGGCGGGGGCGGGGATCGGGCATCTGACGATTGTCGATGGTGACACGGTGAGCCTAACCAACCTGCACAGACAGACCCTGTTTTCAGAGACTGATTGTGGCCAGTCCAAGGCCCGCATTGCAGCTGATCGATGCCGCGCCATAAACAGTGAGATCAGTATTGAATCGCAGGAACATGGCCTAACGCCGGCCAATGCCCCCGATCTGCTGACACAGGCCGATCTGGTACTGGATTGTGCCGACAGTTTCGCGATGAGCTATCTTCTCAGCGATCTTTGCCTTGCTCAAAATACTCCACTGATCAGCGCCTCGGCGCTGGGATTTGGCGGTTATGCCGGGGGGTTCTGTGGTGGCGCGCCTTCGCTGCGTGCTCTCTTTCCGGATGCTCCTGATAGCGGGGCAAGCTGCGATACCGCCGGTGTGCTTGGTCCCGTTGTCGGTATGATCGGTTCGATGCAGGCACAAATGGCACTGAACGTGCTTCTGGGCCTCACTCCCTCATCACTTGGGCAACTGGTGCAATTTGATGCGCGCAGCCTGCGTGCCTCGGGTTTCCAATTTGATACCGCCCCGGAACCCGACGCATGGTTCCGCTTTGTCGCCGCGTCGGACCTGACCGACCAGGACCGGATTATTGAGCTGCGCCAGGAGGCAGCCGTGCTTCACCCCTCGGCCCAACGGCTGCGGGCCGAAGACCTTGCACAAAACCTGCCACCCGCGGGCACCCGGCTTGCGCTGTGTTGCGCCACAGGCCTCAGGGCCTGGCGTGCGGCTGAAGAAATCACATCCATCTGGCCCGGCGAGATCGTCCTCGTTGCTGCCTCTGTCTCATAACGAACGGGAAGGAAACTGCATGAAACACCTGATTACTGCCATCGCTCTGTTGGCCGCAGCGCCTGCGATGGCTGCAGACAAGATGACCTTGCTGCTGGATTGGTTCATCAACCCTGATCACGGGCCGATCATCATCGCCCAGGAGAACGGCTATTTCGCCGATCAAGGCCTGGAGGTTGACATCGTCGCCCCCGCCGACCCCTCGGCCCCGCCACGCCTGGTTGCCGCAGGCCAAGCCGAACTCGCAGTCTCTTATCAGCCGCAATTGCACCTTCAGATCCACGAAGGCCTGCCCCTGAAACGAGTCGGCACGCTGGTCGCCACCCCCCTGAACTGCCTTTTGGTGCTCAAGGACGGCCCGATCACGCAACTTTCAGACCTCAAGGGCAAGAAGATCGGATTTTCGGTCGCCGGTGTTGAAGAGGCCGTATTGCAAGCCATGCTGGGTCAACATGGCGTAACCACAGATGATATCGAGATGATCAACGTCAACTTCTCGCTGTCACCCTCGCTGATGTCCGGTCAGGTCGACGCTGTGATTGGTGCGTTTCGGAATTTCGAACTGAACCAGATGGAAATCGAAGGCGTTGAGGGGCGTTGTTTTTATATCGAGGAAGAAGGCGTGCCCTCATATGACGAGCTGATCTATGTCGCCAACCCAGAACGCATGGATGCCGACATGGTCGCGCGTTTTCTCGCCGCAACTGAAAAGGCAACGCAATACATCGTCAACAACCCGGAAAAAAGCTGGGAGGTATTCTCGGGCACATCAGCTGAATTGCAGGACGAGCTGAACGCCAAGGCCTGGGTCGACACCCTGCCACGTTTCGCCTTGCGCCCAGCCGGTTTTGATGCGGGCCGCTATGCGCGGTTCGAACAGTTCCTGCTTAACAGTGGCATGATCACATCATTGAATCCGGTGGATGATATCGCCATCGATGTGACGGCGAAATGAGCGACCTCTATGGCCGCGTCTTTGCGCTGATGCGCGATCAGGCAAACGAGGCATGGCGGGACTATACCCACCATGCTTTTGTTGAGGGACTGAAAGACGGCACCCTCCCCCGCGATGCGTTTTTGCACTATCTGCGGCAGGATTACATATTTCTGATCCACTTTTCGCGCGCCTGGGCACTGGCAGTGGTGAAATCGGAAACTCATGCGGAAATGTTGACTGCCGTGGGCACCGTCAACGCATTAGTGGCCGAGGAGATGAAGTTGCATATCGGCATTTGTGAGGCCGCCGGAATCTCACAGGAAGAACTGTTCGCCACCGCCGAACGGCCCGAGAACCTTGCCTATACGCGCTTTGTGCTTGAGGCGGGCTATAGCGGCGACTTGCTGGATCTGCTGGCGGCGCTTGTACCTTGCGTTTTGGGTTATGGTGAGATCGGGACGCGGTTAGCAGCCGAGAGCACATCTGACGACTATGCCTACTGGATCGCCACATATGGGGGGGAAAATTACCAAGGTGTCTGCAAAGCAGTGGCCGACATGCTCGACGCTGCCCTGATCCATCGTCTGGGCGAGGATTTCACCGCTTCACCGCGGTGGGACCGCCTTTGCGACAAGTTCCGAATTGCGACTGAGTTAGAGGTCAATTTCTGGCAGATGGGTTTAACCCCATGATCCAGTCGCCCGGCATCAAGGTCACCGGCAGCGCATCAATCAACGGCAAGACGCTTTTTGCACCTTTGACTCTGAACCTTGAGGCGGGGCAATGGACTTGCCTGTTGGGCGGATCTGGTGTGGGGAAATCTACGGTTTTGCGGCTGATTTCCGGCCTGCCGACCGAAGCCGAGTTTAAAGGTGACATCACGGCCTCAGACAAGTTGGCCGTCGCGCCCCGGGTCGCATATATGGCGCAGGATGACCTGCTGTTACCGTGGGCGAGCGTATCTCAGAACATTCTTTTGGGCGCGCGCCTGCGTGGCGACAGGCCAGATAGCGACCGGTTGCGCCGAATCCTTGACCGCGTCGATCTGACCGGCCATGCAACCAAGAAGCCCGCCGAACTCTCTGGTGGCCAACGTCAGCGCGTGGCCCTTGCCCGCACGCTGATCGAGGATAAACCCGTCATTCTGCTCGATGAGCCCTTCTCGGCGCTTGATGCTCAGACCCGTGCTGCAATGCAGGACCTGGTGACCGATCTGTTACAGGGGAAAACTGTTCTGATCGTCACCCATGACCCGGCCGAGGCCGCCCGCCTGGGCAATGCCATCGTCGTGATGACCTCGGATGGGTTGACCCATTTCCCGCATCCACCCTCGCCCGTCCCACGACCCGTGGATGATCTGGAAACGCTGGAATGTCAGGCGTCGCTACTGCGATACCTACGAGCGCAAGCAGCATGAGATACACCCCGGGCCTTGCTGCCACTATCTTCGCATTGCTTCTGTGGCAAATCATAGTGTCCATCACAGGTTTGCCGAAATTCATCCTCCCAAGTCCTGTTCTGGTGGCCGAGGCATGGTGGCAGAACCGCGCCGTGATTGCCGAACATACTCTTGTCACGGCAATGGAAGTGTTGATTGGTCTCGCTGTTGGGGCGGGTCTTGGTGTGGTTACGGCGATTCAACTGGCCTTGTCCAAAGTGGCCCGTGTGCTGGTTCAGCCGCTGCTGGTTTTCACCCAGGCTTTGCCGGTTTTCGCATTGGCGCCGATCCTGACACTGTGGTTGGGGTATGGCCTCTGGTCCAAGGTCGCGATGGCGGTGCTGATCATCTATTTCCCAGTTACATCCGCATTCTTCGACGGGTTGATGCGCACACCTCAGGGATATCTTGACCTGGCCCGGACCATGCAGGCAAACCCTTGGCGCATCCTCTGGCGTATCCGCGTTCCGGCAGCGTTGCCGTCGCTGGCCTCGGGGCTGAGATTGGCGGCTGTCTACGCTCCCATCGGCGCGGTGATCGGCGAATGGGTCGGAGCGTCTCGTGGGTTGGGCTATCTAATGCTGCTGGCAAACGGGCGAGCAAAGACGGATCTGATGTTTGCCGCGATGCTGACCCTTGGGGTTTTCTCGGTCCTGCTTCATCTTGCCGTCGGATATCTTACCCGCAATCTGGGCAAAGACAGCAGGTGACATAAAAATTCGAGCCAAACAAAATTTATTTGGCCAATTCGGTAATTAGATTGACTGGATAGAACGGGCCCTCGAACTGGCCTCCATCTGCAACTCACAGCTAGTTTACAAAGGCATCCTTGATCGCGAAATCACGCATGCTAGCTCCGCTCCACGATGTTCTTGGCGTCGACTAGCTGGATTGTTCTTCTTATGATAGATAACCAAAAAATTTTCGATGATTTGGCAAAAATTTGGGCCAGCTACCCAACTATCTGGACCCCACGTGTTTCAGGTGATGGAAAGTGGCTGGTCTGGGCATGGGCAGGAATAACAGAGACCGCAAATATCTGGATTGTATCGACGGACGGTTCGTCCAAACCACAGATGCTGACCAATGGTGACGATCACTACAGGGTTGCGGATATCAGCCACGATGGATCGCGCGTACTGTTGCGTCAGTCCATAGCCAGTGATGAGCATGAGCGGTTATTTCTGCTGAACACCTCGGGCGGGAGCTCACTGGAACCGCTGACACCTGCGCAGAAAGATCATTATATCTTTGGCGCCTGTTTTCATCCTCAATCAGACGAGATCCTCCTGAATGCCAATTGTGATACCAACGGTAAGGCTGTTTCAGGTTCTGTGTTTCAGGTCTTTGGACCAGCAACCGACGCTCGACGTGTCCTGACATGCACGGCACGCATTAATAAAGACGCGCCATCGATTGGCTTGGGTGGTCAGAGCGTTCTGTATCATCGCAATGATGAAAATCCTCGTGGGCGTTGTGTATGCGTCGTGGAGTGGGACGGTAGCAACGATAGGTGTGTGTTCGACCCGGGACATCAGCGGAAGGCGTCAGGGAAATGGTTCGGCTCAGAAGGCGACATATTGATTTTGACCGAGACGGATTCACATGATCGGCTCGGACTGCTTTCGAGCGACGGAAAACTCCGGTGGTTGATCGACGATCCGGATCGCAACATCGAAGATGCGTTCCTAACCGGTGAACCCGACAAGATCATGGTGATCGCGTATCGCAACGGTAGGACGCATCCTTTTGTCCTTAACGTCGCTACGGGCGAAGAAACCAAATTCGGTTCATCCGATTTCAGCACCGATCCTCTGGACAGGCTAGAAGGTGGCGATTGGATTGTGCAGATCAATAGCGCTTTGAGCTCGGAAAAATTGGTGCGAACAGATGCGACTGGGCAGATTCTGAGCGTACTTAACAGTTGTGACAGGCCGAAACAGGGTCGCAGTTATACCTCCGCGCAATCAGTGAACTGGACTTCTTCGGATGGAGAGCCCGTACAGGGCTGGCTTTACCAACCTGAAGAGGCAAGTCGTGGTTTGATCGTATGGGTTCACGGAGGGCCGACTGCAATGAGCCGGGACAGGGCGCACCCGGTCATTCAGTACTTGACGTCAACGGGGTTTACCGTTCTGGACCCGAACTTTCGTGGCTCGACCGGTTTTGGTATGCAGTTCCGCAACCTGATCCGTGAAACTGGTTGGGGGGGGCGAGAACAGGAAGATATCCGTTGCGCTATTGAGATGCTGATCGACAAGTGGATAGCGCATCCAGACAAGATCGGTGTGGCTGGGCATTCTTTTGGCGGATATTCAGCCTGGTTTGCCATTACGCGCATGAGTGATTTGGTCCAGTCTGCATGCTCGATATGCGGGATGAGCGACCTCTTTTTCGACTATGAGAACATATCGATGCCTCACATCCGGGATTATAACGCCGAAATGCTTGGGGGAACGCCTGATGAAGTGCCCTCAGTCTATGCGCAGGGGAGTTTGCGAACCGAGTACACAAATATCAGAGGCAATCTGATGATTGTGCATGGATTGTGCGACAACAATGTTTCTCCGGAAAATTCCTGGCGTGCGAACCGTGATCTCGCACAGTTGGGTATCGAGCATGAACTGTTGATGTTCGCCGACGAAGGGCATGGCATTCACAAGCAATCAAACCTGGCACGTCTTCTTGCCAATCTGGGAAGGTTTTTTTCGGAATCATTTCGGGATCCCTAGTTCGACGCTGTGTTCCCAATGAGGGTTGTGGGTCCAATCCGGTGTATGCTTTGCGCAAGCGGCTCTCTCGTTGATCGCGTCGGCATGGAGTTACAGCAAACGGGTTTGAACAATTGTGTGATCGAACGTGATCAGGATCGCGGCGATCGAACTGGATTCACTCTAACATATAGATAAATAAAGAGAATTATTCCACATTTGCTGTTCTAATTATAACTATCCTGACATTTGAAGCTATTGTGACCGAGATTGCTGGTCACTGCGGATCGGATCATTAGATGTTTGATAGAACTGCGTGGGAAGGACGATCGTTACGTCGATCTTTCTGAACGCGAAAGACGTTCGGCCGTATCGATGCCCACCAGTGTCGACCGGCAAATTCAGATTTTGATGTCGATACAGGACCGTGATGATGGCGCACCCCGGAGTGAACGAGTTGAAGAACGCCCGCCGGGCAGGGGCAAGATTCCTGTGGGCAGTATTCATTTTTAGCGTCTTTGTGAATCTGCTGATGTTGACGGGTCCGTTGTTCATGCTGCAGGTGTATGACCGCGTTTTGGCGTCAGGATCCGAAGAAACCCTCTTGGCGCTTTTTCTACTGGTTGTTGTGCTCTACGGACTGATGACCGTCCTTGACTATGCGCGCAGTCGGATTCTGGCGAGATTTGGCGCGCGCTTTCAGCGAACACTGGATCGTCGGGTATTTGCAGCCGTATTGAAACGCGGCATTTCACCGAAGGAAAGGGCGGCCCCGTCCAGCGGCCTTCGGGATCTCGAAAGCGTTCGCACGGTGTTCACTTCCCCGGTTATGGTGGCTTTGTTCGATATTCCTTGGACCCCATTGTTCATCGCTGCGATATTTGTTTTCCATCCGTGGCTGGGCTGGATGGCTGTTTTTGGCAGCTGCGTTCTGATTTTGACGACGTTGCTGAATAACTGGTTTACCAACTCAAAGACACTTGCGGCACAACAGGCGGGCCAACAAGCCCAGAGCTTTGCCGAACAGGCGCGCCACTCGGCGGAAATTGTCCGTGCACAGGGCATGAGCACCGATATCACCGAGCGCTGGGATGCAATGCGCATCGAAGCACTGAATCAATCCATTCATTCCACGGATTGGACGGGTTTCTTTTCGTCGTTTGGCAAAACATTCAGGCTTTTTCTACAATCTGCAATGCTTGCGCTGGGGGCCTACCTTGTCTTGCAGAACCAGGCGACCGGCGGGGCGATGATCGCCAGTTCGATTTTGCTGGGTCGCGCTCTGGCCCCGATCCAGCAAGCGCTTGGGCAGTGGGGTATGGTTCAGCGGGCAAGAGGGGCCTGGTCCTCTCTGGGTCAGTTGCTGGAAACAACGCCACCTGAAGAGACTTCCCACGTCTTACCCCGCCCGCACGCGAATATCTCTTTCAATGGTGTGACAGTGATCCCGGCTGGGACTAAATCACCGACCTTGCAGGGGATTTCATTTTATCTGGGTGATGGAGAGGTGCTGGGTGTCATCGGCAACAGTGGTTCAGGTAAAACCACGCTCGCCAAGACACTGTTGGGACTACATCGACCGACCGCGGGTGAGGTTCGGTTGGGGGGTGCAACCCTTGATCAGTATGATCCGGACGATCTGGGCTCATACATTGGTTATCTTCCACAGAATGTTGCTCTTTTTTCCGGAACGGTATCAGAGAACATCGCACGCATGTCCGTTAACCCGGATGAAGACAAGGTTGTTGAAGCCGCCAAAAGGGCAAATGCTCATGAGATGATCCTGTCCTTGCCTTCCGGATACAAGACGATCGTGCAAGGCGATGACAGTCAGCTTTCGGGCGGGCAGCGGCAGCGTATTGCGCTGGCGCGGGCGTTCTATAATGATCCTGTGCTGCTGCTTCTGGACGAGCCAAACTCGGCCTTGGACAATGAGGGCTCTCAGGCGTTGAACGACGCCATTCGTGACTTTAAGGCCGATGGTCGCACCACCATCATCATGACCCATCGCCCCACGGCTATCTCCGAATGTGATCGCCTTGTTGTAATAGAAGCTGGCCGAGTTCGTGCGGATGGGCCTCGTGACGAAGTCCTCAAATCCATGGTCAGCAATGTAGAAGACATCACGAGAGCACATGCAAAGGCAGTTTCGGCATGAACCAGTCAACACATGATGAATGGAAAGCGACGGGAACGATCATCGTCGGCGCAGTCACTCTTGGCCTGCTGGTTGGTGTGCTGGGATATTGGGGCGTAGAGGCGCGAATTGCAGGGGCTGTCATCGCGTCGGGCACAATCCAGGTCGAGACCAACCGGCAAGTTGTTCAACACCCCGAAGGCGGAGTTGTAGGTGCAATCTATGTCAAAGACGGTGATCCCGTAGCTGCCGGCGATGTGGTTCTGCGTTTGGATGACCGGCAGCTACGCTCGGAGCTGGCGATCATCGAAGGGCAGCTGTTTGAAGTTTTGGCGCGAAAGGCCCGTTTGCAGGCAGAACGGGATGGGTTGACGGATCTGACGGTGTCAGAAGATCTGAGGGTTTTTGCTCAGGAGTATCCCGAAATCAAAAAGCTGATTGAGGGGCAGCGCAGGCTTTTTGAGGTCCGAGCTGACACATTAAGACATAATACCGAGCAGCTTTCAGAGCAGATATCCCAGACGGAAAACCAGATTGATGGATCGAGGGCACAGCTTGGGGCCCTTGAACGGCAACAGACCCTGATTGTGGATGAACTATCCGACAGCAGCACCTTGTTCGAGAAGGGTCTGGCACCGGCTGCCCGCGTTTCAGCTTTACAGCGAGAAGACGCGCGCATCATGGGTGAAATCGGCAGCATAAGGGCGACTATCGCCCAACTCAGCGGGCAAATAGCTGCACTGGAAATCCAGAAGGTGGCACTGACAACAAGGCTGCGTGAAGAGGCCGTTTCTACCCTTCGAGATCTTCAGATTCAGGAAGTCGAACTTGTTCAGCGCCGTCTGAGTATGATGCAGACGCTGTCCAAGACGGATGTACGCGCCCCGGTCGATGGTATCGTATTTGGATTACGGGTTTTTGCCCTGCAATCGGTGATAAACCGGGCGGACCCTATCATGTATATCATTCCGCAAGGCCAGCAGTTGGTGGTGTCTGCCCGAGTGGAGCCAATTCACGTAGATCAGATCAAGATCGGACAGACCGCGACCTTACGATTTGCCGCATTTGATCAGCGTCTGACGCCCGAGATTACTGGCCTTGTCACAAATCTGTCTGCGGATGTTCTGGTGGATGAGGCTTCGGGCGCTGCTTACTTCCAGGTCGAGCTAATTCCCGCTGAAGGTGAGGTTCTTAAGCTTGGCGATCAGACGTTGTTGCCGGGCATGCCGGTTGAAGCCTTCATTAAAACGGGTGATAGGTCACCGCTCAGCTATCTCACCAAACCGCTGACGGATTACTTCACCCGATCATTCAGAGAAGCCTGAATCGGGCGTTGATGTTCGCCCTCGATTGATGGGGTCTAACGATTTGGAAATCAGTCTTCGCCATTCATTTTGGCGCATTTAATATCAATATGATGCAAAACAGGCTTGTTTTCGGGCGATTCAAATAGCAGCCAACACGGATGCGCCATCACTTTTTTTTCACCCGCGGCGAATGAATAAAATACAGAGTTAGAGTTAGAGTTATAAAGGCTTGGAATATAAGTTATTTTTTCCAAGCCACCTCACGCTACGCGTGAGTATTAATGTTCGTTATGATTGCCATAACTTTTGTTAATTTCCAAACCCGTGTGCCCCCCGATAGCTCTTGTTGAGAGACCGAAAGCTCTCATTTTCCATCCGTCTTCCAATGTGGATGCCGGTCGGAAATTGAAAGCATTCTAGCAACTTGCTCAAGCGGACCGGCTCGAAAACCTATGGGTGATCCCAGGTTTTCGGAGGTGATCGACTGCGGCGAATTCAAACCGGCGGAACATGTTGAGCCGACACTAGTGGAGTAAATGTACCATGCCCGATTTCCCAACAACAAACGATGGATCGACCTCCACTGACGAGACGCAAACAACGTCGGGTACCTCAGAAAATGTTTCGGTTACGGGTGAGGTCGTCTCTGGGCCTGGCGCCGGATCCGACGCGGTTCAGGTCATTGAAGCGCCGAACAGCGGCGAGGCCGATCTTGTGTTGCAAGTGGTTGAGACGGAAAACATCTATGCGGTTCTAGAGGCGACTCCGACAACAAACGAAGCGTTGTATGATCGGTTGGAAGCTCTGGATTCTGGTAGCAGCCAAAGCCTGGTCATCGACCGCCTGACAGGCGAAACCTACGCCGTTTTGGAAGAAAGGTCGGATGGCCGTCTGACCGTTCGCGAACTGCAAGAGGGGGCGACGCTACAGGAACGGCTGGCCTCGGCAGTGGTGGACAGCGAAGTCATCGAACTTGACAATGCGTCGCTTCAGAGAGTCGAATTGCGTGTTGTTTCTGAGGCGGGTCAGAACACTACATATGCCGTTCTCGAAAATTCGGCAGAAACGTCAGAGCCTACCATTCGGGCGATCGAACTACCGGATTCGGCCTCGGCAGTAGAAGTCGCCAATGTTGTCGGCCTGGAACCGGGCATTTCGGACCCAGACGCCAACCGGCAAGGACGATTGGTAACGCTTGAATTTGATCGCGTGGTGAATGGCGACGTTACGACTGCAAGCGTCGGCGTGTACATCTCGGAGAACTATCAACGGCAAAGAACCGAGACAGAGGTCCAATCCGATTTGTCAGGTTTGCTTGATGATCTGACAAGGCTGTTTGAGACGCAGACCGGGCAGCAAATCTTCGACAATCTGAAGTTGGATATTTCTGGTTCGGGCCGCCCGCAAACCATCGGGGCGCTGGCGGACCAGTTGCCCTTTACCGGTTCAACCCAGGACGCAACAGTGTTGCCGGACAACGTAAATTTGGTCATTGCGCTTGAGCCACGCATCGTTTTGCAGGCAGATGACGCTGTCAGCACCGCGCGCGCTTTTAATCGTCAAGCCGCTGAATCGGTCAACGATGGTTCGATCAGTCTTGTGCAGCTTGATCCGCGATTTGATCGCGGGGTTGGCGATGTGGACCTTCCGATCCTTTTTCGGCAAGTGGCTTCGGCATCTGAACAGATTGCGGGGCAGGCGGACCAGGTTACCAACCGGAGTTTGCGCGAGACGGACAATCAGATCCGCCTAGAACTTGATCTGTTGCCGGTATTTGACAGCCGATCCGGCCGGGCGGTGATTGACCAATATGTCAGCCGGTTTGAAAGCGAAGTTGTCGGTTTTGACGGTCCCGACGCCGCCGAGCAGATCGGCCGGGTACAGGATAGTCTGGACGCCCTGTTTTCGCGTGCCACGACGCAGCAGCGTGCGGACCTGTCTTCTTCGTTGCTTGAGAATTTTGAAACGTCCAGAAGTCCGGCGATACAAGAGGTTCTCGATCGAAATCGGTCAGATGTGCTGCGGGCCTATGCGCAAGGCGATCTCAGCCCACAGGCTGAAGATACGGTAAACACACTTTTTCAACAGCTCAGCACCGCGCAGATCTCAGCACCAGATGATTTTCCACAGCTGGATCTGATCGAAGTTAACACTGCTGTACTGAACAGGCTGACATTGTCGACGACGGCAGATGCCCAGATTGCGACAGTGACGATCAGTGCGGATGGCACGCGCACAATTGTGTCGCAACCGGCCGGTTTCAATCACCAAACCAGTTCTTTCACACGCGGCGAAGATCTGACACAGATTCAGCGGTTGGAACTGGAAGCGCTTGACGCAGAGCTTGCCGATTGGTTTGGTCGAGCGTCGACCGGTTCCGCAGAAAGCGCGGCGATTTCCGATTTGCGCGCAACGATTTCAGATGTGCTCAGCGGGACAATTTCAGAGCAGGCGGATTCGGTCACGTTTGTAACCAGTCGTGCGGGCGATGGGTCACTGGGGTCTGCGTCATCCTATGCCTACGACGGTAACACCAGAACCGCCACTCTGACAGACAATGTCGTAAACCCGGACAGTTTGCTTGATCTGCAATCCCGTCCGGCTGGTACATTTGTCGATGCAGATGCGTCCAACCGGATCGCCGTACTGCGTGATATTTCCGAAACTTTCCCGACGACGCGACGCATCATATCGGAAACAGAAAACCCACGTGAAATTGCCGGTCTGAACGATGTGTTTTTCGTTCAGGACGAACTTCTGTTCCGGCAGCCCCTCGAAGGGATTGCCCAGGCGCAGAGTGATCTTCTGAGCCGCCGGGGGGATGTGCTGATAGCAGCTTCGGCTGATCTGGCCGCCCAAGCGGCGGCTGACCCGCGTGGTCTGTCTGGCACATTGCAGGCTGAAATCCGTGAGCTGAATACCCGCCTGCAAAGTCTTGATGTGGAAAACACAACCGCCGCGGACCTGTCTGCGCTGAGCAACGAGCTGGGGCTTGCGGTCAATCGTGCCCGTTTTTCGTCGGCGGGGGATCTTGAATCAAACCTTGGCCCCGAGGCCTTGGCGCTGGGCAATCTGGAGGTTTCGGCCTCTGCCAGAAATGGCGTCACCCGTGGCGATTATGTCATTTACGAACAGTTGACCGATGTTTTGGACCTGACGGACAGTGACGTCCGCAGCCGTTCCGGTTCGGGGGATGACTTTGCAAGAGTGCTCACGAACGACGTCTACGATTCGCCCCTTGTGGCGGCCCCTGTCGACGATAATGGCGAGATCGTCAGAGACGTCGCCACCGGGGTTTATGATGATCCCGACGTGATCGACGCTTTCTCGTCTGTCTACAGTCGGATTGAACAACAGGACCTTGACGTCAACGGTTTTGCACAAGGTCTGGCCGAAACCGCTGGCGGTTATGCAGCCCTTGAAGACGTAGAGGTCTTTATCGAAGCGCAGGGCGAGGGGAACATCGCCAGCCTTCAGGAAAACCCCGGAACATCACCGGACGTTGTTGAGCAATTGGACATCGTTCGCGCCCCACCTGCTGATGTGATCAGCGTGATTGGACTTGATGGTGAGGCGATTCCCCAGATTCAAATTGTCATTTCCGAAGACTTGCGCGCGCGCAGCACGGATGCGGAGTTGAATGGAATCCTGCGAAAGGTTCAGGAGGATTTAGATGTTTACTTTTCCACAGGAGATAGCCGTAATTCTCTGGACCTGATCCTGGAAAACCCAACCCCAGACATAAGACAGATCACTGATCTGGATGCGCTTTCCGGGCTGGATGCCGCTGCAAACCGCGACTTGCCAGAAGGCACGCAGCTTGTCCTTTATCTGGAACCTGATTTTTCGGACGCGGCGACCGGAGATTTTGCGCGTGCCTTTGCAATCGACCCGGCAGGGGCTGCTGATCTGAACGGCACTTCGTCTGTGATCAGGATAAACGCGGACTACGAAAGCGGGCTGGCCCAAAGCAATGCGACATTGCTTTTCCGCGAAATTACCCGTGCAGCGATAAACCATGAAGGGCAGGCCGCCGCTTTTGATGAAGCTTCATTCAGGGACTTCGAGAACCAGATTCGTCGCGATTTACTGCTTCCCGAAGTGCCGACCGATCTTTCGCCCGGGACCATTGCGACCGACACCGTCGGAGACCGCATCGGTTTCGAAAGCGAGTTTGTGAATGCGTCGATCACTTTTTCGGATGGTGAAACCGGGGTTCGTACTATTGCAGCCACAGATCCCCAATTCGGCGATCTGGGCTTTCCTCTGTTGGCCGTCACCTCAGACGCTTTCTTTGACAGGGACGGCAATCCCCAAAATGACCTCGAAATCGTTACAAGCCCGGCGTCGGTATCAGACAACCAAAATCAAGCTGGGTTCGCAGTCAGGGCTATCATTCAAGATGAAGTTAATCGGCTAACCACTGATGACAGGCCACTTTCTGATTTTGTTGATGCAATCAACCAGCGGATCACGACTGAGTTAGGAGACGCCGGTCGTCCATACATTCTCATACCTCAGCAGGATGACGGCACGATTTCTTTTACCACTTCAAGTGCTTCGTCGTTCCAAGATGCAACACAGATCGTCGGCGGTGCCACACAGGTCAACCTGTCGGTGGGCTACTCGGTCATCGGTGATGCCAACACCGGCTTAAGTGGTCTGTTCGTAACCGCAAATAGGTTGGCATTGTTTGATGGCGCGCAGCGTTCTGCCCTTCAAATTGCGTCTGAACTGACCGACACTCCAAGCCCGCTGCTGAACTCGTTTCTGACGCATCTTTTGTATTACAGTACGGCCGTTGCTATCGCTGATACCGGCTTTGACAATACGAACAAAAACGCAGTTAGGATTCAGATCCGCGCTAGCTTAGAAGACGTCGTCGCATCAATTTTAACACCAGAAGACATTGCCGCGATTTCCAATTTGCCCGAAAATTTCCAACAACGGCTTGAAGCTGAAGTAGGTTCTATAGCAAATATAGATAATTTGAATTTTGATGGCTTCGAAGGACGGCTTAACAGTGTTTTCGACACCGCTGTTCAAGCGCGGCTTGATTTGGGGCGAACGTTCCAGATTCCGGGGTCAGAGCAGGGCGGTATTCACCCTTCGTTTATTGGGCGGGAAGCCATACAACACACAATAGCGGACTTTGGCGGAAGCCGGCTGCCAGTCACCGTTGTAGACGGCGAGGCCCGCGTCGTTTTGGAAATCCGAGATGGCTCTAACCTGACGACGGCCTTCAATGTGCTATACGATTCGGGTGACCATTGGAGTTTGGAAAACGTTGGTTTCCGTGAAATCGTCAAACTTCAATACGCCGGATCACCGATCTCTGAAAAAGTGATATTTGAAGATTTTGTAACCCAATACGCAGGGGCTGTTCAGCACGCGATTTCAAGCTTGGCGAGTGATAACGATCTGTCGCCTGAGTTGGCTGATGTGTTTTCCGAACGCGCGTTTTCAGTCATTGAGGCTCTGGAACAGGGGCGCGCGACAGGGCTTTATGGCGATGATCCGATCGCGCGGCTTGACAGCATTATCGACGATGTTTCGGAAGCGACGGACCTGGAGATTTTAATTCGGTTCCGGACGGATGCCGAGGCGCGCATTGAAACCATCCGGTCCTTCCAGCCAACCGAGGCGACATCACTGGAGCTATATCAGACATTGGTTGCCAATGCGGACAGCAGCGCGCTGCGGGGCCGTACCGGTACCGCAGAGGATGTGCGTGCTGCCTTGGACCATCTGGGTGCACAAGACGGTGTGTCAGTTCTCGCCGAGGTTCAACGAACACTCGACGCTGCTATTCAGCGCAACGCCAATGGCGAGACGTTGTTTACCGATCCATTTGCCGAAGCCCTGCTGCTTTACCAGGCTACATCCAACAACAATGAAAGCGCCGTAGACCTGTCGGCCGATGCTATCGGACAGAGCCGCGTGGATTTCCTGATCGATTCAGTAGCTGACAGTGGCGCACTATTGCGAAATCTCGAAGCGCTCGACGCTCCGGTTGTCGGTGTTGAGGATTTGCCAACGCTCGATCCTGCCTCGATTGCAGAGCAGAAACTGGCCTTGTTCCGGGCTTATGAGCAGGTACTGGACACGTCCGGGGTCGAGGTGGATACGCTCTCTGACTTCGGCGATCTCGACGCGCGCATCCGGTTCCTGGTCGAATCCGGTGCTATCACGGACCCAGATGACATCAGCGCGCTGCGTGCAATCAACTTTGATTTCGAGCAGTTGAATGCGCTGGATGGGGATGCATTCGCGGATATCGCCATTTCCGAACAGCAGACGGGCATTTTGCTGGATGAAGATATCGCCGTTGCCCGTGCCCAGGCCCGGCTTGACCAGTTCGAAGCAGATGTAGAAAGCGCAAATACAGAATTTGAAGCGCTGGCTCTCGAGTTCCTGAACGAGCGCGGCATCGTTCCAGCCTCGGATGCGGATCAGGCAACGCTTGTAGAAGCCATTCGTGACAGTATTTCGCCGTTCGTTGAAAGTGGCCTGGATGAGGCTTCGCTTGAAACAGTATCGCGAGGCCTGAGTCTTGCTGCAGTTGGTGACGCGCTTGAAGATTTCCGCAATGCCGGTCGTGCTGATGGGTTGTTGGATGCACTGGCGCGCTCGCAGCAGGGCGAGAGCGCGCAGGGGGTTTCCGGGCTATTGGATCAGTCCGGCCTGTTGATCAATGGTGTTGATCCCAATCAGACCAATGCAGATCTTGTGCTGAATCTTAATGGTAACGGCAACAACAATAACAATGGTGACGCGGTTCTGGAGCTGCGTTTGGTTCAGAGTGGAACCGTCAAAAGTGCCCAGTTGGGCACTGCGGACGGGTCACCGGCAGACTTGCTGAACGACCTGGACAACACACTCAACTTCATCGAGGCCGAGTTGAGCGACCGGGTTTTCCGACAGTTGTCTGATGATTTTTCGGTCAATGACAGTGGTCGCGTAGACTCTGTGCTACGGTCGACAAGTGGGTCGTCTGATCTCAACTTGATTGAAAGCACGGATCGCATCCTGTCTGTTGCGACCAATCAGCTTGATGTGGAAAGCCTTCAGGGCCGTTTGCTCAATCAAGAATTCAACCGCACATTTGGCGATCTGTTTACCAATACGCAAAACCTGTCGGTCCGCGAGGCAGGCAGTGTCCTGCTCGACAGCGTTGAGCGGGCCGGGCTTGGTCAGGTTGCGGATATCTACCGAGACCTGCTGACCGGCGATAACACTGAAATCAATCGATACCTTGATGAATTCGACAATCCCGGCAGCGCGGCACCCGATCTGGACAACCCCATCTGGCGCGGCCTGGCGGATAGCCCTGAAGCCCAGGAGCAAATTTTGGATCGCATCGGAGATCTGGACACTCCTGATAGCTTTTTGCGCCCGACAGATGACGGGTCAGATGGTGATACAGCGTTTCTCAGTGCCTCTGGGTTAGGCGATGGCAGCCTGTCCGGCATCAACGTGCCGCGTGCGGTTGCAGGCGAAGTGTTTACATCAGCTTTTTCTGCTTTCGGTGCGGGAACGGCCGCTTTCGGGCTGTATGGGGGATTGAATACACTTCTCAATCCTGATGCTGGTGGCGTACGGGCAGTTGGGGCGATAACTGTTGCATCGTCGACATACGGTCTGGTGAGTGCGCTTACCGGTAATGCGATCAGCGTGGCCGGGCAGTTCACGGATATCAGTCGCTATCCGGCGCTTGCGGCTGTCAATCCCGGTGCCTTTGTCAATGCAGTCGAAAGTGCAGGGGGCGTCGCCAGCAGTCAGATCGCACGCGTTGCCAAGATCACGGGCGCTGTCGGGAATATCATATCAATCGGTCTTGGGGCGTATTCACTGGTCGAAAACGCAATCGCCGCGGATGAGGCGCGCAACAACGGCGAGACTACGCGCGCAGCCTTGCTGGGTTTGTCAGCCGCGTTGGACGCGATTTCGATCGTTCTGGATGTTGTTAGTACAGTTGTTGAACTTGGTTCGGCGGAAATCCTGAAACCGGTTTCCGTTATTCTAGATGTGATCAATGCCGTTATCGGGGCGATCAGTATTGCCATCAGTTTCCTGATCCCGCCACCAGGCGTTCTGACACAGTTTGATGACTATCTCGAATCCGATGCATATACCGACCGGATTGACAGCCTGAGCGATACATACGCCAATCAGGGCTTCGATGTGCTGCAGTACATGTTCGACGCATCGACACTGGGGATCGAAGGCGCGCGCGAGCAGCTTGAAGCGACCCGTCGTGATCTTGATCTGAACCTGACCGGGGCGGCTGAATCCGATCCAGAAAACCGCGATCTTCGGGTAGCGATCATCGACGACACGGGTGTCGGAAATCTTCTGGAAGGGCGCGACAATGACGATCTGATCCGAGCGGGGCTCGGCGACGATGAAATCTACGGTTTCGGCGGCGATGACGACATCGATGCCGGGGAAGGCGATGACCTTGTTTTCGGGGGTAGCGGCGATGACAACATTCGCGGCGGCGAAGGCAATGACCGGCTCTTTGGCGAAAGCGGAGAAGACGTCATTCGCGGTGGCTCGGGCAATGACTACATCGATGGTGGCGCCGACAACGATCTGCTGTTTGGCGGACGTGGGGATGATGAGATTATCGGCGGAAGTGGAGATGATGAGCTTCAGGGCGGCGTAGGTAATGATATTCTGCGCGGTGGGCTTGGAAATGACCTGTTACGTGGTGGCCAGGGGAATGACCTGCTGGAAGGCGGCAATGGTGATGACCTGCTCGATCTGGGAACCGGTAACGATATTGCGCGGGCCGGAGAGGGCAACGACCGGATTGAAACGGTTCTGGGTATCAACACAATTTCCGGTGACAACGGTCAAGACGTACTGGACCTATCGAATAATACCCGGTTGACGGATGTTCCGGGTCTGGCTGGTGGTGTCCGCATCGCACCGGGGTATGAGCTGGATCTGTCAGACGGCTCGACATCTGCGCGCCTGAATGGATTGGAAGAGGTCTCCTCGAATTTAAGCCTGGCGCTGTCGGATGAGTTGAGCAACGTCAACGCGTCTCTCAACCAGCTTTTTAGCTTGCCTCGACTGGAAGGTCAGTTGTTTTCAGACGTCCCGGATGTTCTGGCAGGTCCTTTAGGGGCTGACGCAGTTCTGCGCGAGTTCCGGGATGTTCCGCGGAACTTTGCCTTCTCGGATCAGGTGCGCGACCCTGCCAGCCCGCTGGCTTTCGGGATTTACGACGTTGATGTGTCCGTTCGCGAGACGCTCGAGGCTGATCTTCTGGCCGAACTGGATGCCCGAGCGCAAACAAACCGCAGTGCTACTGCGCTTGTTGAAGAGGGTGGGTCGAATTTCACGGCGGACGAGCTTAGTGAATATTACCGCCGGGTACATGAGGTAAATCGGGAATACTATCGCGATGCATACTCGTTGGGGTATTCGGAAAAAGTGACCGGCCAAGTGGACGTTCAGCAGGCCTATATCGATTTTGCAACTGAAGCAGCTGAGAATGGGCGGGCGATAAGGTTCCTTGCAGACGCGCAGATCGCGCGTACGATCACGACCAATGATGGTAATTTTGATGGTTTACTGTACCCGGATCTGAGCGCTGATTTCACCACCGGTGAGCTCACGGATCCGACTTACTCGCTTGAACCGGCCTATTTCCGTGATGTTTTTGAAGGTCGCGTTTTGACCGATGGTCAACACCTAATCGTTGTCGCCAAAGACGGGTCGGAATACTATCGGTTTGACGCTTCGGTGCAACAGGACGGTGGTGTTGAGCCCAACTCATTGCGCGGCCAGCAGGTGCGTTCTGAAGCGTCGGACTCGCTGACGACCATAACGGATTTCTACCTGCTTACCCTTGATATCCTGAATGCCCGGGCGTCAATCGACGGGATCGAGGACGTTGTCGGCGGTGAGAGTGATGACAACCTGACCGGCGATGACAATGCCAACGCCCTTTACGGTGGTCGAGGGGATGACGAACTGAGCGGCGGGGGTGGAAACGACCTGTTGGTCGGCGGGCACGGTGCCGATACGGTGCGGGGTGGAGCCGGTGACGACCTCATATTGCAACATGATGAAAATGGCTTCCGGTCTCTGCAGGGTTCCATCGACGGCGGGGCTGACATCGACACGGTGTCGTTCAGAGGCGTGGAATTCGGCGGAATTGTTGCCTCGGTCACACGGGCTGGGAATCTGGAAATTCGCAATGTCGAAAATCTTGAGGGTACAAATCAGGATGACGTGCTTTCTGGTGACGCGGGAAGCAACACTCTGACCGGTTTGGCTGGCAATGATCAACTAAGCGGGGGCGACGGCAATGATGCTTTGGTTGGGGGTGCCGGTGCCGACACACTCAACGGCGGGCAGGGTTCGGACACAGCCAGTTACGCAGACCGGACCGAGGCTTATCAAGCGGCCCAGATCGAACAGGCCCGTGCTGAAGAGGCGGTCGTCGATGCGGAAACCGCACTGAATGTCGCCCAGTTGCGTCAGGATGCGGTGCCAAGTGATGTGGCTGCAGTTGAGGTTTTGCTTGATGATATCGGTCATCTCCAACTGCTGATCGATTCTGAATCGTCCATATTGGGTACAACCTCAAACGCTGAGGCCATCGATGCGCTATTGGTGACGATCACAGCAGATGGGTTGCAACCGACCGAACAAGAGCTGGAGGTTTTACGGGCAAACGGCCAGACACGAACCGAGCTGCATGAGGCAATCCTGGTTGGAGCCATTCGGCGATTGGCGGAGTTTACCGCAGAAGAACTGGTGGCTGATAGAGCGGACGAGGCTGCACGCGTGGTTCGCGCAACAGCCGCCGATGCCCTGGCCGATGCGCAACAGGACCTGGACGATCTGCTGGAAGCAGGCGGCTTGGCCGAAGATACTGAAACGCAAGTTACGCAGGCACAGGAACGTGTTGAAAATGCCCGGTCAACGCTTGCCGAAGCGACCGCAGCGCTTGCGTCTGCACGTGCAGTAGCTGTTCTTGCAACGGATGCCAGAACAGCGGCGATTGAAGCGCGCGCTGCCATCTCGTCATTTGATCCGTCAGACCCGCAATCCATTCGCACTTTGCGTCGTTTCGAAGATCAGCTGGAAGAAAGCATCGTATCCTTGTCAGCAAGACGGGCCGAGGAACTGGCTGAAGCGCGTGAAAGCCTTGAAGCCGCAAACAGCCGTTTGCGCGACGCGGTCGAAGACGTGGAATATCTGGAGACGGCGGGCATAACCGCTAACCTCAGTACCGGCGAAAACTCCGATGGCGATGTGTATGACAGCATCGAAAATCTTGTCGGTACGCATGCAGCGGACAATCTGACTGGCACGGACCGCGAAAATGTCCTCAGCGGTGGGGACGGTGATGATGTTCTCAATGGTCAAGGTGGTTCCGATCTGCTTTTGGGCGGCACGGGGGCTGATACGATCCGTGGTGGCGATGGCGTCGACACGCTTTCTTATCTCGATGGGCGTGTTCAAGGTGTGAGCGTCAATCTTGAAACTGGCGAAAACACCGATGCGGACGTGATTTCAGGCATTGAAAATATCGCCGGATCCAATGCAGACGACGTGCTGACCGGAGATACCGAAGCCAACGCGCTTACGGGCAACGATGGCAATGATACGCTTTCGGGCGGTGGCGGCAGCGATACGCTGGAAGGCGGCGCAGGGGCAGATGTTCTGCGTGGTGGCGCGGGCATAGATACTGCCCTCTACAGCTCTGCGGCGGTGGGTGTTGATGTTGATTTGCTTGCGGGCACCAGCAGCGATGGAGACAGCCTGAGCGGTATTGAAAACGTGGTGGGCTCCTCGTTTGCTGACAATCTGACAGGTGACGACAATGCAAACACGCTGTTTGCCGGGGGCGGCGATGATGTGGTCGAAGGCAACGGCGGGGCGGACGCCCTGATCGGGGGTCTTGGCGCGGATACGTTGGATGGTGGCGCAGACGTGGATTCGGTCGTCTACAACGATGGCCGCGATACCGGCGTGACGGTCAATCTCGCAACTGGTGAGAACAGCGATGATGATATCTTGCGGAACATCGAAGGTGTAATCGGATCGTTGCATGACGATGATCTGGAAGGGGATTCACAGGACAACACGCTGTCAGGTCTGGACGGCGAAGATCGGTTGATCGGCGGCGCGGGCAGCGACACGCTCGACGGTGGGGCGGGTTCGGATATTCTCGAGGGCGGAGCCGGAAACGATACTGCGACGTACGAGAATGCCACAACCGGCATTACGGCTGACCTCTATGGCGGGGCCAACAGCGATGGGGATCGGCTGGTCGATATCGAAAACCTGACCGGCAGCCAGTTCGATGACCGTTTGCTTGGGGATGATCGCAGCAACCGTCTGATCGGGAATGAGGGCGCCGATACGCTGGCAGGGCAGGGCGGGAATGACCTGCTTGTCGGAGGTGCAGACAACGACACATTGCTGGGGGGCGACGGGAACGACGTTCTGGTCGGTGGCAGCGGGCGTGACACTCTGAACGGTGGCAGCGGATCTGATTCAGTCTCCCATTCAACTGCGCAGACCGGTGTGCAGGTCGATCTTGCCACCGGGGAAAACTCTGATGGCGATACGTACATATCTATCGAGAATGTGGAAGGATCTGGATTTGACGACACGCTGGACGGCAACGCTCAGGATAACGTGCTTTACGGATTGGCCGGGCAAGACATTTTGCGCGGCGGAGACGGCAATGACCGCCTGTTCGGTGGCGAAGGTGCCGATGTCCTTGAAGGTGGCGACGACAATGATGAACTGAGTGGTGGCGCGGGCGCAGACGTGATCCGTGGCGGCGCAGGCATTGATCTTCTCAGCTATGCCGAACGTACGGACAGCGGTGTTTTTGCGTCGCTGAACACAGGTGAAAACAGCGACGGTGACACGTTCTCGGGGATCGAACAGCTTACCGGCAGCCGGTTTGATGACGACCTGGAGGGCGATGATACCGAAAACCTGCTGACAGGTGGTGCAGGCAACGATGAACTCAGCGGTCTAGCCGGAAATGATGTCCTGAACGGTCAGGATGGCAACGATCATCTCGAAGGCGGTTCAGGCGCGGACGTGCTGATTGGCGGCGCGGGCGACGACACGCTTGATGGCGGCGACAATGACGACCTGCTGAGAGCCGACGCAGGCGAGGATCACTTGATCGGCGGCGCGGGTCTTGATGTCTATGCGATCAGCAGCGCCAGCCGAAATTCCCTGATCACTGCGGGTGAGGATATTGACCGGCTTGCGTTTGCGGATTTGAGATCCGATGAGATCACTTTGACACTCACACAATCGGGTGGTGACCGCTATTTGGTCTTCAGTCAGATCGTGCAGGATGATGAGGAGGAAAGCGCGTCCATAGCCATTGCACGGATCGCATTGGCAGCGCTTTTCCCGGAAGGTAGCGACCTTTCAGCACTGGATGATGCTGCCATCGCGACTAGGATCGGCACTGCATTCGACCGGATCGTGTTTACCGATGGCGAGGTCAGCGGCGCGGCGATTCAGGCATTGGTGACTGATGGCCTTGATGGTGAACCGCTGACGGTTTTTGCCTTCGGATCCGGGCAGGGCACAGACGGAAATGATGTGCTTGACGGGACCGGGCGCCGGGACGATGAGCTTGTCGGCAGAGGCGGCGATGACCGGCTAACGGGTCTGTCCGGTAATGACCGCCTTAACGGCGGCGAAGGAAGTGACATCTTGGACGGCGGCGAGGGTGCGGCAGATATCGCTGTCTACATCGATGCCACTGAAGGCGTTACCGTTGATCTGGGTTTGGATATCCAATCCGGCGGAGAAGCGGATGGAGATCGGCTTCTGGAAATCGAAGGGCTAGAAGGCTCTCGTTTCGCAGATAACCTGTCTGGCGACGCGCAAGACAATATTCTGCTCGGTAACGCCGGAGCCGACCAATTGAACGGGCGCGCCGGCAGTGATCTTCTGGACGGCGGGGCTGGTGCCGACACCTTGGACGGCGGAACTGGTGACGACATCCTTGTTTCCAGGTTGGGCGCAGATACGCTCTCAGGAGGCGAAGGCGCGGATACGTATATTGTTGCTGCAACCTCTGGTCATGTGACACTGAACGAAACCGTTCTGGGTGAAGGGGCTGCCGAAAACCGGTTGGTGTTCGAGGCCATAGACCACAGGACGGTTGAGGTCCGTCAAGTTGGCAACGCCGTACTGCTGACCCTTTCAGACACTGCGAGTGTCGCCATTGAGGATTGGTTTGACCCGGATGTGCCGATTTCGCAGGCGTTTGACGAGTTCCGTTTTGCGGAAGGTGTGCGCATCGATGCTGCACATTTTGTGTCCCAACTCCTCGCTGGGCTCGAACCTCAGATTCTTTACGGCGGAGACACGGATGACCGTTTTACAGCGGCAGATGTTGCGGTCACTATCGACAGTGGTGCAGGTGCTGATTTTATCAGCGGGAGCACCGCTGATGACAGCTTGACTGGTGGCCTTGGGAATGACGAAGTTATCGCAAATGGCGGCAACGACCACATCGAGCTGGGAGAAGGCAATGATGTGTTCCACGACCGAAGCGCAGAAGTCGAAGCCGAGGCAGGGGAAGACAATGACACTGTCTTTGGTGGCGCGGGTGCGGATGCGTTCTTTTCTGAAACCGGCAATGACCTGCTTTACGGTGAGGCAGGCGATGACCTGATTTCTGTCACACTTGGTACGGGCGTATTTACTGTGGATGGCGGCGCAGACAACGACACGCTGTCGCTTAACCTTGGCGAGCTGCCGGAAGACTTTGACCCTGCGCAGAACGACCTACACCAGATTTCGTTGCGGTTGAATGATGTGGTGACAGAAGGCGTCAGACAAGATGGTTTCCGTTATGTCTTTTTCGAAACCCTAGAGGCGCTGATTGCAAGCGGTGAGGTCACAGAGGAAATTTTCGAGGACGACGGTGTCGAACTTGCGGCTGACAGAATCTATCTGGATACGGACGGGCGTGAAGTCTTTATTATTCGACCGGAAAACAACACCTTTGTGACGCTTTCCACTGAGCAATTCGACGTTCCAGCCGGAGAGATCATATTCGGCTCTGTGCGCGGTATCGAAAATGTCACCGGCACAGACTTGAATGATTATCTGACCGGCAATTCCAGCGCAAATACCCTGTTTGGTCGCGGTGGGAACGATACGCTTTCAGGAGCGGGCGGCGCAGATAATCTGGACGGAGGTGAAGGAGACGACCGTTTGTTTGGCGGCGACGGCGAGGATCGTCTTGTCGCGCAATTTGGGGCTGACTTGCTGGACGGCGGGCTTGGCCGGGACACCTATCTCGTTTACCGCACCGCACGTGATGCGCGCGTTGACGAATATCTGGGCAATCGGTCTGACACAGGTAACACGCTTATCTTCGAGGACGCGCGATCAGATGAGGTCCGTTTTGTACAAGTCGGAACCGACATCGAAGTCTTCATAGACGATGAACGTGTTGTGACTTTGGACAACATTGTTCGCGGTGGGCTGATTGAGGCGCAATTCGCGACCCTGACATTTGCAGACGGCGTATTTTACACCGGAGATCTGGATGTGCAGAATTTCCTGGCCGCGCGGATATCAGGTGAAACAGCGAAGCTTGATGCGGTTCTGGGAACCGACGACATCGATGTTTTGGTGGGCGACACAGCCGACAACACGCTCAGCGGTTTGCGCGGAGATGATGTCATTACCGGTGATGCGGGCAATGACATCCTTCGCGGGGATGACGGAGACGACCTTATTGATGGCGGCGAGGGCAACGATACGCTGGACGGCGGCGAAGGGAATGACACGATACATGCAACCCTGGGAACAGATATCGTCGCAACAGGTACGGGCAACAATCGCGTTATTCTGAGTTCGGCCTCGTCCTTCAGCCTGATCAATGCTGCAGGAGGCACAACGACTCTGGAGTTCGAGGACCTTACGCTGGAAGATGTCACGTTCCGTCGTGCGGGTGTTGATCTTGAAATTCTAAGTGATGGTCAGCGTCTGGCTGTTGTTGTGGATGTCTGGTTCAACGAATTCAGTAATGTCACCCGGAACGAAGTGACGCAGCTGATATTCACCGATGGCTCGACCGGGTTGGCGGACATTTCATACGAGCGTCTGCCAGCAACATTCGACGCGCGTGTGCTTCCCCCGCAGCCGGGTGAGGATACTCTGACCACGCAGGAAGATGCGGCCTTATCCATTACGGTCGACAGCCTTCTTGCAAATGACACCAATGTTGCCGAGACGACGGAACTCACCGCGGTTGAAAACGCTCGTAATGGCACTGTCAGGCTGGAAAACGGCGTTATTCAATTCACGCCCGGTCCGAACTTCAATGGTCTTGCGTCATTTGATTATGCGTTGACCGATGCAAACGGTATCACCGTGACGTCGACGGTTACCGTTACTGTCACGTCGGTCGAAGATGCGCCTGAGGCTGGCGATGATGTGTTCCAAGCAGTGGAAGACACGCCATTGTTGATTACGCTGCAATCGCTTCTTGGAAATGACACCGACGCAGATAATGATACCCTGACGCTAGTGTCTGTTCAGGATGTGTCCGGGGGTCGCGTCGATACGACAGCCGAAGGTGATTTTCTTTTCACACCGGATGCAGATCGCACCGCACCGGCGACCTTCGGCTACACGATCGCGGATCAGAACGGCAACCAGTCGACGGCACAGGCCCGTATTGACATTGCCGAGGTCAACGACGCCCCGGTCGCTGAAACGGATTTCTTTGAAACAGAATTCGATGAGGCATTCAGCATTTCCGCAGAACAACTGCTGGCCAATGACCGGGATGCCGAACCGGGCGAACTGACGCTCGTATCGGTTGGGGATGCGGTGAACGGATCCGTCGCGCTGACGGCGGGCGGAGAGGTGGCATTTACACCCACCGATGGTTTTTCTGGGGCGGCCCGGTTCAACTATACGGTTGTTGATGCTGAAGGTGCGCAATCTGTTGGCACTGCCGTTGTCAATGTCGCGCCTAACAGCACTCCACCGGGCGCATTAGACGATCAACTGACATATCGTGTAGGGCAGGTCCTCGAATTCAGTCAGGCGGCACTACTGGCCAATGACACTGACTATTCCAATGGCGGGCTGACAATTACGTCCGTTCAGGATGCGGTTGGTGGGTCGGTGGTCTTGGGCCAGAACGGGACGATCATCTTCACACCCGAAGGGGCAACCCCGGTTCCCGCACGGTTCAGCTACACAGTCACTGACGCGAACGGAAACACGTCGCAGGGCGTTGCAAATCTGAATGGATTGGCCGCGCAACAGATTTTCCTTTCGGACTATGCTGCGGCCTCTTCGGTCAACGGATGGGGACCGATAGAAATCAACGGGGCAAACGGCACGATCGACGGTAATGGCTCAGCGCCGCTGCTGCTGGATGGGGTCGAGTATGAGACGGGCCTTGGCGTTCATGCAGGTTCCCAAGTTGTCTATGATTTGCGCGGGGGGGATTTTTCTCAGTTCACCGCTCTGATCGGTGTGGATGACTCTTGGGGTGTTGCGGGTTCTGTTGAGTTTCAGGTTTTCGTCGATGATGAACTTCGGTTCTCTAGCGGACTGGTGACCGGGGTAAGCGAAGCGCGGGATATCCTTGTGAACATCGATCCCGATGCTGAAAAACTAACCCTTGTGGTGACAGATGGAAACGATGGTCGTGGAAGTGACCATGCCAATTGGGTTAACGCTGCACTGACGCTCGCGCGTCCCGAAGGAACGATTACCAGTGAAGGTCTGGATCACGACGTCAACGGCACAAACCTCTCTGACTGGATCACTGCTGGAGCTGGTTCCCAATACATTTTTGGTGGATCGGGTACGGACAACATCTCGGCCGGGGCAGGGGATGATACTGTCGATGGCGGCTTTGGAACTGACAACTCCGATGGTGGTACCGGCGTGGATACCATCAGCTTTGCACGTTCAATCGGCTCGTCCGATACACGGGGGATCCGCATAGATGTGACCAGCGGCAATACCTACCTGATTAACCGGGATGAAAGCCTTGCCATCGATGGAGTTTGGGAACGGCACACCAATTTTGAAAATGTCATCGGGTCCCAGAACAACGATGTCATTGTCGGATCATCGGGCGCCAATGTTCTGACAGGCGGTGCAGGGAATGATCGGATTGATGGCGGTCAAGGAAATGACGTGATCGACGGCGGTCAAGGAACAGACTTTAGCGATGGTGGCGCCGGTATCGACACCATCAGTTTTGCAACGGCGCTGGGCGCGCAAGATGTACGCGGGGTCGACTTCAATCTATTGGATGGAAATGCCTATCTGCTCAATGCAGACGGGACTCGTAATTTTGCAGAGGTTTGGGAAACCCATATCAACTTCGAAGATGTCACCGGATCGTTCAACAATGACCGACTGCGCGGGGACGGCAATACCAATGTGCTCTCGGGTGAAGATGGAAATGACCGGCTGGAAGGCGGCGGCGGAGCGGACATCCTTACAGGAGGGCGCGGTCAGGATATCCTTGTCGGAGGGGCCGGAGCCGATAACTTTGCTTTCCGCCGAGGCGACGGTGTCGACAGGATCACGGACTTCCAAGACGGTACGGACATTATCAGCTTTACGGGTCAAAATATCAGTATCGATGATGTGTTCATCTTTCATGACTCCCAAGCCGTCTATGTAGTGTATGGCCCTGGGGACGAAATAGTCATCGAGGGTGCAGAAGCGGGAAGCGTGACTGAAGATGATTTTGCTTTCTAGCAATGATGTAGTGCCCTGTGGAATAGGCATAGTTGAAGGCGGGGGCCGACGACGCGCAGAGATGACAGATGACCAAAGGTGTTCGTCTGGGCCATTCTGTCATGGTGCGCGAGGGGCTCGGCTTGCTGCGGATGTTCCGCTGCGTGAGCGAGTTTTTATCGGAATTCGCGCGAATGTGTGACTTGAAGCGGCTGCTGGCTCTGAAGGCGTAGACATCTCTTATGGTCTTGAAGTGTCATTGTGGGTTTGCAAACAATCCGATTTGGAGGCGTTTATGGAACGGTTTCGAAGGCATCTGAGCGGGTGTGGCGGCAAGAGGTGGGAGACAATTGGTAGCGGCGGTGACGAATGACGGTTTAGACCTGATCGTTAGAAGATTGAGGCCTTTGCGCTAGCCTTTGGGATTTGAATCTGCCCACCATCTTCTCTCGCTTTCGGGGGGAACAATGCAATCCCTCCATGCGATTGTTCAGTCCCTTGTGTGTCCGGGGGTCAGGATCGGGAAGTCTCTCAGATATAAAGGGCGGTAGATTTCCGCCATAACTTCCGTCGCACGCTTGTTTTCAAGGCCAACGACGACACGGTCCGGGCGCATAAAATCATCGATCGCAGCGAAATACCATTTATCCGCTACGCCTGGTCGGTCGCGGGAAATGCCATTGGCGAAGTATGATCCTAACCAATTGATGTCCAACCGGCGCGCCTCATAACTGACAATAGCGCCGCGTTTGGCCAACACATCCACGATCCGTGCATCGCTCAAAGCGAAACGGCATAGATCCAGATGGCATAGGCGATGACATCGCGTGGAACTAGGCAGACCTTGAGGCGCGGCATTGAAGCCATTGTATTCACTCGAAAACACTACCTGAACCAGCGGCCAGATCAAATTTTGGAAGTGCTCGCCGCTTCACATCGCGGGCAACGGATCCGCATTGTATATGCCAAGCGCAGGGCGGCAAGACACGATCGAGATATCGAAAAATAGCAGTAATCCGTTGACAAGCAATTCTCAAAAATGCAACCAATTGCGTATTGGTTGCATTTAAAGGTTGCGATCTATGTCTAATCAAAGCTCCAGTAACGAAGTCGGCTTGCAAGCCGCGATCCTGAAGTTATCGGCCTTCAGCCTGTCGTTTCGCGGTCAGCCCGCGCCCGCAGTGGATGGGTTGGACCTTTCGGTGTCTGCGGGCGAGACCTTATGCATTGTGGGCGAATCCGGGTGCGGAAAATCGGTGACAGCTATGGCGCTGATGGGGCTACTGCCGCGCGACATCATCGATATCCCGTCGGGCCGGTTGGAGTTCGAAGGAAGGGCGTTCGATCTGCGCTCAGAACAGCTTGACGCGGCAACGCGGGGCGACCGGATGGCGATGATCTTTCAAGAGCCGATGACCTCGCTCAACCCGGCTTTTAAGATCGGAGACCAGATCACCGAGGCTGTTCTGCATCACCGCAATTGCAGCCGGTCCGAGGCCGCAGAAAGCGCTCTGGCCATGCTGCGGCGTGTCGGAATTCCAGCGCCAGAGCAGCGTCTGAACGAATACCCGCATCAATTGTCCGGCGGCATGCGACAGCGCGTGATGATTGCGATGGCGCTGATTAACAACCCATCATTGCTGATTGCGGATGAGCCGACAACGGCACTGGATGTGACCATTCAGGCGCAAATTCTCGATCTGATCCGAGCGCTTCAGGCTGAGACCGGGATGGGCGCCCTGTTCATTACGCATGATCTGGGTGTTGTGGCGGAAATCGCGACGAATGTGGCGGTTATGTACGGAGGTCAGATCGTTGAAGGCGGCCCTGTAGATGCGGTTTTTGACGATCCGCAGCATCCCTATACCATTGGCCTCATGAGTTCGGTCCCGCGGATGACCGGATCGCGGGACCGGTTGATCACCGTGCCCGGAACCGTGCCATCGCTGGTCGATATGCCGAAAGGCTGCCGGTTTCGCACGCGCTGCCCTTTTGCCACCCCCGACTGCGCCGAACGCCCTGTCTTGTCAGAGATGGGGCAGGGCCATGCAGTCGCTTGCCACTATGCCCCACTGGAACAACTCAAGGAGGTCCGATGCACGATGTAATCCTTGAGGCACGCAATCTTACACGCCATTTCACGCTGGGCGCTGGGTTGTTCGAACGCAAAACGAAAGTGCGCGCGGTGGACGGTGTTTCGATGTCAGTTCGCACAGGCGAAACTTTTGCGATTGTTGGAGAATCCGGCTGCGGAAAGTCAACACTTGCACGGCTGCTGATGCGGCTGGATCGTCCGACCTCGGGCCAGGTTTTGTTTGATGGGCAAGAGGTTCAGGACCTTGCCCGCCGTGATATGGCCCCGCTGCGCCAGCAGATGCAGTTTGTATTCCAAGACCCGTTCTCTTCGCTGAACCCGCGCATGACGGTGGGCAAGCTGGTCGGTGAACCGTTGGAGGTGCACGCGCCCGAAATGGATGAAACTGAGCGCCGTAAGAAGGTCACGGCGCTGTTGGCGCAGGTTGGGTTGCTGCCGGATCACGCCAATCGCTATCCGCACGAGTTTTCAGGTGGCCAGCGCCAGCGGATCGGGATTGCCCGCGCGCTGGCCTCGGGCCCACGACTTCTTATCGGGGATGAACCGGTTTCTGCGCTGGATGTTTCCGTGCAGGCGCAGGTGGTCAATCTGCTGAACGATCTGAAACAGGACTTGGACCTGACGCTGGTGATTATTGCCCATGATCTGGCCGTCATCCGGCATATGAGTGACCGGATTGCCGTTATGTATCTGGGTCAGGTGGTCGAAATCGGCCCGGCTGATCGGGTCTTTGAACAACCACGTCATCCGTATACGCACGCTTTGCTGTCGGCGATCCCCGAGCCCGAACCGGGCAGAGAAAGGGATCACATCGCGCTGAAGGGGGAAATGCCCAGCCCGTCTTCTCCGCCTGCGGGATGCCGGTTTCATACACGCTGCCCATTTGCACAGGACAATTGCCGGAGCGTTGCACCGATCCTGGATACGGCGGATGTCGACCACAGCGTCGCCTGCCATCACTGGAAAACAATACCAGAGGCCGGAAAACCGGCCCCGCCCCGACGCCGCAGCGCCGGAGCAGAAGAGCGGTTCGCGCTGTATCGCGCGGCTTTGCAAGCACCCCAAGCTTCTGCCACCAACAGAGAGGAAACACCATGAACGCCTACAAAACCGGCCTTCTTGCCGGCCTTCTGACTGCCACCGCCCTGTCCGCCCACGCCGCGGACCTGCGTATCGCCCTGCAATCGGATGCCGATGTGTTGGACCCCGATCAGTCGCGGACCTTCGTAGGGCGTATCGTCTACGCCTCGCTTTGCGACAAGTTGGTCGATATCACCCCCGAGCTTGAGTTGATCCCCCAACTGGCAACCGGCTGGGAGTGGAGCGAAGACGGCAAGTCTCTCACCATGTCCCTGCGCGAAGGTGTTGTGTTTCACGACGGCACTCCGTTCAACGCACAGGCCGTGGCCGACAATATTGATCGCTCGCAAAACCTTGAGGAATCGCGCCGCAAGTCCGAGCTGAAATCGGTGACCGGCGTCGATGTTGTTGACGACTATACCGTCCGCTTCAACATGGCGGCCCCCGATGCGACCCTTCTGGCGCAATTCGCCGACCGATCCGGCATGATGGTGTCTCCGACCGCAGCCAAGGCGGCGGGCGCGGATTTTGGTCTGAACCCGGTTTGCTCGGGCCCGTTCAGCTTCAAGGAACGCGTCGCGCAGGACCGGATCGCGTTGGAACGGTTCCCGGACTATTGGAATGCGAGCGAAATCCACTTTGACAGCGTCACTTTCCTGCCGATACCTGACACGACGGTTCGACTTGCGAACCTGCAATCGGGCGACATCGATATGCTAGAGCGTCTGGCTGCAACCGATCTGGGTCAAGCCAACGACGACAGCGGCATCAATGTCGAAAGCGCCGTTTCGCTGGGCTATCAGGGCATCACCATCAATGTGAATAACGGCGATAAGGGTGACAACCCCTGGGGCAATGACAAACGCCTGAGGCAGGCGTTGAGCTATGCGCTGGATCGGGATGCGATCAATCAGGTCGTCTTTGAAGGCGCGTTCGCGCCAGGCAACCAGCCGTTCCCGCCGACCTCGCCATGGTATGATGCCGATCATCCGGTTCCTGCCCGAGACGTGGACAAGGCGAAGGCATTGCTGGCCGAGGCTGGTTTCCCAGATGGAATCGACCTTGAGGTGCAGGTGCCCAACACCACTGTACCGCTGCAACTGATGCAGGTTGTGCAGGCCATGGCGGCCGAGGCCGGGATCAATATCGAGATCACGTCCAAAGAGTTCGCCACCCTGCTGGCAGATCAAAGCGCTGGTGACTATCAGGCCAGCCAAATCGGATGGTCTGGTCGCGTAGACCCGGATGGCAATATCCACCAGTTCATGACCACAGGTGGTGGCATCAACGATAGCCACTATTCTGATCCGAAAGTGGACGAGATGCTGAATAACGCGCGTGCCTCGACCAATTTCGATGCGCGCAAGACTGAATATGATAGCGCCCGCGATATTCTCGCGGAAGATATGCCAATCGTGTATCTGTATCACCAGACGTGGATTTGGGCGCTTGATTCCGGGCTGAACGGTTTCACCCCTTACCCGGACGGGATGATCCGCCTGGAAGGTGTAACGCTGGAGAAGTAAGCCACTCACGGCCTGCTCGAACCTCCAGTCGGGCAGGCCACCTGATTGAAAGCCTGAACCATGTTGTCTTTCATCCTGCGCCGCATTCTGATCGCGATCCCAACGATCCTGCTGATCTCGATCTTCGTATTCAGCCTGCAGAAACTGCTGCCGGGCGACCCGGTTCTTGCCATGGCGGGTGAGGAGCGCGATCCAGAGGTGTTGGAATTTCTGCGTGAGAAATACCGCCTGAACGACCCCATCCCGGTGCAATACCTGACCTGGGTTGGCAATGCGTTGCAAGGCGATCTGGGTATCTCGTTGCGCACCAATCAGCCAGTAACCGAATTGATCGCCGAGAAGCTGCCGGTGACGATTCAGCTGGCCGTCATGGCGATCGTGTTCGCATTGGTGATCGGGATACCAGCTGGCATCCTGTCTGCGGTGAAAAAAGGAACGATCACGGACTATGTGGCCAATATCGTGGCGCTGTCCGGGCTGTCGATCCCAAATTTCTGGTTGGGGATCATGCTGATCTTGCTGGTTTCAGTAAAGCTCGACCTGCTGCCTGCCTCGGGTTATGTACCTCTGTCCGAGGACCCGCTGAAATCCATTACCACCATGTTGATGCCTGCATTTGTGCTAGGCACTGCGCTGGCCGCGACGCTAATGCGACACACGCGATCCGCCATGCTGGGTGTTTTGAAATCCGACTATGTCCGCACGGCCCGCGCGAAGGGTTTGAACGAGCGTCGGGTCGTCTTGAAACACGCCTTCCGCAACGCGCTGACACCGATTGTAACGCTCACGGCGTTGCTGTTTGGTGAGTTGATCGCGGGCGCTGTTCTAACAGAACAAATCTTTACCATCCCTGGTTTCGGTAAGATGGTCGTCGACGCGGTATTCAACCGAGACTATGCCGTGGTTCAGGGCATTGTGCTGGTCACCGCCGTGGGTTTCATCGTGATGAACCTGTTGGCCGATGTGGCCTATGTGCTGCTGAATCCCCGCCTGAGGACTGCGTGACATGGCCATCGCCGATCCCATCCTGTCGCGTCGCCCTGAAGGCCGGGTCTGGAAGAAATTCCGCACGCACAAAAGCGCCATGCTTGGCGGCGTGCTTGTGACGTTCTTTGTACTGATTGCGCTGCTGGCACCGATCCTGCCCATTCCCGATCCGGCAGCCACCGATTGGGGCGCGGTGCGCAAACCGCCCACAGCTGCACACCCGTTTGGCACTGACGAAATCGGACGTGACGTGCTGGCGCGGATGATCTGGGGCGCACAAGCATCCTTGCTGGCCGGAGTGGTCTCGGTTGGGATTGCAGTGCTGCTTGGCGTCCCTTTGGGCATTGTGGCAGGCTATTTCGGGGGTTGGATTGACGCTATCATTTCGCGCTGCACCGAAGCACTTTTGGCAGCGCCGTTCCTGATCCTTGCGATTGCGCTGGCGGCTTTTTTGGGGCCATCGCTGACCAATGCAATGATTGCCATCGGCTTGTCTGCGACCCCGGTTTTCATCCGTTTGACCCGCGGGCAGGTGCTGTCGGTTCGGGCCGAAGACTACGTGACTTCGGCCCGCGCTATCGGCTTGCCCACATCGAAAATCCTTAGCCGATATATCTTTCCCAACGTGCTACCACCGGTGCTGGTACAGGCCACACTAACCATCGCCACCGCTATCATCGCCGAGGCGTCCCTGTCCTTCCTCGGTCTTGGCCAGCAACCCCCTGCGCCAAGCTGGGGGTCGATGTTGAATACTGCCAAGAACTTTCTCAACCAAGCCCCTTGGATGGCCATGTGGCCGGGCATCGCGATCTTTCTCGTGGTGCTGGGGTTCAACCTTCTGGGCGACGGGCTGCGCGATGCGCTTGACCCGCGCGAACACTGAGCTTCGGAGACGTAAGACATGTCAGATTTCACCACTCGCCCTGAGATCCGAGGTACCTTCGGTGTCGTCACCTCGACCCACTGGATCGCTTCGGCAGTGGGGTTTGGCATATTGGAAAAGGGCGGCAACGCTTTTGACGCCGCCGTTGCCACAGCCATGACCCTGCAAGTGGTCGAGCCGCATCTGAATGGCCCCGCAGGAGACATGCCCGCCATCTTCCACTCGGCCAAAACCGGCAAAACCGAGGTTCTGTGCGCGCAAGGCCCAGCCCCCGCTGCTGCGACGATCGAGCATTTCACCGGTTTGGGTCTGAACCTAATCCCCGGCTCGGGCCTGCTGGCCACTGTGATCCCCGGAGCCTTTGATGGCTGGATGCTGATGCTGCAGGATCATGGATCGCTGCCGCTACGCGATGTAATGCAGCCTGCCATCACCTATGCCCGAGACGGCCATCCCATCCTGCCGCGGGTCGCGCATACAATCGACGGCCTATCGGATTTCTTTGAAGATGAGTGGCCCAGTTCTGCGCAGACATGGATGCCGGATGGCAAACCGCCCGAACCACACAGCAACTTTGCCAACCCGGCTCTGGCGGCCACCTATGAGCGTCTCGTATCGGATGCCGAGGCTGCATATGACGATCGTGTGGAACAGATTGACGCCGCGCGGCGGGCATGGCGAGAGGGCTTCGTGGCGGATCGGATCTTTGACTATCTGGCCGATACCAAGGTCATGGATGTCTCGGGCCAGCGCAACGGCGGGGTTCTGGCGCGCGAAGATATGGCAAATTGGCAGGCCACCTATGAGGACACGCTGACTTATGGCTACCATGGCTGGACTGTCCATAAGACCCATGCCTGGAGCCAAGGCCCGGTACTGTTGCAGGCGTTGGCCATATTGAAAGGGATCGATCTAGGTTCGATGGACCCGAATGGCCCCGAATTTGTGCATACGGTTGTTGAGGCCATGAAGCTCGCCTATGCCGACCGCGAAGCCTATTACGGCGACCCGGCGCATAGTGATATCCCGATGGACTACTTGTTGAGCGATGCCTACGCCGCCGAGCGCCGAGCGCTGATCGGCCCAGATGCTTCGCAAGATCAACGCCCAGGACGTGTGCCGGGGTATGAGCATCTGGCTGATGCATATATTGTCCGCGCCGCCCGCGATTTCTCGGCTAGAACCGGGGCCAGCGCGGGTGAGCCTACAATGTCTCACTTGACCGAGAAACGCGGCGACACGGTGCATCTGGACGTGATCGACCGCTGGGGAAACATGGTGGCGGCGACGCCGTCTGGGGGTTGGTTGCAAAGCTCGCCGGTTATTCCGGGGCTGGGGTTCCCACTCAACAGTCGGGCGCAGATGTTCTGGCTGGAACCAGACCTGCCGACCTCGCTGGCACCGGGGCACAGACCGCGGACCACGCTGACACCCAGCCTGGCCGAGAAGGAAGGCGTTCAACTGGTCTTCGGTACGCCCGGAGGGGATCAGCAGGACCAATGGCAACTGATCTGGTTCCTGCGCTTTGTGCATTTCGGGCTGGGGCTGCAGGAATGTATGGACGCGCCGTTGTTTCATTCGATGCATTTCCAAAGCTCGTTCTATCCCCGCGCAGCGCAACCAGGTGAAATGATGATCGAAGAAACCTTTGGCGCGCCGGTGGTCGAAGACCTGCGTGCACGTGGTCACAAGGTCACGGTGGCGGAGCCATGGACGGTTGGCCGCCTCACGGCTGCCCTGCGGGAACCAGACGGTTCCCTGCGCGCGGCGGCGACGCCGCGGTTGATGCAGGCTTATGCAGTAGGACGTTGATATGACATATTCTCTGATCGCAAAAGACACTGAGACCGGAGCTATTGGTCTGATCGTGGCAAGCCGGTTCTTCGCTTGTGGTGCACGGGTTCCTTGCGTCGGCGCGCACAGCGCGATTGCCTCGCAGGCGTTTTCGAACCCGGTCTGGGGGACCGAAGGGCTCAGGCGGCTGGAGGCGGGCGAAGCCGCGCAGGCCGTGCTAGACGATCTCGTCGCACGGGATGTTGGTCGGGCCTCAAGGCAGGCGCACCTGATGGACGCCAAGGGCAACTTCGCGGCCTACACCGGGGCCGACTGTGTCGACTGGGCTGGGCACCGGATCGGGGTCACGCATTCGGTTGCGGGAAACATGCTAGCCAGTCCGGATGTGGTGGACTCGACCTTTGAAACTTATGCGCTGGAAGCCGCGCTGCCATTTCCCGAACGCCTGATGGCCGCAATGGAGGCCGGAGAGCGCGCAGGCGGCGACAAGCGGGGCAAACAGGCCGCTGGTCTGGTCATTCACCGCGGTCAGTCCCACGCCTGGCTGGACATGCGCAGCGACGACCATGCCGATCCGCTGGCCGAGCTGCGGCGGCTCTATGATGTGGCCAGTGAACGATACCTGCATTTTGCCGAAGCCATGCCCAGCGAGCAGAACTTCTCGGGTAATCCTGACCGGGGCGCGCTTGAGGACGCGATCGCGCGTGCGGATGCCAAACGTCAGGCCGAGGGTCGGGTGAGCCGCTCGTTGGCTAGCGACCCCGCGTGATGTATGGGCGGGATTGATTTCTCGACCCTTGCGACGCTGATCGCTATCGCCGGAGCTGCCGGAGTGTTCGGCGGCATTCTGGCCGGTCTGTTGGGGGTAGGCGGAGGAATTGTCATAGTCCCGGCGCTGTACTTCGCTCTGTCGCTGACAGGCAGTGATCCGGCGCTGACAATGCAGGTCGCAGTAGGAACGTCTCTGGCGACCATCGTGTTCACCGCGCTGTCCTCAAGCTGGGGGCATTACAAACGTGGCGCGTTGGATATGGCGCTGCTGAAACGTTGGGCACCGGCCATCCTGATCGGTGTAATCATCGGAGGGCTGCTGGGTGGTGTGGTCAGCGGTTATATACTGGTCGCTGTGTTTGCGACCGTTGCGGCGTTGGTGTCATTGGATATGATTTTTCGTAAACCCAGCAATGACGGACTAACACGCAGTTTTTCACCCCGTGTCTGGGCTGCTACCGGCGTTTTTGCAGGCGCGATTTCCGCGATGATGGGCATTGGAGGCGGCACGGTCTGCGTGCCCGTTCTGAATTTTCTGGGCTATGATATTCGCCGTGCTGTCGGAACGTCGGCGGCAATCGGTTTTGTCATTGGTCTGCCAGGGGCGCTGATCTATGCAGGGACTGGGCTGGGGCGACCCGGCTTGCCGCCCTTTTCCATCGGCTACGTCAATCTGATAGCGGCAGCGCTGATCATTCCGCTAACGACCAGCTTTGCCCATGTGGGCGTCCGCATTGCGCACACGATTTCGCAACGTACCTTACGGCTTGCTTTTGGTGCGTTCCTGATGCTTACGTCCTTGCGCATGTTTTACGACCTGATCGGAGCGTTCTGACCTTGGGAAATTGTCCAACTGATGCTGAACTGACTGTCGCCCTGCGCGCAGGTATTGAGACCGGCGATTTTCTGAGGAACGGCAAGTTGCTGCCAGAACGCGCACTGGCAGAGGCGCTGGCCGTGACCCGCGCCCGGATGCGCCGCATTCTGGATCGGTTAGAGGAAGACGGCACCGTATTTCGCAGGCACGGGCAGGGGACATTCGTATCGCCTCCGCCCGCTGTTGGGGCAAGCCCATTTCGCGCCGTAGCGGCCAAGGTGATGCCCCGCGATGTTATGGAAGTGCGGCTGGAAATCGAACCTGCATTGGCAGCCTTGGCGGCGCAACGCGCCACAACCAAAGAGCTGCGAACGCTTGAACAGCTTATGCAGGCCACGCTGGACGCCGCCGATACGCAGGCCTACGGGGTCGCGGATGATGTTTTCCACTACAAGATTGCCGAGCTGGCCCATAACCCTCTGTTCCTGACGGTGTACGATTCGATCCGTGCGGTGCGCAAGCAATCGGTATGGACCCGTCAGCGCGAAACGCTCTATTCGTCCTCGATTCTGGTGCGGCTAAGCGAGCAGCATGAGCAGTTGTTCAGCAGTATCGCATCGCGCGACAGCCAGGCCGCCGCCGAAGTAATGCAGTCGCACCTTCTTTCGGTGTCCAATGCGATGCTGCGCGACAGGACGTACGGGCAATCCCCTAACCTGACCGATCTGGCCGAGGGTTAGACGGCCTGTCGAGTTTGCACAAACCCCGCCGCCTGTGTGTTTGAGAGTCAAAGATGCCCACACTTTTCAGCAGCTTCCGCCTTCGGAATGTGACGTTCAAAAATCGCATCGCCATCTCACCGATGAGCCAGTATCGCGCCCGGGATGGGTGTGCCAATGATTGGCATCTTGTGCATTTGGGGCGGTTTGTCATGGGCGGTGCAGCCTTAGTCTATGCTGAAGCCACGGCGGTCACCCGGGACGGACGCCGTACGCCCGGGGATCTGGGCCTGTGGGACGACAGCCAGATCGAACCGCTCCGGCGTATTAGCGATTTTATCACACGGGAAGGGGCGGTGCCGGGTATTCAACTGAGCCACGCGGGACGCAAGGCATCCGAGCGGCGGCCATGGCACGGCGAAACGCCATTGGACGAGGAGGACGCGCATAAGCGCAAGGAAGACGCGTGGCCAGCTATCGCCCCGTCCGCTTGCCTTATGCCAATGGTTGGCCGATACCGCGCGAAATGACCGAAAACGACATCAAAGCTGTCATCACGGCATTTGGGGCCGCTGCAGGGCGCGCCAAGTTGGCCGGGTTCAAGATGATTGAGGTCTACGCTGCCCATGGCTTTCTGGTGCATCAATTTCTGTCGCCCATCACCAACCAAAGGTGTGATGAATGGGGCGGCAGCGCCGAAAACAGAATGCGGTTTGCCGTCGAAGTTGCGCGTGAAATTCGCAGGAATTGGCCAGAGGACTTGCCGTTGGCGTTTCGGCTGTCGGCAACAGATTGGCTCGAATCCGGTCTTACTGTCGTAGACACGGTCGAGATCGCAAAGGCGCTCAGATCCGCGGGTGTTGACCTGATCGATTGCAGTTCGGGTGGAATCGGAGGCAAGGAAAGGCCGCAGCGGATGAGCATTGCGCAAGGATTTCAGGTTCCTTTCGCCGCTCAGATCCGCGCAAGGGCAGATATCCCTACCATGGCCGTTGGTTTTCTGTGGGACTCAAAGATTTGCGACGCGGTGATTGAACGAGGTGACGCCGACATGATCGCCCTTGGGCGCGAACTGCTGGACGATCCCAATTGGCCGTTGCACTGTGCTACACAGCTTGAGGGGGATGCCGATCACGCCCGCTGGCCGATAGAGGCGGGCTGGTGGCTGATGAAACGTGATCGACTATTGTCCAAACTTGGGCTGCGCTCGGGTTGATTGCAATCGCGTGAAAACTGCGCTGTCCCCTGTAGGTGGCGCTGTGATCCGCTTCAAGGATTTGGAGCCGCAATTGGCGATCCCGCATCGCGCGGGGCTCAATCAGGTGTATCCCCGACATAAGATGCGCTCTGCGCGAAGTGATGGTGCGTCCAAACCGTGTATCAACACCGATGCCACGGGTGCTTTAGGTCAAACGCAGTTCCGCGGCTCGGGCATGGCCTTCCATACCCTCCATGCGGCTGATCCGGGCGGTGCGGTGCGCAAGCTCGTTTGAGGCTTGTGCATTGCAGCGTTGCCAAGTGACGGTTTTGGTAAACTTATGCACTGACAAGCCGCCGGTATACCGAGCTGCCCCACTGGTTGGCAGCACGTGGTTCGGGCCCGAGGTTTTGTCACCAAAGGACACTGTGGTCTCTTTGCCCAGAAATAGTGAGCCATAGGCGGACAGCCGGTCAAGCCACCAATCCAAATCTTCGGCCTGCACTTGCAAATGCTCGGGCGCATACCGGTCACTGACTTGGGCTGCTTCTTCGCGGCTGTCACACAAGATGACGTCCGCCCGTTCAAACCAGGCCTGTCTTGCGGCGGACTGGTTGGGCTCGGGCAGCTGGCTGATCAGGGGTTTCACCCGGGACATGACGCCCTGTGCCAGATCCTTGCTGGTCGTCACCAGCCAAACAGGGCTATCGGCGCCATGTTCTGCCTGACTGACCAGATCCCAGGCTACGGTTTCGATATCTGCCGTGTGGTCTGCAATAACCAGAGAATCTGTCGGCCCTGCGAACATGTCGATCCCGACTGCACCGAACAGCATACGCTTGGCTTCCGCCACATAAGAGTTTCCGGGACCGACCAGAATGTCTGCCGGCTGCGCGCCGAACAAACCCTGCGCCATGGCGGCAATCGCCTGTACGCCACCCAGGTTGAGGATCAGATCAGCGCCACACAGGTCCATCGCGTAGACGATCGCGTCTGGGATACCCACGTTTGGCCGAGTCGGCGACACAGCTGTGATGTGTTGAACACCCGCCACCTTGGCTGTGGTGATCGTCATCAAGGCGCTTGCGATATGGCTATAACGCCCGCCAGGCACATAGCAGCCCGCGCTGGAGACAGGAATTTGTTTCTGTCCCGCGATTAGGCCGGGGATGACCTCAATCTGGCATTCGCCCATGGTCGCCATTTGTGCCTCGGCAAAACGGCGGATATTGTTATGGGCGAACTGAATGTCCTCTTTGAGGTCCTTTGGAACCCGGGCGCAGGCGGTTTGCCGGGCCTCATCGGATAGGGCAATGTCGCCAGTCCAGCCGTCCAATTGTTCCGCATAGCGTCGGACGGCCTCTTCCCCGTCGCGCTCGATACTTGTCAGCATGACCGAGACGATGTCGCGGATATCGTTGTTTTCCGCAGTGGGCCGGGATTTTGCTTGTTTCAGGTAGGTTATTGCCATCGGATCAGCTCATTTTGTTTGTGGTGTGGTCCCGGATGGCGGCGGCTAGCAAATCGACAGTATCGATTACCGGTACATCCATAGTCAGGTCTTGTGTCATCAGTGAAAACTCGGAACAGGCGACAAGCAGCAGGCCCGCGCCATTCCGAGTTAGCTCGGCTGCGGCATCCGCAAGAATTATTAGGGCCTGTGGTGTTGGGCCTTGGGCCTTGACCATTTTGATCGCAGTCAACATACGGCCGGAATCTTCTGGCCAAAGCGCTGATAGGCCAACGCCCTGCAATGGGGCATCAAATACGCCCGCCAGCATCACGGCAGGTGAGGCGAGAATGCCTACTTTTGCCTTTTTCGGAAGAGAGTCCCGCGCCGCTTCAACCGATAGCGACACCATATCCAGAAATGGAACTGAGGCCGCGCCGGTTATGAATGGGGCATAATGATGAGCTGTGTTGCAGGGCATGGCCAGCGCAGTGGCCCCGGCGGTCTGCAATCTACGCGCCATCGTAGCCAGAACGGGCCCCGGATTTTCACCGCGCCCTTCAATCAGATGGGCGATGCGCGAGGGCACCTGCGGATTCATGTCAATCAGCAGCGGTAAATGGTCAGCATCATCACGGGCTTTGATCTTGCGCAGCACTCGCTGTTGCAACAGGATTGTTGCTTCAGGACCCATGCCGCCCAACACGCCCACGACCCGGCGCGTCATGATGCGACCTCTTCCAATTCACTGGGCAGCAGGTCGTAACGATGCGGTCGCCGGGTCTCCAGGACAAGCATCGCGGTACGAATTATCTCGGCAGGCAAAGATGCCTGTTGCGTGAACGCTCCGGTAAATTTTCGCGCCGCGATATCCCGCATGATTACAGATTCACCCAGCGGTTCGCGTGATCGAAGGCGAAGTTATAACCGCCTAGTGCTGCTGCACCACCAGTGTGCAGAAACACGACCCTTTCGTCTTTGAACTCACCCTTGCGGGCCAGATCAATCAACCCAGCCGCACCCTTGGCCGAATAGCAGGGGTCCATCAGGATGCCTTCCAGTTCGGCGAACATGCGGATCGCTTCAAGCCCGCTTTCGGTTGGCAGGCCATAACCCTCGCCGACATAGTCGGTGTTGGCCGCCACATCTTCACGTTTGACGACACCCGGGCAGCCCAGTTTTTCAGCGGTCTTGCAGGCAAGGTCATAGACCATCTGCTCTTGCTTGGGTTGGGGGGCACGGGTGCCGATCCCCAGAATGGGCACCCGCGCATTCATTGCGCACATACCGGTCACTAGACCGGCCTGTGTTCCCGAAGAACCGGTGGCATGTACAAGTCGGTCGATTTTCAGACCCATTTCATTGGTTTGAGCCAGCAGCTCAAACGCGCAGTTCACATATCCCAAAGCGCCGGTCGGGTTCGATCCGCCACCCGGAATGACGTAGACCGTGTGCCCCTTGGCGCGCATTTTCTCGGCGGCGCGTTCCATTTCGCCGGGCATGTCATGACCGCCTGGGAATTTCTCGGTGGTTGCCCCGTGTAGATGATCCAGTAAGACGTTGCCATTTGTGTTGTAGTTGCCGTCCTGATAGCCTGTTCGATCTTCCAGCAGGATATGACACTTCAGGCCCAGCTTGGCGGCAAAGGCAGCCGTTTGGCGCCCATGGTTGGTCTGTGTTGCCCCTTGCGTCATGACCATGTCTGCGCCTTGTTCCATGGCCTCAGCCATCAGGAATTCCAGCTTGCGGGTTTTGTTGCCGCCGGTCGACATACCGGTACAATCATCACGCTTGATCCAAAGATCGACGCCCAGCTCTTTGGACAAGCGTTTCATGGGTTCCAGCGGCGTGGCCAGATGGGCAAGGTGAACCCGGGGGAAGCGGGAAAGATGCATTTGGTGTTTGGTCCTTACATAAGGCACGCCAGCAGGCGAGAGATTCGAATTCAAGCAGGCATGAGGGCCAATACCTCGAACTGCGCTGCGGGTTCAGCTTGTTTCTGCAACACGTTGAACTTCGCCCTTAAACACCGCCGACGTTGCCTGCGGTCAAGGGGCACCTCACTGAATTCGAAAAACACGAATAACCGTTTCGAGTTTCCGGTGTATTGGTGTCAGAGACTTTTTTACTGGCAAGTGCATGCACCTAGCCAAGTTCAACTGCAGTAAGTTGGCTCCCGAAAAACCGATGATAATCTGCGGCCTCGACATATGGCGCTTTGTTCGCTGATCTTAAGCCGTCTCGGTGTCGATGATGTGAAACTCGTCAGCAAGCCACGGAAACCGGGCAACAACTGGTTCCGTAAAGCAACTGCGCAGTGAGGTCTGCAAGGCGTCCAGAATAAGTTTTGATGTTTCAACAGGATAGACATGGGTCGTGAACAGCGAAACTATGCGGGCAAAACTTTTGCCGGGAAACCGGATCACCTGAACTTTGTCGTGAAATCTTTGAGCGCGATGATAGCTGGCGGCTGTTGTGATCGTCCAACCGTTGCCTCCTGCGACTAGCCCGATGATGGATTGATTACACTCCAGCTCGTACCGATTGGGCAGCAAAATCTTTAGCCTGATGAGCTGTGTTTCAATTTGCTTGCCGATGGTGTGATGCCGTGAATAACGCAGGAATGGCAGGGGTGAATCTGCTGTCATCAGGTCCTGTAACCCTTGCGAATAGCCTGAAGGCACCACCAGAACAAATGGGTCGCGCATCAATGGGTACTCAACCAGATCGGCCAAAAGTCCGGGAGGTCGGGTGGCAACACCGGCATCCAGTTTCTGCTCTTGCAGTTTTTCTACAATCTCATGGCTGGGGCGCGTGTAGTGCCTGAAATTGCAGCGGGGAAGGGCCGAAGACAGGCTCTGGAACAGTTCAGGGCCAACCTCGTTGTCGAAATCATCCAGCAGTGCCATTCTCAGATCGGTCGCGTGCTGCCAGCTTCCGGATCGAATTTCCGCTTCGCCACGTTTCAAGGTTATCAGCCCATCATGCACATAGCGGGCAAAGACGACACCTGCCGGGGTCAGGTTCATTGGCCGCCGATTGTGATTTACCAGATCAACGCCTAGGGTGCTTTCAAGACTGCGCAGATGGTTTGAGACCGTGCTGATTGAAAGGTCGGTTTCCTGCGCAACTTTTTGTATGGACCCCGATTTCGAGATAAGCTGGAACACTTCCAGCCAACGCAAGCTCAACGGTTTCTGCATGTTGTACTTCCAGAGAAGGTTGTCGATTTTCCGAAATTAGTAGAACTAAAATCCGCTTTTATCGAATAAGAAAAAATATATCTACTGTGGAAATCTATCGGAGTTATGATTCCAATTGCCAAATGTTGGGATAAACCAGCCTAAATAAAATCAACAGGGAAGACATGGAAATGATCAAGAGAACACTATTGTCGGGTATTGCCGGGATTGCTGCGATGACTGCGACGCAGGCATCTGCGCTTGATGAGATTACGGTTGCGTATTTTCTGGAATGGC